>CAVXML010000007.1:0-776661 GCA_963763015.1 uncultured Actinomycetota bacterium | reverse complement strand
GCGATGTTGGTGGACAGCGTGGTCTTCCCGACGCCACCCTTGGCGGAGAAGACGGTGACGATGTGACCCTCGTTGCCACCGCCCCCCGCCTGGTGGCCGAGGAGCCGCGACGTCAGCTCACGGCTGCGCCGCAGGGCGTCGGCGAGGGCGGTCGTGTCCTCGGCGGTGACGACCTCCCGGACGCCGCTGCGCAGGGCATGGCTCAAGGTGGTGACGTCGATGCGGTGGCGCAGGAGGATGACTCCCAGCTCGGGGCGGTCCAGCCTGGCCGCCTCCGCAAGCTCGCACGCGGGCTCGAGCTGCACATCGGGTCCGATGACGACCTGCTCGATGCTGGGGTTGTCGTGGAGCACGCGCGCAACCATGGCCGCCGACTCGAGCGTCTGCGTGTCCCCGCCGAGTGCGAACCGGTACTTCTCGATCGCCCCCGGACTGGCGTCCCAGAGGATGTTCACGACCCTCCCTGGAAGATGGTCGCGTCATTGGTGGTCAGCTTCGGGTCGACCTTGACCTCGGCGCCGCGAAGGCCCGCGTAGAGCATGTAGTTGTTGACGCCGTGAACGAGCCGGGTGGCCTGCTCGGGAGTGACTGCAAGCGTGACGAGGAAGCCCGGCGTCGCGGCAGCGGGGGCCTCCTCCCCTCCGCCGGAGCGGTGGGCTGGGTCTGGGTGAGCACGGCATCGCCCATGGCGATGACCTGGAGGTTGTCGAGCAGCACCGAGGTCGCGTTACCGGCTGGCGGCTGCGGCTTCGCCGCACCCCCGTCCTCGCCCTCGTCGGTCGTCTCCGCCGCGTGCGGCCTCCGGGTGGGTGGCGAAGATCGTGAGGAAGCTGCCGGGCGTCACGAAGTTGCCGACTCGGGCCGGGTCGCTCAGGGCAACCGACACGGCAAGCTGCCCGGCGGGCACCTGGATCGCCTTCTCGCCGACCGGAGTCTCGCCGAACGACGCGGTCAACAGATACTGGCCGGGGGGGATGTCGGTCAGGGCCAGGAGCTCGCTGTTGGAGTCGTCCACCACCGTGACGGCCCCGGCCGGCAGGGCGCTGGCGGCCGTCTGCGTCTTGACGGCCAGCTCGAGCCGCACGGCCTCCTTCAGCGACGTTCCAGCGGGAATGGTCGCCGTGGAGACGTAGACATCCCGCGGGCTGGCCGCCTCGACGGCGCGCGCGTCTGCGCTCCGGGCGTAGATGAGCACCAGTACCGCACCGATCAGCGCGATGACGGTGGCAACGGCGATGGCAATGATGCGACGACCCACAGTCGGTCAGCCCTTCATGTCATGTTCGGTTCGGTCGATGTCGGTCGTGCTGCAGCATTGTCAGCCGGCGGGCACCACGGCGTAGGTGCCGAAGTAGCTGCCACCAGACGGCGGACCCGCTGATCGAGGTGGCGTTCAGCGCGCCGGTCATGAACCACCCGGAGATGCAGCTCGCGCTGTTCTCGCAGGGATTGGCGTTGCCGAGCGTGTTGGCGCGAGCGTCGTGTTCGGGTTGATGCTTGCGACCCGGTTGTCAGATGCTTCCGGTCGTCGTCATGCCGTAGCCAGAAGGTAGAAGCGCGGCATAGCCCGCCCGGTGGTACTACGCGTTGGAGCCGTTGCCGGTGTCGCACGGGTCAGCTGACGCGCTCGGGGGAGATGGGGTCGCGGTCGGGCAGGTACGTTCGTGTCAACGTGCAGTCGAAGACGGGAACGCTCACCACCGTGCCGACGAAGCAGCGCAGGTCGCAGGACGGTGTTTGCCAGGCTGGGTGTGCATCCACGAGAACGGGTACTCCTGGATCTTGCACGGCGTTGCCGGGAACTGTCTCCAGGATGCCGAAGCCTCCGGGGAGGGCATGACCCTGCCAGTTCGGGCATGGGCTGGGCGGCGTCTGGCCCCCGGGGGGTTCTGCACAAGCAACACCATCTCGCCGCCCAGGTTCGCACGTCGGGGGCAGGCGGGGCTCCGGCGGCCAGGGGTTGCTCGCCGCCGCCGTAGCCGTGCGGGCTCGTCGCAGAGTACACGGTGGGGGTAGTAGCTGCCCGGGCCCGCGACCCCGCCAGGCCAGGCGGAGTCCCGCCGGTCGCTCGCTGCCACTCGCAGGCGCTGAGCGTGATGGGCAGCTCGCCGCTGCCGCCACCCGGGCGCCCCACGGCGGCTCGAGAGCACGCCTCGACTTGACGACGCCGAGTCCGAGCCCCCCGTGACTCCCGCGAACCAGTTGGCCACGACGCTGCCGGACGAGGACTCGGACATCGGTCCGGACCTCGACGTAGGGCAGGTTCGTCATCGCCGCCAGTGCTGGGGGCAGGTCGGGGCAGTTGGCTCAGCCCGGCCCGGGGCGCGGGACACGTCGGGCAGGGCGGAGCCGGCGATGTTGACCGAGCAGGCGGCGAGCGACCGCCCCGCCAGCATCTCGTCAGTGAATCCGCTCAGGCGGTCGCTCGAGTTGCCGTTCGCCAGCGCCTTGAGCTCCCCGCGTTGAGGATCCTGCCCTCGGGGCCTGTGCCGTCGGCCAAGGTGCACCCACCAGGGGTGAAGCAGTCGTAGGCAAGCGCGAGCGCCGCGGCGTCGGCGGCGTTCTGCAGCTGGCGGCGCTCCCAGAGCAGGCCGCCAACATCCACGGCGATGGCGAGGAACCCGAAGACAAGCCCCGTGCAACGAGGACCGCCACGATCGTGCCGACTGCGCCGCGCTCATTGCGCTGCTTGCTCATCCGCCGCACCTCATCTGTGACTGGGCGCTGGGTTGGGGCGCCGTGACCGGAATGGGGAAGATGAACGAGAAGCTCGGTGACCGTCACGCGTGGCGGTCACGGTGTTGGCCGGCGTGGGGTTCGACGGGCAGATCGGACTGCAGCTGAACGTGTAGTGCCGGCCGGGATGCTCAGCATCGCCCCGACGACCCTCTGCGCAGCCGTCCCTGGCGACGGCGCGGCCTCGTCACCCTCCGGGTAACCGAGAGCACGCATGCGGGCCCCCTCGCGGGCGGCATTCGTCACGACGTTCTGGGTGAACAGCAGCCGGCCGAAGTCGACGATCCCCCCGATGACGAGCAGCAGGAGCGGGCAGGATGATGGCCATCTCGACGGCCACGGCGCCACGCTCGCGCCGACGCATCGTCAGCGCCATCTCGTGCTCCCCTGCCTCGTCATCGAACTTCCTGACCCGAATGTTCCCATACGCCCTCGTGACCTGCTAGTGCGCCCCGGCCACGGACTCACGTCACATCAGAGCGACGCCGCCACGGCGTCGAACACCGCGTCGAGGGCCGGGCCGAGCAGATAGACGCCGCCGAAGATCACCATGGCGATGAGCGCGAGCATCAGCCCGTACTCGACGGCGGTCGCGCCGCGCTCCGTCCGCCGATGCGGCGCGAGCACGCGAACGGGCTGCGTTCATGTCGGCTCCTGTCGAGTTGGCCCGCAGAACTGGTCCGGGCGCCGACCTCGCGCAGCGAGGTCGGCGCCCGGTGTGCGATCAGTTGAGGCTGGCGGCGACCTGGTCGAAGGTCAGGTCGAGGTTGGTGCCGATCAGCGCGACGGCGGCGATGATGACGATCGCGATGAGGGCGACCATGAGGCCGTACTCGACGGCGGTCGCGCCCTTCTCCGAGCGGAGCTGCTGGAGCCGGATGAGTGCCTTGGTCATTTCTGTGGTCCTTCCAGGACGAGGGGTGGGCAGGGCAGCCATCCCCGGTGGGCGGTTGCCTGCGCCCATGGTGCCCTCTGGCAGCCGGCGGCGCATGGCCCGAGCAGACACGTCTCGACCGACCGAAGGGATGACGGGGGTGGGCCGAACGGCCGATGGCGGGGCACTCAGGCGGCCACGGATGGTAGGCAGACCCACCATGGGACGACGCGCACGGCGAGGGGAGCCACGGCATGACCGACGCGGCGACGCGTCCGGCCGCTGCCCCGCCCCGGGCCCCGAGCCCAGCTCGCCGTCGGAGCGGGGTCGCCCTGGGTCTCATCACAGCCATGCTGCTGCGCATCCGCACGACCCCCGACGTCGACCTCTACCTCCACCTGCGCATCGGCGACCTCCTCAACGCCGGCCAGCGCTTCGGCACCGGCCCGGACCCGCTCGCCACCCTCGCGGACCAGCCGTACGTGCCCACGCAGTGGCTCGCCCAACGAGCCATGGCCTGGACCTGGGCGGCGGCCGGGATGGACGGCATCCAGGTGGTCCGGCTTCTGCTCGTCATCTGCCTCGGGGCCGCGGTCGTGGCGACGTGCCGCCTGGTCGCGAGCACCGCCGCTGCCGGGTTCGCTGCGGCGCTCACGATGTTCGGCGCGGCCGCGGCCTGGGGGGAGCGCCCGCAGCTGGCGGGTCTGGTGCTGTTCGCCGTGGTGACCCTCCTCTGGTGGCGATCGACGCTGCGCGGCGCAGTCCCGTGGGCGGTCGTGCCACTGACCTGGCTGTGGGCATGCCTCCACGGGACGTGGACGCTGGGGATCGGTGCCGGGGTGGTGCTGCTGGCTGGCGCGATCGCCGACGCGCGCCTCACCCGTCGCGATGCCGTCCGTGGCGTTGCTGGTCGTCCTCGCGTCCGTCCTCGCTGCCGCGGTCACCCCGCTCGGCCCACGGCTGCTCCTGGAGCCGTTCAGGGTGGGGCGCCTGGCCATCCGAGTACGTCAACGAGTGGGCCCGCCCCGCGGTGGACAACCCGATCCTCTGGGCCATCGTCGTGGCCGCCGTGCTGGCAGCGGTCGGCGTCGTCCGCTCGCCGGATCACCGCTGGACCCGGCTGGCGTGCCTCGTCGCGGGGCTGGGCTGGCCCTGTGGATGGTCCGCACGATGGCCTTCGGAGCGGTCCTCATGGCGCCCGCCGTCGCCCATGCGCTCACGACGCTTCGGCCGCACGCGACGCGCACCCGCGGTCGCGACCCCGAGTGGGCCGTCTGGGCCATCGCCCTCGTCATCGTCCTGGTGCGTCGGCGGGTGGCATGTCGCACGAACGCCCTTCGGTCCCCCGGTGACACACCGAGGTCTCCCAGGCGATCGCCGACACGCCGGCCGCGCTTCCCTTGGCGGTCGACGGGCATGGCCGTGGGGTGGGTGCAGTGGGCCCACCGCGACCGCAAGCCCATGTACGACCTGCGGGCGGAGGTCTACAGCGAGCCGGTGAGCACCGCGTACCGCGCGTTCGCCGACGCCGAGCCGGGCTGGGAGGCGTATGCCGCGCAGCAGGGAATCGCGAGCATCCTCGCCGAGCGGGACAGCCGGTTGGACACCGCCCTCGAGAAGGCGGGCGGATGGGCCGTCGCGGCCGAGGACCGGGACTTCCGCCTGTGGCGCAGCCTGTCGGCCACCGCGCCGATCAGAGGCGGCACCGTGATGCCGGCCCTGCGCCGGCTGCGCCACATCGACGTGCTCGGGGCGGCCGGCACGGCGCTCCTCGCGCTGCTGGTCGGCGTGTCGTCGTTGCGGTTCTGGGAGTGGCGGCCGGGCGTGCCCCTGTCGCTGGACGGCGACAGCCCGTTGGTGCTCACCCAGCTGCGCGACATCCTCGTCAACGGCTGGTTCTGGCGCAACGACCTCATCGGCTACCCGCTCGGCCAGAACGGCTCGTTCTTCCCCGAGCTCAACGTCATCCACATCATCGGCGTCAAGGCGCTCGGGCTCTTCTCCTCGGACCCCGCCACGGTCGGTGCGGTCTACCTCCTCCTCGGGTACCCGCTCATCGGTGCTGCGGCCTACCTGCTGGCCCGGAGCCAGCGGCTGAGCCCAGCGGCATCCGTCGTCGTGGGTGTGCTCTTCGCCGCGGCCCCCGGAC
Organism: uncultured Actinomycetota bacterium; assembly: GCA_963763015.1. Taxonomy (GTDB): domain Bacteria; phylum Actinomycetota; class Actinomycetes; order Actinomycetales; family Dermatophilaceae; genus Fodinibacter. Next base: position 770,902 of record CAVXML010000007.1, on the reverse strand, counting down.
ACGCGGAGCGCTTCGAGCACCTGTGGCTCGCGTCGTACTGGACCCTCCCGCCCGCGATCTGGGTGGCCATCGAGGTGGCCCGGGGCCGCACCCCCTGGGACCGGGAGGCACCCGAGGCCGGCGCGACGCCGGCAGCGCTCGATCCTGATGCTCGTGGCGCTCACGCTCGTCGGGCTCAGCGGCGTCTACTACGCGGCATTCACGCTCATCCTCCTCGTGGCGGCATCCGTGCTCCGCGCAGGAGCCGGCCGCAGCCCCACGTGGTGGCGGGCCGGGCTGGTGACGTCGGCGTGGGTCGCGGCCGTGGCCGCCCTACCTCTCATCGCCGCCAGGATCGGCATGTCGGGTGAGGAGCTGACCGGCCCGAGACCGGCGACCCGGGTGGCACTCGAGTCCGAGCGGTATGCCGGGCGCCTCATCGACCTCGCGCTGCCCTGGGAGGGGCACCGGCTCGAACCGCTCGCTGCTCTCACCACCGCCTACCGCGCGGCCGGGCGCCCCGTCACCGAGACGCTGGCCCTGGGCGTCGTCGGGCTCGTCGGCGCGGTGGCCCTCGTGGTCATCGGGCTCCGGGTGCTCACGACCGGACGGCCAGCGCCGGAGCGCCTGCGGGTGTGGGCCGCCCTGGCCGTCGTCTCGGGGGCCTTCTACACCGTCGGCGGCCTCGGGAGCGTCGTGGCCCTGCTGGCCACCCCCCAGGTGCGCACGTGGTCCCGCCTGTCCACCGTGATCCTCCTGTTCGGACTGCTGGCCGTGGGTCACTGGCTCAGTCGGCCGCGGCCGCCCCGGGTGGGGGTGGCCCTTGCTGCCGTGGTGCTCGTCGTCGGCATCCTGGACCAGACGAACCCCGATCGGGCACCCGACTACTCGGCTCACGAGCAGCGCCTCTCCGACCTGGGCGAGTACACACAGAGCCTTGCCCTCGCCACCGGCGGTGGGTGCGGTGTGCTCCAGCTGCCCGTGATGTCGTTCCCCGAGGGCAACGTGCCAGCCGGGCTACGACGTCAACGCCCAGCTGCTCCAGCACCTGACCACGTCGGACCTCCGGTGGAGCCACGGCGGCATGCGCGGCACCCAGGCCGGTGACTGGGCCTTCGGCATCGACCTGGCTGACCCCGAACGGCTCGTCCGGGAGCTTCGGGCGACGGGCTTCTGCGCCATCGAGGTCGACACCGAGGCCGTCGACCCCGAGGCGCCGGCGCTGCGGTCACTCACCGAGGGCCTCGGCGAGCCGGTGTCCCGCAGCCCGGACGGGCGGCTGGTCGCGTGGTCCCTCACTGGATCCACCGCGGCGGAACCCTCCGCCCGCGAGCGGCTCCTCGAACCGGTTCTGGTCGGCCTCGCGGCAGGACCGATCATGCTCGACGGCGAAGGGGCGGCCCAGGAGGCCGGGTCCCGCGCCGGCCTGACCACCTCCAACCTCGGCTCCACGGCCGTCGGCCCCATCGAGGTCTCCGTGGACGTCACGGCCCTCGGGGCACCGACGCGAGATGTCGAGGTGATGTCCGAGGGCGAGGTGCTCGCTCGGGTGACGGCGGTGGAGGGATCACCGACGCGTCTCGACCTGACCCTCACGGCGCCGGTCGGCTATCAACGGCTGGCGATCCGTGTCTCCGGCGACCCGGTGCGCGACGCGGCCGACAAGAGCGTCTCCGTACGCTTCGAGAACCTGCGCGTGCGGTACACAGGTGCCGCGCACGTCGTCAGTCTCCACGACCAGGCCAGCACGATGCTGGTCGTGCCCTGAACCGAGGACAGCATGTACAGAGGGCTCACCGTCGCCGCCGTGGTGCCGGCATACCAGGAGCAGGAGCACATCGCCGACGTGGTGCGGTCGATGCCCGACCTGGTCGACCACGTCGTCGTGGTGGACGATGCCAGCCCGGACGAGACCGGCGAACGTGCACGGGCCGTGGCCGACCCGCGCACCGTCGTGCTCACCCTCGCCCGGAACCAGGGGGTCGGTGGGGCCATACTCGCGGGCCACCGTGCGGCTCTCGACCTCGGAGCCGACGTGTGCGTCGTGATGGCGGGAGACGGGCAGATGGACCCCGACTACCTTCCGGCGATGCTCGACCCGATCGCCGACGGTCGCGCCCAGTTCACCAAGGCGAACCGCTTCTACGGCCGCGGGTCGTTCAGCGGGATGCCGCGCACGCGCGTCGTGGGCAACATCGCGCTCTCGTTCCTCACCAAGGCAGCGAGCGGCTACTGGAACCTCTTCGACCCGCAGAACGGCTACACCGCCATCCACCGAGATGCCCTGGCTCGGATTCCCTGGGACCAGATCGCACGCCGCTACGACTTCGAGAACGACCTGCTGATCAACCTCAACATCCTGCGCGTCCCCGCCATGGACGTCCCGGTGCCGGCGCGCTACGGCCGGCGAGGTGTCCGGGATGAAGCTCGCCAGCGTCGGACCACGGATCGCGCTGCGGCTCATTCGGGGCTTCTGGACCAGGATCTGGTGGAAGTACGTGCTGCAGTCGTTCTCCGCGGTCGCCCTCCTGCTCTTCACCGGCCTTGCCCTCATGCTCGTCGGCTTCCTCGTCGGGGTGTGGATCATCGTCCAGACCCTCGGGCCCCCGGCGGCCTCTCCGGGCACCGTCCTGCTGTGTGTCGCCCCGCTCCTCAGCGGGCTCCACATGCTGCTCTTCGCGATGATGCTCGACATCCAGGAGTCGCAGCCAGCCAATGCCATGCCCAGCAGTGGCCGATGATCTCCTCGCCCCCCGACGAAGTCAGCCCACCCAGGTGGACTCTCGGCCTTCTCGCAGGCCGGCCGGTCGCCATAGGTCTCGCAGTGGCGGTGCTCGTCCTCGTGCTCAGCTGGTTCATCAGCTCGGTCGTTCTTCTGGCGGCGGCGTTCCTGGCCATGGTCGCGCTCACGCCCACTGCGGCACGGTTGGATCGCCGCCTGGCGCTGAACCTCAGCCTGGCGTTCGGATGGCTTCCCGTGCTCTTGTGGTTGCCGGACGGGTGGATTCCGTCAGCGGGGGTCGGGGTCGCTGTCACTGCTGCCCTGGTGATGGGCACGTTGGCGGCCGCCGCGACCAGATGGCCGGACCGCGTTCGGCCCCACCTCCGACGGCGCGATGCTCTTCTCGCCGTTGGCGGGGGTACGGCTGCGCGTGGTGGCGTGGCCGCTGGCTACCGTCAACACCAGTCCGCAGGCATTGTCGATGCTGATGCTGGGCTGGGACCACGCTGTTCACTTCACGATGTACCTCGAGCAACGATTCGCCCAGGCTGCGCCCCCGTTCCTGCCTCCTGCCCCAGACGGGGGTTCCTACGCCTACGCCACCTATCCCCGGTGGTTCCACTCCCTGGCTGTCGTCATCGCTGAAGCGGCCTATGGGCAGCCGGTCAGCGTGGCGCAGGAGCTCGTGAGGTACTCCCATGTGCAGTGGGGGCTCTTCTCACTCCTGGTCGTTGCGGTGACAGCAGCAGTTCTTCAGTCCCTTGACCGTGCGTCGGCCAGCCGGGTGACTGCCTCGAGCCTGCTGGCACTCAGCCTGCTCGTTGCCGTCCCAGGGGGACTGAACCTCCTTCAGGGGCACCTCAGCTTCCTCTTCGCAGCTGTCGCCCCCCCGCTGATCTACCTGCTTTCGCGGTCGAAGGAGGCCTCAACCCTGCCCGAGGTTGCGGCCATCAGCGGTCTGCTGGTCCTCGCCGCCTCGTGGATGCTCGTGCTACCCATGGCAATGGTCGCCGCCTGGCCGGCGGCACGACGGGCGCTGACGCTTCGGTCACCCACGCAACGGGCCGTCATGGCGATCCTCCTCGTCGCCTGCGTCGCCTTCGCCACGCTGCTCGTGGTCGGGTCGTTCGCTCAGCTGCCGACAAGCAGTGGCCCAGCCCAGTCAGGAGCGGCCGCAGTTGTTCTTGATGGGCCCGTCATCGCCCTGTCGCCTTGGGCGATATGGACCCTTCTGGGGTTGTCATGGGCCATCTCTCTCGTCTGGTGGTTTCGGGGAACCCGAAGCTCGGATGACCCACTCGCGGTGGTGATGTTCACCACGGTCGCACTGTCCATGTCAGTGGCCATCGCGGCCTACCAACTCGCCGCAACCGGCCAGCTGACCTACTACTTCTGGAAGTTCACGCTGGCCGCGGTCCTCGGCGTTGGCTTGGTCATGATCGCCGCGTGGCCCAGCGGCAGGCCCGTCAGAGACCCCGGGATCGCCGCGTCGCCGAAGGCGGTGCGGACCGGAGTACTCACTGTGCTGGTCCCGTCTCTCGCCCTTCTGGGTCTTGGCGTGGCTCTGCGTGACTCTCCTGCACCCTCCGTGTTCTGGGCCGGTGGGGTTCACCAGCTCTTCGACGAGAGGTCGCGCAAGACTTCGCAGGCGAACCTGCTGCTGCGCACGAGTGCCGCCTTGGACCCCTCGCGCGCCACCCGGACCACACTCATGGCCACACGCGAAGGTGATCCGAACGCGTCCTACGCCCAACAGTGGTTCCACACACTCGCCCGAGCGCGGTTCGGCGCAGCGGACAGGTTCGACGTCGATCTCTTCGCGCTGAGTCGTAGCGAGCAACCCTCGGAGTCAGCGCTCGCTGTGGACATCGCACGACGAGCTCTGGAGGACCCCGACGGCGAACTGTTGGTGACCGATCCACGGCTGATGGCCCGGCTGTCGACGCTTCTCTCGACAGAGGAGCTCTCTCGCGTTCGCCTGGTTGACCGCTAGTCCGCCGCGCCTGCCCGCAGGATGTCGACAGCGCTCACACATCGGTATCGAGAGCGGGTCTCTTCGTCCGTTGCCGTCGTCAGCACCACCGGACTGGATGCAGCCTCGAGAAGCCGGCACTCCTCCGGGATGGACAAGGCGGCTTGTGGGGCGCGGTCACGTGTCGCCGGGGCGCGGAAGGCGTCGAGGAGACTCCGCGTGACGGCATCGGTGGTCGGGGAGGAGCGGAGCCAGACCACCTGTGCCGTCTGTGCGCCTGGGGTCCGGAGCGCCTTCAGGACCTGCCCGCCGTCGACCGACGACCAGACCCCGAGCACGGCACCCCAGGGCATCAGCAGGCCGTAGAGGATGAGGAGCCCTGTGGCGGCCCCGGCCACAATCCTCACCGGGGAGATGCCGGGGCGTCCGTGGCGGGCCAGCACCTGGTGGAGCGCGAGCCCGACCACGACTGAGACGGCCGGGAGGCCGGCAACAGCGGTGTGCCAGAGGAGCTTGCTGGGGTAGTAGGAGCCCAGGGAGATGCCCTGCACGACAGCGATGACCACCGAGGTGAGGGCTGGGAGCAGTGCAACCACCGCTACCGTCGTCACGCTCGCCCCGTGCAAGCGGACGGCCAAGCCGACGAAGCATGCCGCTCCCACGAGCACCAGCAAGGCAGGGACCGGAGTATCGGGCCCAGCTTCCGACGCATGGTCGAGCCCCAGCGACCGTGCAACCGCAAGACCGCCTGCGGTGGCGACAAGCAACGATGTCAGGACCACGCCGACCACCATCGCCCGGCGCGGCCCCCGCGGACCTCCACCACGTGTGGATGGCGAAGATCACCATGACGAGCATCGACGGGAGGAGCAGCTGCCACGAGTGGGCGACCACTCGAGGCGCCGGCGCAGCGAAACGACGACCCCCCAGGCGGAGCCAGGCCTGGCCAGCACCTCCCTTGCGCACGCCGTCAGGGCGACCGCGGAGAGGAGCGAGTTCTGGAACCCCAGGGCCTGGAAGTTCGCGAAGGCGAAGTTCAGCAAGGACAAGGAGGCCGCAGCCGCCCCAGCCCAGACGCTGGCCCAACCCGACAGTCCCGCGCGCGCCCCCAGTGCGAATGCCGTGTGTGCCGTAGCCAGAGTCGAGCATCGCGGACAGGAGCAGACTGGCGACCGACGTGAGGGTGAGGAGCCCGAGGATTCCTGTGACCTCGGCGCTCGCGCCGGTCGTCGACCACACTGCGGCCAGGAAGCTGTGCCATCCCCGGGGATAGCCTTCGTCCGCGTACCGCAGGTTGCCCTGGGCCCAGGTGTCCACGACGTAGACCACATGACGTGGGTGGTCGCCGTTCAGGAACCACTCCAGCTGCCGGCTCCCACCTGCGGCGGCGAGGGCCACGATGCCCACCAGGACACCGAACGCGGGCAGCGCCAACGCCAGGTGTTGTCGAGGCAGAGGCCGCGACCGGACTGGGCGCACAGAGGACGGCCGCAGTCACCGTAAGGGCGACTCCGCAGCCAGAAGGACGGCTGACCGCACCGGCGACTGGAGGACCGGCCAGTCAACCAGCCCACGGCCAGGGACCCCGCGACGACGACGGCGAGAAAGACCGTGAACAGCGCCGGGATCTCCCCGATGAAGGCCCGCCGGCCCGCGGCCGGTCGCCGATGTGAGTTGGGCGGTCACGGAGCACCGGCGTTCACGGCCGCAGCGACCCCTCGTCGTGGCACGTGGGCACAGTAGTCGAGCCTGTCCGACTCACTCCCGTCACCGCGGGCCTGCAACGACCGCCACGGGTGCGGCGCAAGAGAACCGAGTCCTCACTGCGCCAGGGTCGGCATTCGAGATCACCAGTGCGGTGCCGGGGCCTGCTGCAGCAGGGCGCACTGAGCGTCAACCGTCGTCGCGGCCAGTCCCAAGGGCACCGACCGGGCAGTGGCGCTGTAGAAGTCGAGCAGCAGCTGGCTGGTCGCATCCTCACGCGCCCCGGCAACACCCCAGACGACCGATGCCTCCGGCGCGCGGGGCGAGGTGACCGTTTCCATGACGAGGTCGCCGTCAGCCGTGGACCACGATCCGAGCACTCCGAAGACGGGGGTGACCAACGAGAGCCCAGCCACGAGGGCGATGACCGCGCCGGTGACGATGAAGCCCGCTCGGGCGAGCAGTGATCCGCCGTCGAGCACACTCAGCACCTGTGAGGCACCCGCAGCTATGACGGGGAGGCCAAGCACCACGGCTGCCCACAGCGTCTTGTTCGGGTAGTAGGCCTCGAGCGGAAGATCGAGGAAGACGACAAGGGCACCGACAGTGACGACCGCCGTCACTACGGGCGCGACGATCGGCAGCCCTGCTGCGGGCCGCCGCAGAACGACCCAGGCGCAGGCAGCCAGAGCCAAAGCAGCCCAGACCAGGAGAGGCGGCGGTACATCGCCCGCCGTGGCCGCGGCCGAGAGGCCGTAGCCCCGCACCGCCCCGAGCGAACCCAGGGGCAGCGAGCAGCGAGGCGAGCGCAACGACCACGATGTCCTGCCATGGTCTGGGGCTGTCCGCGCGCCAGCGCCGCACCAACACGATGCCGAGCACCGCCACGGCGCTCGGCACAAGGATCTGCCACAGGTGGGCCGTCATCGCCATTGCCAGTGACGCGACGACGAGGGCTCGGCGGGACCGGGGCGCGGCCAGGGCTTGATGAGCAGCCACGACGACGACGAGGACCGCAGCGATCGACGTCTCGAATCCCCTGGGAACGTATGCCCCCATGAACTGTGGTCCCAGGAAGGCCACGCCCCCCAGGAAGCCGCTGAGGGGCTCGAGGTGGCGGGGGGCCCCGACCCGTCGGTGCACCCAGCGCGCGCAGGTGGACAGCGCCAGCACCAGGCAGGCGACAGACAGCCACGAGACCATGGCGTGGACTTGCACCAGTCCTCCAGGCCCTGCTGATCACGGATCGGACGACCGGAGGCCCACGAGCGCGCCACGAGAGCGTGCCACCCGCGGGGGTAGGACTGCGACTGGTACTCCAGGGCACCGCTGTCCGCCATGCGCACGACCAGGGCAAGGTGGCGGAGGTGGTCGCCGGACAGGAACCACTCCAGCGACTGCCAACGGTCGAGTCTCGTCACCAGCGCCAGGAGGCCGGTGACTGCAAACGGGACGTATGCCACCCACGACCACGGAACCGGGTCAGGTGCCGGGCGCGCACCACCGCCGTCGCCAGCCCGCCACGGCCGTCACCGCATTGACCAGGAGGAGGAGCACGGTGGCAGCAAGCAGGCTGGTGCAGCGGGCGAACGCCCACGCCACCCGAGGCCAGCAGTGCCGCCGCCACGTATGCCAGCACCGCCACGAAGGCAAGAGGTACCTGGGCCAGGCTGCCGTCGCTATCGTCGGCGAGCACGACGGCAAGGGCCACCACGCTGAGGACCAGCCACAAGCTCGGGCGGTCCAGCCCGAGCAGGACGGCCGCGACCAGGGAGAGCGCCATCGCGGCGTCACGTGGACGAACCATCACGGCATTCGACCGCCGGATGGTCCCCGAGTCCCACGCATGCCGTCCACCCTAGGGTTGCTGTACCCAGCGGCTGTCGCGGGCCAGGCTGCACCAGTCTCCAGTGAGCTGGCCGCACGGGCGGCGCGGGCCGCCTATGCTGGCGAGGATCCTGATCGAGACCCGAGGGGTGAATCTCGTGAGCGACCCCTGGATGGGTGACCTGCGCATCGCGGCGATCGTCCCGTGCCATGACGAGGAAGCGGCTGTGGGCCACGTCGTCGCCGACCTACGCGCCGCGCTGCCGGGCATCGAGGTCGTGCGTCTACGACAACTGCAGCACCGATCGGACCGCCGAGGTGGCCGCGGCCGCCGGCGCCGAGGTGCGCACCGAGCCGGTCCGGGGCAAGGGAAACGTCATCCGCCGGGCGCTGGCCGACATCGACGCCGACGTCTACGTCATGATCGACGGCGACGACACGTACGACGCCTCGGCAACACCTGAGATGGTGCGGGTGCTGCTGTCGGGGCCGTACGACCAGGTCACCGGTGTCCGGGTGACGAGGGACAAGGGCGCCTACCGCTCCGGTCACGAGCTCGGCAACCGGATGTTCAACGGGCGTCGTCTCCCGTCATCTTCGGGCTACCCGGTCAACGACATGCTCAGCGGGTACCGGGTGTTCTCCCGCCGCTTCGTCAAGTCGTTCCCCGCCGTCTCACGAGCGTTCGAGATCGAGACCGAGCTGACCGTGCACGCCATCAACAACCGGGTCCCGCAGGCCGAGGTCCCGGTCGGCTTCAAGGACCGTGCCGCGGGCTCGGCGAGCAAGCTGCGCACCTACCACGACGGGTTCCGCATCGCCCGGATGATCACCCGGCTGCTCCACCACGAGCGCCCCCTGGCGCTGTACTCGACGATCGCCGCCCTCACGGCCCTGGTCGCCCTCGGCACTCGGCATCCCTGTCATCAGCGGAGTACCTGCAGACCGGCCTGGTGGGCCGCTTCCCCACCGCCTTCCTCGCGGCGTCGCTCGTCGTCGTCGCCTTCATCATGCTCGTCGTCGGCATCCTCCTCGACGGCCTGCGGAAGGTGCGCCAGGAGACGACCCGGATCGCCTACATGGCCATCGCTCCCCCACCGCGCCGAGTGGTGGCACCCGCGACTCGCCCGGATGCCGCGGCACCGGCGAGCGGAGGCACGCCGCTGGGAAGCTCGACGCCCGCCAAGGCACCGGTCGCGGATCGGTCGGCGGAGCGGGTTTGAGCGTCAGTGTCGTCGTCGTCGGCCACGGCGACGAGCCGTTGCTCGCCGCCTGCCTCGAGGCCGCTCGTCGCTCAGCTCGGTCCCGGCGACGATGTGGTGCTCGTCGACCATGGCATCTCGAGCGTGCCCGAGGTGGCCGGGGTGCGCGTGGTGACGCCCACGGCGAACACCGGCTTCGGTGGTGGCTGCGCGGCAGGGTGCACGCGCCAGCTCGGGCGAGGTCCTCGTCTTCGTGAACTCCGACGCCGTGGTGCGGCCCGGGGCGCTGGCGGCCCTCGCTCAAGCGGTGGACGATCCGAGCGGTGGGCCTGGCGAGCGGGCTGCTCGTCCTCGCCAACCGACCCGGACCTGGTGGACTCGGCCGGCCTCCCGGTCCACCTCAGCGGGCTGAGCTGGTGCGACCGCTACGGGGAGCCGGCTGCAGCAGCACGGAGCCGCCGCAGCATCACGTCGGCGCACGGCGCGATGTTCGCGTGCCGGCGCGAGGTGTGGGAGCTGCTGGGCGGCATGGACGAGTCCTACTTCATGTACCACGAGGACACCGACCTGAGCCTGCGCACGCACCTCGCCGGCCTCGACGTCGTCCTCGTGCCCGGATGCGGTGGCTGTCCACGACCACGACTTCTCGCGCAACGCCCGGAAGATGTTCCTGCTCGAGCGCAACCGGTTCCTCACCGTGCTCGGGGACTACCCCACCCACCTGCTGCTGCGGGTGCTGCCGGTGATCCTGCTCCTCGAGCCGCTGTACCTGGTCATCGCGCTGCGCGACGGGTGGGGCCGCGAGAAGGTGCGCGCCTGGGGCTGGCTGCTGCGCCACGCCGCGTGACGGTGGCGCGCAGACGCCGCCGGGTGCAGGCCGCAGGTGCACGACGCCCACGCGCTGGACGCGCTGCTCGTCGCCGGCGGTCACCCAGACCCAGCTCGACCCGCCGAGGGCGCTGGCACTGCTCAACCGCGCTCCTGACCGCGTACTGGCGCGTGGCCCGTCCGCGCACCGAGGCCAGCGCATGAGCACCGAGCGCGTCTCGGCAGGGCCAGGGCGTCGTGGTCCTCGCCGCCTACCGGCCCGACCCGGAGCTGTTCGCGGATCCAGCTGCGAGTCGATCCGCGACCAGACCCGGCGCGACTTCCGCTGCCTCATCGGTGCCGACGGCGGGCAGGAGGAGGTGCGCGCGCTGGTCGCACGAGATCGTGGGCGACGACCCCCGCTTCGAGGTGATCGGCTGGGACGACAACGTCGGCTTCTACCTCAACTTCGAGCGGCTGCTCGATGGCCGTGCCCGAGGACGTCGCGTGGGTCGCCCTCAGCGACCAGGACGACCGCTGGTACCCCGACAAGCTGGAGCGTCTGGTGCCTACTTCTCGACGACGCACTGCTCGCCACCGGGCAGGCGCGGGTCGTCGACGTGGCCGGTCGGCGGAGGTCCTGCTCGAGCAGACCGCACCGCAGAGTCGTGCCCGCCGGCGACCTGCTCTTCGAGAACCAGGTCACCGGCGCGCTCGTCGGTCTTCCGCCGCGAGCTGCTCGACCTGGCGCTGCCCTTTCCGCGGCTCCACACCGTCACGCAGCTGCACGACCACTGGCTCGGCTATGTGCGGCCGTCGACCGACGGCTACGCCGTGCTCGACGAGCTCGTTCAGGACTACGTGCAGCACGGCGGCAACGCGATTGGAGAGGTCAAGGCCACACGCCCGCCTTGGACGGTTCGACTCGTGTGGCACCGTCTGCTCACCCTCGGTGAGGAATATGAGGGAGGACGTTCACCCCGCCACGTACTACGGGCCAGTCATGCACTTACCTACGGATGGAGGCGTGCGATGGTGCGAGAGATTCGCGAAAGGCTGGGTGCGGTTCCGCCTCCGCTTGTCCACGCTTGGGACTCTCTGGGAGAGGACGCGCCGCTCTGGCGACGACTCGCGTACCCGCTGATAGGCACCACTCCCGGCAACGTCGAGCTGTCAGTCAAGGCGACGTTCATCGCTGGAATGCCTGGCGAACTACTTCCCAGTTGGCGAAGACCGCCCAGCGTCAGACGTCGTGGCGCCTGAGCCAGTACACGTGCAGGAACTGCCAAGCGACAACGACTGCCTCGATAGCGACCGTTGACCACGCGATCCCTTGCCCGTCCAGGGTGCCGCCCAGGGAGTTGGTCACCGCGGCGGGTGTTCTGCTCGCGCTGTGCCGCGGCGGGATGCTGCGAGCCCTCCTGGTTGGTGAAACGGCTCCTCGACAGCCCCATTGACAACCGGAGGCCTTCTCCGCAATGTCGGGGTCTTTGTACCCGCCGCCTCTGAGAGAAGTCTCGGCTCACCGTTTTCGAGAATCGCGCCACATCTCGTCGGACATCCAAGCACTCGGTGGGATGATCCTGACTTCGTTGGGAAACTCGCGAACATGGTAGTCGTAGACCGCCTCGTACCTCGGACGCGTCGCGTCGGAGATGAGATGCTTTGGCAGTTGGAACAAGTCGACCTTCACACGACCCGGAAAGAGCTCAATCAGGTTCTTGAAGGCACTGGATGGCAGTCCCCCTACGTGCGATGGGGCTTGTCGGGCGAGCGTTGTCTCGACTTCGACGGGGAGTCGCGCCTCTGTGACATTGAAGTACTTGGCGATCGCCGCAAGCTTCTCGGGCCGCTCTTTGTGGTGAGGAACATAGACGGCGCGCCGGCCACCATGTGACCGGGTCGCAAAGCGAAGTTGTAGGAGCGCGAGTAGTGACATCATCCTCCACAAGGAGACCCGAGTCAGTGGCGTCGGTCACCGGAGATCCGATCACGAGTGGGTAAGGAGTCACTGCTGTGACTTCACGCGCGAGGGCGCGCAGCATCGGGCGCTCATTAGCAACGAACCGATCGGTGGGAAGCAGTTTTCCGGTCAAGTCGTAGGTTGAACAAAATGTGATGGGAAATGAAGGACGTTCGTCGAAGCCCAGCCATCTGAACGCTGCCCCCTTCACAAGGTCGCGCGGCCAGCGCCTTGGTCGAACCAGGCGATCAATCTGGAGCGACCCGATGCCATCGTCGACCACAACAACGCGCGCCACGGCGCCACGGAGTTGATTCGCCAGCGCCCACCAGAAGGCATGCGGGTAGTTGCCAACGATCAACGTGAGCGACCGGCCCTGTGAACCTTCATTCACCAAGGTCTTCGCTCGCCTCATGGCCCTCCGCGCGGAGCGAATCCCCAGCAGGCGCAGCACATAGTCACCTACGTCGTACTTGAACCCTGCCGATCCCTCACCCAGACGTTCAAGTACTGCAATGATCTGCGGGATCGAGCGTTCACTCCATGACTCTCTGGCAATGAGAATCAGGTCAGGGTTAAGCCCCAGGGTCTTAGAGGCCTCGAGAACGTTGACGCCTTGGAGTGGGCTGTTTACTAAACCCACCACGAATGTATTCGAGGTGTCCAGGGAATCCTGGGTGGTAGGGGTCGAGATGGGGTCCGTAGCGGGTCGCCTGTGGTCCCGAGCCGCTCTGAGACCGCGCAAATCGGGCCGCTACGAAGTGTCGCAGCGGAACTTCTTGGAGACACCTTCATCGGCCTAACCGGGCCTGTGAGAAGGGCAAACCGGCATCCTGTGTCCAGCGTCAAGCCGGTCGCAAGAGCCATCTCGTGGCCTTTCAGTTTGGCTCTGAGGTCCAATGTGGCGTCGTGGTCCGTAGCAAGAGCGAAGGCCACGATCACAGCCTAGGTGAACCAAGTGCTGTCACGGCCTCGCATGTTCACACGCGAGAGGTGACGCGCGAAAACTGTGCGTGCCGTTGAGCAAGGAGACGGTGCCTCCTCAGCTCCTTGCGCTGTCACCACGTCGCCGCGAGTCCGCCCGTCAGCGTCGTCGTCGCCGGTGCTGCGCGGGCGCACTTCCGGGTTGTTCCCTACTTCGGGATGTGGGGGCGGCTCCTGGTCTCGTTGCACTCGTCGCGCGGCTCGGACCGATCGGCCGAAGAGGTCGACCGGCGGCCATCGGCACCCATTGCGCGTCCGTCGCCCGGCGGGCGCCATGTGCGATCTCGTGGCTGTTCCCGGCCCGTGCGCCTGCCCGCCTGCACGGACGTCCTCCCGGAGTCAGCGGGTCAGCACCCGCCGGAGGACGAGCAGGGAGAGCACGGCCAGCGCGACCGCCACGACCCACCGGACGACCATCCACGGACCCGCCGCCGGAACGCGGCGCCCGATGAGGCACAGGGCGCTCCCGACGAGCAGCGGCGTGACGACCCGTGACTCCCGCCAGCGCGTGGCGCTGACGCGCCGGGCCAGGAGCGGCCACCCCAGCGGCCATGACGGCATAGGTGACCGGCATCCCGACGCCGATCGCGCCGAGGCCGATCGCGCTCCCGGCCGCCCACGCGACGGCGACCCCGACGACGAGCGCCGTCGGGGTGACCAGGGCCAGGCCGGAGCTGCGTCCGGACGCGAAGACGAGGTGCACGTTCGAGAGGTAGATCACCGACAGCACGGTCCCGATCGCGACGACGCCCGACGGCCGGGGTCAGCGCGGTCGGGTCGTAGGTGGAGGGGGCCGCCACGCGCAGCAGCGTGGGGGCGGTGAAGGCCACGAAGCCCGCGGCGAGCCCGGTGAGCACGGCGATGTCGCGCCCGGTGTGCTCGAGCACCTCCCCGCGGTGCTGGGGGTCGGTGCGGTAGACGACGGGCGCCCACGCGTTGTTGAGCGATGCCGTGAGCACGCCGGGCGCCGAGCCGATGAGCACCGCGAGCTGGAGGCGGCCCGCGTCGGCGGTGCCGTAGAGGTGTCCGGCGACCAGCACGAGCGCGCCCCCCGCCAGGTACAGGGCGACCTGGTGCGGGATGGTGGGCAGCCCGACACGCAGGGCGCGGCGGGTGTCGCCCCTGACGTGGCGGCTGCGGCGCAGGGTCAGCGCCAGGCCCGCGATGGCCGTGAGGACGAAGCCCGCGGCGAGTCCGGCGAGGTAGGCGTTGGCCGTCCCGTCGCCCAGGAGCAGCACGAGCAGTCCGAGAGCCGGGCCCCCGAGCGCGGCTCCGAGGGACAGCAGGACGAACGGCAGCGGCCGGTCGAGCACCCGCAGGTAGGACTGGACGTTGACGACGACCGAGAAGCCCGCCGCCGCCGCGAAGGACAGGATCAGGGCCACGTCGTCGTCGATGCCGACGAGCCGGCCGAAGGGCTCGACGGCGAGGGATGCACAGGCGGCGACGAGCACGGCTGCCACGGCTCCGCGGTGCACGAGCGAGCGCGCACCCTCGACACCGGACTCCTCGAGGATGCCGTGCCGCGTGATCGCAGCCGCCAGCCCGAGCCCTGCGACGATCATGCCGACCTGGATGACGACGAGCGCGGTCGCGACCACCCCGTAGTCCTCGGGCCCCAGGAGGCGCGTGACGAACGGGGTGATGACCGCGTTGCTCAGGACCGGCGCGGCCGTCCCGACGGTGTAGAGCAGTCCCCGGCCCAGGACGGTCTTGCTCGCCGAGGCGCCCCTCCCCGCGCTCATCGGGTCCTCGGCGGGGACTGGAGCCTCCCGGTCGAGGGCGTCAGCCACCCACGAACCCCCGGACGAGCTCGATGACCTGGTCGACGTCACCGTCCGCGAGATCCGGGAACAGGGGCAGCGAGATCTCCTGGGCGTAGTACTCCTCGGCCACGGGGCACATGCCCCTGCGGTACCCGAGGTCCGCGTAGAGCGGGTGCCAGTAGACGGGGATGTAGTTCACCTGCACGCCGATGCCGTTCTCACGCAGGTGGTCGAACAGCGCTCGGCGCCGACCGTCGCGGATCCGCAGGGAGTACAGGTGCCACGTCGGCTCGGCCCCGGGCCGCGTCGGCGGGAGCACGAGGGCGTCCAGGTCGCGCAGCCCGTCGGTGTAGCGGGCGTGGATCTCCCGCCGACGTCGGGAGAACGTGGCGAGCCGGGTCAGCTGGCTCGACCCCAGGGCGGCGAGGACATCGGGCAGCCGGTAGTTGACGCCGGCCTCGTGCACCTCGTAGAACCACGGCCCCTCGTCGGTGGCGCGCATCCGGTCGGGGTCCTTGACCATCCCGATGTTGCGGAAGGTGGCGGCACGGGTCAGGACGGCTTCGTCGCGCGCGACGACGGCACCCCCCTCGGCCGTCGTGAGGTTCTTCGTCGGGAAGAACGAGAACGTCGTGACGTCGGACAGGGACCCCACGGGGGCGCCGTCGAGGCTGCCGCCGATCGAGTGGGCGGCATCCTCGAGGAGCACCACGTCGCGACCATCGACGGCCGAGCGCAGCCCCGGGACGTCCACGGGGTGGCCGCCGTAGTCCACCGCGGCGACGACGCGCGTGCGGTCGGTGACGCGCGGCGGCGACGGCATCCGGGTCGAGGTTGCCGGTGTCCGGCGTGACGTCGGCGAAGACGACGGTGGCGCCGAGGATGGTCGCCGAGCTCGCCGTGGCGACGAAGGTCAGCGGGGTCGCGACGACCTCGTCGCCCGCGCCCACCCCGATGGCTGCGTAGGCCGTGTGCAGCGCCGCGGTCCCGGACGTCACGCTGACCGCCCCGGGCGTGCCGGTGAGCGGCCGCGAGCTCCTGCTCGAACGCGCGCACCCAGGGCCCGGTCGTCAGCCAGTCGCTCCCGAGGACCTCGACCACGGCCGCGACGTCGCGGTCGTTCACCGACTGGCGCCCGTAGGGCAGCACGCTCAGACGTCCGTCTCGAGCAGGGCCTGGAAGTCCTCCCGGCTGAGCCACTCGTCGTTCTTGTCGGAGCTGTACTGGAAGCCCTCGGGGACGGCGACGCCGTGGTCGGGCGAGGTGTAGCCCCACGAGGCGAGGTCGGGCTGGAGGACGTAGCGGTCACCGATCCGCAGCGCTCGGCGGCCCTCCTCGGGGGAGATCATCTCCTCGTGCAGCTTCTCGCCCGGGCGCAGGCCGATCTCGTGCATCTCGGCGCCCGGCGCGACGGCCTGGGCCAGGTCGGTGATCTTCATCGACGGGATGCGGGGGACGTAGAGCTCGCCGCCCTGCATGAACTCGAAGGAGTCGGTGACGAAGCGCACGGCCTGGGGGAGGGTGATGAAGAAGCGCGTCATCCGCAGGTCGGTGATGGGGAGCGACTTCCCCTCGTCGGCCAGCCTCCGGAAGAACGGGATGACCGACCCGCGGCTGCCCATGACGTTGCCGTAGCGGACGACGGCGAAGCGCGTGGGGTAGGCCGCGGCGTAGTGGTTGCCCGTGACGAAGAGCTTGTCGGCCGTCAGCTTGGTCGCGCCGTAGAGGTTGATCGGCGAGGACGCCTTGTCGGTCGAGAGCGCGACGACCTTCTTCACCCCGGAGTCGATGCAGGACTCGATGACGTTCTGGCTGCCGACGACGTTGGTCTGGACGAACTCCCAGGGGTTGTACTCGGCGGTGTCGACCTGCTTGAGGGCCGCGGCGTGGACGACGTAGTCGATGCCGTGCATGGCCCGGTTCAGGCGGTGCCGGTCACGGATGTCGCCGATGAACCAGCGCAGGCGGTGGTCGTCGTTGAAGAGCTGGCGGCACTCGTACTGCTTGAGCTCGTCCCTGCTGAACACGACGATGCGCTTGGGGTCGTGGTTGGCAAGCAGCTCGGTGATGAACGCCTTGCCGAAGGAGCCGGTGCCCCCGGTGACGAGGATGGAGGAACCAGTGAGGATGGACCGATCGGGCATGGCTGCCATGATGTCATGACCCCTGAGAGGAGCCGTATGCGCGTCGTCGTCGTCATCCAGGCACGGATGGGCTCCACCCGCCTGCCGGGAAAGGTCCTCGCGGACCTCGGCGGCATCCCCGTCCTCGAGTGGGTCGTTCGGGCCTGTCGGGGCGCCCGCAGGGTCGACGACGTGGTCGTGGCCACGACCACCGAGGCGGTCGACGACCCCCTCGTCGCGGTCGCGCAGGGCCTGGGTGTCCCGGTGGTCCGCGGCAGCGAGGACGACGTGCTCTCCCGCTACCTCCAGGCCCTCGAGGAGCACCCGGCGGACGCGGTCGTCCGGATCACCGCGGACTGCCCGTTCACCGATCCCGACCTCGTCGATGCCGTCGTCGCGGCGTGGTCGGCCGACCCCGACGCTCGACTACGTGTCCACGGTGCTCGTGCGCACGCTGCCGCACGGACTCGACGTCGAGCTCGTGGCCGCCGGCGCCCTGCGTGCCGTCGACGGGCGCGCGACGGGCCACGACCGGGTCCACGTCACCTCCGGTCTGTACTCCGCCCCGGACGACTTCCGGGTCATGGGGCTCTGCTTCGCCCCCGATGCGACCGACCTGAGGGTCACCCTCGACACGCCGGAGGACCTCGAGGCCCTCCGGGCGATCGTCGCGGTGCGTGGCGCCAGCCCGGTCTCGCGCGCCGAGCTCGTCGCGCTCCTGAGGGCCAGGCCCGACCTCGTCGCGATCAACGCCGCAGTCCGACAGAAGACGCTGGCCGAGGGCTGATGAGGGTCCTGCTCCGGTGCGACGGCAGCCCGCAGATCGGTGTCGGCCACGTCGTGCGGGCTCTCGCCCTCGCCGAGGAGGCGGTGGCCCGAGGGCACGACCGTCTCGCTGCTCGGCCGGGTCGAGGGAACCCTGCTCGAGTCGCTGGTCCACGGCTTCGGGCCCCGCCTCACCCTGTTGGGCCCCGAGGCCGAGGGGGCTCCGCTCGCCGAGGTCGCCCTCGCGCACGACGTGGTGCACGTCGACCACTACGAGCTCGGCGCCGAGGTGCTCGACGACGTCGACGCGGCCGCGGGCTCCGCCGGCGCGGACCGGCCCCTGCTCTCGGCCATGGCCGACGGCGAGTTCGGGGCCCGGCCCGCTGACGTCCTCATCGACCCGACGGTCGGGCGCGGAGCTCGGCGAGCCACCGGCCGGTGCGCGGTGGCACCTGCGCGGCGCCCGGTTCACGCCGCTGCGCGCAGCGGTGACCGACGGCATCCGCAGCGCCGACCCGCGCAGCCTCGTCGTCGGGCACGCTCACCGTGCTGGTCGTCATGGGGGGCACGGACCCGACGGGGTGCACCCCCCTGGTGATCGAGGCCCTGCGCCGGCTCGGACTGCCCCTCGACGTCACCGTGGTGTCCGCGCCCGCCACGGCGGCGGCCCTCGCCGCGCTCGCGGACACGTGGCCTGCCGGCCGGCTGCGGGTCACCCCGCCCGTCCCCGACCTTCCGGGTCTCATGGCGGCGGCCGACGTCATCGGTGACCGCGGCGGGCACCTCGACCTGGGAGCTCTGCGCGCTGCGCCGCCCCATGGCACTCGTGGCGACGTGTCGAGAACCAGCGCGTCGGGCACGACCGGGTGGTCGCTGCAGGTGCGGGCATCGGCCTGGGCGGGCGCGACGACGCTGTCCGACGTCGACGCCACCGCCGCGCGGCTGCGCCCACTCCTCACCGACGCCGCGCTCGCGCGAACGGCTCGCCGCTGCGGCCCATCGGCTCGTCGACGGCCGCGGAGCATGGCGGGTCGTCGGGGCGTGGGAGGCCGCGAGGTCCGCCTCGGCTCCCCGGGTCGACGGGCCCGCGGTGACGGTACGACCCGCGGGCATCGACGACGCCCGCGCCCTGTGGGAATGGCGGAACGACCCCGCGACGCGGGCGGCGTCGCGCCACCACGCCGTCGTACCCCTCGAGGACCACCTGACGTGGCTGCGCGCCACCCTCCAGCGCGACGACCGGCACCTGCTCGTGGGCTCGGTCGACGGCGCCGACGTCGGGACGGTCCGCTGGGACCTCGAGGGCGACCGGGAGTGGGAGGTGTCGATCACCGTCGCCGGCGAGGCCCGCGGGCGTGGGACTGGCGGGCGCCCTGCTGCGCGCCGGAGAGCAGTGGCTCGCAGGAGTCACGGACGTGCGCGCCTACCTGGCGGTCGTGCACACGGCCAACGAAGCCGTCGCGCCGGCTGTTCGTCAGCGGTGGCTACGCTCCCGACCTGCCGGCCGACGTCGACGGGGTTCGAGCGGTGGGTGCGCACCGTCAGATGAGGTCCCAGGTGAGCGGGGTGCCGCGCTCGACGTCCTGGCCGAAGCGGCGCCCGGCGACCGTGTCGAAGGCGTCGGTGGGCAGTCCCCCGGCGGGGCGGATGGAGCGGACGTTCTGCGCGGTCACCGGGTCTCCGGCCCGCACGTCGGCGACGACGTAGAGGGAGCGGCGCAGCGCCAGCGTGTCGCGCTCGGACTCGGTGGGGCCGAAGCGCGGGGGCTGCACCGCCAGCTGGGCGGCGGCGGTCTCGCGCACGAGGGCGGCGAGCTCGTCGGGCTCCAGCGAGAAGTCCGAGTCGACGCCCCCGTCGGCGCGCTGGAGGGTCACGTGCTTCTCGAGGGCCACGGCACCGAGGGCGACGGCCGCGACGGAGACCCCGATGCCCGCGGTGTGGTCCGACAGGCCGATCGGGATGCCGAACGCCTCGCGCAGCGCGGGGATCGACAGCAGCCGGGCGTCGGCGGGGTCGGCCGGGTAGGACGCCGTGCACGCCAGGAGCACGATCTGGGTGCAGCCGCCGTCCCGGGCAGCGGTGAGGGCGGCATCGATCTCACCGAGGGTCGCCATGCCGCTCGACATGATCATCGGCTTTCCCGTCGACGCCACCTGCCGGATGAGCGGCAGGTCGACGAGCTCCGCGGAGGCGATCTTGTAGACGGGGCAGTCGAGCGACTCCAGCAGCTCGATCGCGGTGGGGTCGAAGGGGCTGGAGAAGGGGACCAGGCCGTGCTCACGGGCGCGCTCGAACATCGGGGCGTGCCACTCCCAGGGCGTGTGGGCCTCGTCGTAGAGGTCGTGCAGGGTGCGCCCGCCCCACAGGTCGTGGCCCGATGCGGATGCGGAACTGCGGACCCGCGGCGTCGATGGTGATCGTGTCGGCCGTGTAGGTCTGGAACTTCACGGCCTGGGCGCCGGAACCCGCGATGGCGTCGATGATCTCGAGGGCCCGGTCGAGCGAGCCGTTGTGGTTCCCCGACACCTCCGCGATGACGAAGGGGGTCTGCCCGGCACCGACGCGGTGCCCGTCGATGTCGAGGGTGGGCAGGGTCGCCGGTCATGGTCGCCTCGCAGGTGGGGTTCGTGGGGACGACAGACAGCGTAGGCGAGGCGCACGGAGGTGGCCATTCACCGTCTGGGCTCCACCGACGCGTCCACAGATCACTCTCTAGCATTTGCCTGCCGCACTGTCGTAGAAGTCCTGCGGAGCGGTGGGCTTCAGATCATCTCGGCCTACCGTCTCTGCTTTCGATGGCGGTGACGGTGACAGTATCGCGGTTGGGCTACAGCTTGGCTTGGCCGAATGCTTCGGAGAGGTAGCGACGTTCGTCGACGACTCACTCGTCTTGTTTGGCCTCAAGGTTTCTCGAGCAGGAACCAATTGATGTTGTCCTGCGGCCAGTTTGGGTCACGCCGGTAGACAAACCCGTAGTCCACTAAGCGCAGGCCGTAGGTGTCCATCAGTCGCCCGCGAAATCCCGCTTGAACAGCTTGTCACTGTGTCCGCGGTACCATACGGAGAGCCGGCATCGGACTGTAGTACTCCGCAACGCACACGTAGTGATTCGACGCCTCCACAAGCAGGCGATAGGCATCGGGAAGTCGATGAGGGCTCACGTGGATCAGTACCCCCTTTGCCAAAGTCAGGTCGTAGGTACGCTCCGGCGCGAAGTCAAGAAGCGACGTCTCATGCACGTCGCAGTCACCCCACCTCCGCAGCTCGCGGGCGGCGGTCGCATCGATCTCAACCGCCGCGAGGTCAGCAGTAGGCAGGAGAGCCCTCAGGCCGCGGAGGTTCAAGCCGGTATTCGCTCCGATCTCGAGCACTGACTCAACCTCGCGGGTCGACCCCAGGATCCGCGCGAAGAGCGCAGAGTTCGCCGCGATCCATCCGGAGCCTGCGTTGCGGCCAGCGTAGGCGTCGCCGAACTCGCCGGCCCAGAACGACTCTTGTTCGGTTTCGTACCCCGTCATGGCGATGAAACTTACCGAGCCGCGACCGTTTTGCCCGCCCACCACGCGCACCAGCCGCCCTTGCCCGGCTCAGCTTAGAGCGGGGAAGGGGCCTCTAGACAGACTCAGGATGCGCCTGACCGGAGTATCGCGGGTGCGGCCCGAGATGTCGCAGTTGGTGTCTTGGGCGCCTCTGGGCCCGGAATGGGATTGGACCAGGAGGGCCTGCAACGCGTTGTGTCGTGCTCAAGCCATCGCTGCACCCGACAACGGCCCAAGAGGAGAACACCGCTGCTCTCGCGCGTGTAGCGCCCACTACGACGACAGCCTCTACGGGTTTCCCTCGGAATGTTCTCCACCTCGTCGAGATCTGGGACCCGGCGCTAGTGCCGCAGCCGAGTGATGGGAACTCGCCCTCGCTGAGTCTCCACCAGCGTTGCAGAGCGCCCAAGCGCCAACCCGGGTAGCCAAGTGGAGCGGCGGCTGACAGTACCGTGGCGCGGTCAGTCCGGGTCCCTCCATGACCCGTCGTCTCCGCGTCGTGAAGGCAACAACTTGGCAAAGCAAGAGCCGGGATGCCGTGGGCTCGCCACGGCATCCCGGCTCTCGTTCGCTCGGCGCGCTGGCCGCCTCGCCGTCAGTACCGGTAGTGGTCCGGCTTGTACGGGCCGGCGACGTCGACGCCGAGGTACTCGGCCTGCTCCTTGGTGAGCTCGGTGAGCTCGACCCCGAGGGCCTCGAGGTGCAGCTTGGCGACCTTCTCGTCGAGGTGCTTGGGCAGCGTCTCGACCTTGGGCTCGCCCTCCTCGTCGATGTACTCCTCGGTCTTCGTGAACAGCTCGATCTGGGCGATCGTCTGGTTCGAGAACGAGTTCGACATGACGAACGACGGGTGACCGGTCGCGTTGCCGAGGTTCATCAGGCGGCCCTCGGACAGCACGATGATCGAGTCGCCGTCCTCGAGGTCGACTCGTGCACCTGCGGCTTGATCTCGGTCTTGGTGATGCCGGGCACCTTGGCCACCAGTAGCGGTAGTGCTCCGGCTTGTACGGGCCGGCGACGTCGACGTCGAGGTACTCGGCCTGCTCCTTGGTGAGCTCGGTGAGCTCGACCC
Organism: uncultured Actinomycetota bacterium; assembly: GCA_963763015.1. Taxonomy (GTDB): domain Bacteria; phylum Actinomycetota; class Actinomycetes; order Actinomycetales; family Dermatophilaceae; genus Fodinibacter. Next base: position 748,477 of record CAVXML010000007.1, on the reverse strand, counting down.
CGAGCGCCGTCGAGGTGCAGCTTGGCGACCTTCTCGTCGAGGTGCTTGGGCAGCGTCTCGACCTTCGGCTCGCCCTCCTCGTCGAGGTACTCCTCGGTCTTGGTGAACAGCTCGATCTGGGCGATCGTCTGGTTCGAGAACGAGTTCGACATGACGAACGACGGGTGACCGGTGGCGTTGCCGAGGTTCATCAGGCGCCCCTCGGACAGCACGATGATCGAGTCACCGTCGTCGAAGGTCCACTCGTGCACCTGGGGCTTGATCTCGGTCTTGCGGATGCCGGGCACCTTCGCCAGGCCGGCCATGTCGATCTCGTTGTCGAAGTGGCCGATGTTGGCCAGGATCGCCTTGTTCTTCATCTGCTGCATGTGCTCCGCCGTGACGACGTTGAAGCAGCCGGTCGCGGTGACGATGATGTCCGCCGAGTCGACGACCGACTCCATGGTGGCGACCTGGTAGCCGTCCATCGCCGCCTGCAGCGCGCAGATCGGGTCGATCTCGGTGACGATGACCCGGGCGCCCTGGCCGCGCAGCGACTCCGCGCAGCCCTTGCCCACGTCGCCGTAGCCGGCCACGACCGCGACCTTGCCGCCGATGAGGACGTCGGTGGCGCGGTTGAGGCCGTCGAGGAGGCTGTGACGGCATCCGTACTTGTTGTCGAACTTGCTCTTGGTCACCGAGTCGTTGACGTTGATGCCGGGGAAGAGCAGCTCCCCGGCCTCGCGCAGCTGGTAGAGGCGGTGCACGCCGGTCGTGGTCTCCTCGGTGACGCCCTTGATCTCGGCGGCGACCGTGGTCCACTTCTGCGGGTCCTGGGCGAGGGTGCGGCGCACGAGAGCCTTGAAGACGCCGAACTCCTCGGTGTCCTCCTCGGTGGTGGGGGGCACCTGGCCGGCGGTCTCCCACTCCTTGCCCTTGTGCACGAGCATCGTGGCGTCGCCGCCGTCGTCGAGGATCATGTTGGCGCCGGCGCCGCCGGGCCAGGTGAGGATCTGCTCGGTGCAGTCCCAGTACTCCTCGAGCGTCTCGCCCTTCCAGGCGAACACCGGCACGCCCTGCGGGTTGCTCGGGGGTGCCGTTCGGGCCGACGACGACCGCGGCGGCCGCCTCGTCCTGGGTCGAGTAGATGTTGCACGAGGCCCAACGCACCTCGGCGCCGAGCGCGGTGAGGGTCTCGATCAGCACGGCGGTCTGCACGGTCATGTGCAGGGAGCCGGCGATGCGGGCGCCGGAGAGCGGCTTGCTGTCGCCGAACTCGGCGCGCAGGGACATCAGGCCCGGCATCTCGTGCTCGGCGAGACGGATCTGGTGACGGCCGGCCTCGGCGAGGCTGAGGTCACGAACCTTGTGGTCAACGGACATGCGGGAGCTCCTTGGAGTTCTGGTGTGTGTTGACCCGGCGTCGCCCTTCAGGGCCGCACATGTGTCGAGGGTTATCACCCGCGCCGGCGGCCTCCGAGTCTACTGCACGAGACAGGGCAGGCCGCAGGCGTCCTGGACGCGCCAGCCGGGCGTCTCGGCGGCCACCACCATGCTCCGCCGGATCAGGCCAGGCGGTGACTGTCCCCACGTGCAGTCAGCGCGGCGCCGTCTTCGCGGGGGCCGCTTGGGCATGCGAGCGCGTGGGGACACCGTGGTCCTGCCGCGCCCGGAAGGTGAGCCCACGGTGGCTGAGGAAGCTCATCGTCACCACGCCGACGAGTACGACGAGCTGGGCGGGCAGGGGCCGGAGACCGGCCCCCTCCACCAGGAGCGGTACCCCGACGAAGGACATGGCCACACCGGTCCACCAGACGCCCAGGAACGTCGCAAACTGGGGCAGGACGCGCCCACCCGAGCGGAACACCCGCGCGCGATACGTGGGGAATGCGAACGCGATGGCGCCGACCTGGGCGAGGGCCATTCCGACGAGGTAGTGCCACCCCGTGGCGAGCGCCGCCGTGAGCACCGAGAGGTAGACGATCTGCGTGACGATTCCCGCCATGCCGTAGCGCACCACCACTGGCAGCCTGTCCCAGGCACGGGCCGCTGGGGCAGGGCGCGACTCATTCACCGGTGGGGTGGCGGGGGAGCTGGCTGGTCTGCTCACCGTGACTCCCCGCGGGTCGTGTGCCATCCGTAGCCACGTTAGGTGCGGCAACGGCCGTAGGGACAGCCCGAGCACGAGAAATGGCTGTTCGGACGACCCGCTCACCCGAGCTGATGCGGTTGACGTCGCCGTGAACGCGGGGGAGATTGGTCGACGGGCGGAAGGAGCTCATCGTGGGGATCATCTCAGTCGACCTGTTCATCACCCTCGACGGCGTCTACCAGGCGCCGGGCGGCCCTGACGAGGACCGCGAGGGCGGCTTCGCGTTCGGCGGCTGGCAGGCGCCGTACTTCGACGACGAGTCGGGCGAGGCGATCGGGGCCGGCATCGGCCGCATGGACGCGCTGCTGCTGGGGCGCAAGACCTACGACATCTTCGCGAGCTACTGGCCCGACCGCGGCGAGGAGGACCCGATCGCGTCGACGTTCAACGCGCTGCCCAAGTTCGTCGTGTCTCGGTCGCTCACCGACCCCTCGTGGGATGGCACGACAGTGCTCTCGGATGCCGCGAACGACGTGCGCGCGCTCAAGGACCGCTTCGCCGAGATCCACGTGATCGGCAGCGGCGACCTGGTGCGGTCACTGCTCGACGCCCAGGTGGTCGACCGACTGAACCTCTTCCTCTACCCGTTGACGTTCGGCTCGGGCAAGCGGCTCTTCGCCGACAACACCGGGGTGCCCGCCGCGTTCACGCTGGCGCAGCCGGCGCGGAGCTTCCCGAAGGGCGCGACGTGGCTGGTGTACGAGCGCGCCGGTGAGCCCGTGACGGGCATCGACATCTCGCAGGATTGAGCCGCCGCACGGCATCCCGCGAGGAGGTGTAGCCGCCAGAGGCGCTGGGCATGGGGAGGGCAGCAGCCGCGGGGCGGAACCGCCCCCTGCGGCCGTCGAGCACGAGGAGTGAACATGAGCACGCGTGTCGAGAAGAAGATCATCGTCAACGTCCCGGTGAGCCGGGCCTACAACCAGTGGACCCAGTTCGAGGACTTCCCGCACTTCATGGGGGGCGTCTCGAGCGTGACCCAGCTGAGCGACGACCGGCTCCGGTGGGTGGCCGAGATTGCCGGGGTCAAGCGCGAGTGGGAGGCCCGCATCCTCGAGCAGGTGCCGGACCGGAAGGTCGCGTGGGCGGCGACGGAAGGGGCCACCAACGCGGGTGCGGTGACGTTCGAGGACCTCGGCGGCGACCAGACGTCGGTGTCGCTGACGCTCGAGTACGAGCCCGAGGGTGTGGTCGAGAACGTCGGCGACAAGCTCAAGATCGTCGAGAAGCAGGCCGAGGGCGACCTCGAGCGATTCAAGGCGTTCATCGAGTCGGAGGACTACGCCACCGGCGCCTGGCGCGGCTCGATCAGGAGCGGACAGGTCGGCACCCCAGGGATCGAGGATGCCGCCGAGTCGCGTGGTGACTCGGGCAAGGCCGGCGTCTCGGGCAAGGCCGTCGCCGCTGGGGTCGGTGCTGCGGCGGCGGCGACCGCCGCTGCCGTCGCCGGTTCCAAGAGAGCATCCGACGACACGAGCACCTCGAGAGCCACGCCGACGCCCGTCGCCGCCACCCCGGCCGAGACGGCCTCGGGAGACGTCCGCTCCGGCTCTGGTGCAGGCGGGGCAACGCGCCTGCTCTCCGACGAGGAGATCGATGCCGGAGCGACCGACGACCCTCTGGCGGCGTCGGACTCCGACGACCGCTCCGACGACCGGCCCCGTGAGCGTCGCGACACCGTCTAGGCACCGCCGACCCCCGGGCGTCCGTGCTCGGTCCCTCCGCCGCTCACCGAGACCTCCTGCTCGGTGAGCGGCGGGGGCGACTGAAGTCAGGAACTGGAAGGTCACGCAACCCTCCCCTGCGCACCGCGATGCGATGCAATGGAGCGGATGCCGTTCCGCGCGCCGAGAACGGGACGCCGACGGCATCCGCGCTGGTCAGCCAGTGCCTGGGCGCCGAGACGCGCCAGCCCACGATCGCACCGATGAGAGGCCCCCATGGCAGAGGACAAGATCGCCCTCGGCGACACCACGCCGGAGGACCAGGAGCGCCTGCGCCAGGAGCAGGAAGCGGCTCGGGCGCGCAAGGAGGCCGACCGCCGGGACGCCGAGAACGCGGCAATCGAGAAGGACTCCGGGCGCATGTACGAGCAGGCCATCGTCATGGGGGACGACGTGGAGCGCAGCATCCCGCCGGTGCCCTCCGAGGACGCCGGCCCCGAGGGCCCCATCGACCGCTGAGCTCCGTAGGCGCAGGGCGACTGAGCCGTCCCGGACTGGCTGTACCGCCTCAGCCAGGGCGGCTCAAGGACTCTGTGGTGAACCTCGTGATCTCGTCGACGCCGACCCAGTCGCCGTTGGCCAGCTTGAGCTGTAGCTGCGTGTCGTCGGGGGTTCGCGCCACAGCGGTCACCAAGGTCGGCGTGTCGTACCGCCGTGTCGTGACCTGCGTCTTCCCTGGCAGCGCGGTGTAGGCGGCCAGGAAGTCCGTCGCCATGCTGGTGCCTTCAACCGTGGCTGCTCTCGGCTCCCTGCCGGGCATCGCTGCCGTGGCGTTGAGGAATGCCGCCGCGACCTCGGATCGGCCGGCGTGCCGTGCTGCGGTCGCGACTCCGCGAGCCTGCAGATCCCCGCTCACGAAGAGAGCAAGGGCGAGAACCACCGCACTCAGGAGCACGGCAGCGCCTGCGAACAACGTGACGGTGACCGGCTCGCCGACCTCGTCCAGGAACGCAGTGACGGTCCCGGCGATCACTGCGAGCAGGCCGGCGCCGCCGCCAAGGCCGGCCACGAACTTCGTCCCTGTCTTCGTGATCCCGAGGGTCCCCGACTTGATCACCTGCATGGAGGCTGGGGTCGGAGCATCCCACTTGATGCCGCGCGCGGTGGCCGCCTTCCGGTCTTCGTCCCTGGACGCCAACTGCAGCGCCTGAAGCAGGACGTCGAGCGAAACGGCCTCCGTCGCCGGCACGTCCCTCGCGGCCTTGGGCCAGGTGAGCGTGCTGAGCTCGTCGGTGTTCACGGGAACGCTTGTCATTGTCGTTGCCCCCTTCATCGGTGCTTGTCGTTATGCCAGCGCATCCCACTCTCGCAGCCCAGCTCCTTCTGGACCATCGCGTCTGACCATGCGGGGGGCCTCGGGCGGGACGCTGTACAGCGGGGGTCGGCGGTGGGACGCTGGACGCACCCGACGGCCGTTCGAGGCGAAGGAGTGCGGCCATGGAGATCTGGGGAACCATCGCCGCTGTTGTGCTGGTCGGGATCGTGCTCGCGCTCGTGGTCGACCGGCGGCGTGGCTCCACGGGTGCGAGCCGCTCCCTCGACGTCACCCACGACACTCGCGGAAGGTCCGCGCAGGGCGGTCAGCACGGACCGATGGCGGGCGGTGGAGGTAGCGCCGGTGACGGGGTGGGTGGTGACGGGGGCGGCGGCAGCTGAGCCCACCGCCGGTGCTCGACGTCTCCTGGGGGTAAGGCCGCACGCCATCGCCGCGCGCGCTGACGGCCCCGGAAGGCGTCTCTGCGGAGGGATGACAACCGTTGCCCTTGGCGCCACAGTGCTCCTGGGCCTCGGGGGTTGCGGAGGCGGCTCGAGGCACGCTCGCGTGGCGCCTCACCGACGAGGACCTGGCCGAATCCGCCGAGCACCTGGACGAGTGGATCGCCTCGAACCGCTGACGCACGCTTTGGCTGACGGGCAGGGTGCCGGCCGGCGCGACCACCTTCACGGTCCGACCCGGGGTGCCGCTCGGGCGGTGTGAGGTGGACGTCATCGTCTCCTCGGCCGATCGCGACGGCGGGACGATGGAGGTCAGGCCGGGATACCGCGTCCTGGCCCGTGGAGGTGTCCCGTGGGCACAGGTCCCGTATCCATGCAGGGGACGCGCGAGGGGCGGGGAGTGGTCAGGCCGGTGCTTGCCCCTGACGCTGAGCTTGGACCACGCCGTCATCGACGGCCCCCGCACCGATCCGGGCTTGCGGCGGCCATGGGGGCCGTGGCGGCGCTGGCGCTGTTCACGGCGGCGTGCGGAGACGCCGGCGGCACTCACCGGGTCGTCTCGGAGGAGCTGGCTGGTCCGAGCACCCAGGACGTCCTCGTGTTCGCGCCGGAGGACGAGGGCAACTGGCCCGTCGCGTTCGCCCTGCACGGCATCAACGGTCGAGCCGAGGACATGGCCGAGCTCGGCAGGCGGCTGGCCGCCCGGGGCGTTGTCGTCTTCGCGCCGACGTACCGCACCGACCTCTCGAGCCAGGCCGGGAAGGTGGAGCTCGTCAGGGACGCGGAATGCGCGTACCGCTTCTCCCGCAACGTCTCGGCCGAGTACGGCGGAGACCTCAGCAAGCCGGTGACCTTCGTCGGCTGGTCGCTCGGTGCCACCTTCGCGATCCAGGGCGGGCTCGATGAGCAGATCGACCCCACCGGCCAGTACCTGTCCTGCTTCACCGAGGTCCCCCGCGCCGACGTGATCGTGGCGCTGTCCGGTTGCTACTACGAGTTCGGAGGCAACCCCTCGTACCAGTTCAGCCCGGAGGAGTGGACCAACACGAGAGCTCGAGTGACCCTCGTCGCGGGCGGGGACGACGCCGTGTGCATGCCGTGGCAGTCGGACAAGGCGGCCGCAGAGCTGCGAGCGTCGGGCCACCCAGCGCAGGTGGTCACCATCGACGGTGCGACGCACGCCGCGCCCGTGTTCCACACGATCGTCGACGACCGGATGGCTCCCGCACGCGACACGACCGCTGGAGAACGGACCGTGGAGATCATCACCCGGGCGATCACCGACGCCGAACAGGGGTGACCCGGCGGGCGACCCACCGCCTGGGGCGCACGCGCACGCAGCGGCAGGCGGCAACGAGTGCCGACACGTGAGTGCGCCCCTACGAGGGCAGCTCGACGACGGTGGTGACGAGCACGGCATCCGGAACCTCGTGGACGGCGGTCGTGAGGCTGTCCGGTCGCGGCTGGAGCTGCTCGAACGGTGCACCGTCCAGCCCCGCGGTGTACGAGCTCAGGGCCAGCTCGACCTCGGCCCCGGCCGGCACGGTCACCTCGAGCGGGATGGGGCCGCGAGGGCTGAAGGCCGCGACGCGGACCGACGTGGGCGCGCCGGACGTCGCCTGCGGTACGTCCTTGCCGTTGACCGCGACACCTCGGATGCCGTCGTCGCTGCGGGCGTCGACGGTGACGGCGTAGCTGCCCGGCGGTGGCGTGACCTCGACCGAGAACGTCCGACCTTCCGCTGTGGTGACGTCGTCGACGATCGTCACCTTCGCCGCGGGCAGCGCGTCGGCAGCCATCACGGGTGCCGGGGCGACGCTCGCCGGCTCGGTGACGCCGGGCTGGTGGAAGGGTGAGACCTCGAACTGCGTCTGCGTCCAGCCGTCGTCGGTCACCTGCCCGGTGTAGGCGTCGAGCTCCTCCGGAACGGCCACCCACCGAGCCGTCCCGGCGTCTGCGTCGGCGTGGTAGACGAGGAGGTCCGGACGCGGCCCGGCGCTGTTCGCGCTGATGGCTGCGCCGGCCGCGACCAGCCCCACGGCCACCAGGCCGGCGACGGCCGCAGGCCGCCACCCGACCCGCCGACCACGAGCCACCAGGAGCAGCGGCACGACGAGGACGAGCGCGAACACGACCCAGAGCATGGGCAGCGGTGTGGCCACCGGCAGCATGAGCTCGAACCGGGCCGCGAGGATGAAGTAGAGAGCCACGAGCGGGGCGATGAGCAGCACCGCCGGCAGGGCGGCGAGGGTCACGACGGCCAGGGTCGTCTGCTCGGACCGCTTCCGTGCGGCGAGGATGCCGAAGCCGGCCGACGCTGCCAGCAGCGGCCAGGTGGCGGCATACGCGGCATCCGGCAGGAGCACCGCCAGGAGCACGGTGAACAGGCCCCACCCCAGCAGTCCGCCGGCCACGATCTCGAGCGGTCGGCAGCGACGCTGCAAGGGCCAGAGGACGAGGAGCACCCCGGCAACCCCTGCCGCCACGGCGGCGAGCACGTAGGCCGTTCTCTCGTAGGCGCCGCCGTTGAGCGCGTCGGACAGCCGCGGGTCGACGACACGGGCGGCGAGCCACAGCGCGGTCGCCAGCAGGATGCCGGCCAGCCCGGCGAGTCCTAGCACCAGCCACGCCATGACCACCCGTCGCAGCGCCACACGGCCACGGCTCCTGGCCAGCCAGGTCACCGCGAGAACGGCGAGCGCGGCCAGCACGGCGAGCGGCAGTGACCACGTCGACGGGTACGCCACCGTGACTCCGGGGACGACGGTGAAGGCCGCGAGGTCGGCCTCCTCGACCGACCCGAGGTCCGCCTGCGAGAGGTGCTGGGCCAGGCTGACGACGGTGGTGCCGTACTCGGCAAGGGTGCCGTCGTGCATGCCCGCAGCGGTGTCGGTGCCCGCGTGGTACGCCGGAAGGCCACCGATGACGACGAGCTCGAGCCCGGCGGGCACGACCTCCTGGTAGCGGCCGAGGTCGGCGCCCTGGCCGGTGGCGTTGAGGGGCGCGCCGAACGCCGAGTAGGCGACGGGCGAGGGCACGGCATCCAGGTACTGGCGGAGGGCCCAGCCGTTGTTGGGGCTGGTCAGTGCCGGGATGACCCGCCCGGCGTTGCCGACGCCCTCGGTGTTCACGACGACCTGCACGTCGTCGAGCCAGTCGGCCGACTCGACCAGCGCCAGCGAGCCGAGCATCTCGTGCTCCTCGCCGTCGACGAAGGCCGCGATGACGTCGTGTCGGGGCGGTGGTCCCGACGCGAGCGACCGCATGGCCGCGAGGACGCTCACCACACCGGCGCCGTTGTCGCCGGCACCTGCGGCGGTGGGGACGGAGTCGTAGTGCGCCGCCAGAAGCACCGCCTGGTCGGCGTCCGGGCCGGTGCCCTCGATGCGGGCGACGATGTTGCGCACCGGGGCGGTCCACACGGAGTTGGGCGGGTCCGGTGCCATCGTGACGACGTCGGCCTCCACGGTCGGCTCGAGCCCGATCGCGGTCAGCTCCTGCACGAGGTAGGCCTCGACGGCCGCCTGCTCGGGACTTCCCAGTGGGTGGGGCGCGGCCGCGACCACGGCCAGGTCCTCCTGGGCGCGGTCGAGCGGGAAGCCCGCCACGGCATCCGAGGTGGGTGCGGCCGGCGACCGGAGTGGGGCGATGCCGGCGGCGGCAGTCGCGGCAAGGACGACTGCAGTGAGGACCGCCCCCCAAGCCATACCGCGCCGCCCTGGTGGACGGGTGGAGAGGGGGATCGCGACGGGGGCCGATTCCTGGCGGAGCGTGCTGGTCATGTCTGGCGACCTGGCTTTCGGTGCCGGGCCGACGGACCGGAACGTCAACGCACGACCTACCCGGCACCGTTGACGCTACGCCGCTGAAGGACTCGTGCCACGGGATGGTGGCCGACGCCACGAGCGAGCTGCGCGGACGCCAGGGCAGGGCACCATGGCGGCCATGGCACCCAGGACACTCGAAGACCCGAGTGGCGGCAGCCAACTCCGAGGGGCACGATCGGGAGGTGACTGAGGCCGGGGAGTCGTCCATCTCGAAGGCTGCCTGGAGCGTGGTGACAAGCATCGTCACTGGCCTGCTGCTCTTGATGCTCAGCCCGTTCGTGGCCGGGAAGGTGGCCGAGCGCCTGCGGGAGCCTTCGTGCTCCGATCCGCGCGGGTTGACCGCAGTCGTACCGAGTTCCGTGCAAGGGGACTATCTCTCGAACCGAACCGGCGACTACCCACCGACCAACCTCATTGACGGCAACACCAGCACCGTCTGGTCGGAGGGCGACGAGGGCCTTGGGTTGGGCAGCTCGGTCACCTTCAGCTTCAGCGCGGCACCCGAACTCCGGTTGGTGTGCATCGTGAACGGCCACGGGAAGTCCTGGGACCTGTACCAGCGCAACTCCCGAGTCCGGCAAGCGTCGCTTGCCAGGGGAACGGCCTCGCCCGTCGACGTGATGCTGCAGGATGCAGGCACCCCTGAGAGACCGGCAGTCTTCCAAGGCGTCAGCCCTCCCTCGGGAGCAGCCGAGTCCATCACCATCACCGTGAGAAGCGCCTATGCAGCGCAGGTCATGGGGAACCAGTCTTCCTACGCGGACACGTGCCTCAGCGAAATCGAGTTCTGGGCCGAAACGTAGCCGTTGCCGCGCGCCGCCGGTCAGACACGGAGTGGCTGCTCTTCCAGTGCCTGCCGAGCCTCGTCGAGCAGGATCCGCTCGGCCTCCCGGTAGCGGCGGTTGGCCTCGGCAGGGGTGTCGCCCACGGCGGTCATGCCGACCCGACCATGCTCGGTCAGACAGCTGATCATGTGGAAGACGATCCCCTCCTGCAGGGACTGGTCGAAGTGCAGGCCGTGCCGGGCCACGATGTCGAACAGGTCGGCGGGCAAGAGGCCACGCAGGTTCGGGGACTCCAGGTGGTCCGTGGCCACGAGGTGCTTCTCGCGCCCTCGGGGAGTGGTGAAGAGGGCAGTCGCGGGGTCGTAGCGGCCGTCGGTCAGGAACTGCAGCGTGAGGAACGGATGGGTCGTCCCTCCCCTCCGCAGGTTGAGCTCGATCGCGTACGGCGTCCACGAGCCGCCGCGGTCTCGGACGACGACGAAGTCGACGGCGAACCTGCCGAGGGCACCCTCCTGAGCGAGCCGCTGCCCGATCCGCTCGGCGTGCCCGGTGATGAGCCTCGCGTACTCCGGGGCGGCCGGGAACACGCACCCGAGGTACATCTGGCCGCTCGGCCCACCGAGCAGCTGGTCGTGGGTCGAGAGCAGCTCGACCTCGCCGCCGGGCAGGACTCGCAGCTGGACGCTCGGGCTCTGCACCTCCTCCCCGGTGATCCGCTCCTCGACGATGCCGCCCTCGGCGAACTTGGCCACGTAGACCTCGAACGGAACGGACTTGTCCTCGAGGTCCATGTGCTCGAGCCGTGTCATCACCTCCGCCCTCTCCCCCGGCGAGCCAGGGCTCGGCAGCCCGGTCAGGGTCACGACCGCGTTGCCCGACCCGGAGACCCCCTCGTCGAGCTTGACGATGGCACTGGCCATCGAGGGGCGCTCACGCCGCATCGCCACCAGGGCGTCGGCGATCTGGTCGAGGCTGTGCAGGTTCTCGGCCCCCAAGGGGTGCGGGACGCCGACCTCGGCGAACAGGCGACGGCATCCGGTCTTCGACCCCAACTCCGCCAGCCGCGGGTCGGCACCGTACATCGGGATGCCGATGCTCAGCGCGACATCGCGCTCGACGGACGTCGTGTTGTACGGAATCATGTGCGAGCGAGCAGGATTGGGCACCAGGTCGGCGATCCGGCGCAGCAGCTGGGGTCGCTCGAGCAGCTTCTCGCTGAGCGACCGCCCCGACGCGTCGTTGACGTGGATGAGGGAGAGGCGGGCCCGGGCGTGGCTCGGGATGACCCCGCTGAGGAGCGCGAGGTAGTACTCCACGATCTCCGGAGCGATCGGCATCGACGTCACGTAGACCATGCGAAGCCGCGGTTGGCGCAGCAGTACGAGCAGGAAGAGGAACCGCTCCTCGTACGCCTGCGACAGGCTGCCGCTGGAGGCCACGGCCCGGTCGAGCGAGATCGACGGCACGACGACGACCGACTCGTCGTCGTAGTTGAGCCGCATGTCGTTCCACACGCCGACCATGCGCGACTGCAGCAGGTCGAACCGCCGGTTCCGCTCTTCCTCCGTCATGGCCGACAGGAGGTCAGCGTGCTTCGGCGGCGCGGTCCACAGGTCGCCGGTCACGAGACGGTCCTCGCACTGTCGAGGCCCCGCACGACGAAGGCGTGCACGGGGCGGCTGAACCCCTTGACCTGGCGCGCGCCGCCGTCCTCACCCACGACCGTCGGCCCGGCCGCCGAGAACACCCTCTCGGTGGTGAGGATCTGCCAGGACTCGGCGTCGGCGCACAGTCGTGCGGCGAGGTTGGTGACGTTGCCGATGGCGGCGTAGTCGTGGCGACCCTCGAAGCCGATCCTGCCGAGGGTGGCGTAGCCCTGGGCGATGCCGATCCCGAACCCGAGGTCGTGACCCTGCCGCGCCCAGCCCTCCGCCAGCCCCATGACGCGCGTGCGCATCGCGACCGCCATGCGGATCGCCCGCAACGGCCCGTCGTCGCACCTGACGGGGTCGTTGAAGAACACCATCATCCCGTCGCCGGTGAACCGCTCGAGCGTGCCCTCGAACCGGAAGATGAGGTCGCCCAGCGCCTCGTGGTACTCCTGGAGGACGGCGACGACCTCCTCCGGCTCGCTCGCCTCGGCGAAGGCCGTGAAGCCGCGCAGGTCGCAGAAGACGACGACGATCTCCCGCCGGTGGGTCTCCAGGAACGTCTCGTCACCGGAGTCGACGATGAGCTCGGCGAGCTGGGGCGACAGGAACCGCCTCAGCCGGCCCATCCGCTCCAGCTGCGAGACCTGGACCTCAACCCTGGACTCCAGCTCGCGGTTCCAGTCGGCCAGCTCCTCTGCCTGGCGCTTGATGGTGTCCTGGTAGCGCTTGATCCGAGCGAGGGACGCCACGCGAGCGAGCAGCTCGCTCCGGTCGATGGGCTTGGTGAGGAAGTCGTCGGCGCCTGCCTCGAGGGCCTTGATCTTCTGCTCGTCGCCACTGGCGGTCACCATGACGACCGGCAGGTACGCCGTCTCGGTCCGCTCGCGGATCCGCCGGCACACCTCGTAGCCGTCCATGCCCGGCATGACGATGTCGAGCAGGACGAGGTCGATGTCGGCGGCGTCGAGCGCTGTCAGCGCCTCCTCCCCCGACGCGGCGGTGCGCACGTCGTACCCGCGGGGAGCGAGGATCGCGTCGAGCAGCCTGATGTTCTGCGGCTGGTCGTCGACCACGAGAACGGTCGCCCGCGCTGGGGTGTCGTCGGTCATGGTGCGCTCCCGCGGGTGTTGAGGAAGTCGTGGACCTGCTGCTGCAGCTCACGCACGCTGATCGGCTTCTGCACGTAGCCGTCGAAGCCGGCGGCGTACACCCGGGCTCGGTCCTCGTTCATGGCGGATGCCGTGACCGCCACGACGGGTACCCCTCCGGCTCCGTCGCCGCGGATCCGACGCAGCGCCTCGGCCCCGTCGATGCCGGGGAGCTGGAGGTCCATGAGGATCAGGTGCGGTTCCCGTTGCGCGGCGAGCCGGACACCGTCCTCGCCTGAGGTGGCCTCGATCACCTCGTAGCCGGCGAACTGGAGGACGTCCCTGACCAGCTTCATGTTCTTGGGGTTGTCCTCGACGACGAGGATGCGCTCGCCGCTCATGACGTCACGTCGTGGGAGTCGGTTCCGGTCCTGCCGGCAAGCACCCCGAGGGAGTCCAACGCACCGAGCAGCGCGTCCCGGCTCACCGGCTTGACGAGGTACGCGGCGGCTCCGAGAGTCGCCCCTCGAGCATGCTCGTCGACGATGGAGACCACCACCACGGGGATGTCCCGGGTCGCGGGATCCGCCTTGAGGGCCTCGAGGACGGCCCAGCCGTCCATACCGGGGAGCCGGATGTCGAGGAGGACCACCGCAGGTTTCAGCCGTCGCACGGCATCCAACCCAGAGGGGCCGTCCCTTGTGGCGGTGACGCGGAGGGCGCCGCCCGCCAGGTAGGCGGTGAGGAGGTCCAGGGAGGGTCGGTCGTCCTCGATCACGACGACGTCGGCGAGCTCACGCGGTGGGCTCGCCTCGCCCACCCACCCGGTGACGCCGGGCCTGCTCGCCGGGAGGGAGAACCCGAACGTGCTGCCGACCCCGACCTCGCTCTCGAGCCACATCCTGCCGCCGAGCAGCTCGACGATCCGCCGCGAGAGGGTGAGGCCCAGGCCGGTCCCCTCCTCCCGCGACGCTCCGCGCCCGCCCTGCTGGAAGGACTCGAAGATCCGCTCGCGGTCCCCCGGTGGAACGCCGATGCCGGTGTCGGTCACGGTGATCGTCACGACCCCGGAGGCCGACCTCCTCACCCGGACGACCACGGACCCCCCCTCGCCCGTGAACTTGACCGCGTTGGTCAGCAGGTTGATGACCACCTGCTTCAGCCGCAGCTCGTCGGCCTCCACGTCCCCGACGTCGTCATCCGCCTCGACGACGACCTCGATCCCCTTGAGGGCGGCACGCTCGCGCACCATCGACGCCGCGTGGTCGAGCACAGGTGCCAGCTCGAACGTCGTGTACTCGAGCTCCATCTGGCCGGCCTCGACCTTGGACAGGTCGAGGATCTCGTTGAGGAGCTCGAGGAGGTGCTTGCCGGAGCCGTGGATGTCGCGGAGGTACTCCTCCTGGCGTTCGTTGATGGGCCCGAACATCTGCTCGAGGAGCACCTCGGAGAACCCGAGCACCGCATTGAGCGGCGTGCGCAGCTCGTGCGACATGCTCGCCAGGAACTCCGACTTGTGCCTGCTCGCGACCTCGAGCTCGGCGCTGCGCTTCTCCAGCTCCCGGAAGAGCCGGGCGTTGATCAGGGCCACCGTCGACTGGCTGGCGAACGTCTCCATCAGCTCCACGGTCTCGGCGGAGAAGCTGCCGGTCCGTTTGCGGCGCACGATGAGCGCACCGACGATCTGCTCCTCCCGCAGCATCGGCACGGCGAGCACGGACCGCCAGCCCGACTCGTAGAGGATCCGCAGGTGTGGGTCCAGGTCGGCGGCATCCAGGTCCGCGACGGCCAGCGGCTTGCGTTCCGTGGCGGCGCGGCCGACCAACGTCTCGTCGAGCTCGATCCGGATGCCGCGGAGCCGGTCGATCACCGCCGGCTCCGTCTGGTACGCGGCTCGTACCCGGAAGCACCGGTCCTGCTCGTAGTACTCCAGGATCGAGCCACCATCGGTCCCGGAGAGCTCGACGGCGTGCATGGCGATCGTCGAGAGCACGTGGTCCACGTCGAGGCTGGATCCCACGGCCTCGCCGACCTCACGCAGGCCCTCCAGCTCGTCCACCTTGCGCGCCAGCTCGGCCCGGCGCGCCTCGAGCTCCTGCACGAGCTTGACGCCGTTGAGGGCCATCGCCGCCTGGCCCGCGAAGGCGGTCACGATGGCCATCTCCCGGTCGTCGAACGGACTGACCTCGTTGCGCCAGACCACCAGGCTGCCCACGACCTCGTCGTCGATGAGCATGGGCGCGGCCATGGTCGTGCGGAACTGGGCCACCCGCTGGAGGTCCCTGCGTCGGTAGTCGGGGTCGGCCAGGACGTCGGGGATCTGCTGGGTCGTGTGGTCGAGGCCCACGCGCCCGACGAGCGTGTCGCGGTCCATCGGCAGCGGGTGCTCGGTGATGTACGCGATCGACTTCTTCGACAGGCCCACGGCCTTGCTGAGTCGGTAGACCCCCTCTTCCAGCAGGTAGAGCTGCGCGGCCTGGGACTGACACAGCCGCCGCGCGCTCTCCACGATCGTGCTCAGGACCGTGTCGGGGTCACCCGCCGACCGGCCGAGGGCGACGAGCACCTCGTTCGCGGCCTCGAACTGGTCCTTCAGGGCCGCGTAGCTCTGCTCCAGTCGCTGGAGCTCCGCATCCCCGGCGGTCCCCGCGGCCGACGCCCGCTCAAGCATCGGAGCCTCCTCACCGCCGAGTCGTGGCGATGCCTGCGTCGAGTCTGCCCAAGTTCCTGCGGCGTGGCAATCGGCGACGGCACGTCGGCGGCGGTTCCGACAGCGCCGCGAGCCTCGGCGCGGGGACCGGGCCGGCGGCATCCGGCCGCAGGTCAGGGCAGGTGCATCTCAGAGGCGGCGATGGCAGCCGTGGCCGCCGGCACGGAGCGCGTCAGTAGCCGGGGAAGACCCATCATGGCAGCGCAACCTCGCACGGCATCCGGCTTGTTCCCCTGCCGGCCGGCCGAGCGCGAGGTGCGCACTTCGACGGCATCCCGGTCGACGGGCCCGTCGGCCGGTAGGCCGTGGAGGATCAAGGCACCGGGCGACCGGCTCCTCCGCCGTACGCAGGGTGGCTGCCGCGTTGGGTGGACCTCGGTTACGGTCGCCGTATGCCGTCCGCTCGTGGAACGCTCGACTGGTCCCCCACCGCTGACAACCTCGACCTGCTCGCGCCGCCGGTCGCCGCCGCGGCGAGTGCGCTCCCCGGCCTGCTCGTCGCCCCGATCGACGGCACGCTCGCCGACACGGCGGCGTTCTGTGCGGCGTACGACGTCTCGCCGGCGGCCAGTGCGAACTGCGTCGTCGTCACGGGTCGGCGCGGGGAGACGGTGACCCATGCGGCCGTCATGGTGCTCGCCACCCACCGGGCCGACGTCAACGGCGTGGTGCGGCGGCACCTGGGGGCACGCAAGATCTCGTTCGCCGCACACGACGACGCCGTCGGCCTGACCGGCATGGAGTTCGGCGGGATCACCCCGGTCGGGCTGCCCCAGGGCTGGCCGATACTCGTCGACGAGGCGGTCGTGGCCGCGGGCGAGGTGGTGGTCGGCAGCGGGCTGCGACGCAGCAAGCTGCTGCTGACCGGCGAGGACCTGCTCACCCTGCCGGGCGCCGAACGGCTTGCACTCGCCTCGCCATTGCCCTGAGCGCCACCGGGCCTCGAGTGGAGAGAACATGCCGCGAGCCGATGGGCGGCGGCGGCGTGTCCTCTCCTGTCGACGGGAGGGGTCAGCCGCCGAGGCAAAGACACGCCGTTGGGGCTCGAGCGCTGGCGGCGTGTCGTCTTCGCTCGACGTCTCCGTTCCGTGAGCTCGCTTGGCCCGGAGGGCCCCGCGTCAGGAGGTGCGGTCGCTCAGCTCGGCGACGTGCCGTGAGACCGAGGGGTCGAGGCCCAGGCCGAGGGCGAGGTAGGTCGCGGTGAAGTCGGTGAGCGCGACGAGCGAGGCGAGCCGCTCGATCGGCGCACCGGTACGGGCCTGCTGTTCGAGGACCACGGCGCCGGCCTCCCGCGCCGACGCCAGCACGGCATCCGCGAGGGCCGTGGCCGACGGGTCGAGGTCGGGGTCGCGGAGCGCGAGAAGCCCGAGCCTGGGGGCGGCGGGGCCGTCGAGGAAGGGGTCGGCGAAGACGTCCTGGTCCCGCGCTCGGCTGTCCCGCAGACCGGAGCCGAAGGGTCCGTCGAGGCATGCGACGACCTGGGAGGCGGCATCCGGGAGGAAGCCGTGAGTCGCTGGGACCCGGGCGGTGCGAGCGAGCATCGACGCGGCACGCATCGCGGCCACGCCGGTCAGGAGGCCGTCGCCGAGGACGACCGGCACGGTCTCACCGAGGCTGGTCGCCAGGACCTTCGCCGGGTTGACGAAAGCCTCCGACGACGGTCGGCACTCCTCGGCGATCTCGTCGAGGATGTCGGCGACCCGCTCTAGAGTCGGTGTGGGACAAGGGGTGAGGCCGAGGACGTCGGCCGCGACAAGCACCGGGGTGAGCATGGACCACAGCGCGGTGCGCGAGGAGGGGGTGGGAATGGCGACGTCGACGTGGACGCCACGGGCTCGGGCGCTGACGTCGGCGAGCGGCGAGCCCGCGGCACCGACCGTCAGGAGGGAGGCACCGCGACGGGCGGCCTCTGCGGCCAGGGCGAGGGGTCCGACGGCGCGACCGGACTGGGACACGGCGATGACCAGGTCGAGCGGTCCGACCCACCCCGGGAGGGGGGCGTCACGGCGGGTGGTCACGGGAACCGGGGAGCCCGCCTCGGCGAGCAGGTCGAGCACGTCGCAGACGAGGGCGGACCCACCGAGCGCCGCCACGAGCACGGAGCGGGGTCGTTCACCGCCTGCGACGCGGGTGATGCCTGCCTCGTCGGCCGAGACGATGGCGCGGCGCACCTGCGCACCGGCGGAGGCCAGCGAGATCAGGGCGTCGCGAGTGTCGAGGGCGCGCAGGGCGTCCTGGTCGTCAAGCCGGCCTTCGTCGACCCAGGGCATCGTGGCTCTTCCTGTCGTCGTGTCGCGGTCCGGGGGCGTGTCGGTGTGGTTCTGGGCCTGTCGGTGTGGTTCTGGGCCTGTCGGTGTGGTTCTGCGGATCGCCGGGAGGGTTGCGGGGGCCTGGGGCCGGGGTCAGCCCGGGCGGCGGGCCTCGTCGACGAGGAGCACCGGGACGCCGTCGTCGATGCGGTATGCGAGCCCGCAGCTGCTCGACGTGCAGACGAGCTCAGGCTCACCGGTGGGGCCGGTGTCGTCACGCAGCTCTGTGCGGCAGGCCGGGCAGCGCAGGATCTCGCGCAGCCACGGCTCGATCTGCGACATGGGTGCTGCCTGCTCGCTCATGAAGGCCTCTCTCGGGCGGTGATGGTCACCGGCGATCCTCCCACACGGGTCAGGACCGGACGATGGCCAGGACGGCGTCGCGGACCCGCTCCATCGTGGCCTCGTCGGCCGCCTCCACGTTCAGCCGCAGCAGGGGCTCGGTGTTGGAGGCCCGCAGGTTCAGCCACCACATCGGGTCGCCCTCACCCCCGGCGTGGACGAGGGTCAGGCCGTCGAGCTCGTCGGTCTCGACCCCCTTGTCGGCGGCCCAGGTGCGCACCCGCTCGGTGGCGGCGACGGCATCCGAGACGGTGGAGTTGATCTCGCCCGAGGCGACGTACCGCTGGAGGTCGCCCATCAGGACGCTGAGCGGCTCGGGCTGCTCACCGAGGGCAGCGAGGACGTGCATGGCGGCGAGCATCCCCGTGTCGGCGAACCAGAAGTCGCGGAAGTAGTAGTGGGCGCTGTGCTCACCGCCGAACACGGCGCCGTGGCGAGCCATCTCGCTCTTGATGAAGGAGTGGCCGACGCGGGTTCGGACGGCGCGGGCACCTGTGGCCGCGATGACCTCGGGCACCTGGGCAGAGGTGATGACGTTGTGGACGACCGTCACGCTGCCGGCATCCGCCCCCTCTGCGACGGCACGGGCCACCTCACGGCGCGCGATGAGGCCGGTGATCGCGCTGGGACTGACGGGTTCACCGCGCTCGTCGACGACGAAGCAGCGGTCGGCGTCACCGTCGAAGGCGAGGCCGAGGTCGGCTCCGTGCTGCCGGACCGCTGCCTGGAGGTCCACGAGGTTTCTGGGGTCAAGGGGGTTGGCCTCGTGGTTGGGGAAGGTGCCGTCGAGCTCGAAGTAGAGCGGGACGATCGTCAAGGGGAGCTCGGGCAGGCCGGCGGCCGTGCCCAGCACCGCCGGGACGGTGTAGCCGCCCATGCCGTTGCCGGCGTCGGCGACGACGGTGAGGTGGCGGATGCCCGAGAGGTCGACGAGGTCGCGCAGGAAGGAGGCGTAGTCGGCGAGGACGTCGCGGTGGCTGAGGGTGGCGGTGGCGGTCCCGGCCGTGGCGGCCGCGGTGCCGGCCGTGGTGGTGGTGCTGGAGGCGGGCGGTGGTTGTAGCTGTGGCGGAGTCGGTGGCTGTGGCGGTGTCGCTGGCAGTGGCGGTGTCGGTGGCAGTGGTGGTGTCGGCTGCAGTGGCGGTGGCAGTGTCGGCGTCAGTGGCGGTGTCAGTGGCGGTGTCAGGCAGTGTCGGCAGTGGCGGTGTCAGTGGCAGTGGCGGTGTCAGCAGCAGTGGCGGTGTCGGCTGCAGGGGCGGTCCCGGTGTTGCCGGCGTGGGCGTCGGCCTGCTCGCGCCGGTGGGGATCGAGCTGGGGTGCGTCGCCGTCGAGGATCCGCTCGGCGAGGGCGCCCACCTCGCCAAGACCGGTGTCCTGCCCGACCGGACGGGCGCCGGCCCGGCACAGCTTGATGCCGTTGTACTCCGCCGGGTTGTGGCTGGCGGTGAACATCGCGCCCGGCAGGTCGAGTGCCCCGCTGGCGTAGTAGAGGGCGTCCGTGCTGGCCAGGCCGATGAGCGTCACGTCGATGCCTCGACTGCGTACACCGTCGGCGAAGGCAGTCACCAGCTCGGGGCTCGAGTCGCGCATGTCGTGGCCGACGACGCACCCGGAGACGTGGTCGGGCGCCACGACCACCTCGGCGAACGCGGATCCGAGGGCGCGTGCGACTCGGGCGTCGAGCTGGTCGGGCACCTTTCCACGCACGTCGTAGGCCTTGACGATGTCGGCGAGGGAGGTGGCGGTCACGGCAGAGGAGCCTACGGTGCGGGGCCAAGGGCCTGGTTCGGAAGCCGGTCAGCCCTGTCGGAACCGGGTCATGTCGCCAGGGCTTGGAGCCCCTGTATCCACAGGGTCGTCGGGATGCTGTCGATATCCACAGATCCGTTGTCCCGCGCTGTTATTCGTATCTACGTTCGTTTATACTCGAGGCATGACAAGGGCTCTCCCTCTCGACGAGGCTTCCCGCACCGTTCCGGTGGTGGAGGGGGTCGCCCGCGTGCACGCGGTGCTCGACGAGGTCGACAGAGGCGCAGTGGGCGCGGTCAGTGGTCATGACGTGGCGGAGGTTGACCGGGCCATCGCGCGAATGGAGGCACTGAAGCTGCGGCTCGTGGCTGCCGCCGACCAGCAGGATGCCGGCGCGCGGGCGGGTATGTCCGGTACGTCAGCGTGGCTCGCCGCGAACACGCGGTCGTGGGGCGGCAAGGCCGCGGCCGACGTCTCCCTTGCGACGGCCCTGGAGGAGTCGCTCCCGGTGACGAAGCAGGCGCTCGCCGACGGCCAGGTGTCGACAGCCCACGCAAGCGTCATCGCAGGAACCACGAGCCGCCTGCCGGACACGCTGAGCGACGCAGAGCGCACGAGGATCGAGACGTCCCTGGTGACTCAGGCGAAGCACCTCGACCCGGCCAGGCTGCGCCGAGCGGCGCGGCGGGCCCTTCTCGCCGCCGAGCGGTCGGAGGAGGAGGCACGCGCCCATGAGGACGCCGAGCTGCGGGGTGAGGAGGCTCGCGCCGAGGCGCGGGTGCGGCTCACCATGCACGACAACCGCGACGGCACGGTCAGCGGCCACTTCACGGTGCCCGCGCTTGCCGGAGCGATCCTCAGGAAGACCATCCAGCAGATCGCGTCACCCCGCCGCATGCCCCTGGAGCCGGGTGGCCGAGTCGGGTCTTCGGAGCAGTCGCCTGAGGGCCCTGACGGCGGTTCTGCCACCGGGGGTGGCCGGCTCGCCGGCGGCAAGGATGTCGACTGGGCGGAGCGGTACGGGGCGGCGTTCGTGGAGGTTCTCGAGCACCTGCCCACGGACCGGCTGAACGGAAAGGTGTCGGCGACGGTCGTCGTCACGATCGACCATGAGAGGTTGCGCGAGAACCTCGGAGCCGCCCGTATCGATACCGGGCACGACCTGTCCGCGAGCGAGACGCGCCGCCTTGCGTGCTCTGCCGGCATTCTGCCCGCGGTGCTCGGAGGGTCGTCGCTGCCGCTCGACCTCGGACGTTCGAACCGGTTCTTCAGTGAGACGCAGCGCGTGGCCCTTGCGACGAGATACGACGAGTGCGCCGCGGACGGCTGCGACCGGCCGTACGCCTGGAGCGAGCTGCACCATGAGGATCCCTGGGCGCGGGGAGGAGCCACCGACCTGCACCTGGCTGTGCCGCTGTGCCGCTTCCACCACCGCTGCGCGCACGACCCGACGTATGCGACCGCCGTGCGCACCGACCCGGCCGGGCGCAAGACCGTCACGTTCCGACGACGGTCCTGAGCGCGTGGGGAGAGCTCTGCCCGCAGCGCTGACCGCGCGCCGGGCGGTGGCCGTGTCGGTCGTCGCCCGTGCATGTGGCGTCGGGTCGTACTGCGGGAGGAGTTCGTCTCTCTGCCCGCTCTGGATGGGCGGCTCCCTCCGGAGCGACCTCGCAGCATTCTGTGATGTCCGGACAGAGCGAACGCGAAGCGTCGTTTGGGTGGAGGTCGGCGGGCTCGCGGAGCAGAGGGCGTGGCCGGGGGTCAGGCCTCGGAGCTTCCACGAAGGACACGCAGGTGGCCCAGGACTCATCAGAGACCTCCTGCGCGGCCGCGGCGCACCTCTCCGGCGACGACGGGTTCGATATCCGGGACTACGGCGGCGGCCGCGGCTCGGGGACGACCGGCTTCACGGACGGCGTCGCCGGGGGTCAGGCCTCGGAGCTTCCACGAAGGACACGCAGGTGGCCGCGGCGCACCTCTCCGGCGACGACGGGCTCGTTCTCCGGGACTACGGCGGCGGCCGCGGCTCGGGGACGACCGGCTTCACGGACGGCGTCGGCGAGGGCCAGGAGGTCGTCGGGCGTCGGCTGCGGCTCGGGGAAATCGGTGACGAGGCGGACGACGTCCCAGCCGCGGGGCGCGGTGAGCCCGGTCGCGTGCTGGGAGCAGAGGTCGTACGTGTGCGGCTCGGCGTACGTGGCCAGGGGCCCCAGGACGGCTGCCCGGTCGGAGTAGACGTACGTCAAGGTGGCGACCGCGGGCTGGCGGCACGCCGTCTTGGAGCACTTCCGGGACAGGTTCACCCTCGGAACTCTAGGTGGCTCCACCGACGACCCGGTGCAGGCACGCCGTAGCCCTCCGGCCGTGACCGGTCGACGCTCCAAGGGACCGGCACGCCTGCGGTCTGCCAGGGGCGGATGACATGGCGAAGCGGTGCGCGCCACCCGACCCTTGCAGGTACGAGGCAGCGCCCCGGCCGTGACCGGTCGACGCTCCAAGGGCCGGCACGGCTGCGGTCTGCCAGGGCGGATGGCGTGGCCAGGGGCCGCGCGCCACCCGACCCTTGCAGGCACGAGGTAGCGCCCCGGCCGTGGCGGGTCGACACCCAAGGGCCGGCACGGCTGCGGTCTGCCAGGGGCGGATGGCATGGCCAGGGGGCCGCGCGCCATACGGCCCGGTGCAAACGCCGTAGCCCTCCGGCCGTGAGGGTCGACCTCCAAGGACCGGCACCGCTGCGGTCTGCGAGGGGCGGATGGGTGTGGCCAGGGGCCGCGCGCCCAACGGACCGCAGCGGCACGCCGTAGCATGCCGGTCGTGACGGGTGCACGCCGCAGGGACCGACACGGCCGCGGTCTGCGGGGGCCGATGGCCTGGCCGGCCGTGCCCGCGATGGAGAGCCGACGAGAGCGGTTCGACGCCCTCGTCCTCGACGCCGGGGACCGCGTTCGACCGCACCTCGGCACGCGGTACGCCGATCTGGAGCTCGCCGTGGAGGAGGTGCCTCCCATGGATCCGGCGCCGTGGGAGGAGCAGGCTTCTCCTCTCGGGCGGCTGGTGCGCGGCACCGCCACGCGTCGGCACCGTGTCGTCGTCTACCGCCGTCCTGTCGAGGCTCGTGCTCAGGACGAGCAGGACCTTGCCGACATCGTCCGAGAGGTGGTCACCGAGCAGGTGGCTGCACTCCTCGGGGTACCGCCGCACGAGATCGACCCCGGGATGGACCCGGAGGCCTGAGAGCTTCCCAGGCGGGCGGGCGCTCACGATCGGCGGAGGGTGGCGGCTGCTCGTCGGTCAGGGGAGGGGGAAGGCCCGGCTGACCGGCGAGGTGACGGCGCTCTCGGTCAACGGCATCGAGGAGAGCATGCGCTCGGGCCCTTCGCCCGAAGAGCTGAGGATGGTGCCGCGCAGCTCGCCGCTTCCGTCGAGCCGCCGCATCCAGACCGACGTCGCGCCGTCGAGCGCGACGGACGCGACCCGAGTGCCCAGGAGGTCGACCCGCCGCGGGACCGGCGCGCCGTCCACGACGGTCACGACTTCGACGGTCGAGGCGCCGCCGCTGCCGACCAGGTGGAGGGTGCGCGAGACCTCCGAGAGCTCGGGGAGTGCGGAGCCCCCCAGCGACTGGATCGCTGCTGTCGACACGGACCACGCCATCTCCCCCGGAGCGGTGCCGTCGCCGACCCGGCTGAGGACCGACGCGACGACCGGCACGTCGGCGCGGACCTCGACGGCGTAGGTGCCCTCCGGCGCGCCGTCGAGCGGAAGGTCGCCAACGGCTCCCGCCGCGACGCTCAGCACCGTGTCGCCGGCGAGGGGAACGAGACCCTCGCGGTCGAACACGGACACCCTCACCACGGCATCCTGGTCGCCGGGGACCGCGACCCGCAGGCTGGACGGCCCCGAGCCGAGAGCGGCGCCCGGGACGACCTGGACCGTGGCCGGTGCCGCGGTGGGCGCAGACGTCTCGGCTCCGAGGGCGGTGCTGCCGAGGACCCAGGTGTCGGTGAGGGTCGCGTGGAGACCCCCTCCCTCGGCGCGGACATGCACCGCCGGATGCTGCTCGTCTGGCGAGCGGGCGTCGAGGAGCAGGCTCACGCGACCGCCGGGTGGGACCGTCTCGACGACGGGCTCGGCGAGCGGCCCGGCAGCGCCGTGCTGCGTGACGTCGGCCGTGACCGGGTTGCCGCCGGGGTTCGAGAGGACGAGCCGCTCCTGGCGGCCGGGGTCAGCCCCTCCACCGAGGAGCCAGAGGTCGGAACCCCCCGGAGCGCAGGGCGTCGTGGCGAGGCCGCGGAGGTCCTTGCCGTCCAGCCGCCACTCCTGCGTTCCCGCGACCGCCGGAGCAAGGGCCCCGGTGCCGGTGAGCCGCACGGCGCCGTCGGCGGGCAGAGCCGCCTGGCCGGCGCCCGGGCGGCCGTCGACGGCGAGGAGGGTGCCGCCTCCGGTGGACATGAGGAGCTCCCCGTCGCCAGTGGGGGGTGCAGGAAGCAGCTCGGCCGGGCCGGCGGCAGCGGTGACGGCGCCCGTGACGCCGACGTCCGGAACGCCGGGGATGCCGCTGAGCTCGGGCCCCGGGCAGCTGGCCTCCACCCGGGTCGTCAGTGCTGTGCCTCCGACGACGGCCCCCTCCTCCCCCGCAGCGGCGACGAGGTCGACGGCGACCGGCTGGGTCGCCGCGAGGTAGACGAGCGCTCCCGCCCCACCAACCGCGACGACGACGCGCGTGACGCCTGCGAGGTTGACCCGTCGCACCAGTGTTCGGGCGCCGGACCGCAGGCGCGACCGGCGGGTCATGCTCGCCTAACCCGAGAGGCGCGCCGCCCGAAGGGGATGGCGAGGAAGCCGAGCACGAGGAAAGCCACCACCTGACCGAGGTGCCACCACCTCGACGGGTCCACCAGGGTGACGGTGAGATGCCCGGAGCCGGGCGGCAGCGTGTAGGTCGGGGGGCCTGTCGGGGACAGCGGCTGGAGCACCTCCCCGTCGAGGTCGACGACCGCCCGCTCGGCCCAGCCGGGGGCCTCGGCGACGACGAGCCTGCCCTCCGCGGGCACCTCGACGCTGGTGCTCGTGGCACCGTGCTGACCGGTGGTCGGGACAAGGAGCGTGCCCTCGGCGGACGTGACCCGCAGGCGTGGTGGCGCCACGAGACCGTCGGCGGCACCCGACGGACTGGCCCGCCACATCTCCCACCCGTCGCGGGGGGCGATGCGCTGGAGCCCCTCCGTGGCGTCGAGACGCCGGGTCACCTCGGGGGCGGCACCGGCCCGGACGGCCAGCAGGTCGGTCGCGGTGTCGTCGAAGAGAGCTGGTCCCTTGGACGGGTCCGCGAGCATGTCGCTGACGCGGGTGGCCAGGGAGCCGTCGGCATCAGCCACCGTGGGGAGGCCACGGACGAGCTCAGCGGCCTCGCGACCCACGAGGCGGTATCCCGCACCGCGGTCGCCGGGAAGCACGAACAGCGCCCGGGTGGCGAACGCCCCCTCGGACTGTTCCACCGACACGGCCGGTCGAGGATCGCGCCAGGGCGCCAGCTCGGAGCCGAGGCCGGCCCACGCCACGCCCACCGCGCCCACGAGCACCGCGAGGACGCTGGCGGTCACGGCGATCCAGCGCATGGCATGGGCGAGGCGGGTTCCGTCAGCGGCAGGGGTTCCGGCAGCGGTGCGGGTGCCGCCAGCGGGCGCGCT
Source organism: uncultured Actinomycetota bacterium (assembly GCA_963763015.1). Lineage (GTDB taxonomy): Bacteria > Actinomycetota > Actinomycetes > Actinomycetales > Dermatophilaceae > Fodinibacter. The sequence goes on along the minus strand of CAVXML010000007.1, from coordinate 722,757 downwards.
GGCCCCGTCACCCGCATGGGTCCCGTCGGCGGCGATGTGGGTCCCGTCAGCGGGCGCAAGGGCCCCCTCGGCGGCGGGGGTTCCGGCAGCGGTGTGGGTCCCGTCAGCGATGTGGGTCCCGCTAGCGACAGGGCTTCCGGCTGCGGTGTGGATCCCGTCAGCGGTGTGGGGCCCGTCAGCGACGGGGCTTCCGTCAGCGGACGCGCCAGGCCCGCCGGCGGCGGACGTCTCATCGGCGGTGTGGATTCCGACAGCGAGTGGCGTCCCGTCAGCGGCGGCGATTCCGGCAGCGGCCGGGGGTCCGGCAACGGTGTGGGGCCCGCCGGCGGCGGCAGTTCCGGCCGCGGTGTGGGTGCCACCAGCGGGCGTGCGGGTCCCGTCGGTGGCGCGACGAAGCCGGATGCCGTCCACGCCCCGGACCAGGGCGAGCACGACGACGAGTGCGAGCGGCAGGAGCATCGTGCCGGACCACAGCGTGATCGGCGCGCCGGCGCCGTCGACACCGGCCGGCACGGTGCCGATGCGAACGGCCGGCGCGACCAGCGCCAGGGCGAGCAGGACCGGCGCAAGGACGGCGAGCGTGGTCGACGCACTCCCCCACGACCGGCCGCGCCACAGGGCGAGGACCGCCACGGCCACGAGGGGCAGCCCGGCCCACAGCGGAGGCGTGCCCTCACCCCCGGGGTTGAGGAGGGCCAGCTGCCAGGGGGCCGGTGCACTACCGCCCCACTGCGCCATCCCGACGCCGCCCACCAGGGAGGGCCACGACGCCTCGGCGGCAGGCACCAGCCACGGCGCCAGAAGGGCGAGCGGCACCAGCGCGACGACGATGGCGTGCAGCCGAACTCTGCTGCGCACCAGGGCGAGGACCAGGGCCAACGTGCAGGCCAGGGCCAGCAGGAGGGGAACGAAGGCGCCGAGAAGGACCGCGGCCAGGGCGGTCGCGAAGGCACTCGTCGCGGTCGAGCGGCGGGTCGCGAGCAGCCAGAACCCGGAGGCGAGCAGTGGCAGCAGCACCAGAGCGACGAGAGCACCCAGGCGGCCCTGGGCGACCGAGGCTGCGGCCACGCCCGTCGTCGCCCAGGTGAAGGCGCCCAGACCACGGACCCACCGGGACGAGACCATCGTCCGGAACGCGAGGTACGCACTCGCCGCGGCGAGCGGCATCCCGAGAATCACGAGGACGGCGACGACGAACCCTGCGGGTGACGCCGGGCTGGGCAGGACGGGCAGGTGGTCGACGACCCACGCCGGGCCGGCAAGGAGGGGGACGTGTGGGCCGACCGGGTCGGGTCCGCCGAGCCCGGCGCCGCTCCACCCATCGCTCCACGAGTGCCACAGGGTGATCGCGTCGGCGCGGTTCCCGACGAGTTCGCCTCCGGTGAGGCCGGATCCGGCGGCGGTGAGCAACGACGGTCCGAGCGAGCGCCCCGCCACGATTGACACAGTTGCCGCGCCTACGGCAGCAAGCACCCCGGGGTGGCGCACCACCTTCGCGAACCATGACCGGGGGTTGAGGTCGGGCTCCTCGTCACCCATGGGCGGCCGGGGCGCGACCAGGGCGTCGTGGACGGCGTCGCCCCACGCGCTCAGGACGGCGCGGCGCGGCTCGAAGAGAGCCCGAAGGTCCCGTCGGCGCACAACCCGGCGATGACGCGTGCGCCACCGGGCGGCGACGCCGCGGAACGGGTCGAGCGCCGCCAGGGAGGACAGCTCGACCCAGGCCGACCGCGGGCGCTTGAGCAGGAGCAGTCCAACCGCTGCGAGCAGTGAGCTGACGGCCATCCAGAGCGCCAGGGGCACCGCAGCCCACCACGCCGCCCGAGTGAGTGCGACCCTGCGGGCCTGGCGGCGCCGGGCGGACGGGCTGGAGGAGGCGAGGTCGACGCCCGGCTCGCCGGCCACCCGCGCGGTCGGGACCACGACGACCCGCCGGCCGGACTCCTGCGCCCGCCAGCCGAAGTCGAGGTCGGCACCGAGGTCGCCGAAGCTCCGCTCCCAGCCGCCGAGCCCGAGGACCAGCTCGCGCTCGAGGAGGGACCCGGCCAGCGGGACCGCGAGGGCGTCGGTCATCCGGTCGTACTGCCCCTGGTCGGGCGTGCCCGGCGTCGGTCGGTCGAGGAGGCGCCCGCCGCGCGTGGTGTGGATGGCCAGGGCGCGCAGGAGGTGGGGGTCTCGGGCGTCGACGTGCTTGGGCCCCACGACGCCGGTGGACGGTGAGCGGCGCCACGTGTCGACGAGGGCGACGAGGGCCCCCGGCTCGGGCGTCGTCCCGACGGGCAGTACCCACGCGAGGGTGGGTGCGGCGGCACTGTCCCCTGAGCCGCTCGCCCAGCCGGCGACCGAGGACGAGCCGCCCGGCGAACCGCCTGCGGAATCGGCACCATCGAGGGTGAGCAGTGCGTCGTGGACCGCCGCCCGCAGCGGGGTGCGCGGGTCGACGGGCCGGATCCACACCGGGATGCCGTGCCCGGGCGCCACGTCCTGGACGATTGCGACGACGTCGTCGGCGACGATGGCCGGGGGGCGGTTCGCCGCGGGCGCGGAGGCGCCGGACGCAGCCCAGCCGCCGGAACGGGATGACGCGTCACCGGGCCCCACGTCGTGGGTCGGAGCGGAGGTGTCGGGCGGGGTGGACGTGTTGTCCAGAGCCAAGCCATCGTCGAGCGCCGCCGCGGCGTCTGTCGCGGCGGCACCGTCGGCATCGAGCAGGGCGGTGTCTTCAGAACCGCCTCCCCCTCGCGCAGCCCCGGCCCCGTCAGCGGCGTCTGCCTCGGCCGCGGCCTCGGGGGACGGCGGCAGCACGCGGCCCTCGGTGCGGTCGAGCACCAGCACCGAGTCCGGGGTGAGCGACTGGGTCAGGACGGCTCGCAGGAGGTCGGCCAGTCCCCCGGGGTCTCGGCGCGTGACGAGCACCGCGAGCACCGTCGGTTCGGCCCCACCCGGGTCGGGCGGGGCGTGCTCGGGACGAGCGGGTGCCAGGGTCATCCGGTTCGGCGGTCGGTCGGGGCAGGTCCCGGCTCAGACCGCCCGCTTCTTGAGCTTGCGGCGCTCCCGCTCGGACAGGCCGCCCCAGATGCCGAACCGCTCGTCGTTGGCGAGGGCGTACTCGAGGCACTCCGAGCGGACCTCACAGCCGACGCAGACCTTCTTCGCCTCGCGGGTCGAGCCGCCCTTCTCGGGGAAGAACGCCTCCGGGTCGGTCTGCGCGCACAGCGAGCGCTCCTGCCAGGAGAGGGCGCCCTCCTCCCCGTCGGCGTCGAGCATCCCATCGATCAGATAGAGCTCCTGCATGGCTGCCTCCTCGACCCTCGACCCGTGTGCCTCGGTCGGGCTCTCCGAAGCACATGTAGGGAATTACACGCGTGTCATGCACCCCGCGTCAAGCCCAGTGGTGCTATTCATGTCTGTTCCGCCCGCGAACGCGGCGTTTCGGGGGGACTCGCCGAGGGTGATCAGCGGCTGACACACTCTCGACCATGCACATCACCGCCCTCGCCGGGGGGGTGGGCGGTGCCCGCTTCATCCGCGGTCTTCGTCACCACCTCGACACGACGCCCGGTCTCGAGGACTCGACGGTCACCGTCGTGGCCAACACCGGTGACGACATCACCCTGTTCGGGCTGCGGGTGTGCCCGGACGTGGACACCCTGCTCTACACGCTGGGGGGCGGGGTCCACGAGGGCCAGGGCTGGGGCCGAGCCGACGACAGTCACCGCGTCCAGGGGGAGCTCGCGGCCTACGGTGCGATGCCGCAGTGGTTCGCGCTCGGCGACCTCGACCTGGGCACGCACGTGGTGCGCTCGCAGTGGCTGGGCCAGGGTGTCTCCTTCAGTGAGGTCACGGCCCGGCTGGCCTCCCGGTGGGGCCTGCCCGAGCGGCGCATCGAGCTGCTGCCGATGACGGACGTGCCGGTCGAGACGCACGTCGTGGTCGACGACCCGGGGGGCGACGGCGAGCGGGCAATCCACTTCCAGGAGTGGTGGGTCCGACACCAGGCGGCGATCCCCGCGCACCGGTTCGTCGTCGCGGGGCTGGACCGCGCCGCAGCCGCACCGGGGGTCCTCGACGCCATCCGCACGGCCGACGTCGTGTTGCTGCCGCCGAGCAACCCGGTGGTGTCCATCGGCATCATCCTCGGCGTGGCAGGCGTCCGGGATGCCTTGCGCGGCACGACCGCCCCGGTCGTCGGGGTGTCCCCGCTGATCTCAGGGCGACCGGTGCGTGGGTACGCCGACGCCTGCCTCTCGGCGATCGGCGTGGAGGTCAGCGCGCGGGGGGTCGCGGGGCTCTACGAGGACTTCCTGGACGGCTGGCTCGTGGATCCGGCCGACGCAGCGACAACCCTCCGCCGCGCGAAGGTGGAGGCCTTCGACGCCCCGCTGCTGATGTCCGACGTCGAGGCGACCGCCCGCATCGCCGCACACGCGCTCCGGCTCGCCACCGCGGTCCCCGCGTGACCGACGCCGGGATGCCGTCCGCGGGGTCGGGCGGCCTGAGAATCGTGCCCCTCACGGGGGTCGGCGAGGTCGGCCCCGGAACGGACCTGGCCGCGACCCTGCTGGATGCCGCACACGCGAGCGGTCACCCCATCGCACCCTGGGACTGCCTCGTCGTGTCGAGCAAGGTCGTCTCCAAGGCCCTTGGCCTGACATGGGCCGGGACGAAGTCGGATGCCGTCGCGGCCGGCACCGTTCGAGTGGTGGCCGAGCGGCGGAGCGGCGCCGGGGTGACCCAGGTGGTGGAGTCGGTCGCCGGCCCCGTCCTGGCGGCGGCGGGGGTGGACACCTCCAACACCGGCCCGAGCGGTGCCGCGCTGGTGCTGCCACGCGAGCCCGACACGGAGGCGGCCCGCCTGCGTGGCGAGCTGCTCGCCCTCCGTGGCCTGCCGGCATCCACCGCCCTGGCCGTCGTGCTGAGCGACACCGCAGGGCGACCGTGGCGACAGGGACTCGTGGACCTGGCCCTCGGGGCCGCGGGGCTGCAGGTCGTCGAGGACCTGCGTGGGCACCTCGACCACGACGGCCGGGCGCTCACGGTCACCACGCGCGCCCTCGCCGACGAGCTGGCGGCGGCCGCCGACCTCGTCAAGGGGAAGGCGAACGGCATCCCCGCTGCGGTCGTCCGCGGACTTCCCGCGGCGTGGTTCGCCGCCGACCCGCCCGGCGCCCGGTCGCTGGTGCGTACGGGGGACGGTGACTGGTTCGCGCTCGGCCACGTCGAGGCGGTGCGCGCCGCCCTCGGCGTGGCGCCGGGGACCGCCGCGGCCACGGCGGTCGGGGTGCCGACGGCGAGCGCCGACGAGCCGCTGGGGGTGCGGGTCGCGCGGGTCGTGGCGCTGGCGCTGCACGCGGTGCCGGCGGGGTCTGCGGACGTCGGGGTGGACCTGCAGGCGGGGTCGGCGGACGTGACGTTGGGCGCGCCCGACGACTTCGACCTCGGGAGACTGGTCACCCGGTGCGAGGTGGCGGCGCACAGCGAAGGCCTTCGGGCGGCGGTCGAGGGCCGCTCGCCGGGTGCGGTGGTGGTGCGGCTCCGCGCCGCTACCTGACCACCGTTCGATCCGCGCCGGCGGGGAGGGTCAGCGACCGGTGACCGGCAGGTGGGTTCGGGGCGCCATCCGGGGGCCACGGCGCGGACGGAAGGCGCCGGCCAGCTCGAGGAGGCGCTGCACCCGGTAGCGGTGCCCGGCGTACGGCGCGAGGAGCTCGGCGAGGCCGTCGTCGTCGACCGGCGCGCCGGTCAGGGCCCAGCCGATGTCCTTCGCCACGTGGTAGTCACCGAAGCTCACCTCGTCGGGGAGGCCGAGGGCCCGCTGGGCGACCTCCGCCCAGGTCCAGCGGCCCACGCCCGGCAGTGACTGCAGCCTGGACCGGGCGACGTCGGGGTCGAGCCCGACGCACTCCTCCAGGCGCCCGGCATGACGCACCGCCCGCACCACGGTGCGTGAGCGCGCCGGGTCGACGCCCGCTCGCAGCCACTCCCACGACGGCACGGAGGCCCAGCCACGGGCGTCGGGCGGAACGACGAGGCCGAGCGCCGCCCCCGGGCCCGGAGCCGGTTCGCCGAAGCGGCGGACGAGGCGCCGGTACCCGCCGAAGGACTCCTGCCCGGTGACCTTCTGCTCGATGACGGCCGGCACGAGGGCCTGCACGACGAGGCCGGAGCGCGGCACCCGCCACGCCCGGAAGGACCGCCAGGCATCGGCCACCGGCGCGTGGTGGGTCGTGAACCCCTCGGCGTCGTCGTGCTCGCCGAGGAGGTCCGGCACCTGCTCGAGCATCCACGGGGCGCCGTCTCCCCAGGCAGTGGCGGTCACCTCGCCGGCCAGGGGTGTGCCCGCGATCCGCAGGGTGACCGGTCCGTCGGGCGTCCGCCAGGCGAACCACCACCCGCCCTGGGCGTCGCGCCGGCTCGTGGGGTCGCCCCCTCCGCGCCGGAAGACCCCGAGGACCGCGCCGAGCGGCACGGGCCGCGAGGTGCGCAGGACCCGGGTGCCGGCGGGCCCGTCGGCGACCAGGGGATCGGTCACCGGTCTCCTCGTGTCACGGGTCTCCTCGTCGGGTCGCTCGCCGCCGAGCCTAGCCGGGCCTCCGGACAGGGGGTGAGCCGCGCCACGACCGCGAGCAGGGCCCGCCGGGCGCGGGAGAATGGGACGGAAGGCACACAGAGGAGCTCCGCCATGGGCACTCCCGCGATCGCGGTCCACCAGCTCACCAAGTCCTTCGGCGCGACCACCGCGCTGGACCACTTCGACATGGTCGTCCACGCCGGTGAGGTCAGCGGCTTCCTCGGCCCGAACGGCGCGGGGAAGACGACCACCATGCGCGTGCTGCTCGGCCTCATCCGGGCCGACGGCGGCACGGCCCGCGTGCTCGGCCAGGACCCCTGGGTGGATGCCGTGGAGCTCCATCCCCGCGTCGCGTACGTCCCGGGTGACGTCGCGCTGTGGCCGACGCTCTCGGGCGGGGAGACCCTCGACCTGCTCGCCCGCATGCACGGCCGGGTCGACGCGGCTCGCCAGGCGCGGCTCGTGGAGCGGTTCGAGCTCGACGCGTCGAAGAAGGTGCGCGCCTACTCGACGGGCAACCGACAGAAGGTGGCGCTCATCGCCGCGCTGTCGACCGACGCCGAGCTGTTCCTCCTCGACGAGCCGACCGCCGGGCTCGACCCGCTGATGGAGGCCGCCTTCCGGGACGAGGTGGCCGACATCGCCCTGCGGGGGGCCACGGTGCTGCTCAGCAGCCACATCCTCGGCGAGGTGGAGCGACTCTGCGACACCGTGACGATCATCCGTGACGGGCGCGCGGTCGAGTCGGGCAGCCTGGCGGAGCTGCGCCACCTCACCCGCTCCACGGTGTCGCTCCAGCTTCGGGGCGAGCTCGGCGAGCTGTCAGCCACCCCCGGCATCCATGGGGTCTCCCGGGACGGTGACCGGGTCACGTTCCACGTCGACGCCCACCGCTCGACCGACGTGCTCAGAGCGCTCGCGGCGCTCGACGTCGTCGACATCACGTGGGAGCCGGCCTCGCTCGAGGACCTGTTCCTGCGGCACTACAGCACGGCGGATGCCGGGAGGGCGGTGGCGCGGTGAGGCCGCGCAGCCGGGTGGCCGTGTGGCGGCTGGCGAACGGTGCCGGCGCCGCGGCGCAGGGCACGTCGGCGGCCCGGACCGGCTGGGTACCGGCCACGGGAGCCGCGACCACCGACCCCGCGTCGCCGTCAGGCACTCCGGTGCCCGCACGGGCGACGGTCCCGGCCGAGGCGCGAGACGACGGCCGGCCCCCGGCATCGGCACGGCACGCCGCCTCGGCGAGCCCCCGGCATCCCTGGGCGGGAGCCCGGCGCCTTCTGCTCCTGGCCTTGCGGGAGGACCGGCTGCGGATCGTCCTGTGGACGCTCGGCCTCGGCGCCATGGCCCTGTTCACGGTGCCGTCGGTCGAGTCGGCGTACGGCGGGGCCGAGGGGATGCAGGCGCGGGCCGAGGTCGCGGGCAACCCGGCGGCCGTGCTCATCAACGGCCCCACGTTCGCGACCGGCGAGCTCAGCCTGGGGTCGATGATCGCGAGCGAGCTGGGGATGATGACGTTCCTCGCCGTCGCCGTGATGAGCATCCTGCTCGTGACCCGGCACACCCGCGGCGAGGAGGACTCCGGGCGCAGCGATCTCGTCCGAGCCCTGCCCAACGGCCGTTTCGCCCCCGCCGTCGCCGCGCTCGGGTCGATGGCGATCGCGAACCTCGCGGTGGCGGTCGGCATGGCGCTGGCCCTGCAGGGTCACGGCCTGCCGCAGCGCGACCTGGTGGCGTTCTGCGCCTCGGTGGCGGCGGCCGGGCTCTTCTTCGGCGGCCTCGCCGCGGTCACCGCTCAGATCGCCGACCACTCGCGCGCAGCCAGCGGGCTGGCCCTGACCGTCCTCGGCGCCTCCTTCGTGCTCCGTGGTATCGGTGACGCACGGGACCCCGTCGACGGCTCCGCCCTGTCGTGGGTGTCGCCGCTGTCGTGGCTGCAGCAGATGCGGCCGTGGATCGACCTGAGCTGGTGGCCGCTGGCCCTGACGCTTGTCTCCGCCGCCACGCTGGTCGCGGTCGCGTCGGCGCTCGGCGCCCGGCGGGACCTCGGGGCGGGCCTCGTGCCGGGTCGTCGCGGCCGTCGCACGGCCGGTCGCTGGCTGAGCTCGCCGGTGGGGCTTGCGGTCCATGAGCTCCGCGGGGACGTCGTCGCGTGGGGCGCGGGACTGGCGGCCTTCGCCGCCCTCTTCGGGGCCATGACGACGACGATCGAGGAGGCGCTGGCCGACGTCCCCATGATGCGGGACTGGATGGCCCTCGACCCCGGCGCGGTGTCCGACACCCTGCAGGCGTCGATGCTCAGCTACTTCTCCCTCGGCACCGCGGCGTTCGCCGTCGCCGCGACGCTGCACCTGCGCCACGAGGAGCAGGCGGGCACCGCGGCCGTGACCGTCGTCGACGGTCCGGGACGGCTCCGCTGGTTGGCGTCCTGGGTCCTCGTCGCCTGCCTGGGCACCGTCGTGGTCCAGGCGGTGAGCGGTGCGGGGCTCGGCCTCGGCGTCGCCATCGACACCGGGGACTGGAGCGCGCCGTGGCAGCTCACCGTGAACGCCCTCGTGGCGCTGCCCGCGGTGCTCGTGTTCGTCGGCCTCGTGGTGTTCCTCTTCGGCGTGGTTCCGCGGCTCGTCCTCCTGGCGTGGGGCCTCGTCGTGTGGGCCCTGTTCGCCACCATCTTCGGCGTGCTGCTCGAGCTTCCCGAGTGGGCGATGGACCTGTCACCGATCGAGGCCAGCCCCCGGGTGCCGTACGAGGAGGTCACCGTCACGCCCCTGCTCGTGATGCTCGGCCTGGCCGTGGCACTGGGTGCGGTGGGCACCGTCGCGTTCCGCCGTCGGGACCTCGGCTGACACGCGGCGCCCGCCGCCCGCCGCCGGCCGCGCGCCGCCGCCGCCATGGCCTCCCCGACCTCGTCTGTGGCTGTGCGGCATCCACGCCGCTGGAGCGGCGTGTCGCCGCGATCTGACAGACGAGGTCGGGGAGGTCAGGGGGTGAGGCGGCGGGGGGCGACGCGCAGCGGTGGTCCCGCCGGCACGGCATCCCCCTTGAAGGCGGCCCACACGTAGGTCGGCACGAGGGGCAGCGCGGCCACGAGCACCCGGGGCGGCACCCTCGCGACCCACGCCGGGACGTTGTCGTCGGCGGAGAAGGCCAGGGGGTCGGCGAGCACGGGCAGCGTGTAGTCCCACACGTCGAAGGCGGCGACGAGCCGGCGGAGGCCGGCGGGCGTGGCGTACCGCTCGTAGTAGTGGTCGCCCTTGCCGGCGAGCCTGAGGTAGCGGTCGGCGGCGGGTCGCGGGAGCCAGGACAGGAACGGCAACCGGTGGTGCGGCTCGATGACCTGCCAGCGGTGACCGACCCCGAGGTACAGCAGGCCCCCGGGTCGCAGCACGCGGTGGATGTCGGCGACGACGGCCTCGGGGTCGACGACGTGCTCGTAGATGTGGTTGAGCACGACGAGGTCGACCGAGCCGTCGTCGAAGGGCAGGTCCTCGCCGCGGGCCAGGCGGAAGTCGACCCGGTCGCCGAAGCGCTCTCGCGCCCTGGCCAGGCCCGGCTCGTCGATGTCGACGCCACTCGTGGCCGCCCCCGCGGACGCCAGCTCGTCGGCGATGAACCCGGCCGAGCACCCCACGTCGACAGCGCGCAGGCCCTCGAGGGAGCCGGTCCCGAGCGCGTGCTGCACCACGGCGACGATCTTCGCGGCCTTCTTCCGGCGCCCCTGCTCGTCGAGCATCTTGGCCATCGACTCGGAGTACTCGAGCTGCTCCTGCCGCTCGCCGTCGCCGGTGTCGCTCACGACGCAGATCCTACGAGGTGGTGGCGCCGACCCCAGGTCCAGCCGAGCGCCGCCACGAGGAGGTCGGTGAGGATGGCCAGGAAGCGGGCGACGACGACGACGGCCGTGGCCGCGGACAGGGGCATGAGCGTCACCAGCACCAGGGCGAGGACGCCGTCGCGGACACCGGCTCCCGCAGGCACGAGGACGCTGAACATCCCGGCGGCCGAGGCGAGCGCGAACCCGCTGACGCTCGTCACCAGCAGGTCGCCGATCGGCGCGTCCGGTGCCACGCTGCGGGCGAGCACGAACGTCGCGAGCCCGGTCGACACCCACGCCCCGACGAACCAGGCCGATGTCACGAGGACCGCCCGGCCGGACAGCTCGTGCTCGAGGAGGTCGCGACGCAGCAGCCGGAGCCCTCGGACGATCGCGGCGTTGAGCAGGCGCGGCCAGAGCAGCACGCCGCCCAGCACGACCGCGATCACGACCCACCACCACGAGAAGGCCTGCTCCTCACGCGCCAGCAGGCGGGGCACCGCGGGGATGCCGATCACCGAGCCGGTGAGCACGGCCAGGCCGATGGCCAGCAGCCCGACCACACCCATGCGTCGACGAGGGATGCGCAGCCGCGCACCCATCTCGGCCTGCGCGAGGACCGTCCAGACCGACCCGGGCACGTACTTGCCGAGCTGGCCGACGAAGAACACGCTCGCGGCCGGGGCGGCGGGCAGCCGGGTGCCGAGGTCGGCCAGCAGGGCTCGCCACCCCATGAGGGTGAGCACCGGAGCCCCCAGGGTCAGCACGAAGGCCGCGGCGATGTCGGGCCAGCTCATCTTGTCGAGCTCCTGGGACACCGCGTCCCAGTTTCGCCAGAGGGCCACCGCGACGCCCACCACGATGACGAGCAGGAGGCCGACGCGCACGGCGTCGAGGACGCGTCCCCGACCGCGGCGTCCGCCGGCGACAGGGCCCTCGGCCGCACCGAGGTCGTCGAGGTCGTCGAGGTCGTCGAGGCTCCCCGGGCTCGTCACCCTCCGCGCCGACCGAACCGAGCGGCTCGTGGGGCTCCGGGACCCCCTGCCCGGGGTCCTCTCCTGCCGTGCCGGGACCGGCCACCATCAGCGACGCCGGAAGGTGAGACGCAACATCGCGTAGGCCGGGGCGTCCCCGCCCGCGGCCTCCAGACGAGCGTCGTGCATGCGGTCCAGCACGTCACCGTCGACGTTGCCGACGAGGCGCAGCCCGAGGTCGTCGGCCCGCGCGAGGATGCCGCGCACGTCCGCCGCGCGCACGGCGAAGTCCGGGTCGTCGTCGCCGATGGGGACCGTGACGACCAGCAGACCGCCGGAGCGCAGCGCCCAGGACGCCTGTCCGACGGTGTGGTCGACGTCCGTGGCGGTGCACCCCCCCGGATGCAGCCGGGTGATGACGTCCAGGCTCGCGGTGTCGACGTCGAGAACCTGGACCGCGGCCCGCCGGCCGGTGAGCTCGAGCTCGACCGGTGCGAATCCGACGGCGCGCGCCCAGCGCCCCATCGGGCTGCCGCTGCCGGACTCGTCGACGATGACCGTGGAGCGGTGACCGTCGTCGCGGATGCGGAGGATGGCCGCCAGGGCGCCCAGGGCCGACCAGGCCGCCACGGGCTCGCCGGGGCGCGGCAGGCCCAGCTCGCGGGCGACGGCGACGGCGTCGACGGCATCCTCGTCCAGGGCGAGCAGGTCCGTGGCCCGGACCCGTTCCGGGATGTCGCCCGGTCCGAGCTCGACGACCGGGCCACGCCGGGCCCGGAGACCGGCGACCGTGGCTCGGGCCCGCCCGACGGGTCCGAGCGGAAGGGCGGCGGCGCTCGGCGCCGGCTCGACGGGCGACGCCGCCAGGGCCTCGATTCCGCCGACGTAGTTCGCCCAGGGGCCGGACAGGTCGGGCGGGCGCACCTGCGTCCGGAGCGACTCGACGCACCCGGGCTCGCAGAGGCGGCGCAGCGCGCCGACCAGGGCCGCGCGGTCCGACGGTGGCACGAGCAGCCCGTCGACGCCGTCACGGACCTGCTCCGGGAACGTCCCCACGGCGCTCGCCAGAACGGGTACGCCGTGGCGCCGGGCGAGGAGGGCGTTCTGCGACGCGGTCGCGGACCGGTAGGGCAGCGCCACGACGTCGTGCCGGGCGAGGAGGCCCGCGATCCGGTCGGCGGGGACGTACCCGCCGTGCACCTCGACCCGCCCCTCGAGGCGCGGGTCCGCGGCGAGCTCGCGGACGCGGCGGCCGGCATCCCCCCAGAGCTCGCCGGCGACGGTGAGTCGGATGCCGGGGGCGTCACGCACGGCGTCGACGAGGAGGTCGATCCCCTTGTAGTCGCGCACGATGCCGAGCGACAGCACCCGGACGGCGGCGTCCTCGTGGTCGCGGGCGGGTCGCGGCTCGGGTGGGCCGCCGGGGAGGTGCGGCGGGAGGGCGAGCTCGCGCACGTGGTGGGCGCCGAGGGAGGCGGCGGCAGCGGCCTCGGCGTCGGAGTGGACGACGACGGCGTCGACGCGCCGGACCAGCGCCTCCATCAGCCGCCGGTCACCGGGGTGCCCCTCGTGCGGGAGCACGTTGTGGGCGACGACGACCGTCCGCGGCCCTCCGCGCCCGGCTCGGGCGGCCCGGAGCAGGGCGAGGTGTGCCGGCACGACCGCGGGGATGACGTGGACGACGACGACCACGTCGACGTTCCGCAGCCGCCGGCCGGCGCGCACCCAGGTGTCCGGGCGCGCCCACGAGAGGACCCGCAGGGTGCGGGGGAAGGGCTCGACGTCCGGGCTCCCTCCGGGGACGACCTGCTCGCCGGGGTACAGGGCCGACGGGTAGAGGTGGCTCCACGACACGAGCGTGACGTCGTGGCCGGCATCCGCCAGCTCGTGAGCGAGGGTCGTCGTGTGGGCGGCGACCCCGCCCTTGTACGGGTGGGTGGGGCCGACCAGCGCGACCTTGAGCGACGCGCTGTCAGACACCGTCTCTCGACCTCACCACGAGGTCGGAGAGCAGTGCCAGCGAGGCGATCATGATGCCGCTCACGATGAGCAGCACCGTGCTCGCCGGGAAGTAGAAGGGGTGGCGCACCATGTCGACGACCGCCTTGAGCACCCCGATGACGAGCATCCACAGGGCCGGGGGCATGAGCACCTTGAGCGGGTCGAAGTACATGACCATGCGCAGCACCTGGAGGATGTAGCGGTAGGCGTCGTGGACGAAGTGGAACTTGCTCACCCCGGCCCGCTTGGCGTAGGCGGTGTCGATGTACCTGATGTCGTGCTGGTTGCTCAGGAAGGCGATGGTGATCGTCGTGACGCAGGAGAACCCGGCCGGCAGCAGGCGCAGGTAGGGCAGGGAGACCTCGCGCCGGAACGCCCGCAGTCCTGAGTTGAGGTCGGGGATGCGGCTCTTGGTCAGCCACTCCGCCACCTTGCGGATGAACCACTTCGCGGGAACGCGGGCCCACTTGTGTGTTCCCTCCTCGGTGGTGCGGGCACCGACGACCTGGTCGTAGGTCGCGTCGTCGCGCAGCACCCGGACGAGCTCGGGGATGCGCTCGTTCTCGTACGTCATGTCGGCGTCGGTCCAGACGACGATCTCGCCGCGCGCCTGCTGGGTGCCGATGCGGCGAGCCGTCCCGGATCCGCCGTTGCGCCGGAACGGGAGGATGCGCACGTGGGGGTGGGTGGTCTGGGCGTGACGCAGCACGTCGAGGGTGTCGTCGGTGCTCGCGTCGTCGATGCAGAGCAGCTCGTAGGTCAGCTCGCTGGCGGTCATCGCGGCGGTGATGCGGTCGATCTCCTCGAGCACGTGCGCCCCCTCGTTGTAGCAGGGCAGCACCACGGTGACGTAGGGAGCGGGGCCGGGGCCGGCGGGGTCGTCCTCGATCGGGTACGCCGGGTGCCCGGCCCGCACCGAGGGCGGAGCGGCCGCAGGGGGTGAGCTCGCAGGAGCCTGCCCCACGACCGACGCCGATGCCGAGCTGGGACCCGCGTCCACGGCGGCCCGGTCATCGCTCCGACCGGCCGCCTCCCCGGCCCGGACGGCGATCTTCTCCGTGGGCGCGGCGTGGACGGCGTCGTGGTCGTGCTGGTGCTCGGTCATCGCCGGGAAGCCTACCCGCGGGTGCACCGCCCCCCGTCGTCCCGACGTTCCCACGGGATGCCGGCAGCTTCACCCGCGCACCCCTTCGGTTGCCGCACGATCGTGGAGCCCTCCGGTGCCCGGCCCACGGGCGCCCGCGAGACGCCCTTCCTCGTCAGTCGGCGTTGTCGATGAGGCGGGCGACCGCCCTCTCGATGGCGGCCTGACGCCTCGACTCGTCGGGGTAGCCCTGGCGCAGGGTCGCCGCGATGGTGATGCCGTCCTCGTACTGCTCGATGACCCGCGGGTCGACGTAGGACTTGCGGGCGATCGTCGGGGTGTTGCCCAGGTAGGCGGCCACCTCCTCGAGCGCCGCCTTGACCGCCCGCTTCCGCGAGGCCTTGGTGTCGCCCTTCTCCGGGCTCTCGGCGAGCGCCACGGCCGCGAGCACGGTGGCGTGCCACGTGCGGAAGTCCTTGGCCGTGAGGTCCTCGTGCACCATCTCGCTGATGTAGGCGTTGACGGCGGACGCGTCGAGGTCCGCCCACCGGCTGTCGCCCCGGTACGCCAGCAGGCGCGTCGAGCCGCCGCGGCGCTTGCGCATCACGTCGAGGGCCTCGATGACCTGGGCGTCGCTGATCGTGATCCGGTGCTCGATGCCCGACTTGCCGACGAAGTCGAAGACCAGGTCGGTCCCCCTGCGGCGGACGTGCCGCCGCTCGAGCGTGGTCAGCCCGAAGGAGCCGTTGGCGTCGGCGTAGGCGTCGCTGCCGATGCGGAAGTAGCCGAGGTCGAGCAGGCGGGTGGCCGTCGCGGCGGCCCGGGCGAGTGGCATCCCCTCGTGCCGGAGGTCCTCGATGAGTCGCTGCCTCGCCTCGGCCAGCCGGGTCCCGGCGTCCTTGACGCGGTCGAACTTGAGCTCGTCCCTCTTCGCGCGCCAGACCGGGTGGTAGAGGTACTGCCGGCGGCCCGCGGCGTCGGTGCCCACCGCCTGGATGTGGCCGTTCGGGTACGGGCAGATCCACACGTCCCGCCAGGCCGGCGGGATGGCCAGGGAGCGGATGCGCTCGACCTGCTCCGGGGGAAGCCTGCCGCCGTCGGAGTCGTAGTAGGCGAACCCCTTCCCCACGCGCCGCCGAGTCCACCCCTTCATCTGCGGCGTGACCCGCCGCAACCTCGCCATGGCCGGGACACTACCCACGGGGACCGTCGGGGAACCCTGCAGGTCACCGCCCGTCCGATGGCCTCGACGGCACCACCGGGCAGCCCCAGAGCTGCACTCAGGGGCAACGCCGAGAAGGAAACCGCCCTCGGCCGGGTCAGGTGAAGATCAGGCAGCTGCTCGTCGCGTGGGCCACGAGCTTGCCCCGCTCGTCGGTGAGCTGCGCTCGAGCCAGGGCGGTGCGGCGGCCCCGCTGGATGACGTCGCCCTCGCACGTGAGCAGGCCCGAGTCGACGGTGACCGGCCGCAGGAACTTCACCGTGAGGTCGAGCGAGGTGTACCGCTCCCCCACGGCGAGCGTGGACTGCACCGCGCAGCCCGCAGCGGTGTCGAGGAGGGTCGAGATGACGCCACCGTGAACGCCGCCGAGCGGGTTGTAGTGGAACTCCGCGGCCGGCATCTCGACGACGACGCGGCCCCGCTCGGGCTCGAACCCGGTGAAGCCGAGGGTGGCCATGATCGGCGGCGGCGGCAGCTCGCCCTCCACCATGGCGCGCAGCTGCCCGAGGCCGTCGAGGGCTGCCAGCCGGGCGGGGTCGCCCTGGCCGGGCGCGGCCCAGGTGATGGTCCGGGTCTCCGTACGAAAAGGCTGGGTCTGAGTCATGGACCGAGCATCCCCGTCATTGCTGGGTCTGTCAACTGGACCTAGGATGGGGCCATGTCGATGCCCCCCGCGCTTGCCTACTCCACCGAGAACTGCACCATCGGACGCGCGATGGAGATCCTCGGCGAGCGGTGGACGCTCGTCGTGCTGCGTGAGGTGTTCAACGGCATCCGCCGCTTCGAGGACATGCGCCGCCACACCGGCATCCCGCGCCAGGTGCTGACGAACCGGCTCGGCCTGCTGGTCGAGCAGGACCTCCTGCGCCGGGTGGCCTACCGCGAGCCCGGGCAGCGTGAGCGCCACGAGTACCGACTGACCGAGAAGGGGTTCGCGCTCCTCCCGGTGCTCGTCGCCGTCGCGCACTGGGGTGACCGCTATCTCGCGGACCCCGACGGCCCTCCGATCCAGTTCGTCCACCGGAACTGCGGGTCACCCGTCGAGATGCACCTGCGCTGCGGCGCAGGTCACGACGTCGACGAACCTCGTTCCGTCGTCGGGCAACCCGGTCCGGGGGTCCGCCCCGCGGCCTCGGCCTGACCCGGTCGGGGCGACGAGCCGGCCCCCGCGACCCGGGTTTGGCGGCGCCCCGGCGCTGTGCGACGGTTGGCTGCATGCCCGGTCTGTCGAGCGACGCCGTCCTCGACCTCCTGCGTGAGGTCGCCGCCGAGGTCATCACCCCCCGCTTCCGCTCGCTCGCCACCGGTGAGGTGATGGAGAAGAACCCCGGCGACCTCGTGACGGTCGCGGACCGCGAGGCGGAGGCGGTCATCACGACGAGGCTCCTGGAGGCCTACCCGGATGCCGTGGTGCTCGGCGAGGAGGCGCACGCCGCCGACCACTCGGTCATGGACCGCTACCTGGTGGCCGAGCACGCCTTCACGGTCGACCCGGTCGACGGGACGAAGAACTTCGTCCACGGCTCCCCCGACCACGCCGTCATGGTGGCCGAGACCCGGGGCGGGGAGACGGTGCGTGCGTGGATCTGGCAGCCGGAGCACGAGGTGGCCTGGGTCGCCGAGCGTGGGGCCGGCACGTGGCGCAACGGCGTACACGTGCGCACCACCCCGGTGGTCGACGACCCTCGAGGCGTCACGTCGATCTGGGCGATGCGCGGCCACGCCCTCGAGGGGATGCCGCCGATGCGCCTGTCGTGGGTCTGCTGCGGGGTGGACTACGCGCGGCTCATCGAGGGCGCCGCCGACTACATCATCTACAGCCGCTCCAACCCCTGGGACCACGCCCCTGGGGCACTGCTCGTCACCGAGGCGGGCGGCGCCGTCGGGCACCCGGACGGCACGGCCTACGGACCGCGCTCGCTCCGACCCGGGGTCGTGGTCGCCGTGGACCGGCACACGTACGCCGCGGTCCAGCGGCGAGCCCACGTCGCCTTCGAGCGCTGACGCCCCGGCGAGGGCTGACCGCGGCGCCGTACCCCGAGTGACCTATTGGTCGATGTGGGTACAGGTCAGGGGGCGCGGGCGAGCCAGACGCGAAGCGGCAGCGGATCGGTGCCCGTCGGCCGACGCTCCAGCACGTGCTCGTCCTCACGCACCGTGACGTCGACGACCTGGGTGCCGCGCGACCCGGCGGCCTCCAGCGCATCGGGGGAGTCGGCGGCGAGCAGCACCAGACGGCCGCCCTGCTCCGCCACGCCCTCCGCGACCGAGGTGACCGTCGACGCGAGCAGCTGCTCGTCCGAACGGACCGCCGACGTCAGCGCCAGCGCCGGCACCCCGCACATCCCGCGCACCACCTGCGGCCACTCGTTCGCCGCGCGTGAGTCGACCGCCAGCACGACGTCGCCCGGACCAAGGGCCCGGCACACCTGCTCCACGGCAGCCAGCGACCCCCTCTCCACACCACCCTCGCGGTGCGGCCACGTCGCCACCACCGCGGGCCCGACGAGGGATGCCGTCACGAGCGCGGCGGCGCCCACACCGAGTCCGCGGTGACCCGCCGCGGCTGCCCGCCGCACGAGCCGGTCCGCGGCCACGACGACGAGCGCGACGACCAGCGCCAGCGCGACGAGCAGGCGCCGGTCGGCCCAGGGGTGGTCGGGCGTGATCCCAGGCCGCAGGAGCGTCAGAAGCGTCGAGCCGGCGGCAACGACGAGAGCGGGGACCCACGGCTCCAGTCGCCGCTCCGCCAGCGACCGCAGCGCCCGCCGCACCGCCAGGGACAGCACGGCCAACGCCACGACCAGAGCCACGGGTCCGACGTACCAGGACAGCCAGGCCACCGTCTGCTCGGCGTAGGTGCGGCCACCGTCCACCGGCAGCCCCTGCCGCGCCTGCATCCCTGCGACATAGCGGGACCCGGGGTCGTCGGGGTCCTGGCGAACGACCTGCCAGAGCGGCCGGCCGGCGAGGTAGAGGCCCCCAGCGACGACGAGCCCGGCGGCAACATCGGGCAGGCGCCACCCGAGGGGTGCCGGCAGCCGCCACCCCCGCCGCCATGCCACCAACCCCGCCCAGGACCCACCGCCGAGCAGCAGCCCGAGCCCGCCGAGCGGGAGCAGGCTCCCCGAGATGGAGGCGACGTACTCCGAGGACAGGACGACCGCGGCGACCGCGGAGACGAGGACCGACCCAGCCAGCCCGACGAGCAGCGGTCGCACCCAGCGTCCGCCCAGGGCGGCCCCGACGGCCAGCACCGGCAGCAGGAGCACGACCTCGCGCAGCGCGTCCACCCGCACGAGTCCGGTTCCCCCGACGAGGATCCCGGCCACCAGGCCGGCGCGCTCCGACGCGTCGCTCCACACGGGCGGCCAGGACGGGGAGCGCCGCACGACGTTCCCCTGCGCCGAGGCGTCCCCGACGAAGCCCGACCCACCACGGGATGCCGTCCACGCGGCATCCCGCCCCGCCGCAACTGCGAGCGTGGCCGCGAGCAGGCCGGCCGTCAGCGTGAGCATCGCCAGCGGCTCGGAGTACGTGGCGCGTGCGGTGTGCACGACGGGGAACAGCAGACCGGTCAGCGCCGCCGCTGCGACCCCGGCCCACGGGCCGACGACGTGGGCCACGAGCAGCCCCAGGGCCAGGAGCGCCAGACCCATCGCGACGGCGGGCAGCACGAGTGCGGCGGTGTCCCCGACCCACCACCCGAAGGAGTACACGACCGCCGGCCCCACGACGAACTGGGGCTGCACCGCCGGGTCCGTGCTCGGCCCGACCTCGAAGAAGGCCGGGCTCGCGAGGGTCACCCCCGCGAGGTCGAGCGCCGTCGCTCCCCCCACCGTGTGCGGGTCGACGGGGACGACCCGGGCATGGGTGGTCGCCAGGCTCACCGCCGCCTGCAGGTTGCTGGCCGCGTCGCGTCGGGGCAGCACCTGCTCCGAGTGCGTCGCCCCGGCCCAGCCGGTGAAGCACACCGTCACGACGGCGAGCGCGGCGGCGGGCGCCAACGGCATCCGCACGCCGGTAACGCCCCGCGCAACCACCCAGGCGCCGACCGCGGCACCGATGGCCACCGCCCAGGCGACCCACGGCATCCACCACCCCACCGCCGCCAGCGCCGCTCCGGCCGCGCTCACGACGACCACCCAGAGGGCCGCGCCAACCGCGATGCCCGGCAGGAGTCGGGAAGTCACGAGGTCCGGACGGTGGAGTGCTCGTCGCGGGTCGTGGACGCCGCCCTCGGTGCGCCGGTCACCGGGTGCGCGCTCATGCCCGAAGCCTAGTGTCCGCTCGCTGCAGCGTGCGGAGCCCCGAGAGGGCGCCGTTGCTAGGGTCCGGACGGTGACCACCCCGCCCCGAACCGCCGCCGCCCTCCTCGCCCGGGCGGTCGCCTCGGACCCCGGCCGCCCGCGGGTCACCGTGTACGACGACACCGACTCCCCGACCCGCGGCGAGCGGGTCGAGCTGTCGGCGCGCGTCCTCGCGAACTGGGTCGCCAAGGCCGCCAACCTGCTGCAGGACGACCTCGGCGCGGGGCCCGGCACCCTGGTGATCCTCGACCTGCCGCCGCACTGGCGGACCCTCTACTGGGCGCTCGCGGCCTGGTCCGTCGGCGCGACCGTCGAGGTGCCACCGAAGCGCGCGTCGGGCGCGGCCGGCCGGCAGGGCGGGACGCCCGCTGCCGCACGCTCGGATGCCGGCGCGGCCGCCGACGTCCTGGTCACCGACGACCCGGCCGTGGCGGCTGGCGCAGGCACCGAGAACGTCGTGCTCGTGACTCTCGCAGCGCTCGCCCGGTCCGCGCCCGTGCCGCTCCCCGGGCGGGTGGTCGACGAGGCGCGCGAGCTGTCGACCCATGGTGACGTGTTCGACCCCTGGGACGAGCCACCACCCGGTGCCACGGCGCTCACCTCGGCCGGCGAGCGGACGGCATACGAGGACCTCGTGCCGTCGACCGGGACGGGCGGTCGCGTGCACACCACCACCACCGACACCTCCGCCTTCCTGCGCACGGCACTCGCCGCGTGGGCGGGCGACGGGTCGGTCGTCCTCACGCGTGGGACGCCGGACCCCGAGGTCCTCGCCGCCCGCCTCGCCTCGGAGGGCGTCACCGCCACGGCCTGACCGCGGCTGGCCGTACCGCGACCGCGGTGAGCCGGGCCAGGCTGCCCTCGACGGGCGGCAGCCAGGCCGACGGTCAGCGCGGCATCCGTGCCTCGACGGCCTTCCAGGTGAGGGTGCCCACGACTCCGGTCTGGGTCAGCTTCGCGTTGAGCTGCACCGCCTTGACGGCGGCCTCCGTGATCGGGCCGAAGGACCCGTCCGCGGTGATGCGCAGCGCCCGCTGGAGCGCGACGACCGCGGTGCCGGTCGAGCCGCGCTTGAGGACGGTCCCCCAGTACGGGTACAGGGGGTGGACCTTGAGCTCCAGCGCCTTCCACGTCGCCGCGTCGACGACACCGGTGGCGCTGAGCTTCCGTGAGGTCTGGAACGCCTTGACGGCGGCGAGCGTGAGGGAGCCGAACGAGCCGTCGACGACGAGGCCGCCGAGCCCTCGCTGCAGCACCTTGACCGCGGTTCCGGTGGATCCGTAGCGCAGGACGGTGCTCTTGTAGGGCGTGAACTCGGTGGCCAGCGACGTCACGGTGGAGCCGGACGTCGTCGTGGTGGTCGTGACGGGGTGGTCGGCCATGAGCGCCTTCCACACCGCCGCGTCGGTGACACCCGTGACCGCCATGCCCTTGGCCTTCTGGTACGTCTTCACCCGGGCCTCGGTGAGCGGGCCGTAGGAGCCGTCGACGGTGAGGCCCCCGATGTACTTCTGCAGCGCGGAGACCGCCTCGCCGCGCGACCACAGCTTGAGCGTGACGCCGAGGTACTTGCTCAACGGGTGCACGGTCGTCGTGGTCGTGGGGGGCGGTGTGGTGACCGTCGTGGCGGCGATCAGGGCGTTCCACACCTTGGCGTCGGTGATGCCGGTGACCGTCAGGCCCTTCGACTGCTGGTAGGCCTTGACCCGCGCCTCGGTGAGCGGGCCGTACGAGCCGTCGACCACCAGCCCGCCGATCGCCTTCTGCAGCGCCCTCACCGCCTCGCCGGTCGAACCGAGCTTCAGCACGACGTTGACGTACTGGGAGAGCGGGTTGGTACGAGCCGGGATGAGCTTGAGGGCGATCATCTTCGACCACGTGGCGTTGTCGAGCTTGCTCGTCGCGGGGATGCCGTGCCGCGTCTGCCACGTCGCGAGCGCGGCTGCGGTGATGGGGCCGAACTTGCCATCGGCCGTGACGCCGATGACCTTCTGCGCCAGGGCGACGTCCGGACCGGTGGCCCCCTGCACGAGCAGGGGGTAACCGCTCGCCGTCATCGTCGGCACCGGCGGCGGCGGGGTGTAGTTGGCGTTGGTCAACGGTGTCGTGACCGCCACTCCGCTCCACCAGGAGGACCGCATCCGGGCACCGTCCCAGTTGAAGGAGATGTGGATGTGGTCGGTGTGCGGCGAGACGCCGTAGTACGGAGCCCAACCGCGAGCCGTGTCGTAGGCGCGCCACATCTGGCGGTTCCAGATGATGTAGTTGATGCCGAAGCGCTTGGCCATGGCACCGGGGCGGCCCTTGCTGTCGGGCGCCGCGAGCCAGCGGGTGATGGCGTTGGCGAGGGCGAGCTGGGTGGGGTCGTTCGCGTTGATCATCCAGTCGAGCGCCCGGCCCTCCCCGTGCTCGGCCGCACAGGTGCGCAGGATGCCGTAGGTCCGGTACCCGTAGGTCGCGTTCAGCATCTTCACGAAGGCGACGGCACCCGGCTGGTTGTACGTCAGGCAGAGCGTGCCCTTCTGGTACGGCGGTGCGACGTCGAGCGCACTGGGGAGCGGCTGCGGGGGTGAGGGGTACGCAATCGTCGTCGCTGCCTGTGCCGGGGACCCCATGAGGGGGAACGCCAGCACCGACGCGGAGACCGCTCCGAGGGTGCGCGCCGGAAGACGGCGGTCGCGAAGGGACACGTGCTGCAGCGTGGACACGGCGGTGCTCCTGAGAGGGTCAACGACCGCCTCCCGGGAAGGGCAGGCGCATCCGGGCCGCTTGTCACAGGCGTCTCGCCTGCCTCATGAGGTCACCGAACCCCCCTTTTGTCCCATCTGTCACGTACGTCCGCAAGGACGTTGGACGAATTACACGCATGTACTTCTGCGCCGACCTGGCCGGACGCAACATCTTCCGGTGAAACACGCCCATGACCGGAGATCCTCGACCCTGCACTCGCCTTGTCCGCCCTCCCCCGGCGGCCGCCCCGCCGTCGCCCGGAGTGCGCGTGGTCACTAGAGTGCCCGGCATGGACAAAGTCGTCTCCTCTCCTGCCGAGGCGGTCACCGGGATCAGCGACGGAGCCACCCTGGCCGTCGGCGGCTTCGGGCTCTGCGGCATCCCCTCGGTCCTCATCGGCGAGCTCCACCGCACCGGCGTCCGGGACCTCGAGGTGGTCTCCAACAACTGCGGGGTCGACGGCTGGGGGCTGGGGATCCTGCTCGCGTCCCACCAGATCCGGCGCATGGTCTCCTCGTACGTCGGGGAGAACAAGGAGTTCGCCCGCCAGTACCTCGAGGGCGAGCTCGAGGTCGAGCTGACCCCGCAGGGCACGCTGGCCGAGCGGCTTCGGGCGGGCGGCGCCGGCATCCCGGCGTTCTTCACCCCAACCGGCGTGGGAAGCCAGGTCGCCGACGGGGGGCTGCCCTGGCGGTACGCCGCCGACGGGAGCGTGGCCGTCGCCTCGCCGCCGAAGGAGGTGCGCGTGTTCGAACGCGACGGCGAGGAGCGCGAGTACGTCATGGAGCACGCCATCGTCGCCGACTTCGGCCTGGTGCGGGCGTGGCGGGGCGACCGGCACGGCAACCTCGTCTTCAACAAGAGCAGCCGCAACTTCAACCCGCTCGCCGCGATGGCCGGGAGGGTGACGATCGCGGAGGTGGAGGAGCTCGTCGAGCCGGGCGAGCTGCCGCCGGATGCCGTGCACCTGCCCGGCATCTACGTCCAGCGGGTACTCCCCCTGACAGCAGAGCAGGTGGCCGACAAGCGGATCGAGCGCCGCACGGTCACCCCTGCCGCCGACGCGCCCTCCGAGGAGTCCTGAGCCATGCCCCTCACCCGCGAACAGATGGCCGCTCGCGCCGCCGCCGAGCTCGAGGACGGTGCCTACGTCAACCTCGGCATCGGCCTGCCGACCCTCGTGCCCAACTACGTGCCCGACGACGTCGAGATCGTGCTGCAGAGCGAGAACGGCATCCTCGGTGTCGGCCCGTACCCCACCGACGACGCCGTCGACCCGGACCTCATCAACGCGGGCAAGGAGACGGTCACCGTGCGGCGGGGAGCCTCGTACTTCGACTCGGCCACCTCGTTCGGGATGATCCGCGGCGGAAAGGTGGATGCCGCGATCCTGGGCGCGATGCAGGTGTCCGCCCGGGGCGACATCGCCAACTGGATGATCCCGGGCAAGATGGTCAAGGGCATGGGCGGGGCCATGGACCTCGTCCACGGCGCCAAGAAGGTCGTCGTGCTCATGGAGCACGTTGCCAGGGACGGCTCCCACAAGATCGTCCAGGAGTGCTCACTGCCGCTGACCGGCAAGAAGGTGGTGCAGCGCATCATCACCGACCTGGCGGTCCTCGACGTGACGGAGAGCGGGCTCGTGCTGCGCGAGCTGGCGCCGGGGGTCACCGAGGAGCAGGTCCGCGAGGCGACCGGGGCGCCGTTCACCGTCGACCTGGCCTGAGGGCCGCCTCAGACCGGCGGCGGACCGCCCGGCCTCACGGCAGCCACCGGGTCCACGTGGCCCACGTGGCTGTCCCGGTGACGACGCTGCCCTGCGAGAAGGACCCGCTGCCGTCGCCCGTGAAGAGGACGAGCGCGCCGTCCGAGCTGCGCCGCCCGACGAGGTCGGCGCGGCCGTCCCCCGTGACATCGCCCGGCCCGAGAAGGGCGCTGTAGCCGCTCCACGACCTGTCGACGACGGAGACGGAACTGAACCCGCCCGAGCCACTGCCGCGGTAGAGCCTCATGCGTCCGTCCGAGGCACTGACGCCCAGCACGTCGGGCCTGCCGTCGCCGCTCACGTCTCCTGGGGCGACGATGAGGCGCAGGCCGTTCCAGCCCGACGTCCCGACGACGGTGCTCCCGAGGACCCCGCCCTTGCCGTTCCCACGAAAGAGGACGAGCTGGCTCGTGGCCGCGTTGCGGGCGAGCAGGTCGGTCAGGCGGTCTCCGTCGAGGTCACCGGGCCCGACGACGAGGTCGAAGCCGCTCCACCCACCGCCGATGGGCACGCGGGGGTAGAAGCCCCCGGCGCCGTTGCCGGGGTAGTAGTAGAGCGTCCCGGCCGCACGGGCCAGCACGTCGTGACGGTTGTCGCCGTTCCACGCGCCGACCGCCGTCACGAGACCCACGCTGTTCCACGAGCTCCCGATGACCTTCGCCGTGAACCCCCCGGTGCCGTTGCCGGCCAGCAGGCGCAGCTGGCCGGCCGGGTCGACGGCCAGCAGGTCTGAAGTCCCATTGCCGTCGAGGTCCTTGGGGAACGAGCCCGCCGATGCGGCCGGGGCAGAGGTGATGGTCCACCAGGAGCTGCGCAGGCCCGTCCTGCTCCGGAAGGTGTCCCCGGACACGGTGCTCGACCCGGAGGCCCCCACCACCGTGATGGAGGTGATCCGTCCCCCATAGGCGCCGGTGCCGTCGCGCGTGTCGACCCGCAGGGCGCGCAGCGTCCCGGTCGTGGGGAAGGCCGACTCGATGGCGGAGACGGCCAGGGTGCCGGTCCACGCGGTGGCCGTGGCAGCCGGGATCCCGTCGTACGGGTCCGCCTTGGCGACCTGGTACGGGAGGGAGGAGGCGACGGTGCGTCCTCCGTTGGAGGAGGTGAACTCGGTGAGGGCGGGACTGCCGCCGTACATGACGCTCAGCCCCGTGGTGGCCGTGACCGCGGCGGTCGACGTCGCCGCCTCGTACGAGGTGCTGGTGCCGGTCGAGGAGTAGCCGGTCATCCCGCGGTAGACCTGGCACGCGTTCGAGTCGCAGGTGTCGAAGAGCGACCCGGAGGGCTGGCCCGCCCTCTGGTACAGCGCGAAGGTCCGGGCCGCCACCGCCTGGGCCTCGAGGGCCGCCCTCGGCCAGGACGGGGACATCTCCGACGGGACCACGCTGCGGAGGTACTCGTCGATCGGGAGGAGGTTCACCGTCACGGCGCCGGTGCCCGACCGCACCGTCCGGACGACCCGGCGGTAGTCCCGCTGGGTGCCGCCCGGCATGACCACTCGGACGGTGTTCCGCGTCGCGTTCTGGAACGACAGGGGCGTCGCCAGGGCCGTCCACCCGGTCCGGTTGCGCCAGGTGCCGCCCTCCAGCCACTGCAGGGTCAGGCCCGTGGTCCCCGGCACCACGCGCCATCGGGAGCGGGCGGTTCCGTCGGCGTTGGTCGAGCTGAGCGACAGGGTCCGGGCACCGTCGGTGACGGTCAAGCCGTCCTGGTGGACCACCTGGGTGCCGGTCGACCCCACGGCGCTGAGCCGCACGCGCAGGGTCGAGTTGCCGAGGGTGGTCGACCTCGTCGTGTTCGGAAAGTAGAAGGAGAGGATCTGCTCCCTCGTCGCACCCTGGGACGCCGCCCCGTAGGCGCCGTACTGGCTCATGCCCCGGCCGTGGCCGAATCCCCGTCCCTGGAGGGTGAACGCCGTCCCGGCCGGCCTGGTCCATGTCTCGACGACCGACCGGGGCGGCGCCACGGTGCTGGAGGAGACCGCCAGGCTCGCGCGGTAGGACGAGCCGGCAGTGGTCCGGATGGTCGCGAGCCTGTCGACCATGAGGTCCCCTGGGCAGGTGGTGAGGTTGAGGTCGCGATGTCCCGAGGTTCGTGACGTGGTGACCAGCGTGCCCGCCGGCCACTTGGAGTTGCCCGACGAGGTGTACGTGACGGAGGTGCTCGGGTCCCACCCGTTCAACGAACCCTTCCACGCGAGGACGTCGGCGACAGCGGTCAGCACGGCCGGACGACGGGGCCACCGCCCCCGACGTGAGGGGGTCGTGGTTGCCGATCGAGGCGACTCCGAAGGTCTGGGAGTTGAAGCCCACGGCGTGGGCCCCGACGACGTTGCGTGCGACGCCGCCGTAGCGCCCCTCGAACAGCCGGCCGAACCGGTCGACGAAGACGTTGTACCCGACGTCACACCACCCGTTCCCGTTGACGTGGTACGCGTAGATGCTCCGCAGCAGCGCCGGCACGTCCGCCGAGGCGTAGGTGTTGGCGTTCACCGTGTGGTGGACGACACCGCCCTGGATGCTGCTCACCGTCGTCGGCGTGCAGGTGCGCAGGCTCTCGTCCGCTCCCCACTCCGACCGGGAGATGATCTCCGGCTGCGCCACGTCTGCTCGAGCGGTTGCCGGCGGCCCCTCACCCACCGAGGCGTCCGCGGCGCTGGCCCCACCGTCCACGAACGTCACCACCAGCCGGCTCAGGCGTGCCGAGGCACTGCGGCTGCGGACCCGGATCTGGACCTCGTCGCTGCCGATGACGCCCACGGGGTCGGTGGCGACATGAGCCCGCGACGCCTCCTCGGTCCCGGGGTCCGGGGCCGAGTCGCTGACGCCGATCGACGTCCAGGACCCCCACCGGTCCTCGACCTTCGTGCGGACGGCCACGCTCACCGCCTCGGCGATGGCACGGCTCGGGAACGTCAGGCCGACGACGTCGGCATCGCCGGTGTCCCTGGAGAGCAGGCTCTGGACCCCGACCGCCGGCGCGGTGCTACCGGAGGACCCTTCGCTCACGGGGCGGCCCTCGGGCATCGACACGCGCACCACGGTGGGCGCTACCGGGTGGGCGCTCGCCCCCACGGTCAGCACGGGAGCCACGGTGGCGGCCGTCGCCACCGCGACGGTCGCCACGCCGATCCGAAAACCGGTCATCGTCCCACCCATCGCGAGTCGGTCCGCGTCCACGCCGGAGACTTCGTCTCGGGGCTCGAGCGCTCTCAGCCGCGGCACAGTGTGTCACAACGATCACATTTACACCATCAGTCTCCCCTGACTCACCCGTGCACTCTGTTGGGGGGTGAACGCGGGGCCGGACGGCCGATACGGCACGCGGTGGGCGTGTGGGACGCTGGGCACGCTGGCCCGCCCGGGAAACGTGCCGGCCCCCAAACTCGCAGGTCAGGGAAGAGGTCGGTCGTGCCGAAGCGGTTCTTCACCACCATCGTCACCGTTGTCGTGCTCGTCGTCGCAGGCATCGCCGTCGGTTCGACGGCCACGGCGGTGACCTCGAACGTGACCATCGTCGCGGCGGCGCAGAAGGACGGTCGGCACACGCTGACCTACTCGGGGACCGCCACCAGCGCTGGGACGGTGCGGGACATCATCGTGTCGCTCCCGGCGGGGACCGGCGGCTCCGTGACGTCGATCAACGGCATCGTGCGCACTGTCTCCCCCGGCGTGCTCCGGTGGACGCCGACGAAGGTCATCACCGTCGCGGTGGGTGCCCGCTTCAGCATCCCGTTCTACGGGCTGAGCCTCCCGAGCACCGGGGAGCCATGGCTGCTGTCGTTCAGGGCCACGGCCACCACCGGCGCCACCCTCTCGTACGGCACCGCGCGGACCGCCACCGCCACCGTGACCGCCAGCAACCCCATCCCCGGGCAGAAGACCTCGCTCACCTACAAGACGAAGGTGACCCGGGCGGGGACGATCAAGTCCATCCGTCTGTACATCCCTTCCGGGTCCACCGGGCGGCTGACCACGCTGAACGGCACCTTGAGCGGTTCTGGCTCGTACATCACGTGGACCCCGACGTCTCCGGTCGCGGTGGCCGTCGGAACGCAGCTCAGCATCCCCGTGTACAACCTGGGCCTGTCCGTCTACGGCGGCATCGTCATCCTGCCGATGGTCGCGCTGGGCACCGACGGGTCGACCCTGGCCAACGCGTCCGGCCGGCTCGCCCTCATCGCTCCGCCGGCCCCCATGCCGGCCGTGCCGGTGACCGCGATCGCGCCGCCGCCGCCCGGGTGCCCCACGTCCTGGCCCTCCGTCGCCGAGGAGAACGCCCGGCAGGGCACGGGTGAGTGGGTCATCCCCACCACGACGACCTCGACGCTCGCGGCATACCTCACCGATGTCTCCGCGACCTGTGGTGAGAGCGTCACCCTCAAGGTCGACTCCGGCAAGCCCGTCGACGTCGTGGCCTACCGCATGGGCTACTACAACAAGCTCGGTGCGCGCGAGGTGTGGCGTCAGGAGAACGTGTCCACCGTCGTCCAGCCCGCCCCGACCCTGGGTGGCACCAAGGACGGCAAGCCGCTCTACATGGTCTCGGCGGCCAACTGGTCCCCCACGCTGACCATCAACATCACCGACGCCTGGGTGCCCGGCGTCTACCTCATCCGGATCGACGACGGCACGAACGCCACCTACGCCCCACTCACCGTCCGAGACGACACGGGCACCAAGCACGACATGCTGCTCCAGCAGGCGACGACGACGTGGTCGGCCTACAACTCCTGGGGTGGTCGGAGCTTCTACAGCCTCGACCAACGGTTCCGCCCGCCTCAGCTACGACCGGCCGTACCGGGAGGGGCAGGGGTCAGGGCAGTTCCTCCCCCTCGAGCAGGGCATGGTGTTCTGGCTCGAGGCACAGGGTGTCGACGTCACCTACTGGACCGACAACGACATGGACGAGTTCGGCGGGCAGATCCCCGCCCGAGCAACCAACATCATGCTGCCCTCGCACGACGAGTACTACTCGATGACCATGCGGGCCTCCCTGAGCCAGGCGATCCAGAGCGGCGTCAACGTGGCGAGCATGGGTGCGAACACCGCCTACCGGGAGATCGCCTTCACGACGACCGCCCGGCGCACGTGGGACATCGACCGCTACACCTCCGGCGACTTCTCCACGCAGTGGCGCTACCGCGGCGACGCCTACGCGTCGCAGCCGCTGCTCGGCGCCGAGTACGTGTGCCCGCTCCCGGGCAGCTCCATGGCCACCGGGTCGTCGTGGCTCTTCGACGGCGTGACGCCGGGGACGACGATTCCCGGGTTCATCGCCGGCGAGATCGACAACCTGGACCCGGACCTCTACCGGCACCCTGGTATCGCCACGCTCTACGCCGGCACGGGACTGTGCCGAGGGGACCGCGGGAACCTGCCCATGGCGATCACCGCGTTCGAGGCGCCGTCGGGCGCCCGTGTCTTCAACGCCTCGGTCTTCACGTTCAGCTGCTACCTCAACGGCCGGTGCCCGATCGGCTGGACGGTCAGCAGCCCGAGCACGGCCTCGCAGCAGGCGGTCTCGACGATGATGACGAATGTCCTGGAGTGGCTCAGCCCCGCCGCAACCATCCAGCTGACGACGGAGAAGACGACGGCACCGACCGCACGGGTCAAGCCACCAAAGACGACGGTCGAGGTGAACCCGCCGGACACGGGGCGTGACAACAGGCCCGAGTGACCCGGTCGAAGCGGGCGGCTAGGACGAGAGGATGACCGTGCGCTCGCCGGCCCGGCCGATGACCCGGTGCGAGACGCCGGGGAAGCGGGTCGGGTCGGTGATCCCCCGGCCGTCGACCAGCGCCCGGATGCCGGGGAGGTCCTCGCTGCCCAGGCCGCGGTACTCGGCGTGGTCGGCCTGCAGGACCGCGGCGTCGACCGAGCCACCGAGGTGGTACGGGGTCCACCCGAACCGCGCGACCTCGTCGTCGGAGTACATCGGGTCGTGCACGACGACGCGCGCCCCGCGTGCCTGGAGCGCTGCGACGAGGGGGAATACCCCCGAGAAGGCCGTCTCCTTGACCCCTCCGCGGTACGACGCGCCGAGGACGGCGACGGTCAGCCCGGAAAGATCACCCAGTGCCCCCTCGAGCAGCACCGCCGCGTGCTCCGGCATCCCCATGTTCGCCTCGCGGGCGGCGCGCACGACGGTGGCGTCGGGGTCGTTGAAGAGGTACAGGCGCGGGTAGACGGGGATGCAGTGGCCGCCCACGGCGATACCGGGCCGGTGGATGTGGCTGTAGGGCTGGGAGTTGCTGGCGTCGATGACCTGCTGGACGTCGATGCCGTTGCGCTCGGCGAAGCGGGCGAACTGGTTGGCGAGGCCGATGTTGACGTCGCGGTAGGTCGTCTCGGCCAGCTTGGCGAGCTCCGCCGCCTCCGCCGAGCCGAGGTCCCACACGCCGTTGCCCCTCTCGAGGTCGCTGCGCTCGTCGAAGTCCAGGACCGCCTCGTAGAAGGCGGTGGCCCGGGCGGCCCCCGCGGCGTCGAGCCCTCCGACGAGCTTGGGGTACTTGCGCAGGTCCGCGAAGACACGGCCGGTGAGGACCCGCTCGGGTGAGAAGACGAGGTGGAAGTCAACGCCCTCGCGCAGCCCCGAGCCCTGCTCCAGCATCGGCTTCCAGCGGCTGCGAGTCGTGCCGACGGGCAGCGTCGTCTCGTAGGACACCAGGGTGCCCGGCTGCAGGTGCGCCGCGATCGACCGGGTCGCCGAGTCCATCCAGCCGAAGTCCGGCTGCCAGGTGGCGTCGTCCACGAACAGCGGTACGACGACGACGACGGCATCCGCGCCGGGGATCGCGTCGGCGTAGTCCGTTGTCGCGCGCAGCCTTCCCTCGGGTACCAGCCTGGAGATGCGCTCGTCGAGCTCGGCCTCGCCGGGGAACGGTTCACGGCCGGAGTTGACGACGCGGACGAGGTCCTCGTTGACGTCCACTCCGACGACGTCGTGGCCCTTGCTGGCGAACTGAACGGCCAGTGGGAGGCCGATCTTGCCCAGGGCGACAACTGCGATCTTCACGTGGTTCCCTTCGTGGGTGGGCTCTCGCCCGGCCAAGAACGCCTCATGCTAGTCGACGGGCCGGACCCAGATGTCCGCGCGTCGCCCCGGCGCCCCTCACCTCGAGGCCCTCGGCGAGGAGGCGGCCCGCGACCGTGCCGTCGTGCACCTCGCGTGCGTACACGGAGCCGCGTTCGGCCTCCTCACGAGCCGCGTCCCGGTCGCGGAGCAACGCTCGCACCACCGAGTCCACGCTGCTCGGCGTCGCCTCCACGACGGGGAGCCGGCTCGGGCAGCGCTCCCTGACCTCGTCCATGACATGACCCAGCACGACACGACCGGCGGCCATGGCCTCCACGGCCGCGACGCCGTAGCTGCCGAGGGCGAACTGGTCGAGCACGATGTCGGCCTGTCCGATGACCGAGGGCATCTCGTCGGGGGCGACTCCCTCGAGCCGCCGGTAGTCGATGAGGCCCTCGGAGCGCAGGGCAGCGATCCCCTTCTCGATGGCCTCCGTGCCCTTCAGCCACGACCGGCTGGGAACGTGGACGACCCGTGGCACGTCCCGGTGCATCGGCACCAGGTCGGAGGCCCACCGGTCGGCGTCGACCACGACCGGAAGCCAGGTGGACCCGGGGAGGTCCGCGAGCAGGTCCGGGGTCGAGACCCAGGTCGGTCCGTCGAACTCGAGGTACCGCGGGTAGAGCGTGGCCCGGCGCGCCTGCAGCGAGGCCACCACCTCGTTGGCGGGGTCCCCGAAGGGCGACCAGGGCGTCCGGCTCGCGTGCAGCGCCGGGTCGCGAAGGTCGGAGCCGTGGAACACCAGGCCGACCGTGATGCCCGCCTCCCGGAGCACCGCCACGTTGTTGATGTACGTCCGGCCGTAGCGGAGGCCGAGAATCGACCGGCCGCCCTCCAGCACGGCGTGGGTCCAGTTGGCCAGGACGTGCTGCTCGAACTCCTCGGCCCAGGCGGGGTCGTCGGTGAAGGTCTCGATGGGCACGCTGAGGTCCGTGGGGTACCTGAGGTGCGATCCCCGGTCGATCGTGAGCACCTCGGTGTGGACGCCCGGGACCGTACGTTCGAGGGACTTGGCCCACTGCCAGCCCTGGCCGGCCATGTTGTAGGCACCGATCCCGACGACGGCCTGCAGGTCACGACGCCACCAGGGCTGCTCCTCCTGCAGACCGGTCGCGGTTCCCGTCGGGCGGATGGGGGAGCCCTGCTCGGCGTCCTCGACCTCCGTGAGCTCGCGGTACGCGGCGTACTCGCGGTAGGGGATGACGGATGCCGTGCCCGCGTCGACCCGGTCGGTCGAGGGGTGCACGACGAGACGCGCCCTGTCGCCACGGCGCCGTCGCTCGGAGACCGCGGCCCGGGCCAGCGTGACAGGCCCCGGGTCGACGACGTGGAGGACGTCCCACGTCAGCCCGTCCAGCACCGGCCCAAAGGCCGCCGCGACCCGTGCGGCCTCCGGGTGCAGGGCCTCCCACCGCGCGGGCCGGCCGCGCGCGTGGTTCAGCCGGTCCAGGCCGTTGACGGCCCGCATCTCGGCATGGTCGACGACGCGGTCGGCGAGGCCAAGGACCTTGAACCCAGCGCTGACCGCTCGGCTGGCCACCACCAGCGCCCGGTCGGCGGGTGAGTTCGTGCGCTTGGCCCGCTCGCGGAGGCGCTTGCTGGCCTCGACGTGGGCGACGCGGAGGCGCAGCGGCGCCTGGACGGTGAGCACCCGGTCGGGCCACACTCCCTCCCGCCGTCGCCATGGCGCCACGTTGGAGCCTTCCCGCTCGCCCGGAACCGGCACCCGGATGAGCCCGACTCGTCCGAGCCGGGAGTCGGTCCGGCGACCGCCCGGTCGCCGGCGCGGCCTTGGGGCGCGCCCGATGACGACGACCTCGGCCCCCGTGCTGGCCAGGGACTGGGCGAGCTCGAGGGTGGGCGCCCCGGGAGCCACCGCGAGGCTGCTGAGCACGACGGCGGCCTCGCGCCGTCCCCGGGAGTGGGCACCGTCCCCCGAGGGGTGCCCCGCGACGGCCGACGTACCGGCCGCCGGGCTTGCGGCGCTAGCCGGCTCGACGACGACGACTCGGGACTGGGGAGCGCGCAGCCTGCGGGCGCGGCAGGACCGGAGCAGTCGGGCAAGCACCTCCCGGGTTCGCTCGTCGTGGGGGGCCGCCGAGGTGTCCGGGCCTCCGTCGTTCCGCAGGACCTCGACACCGGCGAGAGCCGCCTGCTCCTCGTCGGCGCCGCCCGCGCCGGTGTCCGGCGCGCGCCGGAGGTCCAGGCACCCGACCGCACCCGGGACCGCGCCCATCGCCCAGCGCATGGCACGGGCGTCGCGCGGGTCGGTCGACCAGAGGACACCGGCTCCGGTTCGCACGAACGACTCGGCACGCTCCACGTCACGCCGCAGCGACTCCGACTCGCCCAGCCCCTCCTCACCGGCCAGCGCGAGCAGCCGACGGCACCGCCCCTCGGCCGTCCCCGGCTCCGCGAGGTTCACCCCGTCGAGCCGGGAGGCGAGCCACTCCTCGCCCGCTTGGTCTGTCTCCGCGCCCGGCGCAGGCGCTCCCGGACCGGGAGAGTGGTGGTGACCGTCCGGGTCGGGCACCACGTCCGGGTCTCCAACCACCGCGCTGCGCCACCCCAGCCGGTGCGCAGCGCGGCGAACGACCTCCTGGACGTCGGCCTCCGACCCGGCGACCGCCACCAGGTCAGCCCCTGTCGGGGTCGGCACGGGCACACCGCTCACGCCGGCGACCAGTGCCGGCAGGCCCTGCAGCGCGGGGCGCAGGCACGCCCGTCGCTCGAAGCGCTGCGCGTGCGCCCGCGCCGCCGCCACGACGGACTCGTCCGCCGCGCGGCCACTCGCGACGGCGTGCGCGGCGAGGACGAAGGCGGAGGCGACGTCGTCCGCTGCCAGGCTCTTCGCCTGGAACCACAGCGGGTACCCCGAGAGGACGTCCCGCACGGCGTTGTCGGGGTCGTGCACGCTGACGATCGGCCGAGCGGTCGCCATGTACTCGAAGACCTTGCCCGACGTGACGTACCTCGTTCCCCCGAAGGTGAGCACCAGGGCATCCAGCCGGGCATAGGCGCTGCCCACCTCGGCCTTGAGAACCGGCCCACACCAGGCCACCGCGTCACCGGCGTTCTCGATCTGTCGTCGGAGCTCGGGGTGCGGGGTCGGGTAGAAGCCGAGGTAGCCGTAGAAGTCCAAGGAGGAGGCCGCGACGGTGGCGTCCCGCAGGCGTGCCGCGGCATACCCCTCGAGGCACTCCTCGAGAGGCACCGCCGTCGTCAGGGTGCCGAGGTAGCCGAACCGAACCGGGCCCGTGCCGGTCGACGGCGAGGGCAGGCCCTGCAGGGCCGGCGCGTCGAAACCGTTGGTCACGACCCGCGTCTTCCCCACGATCTGGGGATAGACCGTCTCGTGCCACTCCAGCATGGGCCGGTTGACGAACCACACCTCCGACGCGCCGGTCAGCAGCCGGCTCTCCGTGCGCTCCACGGCACTGCCCGGACCGTGGACTCGCTCGTCGGTGAACTGCTGGAGCGACCACGAGTCCCGGTAGTCCACTACGTACGGCACGCCGGCCTCCTCGCGCAGGGCGAGTCCAGCTGCGAAGCAGACGAACGGCCCCCCGGAGGCGATGACGACGTCGACCCGCCGGCTGGCGTGGACGGCGCGGACGGCATCCAGCATGGGCGCCTCCCAGAGGGCATAGACGCTGTTGGGGAACCCCTCCTCCACTGCCTTGGTGTAGTCCGCGAACCAGCCGTCGGGGTCGTCGACCCGACGTTCGTCCCACCGGTGGAGGTCGGTCTCGAACGGGCCGAGGTCCATCGGGACGCGGACCACATCGATCCGGTCGTCGACCCCCTCGAGCGTGGTGAGGTCGACCCCGGCGTAGCGGCGGAGGTCGTCGACGTCGCACGCGACGACCGTGACGTCCCAGCCCTCCTCGACGAGCACGTTCGCGGTCTCCATCATCCGGAACACCCCCCCGCTCTTCGCCGGGGGGAAGCCCCATGCGACGTAGAGGGCGTGGCCGCGTCGGTCCCCCTCGGTCATCGGGTTTCGCCTCCCACGCCCTGCGCGCTCCTCCGCGCCGCCGCGTCGCCGGTGCGGACCCCGACGCCGACCGGCTCGAGGTCGTCGGGCAGGAGCGACGCCCGGCCGGGGTGCCGTTGCAGACCGGTCTCGGTGAGGTCGGGGAACGGCCCGTCCGTCGGCGCCGACCGCACCTGCGCCGGTCCCAGGAGCTCGGCGTACAGGTCGTGGAGCGCGCGCTCCGACCCCTGCCACGAGTGCTGCTCTCGCAGACCCGGCCGCCGCACCCTGGTGCGGTAGTGCTCGAGGTCGTCGAGCACTACCAGCACGGCGAGGGCCAGGTCGGCGGGGTCCTCCACGACGTGCACGGCCCCGATGTCCTCCTGCCTCACGAACCGCTTCTGCGCCGTGCAGTCACTGACGACGACGGGCAGCCCCGCGTGGATGTACTCGAAGAGCTTGTTCGTCAGGGCGACGTCGTGGCTGGCGAACCGGCGGATCGGGATGAGCCCCACGTCTGCGGACGCCAGGTGGCGCACGACGGTGTCGGCCGGGACCGGAGGGACGACGTGGACGCGGTCCCCGACGCCGAGCTCCTCGGCACGCGCCCGGAGCGAGTCGCTGATGGAGGACGCGTACGTGGTCGACACGATGGCGAGGTGGCATCCCGGGAGGGCGGGCATGGCCTCGACCACCGTGTCCACGCCGCGGGCGTGGGTCACCACGCCGCTGTACACGAGCAGGGGAACCGAGGGACCCAGGGCCAGCGACGCCCGCAGGCCGCCGGCGCCCTCGCTCGGGGTCGCTGGCGTCCCCGCGTCCCAGGGGGCGTTCAGGACGACCCTCACCCGAGGGACCGCGGGGTATCGACGGGCGAGCTCGTCGGCGAGCACCGGGCTCACGGTCACGATGGCGTCCGCCCGCGGCGCGACCTCCTGCTCGAGGTTGAGCCAGCCGGCGCGCTCCGTGGCGTTGCGCCGCCCGTAGAGCGAGAGGCCGGCGATGAACTCGTGGGCGTCGTAGAGCCAGAGTGGCCGACGCCCGCGGGTGGCCTCGAGCCGGTCGGCCGCATTGCAGGCCGCCGCGATCGTGTGGATGTCGTGGGCGTGGACCACGTCCGGGGAGAGGGCCACGATCTGGTCCGTCATCGCCTCGAGGTAGTCGAGCGCGATGGGAACGGTCTCCCGCCACGGCAGGGTCGGCTCATCCGGGTCGGCCCCGCCCACAGGCGCCGGCAGCTCGTTCGAGAACGTCTGTGCTGCAACGAAACCAGCGACCCGTAGGCCTTGGAGGGCAGTGAGCTTCACGGCCTTCCGGGCCATCCGCACCGGTGGCGCGCCGGTGGGGCGCGTCCCCCACGCGATGACGGTGGCACGGCGAGCCTTGACCTTGGCAATCGCCTCCTGCCGCGGAGTCGGGGGTCGCGGGACGGGCTGCGGGCCCCGCTCATGATGGGTCCAGGAAATCGGCACGCGGACGATGGTGCACCCGGCCATTCGTGCGCTCTCCAGCCCGTCGGCGCCGTAACCGACCACGGTCACCCGAAGGCCAAGTCGGGCGAGGGAGGCCGCGGTCTTCTTCACGCGCGTGTCCACGGCGATGTCGTTCCCCACGAGCATGACGACGTGCGGGCTGGACAGATCCCTCATCCGGTGACCGGCTCCTCGTGCTCGTTCGTTCTCGCGCGGCCGGGCTGGCCGGGATCGCCCAGGTCGGGGTGGGGCGGCGGTGTCGGGGCACCATCCTAGGCCGCGGGGCCGGCCGGCCCTTCCCTACACTGGCGCCATGCCCCGTGTGGTCCTGCTCGCGACCGACCCGGACCTCACCGTCACGAGCCTGGCCGAACAGCTCGGCGCGTGGCCCGGGGCGCCCCGCTCGACGCCGTTCTCGTCTCCCTCCACCCCGTTCCGGGCACGGTCACGGCTGCCGGCCTCCTGACGTGGGCCGACGGCACGTCACCGGAGGCCGCGCACCCCGGGCTCGTCGGGCGGTCCTACGAGGAGCGCCCGGTGACCGACCCGCCGGCGTCCGCCTCGCCGCTTCCGGGCGGGCAGGGCGCACAGGCCCGTGCGGGCCTGCTTCGTACGACGTCCAGGGCGCTGCTGTCCGCTGCGAGGGGTCGCGCCGGTCGCGTCGGTCGCTCCGGTCCGACCAGCCGGCAGAAGGTGCCGTCGGGCCGCGCACTCCGGCGCCGCGCCGAGGCCGCGGCCCGAGCCCGCGGAGTCGCCCTGTGGGACCACGTGAGCGCGGACGAGCAGGTGGGTCGCCTCGTCTCCGGAGCCGACGCCGTGGCGGCCGTCGACCTCGGTGCGGTCCGCGCAGCCTTCCACCTCGCGCGGCGCAACCCCCACCTCGTGGCGACCAACGGCCTCGTGCCCTGCCTGGTCGAGCTGGAGGCGCGCTCTCAGACCTCGGAGGCCTCGCGCACCTCGTCCGTCGCGGCGGCGGAGTAGCGCGCTCGGTCGAGGGAGAAGCTCACCCGCAGCCCGGGGTGGCGTCGCGCCAGGTGCCAGCCCAGGGGCACGG
This sequence comes from uncultured Actinomycetota bacterium, assembly GCA_963763015.1. Taxonomy (GTDB): domain Bacteria; phylum Actinomycetota; class Actinomycetes; order Actinomycetales; family Dermatophilaceae; genus Fodinibacter. Next base: position 684,707 of record CAVXML010000007.1, on the reverse strand, counting down.
CGTGGGCGTCGGCCAGGACCACCTCGGAGACGGTGTCGAGGTCGATCCGGCGGGCCACGAGGTCGTCCGCCGCGCGCCAGAGCACGGCCGGGCGCAGGACCTTGTAGCCCTTGCCGACGGCCTTGCCGGCGACCCCGGGAAGACGTCGCCCGAGCAGGCTGCCCCGGTAGACCGGATGCCGCGCCTCCCCGGCGGTGAGGTCGACGACCTCGGCCCGGCGGTCCAGCCCGGAGTCGGCGAACGACGGCGGTTCGGCCGTGACGACGGTGACGCGGACGCCGTGGTCGAGGAGGTGCCGGACGTTGGCCGTGGTGGCGGGAACCGACACGGACGTCATGGCGATGAAGACCACGTGGTGGCCCGAGGCTTCGGTCGGTGCGGCGGTGACTGGGTCAGACATGGGGGACGGTGCCCTTTCCGTTGGCGATCGACTGCCGGTACAGCTCGAGCAGGCGGCGACCCACGGGGCCCTGGCCGTAGCGCTCCATGAGCGTCGCACGGGCCCGTGGCAGGTCGAGCCGGTCGATGTCGCGGACCATCTCCCGGTAGGCGGCGACCACCTCCGCGGTGTCGCTGCCGTCGACGTCGGTCCCGACGGACACGGTCCGACCCGCGATGCCCTCCAGGCCCGCCAGCGTCTCCTGCGGTCCACCCGACCTCGTCACCAGCACCGGCAGACCCGTGGAGATCGCCTCCACGATCGTCATTCCGAAGGTCTCCCGCTCGCTGAGGTGGACGAGGAGGTCGTGGCTGCTCATCGCCTCGCGCACCCCGGCGTGGGGAACCGGGCCCCGGAAGGTCACCCGCTCGGCCAGCCCCTCCCTGGCCACCCGCTCCTCCAGCTCGGGCCGGAGGACGCCGCTGCCGATCACCGTCAGTGTCAGCTCCGGATCCTCGCGTGCGCACTCGGCGAACGTGTTGACCAGCCGCCGGGCGCCCTTGTGGCCGGCCAGCCGCCCCACGTACAGCCAGCGGCGCAGGCTGCCGACCTGGATCGCCCGCATCGGCATCTGGTCGAAGACCACGGCGTTGGGCAGGACCGAGACCCGGTGGGCGAGGTCCGGCACGTAGCCGGAGACCTGCTCGGCGAGCATCTCCGAGACCACCAGGAAGGCCGAGGAGCGCTCGATGACCTCCATGTAGAGGGCGCGGGTCTCCGGAGCCGAGAGGAGGCGGCGTAGGCGCGTGTCGTGCTCGGTGACGATCACCGGGACCCCCGGCGGGGTCAGCCGCGCGGCGACCAGGCCACCGAAGAGACCCTCGTGGGCGTGCACGAGGTCGGCGTCGATGACACCGCCGGGCAGGAGCCGGCGCACTGCGTCGACGTGGAACCCCGCATGCCTGGCGAAGCCCCGGCCGGGGACGCTCGGCACCCGCACCCGGAGCAGCCGCCCCTCGCGGACCCGCACCGGGCTCGCGTCGGATGAGCCGGGCCGGGTCAGAGCGCGCATGGCGGCCCGGGTCACCCGTGATGCGAGCGGGTCGGCCGGGGTGGCCCAGTCCTCGGAGTGGATCACCGTGACGTCCACGGCCCCGGGCTCGACGGACTGCACGGCCTCGATGGCGTGCTGGACGAACACGCCGGCGAAGGGGTTGTTCGCGCCCGGGTACCAGGGCGTGGTCACGGTGAGCCGAATCGGGTCAGCCACGAGCCAGTCTCCGCATCCGGCGTTCCCACGGTGCGAGGATCGCGGGCCGGGTGTACTGCATCGCGTGCTCGCGACCGCGCTCGCGCACGTCCCTGCCGGCGCTGCGTGCCGCATCGGCCCCGGCCAGGAGCTGGGCGGCTATGTCGTCCGGGGCCGTGCCGCGTGAGGGGACCCAGCAGGGGTAGCCGGCCAGCACCTCGTGGGAGGCGTTGTCCCCGTCGTGCACCGAGACGATCGGCAGCCCGGTGGCCATGTACTCGAAGACCTTGCCCGAGGTGACGTACCGGCCCCCGGGCAGCCAGAGGAGGAGGACGTCGGCGTCGGCGTAGACCGACCCCACCTCAGTCTTGGACACCGGGCCGGCATACCGCACGCCCTCCTGGCCATCGCCGATCCGCCCCAGCAACGGCGCGACGTTCCACGGACGGAAACCCAGGTGTCCGTGGATCGTCAGCGTCGCGTCCCGCATCCGCGGGTCACGACGGGCGACTGCCCAGGCCGTCATGAGCTCCTCGATCGGCATCGTCTCGGTCACGGTGCCGAGGTAGACGAAGCGCAGCGGCCTCTCGGGGTGCGGGGGTGCGGTGAGCCCACTCACCGCCTCGGGCTCGAAACCGTTGAGCACGACCGTCATCCGGGCCCGCGCCTGCGGGTAGCGGTCAGCGTGGAACTCCAGCATCGCGGCGTTGACGAACTCGATCTCCGACGCGCGGGAGAGGACCCGCCGCTCCCAGGTCCAGGCGCTGTGCCCGGTCGGGTACCGGTCCTCGTCGAGGAACTGGTGGAAGGTCCAGGCGTCCCGGTAGTCGAGGACGTACGGCACCCCCGTGAGGCGTGAGAACGCCCAGGCCGCGGCGAAGGAGGCGAAGGGGTTGCCGGTCGCGACCACGAGGTCGAAGCGGGAGCGGACGTGCTCACGCAGGGCTGCCCGCAGGACGCCGGGGATCCAGGTGCGGTACACCTCGGGAAAGCCGCGCTGCTGGCGCAGGCGCTGGAGCTTGCGGTGCACGGTCGGGAGGTGGGCCGCCACGACACCGAGGTCGCGGATGTCCGGCGTCGCGGTGTGCATGGGCATCGGTGGCCGGACGACCGTGATGCGCGGGTCGATGCGCGCCTCGAGCTCGGGGTCGACCGATCCGAGGAAGTCCGTGAAGTACTCCCGGGGGCCCGCATGGACGGTGACGTCCCAGCCCTGCTCGGCGAGGAAGTTGGCCGATGCGAGCGGGCGGAAGACACCGCTCGCCCTGGAGGGCGGGAAGAAGAAGGCGAGGTAGAGGACGCGAGGTCGTCGGCTCTTCACCTGGTCGCCCCCTCGCTCGCGCCTGCCGGCCCCTCGCCGGAAGGTGCCGCGTCGCGGGGCCGGGACGAGGCCCGGTGGCGTCCGCCGTGAAGGTCGATGGAGAGGGACTCGTAGAGAGCGAGGAGGGTCTTGGCCTGCCGGTCCCACGAGGTGGCGGCCACCGCCTCGGACTGTCGCACCGCCTCACGGTATCGGTCCAGGTCGCCGAGCACCGAGCGTGCTGCGCGTGCGAAGGACGCGGAGTCACCGGCATCGAAGACTTCACCGAGCCCATGGCGCCGCGTGAAGTCGGCCATCGTCCGGACGTCGCTGCAGACCACGGGGAGCCCGGCGTGGAGGTACTCGAGGTACTTGGTGACGAGCGAGATCTCGTGGTTCGGCCGGTGGAGCAGGGGCACGACGCCGGCGCTGGCGTCGCGGTAGAGCGACGTCACCTCTTCCGCCGGCACGTAGTCGAGGCGGTGAAGGCGCTCCTCGACCCCCAGGTCCCGGGCGCGCTGCTCCAGCACCGTCGCCCCCGTGTCGCCAGCAGAGGCGACCAGGACGAGGTGCACCTCGTCCAGGTGCACGAGCGCCTCCACCACAGTCACCACGCCGCGGGCCGGCGCACAGGAACCCCCGTACACGAGGAGGGGGACGTCCGCCGGGAGGCCCAGCCGGGCACGGAGCGGCGGCGGGGTGTCGGGCCCACCGCCGTCCTCCCCTCCCACGGTCCCGTCGCGATCAGGGGGCACGGGGATCGGGGCGTTGAGCACCACGGTCGGACGGCGCACCAGGGCGTGCCGGCGCACCAGGGCGGCCGCAAGGTCGTCGGACACGGTGAGGACCGCATCGGCATCCGGAATCCACTCCGCCTCCTCGCCGACCACCATGGCGCGACGCGCCCGTCCGCGGAGCCCGGTGGCGCCCCGGCTGCCCGTGGACGCCACGTCCTCGTGCGCGTCGAGCAGCCAGGCCACCGGGTGGCCGTCGTGACGCAGCGCGGCGGCCGAACGGGCGGCGGTCGCGATCGTCTGGCGGTCGTGAGCATGGATGACGTCGGGGCGGTGGTCCTCGACGAGGCCGCACATCGCCAGCTCCAGGTCGCCGATCCACGGGTCCAGCACGCGCCAGGCCCCGTGCGACACGGCGAGGCCCCGGTGTCCGGCGAGCGCGTCTCGCCGGCGCAGGGCCCGGTAGCCCGGCGAACGGACCCACGCCACGGGGTGGACCCCGGCACGAGGGGAGACGGGGACGAGGACCACCCGGTAGGTGCCCCCCGGGCGGCCCATGCTCAGGTCGTGCCGCTGTTGGTCAGGGGACCTGCCCACGACGAGCACGTCCCATCCCGCGGCGGCCGCGGTCGTCGCGCACCGCTGGACGCGGGAGTCACCCTCGACACCGTTGCTGACGAGCATCGCCAGGCGGCGGCCCTGTGCCGGGCGCACCGGGCCGAGCCCCGCCGGCTGCTCGGGGTTCTCGGGAGCCACCTAGGACAGTGCCACGGTCTGACCCGTGGCGGCCGACTCCAGGCACGCCTCGGCCACGCGCACGGTGCTGAGCCCCTGGCGCATCGTGACGATGTCGGCCTCCTTGCCCAGGACGGCATCCCGGAACTGCTCGTGCTCGGTGCGCAGCGGCTCCGGTTTGGCCATTGCGAACCGGATCACGTCACCCTCGGAGACCCCGCGGAACTTCGAGATCGCGTCCCACGACTGCACCCCCTCCCCGTTGGCGTGGAAGGTGAGGTCGGCGGTGAGGGTGTCGGCGACGAACGCCCCCATCTCCCCGGTGACCACCGTGACCCGCTCCTTGAACGGCGACAGCCAGTTGACGAGGTGGTTGGTGATCGCCCCACGGGACAGCTGCCCCACCACGCTCACCATGTCCTCGTGCTCGCGGCCCGAGCGGTGCGCCGTGCGCGCCGCGACGGAGGTGAAGTCCTGCTGGGACACCCAGGCGGTGAGGTCGATGTCGTGCGTGCCGAGGTCCTTGACGACGCCGACGTCCGCGATCCGGGGTGGGAAGGGACCCTGACGGCGTGTCACGATCTGGTAGACCTCGCCCGAGCTCCCCGGCCTCGATCCGGGCGCGGGCCTGCTGGAGCGCCGGGTTGTAGCGCTCGATGTGGCCGACCGCGCCGACGAGGCCGCGGGCCGCGAACGCCTCAGCGAGCCGGGTCGAGGACTCGGCGTCCTGCGCCAACGGCTTCTCGATCATGGTGTGGACACCCGCCTCGGCGAGCGCCAGGCCGACCTGCTCGTGGTACGCCGTGGGCACGGCCACCATGCAGTAGTCGAGGCCGTGACCGATGAGGGCCTCGATGTCCGCCTCCACCGGGCGGCCGCTGCTCACACCGTGGACGTCACCGCCGGGGTCGGCCACGGCGACGAGCTCGACTCCCGGGAGGTTCGACAGGACCCGGGCGTGGTGGCGACCCATCATCCCCAGGCCGATCAGGCCTGCGCGCAGGTTCGCCACCGCTCAGGCTCCCGCCGCCGCGAGGGCGTTGACCGCCCCGACGATGCGCTCGAGGTCGCCCTGGCCCAGGGACGGGTGGACGGGGAGCGACAGGCACTCGGCCGCCGCACGAGCCGTCTCGGGCAGGTCGACGTCGACCTGGAACGGCTTGAGCAGGTGGTTGGGCACCGGGTAGAACATTCCCGACCCGACCTGGTACTCCTCCTTGAGGGCCTTCGCGAAACCGTCGCGGTCCTGCGGCACCCGCACGGTGTACTGGTGGTAGACGTGCACCGCGCCGTCGGCGACCGGTGGCGTCGTCACCCCGGTGAGGTTGGCCGAGAGGAACGCGGCGTTCTCCTGCCGGCGCTTGGTCCACCCGTCGACCTTCTTGAGCTGCTCCCGGCCGATGGCGGCGTGGATGTCGGTCATCCGCATGTTGAAGCCCACGACCTCGTTGTGGTACTGCATCTCCATGCCCTGGTTCCGGTAGAGCCGGATGAGCCGCTCGATGTCGTCGTTCGCGACGGACACCATCCCGCCCTCGCCGGACGTCATGTTCTTGGTCGGGTACAGCGAGAACATCGCGAAGCTCCCGAAGGCCCCCACTGGCGTGCCCCGCAGCGACGCGCCGTGCGCCTGGGCGGCGTCCTCGAACACCTGGATGCCGTGCTGCTCGGCGATCTCGGTGATGCGGTCCATCTTCGCCGGGTGGCCGTAGAGGTGCACCGGCATGACGCCGACCGTCCGGTCGGTGATCGCCGCTTCCACCGCCTCGGGCGAGAGGCAGAAGTCGTCGGCGTCGATGTCGGCGAACACCGGGGTCGCACCCGTGAGGGCCACCGAGTTGCACGTGGCCGCGAACGTGAAGGACGGGACGATGACCTCCTCGCCGGCCGAGACCCCGCTCGCGAGGAGGCCGAGCTGCTGGCCGGAGGTTCCGGAGTTGACCGCCACGCACGCACGGCCGAGGCCGAAGTGCTCCGAGAACTCCTGCTCGAAGGCCTTGACCTCCGGACCCTGGGCGAGCATCCCGCTGCGCAGCACCCGGTCGACGGCCGCACGCTCCTCGTCACCGATGAGCGGCCTGGCCGGGGGGATGAAGTCGTTCACTGTCCTGCCTCCATGAGCATGTCGTCCTTCTCCAGAAATCGTTCACCGGTGCGGGGGCAGACCCAGCTGCCGGGTTCGGACCCCGGCTCCAGGGGCACCCCTGCCTTCCCCACCCACCGCAGGCGCCTCGCCGGCACCCCCGCGACCAGCGCGAAGTCCGGCACGTCCTTGACGACGACCGACCCGGCGGCGACCAGTGCCCACCGGCCGATGGTCACCGGGGCGACGCAGACCGCCCGCGCACCGATCGACGAGCCCTCGCGGCAGGTCACGCCGACGGCCTCCCAGTCGTCGCCGCGCTTCAGGGTGCCGTCGGGGGCCACCGAGCGGGGGAAGTGGTCGTTGGTGAAGCAGACGGCCGGGCCGACGAACACCCCGTCCTCCAGCACGGCCGGCTCGTAGACCAGCGCGTAGTTCTGGAGCTTGCAGTTGTCGCCCATCCGCACGCCCGTGCCCACGTAGGCTCCGCGGCCGACGATGCAGTTCCGCCCGATCACCGCGCCCTCGCGCACCTGCGCGAGGTGCCACACCGAGCTGCCCTCACCGATCTCCGCCTCTGCGGACACGTCGGCGGAGGGCTGGATGCGCACGGGCATGGGGGGCCTTTCCTCGGGGGCGGATCGCCGACAAGCCTAGTGCCTGCGTGCAGCCGCCCCGACCACCGCGGGGGCCCCGGCAGACTCCTCGGTCGCCTGAATCTCACCGCTCGGCGGAGTGTGGGACGAGGGCCGCAACGGCCGCGGCGAGCTCGGCGTAGGGGTCGTCCTCCCGCATCCGGAGGCCGACTCCGACGGCACTGGCCCGTGCCGCGGCGAGCTCCACCGGGGCGGCCGACCAGGCCGCGAGCACCGCGGCCGTCTCGTCGACGACCCTGCCCGGCGCCGCGCTCACGACCGCACCGGCGCCCGTCGAGGAGACGAGCTCCGCCTGCCTCGGCAGGTCGGTGACGATGACCGGCAGACCGCACGCGAGGTACTCGAGCACCTTGGTGGGCAGCGCCGCCCGGAACGCGGCCGTGTCGCGGAGCAGCGCCAGTCCGCACGAGGCCCCGGTCGCGAGGTGCCAGGCCCGCTGCGGCACGAGGCGGCCGTGCACACGGACCCGTCCGCCCAGGTCCGAGGCGGCGAGCCGGGCATCGAGGCGCGCCCGATCGGCCCGGCCCACCGGCCCCACGATGTCGAGGTGCCAGCCGTCGGCACGGGCCACCGCCTCGACCATGTCCCACAGGCCACGGCTCTCCCGGACGTCCCCGACGTAGAGCGCCCGTGGCGGCCCCGTGGGCTCGCCGGTCTCGGGCAGGACCTGGACGTCGGGGTGGTTCCGCACGACCATCCGTTGGCGCGCGGACAACGGAGGCAGGTGCTCGTCCGCGACCGCGGTGAGGTCGCTGGTTCGGGCGGCGGCCACCGCCAGTCGGACGAGCAGCCGGCCCACCCGGGCCCGCACCCCGGTCGCCCACGCGCGGTCGGCGAGCAGCGCGCCGTAGTCCTCATGGACGTCGGCGACGACGCGCAGCTCCCTCCGCACTCCGGCGACCACGCGGCAGGCGAGGAGGGAGTCCGGGTCGAGGGCGACCACGACGGCCCCGTCTGCCTCGGCGGCATACCGCAGGGCGAGCGCCGCCCGTCCCGCCGGGCCCGGACGCTCCCGGGTTCGCACGGCGACGACCCCGGCCGGAGCGTCGTCGCGATGCCCGAGCCCGAGCACCTCGACGGCCAGCCCGCGGCGGACGAGCGCGCCGCAGACGCGGTGCAGGCGGGCGTCGGCGACGTCGTGACCGCTCGTGACGATGCTGACATCGGGCCGGGATCCCCCGGAGGTCATCGGGTCACAGGTCCTCGAGGACCACGGCGGAGCTGCCCACCGCAACGAACCGGGTGTACTCGGCGATGACCTCCTCCGGTGTGCCACGCATCATCAGTCGTCCCTTGTGGATCCAGATGCAGTCGTTGCACAGCTGCTTGATCGACGCCATCGAGTGGCTGACCAGGAACATGGCGCGCGCGTTCTCCCGGAGCTCGGCCATCTTCGCCGCCGCCTTGGACTTGAACGTGGCGTCCCCGGCAGAGAGCGCCTCGTCGATCATGAGGATGTCAGGGTCCATGTGCACCGCCACCGAGAAGGCGAGGCGGCTGTACATGCCGGAGGAGTAGGTGCGCATGGGGGCGTCGATGTACTCCTCGAGGTCGGCGAACGCGGTGACCTCCTCCGCCCGTGCCTGGACCGCCTTGCGCGACAGGCCGCTCGCCAGGCCGCCGAGGATGATGTTCTCGCGACCGGACAGGTTCGGGTTGAAGCCGACACCGAGCGACAGCAGAGGGCTGATGCGCCCGTTGACCTCGATCCGACCGGTGGTCGGCGGGAGGATGCCGGACAGGGCCCGCATCAGCGTCGACTTCCCGGCGCCGTTGTTCCCGATGATGCCCAGCGACGTGCCGTCCGGGACGTCGAAGCTCACGTCCCGAAGGGCGTGCACCTCCCGCACTGCGCGCTGCCCGCGGCCGAAGCGGGTGATGGCGTTCTTGAAGGTGGGGACCCGCTCGAACGTCGTGCGGTAGGTGACCGACAGGTTCTCCACCTTGACGGTCAGGTCAGATGCGGACAGCGAACTCACGCTCCCTGGAGATGAAGTAGGCCGACCCGATCAGCAGCGACAGTCCCGCCCAGCACGTGGCGGCCAGCCAGACGACCGGCGGTGGCATGACCCCGTCGACGAGCGCCGCGTTGTAGCCCCCGATGAGGCTGTGCAGGGGGTTGAAGACGGCCAGCAGGGTGGCAGCGCTCTGGAAGCGGCCCGGGATGTCCTCGAGCGTCCACAGGATGGGGGACATGTACAGCCAGATGCGGGTGAAGTACGGCAGGAAGCTCGTGGTGTCACGGAAGTACACCTGGACGGTCGCGAACAGGGCGGACATGCCGAGGGCGAACACGACGATGAGCGCGAGGAAGGGGATCGCGGCGAGCGTGGCCCACGTGGGGCGCAGGCCGGCGATCAGGTAGAAGAAGAGGAAGACCGGGATGGTCGGTAGGTACCGGAAGAACGACGTCCGCACCGCGGAGAACGGCATCAGCAGCCGCGGGAAGGCGGTGTTGAGGAGGAGCTTCCCGCCGCCCACCACCGATGCCGCGCCACTGGTCATCGACCCGGCGATGAAGTAGAAGATGAACAACCCGGAGCACAACCTGGCGAAGAACGGCATCCCCTTGCTGCCGCCCGACAGGACGAAGATCAGCATGAAGTAGACACCGGCGAGCAGCAGGGGGTTGATGACGAGCCACAGCTGGCCGAAGAACGTCGTCGTGTTGGCGCCGCGCATCGTCGCACGCGACAGCTCGGTGGCGAACTCGCGGCGCCGCCACAGCTCCCGCACATAGGGCACCAGGGGCGGGAGGCCGGCGCGGTGCGGCTCGTAGACGTGGTGGGTCGTCGTGAACTCGTTGTCGGGTTCACGAAGCCCCACGGCCTCGTCGCTGCTCACTCGTCCTCGCTCTCTGGGGGTCGGGTCACCTCGGGCCGGGCCCGGCTTCTCGACTGCCCGAGTGTAGTGGAGGCCGCAGGATGTGCTTGACCGTCGTGGACGGCGACCAGCCTCGCCGCGTCGACCTCCCACCGCAGCTCGGCGCGGGCCGTGCGGACGGCCCGCACGTGGTCGGCATGGTGAGCGACCAGCTCGGCACAGGCCCGCACGAGGTCATCGGCGTCACCCGGGCGGTAGAGCGTTCCCAGGGCGTGGCGTCGGACGAGGGCAGCGAGCTCGCCGACGTCCGTGGCAACGACGGGCACCCCCAGGCTCACCGCGTGGAACACCTTGTTCGGCAGCGCGAGGCGGTGGTTCTCCCAGCGGTCGCTGTGCGTCACGAGAGCGACGCCGGCCGCGGAGAGCTCGCCGTCCACCTCCGAGACAGGAACCGCGGGGCGGACCAGGCACGCCTGCGGATGGAACCGGCTGAGCCAGTGGTCGTCGGCGGGCCCGCGCAGCACGACCGGGAGGTCGAGGTGGTTGCTGGCAGCGGCGATGACCTCCAGCTCGCGGTCGGCCGCCAGGCGTCCGGCGTAGACGAAGGCCGTGGGTGGCGACGCCGGGGCCGGCGGGTGGTCCCGCTCGGGGAAGGTGTTGCGCACGACGGTGATCTCCGGCCACGAGGGGTGGTCCCCACGCAGGGCGCGGGCAACGCCGTCGCCCACCGTGACGACGGCTGCGGCGCCCGCTCCCAGCCGGTCCTCCTCCCGGGCCTCGCGACGCCGCAGCAACGGGGCCGCGCGGCCCTCGACCGGGCGGCCCACCCAGTACTCGTGCGTGTCGTAGACCAAGGGCACGCCCCACTCCCGTGCCAGCCGGGCCCCGACCGGCAGGGCGGTGAAGTCGTGGGCGTGCACGACGTCCGCCGGGCCACCCTCGCCGGCCCACACCCGCGCCACGGTGGCCGCCTCGGCCTGCCACGCCCGGACCCGCCGGGTGACGTGGTTCGGCAGCAGTGCCCAGCGGGCCACCCTCGCGACCGGCCCCAGCTCGCGCCGGCGAGTCTGCGAGCTCGGTGCGACGCCGACCGAGTCGACGGTCACCCCGGGCGGTGGCACGAACTCCGCCGGCACCGCTCGGCCGACGATGTGGACGGTTCGCCCCGCCGCGACCAGCGCCGACGCCTCGCGCAGCACCCTGGTGTCGGTGGACACCCCGGTCCACACGAGCATGAGCACGCGGTGCACGGGCACTCCTTCGAGGGGCGTGGGGCACCGGGTCGGCGCCCGCTCGAGCCTAGCGATGCGGCCTCAGGGCTCCCGGCGCCCGGCGCCTGCGCCGCCCCGCAGGAAGCCGACACCCCACGACCAGTGCATCGTCGCCAGCGCCACCGGGGCGACGAGGCGGGTGGCCAGGCGCTCCCCCCGGGTGATGAGGACCCCGCCGACCGCGACCCCGGCCAGGTAGGTGGCCGGCACCAGGAGGGCCGGACGCCAGACCAGGCCGGCCAGCGTCGCCGCCGTCGTCCCGAGGACCATCGTCGGCGCTGCCAGGTACCTCGCGGAGATGGTCCCGGAGTGCGTCCCGGCCACCACGCGCCGCCACTGGCCGTACTGGTAGTACTGGCGGGCGAGGGCCGCGACGGTGGCCCGAGGGCGGTAGGTCACCCGTAGCTCGGGGGTGAACCAGACCGTGCCCCCGGTCGCCCGGATGCGGTGGTTGAGCTCCCAGTCCTGGGCGCGGGTGAACCGCGGGTCGTAGCCGCCGACCCGCTGCGAGCGCCGAGCGACGGAACGCCCCGAGGTACACGGTGTCCACCTCGCCCGCGTCCCCGCCGGTGTGGAAGCGGGAGGACCCCACTCCCAGCGGGCTGCGCATCGCGCGCGCGACGGCACGCTCGAACGTGGTGATGCCCTCGGCGTGCATGGTGCCCCCGACGTTGTCGGCACCGGTCGCCTCGAGCTCGGCGACGGCTCGCGAGACGTAGTCCACCGGGATCTCGGCATGTCCGTCGACGCGCACGAGGACCTCCCCGGTGGACCTGGCGATGGCGGCGTTCAGGGCGTCCGGGGTGCGACCCGTCGGGTTGGGCACGAGGACCACCCGGGGGTCGGACGCGGCCAGGGCGTCCGCAACGGCGTCGGTGCCGTCGTGCGAGGGTCCCAGGGCCAGGACCACCTCCAGGGGGCCCGGCCAGTCCTGGTCGAGCACCTGGCGCACCGCGGCGGACAGGTGCCGCTCCTCGTCGAGGACCGGCATGATCACCGAGACCGTCGGACGGTGGCTGGCGGGGTCAGGGGTCCTCGGGTCGGTCATGGCCGCACCATCATCCCCCACGGGTGGAGCCGGCCGACGCGCGCCGGAGCGCGACCGGCATCCGGTCAGCTCGCGGCGCACACCTGGGCGAGGTCGCCGGTGTTCGCGTCAGGGTCGGTCCCCGGCCGTTCCATCACCGCCGGGGTGCTCGCCTCCGGTCGGGCCGTCGTCGGTGCGGCCGTCGGTGTGGGTGCCGCGGATGCCGTGGATGCCGTGCCGTCGGCGCCGGAGTCCGGGGCGTCGTCAGCGGCCTCGGACGCCGCGATGGCCTCCGAGACGGTGGACCGGACGACCTCGGGGTCGTAGTCCCAGGGCTTGATGAGCGGCGGGACGAAGTTGACGGAGGTGATCTGTTGCTGCTTGGTGCTCACGGCGAGGTCGGCGAGGTGCGGCAGGGCCTGCTGCGGGATGTCCGTGCGCACCACTCCCTCCGTCGCCCCGAGGATGTCCGCGAGGTTGAGCACCACGGTCTTGGGGTCGAGCTGCTTCACCAGGGCGGTGACCACGCACCTCTGACGTGCCATCCGCTCGTAGTTCGTCGAGCCGGTGCGGCTGCGGGCGTACCAGAGGGCGCGCTTGCCGTCGAGCCGCTGCCGGCCCGGCTCGATGTAGCCCGAGACCTTGGACGCGCCGCCGCCGATCGGGGTCCGCCTCTGCACGGTGATGTCCAGGCCCCCCACCGCGTCGATGAGGCCGCTGAACCCCTTGAGGTCGACGAGCACGTGGTACTGCACGTCCAGGCCCGACAGGGCCTCGACCGCTTCGGTCGTCGCGAGCACGCCCGGGTCGGCCGTGCCCTCGGGGAACTGGTCCGCATGGTCCTGGGCCCAGGTGTAGAGCCCGTTGAGGAGGCACTCGTCGCCGCAGGTCCACCCGTCGGGCATGAGGCCTGCCATGACCGATCCGGACCGGAACCGGATGTGTTCGGTCTCGCGCGAGAAGCCGAAGAGCACGGCGCGCCCGGTGTCCGCGTCGACGCTGGCCAGCTGGATGCTGTCCGGGCGCGTGCCGACGCGGTTGGCGCCGGAGTCACCGCCGAGCAGCAGGATGTTGTACCGGCCGTCGGCCGCGTCGAGGGCCCGGCCGGAGGCGAAGACAGCGGAGACGGTGTCGCGCACCGCCCCCACGCTCCGCCCGGCGTAGACCAGCGTCGCCGGGAGCGCGAGGGCCAGGACCGTCGCGAGCGCCAGCCAACGCCGGGTCCGCAGGGAGGCCTGCTGAGGCCGCCCGAGACGCCACGCGTCCACGAGGAGCACCGCCCAGAGCGCGGCGAAGCCGTAGAGGACCCACTCCAGCACGGCGAGGGTCCAGCGGTGGGACAGCACCGTGAGGGCAGCGGAGCGGCTCACGAGGAACAGCAACCCCACGAGTGCCCCGAAGGCGAGCACCCCGAGGAGCACGCGGAGCGCGAACCGACCGAGCGCGCGGTTGCCGGCGGCGAGCTGGGCCGTCCCCGGGGCCACCACGGTGAGGGCGAGCAGGGAGACCGCGCGCCGGCGCTGGAGCCGCGCGGAGGAACCGGTGCGGGTGTCGACCGAGACGCGTCCGTCGGTGCGGCGGCCGTCGGTGCGGCGGCCGTCGATGACCCCGGAACCCTGAGCGCTCGCCATGATCGACCAGTATCGAGCCCACCGCCCCACGTCCCGGTGAGGCCGGCGTCACCCGTGTGTCGGGACCGTGGGAGCCCGCGCCCCGCCGTCTCGGTGACAATGGAGGGCATGTCGCGTTCGGAGGACCAGGCCCGCCCCATCCCCGTGGGTACGGGCGACCGCCGTGGGACGCCCGGCCCGGCGCAGGACGGCGCCGGTCCCGAGGACGTGTACGTCGTCGACACCCGCCGTCGGGCGCGACGGGACCGGTCGGCCGCCGCGCGGGCCGACGCACGCCCGAGAGCGGCCGCCGTGCCGGCGCCTGCGCCGGCCACCAGGCCGGCAGGGGCAGCGGCGTACGACGAGCTGGGTCGTCCGCTGCCTCCAGCCAGGGCACCTCGACCGGGCGGCTCGGCGCCGCCCGCCCGGCGGCCGCCCCAGCGTCGCTGGGGAAGGATCGTGCTTTTCATCGTGGCCCTCTGGCTGACCTTTCTCGTCGTGACCCCGCTCCATGCCTGGAGCCAGGTCAGCCGCGTCGACACGCAGACGGGGCCCACGAGTCCGCCGGAGGCGTCGGGGAGCACCTACCTCCTCGTGGGCTCGGACAGCCGCGAGGGGTTGAGCGCCGAGGACCGGACCCGCCTGGGCACGGGGAGCTCGGAGGGGCGCCGCACCGACTCGATCATCCTGGTCCACACGCCGTCAGGAGGTGGGAAGCCGGCCCTGGTCTCCGTCCCACGGGACAGCTACCTGGAGATCCCCGGCGAGGGCCGCAACAAGGTCAACGCGGCATTCGCGATCGGGGGCCCGGCCCTGCTCGTGGAGACGCTGGAGGCCGCGACCGGCATCCCCATCGACGGGTACGTCGAGATCGGGTTCGGCGGGTTCGCGGACGTGGTCGACAGCCTGGGCGGAGTGGAGGTGTGCCTTCCCAAGGCGATCGCCGACGAGAAGGCCCACATCGACCTGCCGGCGGGCTGCCAGACCCTCGACGGCGCGAACTCCCTCGGCTACGTGCGTGCCAGGTACTCCGACCCCCGTGGGGACCTGGGTCGAGCCGAGCGCCAGCGCCAGTTCCTCGGTGCGGTCATGCGGCAGGCGGCGACCCCGTCGACCGTCCTCCTGCCGACCCGCTGGTGGCAGTTCACCCACGCGGCGGCCGAGGGGGTCCTCGTCGGGGAGGACACGTCCGTGGTGGACGCGGCCCGCATCATGTCGACGATGCGCAAGGTGTCCTCGGACCAGGCCCTGAGCCTGGTCGTCCCGGTGGCGTCCACCAACGCCTCCACCTCGGCCGGCAGCGCGGTGCTCTGGGACGAGGAGCGGGCGGAGGCGCTCTTCACGATGCTCAGGGAGGGAACCCCGCTGGAGGCACCACCGGAGGGCACCGACGGGCGCCCCACGGGCGGGTAGCCGCCCCGGAGTGACACTCGGCGCCAGTCGGCGCTGGTCCGAGGACGCACGCCCCGCCGCTACACTTGGCGCCGGAACGTCGCCGGGCAGACAGAACCTCGGCACGACAACAGTGGAGGAGCGGGGTGTGGCCGGCGAGCGCGCCGCGGGGGTCCGCGACGGGAGGCCGCCGGCATCCCCGGAGGACGACCGGCTCGGCTCCCGCCGCCTCGTCCACGGCCGCCCACGCACCCGCCGGAGGGCGCGGCGAGGTGCCGTCGCCCTGCTGGTGACGGTGCTCGTGCTGACGGGGGGCGTCGCCGGGTGGGCCGTGTGGCACCTGAACGGCAACATCACCAAGGTCGACGTGTCGGCGGCCGTCGGGCTGGACCGCCCCGTGGCGCCGCCCACCGAGGCCGTCAACATCCTGCTCATCGGCTCCGACACTCGCGAGGGAGCCGGCAACGACACGTACGGCCAGGTGCGCCAGGAGCCCGGCAACCACTCCGACACCAACCTCCTGGTCCACCTGTCGGCGGACCGGACCTGGGCGACGGTCGTCTCCATCCCGCGCGACTCGATGACGCCTGCGCCGCCGGACTGCTCCCCCACGGCCCCGAAGGCGGAGTGGACGAGCCGCCAGTGGAACAGGAACTTCGCGCTGGGTGGTACCGGGTGCCTCATCCGGACGCTCGAGGGCAACACCGGCGTGTTCATCGACCACTACGCGGTCGTGGACTTCCGCGGGTTCAAGACCATGGTCGACGCGCTGGGCGGGGTGACCGTCTGCACGCCGACCGCGATCGACGACCCGAACTCCCACCTGACGCTCGCCGCCGGCCGTCATGAGCTCGACGGCGAGCAGTCCCTCGCGTACGTGCGCACCCGCAAGTCGGTGGGCGACGGCTCGGACCTCGGTCGCATCGGGAGACAGCAGGCCTTCCTGTCCTCGGTGATGCAGGAGGCGACCTCGACCAAGCTGCTCCTCCAGCCGACGCGCCTCTACTCCTTCCTCGACGCGGCCACCAGATCCCTCACGACGGACCCCGAGCTGGGGATCGGAACGATGCGCGACATGGCGTCCAGCGTGAGGGGGATCGGGCTCGACAGGATCCAGTTCGTGACGGTGCCGAACGAGCCGTATTCGCAGGACCCCAACCGGGTGCAGTGGAAGGCGTCGGCCGACCAGATCTGGTCGGCGCTGCGCGAGGACCGCCAGCTCGGCGGGCCGCGAGCGGGCGACCCCGAGCCGCAGGAGCCGCTCACCGTCTCGCCGGCCGACATTCCCGTCGACGTGGTGAACGCCTCGGGTGTCCAGGGAGTCGCCCGCCAGGCCCGCGAGGCACTGCTCGTGCAGGGCTTCGCGGACGTCACCCGCGCCTCGGCGCCGCAGCCGGGAGCCACCGGGGCGGTCGTGGAGTACTCGGGCGACGGGGCGGAGGCGGCCAGGACGGTGGCGGCGGCGTTCCCCGGCGCGTCCGTGCGACCGGCCGAGGGCCTGGGTCAGCGGGTCAGGGTGACCCTCGGGTCGGATGCGCCGACAGTCGTGGAGATCCCGAACCGGCTCGGCACCGCCCCGGTGCCCTCGCCGTCGGTCACAGCCGTCCCGTCGCCGAGCGAGTCGATCACCACCCGCCAGGCCGACGGCGACATCTGCGCCTGACGCCCTCCCCGACTTCGTCTGTCGAGATGCCGCGACACGCCGTCGGAACGGCGCGTCGGCGGCACTCCGACAGACGAAGTCGGGGAGGAGGTGGGGGCCCGGGCGGTCAGTGCTTGAGGACCTGGCGCGCCATGACGACGCGCTGGACCTGGTTCGTACCCTCGTAGATCTGGGTGATCTTCGCGTCGCGCATCATCCGCTCGACCGGGAAGTCGCGGGTGTAACCCGCCCCGCCCAGCAGCTGCACGGCATCCGTCGTCACCTTCATCGCGACGTCGGAGGCGTAGCACTTCGCCGCCGCGCCGAAGAACGGCAGGTCGGCGTCGCCGCGCTCGGACTTCGCCGCCGCGACGTAGACCAGCTGCCGGGCCGCCTCGAGCTCCATCGCCATGTCGGCGAGCATGAACTGCACGCCCTGGAAGTCGGCGACGGCCCTCCCGAACTGCCGGCGCTCCGTGACGTACCCGACGGCCTGGTCGAGGGCACCCTGGGCGATGCCCACCGCCTGCGCGCCGATCGTGACGCGGGTGTGGTCGAGCGTGGCGAGAGCGATCTTCAGACCCCCACCGACCTCGCCCACGACGCGGTCCCCGGGGATGCGGGTGCGTTCGAAGATCAGCTCGCGGGTGGGACTGCCCTTGATGCCGAGCTTGCGCTCCTTCTCGCCGAGGCTGAATCCCTCGTCGCCCTCCTCGACGACGAAGGCGGTGATGTTGTTCCCCCGCGGGCCGTCCGGGTCCGTGACGGCGAGAACCGTGTAGAGCCGCGACACACCGGCATTCGTGATCCACGACTTCTGGCCGGTGAGCACCCAGTCGTCCCCGTCGCGCACCGCACGGCACCGCATCGAGGCCGTGTCCGACCCGGCCTCGCGCTCGGACAGACCGTACGAGATCGTCGTCTCGCCCGCTGCGACCTGCGTGAGGTAGCGCGCCTTCACCTCCTCGTTCCCGGCGACGATCAACGGCATGGACCCGAGCTTGTTCACGGCGGGGATGAGCGAGCTGCTGGCGCACACCCGCGCGATCTCCTCGATGACGATGCACGTCGCGAGCGCGTCGGCCCCCACCCCGCCGTACTCCTCGGGAACGTGCGGGGCGAAGAAGTCGCTCGCGACGAGTGCGTCGTGCGCCTCCTGCGGGTAGCGCGCCAGCTCGTCGACCTCCGCCGCGTGAGGGGCGATCTTGTCCTGCGCCACGGCTCGCACGGCCTCGCGGACGGCCTCGTGGTCCTCCGAGAGGCGGTAGGTGTCGAAGTCGGGGTTCCCGGTCACGCCACCCATTGTCACCGAGCCGGATGCCGTCCGCACGAGGCCGTGGAACTCCTCACCCAGCCCCTCACCGACCGTGCAGGAAGTGCCAGAGGTTGCTGTGCTGCTCGCGGTCGGCGAGCGCGGGCATGACCTCGCGCTCGAAGAGCTCCACGCCGCTGAGGTCGTAGGCCTGCTCGAGGAAGTAGGTGATCGCGTACGTCATGCCGCGGGCCTCCAGATCCACGAGGGTCTCGGCGATCTGCTCCGGCGTCCCGACGAGCGCGCCCTGCTCCCACAGCCGCACCTCACGGTCGACGGCATCCGAGGGCAGACCCGCCTTCGTGTAGTGGTCCCGGATCCACGCCGAGGCGGTCGCGCACCTCTGCCTCGTCGCGACCGATGACGACGTTGTAGTCGGCGCTGCGCACGATCTCGTCGAAGTCGCGGCCGATCTCGGCGCAGTGGCCACGCAGGATCTCGCTCTTGGCGCTGAACTCCTCGGGGTTCGGTGAGAAGTTGGTGTAGTCCGCGTACTCCGCGGCGATCCGCAGCGTCTTGCGCTCGCCACCGCCGGCCACCCACAACGGGATGCCGTTGCGGCGGCTCCCCGGGACGCTCTCGCCCTGGAGCGGGCGAGGGAAGCACAGGGCACCGTCGACGGTGAACTGCGTGCCCGCGTACGTCCCGTGACCGGTGGTCCACATCTGCCGCATGATCTCGACGCCCTCGCGCAGGGCCTGGAGGCGCTCGCCCGCCCGGGGGAAGCCGTAGCCGTACGCCCGCCACTCGTGCTCGTACCAGCCGGCGCCGATGCCCATGTCGAGCCGCCCCTCGGAGATGACGTCGACGGTGGCGGCGACCTTGGCGAGGTGGGCGGGGTTCCGGTACCCCACGCAGGTGCACATCTGGCCCAGCCGAATGCGGCCCGTGACCGCGGCGAAGGCCGCCATGAGTGACCACGCCTCGTGCGTCGCCTCCTCCGCGGGCCGGGGGACGGTGTGCATGTGGTCGTACACCCACAGCGAGGTCCAGTCGGCGTTGCCGTCGGCGCGACGGGCCAGGCCCGCCATGACCCCCCAGTGCTGGGTGGGGTCGACGCCCACGAGGTCGTGGCGCCAGCCCTGGGGGATGAACAGTCCGAAGCGCATGCCGGTCCTCTCGATGTGACAGGCCGCCAGGTACGCGGCCGGTGCCGTCGGCGACACCCGGCGGTGCTGTCTGCCGGGTGCCGCCCACCACCCAACTCCGCCGGGGTCCCGGACGCAACTTCCCGACCCGTATCGTTGGCGGGCGTGACTCGAAGCATCTGCGTCGTCGGGACCTCGTACGTCGGGCTGTCGCTGGCGGTCCTCCTCGCCGAGCGCCACGACGTCGTGGCCTTCGACATCGACGAGCGCCGGCTCGAGCTCATCCGCTCGGGCAGGAGCCCCATCGCGGACCCGGACATCGAGCAGCGCCTCGCCGGCGGTGAGCTCCGGCTCTCCGTGACCGGTGACAAGCACGAGGCGTACGCCGGTGCAGACGTCGTCGTGGTGGCCACGCCCACCAGCTACGACGAGCAGACCAACTGCTTCGACACCTCGAGCGTCGAGCAGGTGGTCGGCGATGTGCAGGCGATCAACCCCGAGGCGACCACCGTCATCAAGTCGACCATCCCGGTCGGGTTCACCACCGCCCTGCGCGAGCGGCTCGGCACCGAGAACATCATCTTCTCGCCCGAGTTCCTCCGCGAGGGCCAGGCGCTGCACGACAACCTCCACCCCTCGAGGATCATCGTCGGCGACCGGGGCCCCCGGGGCGAGCAGTTCGCCGCGCTGCTCGCCGAGGCGGCACTCGACGACGGGGTGCCGGTGCTGCTGACCGACAGCACCGAGGCGGAGGCCATCAAGCTCTTCGCGAACACGTACCTCGCCATGCGCGTGGCCTTCTTCAACGAGCTCGACACGTACGCCGTGACGCACGGCCTCAACACCCGCCAGATCATCGAGGGGGTCGGCCTGGATCCTCGGATCGGGTCGCACTACAACAACCCGTCCTTCGGCTACGGCGGGTACTGCCTCCCCAAGGACACCAAGCAGCTGCTCGCCAACTACGCGGACGTGCCGCAGACGCTCATCAGCGCCATCGTCACCGCGAACACGACCCGGAAGGACTACGTCGCGGCCGACATCGTGGCGCGTGGGCCACGGGTCGTCGGCATCCACCGGCTCATCATGAAGGCGGGGTCGGACAACTACCGATCGAGCAGCGTCCAGGGCGTCATGAAGCGGATCAAGGCCAAGGGCATCGAGGTGCTGGTCTACGAGCCGGAGCTGACCGAGGACACCTACTTCGGCAGCGAGGTGGTCCGCGACCTCGACGAGCTCAAGCGTCGAAGTGACCTCGTGGTCGCCAACCGGCTCACCGACGACCTGCGCGACATCGCCGACAAGGTGTACACCCGCGACCTCTTCGGTCACGACTGAGCAGGAGACCGGTTTCCCGAGGCGGGGTGTGGGCATGATGACCGCATGGCACTCCACCACCAGAACGACCCGGACCTCATCCGGCAGCTGCTCATGGACCCCGGCATCTGGGTGGTGGTGGGCCTGTCCCAGAACCGCAAGCGCACGGCATACGGGGTCTCCCACTGGCTGCACGCCGAGCTCGGCAAACCGATCATCCCGGTCCACCCGCGTGCTGAGACGGTGCACGGCGCCCCCGGGTACGCGTCGCTGGCCGACATCCCCGACCAGGACGTGAAGGTCATCGACTGCTTCGTCAACTCCGCGCACGTGGGCGCCGTGGTCGACGACGCCATCGCCCACAAGGAGCGGCTCGACATCGACGCGATCTGGATGCAGCTCGGCGTGGTCGACCAGGCCGCAGCCGAGCGGGCGCGCGCGGCCGGCATCGGCGTCGTCATGGACACCTGCCCCAAGATCGAGTGGCCCAGGATGCGCCACGGCGGCATGCAGCGCTGACGCCGCTCGGCGCGCGCCGCTGACCTCTGCTCAGCAGACCTTCGGTCTCGAACCACACGGTGCACCCTGTGGATGCCTGCCTAACCTCTGCTAGCAGAGGATAGGAAGAGGGGCGTCAGGAGCCGGATCGGCGCTCCCTGAGCGCGGCTCCCTTCGCGTGCGCCTCCTCGCGGAGGCTCTCACGGAACGCCGCGAGCGCGCCCCTCAGCCGAGCCGCCTCCTCGCCCTCCCCCGCCCCGAGGATCCGCGCGGCGAGCAGTCCCGCGTTGCGCGCCCCACCCACCGACACCGTCGCCACGGGCACCCCCGCCGGCATCTGGACGATCGAGAGCAGGGAGTCCAGTCCGTCGAGGTGCCGCAGTGGCACCGGCACGCCGATGACCGGCAGCGAGGTCACCGACGCGAGCATCCCGGGCAGGTGCGCCGCGCCGCCCGCCCCGGCCACGATCACCCGCAACCCGCGCTCCTCGGCGGTCCGCCCGTACTCGACCATCTCCTGCGGCATCCGGTGCGCCGACACGACGTCGACCTCACAGGGCACGCCGAGCTCCTCGAGGACGAGGACGGCGGCCTCCATGACCGGCCAGTCCGAGTCGGACCCCATGACCACGCCCACGACCGCCGCGGCTGCCTGCGCTGTCCCGCTCACTGCGTCACCACTCCCTGGATGTAGTCGGCCGCGTGGCCCGCCCGCTCACGCAGGTCGTCGAGGTCGCTCCCGGAGACGTTGACGTGCCCGAGCTTGCGACCCGGCCGCACCTCCTTTCCGTACATGTGCACCTTCGCGTCGGGATCGCGCGCCATCACGTGGCGGTACGCCGGGTACAGGTGCGCGTACTCGCCTCCGAGGACGTTGGCCATCACGGTCCACGGCTCGTGCGGGCGAGGCGACCCCAGCGGCAGGTCGAGGACCGCCCTGAGGTGCTGCTCGAACTGGCCGGTCACGGCCCCGTCCATCGACCAGTGACCGGAGTTGTGCGGCCGCATCGCCAGCTCGTTGACGAGGACTGCCGGCTCGCCGCCCTCCCCCGTCACCTCGAAGAGCTCGACCGCGAGCACCCCGGTGACCCCCAGCTCACCGGCGACGCGCAGGGCGGCGTGGACCGCCACCGCCGACAGCGCCGCGTCCAGCCCGGGGGCGGGCGCGAGCACCTGCGTGCAGATGCCGTCGCTCTGCACCGTCTCGACGACCGGCCAGGCAGCGGCCTGTCCCGAGGGGCTGCGGGCCACGAGGGCGGCCAGCTCCCGTCGAAAGGGCACCCGCTCCTCCAGCAGCACGGCTGACTCCTCGGATGCCGCCCGCTCCAGCCAGTCGGTGAGCTCCCCGGCATCCGCCACGACGCGCACGCCCCTGCCGTCGTACCCGCCGCGGGGCACCTTCGCCACGACCGGCCACCCGACGGCATCCCCGAACGAGGTGACGTCCGCGAGGGTGCGTGCGGCCGTCCACCGTGGGCACGGGATGCCGAGCCGGCTGAGGCGCTCGCGCATCGCCAGCTTGTCCTGGGCGAACCGCAGCGCGTCGGGGCGGGGGTGCAGGTCGACGCCTTCGGCGACGAGCAGCTCGAGGACGTGGGCCGGAACGTGTTCGTGGTCGAAGGTCACGACGTCGCAGTGCTGGGCGAAGGCGTGCACGGCGGCGGCCTCGGTGTGGTCCCCGACCGGCGAGCTGGGCACGACGAGCGCGGCGCTCGCGTCCTCCGCCTCGGCGAGGACGCTCAGGGTGATCCCGAGCTCGGCCGCCGGTCCTGCGCACATGCGAGCCAGCTGCCCCCCACCGATGATGCCGACGACGGGGAACCCGCCGGGTGCGCGACGTGGGGTGGTCACCGGCGAAGGATACCCACGCACCCCCTTATAGGCTTCGCTGGTGCCGAAGACCGCCCCAGCGCCGAGCGGGGTCGTAGGCCGCCTCCTCCATTCGGTGCGCGAGGCCGTCGACGTCCTCTACCGGGAGATGATCAAGTTCGGCGTGGTGGGCGCGATCGCCTTTGTCATCGACATCGGCCTGGCCAACCTGCTGTGGCAGACCGTCCTCAGCGACAAGGTCACGACGGCGAAGGTCATCTCCGGCATCGTCGCCACCCTCTTCGCCTGGGTCGGGAACCGCCAGTGGACGTTCCGGCACCGCCGCAGCCGTCCGGCGCACCACGAGGTGGCCCTGTTCTTCGGGGTCAACTTCATCGCCCTCGGGATCGCCGCGGCGACCCTGTTCGTGTCGCACTACGGGCTCGGCCACACCTCCACCCTCGCGAACAACGTCGCCACGCTCGTGGGGATCGGCCTGGGCACGCTCTTCCGCTTCTGGGCCTACCGGAAGTACGTGTTCGCCGGCGAGCCGATCTAGGCAGGACGCGCCGCAGCCCGCGCCCGCACGTCGAGCGCCGTCACGACCAGGAGCGCGAGCAGCAGGACGGGGACCACGAGTGTCCAGGCGGTCGGCACCATGGCGACGAGGCACCCCGTGGCGGTCAGGGCCAAGCCGAGCCCGGGCCGGCGCGCCGAGAGCAGCGTGCCCGCGAGCACGCACGCGCCGGCACCCAGGAGGGTGCCGAGCCAGAACGGCAGGCCGCTGAGGTCCCCGCTCCTCACGACCCGGACCCCCTCCGCAACCCCGAGGGCCAGGAGGAGGACCGCGACCGCGACCCCGAACCACCACGTGCGCGTGGACACAAGGCGGACGCTACCCCTGCCCCCACCGGCCCGACCAGACTCCCGGTCGGACCAGCCCAACGGGATCCGTCGCCGCGACCGCCCAGGGTCAGAGCTCACTCCCGGAGAGGAAGAGGGCGAAGAGCGGCGGCCGGGCGCGCACGAGCTCGAGCCGGCCGCCGGCTGCCTCGGCCAGGTCGCGGGCAAGGGAGAGCCCGAGCCCGGTGCCGGTCGACGACACCGAGCGCTCGAAGACGTGCGGCGCGATGGCGGCGGGCACCCCCTCACCACCGTCGGCCACCTCGATGACCACGGACGGCCCCGCTCGCCGAGCGGAGATCTCCACCGTGCCCCGCCCGTGGGTGAGCGAGTTCTCGAGGAGCGTGGTGAGGATCTGCGCGAGGGCGACCGGTGTTGCCCGGACCCCCAGCCCTCGCTCCCCCCGGACGTGGATGCTGCGGCGCGCGGCCGCGAACGCCGGCTGCCACTCCCGCTGGAGCGCCGCGAGCACCGAGTCCAGCGACACCGTGGGACTCGTCTCGGCCCCGCTCCTCGTGCGGCTCATGAGGTCGTCGACCACGCCGCTCAGGCGCTCGACCTGGCCGATCGCGATCGTCGCCTCCTCCTCGACGACGGCGAGGTCACTGGTCGAGGCGATCTCCTCGAGGCGCATCAGCAGCGCGGTCAGCGGGGTGCGCAGCTGGTGCGAGGCGTCGGCCGCGAAGTCGCGCTCCGACGCCAGCCGCCGCGCGCTCTGCTCGGCGCCGCGCGCGAGGGCCGCGTCCAGCCGGTCCACCTCCTCGATGCCGGAGTTCAGCGGCACCGGGCGCGGGTCACCGGGCCCCAGCTGCTCCGCCCGTTCCCCGAGGGTGTCGATGAACCACCCCACCCGGTCGGCCCGCCGCCCGGCGAGCCACGTCGAGACCCAGAGGGCCAGCAACCCCGCAAGGACCAGGGCGAGCAGCACGACGACCACGACGGTCGGTAGGCCGGCATCCCACCCCGCGAGGTCGGCCCCAGCCCACTCCCCCGGACCCGCGCCCCACGCCAGCAGGGCTGCGAGGACGACGAGGACGAGCACCAGCGTGGTCACCACCGCCTGGATGGCCGTCCCGAGGAGGACCCGACGCACGTCTCACTCCTCCGGGGCGTCGAAGCGGAACCCGACCCCTCGGATGGTCGTGATGTAGCTGGGCTGGGAGGCGTCGTCACCGAGCTTCCGGCGCAGCACGGAGATGTGCATGTCGAGGGTCTTCGTCGACCCGTACCAGGCGCTGTCCCAGACGTCGCGCATGAGCTTCTCGCGGGAGACGACCTTGCCCCGGTTGCTCACGAGCACCTTGAGCAGCTCGTACTCCTTGCCGGTGAGCTGAACCTCCTGGCCACGCAGGAACACGCGCCGGCTGTCACTGTCGATCCGTACGAGGTCCTCGCCCGCCGGAGGCTCGACGACGCCGCGCCGCAGCAGCGCCCGGGCCCGGGCCAGGAGCTCGGCGAGGCGGAAGGGCTTGGTCACGTAGTCGTCGGCACCGGCATCCAGACCGACGACGGTGTCGACCTCGTCCGCGCGAGCGGTGAGCACCAGCACCGGGACGTTGCTGCCCTGCGCACGGAGCCGGCGGCACACCTCGAGGCCGTCCATCTTCGGGAGGCCCAGGTCGAGGACGAGCAGGTCCGGTTGGAGCAGCGCCTCGGCAAGGGCGGTCTCGCCGTCGGTGCACACGTCGACGTCGTAGCCCTCGCGACGCAGCGCCCGCGCCAGCGGGTCGGAGATCGCAGGGTCGTCCTCGGCGAGGAGCACCTTGGTCATGCGCCGATCGTAGTCACGCGCGGGCGCCGCGCACGGCGAGGCCCCGGCCCCCCGGGGCTCGCTGGAGCTCGTGCATGGTCACCACCCCGATGCCGCGCAGCACGCGCCGCCGCCGTTCGGTGACCGTGAACCCAGAGACCTCTCCGAGGAGCCGCGCCATCTCGTCCTCGACGTAGACGTGCCCCGACGGGGTCACGGCGGTGATCCGGCTGGCCTTGTTCACGGTGAGGCCGAAGACGTCACCGAGGCGGGAGACGACCCTGCCGTGAGCCAGGCCCACGCGGACGGGAGGCAGCAGCTCGTCCTCGGCCATGGCGTCGACGAGGTCGAGCGCGATCGCGGATGCCGCGGCCACCTCGGTGTGGACGAACAGCACCTCGTCGCCCACGGTCTTGATGACCCGGCCGCCGTGCTCGGTGATGACGTCGCTCGCGAGGAGCTCGAAGCGCTGCACCAGGCGGGCGAGCTGCCGCTCGCTCATCCGGCGCACGAACGAGGTGAACGACACGAGGTCGGCGAATCCGACGACGCGCACCGGAGCGGAAGGGTCGGAGTGCACGGCCGGGTCGGCATCCGCGAGCATGCGGGCGATGGCGTTCGTGAGGTGGCGCCTCCAGACGTAGACGAGCAGCGGCTCCATGTCGTCGCAGACGGCGGCGAGAAGCTGGGCCGCGTCGGCCGCGATCCGCGGCTCGGGCACCGAGCGGCTGTCGCGTCCCTCCAGCTCCTCGGAGAACGGCGAGGTGAGCGACTCGGCGACGAGCTGGGTCTGCCACACGGCGAGCCGGTCGGACGTGCGGGCGAAGGCCCGGGTCATCCCCAGCGCGAGCTCCTCGCTGACCTGGTCCTCCCCGATGAGGCGGGCCACCCTCCTGAGGGCCTCGAGGTCTGCCTCGGTGAACATCGCCTCGTGGTCGTCGACGTTCTGGAACCCCATGGCGTGCCAGAACCGGCGGGCTGTCGCCGGTTCGACGCCGGCCCCCGCCGAGACCTCCGCGCGGCCCATCGAGGCGGGCCGCCCGAGCAGCGCGTGCTCGACCCGGGCGGCGAGGTCGGCGTCGGTGGCCAGTCCACCACCGGGCGACACACTCCCTGCCGGCTCGGCGTCGTCGCTGGGCATCCCACCTCCTCTCAGCGGGACCGGACGTGCACCACGTCTCCGGCGGACACCGCGTACGAACCGTCGCTCGTCCTCACGGCCAGTCTGCCCGCTCCGTCGACCCCTGTCGCCACCCCGGTGCGCACCACCCCGCCCGGCTCGTGCACCTCGACCTCACGACCCAGGGTCGAGCAGGCGGCGGCGTACGCGGCCTGTGGTCCGCCCCCCGGGCCGGTGTCGTCCGCGAGGAGCCGTGCCAGGTGCACGAGGTACGCCGTGAGGACCGCGGCGCGGTCGACCTCGCCGGAACCGGCGGCACGGAGCGAGGTGGCGCTCTCGAGCGGCAGGTCCTCCCGCGGCGTGCCGACGTTGATGCCGAGCCCGACGACCACCCCCGCGGGGGTCCACTCGCACAGGAGACCGGCGACCTTGCGGTCGGCGTCGGCCGGCACGAGGACGTCGTTGGGCCACTTCAGGCTCGTCTCCACCCGGGCCACCTCGGCCACGGCCCGGTGCACCGCGAGCCCGGCGAGCAGCGGCACCCACGAGGGTCCGGAGACCGGCGGCGGCACGAGCACCGACACGGCCAGCCCCGTGCCGGGAGTCGTGGTCCACGAGCGCCCGAGGCGACCGCGTCCGGCATCCTGCCGCTCGGCGACGACGACCCGCCAGGTCCGGGGCCGCGCTCGCACCTCGTCGTTGGTCGACCCGAGGCGGTCGAAGACCTCCATGGGGAGCCATGGCTCGCCGGGCGTGACCGAGGGCGCCGCCAGGGGTCGTGGGTCGGGCATCGGGCTCACGGGGGCAAGGCTAGGCTCGGAGCATGCCCAAGAGCGACGCCCACTCCATCGGCGGCACTGACGTCCCGAAGGACATCGACACCACGACGACGGCGGGGAAGCTGGCAGACCTCAAGCGGCGCGTCGCGGAGGTCGCCGGGGCCGGGTCCGAGCGGGCGGTCGAGAAGCAGCACGCGCGGGGCAAGAAGACGGCACGCGAGCGCCTCGAGCTGCTCCTCGACGAGGGCACGTTCGTCGAGATGGACAAGTACGCCCGGCACCGCTCGGTGGCCTTCGGACAGGACAGGAACCGGCCCTACGGCGACGGCGTCGTCACGGGCTACGGGACGGTCGACGGGCGGACGGTGGCGGTGTTCGCGCAGGACTTCACCGTCTTCGGGGGCTCGCTCGGGGAGGTCTTCGGCGAGAAGATCGTCAAGATCATGGACTTCGCGATGAAGGTCGGCTGCCCGGTGGTGGGCCTGAACGACTCCGGCGGCGCGCGGATCCAGGAGGGGGTCGTCTCCCTCGGCCTGTACGGCGAGATCTTCCGGCGCAACGTCCACGCGTCGGGCGTCATCCCGCAGATCTCGCTCGTCATGGGGCCGTGCGCCGGTGGTGCCGTCTACTCCCCGGCGGTCACCGACTTCACGGTGATGGTCGACCAGACCTC
Source organism: uncultured Actinomycetota bacterium (assembly GCA_963763015.1). Lineage (GTDB taxonomy): Bacteria > Actinomycetota > Actinomycetes > Actinomycetales > Dermatophilaceae > Fodinibacter. The sequence goes on along the minus strand of CAVXML010000007.1, from coordinate 656,557 downwards.
GCACATGTTCATCACCGGTCCCGACGTGATCAAGACCGTCACCGGCGAGGACGTCGGCTTCGAGGAGCTCGGTGGAGCACGGACCCACAACACCAAGTCGGGTGTCGCGCACTACATGGGCACCGACGAGGACGACGCGATCGAGTACGTCAAGGCGCTGCTGTCGTACCTTCCCAGCAACAACATGGAGGACCCCCCGGTCTTCGGCGACGAGAACGACCTCGAGGTCACCGAGGACGACCGGTTCCTCGACACGGTCATTCCCGACAGCCCCAACGTGCCCTACGACATGCACCAGGTGATCGAGAAGGTCCTCGACGACGGGGAGCTCCTCGAGGTGCAGCCGCTGTTCGCCCCGAACATTCTCATCGGCTTCGGCCGGGTCGAGGGCCGCGCGGTGGGCGTGGTCGCGAACAACCCGATGCAGTTCGCCGGGACGCTGGACATCGACGCCTCGGAGAAGGCCGCCCGGTTCGTGCGCACGTGCGACGCCTTCAACCTCCCGATCCTCACGTTCGTCGACGTGCCGGGCTTCCTGCCGGGCACCGACCAGGAGTGGGACGGCATCATCCGGCGCGGGGCCAAGCTCATCTACGCCTACTCCGAGGCCACCGTGCCGCTCGTCACCGTCATCACCCGCAAGGCCTACGGCGGCGCCTACGACGTCATGGGCTCCAAGCACCTCGGTGCCGACATCAACCTCGCCTGGCCCACCGCGCAGATCGCGGTCATGGGAGCCCAGGGCGCGGTCAACATCCTCTACCGCAAGGAGCTCGCCAGGACCGCCGAGAAGGGCGACTCCGTCGAGGACGCCCGGGCGGCGTTCATCAAGCAGTACGAGGACGCTCTCGCCAACCCCTACGTGGCGGCGGAGCGCGGCTACATCGACACGGTCATCACGCCGTCGAACACCCGGATGAACGTCTCCAAGGCGCTGCGAGCACTGCGCTCCAAGCGGGCCTCCCTGCCCCCGAAGAAGCACGGGAACATTCCCCTATGACCGCTGCGCAGGCTCAGAGCTCACGGGGACCCCGCCCTATGACCGCTGCGCAGGCACAGAGCTCAGGGGGACCCCGCCCTTGACCGCTGCGCCGGCTCAGAGCTCAGGGGGACCCGCCCCTGTGACCGACCAGACGCCCGCGATCGTCGTCCGCGGCGCCGCCACCCCGGAGGAGGTCGCCGCCCTCGTGGCGGTGCTCTCGGCCGCTGCCGGGCACGACCCACAGGGCCCTGAGCTGGGGCGGACCTCACCGTGGTCCGCGCACTCGGTGGCCATGCGACGACCGGTGTCCCACGGCCCCGGCGCCTGGCGCACCTCCCTCCGCTCCTGACCGTACTCCGACCGACCAATAGGTCACTCCGGGTACACCCGTCCGTACCCCGACCGACCAATAGGTCACTCCGGGTACACCCGCCCGTACCCCTACCGACCAATAGGTCACTCCGGGTACGCCTGTGGATGACGCCGGCAGCCCCCACCCTGTCAGTGCCACCATCCCTGGATGCCGGACACGTCGCCACCCGTCCTCGGCCCGTTCCTGCGCCGAGAGGCACCGGCACTCGGGGTCGGACAGCGCCGCCTGAGAAGCAACGCCTTCCGGACGATCTTCACCGGAGTTGTCGTTGATGCGCGCGTGCCGGACACCGTCGTGGTCCGGGCCCGGGCGGCACTGCTCGCCTGCCCCGAGGGCGGCGTGGTGAGCCACTGGACTGCTGCCCGCCTGTGGGGCGGTGTTGTCCCCGACAACGACTGGACGCACGTCTCCTTCATGCGCGACGTCCGGTTTCGCCTGGGCGGAGTGAAGCCACACCGGTTCCGGCATCGCCTCGACATCCATGAAGCGCCATGGTCTTCCCGTCACGTCGCCGTGCCAGACCTTCTGCCACCTCGCCAAACACCTCGGGTTGGTCGACCTCGTGGCGCTCGGAGACCGACTGGTCAAGAAGGGCCGGTGCACTCCATCGGATCTGGTCCACTACGCGAACGCATGGCCAGGCCAGTGCCGCGGGGAGGCGCTTCGCGGCGCCGGACTCGTCCGGGAGCGGGTCGACTCGGTCCCCGAGACCGCGCTCCGGCTGCTCATGGTTCTGGCAGGCTTGCCCGAACCGCAGGTCGACATCCGGATCGTTGATGCCGAGGGCAACATACGCTTCCGCATCGACCTCGGCTTCGAGGAGATGAAGCTCGCCATTGAGTACGACGGCCGGTGGCACGACGCTGAGGAGCAGCGCAAACGCGACACGCTTCGGCGCACCGTCCTGAGCACAGAGGAGGGATGGACCTTCGTGGTCGTCCAGGCAGATGAACTCTACGATCGGCCTGAGCAGCTCCTCGGCCGGCTGGTGGCGGAGCTGCGGGCGCACGGCATCCCGGTTCCTCCCGTGCTGTCCGATGACTGGCGACGTCACTTCCGCATCATGACGGCGGCGGCCTGAGCCACGATTCAGCCGGCGCGCAGGACGAGCCAGTGCCTGGAGTGACCTATTGGTCGGTCGGGGTACCGGAACCGCCTACCCCGAGTGACCTATTGGTCGATCGGGGTACCGGAACCGCGTACCCCGAGTGACCTATTGGTCGATCGGGGTACCGGAACCGCGTACCCCGAGTGACCTAATGGTCGATGGGGGTACGCCCCGCGAGGCGGCGCTCGAGGCTGGCGTGGTCCTCGGGAGCCAAGATCCCGGCATCCAGGACGCGGCCCATCAGGGGGGCGTCGCCCATCAGCGCCCGGAACACCTCCGGCACGGTGATCCCCAGCTCCGGGCGGGTGACCACCTGCACCAGGTCACCCACCGCGATGGAGCCGGGCTCGACAACGGCGAGGTAGGCGCCAGTGCGCCCACGTTCGGTGAACCGTCGCACCCAGCCGCGCTCCCCGATCCAGGCGGCGAACGTCGCACACGGTATGCGCGGCCCCGTCACCTCGAGGAGCGCCGACCCCACCCGCCAGCGCTCACCCACCACGGAGGCGTCGACATCGAGCCCTGAGGTCGTGAGGTTCTCGCCGAACATCCCGTCGGGCAGGGTCCGCCCGAGGCCGGTGCCCCACCAGTCCAGCTCCTCACGGGCGAAGGCGTACACCGCCTGACGCGACCCACCATGGTGCTTGCGGCTCGAGACGTCGTCGCCGACGACGCCACTCCCCAGGCCACCACGCTTCGGACCGGGGTCTCGCACCTCGACGCGCTCCACGGGCCACTTGTCGATCGAGCTCTCACCGCCCCGTGGCCGGATGCCGGAGCGAGGGCTCCCGACGTTCACCGACCTCACGTGCGCTGCCATGCACAGGAGGGTATGCCGCCCGCGTGCCACGTCGGAAACCCACCCCGGCCCACGGCATCCGCGGAGACGTCGGGCAGCCCCCTACCTCGGACGGCGCCGCTGCCGCTGCTGCGGTAGCGTCCGCGGGGTGCCCGAGACGACGCTCACGACCCGTCCGCCCACAGACGTCGACCGCGTCGCCGAGGCCCATGTGGAGGCCGTCCTGGCGGCCAGCCCCATCACCGCCACCTACCTGGGCGTCCCGGGGCACGACACCGAGCTCGACGACTTCTCCCCCGACGGCTACGCCGAGCAGGCGCGGCTGGCCCGGGAGACCCTGCGCAGGCTCGAGGGCGTCGACCCCGTCGACGACGTCGACCAGGTCACGGTCGCGGCCCTGCGCGAGCGGTTGGGTGTGGAGATCGAGAGCCACGACGCCGGGTGGGACCGCATGGAGCTCAACGTCATCGCCTCGCCCCTCCAGAGCTGTCGCAGCGTTCTCGACCTCATGCCGACCGCGACGAGCGAGGACTGGTCGACCATCGCCGCACGGCTGGCCCGCATCCCCACCGCCCTGGAGCAGTGGACCGTCACGCTGCGCGAGTCCGCCGACCGGGGGTTGGTCACGCCGCGTCGACAGGTCGCCGAGTGCATCGACCAGTGCGACGAGCTGACCGCGTCCGACGGCTTCTTCGCCGACCTGCTGGCCGGTGCCGGGGCCGACGGGGTGTCCCTCGACGAGTCCGTGAGGAGCGACCTGGAGCGGGGGACGAAGGCCGCCGCAACGGCCTACCAGCGGCTCGCGGACGAGCTGCGCACCCACCTGCTCGACCGCGCCCCGGAGTCCGACGCGGCCGGCCGGGAGCGCTACCAGCTCGCATCCCGGCAGTTCCTGGGGGCGACCGTCGACCTCGAGGAGACCTACACCTGGGGCCAGGAGGAGCTGGCCCGGATCACGGCCGAGATGCGGGTCACGGCGGAGCGGATCCTGCCCGGCGCGGGCATCGGTGAGGCCATGGAGCAGCTCAACCGGGACCCCCGGTACCGGCTCCAGGGCACTGACGCCCTGCGCACCTGGATGCAGGAGCGGGCCGACGAGGTCATCTCCGAGACGGCCGGCGCCCACTTCGACATCCCCGACCCCGTGCGCACCATCGAGGCGCGCATCGCGCCAACGCACACGGGCGGCATCTACTACACCGGTCCGAGCGACGACTTCCGGCGGCCGGGCCGGATGTGGTGGTCGGTGCCCAGGGGGGTGACGGAGTTCAGCACGTGGCGCGAGCTCACGACCGTCTACCACGAGGGGGTTCCGGGCCACCACCTCCAGGTGGCGCAGACGGTGTACCGCCGGGAGCTGCTCAACCGGTGGCGGCGCCAGATGTGCTGGGTGAGCGGCCACGGCGAGGGCTGGGCGCTGTACGCCGAGCGGCTCATGGCCGACCTCGGCTACATGGACGACCCGGGCAACTACCTCGGCCTCCTCGACGGCCAGTCGCTGCGGGCGGCGCGTGTCGTCATCGACATCGGCGTGCACTGCGGCTTCGAGGCGCCGGCCGAGGTGGGTGGTGGGGAGTGGACCTACGACAAGGCGTGGTCCTTCCTCACGACCCATGCCCACGAGAGCGAGCCGATGCTGAGGTTCGAGCTCAACCGGTACCTCGGGTGGCCGGGCCAGGCGCCGAGCTACAAGGTCGGGGAGCGGCTCTGGCTGCAGCTGCGCGACGAGACGGCTCGCCGCGAAGGGGACGGGTTCTCCCTCAAGGACTTCCACCGCCGCACGCTCGACATCGGCTCCGTCGGTCTGGACGTCCTTCGGGCCGCCGTGCTCCGCGAGCCCTGACCGGTTCCACCCGTCGGATGCCGGGTGCGCGGCCCTGCGGGCGAGCCCGGGTCCATACTTTCCCTGACCGTGGAAATCCGAGCTCCGAGGAGGGCCGGTGGTTGGGACGCGCGGCCGCAGGCCGGCCGGGAGCGGGACCCGTGAGGCGATCCTCGCCGCGGCCTCCCGGGCGTTCGCCGAGCAGGGGTACCCGCGCACGACGCTGCGAGGCATCGCCCGCGACGCCGGCGTCGACACCCGGCTGGTCACCCACTACTTCGGCAGCAAGCAGGACCTCTTCGTCGAGGTGGTCGAGCTGCCCTTCGACCCGGAGGTGGCGATGGCCACGCTCCTGGGCCCCGGGCCCGACGGCGTGGGGCACCGCCTGGCCACGTTCGCCGTCGGCATGCTCGAGACGCCCGAGGCCCGGCGCACCATGACGGGCCTGCTGCGCGCCGCCGCCTCGGAGGAGGAGGCAGCGGTCCGCGTGCGCGACCTCCTCGTGGCGCGGCTGCTGACTCCGCTGGCCCGGCACATCGGCGCGGACCGCCCGGAGCTGCGCGCCTCGCTCACCGGTGCGCAGATGGCCGGTCTCGTGGTGGCGCGGCACATCATCGGCCTTCCGCGGCTCGCCGAGGCGACACCGGACGAGCTCGTCGCGGCCGTCGGGCCGGTCCTCCAGCACTACCTGACGGGCAGCCTGTCGCCCGATCGCCCCTGAACAGGGACAATCCTCGGGTGGAGCTCGCCGCACTCATCGTCGCCATCGTCCTCGTCGTCATCCTCGTGAGGCGGGGAACCGCCTCCCTCGGCGTGCCGACGCCCATCGCGCTGCTCCTCGTCGGGGCGGTGATCTCCTTCGTCCCGGCCGTGCCCGAGGTGCCGTTGTCGAGCGAGCTCGTGCTCTTCGGGCTCCTCCCCCCGCTGCTCTATGCGGCCGCCCTGTCGACATCGCTGCTCGACGTCCGCACCCACCGGGCCGCGATCCTCAGCCTCTCCGTCGGCCTGGTGCTCTTCACCGCCCTCGGGGTCGGCGTGGTCGCCTGGATGCTGCTGCCGATCCCCTTCACCCTGGCGTTGGCGCTCGGCGCCATCGTCGCACCGCCGGATGCCGTGGCCGCCACTGCGGTCGCGCGACGGATCGGCCTGCCGCGCCGGATCACCACGATCCTCGAGGGGGAGTCGCTGCTCAACGACGCGACGGCCCTGGTCACGCTCCGCACGGCGCTCGCCGCGGCAGGGCTCGCGGCGCACGGTGTGGGTGCCGGCGAGGGGGGTGAGGGCGGGGAGCCAGAGGTGACCCTGGGGTCGGTGAGCATCGACCTCCTGGTGGCGTCGCTGGGAGGCGTCGCGATCGGCATCCTCGCCTATCTCCTCATCGGCGCCATCCGGCGCTACCTCGTCACCGAGGTGCCCGCGGACACCGCCCTGTCCTTCGTCGCCCCCTACCTCTCCTACGTCCCGGCCGAACGGGCCGGGGCCTCCGGTGTGCTGGCCGTCGTCACGACCGGCCTGCTGCTCGCCCACAAGGCGCCGGTGCTGCAGACCGCGCCGTCACGGCTGTCGGAGAGGATCAACTGGTCCAGCGTGACCTTCGTGCTGGAGAACGCCGTCTTCCTGCTCATCGGCCTGCAGATGGCGAGCCTGCTCGACGCCGTCGGGGAGGGTGAGCCCTCGTTGCCCCGCACCCTCCTCGTGGGCCTGGCGGTGCTCGTCACGTGCCTCGTTCTGAGGCCGGTCTGGATGGTGCCGTACACCCTGCTCAGGCACCGGCACAGCGAGCAGCGCGGAGACGCCGTGCGTACCGCGCTCGTCGGCTCCTGGGCCGGCATGCGGGGTGTGGTCACACTCGCGGCGGCGCTCACCCTCCCCGAGGAGACCCCGATGCGGGCCCAGCTCGTGGTGATCGCCCTTGTCGTCACCGTGGGCACCCTGCTGCTCCAGGGGACCACGCTGCCGATGCTCGCCCGGGCCCTCGACGTGCGGGGTCCGGACCCGCGGGAGGACGCTCTCCAGGAGGCGACGGTGCTCGGTGCGACGACGGGCGCCGGGCTGCGGCTCATCGAGTCCGACCCGGATGCCGATGCAGCTGCCGTGCGGACCATCCAGGAACAGGCCCGGGCTCGGGTGAACCGCAGCTGGGAGCGGCTCGGCACCCTCGGCCAGGGCGACGACGAGACCCCCAGCGAGACCCAGGTGCGCCTGCGGACGGCGATGATCCGAGAGGAGCGCGCCGAGCTGCTCCGCATCCGCGACCGGGGCGGAGTGGATCATGCGGTCCTGAACACCGTTCTCGGACAGCTCGACGCCGAGGAGACGGCCCTCGTCTGGAGTGCCACGAAGTCCGGCGCCGTGCGCGCCTCGCCGCTGCGGCCGCCAGACCACATCGCGGGAGCCTGCGACCACCTGGCCGAGTCCGAGGTCCCCCGCCCGCCCACGAGCGCGGACGGGTGCCCGACCTGCCTGGGAGAGGGCAGGCGGTGGGTGCACCTGCGGGCGTGCGCAGAGTGCGGGAACGTCGGCTGCTGCAACTCCTCCGAGGGCAAGCACGCAGCGGCCCACTTCCGGGAGACCGGGCACCCCGTGATGCGCAGCATCGAGCCGGGTGAGGCGTGGCGGTGGTGCTACGTCGACCAGGTCATCGGCTGAGGCTCGGCCGGACGGATGCCCCGGACGGATGCCCTGGGCGCGTGCCCGCCGCCGCAGCGTGGAGCCTCGAACCTCTGCTAGCAGAGCTTGGGGACCGATCCACAGGGTGCACCGTGTGGATCGGTCCGCAACCTCTGCTGACTGTGCCTTGGCATCGCAGTCAGCAGACCTTCGGTCACAACCCACAGGGTGCACCGTGTGGGTGCAGATGCAACCTCTGCTGAGGAGCCATCTAGGTTGTCCCGTATGCCGTCCGCTCGCGTCGCACTCGTCCTCGCCTCTGCGTCGCCCGCCCGCCTGGCGACGCTCGTCGCGGCCGGGGTTCAGCCCCTCGTGCGGGTATCGGCCGTCGACGAGGATGCCGTCCTGGCCGCTGCCGAGCAGGCGAACGGCCGGCTGGCTGCGGCCGACGTGGCCCTCCTCCTCGCGCGCGCCAAGGCGGAGGACGTCGTCACCGTCCTGGAGGACGGGGACGCCGACGAGGACATCGACGACGCCGCGAGCGTCGGCGTGATGGTCCTCGGCTGCGACTCGGTTCTGGAGCTCGACGGCGAGGTGCACGGCAAGCCCACTGATGCGGCCGAGGCGGCCGAGCGGTGGCGGCGCATGCGGGGGCGCTCGGGCTTCCTGCACACCGGCCACTGGCTCGTCGACCTGCGGGACCCCGACGACGGAGGAACCGCCGGGATGGTGGGGGGGACCGCCACGACGACGGTCCACTTCGCGGACCTCGACGACACGGAGATCGCCGCGTACGTGGCGACCGGGGAGCCCCTCGGTGTCGCGGGCGCCTTCACCCTCGACGGGCTGGGCGGGCCGTACGTCGCGGGCATCGAGGGCGACCCGAGCAACGTCGTCGGCGTCTCGCTCCCGCTCGTCCGCGAGCTCCTGCGCGAGCTCGGCGTCGCCTGGCACGACCTGCGCACCCCCTGACGAGCTCCCCGACCTCGTCTGTCAGGCGGCTGGCGACACGCCGCGGACGCGGCGTGTCGCCGCCGCCTGACAGACGAAGTGCGGAAGGAGCGGGGATCAGACCGGGGGCACGTCCCGGCGCTTGTCGGCGAAGTGCCGGTCGCGCCGCGCCGCGTACCGGAGCCGGTGCAGCAGCTCGGCGCGCAGCGCGTCGGCCTCGACGACCTGGTCGACGACGAGGTCGGCCGCGAGCCGCTCGAGGTCGACGTCCGCCTCGTACTCGGCCCGCCGAGCGGCCACGAACGCCTCGCGGGCGGCCGGCCCCTCGGCCGCCTCGACCTCGGCGATCTTGTTGGCGTACACCGCGTTCACCGCGGCCTCCGGACCCATGACCGCGATGCGGGCGGTGGGCAGCGCGATCGTCGCGTCGGGCCCGAAGCCCGGCCCGCCCATCGCGTACAGCCCGGCCCCGTAGGCCTTGCGCACCACGACGCAGATCTGCGGCACGGTGGCCGAGGCCACGGCGGACACCATCTTGGCGCCGTGGCGGATGATGCCGCCGCGCTCGACCTCCGAGCCGATCATGAAGCCCGGAACGTCTGCGAGGTACACGAGCGGAATCGAGAATGCGTCGCAGAGCCAGATGAAGCGCGACGCCTTGTCGGCCGAGTCGGTGAAGAGGACCCCGCCCTTGACGGCGGAGTTGTTCGCGAGGATGCCGACGGTCTCCCCCTCGAGGCGCCCGAACCCGACGACGAGCTCCGCCGCGAACAGCGGCTTGACCTCGAAGAAGCTGTGCTCGTCGACGAGCCCGTCGATGAGCTCGTGCACGTCGAACGGCTGGCTCTCGCGCTCGGGCACCGAGGCCCGGGTGAGCCGCTCGGCGGGTTCCTCCGGGTCGTACGTCGGCAGCGGTGAACGCCAGCTGAGCGGAAGGTAGGAGAAGTAGAGCCGGGCCAGCTCGATCGCCTCGGCGTCGTCGTGCGCGAGCAGGTCCCCGACCCCCGAGACCGTGCAGTGCATCCGGGCGCCGCCCATGTCCTCGAGCGAGACCTTCTCCCCCACGACCATCTCGGCCATCCGCGGCGACCCCAGGTACATCGACGCGTTGCCCTCGACCATGATGATGAGGTCGCAGAAGCTGGGGATGTAGGCCCCGCCCGCGGCCGACGGGCCGAACAGGCAGCAGATCTGGGGCACCTTTCCCGAGAGCGCCACCTGGTTGTGGAAGATCCGGCCGGCGCCGCGCCGCCCCGGGAACATCTCGACCTGGTCGGTGATCCGTGCCCCCGCGCTGTCCACGAGCCAGAAGACCGGCAGCTCCTCGCGCAGCGCCGTCTCGGTGGCGCGAACGATCTTCTCGACCGTGCGTGCCCCCCACGAGCCCGCCTTGACGGTGGGGTCGTTGGCGATCACCACGACCGGTCGGCCGTCGACCATGCCGCGGCCGGTCACCACGCCGTCGGCCGGCAGGCCCGGCGCCAGAGCGTTGGCGTAGCGACCGTCCTCGACGAAGCTGCCGGCATCCAGGAGAAGCGCCAGGCGGTCCCGGACGTAGAGCTTGTTCTGGCTCGCCAGCTTGGCCGCGGCCTTCTCCGTCGGACGCTCGGATGCCGCGTGCGCCGCTTCCAGCCGCGCGCGCACGTCGGCGACGCGCGGGTCACCCGTGGCGGGCTGGGCGCTGTCGGGAGTCACCGGCATACCTCTCGTTCTGGTCGAGTCGGGGTGCTCAGGTGGATGCCGGAGCAGAGTCGGGGTACCCGGCTCGGCGGGCTCAGTGCGTCGGGAGGCCGAGGCCCTTGGCGATGACCATGCGCTGGACCTCCGAGGTGCCCTCGCCGATCTCGAGGATCTTGGCGTCCCGGTAGAAACGTGCCACGGGGTACTCCTCCATGAACCCGTTGCCTCCGAAGACCTGGGTCGCGATGCGAGTGGCCTCGACGGCCGCCTCGGAGGTGTAGAGCTTCGCCACGGCGGCCGCCTGCTTGACGTCGGCCACCGAGCGGCGCCCGGCCTCCTGCTCGTCCTTGAGCCACGCGGCGCGATAGGTCAGGAGGCGGGCGTTCTCCTCCATGACGGCGAGGTCGGCGATGGGGAACGCCACGCCCTGGTTGACACCGATGGGCCGCCCGAACGCGGTGCGGCTCTTCGCGTAGGCCGTGGCCTCCTCCCGCATGCGCGTGATCAGGCCCAGCGCGAGGGCACTGATGGCGATCCGCCCGTCGTCGAGGGTCTTGAGGAACTGGCGGAAGCCCTGGCCCCGCTCGCCGAGGAGGTGGTCCTCGGGCACGCGGCATCCGGAGAAGGAGAGGCCGTGGGTGTCGGAGATGTTCCAGCCGAGCTTGTCGTAGGGGGCCTCCACGACGAATCCCGGCGTGCCGGAGGGGATCATGATGGCCGAGATCTCGGGGCGCCCCTCCTCGTCGGTGCCGGTGCGCGCCGTGACCGTGACGACGGACGTGATGTCGGTGCCGGAGTTCGTGATGAACGCCTTCGCCCCGTCCACGACCCACTGGCCGTCCTCGAGGACCGCCTTGGTGCGCGTGGCGCCGGCGTCGGACCCGGCATCTGGTTCGGTGAGGCCGAAGCCGGCGAGCGCGCGGCCGGCGACGAGGTCGGGGAGGAAGCGCTCCTTCTGGGCGTCGGTGCCGTAGGTGAGGATCGGGTTGATGCCGAGGCCGACACCGGCGGAGAGGGTGATGCCGATCGACTGGTCGACGCGGCCGAGCTCCTCGATCGCGATGCACAGGCTGGTGAACGCCCCGCCGTCCGCGTGCTCGAGCGAGCCGCCGTACGCCTCCGGCACGACGAGCCCGAACAGACCCAGGTCGCCCATCTGCGGGACGAGCTCGGTCGGGAAGTGGTGGGCCCGGTCCCACTTGGCGACGTGGGGCTCGACCGCCCGGGCGGCGAAGTCGCGGACGACCGCCCGGAAGTCCTCGTGGTGCTGGCTGAGCTCGAACATGGGCGCCCCTTTGCGCGGAGTGGGCCGGCCCCGGGTCGCGGGCGCACGGCAGACGGTGACGTTCTTGACGTTGACGTCAACGTAAAGCAATACTCGCCGGTATGCCAACCCCCACGACGGATGCCGTCCGCTCACCGGCCGCTGAACGTGCTCCCGTCGGCGGGCGCGACGGCGGTCTCCTGCGCGACGGCGCCCCGAGGACGTCCGCGAGCGCACCTGGTCGATCGCCGAGGTGGCGGCGGAGTTCGGGGTGACGCACCGGACGGTGCGGCACTACGAAGAGCTGGGACTGATCACCCCCGAGCGCCGCGGCACGACGCGGATCTACCACCGCCGCGACCGCACCAGGCTGGGGCTGATCCTGCGCGGCAAGCGGCTCGGCTTCCCGCTCGAGGAGATCCGCACGATCATCGACCTCTACGACGCACCGCGTGGCCGGCGCAGCCAGCTCGAGTACGTGCTGGGCCAGATCGACGATCGGCGCACCGACCTCGAGCAGCGCCGCCGTGACCTCGACGCGGCGCTCCTGGAGTTGGGCGAGTTCGAGCGGCGGTGCCGCGTGGACCTCGACCGCCTCGGATGAGCCTTCGCCTTGACGAAGGCGGCAGGGCCGGCACCCGTCTCCGGATGCCGGCCCTGCCCTTTGGTTGACCTGGTCGCCTCTCTCTAAGGTGATTCGAGGTGTGTCATGACCCCGCTACGGGACCGGTGACGGCGTGGGCTCGATCGGCGATGGAGCCTGGTAGGCGATGACTGCCGTCTCGTCCGCCGTGGGGCTGCACTTCGTTTGCGCACCGGCGTAGTCAAGTTCGGTCGAGTCCGGAGTGAAGACAACCTTCCACGAGTACGTACCTGCGGCGACAGCCACGGCGTCAGAGGTCGCCAATCCATTGACGAGGGTCTTGGACCCAGAGTCGTACCACTTCGTGCCCGTGCAGTTGTCAGATGCCCACAGCGTGAACACGACACTGCCCTGGGGGACGTCGTCGCTGGTCACGCCGGAGACCTTGACCTTGTCCTGGAGGAGAATCGTCGTCTCGAGCGTGGGGATCGCACGGATGATCAGCGGCTCGGCGTCGCACGCGCTCGCCGCGGCCTCGTTCCGGCTCGTGCTGCTCGGGGTGTACGCCGCGACCCAGTAGTACGTACCCGGGGTATTGAACGTCTGGACCGTCGATGCCGGGATGGTCGTGCCATCAGCATTGATGCCCACCGTCTCGGTGTACACCACGTTGGAGGCAGGATCGTCGTCACACGTAGCGTTGTTGTACACCGTGTAGGTCACGGTGCCATCGGCGTCGGGGAAGAACGTCCCACCCAGCGTGGAGGTGTCGTACACCTTGGCCGGAGCCGTCACAGTGTGGTTGCCCGCTGAGCTCGGCAGGTCGTTGTCAGCCGGGTCCCCGGCTCCTTGCGGGCCTGCTGGGAGGTTGGTGTCCTCGAAGAGCAGCGTCGAGATCGTGGGCTCGGCGCACGTCTCGACGTCGCCGGCGGCGTAGTCGTAGAGCGTTGCCGTCAGCTCCTGGGAGGACCGCGTGTTGAAGAGGAACCGGTTGACACACACCGGGTTTCCTTCGCTGTCGACGTCCAGCTCGTTGGCCGTGAGGTCAACCGCACCCTCGTAGAACTGGTCCGCGTCCAGGGTGGTGCCCTGGCCGGTCTTGTTCTGCGGGTTGGCGGAGTTCTTGTTCGTCGTCTGCCACGGGGTCTGTACCGACGCCGTGTCGTTGGTGATGGCGCAGAGGTCCTCCGAGCCCAGGGCACCGCACGCGCCGCCGGAGTCCTTGAGGATGAGGCCACCGTTGTCCCACTGGTACGCGGTGATCTGCGGGTTCGCCCCACCGTTGGTGAAGGCCGCGACGAGGAAGATGTCACCGTCGGTGTGCAGGCCGGTGAACTGCAGGCCGCTTCCGGCCACGCCCGTGCCGTCGCACCCGACCGTGCCGTCCTGGAGGAACCAGACACCCATGTTGTTGTTGCCGTTGGGGGCGTTCTTCTCCATGCCGAAGTACAGGAGGAGGTTGCCGGTGACCGGGTCGGTCGCGACGGCCGCGTAGGCGTTCTGGATGTCGCCCTTGTCGGTCATGTTCGCTTCGGTCTTGCACTTCCAGGTGTCGATGTCGTTCTGGTCCTTGCTGCTGCCCGCGAACGACGAGGTGTCGCTGGTCTTCCCGGGGATGAAGTCAACGGCGAAACCGGCATCGAAGAAGGTCGTGGGCAGCGGCGAGCGGGCCAAGGGTGGGGGTGATGCTGTCGTGGTGTTGTACCCGCCTGGGAGCACGAAGATGCTGGTGCTTGCGCCTGCACCCCAGTCCGGGTCGGGGTTTGCGGCGTCATCAAGGACATTGCCCTCGAGCTCGAAATGGTCATCCACGTCCGCGAGGGCCGATGGGGCGAACATCGTGAGGGACACGCCTGCAGCGAGGATCGCCGCACTGACGGCGGCGACGTGACGCCTTGAGGCCTGGCGTTTCTGGGTACTCAACATGGGAAACAACCCCCCGTGACGTCACGGCGGTGGTCCTCGGTCAGGAGGGAGGCCGTGCACGTGCGCGCACGGCGGAGCGAAATGCGGGGCATGTTTTCCTCCGGAGGTGAATCTGCTACCCGTTCAGCAAGATCGGCCGCGATGTGTGCGTCCGGATGGCGCGCCGCTGGCGCGTCGTGACCGTGTCGGGTGGACGATCTCCGAGGAGCCGGCGACGGTGGTGGTCACCCACTGAGCGTGATCCTCCACCCCCCTGCACTGCAGGGACATGGCCCATTGTGACTATTTCTTCGGCCCCCCCTCAGATCGACCAGCAGCGCTCCGACCTGGAGCGGCGACGACGTGACCTCGACTCCCCCCTCTCCGAGCTCACCGAGTTCGAGCGCGGCTGCCCCATGGACCTCGCCCACCTGGGCTGACCCCCTTGCCCACGATCGACCTGACCCGCCCGCGCTCGATGTGGTACCGCCTGATTCCGCGAGCGCTACACCTCGTCCTGGTGCACACGGCAGGGCCGGCACCCAGCTCGGATGCCGGCCCTGGCCGTCGTGCCGTCGCCCTCAGCGCGTCAGAAGCAGGCGACGAATGGTGCTAGCTCCTCACGGGATCGGCCACGGGGTGATCGGCGAGTCGCCGCCGTAGGAGATCGTGGCGATCTCCTCCGCCGCCGGCGAGCAGGTCGTCGTGACCGTCGTGTAGTTGGAGTTGGCGGATGGCGTGAACACGACCTTCCACGAGTACGTTCCGGCAACCACTGCCGTGGCCTGCGGAGTCGTGGCAACGCCGCTGACCAGGTTCACGGCTCCGGAGTTGTACACCGAGTCGCCGGTGCAGTCGCTCGACGGGTGGAGCGTGAAGACGACCGAGCCAGCGATGGCGCCCGCACCGGTCACACCGGTGACCTTGGCGGTGTCACTCAGCAGGATCTTCGTGGCGATGGACGGAGTCGCAGGTGCAACCACGACCTGCTCGACGAGTACACCGCATCCGACGAACGCCGTCGCGTTGTTCTGGTCGTTGCCGTTGTACTTCGCCGTCCACTGGTACTTGCCCACGACTGTCGGCAGATAGTCTGCCGACGTCGCCGTGGCCTCGGTCGTCGAGACGCGAGTGGCGTTGACCGTCTCGGTGCGAAGCAGGTTCGCGCCGTCACCGGAGTCGACACACGACGCCGCCGTGAGGGTGGCACCAGCCGCGAACGGACCGTACAGCTTGAACGTCACAGTCCCGGGAGCCGGCACCCCGCTTTCGGGGAAGTAGCCGCCGGTGATGGTGGCGGTGTCGTTGAAGTCATTTCCGTTGCCGATGACGATGTTGTCGGACGCATCTGTGACGATCGCAGGCGATGGCTTCTCGACGATGAGCGGCTCAGAGGTGCAGTCGCTGATCGCGGAGTCGTTGCGACTGCCCGCTCCCGGCGTGTACTCAGCCTGCCACCAGTAGCTGTCAGCCGTGGTGAACGACAGGGTCTCCGACGGTGGAACAGTCCCGTTGGCGGCGATGTTGACCGTCGACTCGTTCGTCCCGTTCGCGAACTCCGGGTCGTCCGATGCGACGGTGCACTCATTGTCGGTGTACAGCGCGTAGGTCACCGTGCCGTTGGTGACCGGGAAGCCGCCGGTGATCGTCGCCGTGTCGTACACCGAGGCGGGGAGGGTCACCGTGTGGTCACCGTCCGCCGGCAGCGCGGTGTCGGTCACGCCCTGCTCGTGGTAGAGCAGGGTGTCGATCTCGGGGCTGGCACAGGTCTGGACGTCGCCGGCGGCGTAGTCGTAGAGCGTCGCCGTCAGCTCCTGCGAGGACCTCGTGTTGAAGAGGAACCGGTTGACACACACCGGGTTTCCTTCGCTGTCCTCGTCCAGCTCGTTGGCCGTGAGGTCAACCGCACCCTCGTAGAACTGGTCCGCGTCCAGGGTGGTGCCCTGGCCGGTCTTGTTCTGCGGGTTGGCGGAGTTCTTGTTCGTCGTCTGCCACGGGGTCTGTACCGACGCCGTGTCGTTGGTGATGGCGCAGAGGTCCTCCGAGCCCGTGGCACCGCAGGCGCCGCCGGAGTCCTTGAGGATGAGGCCACCGTTGTCCCACTGGTAGGCGGTGATCTGCGGGTTCGAACCGCCGTTGGTGAAGGCTGCGACGAGGAAGATGTCACCGTCGGTGTGCAGGCCGGTGAACTGCAGGCCGCTTCCGGCCACGCCCGTGCCGTCGCACCCGACCGTGCCGTCCTGGAGGAACCAGACACCCATGTTGTTGTTGCCGTTGGGGGCGTTCTTCTCCATGCCGAAGTACAGGAGGAGGTTGCCGGTGACCGGGTCGGTCGCGACGGCCGCGTAGGCGTTCTGGATGTCGCCCTTGTCGGTCATGTTCGCTTCGGTCTTGCACTTCCAGGTGTCGATGTCGTTCTGGTCCTTGCTGCTGCCCGCGAACGACGAGGTGTCGCTCGTCTTCCCGGGGATGAAGTCAACGGCGAAACCGGCATCGAAGAAGTTCGTGGGCAGTGGCGAGCGTGCCACCGGTGGCGTCGTGTCGGGGGCCGTGGTGCTGTAAGGGTCAGGCAGGACGAAGATGCTGTTCTGCGCTGGTGCGCCCCAATCAGGGTCTGGGTTGGCTGCATCGTCGAGGACGTTGCCTTCGAGCTCGAAGTGGTCGTGGACAGCGGCGTACGCGGGTGACGCGAGGAAGGTGAGCGATACACCCGCGGCGAGCGTGGCTGCACCGATAGCCGCGATGCTGCGGCGGCGGCGGTTCGTGACGGTGCCGGTCATACCGACACCCCTTCCGATATCGATGGACAGATGGTGGGCGGTTCACTCGACGTATGGGAACGCCGGGCTGCTGTGGTGGTCATGACGTGGCCTCCGGGGCGGTGGTGTTGCCTATCAACGGCATCGAGCGCGCGGTCGCGCGTCCGGGTAACGCGCAAGGCGCGTCGTGACCGTCACCGAAGGAGGTTCCCCGCGGCAGCGGTGGTGGTCACCCACTGTTCGCCGATCCTGCACCCGTCTGGAAGGTGCTGCCCATAGCCCGAATTGACTATCTCTTTACCCCTTCGAGACCTATTCTTGACCTCCCAAGCCCCAGCGGTCCCATCTGTCACACGGTTCTCCCAACCGCGCTCCGGGTGACGCCAGCCCTCAGCGGAGGCTCACCGCCCGGGGACTGTCCTGTCGAACATGACGCAACTCCTGGGAGCAGTGCCGGTAATGCCCAAAGGGTGGTGCACCAGTGGCCCGCGCTTGGCTCCCCGGCGGCGCGACAGCGGGGGGACGGAAGCCTGCAGCGCGTGCGGGGTTTCGGCCCGTGCGCCGAACTGCGGCGGTCATGGTGGTGACGGATCGGCCGGTGACCAGGATCGCCGGGTCGTCCTCGCCGGCAAACGCAGCATGTGGACGAAAATGATCGACGACCGGTGACGTCAGCCTCCCCGTTCGGGTTCAGGCAGATGAGTCCCGCAGGAGCTCCTCAGAGGTGGTGGCAGTTGCAGACCGAGACCCGACATCGAGCCTGCCGTTCCGGGAGGGGGTCAACGTCAAAGTCGAGGTCGTTGTCTCGAACTCGGTGAACGGGTCGACGACCTTGCCGCTTGAGCCCCGGGTTCTGACTCACGCCGGTGCACGTGGCCGTCACGTCAAGGCGTACCACTGCATTAGTGTTCCCGACTCTTGGATGGCGGTCCCCGTGCAGCTGACAGTGGTCATGCCGGTGTAGGTCAAGACAGGCGCGTGCCTCCTTGGGCGAAGTGCGCGCCCTTGGGCGCGTTGCTGAAGTCAACGATCGTGGCGGCCTGTGCCGATATCGCGGTGAACGCAGCGAGGAGCACCGCGATCAGCGTCGCAAAGTTGATTCGTCGCATGTGCATTTCCTGACCTCCCCGTAGTACAGGTGGTCGGGCCCGAGACCGCTGAGTGGTAGATCCCGACGATCCCATCCGGCCAGCTAATCCGTGTTCATTCTCATGTCGGACGCATCCTGCGACCAGGTGACGCACGGTCGTGCGCGGATGGTCTGCGCCGGGCGGACGTTTTCGGGTTGCGACGGTGGTGGTCCTCACCGTTCGTGACCGTCCGAGGCGCACACGAAGGCGCACATAGCCCACATGACCCTCCGACGATTCTGAGGGAGTCTCAGGGCATCCGGGATGGGCGAAAAGGGCCCGGGAACACACTCAGCTCGCGAGGAAGGTGTCGATCTCGGCCCGCGTCGGCGCGGTGTCCGGACCGCGGCGGGTGACCTTGATGGCACCGGCAGCGTTGGCGCGCACCGCCGCGTCGACCCACGAAGCACCCGAGGCCCTCTCCGCCAGAAGAACCCCTGTGTGGGTGTCACCAGCGCCATTGGTGTCGACCGGCCGCTGGGGGTGACCGGCGACGGATGCCGTCCGGCCACCCTCGCGCACCACGCAGCCGCGCGGTCCGTCGCGGACGATCGCCACGGCATCCGGTCGTAGGAGGGCCTCGATCACCCGTGCGCTCTCCTCGACTCCGGTGACCCCGGAGACCGAGGCGGCCTCCTCCGCGTTGCCGGTCCAGACGTCGGTGCGGGCGAGCACCCGGTCGCGCAACGGGACGTCGAGCTCGGCGAACGTCGCCCCCGGGTCGAGCACCACCACGACCTCGCCGTCAAGGGTGTCGAGCCACTCGACGAGGGGCTCTCTGGTGCGGCCGACGAGGGAGTACCCGCTGATGCACACCAGATCCCCGGCCACGGGTGACGAGAGCCCCAACGACTCGACGCTGATCCGGCGTTCGGCTCCCTGGGTGGTGACGAACGAGCGCTCGGCGGTCGGCTCGATGAGCACCACGCACACCCCGGTGTCGACGTCGGTCACCGGCGGTGACGAGACCTCGATGCCCTCGGCCGCCAGCGCGGCGCGGATGAGGTCAGCGTTGGGGCCGGTGCCAACGGTGCCGGCGTGCACGCACCGGGCCCCGGAGCGGGCGGCAGCGAGGAGGATGGTCACCGCGCCGCCGGCGTATCGCCGGTACGACGTGGCCATGACGTTGCCACCGCGCGCCGGCAGGTGGGGCACCTCGATGACGGCGTCGACGAGGGCCTGCGCGGTGTGGATCACCCGGGGCATGGGCCGAGTATGCCGGGCGGATGCCGCCGGTGGCCGCCCTGCTCGGGGGCTTGGGAGCCGCTACTCCACGCGCACGCGCACGGCATACAGCTCCGGGAAGAACGTCAGGTCGAGTGCGCGACGCAGGAAGTCCACGCCGCTCGACCCACCCGTGCCCGACTTGTGGCCGATGGTGCGCGAGACGACCTGGAGGTGCCGGAAGCGCCACTGCTGGAACAGGTCCTCGATGTCGACGAGCTCCTCGCACGTCTCGTACACCCCCCAGTGCTCCGACGGAGCCGCGTACACCGCCGCGAAGACTCCCACCAGCTCCTCGTTCAGCCGGTAGGGCTGGGTCACGTCGCGCTGGAGCACGGCATCCGGCACGGCGTACCCCCGCCTCCCCAGGTACCGCAGGAACTCGTCGTACAGCGTCGGCTCCCGCAGCAGCGTGTCGAGAGCGTCGTGCACCGGCTGGTCGTGCTCGAAGACCCTGACCATCTCGGAGTTCTTGTTGCCGAGCAGGAACTCGACCGAACGGTACTGGTGGCTCTGGAACCCCGAGCTGCTCGCGAGGAAGGGCCGGATCAGGGCGTACTCGCTGGGCGTGAGGGTGGCGAGCACGTCCCACTGCTCGACGAGCTGCTTCTGGACGTGCTTGACCCGCGCGAGCCGCTTGAGGGCGGGCCCCAGCTGGTCGGCGGCGAGCAGCTCGCGGGCCGAGTGCAGCTCGTGGAGCAGCAGCTTGAGCCACAGCTCGGCCACCTGGTGCTGAACGATGAAGAGCAGCTCGTCGTGCTGCGGGGGCTGGCTGCGTGGGTGCTGGGCCGACAGGAGGGTGCCGAGGTCGAGGTAGTCGCCGTAGGACATCGCCGAGCTGAAGTCCTTGGCGATGCCCTCCTCGAGGGTCCGCTCGGCTCGGTGGGCAGCGTCCTTGGTCATGCGGGCATTGTGCCCGCTCGCCCATTCCAACCGGTCGTGTCCACGCAATGCCCGAGCCGGCCGGGAGACCTGCCCGAGCGACCGGCAAGGGGCAGCCGACGAGGAAGACCACTCAACCGGGCCATGTACACGCGGCGAGCGGGCGATCACGCTGTGAGGACAGGCCGTCATCCCGGGAGGTGATGGATCCGTGGACACCCGAGACCGGCACGAACGACGCCTGGGCCCGAAGCCCGGGGCTGCGGCGAGGGGTCGACGCCGACCACGGGGTCCACCGAGGGGGTGGCACGGGCCCGACGAGCCACCACACGCCCAGCTGCTGCTGAGAGCGGCACCCCTCCCCCACCATCCTCACTCACACCAGGGACATCTCATGCGTCGCTTCTTCACCATCGTGGTCACATCAGTGATCGCGCTCTTCCTCTTCACCCCCATGGCCTCGGCCGGCAGCCCGCACTTCGTCGACGTCTCCGCGGAGCGCTCGGGTGACAGCCTCATCGTCTCCGGCAAGGAGGCCGGCCTCGGCAACGAGACCCAGGTACACATCGTCGTCTCTGCCGACGCGGCGTGCATCAACCCGGGCAGCAAGCACCCCAAGGCCGCGAACAAGGAGTCCTTCTCGGCTGAGGGCGACTTCCCGGTGCAGAACGGCAAGGCCGAGTTCTCGCTGGTCCTCTCGGCGGACCTCCAGCCCGACTGCAGCCCGCCGATGACCGTGGTCTGGACCAACGTCACCGTCACGGACGAGGAGCACGGAGTCACCAAGTCCATCCCCGGAACGTTCTGACCGAGAGGTAGGCACATCACGGGAGGGGCGGGCGACGCCGCCCCTCTCGCCTTCCCATCAACGGTCAGCGGCGGTCAAGAACGGCGAGGATGCGCGCAACGGTCTCCTCCGGCGGCCGTGTCCCGTCCGCCACCACGTCGATCCCCTCGTGGTCGACGGGCACCGCGCCGCGGACTGGCTCGGATGCCGGGGCCGCACCAACCGCTCGTGCCCCGCGCGGGGCGTCGCCCCGGCCTGACTTGGCGAGGTCCCGCGGTAACGCCCGCTGAGCGACCCGGCCGGCCGTGACTTCGGGGTCGACGTCGAGCCAGCACAGGACCACGCGCCCGGCCCCCCACCTGCGTCCGCCTTCCCGCCACGCCTCGGCCATCGACGCCTCAGCCGTGAAGGGCGCGACGGCGACGACGTCGCGACCCACTCGCAGGTTGTCGGCGACCACCTCTCCCAGGCAGGCGTACCGCGCGCCACGCAGCGCGGCGAACCGAGGGGCATCGAGGTCCGCGACCAGCCCGAGCCCGGCGGCGAAGGCCTCGACGAGAGGTGTCGTGACGCTGTCGAGGTCGACGACGCACAGGCCGCCGGTGCGCGCCACGAGAGCGCCGACGGTGGTCTTGCCGGCACCGGGCGAGCCTCCGATGCACACGAGGGTCGCGCCCCCGACGTCCTCGCCTGGTGCCGTCACGGCGCCGACCACGTCAGATGCCGCTCGCGCCAGAGGTGCGGTACCAGGAGTCGCCGATCACGGCCGCGGCCTCCGCCATGGGAACCGGCGTCCAGGCGGGCGCGCCGCGGCCCTCCAACACCTCCGCCAGCTCGTCCAGCCGGCGGGCGGCCAGGGCCGCTCCCGCCACGCGCCGCTGCGGCGTCAGGCGCCCGACGGCATCCCCCCAGATCGCCCGGCCCGCCATGAAGCCGCTGCATCCGTGGTCGGCGGCCACGTCGACCTGCGTCCGGAAGCCCTCGAACGCCACACCCGGCACTCAGCAGGACCCACGGCCCGCCGATCGCCTCGTCGAGGTCGGCGCAGGCCCGGTGGCAGCTGTCGAGGTCGCCCAGGTCGAGGACGGGGAACTCCACCTTCATGATGTCCGCGCCGACCTCGTGGAAGCTGCGGGCCGAGCTGATGACGCTCCGCCGGCGGCGCTCGCGGACCTCGGGGTCGTCCATGGACTCGCCGGCCACGGGGAACCACAGCGGCTCGACGATGAGGGGCAGCCCGACGGCATGGCAGTCGACCGCGGCCTGCGCGACCACCGCGTGCTGGCGCGCCACGTCCGCCGGGTTCCCGTCCTCACGGTGGAAGACGACGAGCTTGGCGGCGTCGGCACCGAGCGCGGACAACGTGGCCGGGTTCCAGCCCTCCTTGAGCCGCAGCTCGGTGTCGAAACCGACCGGACTGGTCGCCGGGCTGTAGTAGAGGTCCTCGATGCCGGAGATGAGCCCGACGTCCCGCGGCAGGGCGCCCGTGACGATGCTCTGCCCGAAGCTCCAGACGGGGTCGGCGAGCACCGACGAGGCGTGCGTGGACAGCTCACGGATCATCTCGATCTTGGACTGCACGACCTCCTCGAACGAGACCCGGGTGACGTCGCTGTCGAACAGCACGAGGTAGTTGTCGGGGTGGTCGATGGCCATGGTGCGGATCAGCCCGTCAGCGTCGCTGATGCGGGCGATGCGGCGGTGGCGGCCGACCGTCTCAGGTGATGGGACTCCAGGCATTGACAGCGCTGTCATAGCCGAATACCTTAGTCGCCAGCAGGCGCCCCCACAAGGGTGCCGTCGCATATGACAGCGCTGTCGTCCGGAATGGGCAAGGAGGCCCCCGTGCTCGTCGTGACACCCAACACGTGCATCGACGTGACGACCTGGCTGCCCGTTCTGGCGCCCGGTTCGGTCAGCCGGGCGACGCGCACGGAGGTCACGGCGGGGGGCAAGGGCGTCAACGTCTGCCGCACGCTCCGCGCCCTTGGCGACACCCCCCGGCTCGTCGGCCTCTCGGCCGTCTCCGACCCACGGCTCGAGAGCCTCCTCGCGGCAGAGGGGTGCGACTTCACCCCGGTTCCCCACCGTGGCGAGACTCGGCTGGCCCTCATCCTCCTCGAGGAGTCGGGCCGCGTGACCGTGGTGAACGGCCGAGGACCCGAGCCGCACGAGTGGGACCGCGATGCACTGCTGACGGCCATCGCCACACGGCTGGACACCACGTCACCAGCTGCCGTGCTGTGCTCCGGCTCCCTCCCCCCGGACGTTCCGGCCACGCTCTACGGTGACGTGGTGGCCAGCGGGCACCGGCGTGGTGTCCCCGTCTACGTCGATGCCGCGCCCTCGGTGCTGGGCGCAACCCTCCCGAGCGAGCCGGACCTCGTGAGCCCCAACGTGGGTGAGGTGGAGGCGCTGCTGCACGGCCGCACCGACGAGCACGTGGAGGAGCAGGGAGACGACCTCGCCGACCGGTGTGTCGAGGCGTCACGAGCGCTGCACGCGCGGGGAGCGCGACGGGCCGTCGTGACGGCCGGCTCGCACGGCGCCGCCCTGACGAGCGACGCCGGCTCCTGGTGGGTCGACGCCGTTCGGGTCGACGTCGTCAACCCCATCGGCGCGGGTGACTCGTTCCTGGCAGGGACGGCACATGCACTCTCCGGCGGCGCCCGGGACATCGACGCCGTGCGCTACGGCATGGCCGTCGCCGCCGCGGCGGTCCAGCACGAGCGCGGCGGCGCACTCGACGCCTCCCTGGTCGACGGGCTCCTGGACCGGCTCGCCCCGGGGGTTCCCGCATGAGCGAACCCACCATCTACGACGTGGCCCGCGAGGCCGGGTACTCGATCAAGACCGTCTCTCGCGTCCTCAACGACGAGGAGGGTGTCCGCCCCGAGACGGTCGCTCGCGTCCGGGCCGCCATCGGCCGCCTCGACTACCACCCCAACCCGGCGGCCCGCCGGCTCGGTGGCGGGAAGCTGCCGACGGTCGGCCTCGTCGTCGACTCGCTCAACGACCCGTTCTTCGGTGAGGTCATCGCCGTCGTCGAGCGCCGAGCCGTCGAGATGGGGATGGACGTCCTCGTCGCGTCGACCGGCATGGATGCCGCGCGCAACCAGTCCCAGATCGAGCGCCTGGTCCGTCGCGGTGTGGCCGGCCTGATCGTCGCCCCCTTCGGGGAGGGGCAGGCTGCCCGGGCCGTGCTCCCCGACAAGATCCCCGTCGTGGTCATCGACCGTCAGTGCGGAATCCAGGACAAGGACGTCGTCCGGGTCACGGACCACGACGGTGCCCGTGAGGCGGTGTGCCACCTCATCACCCACGGACATCGACGCATCGCCTTCCTCGGTGAGACCGCGGAGTTCTCGACGGTGCAGGACCGGCTGGCGGGCTACTCGGACGCGCTCCACGACGCCGGGCTCGAGGTCGACGAGCGGCTCGTGGAGACGACGTGCTGGGACGCCGACGCCGCGTACCCGCTCGCTCTGGCCCTGCTCGCCCCGCCCGACGCTCCCACGGCGGTCTTCGCCTCCACCCCGCTCGTCGGGCTGGGCGTCCTGCGAGCCCTCAAGCGGCTGGACCGCCAGGATGTCGCCCTCGTCGTCTTCGGCGACTTCCCCCTGGCGGAGCTCATGACCCCCCCGACAACCGTGGTCGACCAGCGACCCACCGCCCTGGCGGAGGCGGCGTTCGACCACCTCGCGCGTCGTCTCGAGGACCCCCGCGGCGCCGTCGTCGAAACCGTGCTGCCGACCCGTCTCGTACGGCGCGGGTCGGGCGAGCTGCCACCCCGGGAGACACCGTGACGCCCCCGCTCGTCGTCGACCTCGGGCTGGACCTGGGCACGACCGTCACGAAGCTCACGGCCCTGGCCGACGACGGCACCCGGCTCCTCGACCTCTCGGTGGCCACGCTGTGGGACGAGTTCGGCGACGGACGTGCCGAGCGCGACCCGAGCGGCGTGGTCGCCGCCGTCGAGGAGCTCATCGCCCGGAGCGCCGCCGCCCTCGGGGGCAGGAGCCTCAACGGGGCGCCGCCCGTGAGCATCCGCTCCATCGGCATCACCTCGATGGCCGAGGCCGGTGTCCTCGTCGATGCCGACGGCCAGACACGCTCGCCCGTCATCGCCTGGTTCGACCCGCGCGGGATCGACCAGGTCGCGGCCGTGTCGCCCGAGCTCGCACACGACTTCCCGGCCCGGACGGGGCTCCCGGTCACCCACGTCGCGTCGCTCTTCAAGATCGCCTGGCTGCGCGACCATGGTCTCGCGCTGAGCGGCCTGCAGTGGCTCTCGCTCCCCGAGCTCGCCATCGACCGCCTCGGAGGCCGCCGGGTCGCCGAGCTGTCCCTCATGGGCCGCACCGGCTTCCTCGACGTCCACAGCAACTCCCTCTACAACCCCGCCCTGGAGCACCTCGGTGTCGCCGAGGACTTCGTCGCCGAGCTCGTCGGAGCCGGCACCCCCGCCGGCCGGGTGAGGGACGACCACCCTGTCGCCGCCGCTCGCGGCGCGGTGCTCACCGTGGCGGGTCACGACCACGCCGTCGCCGCGGCCGCGGCCGGCTCGGCGGCCACGGCATCCGCCATGGACAGCTTCGGCACGGCCGAGGCGTTCGTCGTGGCCAGCGACCACGTGCCGACGCCCGAGCAGGTCCGCGAGCTCTGCGACCACGGCGTCTCGGTCTACCCGCACGTGGTGCACGGCACGACCGCGCTGCTGGCCGGCATGCGCACCGGCCTCGTCCTCAAGCGAGTCCTGCGCCTCCTCGGCGCGGACGACGAGGACGGCCGGAGCCGGGTGGACCACGACTCCCTCGCCTTCCGGGGCGGGGGCAGCGGGGACATCGGCGTCGAGGGCTTCTCGATGTCCGACCGTGACGTGACCGTGCGCCTGCGCGGTGAGTCCCCGACCCCGGGGAGGGTCTGGCGCGCGGCCCTCGACCACAGCACGGCGCACGCCGCCGAACTGCTCTCCCACCTCGGCACGGCCGGGGTTCCCATCGAGCGCCTCGTCCTCGCGGGGGGGTGGAGCCGGATGCCGTCGGTCCTCGACGCCCGCCGTGCCCTGGCCCCCACCGTCGAGGTCGCGGCCATTCAGCAGCCGGGCCCTCGGGGCGCGGCGCTCTACGGGCGATGGGCCGCCACCCGTGGCGGTCCCGTCGGCAGCGACCTGCGGCCCCCAGCCGCGTACTTCACCTCGGTCCCGGAGACGGACTCCGCGGACCACGCACCACCCATGGCTAAGGAGGCCACCTCATGACGTCATCCGGACTCGACGCGATCGCGACCCCCGCGGGGACGTTCGCCGTGCTCGCGATGGACCAACGCGGAACACTGAAGCGGATGCTCGCCGCGGTCGACCGCACCGACACCAGCGACGCCGAGATCGTCGCGATGAAGCGGGACATGATCGCCTCGCTCGCGGGCAGTGCCTCGGCATTCCTCATCGACCCCACGTACGGGCTCCCCGCAGCCCGTGCGGTGGAGGGCGTTCCCCCGTTCGGCCTGCTCCTCGCCGCGGAGCCCTCCTCCCGTGGCACCCACCTCGGCGAGCCGGAGGTCGCCCTGGACCCCGCTCAGGATGCCGCCTGGGTCCGCGACAGCGGTGCCGACGGCATGAAGTTCCTCGCCCAGGTCCGCGCCGACCGCCCCGTCGGCCAGGACGGCCGCGACCTCACCGGCGAGGCTCGTGAGGCGCTGCGAACCCTGATCGACGACTGTGCCGCCCAGGGCGTCCCGTCGATCATCGAGAACCTCATCTACCCCCTGCGCGACGAGGGTCCCCTGACCCCCGAGGCGCGGGCCGACGCCGTCATCGATGCCGCCGTGCTCATCGACGACCTCAAGCCGGACCTGCTCAAGCTCGAGTACCCGGGGAGCCCGGAGGCCTGCCGCCGGCTCGCCGACCGCCTCACGGTCCCCTGGGCCGTGCTCTCGGCGGGCGTCTCGTCCGAGGAGTTCACGCAGGTCCTGCGGATCAGCTGCGACGAGGGTGGCGCGAGCGGCTTCATCGCCGGCCGGGCGATCTGGAAGGAGACGGTGGCCATGGACCACGACGAGCGTGTGGCGTTCCTGTCCGAGACAGGGCGTCGCCGGATGGACGAGTACACCGGGATCATCGAGGGCCGCGCCCGTCCGTACAAGGAGGCCGTGGCATGAGCGCGCTCTTCGAGGCCCACAACCTCAGCCGCCAGTTCGGGCGGGTCCAGGCCCTCGACCACGCCGAGTTCGACGTGGGCGCCGGCGAGGTCGTCGCACTCATCGGCGACAACGGGGCCGGCAAGTCGACCCTCGTCAAGGCCCTGACCGGCAACCTGGACATCGACGAGGGCGAGATCCTCTTCGAGGGGTCGCCCATCCACTTCACCACCCCGCACGACGCCTCGGAGGTCGGCATCGAGGTCGTCCACCAGGACCTCGCCCTCGCGCCGCACCTCGACTCGGCCGAGAACATGTTCCTCGGCCGCGAGCTCATGCGACCGGGCATCCTCGGGAAGCTCGGGTTCATGGACAACACGGCGATGCGGCAGAAGGCGGCCGTGGCGTTCTCCGAGCTCGGCTCGGCGGTCCGCTCCGTCGTCGTCCCGGTCGGGGCGATGTCCGGTGGCCAGAAGCAGTCGGTCGCCATCGCGCGATCAGTGGCCTGGGCCAACAAGGTGCTCTTCCTCGACGAGCCCACCGCGGCCCTCGGCGTCGTGCAGACCAAGAACGTCCTCGAGACGATCAAGAAGGTGCGTGACCGCGGCCTGGCCGTGGTGCTCATCTCGCACTCCATGCCGCACGTGCTCGAGGTCGCGGACCGCGTGCAGGTGCTGCGCCTCGGGCGCCGCGTCGCGACGTACCGAGCGGCGGACACCACCGTCGAAGAACTCGTCGGCGCCATGACCGGTGCCCTGGACAAGAAGGAGGGGGCGGCATGACCACCACCTCGACCCCGCCGCAGACCATCGAGACGAGCGCCAGTCACGACGGCATCCTCGAGCGCGTCAAGTCGATGCAGTCGGTCTGGATCCTCGGGGTTCTCGTCGTGATCGTCGCCGTCTTCGGCGCCCTGTCACCGACCACGTTCCTCACGGCCGGCAACATGACCAACATCGCGCAGAACGTGTCGATCTGGGCCGTGCTCGCGGTCGGGATGACGTTCGTCATCATCACCTCCGGCATCGACCTGTCGGTCGGCTCGGTGCTCGTCGTCTCCTCGGTCGTCGCCGCGAAGACGATGGAGGCGATGGGCGGCCAGGGCTGGACCACTGCAGTCGTGGGCCTCGTGCTCTCGGTCATCGTCGGCCTCGGCTGGGGCATCCTCAACGGCTTCCTCGTGGCCAAGGCCAAGGTGCCACCGCTCATCGTCACCCTGGGCACCCTCTCGGTCGCGCTGGGCATCGCGCAGATCATCACCGGCGGCCTCGACGTCCGCGCGGCTCCCGACGTGCTCCAGGACAACATCGGCTACGGCCGGCTGGCCGGCATCCCCGCCATCACCATCATCGCCCTCGTCGTCGTGGTCATCGGCGGGGTGGTCCTGCACCGTACGCGGTTCGGTCGGTACACCTACGCGATCGGCTCGAACGAGATCTCGGCGCGCCGGGTCGGCATCAACGTCGACCGCAAGCTCATCCAGATCTACGCCCTGTCCGGCCTCCTCGCCGGCTTCGCGGGGATCCTCTCGCTGGCGCAGTACGGCACGACGACGATCGCCGGCCAGTCCCTGACGAACCTCAACGTCATCGCTGCCGTCGTCATCGGCGGAACGTCGATCTTCGGCGGACAGGGATCGATGTTCGGCTCGATGGTCGGACTGTTCATCCCGGCGGTGCTCCAGTCCGGCTTCGTCATCATCGGCGTCTCGCCCTACTGGCAGACCGTCGCGGTCGGCACGATCCTCATCGCCGCCGTGTACGTCGACCAGCAGCGTCGCGCGGCCGCCACCCGCGGCAAGGGCGTCAGTACCGCCTGACCAGCCGGGGGTCTCCCAGCAACCGACCCCCGGCCGTCCCACCAGAGATCAGCACCAGCACCAACCACCATCACCCAGGAAGGCACCACCACCATGAGGAACACCATCACGCTCACCGCGCTCGCGGCCGGCGCCTCGCTGGCCCTGGCGGCCTGCAGCACCGGCGCACCGTCCGACGACGGGGCCGCCCCGGCGGCCGGAGGCGACGGCAACAAGGAGATCGCGTTCGTCCAGGGCGTCGCCGGCGACGAGTTCTACATCACCATGGAGTGCGGCATCAAGGAGAAGGCGGCCGAGCTCGGCTACACGGTCACCACCCAGGGACCGCAGAAGTTCGACCCGACCCTCCAGAAGCCGATCGTCGACTCGGTCACGGCCGCCAAGCCGGCAGCCCTCCTCGTGGCACCGACGGACGTCGAAGCCATGCAGGCGCCCCTCGAGCAGGCGGCCAACGCGGGCATCAAGGTCGTCCTCGTCGACACGACGGTCAACGACCCGTCGTTCGCCGTCTCACAGATCAGCTCGGACAACGTCGGCGGCGGCGCGGCGGCCTTCGACGCCATCAAGGCGGCCAAGCCAGGCGGCGGAAAGGTGCTCGTCATCTCGACCGACCCGGGCGTCTCCACGGTGGACGCCCGCGTCAAGGGCTTCGAGGACGCCACGAAGGCCGACACGACGTACACCTACCTCGGAGTGCAGTACAGCCACAACGACCCGGCCACCGCGGCGAACCTCGTGTCGGCGGCCCTGCAGAAGGACCCCGACATCGTCGGCATCTTCGCGACGAACCTCTTCGCCGCCGAGGGCTCCGCGACCGGTGTCCGTCAGGCCGGCGCCGAGGACATCACGATCGTCGGGTTCGACGCCGGTCCCAACCAGATCAAGGCCCTGGAGGCCGGCACGGTCCAGGCGCTCGTCGCCCAGCAGCCGTCCACCATCGGCGCCGACGGCGTCGAGCAGGCCGACGCGGCGCTGACCGGCGGCTCGGTGACGCCGACCATCCAGACCGGCTTCACCATCATCACGAAGGAGAACCTCTCGGGCGAGGGCGGCGACGCGGCCTACAAGTCGACCTGCTGACCCTCTGGGACTTCGGGGCCGCCGCGCGCTCGACGCCGCGGCGGCCCCGTCGTCACGCCCCGGGGTGGGCGGCTCAGCGAGCGGTCACGGCGACGAGGGCGGCGTTGCCCCGGCCGTCGACCTTCACCGTCGCCACTGCCGTGCCTCCCCTCACGACATCCTCGAGAGCCTGCGCCTCGTCCTGCGGCAGGAACCAGCTCTCGATGCCGCAGCGCAGGCGCCAGTCGGAGTCGTCACAGGTCAGGTAGAGCCCCTCGTCGGGCCGCGTCCGCTGCACGTCGCCGCCCACCCAGACATCGCCCTGCCGGGTCAGCGGCACGAATGCCGTGCCGCGCGCCTGGTCCGGCTCGGCCTCCTCCGGCTCCTCCACCGGTGCGACGGCCGGGACCGGCTGGTCGGGCAGGTCGGGGTAGCCGAGGTCGACGTATGCGCCGCGGAACGGGTCGAGGGGGTCGATGGGCTCGACCCGCAGCATCACCTGCTCACCGGTGAGACGCGCCGAGAGCGGCTGCCAGACCGCGACGACCAGGAGAGCCAGCGACCCGACGACGGCCGCGAGGACGCGCAGTCGTCGGGCCCGGGTCTGGGCCCGCCCGGACTCGACCGGCGGCCGGTCCTGCATCGTCGTCGTCATGGCCGAGCCTCCTTCGCCTCGCTGAGCAGTCGTCGGCGCCCGCGATCCGCCAGCACGCCCGTCCCCAGCAGGACGACACCCACGAGGAGGAAGAGCGCCGCACCGGACAGGATGGGCGCGAACACCGCGAACGCCTGCACGGTGACGAAGACGACGAGGGCTGCGGTGGCCAGCCACGTGAGGCGGCCGGTGTCGCGCATCCCGCCCAGCACGGCATACCCGCTGGCAACGACGAGGTAGGCGACGACCGCGAGCACGGCACGTACCCAGGCGCCCGCGGGCAGGTCGGCGGTGTCGACGATGTCCTCGTCGAAGCGCCACAGCGAGAGCCCGGCCGTGAACGCGAGCGCGAGCAGGGCCAGTCCCACCTCGAGCCGGTCGAGGCGGTCACCCCGGACGAGGGCCAGGGCGGCCAGGATGAGCGAGGCCCCGACCCCCAACCAGAGCACGACGCTGCCCTCCGCGTCGCCCCACGCATAGGGCAGGGCCGCGACGAACAGGCCGACGAGAACGAGGACGGCCCCGAGCTCTCGCCACGGCGCGGCCAGGTCCAGCCAGCCGGCCCTCGCGTGCACGACGCCGACGGCCGCACCGGCGAGGCCGGCCGCCCCGAGCGCCGTGGAGACCGCGAACGCGTTGTCGCCCGAGCCCGAGACCTGCCAGACGAACCAGAAGGCGAGCAGCCCCACACCGAGCACGAGGGGAGCGATGCCGCGCACGGCATACGCCCACAGCAGTGCACCGAGCGCCCAGGCCAGCACGAGGAGCGGCTCGTAGGCCGGCACCTGGAGGCTCTGCGCCGCCTGGAAGACGACCGCCCCGAAGGCGGCGGCCGCCAGAAGGCGCACGGCCCCGACCACCGGCGACGCGACGTCACCGTCCCGCTCCCGGCGCGTCGCGAGGACCTCGGCGACGGCGATGAGCCCGAGCCACACGAGCACCATGAGCGCGAAGCGGAGCAGCGGCGGCATCCGGTCGAGGTTGGCGGCGACGAGCCAGATCAGGCCGAGCCCCACGAACGACGCCCCGAGGGTGAGCACGATGCGGGAGAGGGTGAACCGCCGGGTCGCGACGTAGCGCTCGCGGATGGCGCCGGCGGTCCGGTCGTCGACGAGGCCCTCGGCGAGCCACTGGCGCACCTCGCCCTCGAGCCAGTGGAGCTGGGCCGGGGACGCTGCGTGCCGGGCCGGGTCGCGGTGGGCGGGAGCGGCGGGGCTGGCGGTGGGCGGCGCGGTCATCGCGGGCTCCTCGGTCTCGGGCGGTCACCCGGCGGGTGCACTTCCATCGTCCTCCTGCGGCCCGCGCCCCGCCATGAGCCCCGCTACTCACGGCGCCGCGAGTTCTCGTGGCTCGCCGCCCCGGAGAGACGCAGAAGATCGGATGCCGCGCGGCAATATCCGCGTGCCCCGCGACCTCCCGCGTCGTCGGTGGGGAGGTGCGTGAGTCGAGACCTTCCGCGCGCCGGGTGGCGAGCCGGCGGGGCCGTCAGGCCTCGTTGAAGCGGTCGGGGTCGGGGCCGGTGCGGAAACCTCGGTCGAGGGGAGCGAGCTGGGCGAGGTCGTCCTCCGTCAGGGTGAGGTCGGCCGCCGCGAGGTTCTCGACGATTCGTGAGGGGGTCACCGACTTCGGCAGCACGACGAGGCCCAGGGCGAGGTGCCACGCGATGACAACCTGCGCCGGCGTCGCGCCGTGGACCCGGGCGACTCGGCCGATCACCGGGTCGTCGAGCACCCGCTTCCCCGACGCCAAGGGGCTCCAGGACTCGGTGACGATGCCGTGCCTTGCGTGGAACTCCCGCAGCTCCGTCTGCTGGAGGTACGGGTGGAGCTCGACCTGGTTGATGGCCGGCCACTCCCCCGTCTCGTCGTAGAGACGCTGCAGGTGTGGCGCGTGGAAGTTGCACACCCCGACGGCGCGCACCCGCCCCTCGTCACGCAGCTCGCGAAGGGCCTGCCAGGTCTCGACGTAGCGGTCCTGGCGGGGCACCGGCCAGTGGATGAGGAAAAGGTCGAGCACCTCGACCCCCAGTCGCCCCACGGAGGCGTCGAACGCCGCGAGGGTGGAGTCGCGGCCGTGGTCGTCGTTCCACACCTTCGTCGTCACGAAGACCTCGTCGGGGGCGACGTCGCTCGCGGCCAGCGCCCGCCCGACGCCGGCCTCGTTGCCGTACAGGCGTGCCGTGTCGACGTGGCGGTACCCGGCATCGAGCGCGGCCAACACCGCAGCCTCCACCTCGTCGTCGGGCACCTGCCAGACGCCGAAGCCGATCGTCGGGATGGGCACTGCTCCGGCGGGCGTCCTGAGATCGATCGAGGTCACGTGGGGCATGGACCCACCGTATGTCTCGCAGCCGGCGCACGGCGGCGGCGAGTCCCGCCCAGCGGAGCGAGCCAGCGCCGCCGCAGGCGGGGACGACCCCCGCCAGGATGCCGGCGAGGCGGCTACGCACCGCGGCGGCGCGCGTGCTGCCCGCGGGTCTCCTGCTGGTGTGGGTGCGACGCCTGCCGTCCGGCCCGTGGGGCCAGCGCTCGCTGGTGCTGGGAGCCCTGAACCACGGCGTCTTCCTCGGCCTGCTCTACGGGCGGCACGGGCTGGGCGAGGGCGACTTCGACGTGCTCGCCACGCTGCGCCGCCAGAGGGCTCCGTACGCGCTCACCCCCGGAGAGCCTCGGTGCGCGCACGATGGTCACGTCGGGCGCGGTCTCCAAGCGGGTCGACCGCCTGGAGGCGCGTGGGCTCGTGGAACGGCGACCCAGCCCGTCCGACGGGCGCTCCCGCACGGTCGTGCTCACGCCCAGGGGCCGGCGTCTCATCGACGCGGCGATGGACGATCACGTCGCCAACGAGGCACGGCTCCTCGCCGGCCTCGACCCCGCCGAACGCAGTGCCCTCCGCGACCTCCTCGGGCGGCTCGCGACCTCGCTGGGCGTCTGACGGCACCCCTCGGTGAGGGTGCGCCGGCACCCGGGCGCACGGTCCCGACCACCGGGGTGGGCTGCGCGCCATACCGATAGAGTCCGCGACATGGCCATCCGCAAAGTCCTCATCGCGAACCGCGGTGAGATCGCCGTCCGCATCGCCCGTGCCTGCACCGACCACGGCATCGGATCGGTCGCCGTCTACGCCGAGCCGGATCGCGACGC
This sequence comes from uncultured Actinomycetota bacterium, assembly GCA_963763015.1. Taxonomy (GTDB): domain Bacteria; phylum Actinomycetota; class Actinomycetes; order Actinomycetales; family Dermatophilaceae; genus Fodinibacter. Next base: position 622,884 of record CAVXML010000007.1, on the reverse strand, counting down.
GCTCCACGTGAAGGTGGCCGGCGAGGCCTACGCCCTGGGCGGCTCCACGCCCGGCGACTCGTACCTCCTCCAGGACAAGCTCATCGACATCGCCCACCAGGCCGGAGCCGACGCGATCCACCCCGGGTACGGCTTCCTCGCCGAGAACGGCGGCTTCGCCCAGAAGGTCATCGACGCCGGGCTGGTGTGGATCGGCCCCGGCCCGGAGGCCATCGACTCCCTCGGCGACAAGGTGAAGGCGCGGCACATCGCGCTCGCCGCGAACGCACCCCTGGTGCCCGGCACCGCCGACCCGGTGAGTGGACCCGACGAGGTCGTCGCCTTCGCCGAGGAGTTCGGCCTCCCGGTGGCGATCAAGGCCGCGTACGGTGGCGGCGGCCGCGGCCTCAAGGTGGCCCGGACCCTCGAGGAGATCCCAGAGCTCTACGACTCGGCGGTGCGCGAGGCGGTCACGGCCTTCGGGCGCGGCGAGTGCTTCGTCGAGCGCTTCCTCGACCACCCCCGCCACGTCGAGACCCAGTGCCTCGCCGACCAGCACGGCAACGTCGTCGTGGTGTCGACCCGTGACTGCTCGCTCCAGCGCCGCAACCAGAAGCTGGTCGAGGAGGCGCCCGCGCCGTTCATCACCGACGCCCAGCACACCGAGCTGCTGCGCGCGTCCAAGGAGATCCTCAGGGCGGCCGGCTACGTCGGCGCCGGGACCTGCGAGTTCCTCGTCGGGCCGGCCGGGGACATCTCGTTCCTCGAGGTCAACACCCGACTCCAGGTCGAGCACCCGGTGTCGGAGGAGGTCACCGGCATCGACCTCGTGCGCGAGCAGTTCCGCATCGCCGACGGTGAGACGCTGGACTACCCCGACCCCGAACCGCACGCCCACTCGATCGAGTTCCGGATCAACGGCGAGGATGCCGGCCGCGGCTTCCTCCCGGCGCCCGGCACCGTGACGACGATGGTCGTGCCCCAGGGACCCGGCGTCCGCTGGGACTCGGGAATCCTCGAGGGCGACACCATCGCCGGTGCCTTCGACTCGATGATCGCCAAGCTCATCGTCACCGGGCGCGACCGCACCCAGGCACTCGCCCGGGCCCGCCGCGCGCTCGACGAGCTGGTCATCGAGGGCATGCCGACCGTCACTCCCTTCCACCGCGCGGTCGTCGCCGACTCGGCGTTCGCGCCGGTGGACCCGCAGGAGAAGTTCTCCATCCACACCCGCTGGATCGAGACCGAGTTCGACAACACCATCGCTCCGTACGCCGGGGCCTCGGCCGACGCGCCGCAGGCCGAGGAGCGCCAGTCGCTCGTCGTCGAGGTCGGAGGCAGGCGCCTCGAGGTGTCACTGCCCGGTGGGCTGTCCCTGGGTGGCGGGTCGGGTGGCGGGGGCACCGCGCGCAAGAAGGCTCCCCGGCGGAGCGGGCGCGGCAAGGCAGGCGCGGCGGCATCCGGCGACTCCCTCACGGCTCCGATGCAGGGCACGATCGTCAAGATCGCCGTCGAGGAGGGCGCCGAGGTTGTCGCTGGGCGACCTCGTCGTCGTCCTCGAGGCGATGAAGATGGAGCAGCCGATCACGGCGCACAAGGCCGGCACCGTCACCTCCCTGGCCGCCGAGGTCGGCGCCACGGTGTCCAACGGCGCCGTGCTCTGCGAGATCAAGGACACCTGAGCACCACGAGACCGGGTCAGGGCCTTCAGTGCGGAGAACCTGCGACCCGGTGGATCGAGGTCGCGCTGGGCCGGGTTACTCGCCGGAGTCGAGGTTGCGTGCCTGCGTCCCGGCGAAGAGGGCGCTGAGGTCCAGCGACGGGACATGGCGCTTGGAGGCCAGGGACACGTAGGTGCGGGCGAGGACGTCCTTCCCGAAGCCGAGCACCGTGCTCAGCAGGCCGGTCGCCTGGGCGAGGTCTTCGGGGGCGGCGGATGCGACGATCCGGCGCCACATCACCTCCTCGAGCGAGTTGAAGCCGGCCTGCACCTCGCCGATGTCGAAGCCCTGGTTGAAGCGCTCCTCAGCGACCTTCTCCGCGTACGCGCTGACGCCCGCCAGGTCGCGGTTGCGGATCGCGGTGACGACGAGGTCGAACAGAGCCTCGAGCCGCTGCCTGGTGAACTGCTCACCGGCGGCCTCGTAATGGGCGACGTGCGATCGCTCGAGTGCGGAGTAGCTCTCGTCGAGGATGCTCGGACGGGACTCCAGGAGCAGGGCTGCCAGATCCATGCGGATGCACCCACCTTTCGACCCCATCGTGCCACGCGGCGGGCCTCCGGTCGGCACGACCCCTGAGCGGGTGGCCCCGCCCAGAGCCCCGGGGCCACCGGCACGGCGTCGTCATGGTCGGCTCTCGTCTTGTGGTGGGCGGTGGACCGGCTCACCCCGGCAGCGGTCGAGTGAAGAGAACACTCCGTGCGCCGTCGAGACCACCCTGCGTGTCCTCTCCGTCGACCCGGCGAGGCCGGCTCGGCCGAGGACGTCGCAGGTCACAGAGGTGGCTGGGGTTCTCCGGGGGTCATCGGATGCGGGTCGTCCGGCCCTCGCCCGGGTTGAGGGTCGTCGGGGGTCGGGGGGAGGGGGTTGGGTGCGAGCGGGCCGGGATCCGGGCTGCTCGGCGGGTTGCCCGGGTCCGGCACCGGCGTCGGCGGCGTGGGACCGGCCGGGTCAGGTGTCGTGGGAACGTGGTCCGGCGGCAACGGTGGCCCGCCCGGCATGGGGTTCTCGGTCATCTGGACCTCCTCGCTGTCCTCTCACGGTAGCCGCGCACGGATGGGGAGAGGGCGATGGGAAGGACCCGCCTCACGGACACGACGACAGCGCCCCCGGGCCGCAGCGGCGGCTCGGGGGCGCTGGTCCAGGCCCGTGAGGGGCGCAGGGGTCAGGCGCTCGGCGGCGGGGGCGGGGGAACGCTGCCCGGCGTGGGCGGCGGGGAACGCTCCCCGGCGCGGGCGGCGGGGTGGCCGGGCGGGGGTTGCTCGAGGGGATGCCCAGGCCTGAGCGGACGGCGTGGCCGCCCTTGCCGACGTGTGCGGCGTACTTCGGGCCGACCTTGCGGCTCACGGCCGACTCGACCTTGTCGATCGTCGACGAGACGGAGTCGGGGTTCTTGCGGGCGTAGTCACGGGCCTGCCTCGCCAGTCCGGCGAGGGCTGCGAGCTTGATGGCGCCACGGGCCATGGGTCCTCCTTGAGGGTGGGAAACGGTCTGCCTCGGTGAACTACCGACGGCGCTCGGGCGTTCCCCGAGCCGCGCCGCCGGCGGCGGTCAGCATCGGGAAGGGAGCCGGTGGGCGTCGGGCCTTGTGGGCTAGATCGAGGGGTCGTCCCCCCCGGACGTCGTCGACGGCGAGCCGTTCGACGTCGTCGCTGTCGACGGCGTCGAGCTCCCGGTGCTGGCCGTCGAGCTCCCGGTGCTGGCCGTCGAGCTCCCGCCGGTGGCCGTCGGGCTCCCGGTGGTGGTCGCCGTCGAGCCCGCCGACGCCGTGCCGGGGAGGCCGAGGCCTTTCCGCAGGGCGCTGCTCCCCTTGCCCACCTTGTCGGCGTACTTCGGGCCGGCCTTGCCGCGCACGAAGGACTCGGTCTTGTCGATCGTCTCCGACGCCTTCGCGGGGTTCTGGCGGGCATACTCCTTCGCCTTCGACACGGCGGCGGCGGCGGCAGCGACGAGGGCCGCGGTACGAATCACCTTCATGTTTCTTCTCCCTGTTCGGTGCACTGTCGTCCTGACAACCGATCCTGCCTCGTCCACGGTTCCGACGGGCCGTAAGAGACGGTCCGGCAGCGGGCCGACGGCATCTCGGCAGATCGGTGGATGCCGTGGCCCAGCCCTACCCGGAACGAGACCGTCCTAGTCGGTGGCGTGCAGACGGCGGGCCGCCTCCGCGATCGACCCGGACAGCGAGGGGTAGACCGTGAAGGTGGACGCGACCTGGTCGACGTTCAGCCGGTGCTGCACGGCGAGGGTGACCGGGAAGATCAGCTCCGACGCCCGTGGCGCCACGACGACCCCGCCCACCACCGCGCCCGAGCCCTTCTGGGCGAAGAGCTTGACGAAGCCGTCGACGATGCCCAGCATCTTGGCCCGGGCGTTGCGGCCGAGCGGCAGGGTGAGCACGTCGGCGTCGACCCGGTGCTCGTCGACGTCGCGCTGGGTGACCCCCACCGTCGCGATCTCGGGGTCGGTGAAGATGTTCGCCGAGACGACACCCAGGTTGAGCGGGGCCACGGCGTCGCCGAGGGCGTGGGACATGGCGATCCGGCCCTGCATCGCCGCCACCGAGGCCAGCGGCAGGACACCGGTGCAGTCGCCCGCGGCATAGACGCCACGAACCGACGTGCGGGACACCTTGTCCACCGCCACGTGACCGGATGCCGTGAGCTCGACCCCCACCTGCTCGAGCCCGATGTCGCGGGTCTGCGGCACCGACCCGACCGCCAGGAGCGCGTGGCTGCCCACGACCTCCCGGCCGTCCTCGAGGCGTACGACGACCCCGTCGTCGGTGCGGTCGACGGAAGCCATCCGGGACCGGCCCAACACCTCCATCCCCCGCTTGGTGAAGACGTCCTCGATGACCCGCGCGGCATCCGGGTCCTCGCCGGGCAGCACGCGGTCGCGCGAGGAGACCAGCACGACGCCCGACCCCAGCCCCAGGTAGGCCTGGGCCAGCTCCGCCCCCGTGACTCCCGACCCGACGACGACGAGGCGCTCGGGGAGGGTCTTCAGGTCGTAGATCTGCTGCCACGTGAGGATCCGTTCACCGTCCGGGAGAGCGGTGTCCATGACGCGCGGCGTCGCACCGGTGGCGAGGAGCACGACGTCGGTCTCGAGCAGCTCCGCGCCGTCGGACGTCTCGGCGCTCACGGAGGTCGGCGAGCGGAGTTCCGCGCGACCGGCGAGCACCCGGACCCCCACCTCCGCCAGGCGCGTCGAGATGTCGGCGCTCTGCGCCGCGGCCAGCGCCAGCACGCGGCGGTTGACCTCGCCGAGCTCGGCAACCGCGTCGGCGACCTCGTCACCCTCGGCGTCCTCGAGGTGGACCCCCAGCTCGGCGGCGGTCTCGAACTCGCTCATGTAGTCCGCGGTCGAGATGAGGGTCTTGCTCGGCACGCAGTCGGTGAGCACGGCGGCTCCACCGAGCCCGTCACGCTCGACGACGGTCACCTCGGCGCCGAGGTGGGCCGCGACCAGGGCCGCCTCGTAGCCCCCCGGCCCACCGCCGAGGATGACGACCCTGCTCGACCTCACGCTCACGACCCAATCCAACCATTGGCACGAGTGCGGGTGGACACGGCACGATGGGCCGGTGCGCCGCGCAGCAGCCGGGCGCCACGGCGACGGGTCCGCCATCGGATCGACCCACGGAGGACGAGATGGGCCCGGCCGACGGACGCTCGACGGACGGGTCGCCGATCCCGAGGGTCTCCGTCGTCCCGGCGCTGATCGCGGCCGCCGCGCAGGCCGTCGTGCTGACCATCGCCAGCGTGGGTTACGGGTTCCATCGGGACGAGCTGTACTTCCGGATGCTGCCCCCTGCCTGGGGGTACGTCGACCAGCCGCCCCTCACGCCGTGGCTGGCCCGCACGCTCACCGCCGTGGTTGCGGACGAGCCCTGGGCCCTGCGCCTCCCCGCCACGCTGGCGAGCGCAGCATCCGTGGTGCTCCTGGGGCTCATCGCGCGCGAGCTCGGCGGCGATCGACGAGCCGTGGCGCTCGCCGCGTGGGGTGGCGCCTTCGCCGGGCTGCCGCTCGCGCTCGGCCACGTGCTGCTCACCTCGACGATCGACCTACCGCTGACGCTGGGAGTGGTCCTGACCGCGCTGGTCGCCCTCCGGTCGGACCCGCGCTGGTGGTTGCTCGCCGGGGCGCTCGCCGGTGCGGCGACGTTCAACCGCCTCCTCGTCCCGCTGCTCCTGGTCGGTCTGGTCCTCGGCCTGGCCGTGCTCGGTCCGCGGGAACCGCTGCGCACGCGGTGGCCGTGGCTGGGAGCGGTCGTCGCCGGAGTGCTCGCGGCACCCAACCTCGTCTACCAGGCCACGAACGGCTGGCCGCAGCTCGCGATGGGCGCCGCCCTCTCGGAGTCGAACGCGGATGACGTGCGGGCGACGCTCCCCCTCATCCTCCTCGTCGCCATCGGCCCGCTGCTCGTGCCGGTGTGGCTGGCCGGCATCGTCCATGTCTGGCGGCTGCGGCGCGCCCGCTGGGTCCTCGTGTGGACGGCTGTCGTCGTGGCCTTCACCCTCGGGACCGGCGCCCAGGCGCACTACCCCGTGGCGAGTCTCGAGGTGCTGTACGCCGCCGGGTGCCTTCCAGTGTCGTACTGGATCGGTCAGCGGGCCGGGCGTCGGGCCCTCGTCGTGGGGGCCGTCGTCCTGAACGGGGTCGTCTCGGCCGTCATCGCGCTCCCCGTCCTGCCCGTGTCCGTCCTCGGCCGGACCCCGGTGCCGGACATCAACGTGCTGGCGGCGGACCAGGTGGGGTGGCCCGAGTACGTCGACGGCATCGCGGAGGCGGTCAGGGTCGCCGACGACCCGGACACGGCCGTCATCACCTCGAACTACGGCGAGGCGGGGGCCGTCGACCGGTTCGGCCCGCCGCTGGGACTTCCCGTGCCCCACAGCGGCCACAACCACCTGGGCACCCTGCCGGGCCCACCCGAGGGAGCTCGCACGGCGGTGGTCGTCGGCTACCAGGGGCCGCTGCTCGAGGACCAGTTCACGACGTGCGAGGTCGTGAGCAGGCTTGACAACGGCTCGGGCGTCGCCAACGAGGAGCAGCAGGCACCCGTGGCGGTGTGCAGGGACCCCGTGGTGCCCTGGTCCGAGCTCTGGCCACGTCTCGAGCACCTCGACTGACTGCACTGGTCACCGCCCAAGGTCTGGTCCGGCCGAACGCGCCGTCGCGCGGCTGGCTCCTCGCGGGCCGGCATCCGCGCAGTTCATTGACCTTCTCCCCGTCCCAAACCTCCTTTCGGTCACGATTTGGTTGCGGGCCGTCCAACGGTCACTGCCGCGCTGCGGGCGACCACGGCGGTCCCTAGAGTGCGCGGGGGGCTCCTTCCAGCCGCCCCGCGGCGCCAGCCGCACAGAACCGGAGGTTCACGACATGACACGACGCTTCACCCGCCGCGCGGGAGTTCTGGCCCTCGCCGGTATCGCCGCGGTGACCATCGCCGCCTGCGCCCCACCGAGCGAGGAGGATGAGCCGGCCGCGTCCGGGAGCGGCTCCGTCGACGCCAAGACGGCCACGTCGGCCGCGGACTTCGGTGGCCTGGAGGGCCTCGTCACGGCTGCCAAGGCCGAGGGCGCCCTCAACGTCATCGCCCTGCCGCCCGACTGGGCGAACTACGGGGAGGTCATCAAGGGCTTCCAGGCGAAGTACCCGGAGATCACCGTGACGAGCGACCAGCCCGACGCGAGCAGCGCCGACGAGATCGCGACCGCCGAGCGGCTCAAGGGTCAGGACGGCGCCCCCGACGTCTTCGACCTCGGTGCCGCTGTCGCACTGGCCAACACGGACATGTTCGCGCCCTACAAGGTGGCGACCTGGGACGACATCCCCGCCGAGTTCAAGGACCCGGACGGCACCTGGGTCAACGACTACGGCGGCTACATGAGCATCGGCTACGACTCCGCCAAGGTGCCCGCGCCCACCGCGGTCGCCGACCTCCTCAAGGCGGACTACAAGGGCAAGGTGGCCCTCAACGGCAACCCGACCGAGGCCGGAGCCGCGTTCGCGGGCGTCCAGATGGTCTCGATCGCCCAGGGCGGCACGGCGGGCGACCTCACCAAGGGCGTCGACTTCTTCGCCCAGCTCAACGACGCCGGCAACTTCCTCCCGGTCGACCCCACCCCCGCCACGGTGGAGTCGGGGCAGACGCCCGTCGTCATCGACTGGGACTACCTGAACGCCGCGCTGTCGGCCAAGCTGCCCACCTGGAAGGTCCTGGTGCCCAAGGAGGCCGTGGTCGCCGGCTACTACTACCAGGCCGTGAACGCCGACGCCCCGAACCCGGCGGCCGCCCGGCTGTGGCAGGAGTACCTCTACTCGGACGAGGGCCAGAACCTCTGGCTCAAGGGCGGAGCCCGTCCGGTCCGCTTCGAGGCGATGAAGACCGCGGGCACCCTGGACGCGGCCGCGGCCGAGGCGCTCCCGCCCGTCGAGGGCACCGCGGTGGTTCCGACCCAGGCCGACGCCGAGGCGGGCAAGGCCTACCTGGCCGAGAACTGGGCCAACGCCGTTGGCTGATGCCAAGCGCAGGAGGGCACTCGGCGGCCGTCGGCCATCGGGTGCCCTCCTGGGTGTCGTCCCCTTCTTCGTCTACACGACGGTCTTCCTGCTCATCCCCACGCTCGTCGTCGTCGTGGGGGCCTTCCTCGACGGCGACGGAGACTTCACCCTGGGCAACCTCTCGGCCCTGTTCGAACCTGTCGTCGTGCGTGCCATGCGCCAGTCGGTGGTGCTCTCGGCGGTGACGGCCGTGGCCGGGGCGGTGCTCGGCGGCATCCTCGCGTACGCCGTGAGCACCGCGAGGACCGACACGGTCACCAAACGTTTCGTCACCTCGCTGTCCGGGGTGCTGGCCCAGTTCGGTGGGGTGGCGCTCGCGTTCGCCTTCATCGCCTCCTTCGGCGCGACCGGGCTCATCACCGTGTGGCTGCGTGCCGTGGGCCTCGACCCCGGCACCGGCCTGTGGCTCTACGAGTGGAACTCAGGCCTCATGCTGGTCTACCTGTACTTCCAGGTTCCGCTCATGCTCATCGTCTTCCTCCCCGCCGTCGAGGGACTGCGACCGCAGTGGCGCGAGGCGACCGAGACCCTGGGTGGCACGACCTGGACCTACTGGCGGCGGGTCGCCGGCCCCATCCTCTTCCCGTCGTTCGTGGGTGCCACCCTCCTGCTGTTCACGAACGCCTTCTCCGCGTACGCGACCGCGGCAGCACTGGTGTCCCAGTCGTCGCCGCTCCTGCCCCTGCTCATCGGGGGAACACTGCGCTCGGAGGTCATCCTGGGTCAGGAGAACGTCGGAAAGGCGATGGCCCTGGCGATGGTCGTCGTCGTCGCCGTCGTCATGACGGCCTACGCGTGGCTCGACAAGCGGTCCAGCCGCTGGATGTCCCGGTGAGCGGCCAGCGGGCCAGGCTGCGGCAGCGGCAGACCGCCCTGCGCTGGCTCGTCATCGGCGCAGCGGTGACGTTCTTCCTCCTGCCGCTCCTGGGCGCCTTCGAGTTCACGACGCAGGGGCCCGGGGGAACCGGGCGCTCCGCCGACACCTGGCGCCGCCTCCTCGACGTCGGCACCATCTCCGCGGAGTACCCGGTGCTGCGGCGGGGCTTCCTCGCGTCCGTCGGCCTCGCCGTCATGACGGTGTTCCTCATGCTCGCCCTGCTCGTGCCGACGATGACGTGGGTGCGCCTCCGCCTGCCGCAGCTGTCGCGCACGGTGGAGTTCATCTGCCTGCTGCCGCTCACCGTGCCGGCGATCGTGCTGGTCGTCGGGCTGACTCCTGTGTACGCGTGGGTGTACTACCTGCTCGGCGCCTCCACCCTCTGGCTGGGGCTCGCCTACGTCGTCCTCGTGCTGCCCTACGCCTACCGGTCGTTGGATGCCGGCCTGCGCGCGATCGACGTCCGGACCCTCTCGGAGGCGGCCCGGTCGCTCGGGGCCAGCTGGTTCACGGTGATGCGCCGCATCGTCCTCCCCAACCTGCGCACCGCCGTCCTCTCGGCCTCGTTCCTGTCGGTCGCGCTGGTGCTGGGCGAGTTCACCATCGCCTACCTGTTCAGCAAGAAGAACCTCCAGGTCGCGATGTTCGAGCTCGGCAAGTCCGACGCCAAGGTGTCGGTCGCGGTGGGTCTCCTGGCCCTCGGCTTCGGGTTCGTCGTCCTCTTCGCCATGTCCTTCGTCGGCACGGGGCCGGCCGGAGTCTCCCCCCTCGCCCGGTTCCGGCGCCCCAGCGGGGACGCGCCGCCCGGGCCCGACGCCAAGGAGCCCGCCGCATGAGCGTCGCCGACCGCGGCACCGCCGTCCGCCTCACCGACCTGCGCCGCGTCTACGGCGGCGTGGCCGCCCTCGACGGCTTCACCCTGCACATCGAACCCGGCGAGTTCGTCGCCCTCCTCGGCCCGTCGGGCTGCGGCAAGACGACGGCGCTGCGGTGCCTGGCCGGGCTCGAGGACCCGGACTCCGGAAGCGTCGAGGTGGGCGGGCGCGACCTCACCCGGGTCACCACGAACAAGCGGGACATGGGGATGGTCTTCCAGGCGTACAGCCTCTTCCCCCACATGACGGCACGCCAGAACGTCGAGTTCGGCCTCGAGATGCGACGGCGCGACAAGGCGGCGCGGCGCGCCAGAACGGACGCGATGCTCGAGCTGGTCGGCCTCGGCGGGCACGCTGCGAAGTACGCCCACCAGCTCTCCGGGGGGCAGCAGCAGCGCGTCGCGCTCGCCCGCGCCCTCGCGATCGAGCCGCAGGTGCTGCTGCTCGACGAGCCCCTGTCCGCGCTCGACGCCAAGGTCCGCGGTCAGCTGCGCGACGAGATCCGCCGCATCCAGCTCGAGGTGGGCACGACGACGCTGTTCGTCACGCACGACCAGGAGGAGGCGTTGGCGGTCGCCGACCGGGTGGGGGTGATGTCGGTGGGCCGGCTCGAGCAGGTCGCCGCTCCCGCGGAGCTCTACAACGCCCCGCAGAGCCCGTTCGTCGCCGACTTCGTGGGCCTGACCAACCGCATCCGAGCGCGGGTCGACGGCCGGTCGGCGCACCTCCTCGGCGGCACCGTCCCGCTCCTGCCCGGCTCCGCGAGGGGCCCGGAGGCGGTGGTGCTGGTGCGGCCCGAGGGGGTGCGCATCGAGCACGATCCGGAGGGCACGGCATCCGTGGTCAGCGCGAGCTTCCTCGGGGGCCACGGCCGGGTCATCGCGCGGATCCCAGACGGCACCCTCGTCACGGTGCAGGTCCCCAACACCGAGGTGACCGGCTTCGAGCCGGCGCAGCCGGTCCGCCTGTCGCCCCGTGGTGACGCCGCCCTCGCCGTGGCCGACTGAGCGGAGACCCCCGTACCCCCATCGACCAATAGGTCACTCGGGGTACGCCCCCCGTACCCCCATCGACCAATAGGTCACTCGGGGTACGCCCAACGGCGCCACGTGCCGGGCCCCGGACGCGCCGGCGCCCGGCACGGAGGGTGGGTCCGTGCCGGGCGCCGGCGCCGGGGCGTGGCGTGCAGCGAGCTCGTGGCCCGCGGCCGTCGGAGGTCACATCGGCATGAGGACACCGTCGATGACGTGGATGACGCCGTTGCTCGCCTCGACGTCCGTGGCGGTGACGTTGACCGTGCCACCCGCCGCGTCGGTGAGCGAGACCTTGTCCCCGTCGACGTTCACGGTGAGCTCGCCACCCTGGACGGTCTTGACCTTCTGGCCGTCGAGCGTCACGACGTCGGCCGCCATGACCTTGCCGGGAACGACGTGGTAGGTGAGGATCTGGGTGAGGTCACCCTTGGGGTCGGCGAGCAGGGTGTCGACCGTGCCAGCGGGCAGCTTCGCGAAGGCCTCATCGGTCGGAGCGAAGACCGTGAACGGCCCCTCGCCCTTGAGCGTCTCGGTGAGCTCGGCCGCCGTGATCGCGGCGGCGAGGGTGGTGAAGTCGCCCGCGGCCACGGCGGTGTCGACGATGTCGGCAGTCGCGGACTCGCTCGGTGAGGGGGACGGCGAGGCCGAGGTGGTGGCGGGCGCCGAGGCTGCCGCAGCGGTGTCGGTGTCGTCGCTGCCACAGGCAGCGGTGGTCAGGGCGAGGGCCAGGACGGCCGCCACGGGAAGGATGCGTCGCATCGCAGGTTCCTTTCGAAGGGGTGGTCGGGTGTTGAGCTGACACCCCTACTTCCGGGCCGACCTGCGCGCCGGATGCACTTCCTTCGACAAACTTTAGACGTGCCGTCGCCTCACGAGCCCGCGCCGACCCCTGCGGGCACCTGCGCACCGGTGGCACGTCGGTCGAGGTACGCCCCGAGCCGCGCCCCGAGGACCACCAGGACCGCGGTGGTGAGCAGCACCGACACGGCGAACGCGAGCGCGCCACCGGGACGGGCGACGACATAGGTGGGAACCATCCGGCCGGGCACCGCGAGCGCCGCGAGCATGGCACCCACGGCGCCGAGCCAGCTGCCCACCATGTTCCCTCGGTGCGCCGCGACGGCGCCCCGGCGGGCGTTGACCACGCCGAGGGTCACCGTGATGAGCGTGACCACCGAGAGCACGTGCAACCAGCTGAAGGCGCCGTCGTTGATGTCGCGGATCCAGAAGGAGGTGACCGCCGTCCACAGCATGAGCACCACCCAGGTGCGGCCGAGCAGGCGGTGGCGGCCGTCGCCCCTGGGCCGGCGCCACACCTGGTATCCGCCGAGCAGGACGCTCGTGAGGGCGGCCGCGACGTGCGACACGACGAGCAGGGTCCACGGGTGCATCTCAGACCTCCTGGAGCGCGGCGATGATCGTGCGGACCGAGCCGGCGAGCTGCTCGGGTTCGGTCCCTGTGCTCCGGACCAGCCGGTCGAAGCCGTCGCCGAGCGCCTCGCCCGCCGCCCGGAACGCGGTGGCCCCACCCGGCGAGACCGACAGGCTCCGGCGGTTGCCGGCTCCGCGGCGGACGACCAGGTGCCCGTCCAGCGCGAGCCCGGCGACCATCCGCGAGACGGCTGCCTCGCTGGTGCCCAGCCGTCTCGACAGGTCGCGCTGGGTGAGGCCTTCGGCCTCGGAGACGTGGAGGAGCACGAGGAAGCGCGCGTAGCTCAGCTCGCAGCCCGAGCGCGCCAGCAGCGCGTCGGCCTGGCGGTCCATCAGGGTGACCAGCAGGTGGAGCTCGTGGGCGAGGGACGGCATGTCCCAGAGTTGCATCTGCAACTTGCAGTGTCAAGTCTAGCGCCTGCCCCGCCTTCCCCACGGCTGGATGCCGTTGGCGGGCGCCCTCAGGCTCGCTCACCCTCGCTACGCTGCGGCCGTGACCGATTCCGTCGCCCTGGACCTGCTCGACCCCTCGACCGACCCCTTCGCCGTTGCCGACGCGGCGGCCGCCGTGATCCGCGAGCGCGCCGGTGTCGAGCGGCACCACGTCGCCCTGGTCCTCGGGTCCGGCTGGCGCGAGAGCGGTGACCTCATCGGCGAGACGATGGTGACGATCGACAACACCGACGTCCCCGGATTCGGGGAGGCGGCCGTGGCGGGGCACTCCGGTGTCATGCGGTCGGTCGCGATCGGGGACACCGGTCGGCGAGCGCTCGTCTACGGCACGAGGACCCACTACTACGAGGGCCACGGTGTGCGCCCGGTGGTGCACGGCATCCGCACCGCCGCCGCGGCCGGCTGCACGGCGGTCGTCATCACGAACGGCTGCGGGGGCCTGCGTCCCGAGTGGCCGCCCGGGACTCCCGTCCTGATCTCCGACCACATCAACCTCACCGCCACCTCACCGATCGAGGGCCCGACCTTCGTGGACCTCACCGACGTCTACTCGCCGCGGCTGCGCGCCATCGCCGCGCAGGTCGACCCGCTGCTCGACGAGGGCGTCTACGTGCAGTTCCGCGGACCGCACTACGAGACGCCGGCGGAGGTGCGGATGGCCAAGCTCATCGGCGGCGACCTCGTCGGCATGTCGACCGCCCTCGAGGCCATCGCCGCGCGGCAGAGCGGGCTGGAGGTCCTCGGCGTCTCCCTCGTCACGAACGCGGCGGCCGGGTTCTCCGAGACCCCGCTGGACCACGCGGAGGTGCTCGACGCCGGTCGGGCGGCCGCCAACCGCTGTGGCGACCTCCTCGCCACCGTCGTCGGCCGGATCTGAGCGCGCCATGGCGGATGCCGGAAGCGCGCCGGTCGCCGACCTCCTCACCGCCGCGCGGGCGTGGAGTGAAGACGACCCCGACCCGGTGACGCGGGCGGAGCTGGAGGGGCTCGCGTCCGCCGCCGAGTCGGGGGACGCGGGCGCGCGAGCCGAGCTCGCCGACGCGATGTCCGGGCTGCTGGAGTTCGGCACCGCGGGCCTGCGTGGACGCCTGGGCGGCGGGCCCAACCGGATGAACCGCGCCGTCGTGATCCGGGCGGCGGCCGGGCTGACGGCATACCTCAGCACCCTCGACCCCGAGCCGTTCGTCGTCGTGGGCTTCGACGCCAGGACCAACTCGGACGTCTTCGCCCACGACACCTGCGCCGTCGTGACCGGGATGGGCGGGCGGGCCGTCGTGCTCCCCCACCCCCTGCCCACGCCCGTCCTGGCCTACGCGATCCGGTACCTCGGGGCGGATGCCGGGGTCATGGTCACGGCGTCGCACAACCCTCCCGAGGACAACGGGTACAAGGTCTACGTCGGGGACGGGTCGCAGATCGTCCCGCCCGTAGACGGACTCATCGCCGAGCAGATAGCGCAGGTCTCGTCGGTCGCGTCCGTGCCGCTCGCCGACGACGGGTGGGAGACCTTGGACGACTCGGTGCTCGAGGCCTACCTCGACGAGGTCGTGACGGTGGTGTCGCCGTCCAGCCCGCGCGACGTGACGGTGGTGCACACCGCCCTGCACGGCGTGGGCTCCGAGACCGTGCGCCGGGCCTTCCTAGGGGCGGGGTACGCCGCGCCGATCCCCGTCGCCTCGCAGGCCGAGCCCGACCCGATGTTCCCCACGGTGTCGTTCCCCAACCCCGAGGAGCCCGGGGCGATCGACGCGGCCATCGAGCTCGCGGAGCAGACCTCACCCGACGTCGTCATCGCGAACGACCCCGACGCCGACCGCTGTGCCGTGGCCGTCCCCGGGCCCGGTGGCTGGCGGATGCTGCGCGGCGACGAGGTCGGTGCGCTGCTGGGGTCGCACGTGCTGTCCCGAGGGGCGGCCGGCGGGGTACTGCCGGACTCACCGGACTGCGTCTTCGCCAACTCGATCGTCTCCTCGCGCCTGCTCGCGGCCATGTGCCGGGCGGCGGGGGTGCGACACGAGGAGACCCTGACCGGGTTCAAGTGGATCGGGCGGGTGCCGGGCCTGCGGTACGGCTACGAGGAGGCCCTCGGCTACTGCGTCGACCCCGCGCGGGTGCGCGACAAGGACGGCATCTCCGCGGCACTCCTCGTCGCCGAGCTGGTGGCGTCGTTGCGCGCGCAGGGCCGCTCGCTGGTGGACCGGCTCGACGACCTGGCCCGGGAGCACGGGGTCCACGCCACCGACGCGCTCTCCGTGCGGGTCGAGGACCTCTCGCTCATCGGCCGGGTCATGGACCGGCTGCGGGCCTCGCCGCCCACCCGGATCGCCGGGGTGGACGTCGTGCGGGCCGACGACCTGGCTCGAGGCGACGGCGGCCTGCCACCCACCGAGGGCCTTCGCTACTTCCTCGCCGACGACTCGCGCGTCATCGTGCGCCCGTCCGGCACCGAGCCGAAGCTCAAGGTCTACCTCGAGGTCGTCGAGCCGGTGACCGGTGACGACCTGCGCGGCGCGCGCGAGCGGGCGAGCCAGCGGCTGGCCGGCATCCGCGCCGACCTCGAGGCGGCCACCGCGCTCTGAGGCCGGTCGCGACGGGGTTGTCCGCGTGGGACGCGGGTACACCCGCGTCCGGAGCGGCCAGCCCCGTCACCTGGGCCGTGGCCGGGCGGCCGCGGCCCCCGTAGACTCGCCCGGTGAGCACCACCACCGTCTCCCCCTCGGAGCGCGCGCAGGACCTGCTCGGGGTCTCCCGCCTCACCAACAGCGCGCTCGGCTCGTGGCTCCACGGGTTGCCCGGTGTCGACCAGGTCGGCTGCGAGGAGCGCGCGGCGTCCCTCGCCACCCGCTCGATCAAGACCACGAGCAAGGCCTGGGCGATCGACACCGCCATCTCGATGATCGACCTCACGACCCTGGAGGGGGCCGACACCCCCGGCAGGGTGCGGGGCCTGGCGACCAAGGCCCTCGTGCCCGACCCGAGCGACCCGACCACGCCGCGCCCGGCCGCGGTCTGTGTCTACGGCGACATGGTGCGCGTCGCCAAGGAGACCCTCGGCACGGCGGACGTGAAGGTGGCAGCGGTCGCGACGGCGTTCCCCAGCGGCCGGGCGAGCCTGGAGGTCAAGCTGGCCGACACCAAGGATGCCGTGGCGGCCGGGGCCGACGAGATCGACATGGTCATCGACCGCGGCGCCTTCCTCGCCGGCGACTACCTGACCGTGTTCCGGCAGATCGCCGACGTCCGGGCGGTCTGCGGTGACGCCCGGCTCAAGGTCATCATGGAGACCGGGGAGCTCGTGACGTACGACAACGTCCGCCGCGCCTCGTGGCTGTCGATGCTGGCCGGAGCCGACTTCATCAAGACCTCCACGGGCAAGGTCTCCCCCGCGGCCACCCTCCCGGTGACCCTGGTCATGCTCGAGGCGGTGCGCGACTGGCGTGACACGACGGGCGCGATGGTCGGGGTCAAGCCGGCCGGCGGCATCCGCACGAGCAAGGACGCCATCCGGTTCCTCGTCACGGTGAGCGAGGTCGCCGGTGAGGAGTGGCTCGACAAGCACTGGTTCCGCTTCGGTGCCTCGAGCCTGCTCAACGACCTCATCCTCCAGCGCCAGCGCGTGAGGACCGGCGCCTACTCCGGTGCCGACTACATCGCCGACGACTCCCCCAGCCTCTACTGACGGCCGCGACCGGCTCCACGGAACGAGGAACGAGAACAGATGCCCACCTTCGAGTACGCACCGGCCCCCGAGTCACGGGCCGTCGTCGACATCGCCAGCAGCTACGGCCTGTTCATCGACGGTGAGTTCGTGGAGGCCACCGGTGGAGCGCCCTTCAAGACGGTCAACCCGGCAACGGAGGAGGTGCTCGCCGAGGTGTCCGAGGCGAGCTCCGACGACGTCGACGCGGCCGTGAGGGCGGCGCGCACGGCATACACCCGCGTGTGGTCCCGGACCAGCGGCGCCGACCGCGGCAAGTACCTGTTCCGGATCGCCCGCATCCTCCAGGAGCGGGCCCGCGAGTTCGCGGTCCTCGAGACGCTCGACAACGGCAAGCCCATCAAGGAGGCGCGCGACGTCGACCTTCCCCTGGCGGCGGCGCACTTCTTCTACCACGCGGGGTGGGCAGACAAGCTCGAGCACGCCTCGCTCGGACCGGACCCGCGCCCCGTGGGCGTCGTCGGCCAGATCGTGCCGTGGAACTTCCCCCTGCTCATGCTGGCGTGGAAGATCGCACCGGCCCTCGCGTGCGGCAACACGGTGGTGCTCAAGCCGGCGGAGACGACGCCCCTCAGCGCCCTGCTCTTCGCCGACGTCTGCCGCCAGGCGGACCTGCCCCCCGGCGTGGTCAACATCGTCACGGGCGCCGGGCCGACCGGCCAGGCGATCGTCGACCACCCCGGCATCGACAAGCTCGCCTTCACCGGCTCCACCGCGGTCGGGAAGATGATCGCCCGCTCCATCGCCGGCACCCGGAAGAAGGCCACCCTCGAGCTCGGCGGCAAGGCGGCCAACATCATCTTCGACGACGCGCCCATCGACCAGGCCGTCGAAGGGATCGTCAACGGCATCTTCTTCAACCAGGGCCACGTGTGCTGCGCGGGCAGCCGGATCCTGGTGCAGGAGAGCATCGCCGAGGAGCTCGACCGCCGGCTCAAGCGCCGCCTGGCCACCCTGCGCGTCGGCGACCCGATGGACAAGAACACCGACGTCGGCGCGATCAACTCGCGCAAGCAGCTCGACCGCATCGAGGAGATGGTCGCCGTCGGCGAGGCCGAGGGCGCCGAGCGGTGGGACTCCGGCTGTGAGCTGCCGACCAACGGTTTCTGGTTCCGCCCCACCGTGTTCAGCGGCGTGAGCCAGACGCACCGCATCGCGCAGGAGGAGATCTTCGGGCCGGTCGTCTCGGTGCTGACGTTCCGAACCCCGGCGGAGGCGGTCGCGAAGGCGAACAACACGCCGTACGGCCTGTCCGCCGGCATCTGGACCGACAAGGGCAGCCGCATCCTGTGGATGGCCGACCAGCTGCGCGCCGGGGTGGTCTGGGCCAACACGTTCAACAAGTTCGACCCCAGCTCGCCGTTCGGCGGCTACAAGGAGTCGGGCTACGGGCGCGAGGGCGGCCGCCACGGGCTCGAGGCGTACGTGACGACGGGGAGTGCGAAGTGAGCGCGCGGGTCGACGTCCGCAAGACGTACAAGCTGTACATCGGTGGGAAGTTCCCACGCAGCGAGAGCGGCCGGTCGTACGAGGTGTACGCCACGCCGTCCGGGGCTGCTGGTCGCCGCGGATCCGCCTCTCGTGCACCGAAGTTCCTCGCCAACGCGGCACAGGGTTCTCGCAAGGACGCCCGGGATGCCGTGGTCGCGGCTCGCACGGCGCAGCCGGGCTGGGCAGGTGCAACCGCGTACAACCGCGGCCAGGTGCTCTACCGGGTGGCCGAGGTCATGGAGGGCCGCCGTGCGCAGCTCGTGCAGGCTGTGCGCGACGGAGAGGGTGTCGGCACCGCCCAGGCGGAGGCCACCGTGTCGGCGGCGATCGACCGGTGGGTCTGGTACGCCGGGTGGTCGGACAAGTTCGCCCAGGTCCTGGGCGGGCTGAACCCCGTCGCGGGGCCGTACTTCGACATCTCCGCACCCGAGCCGACCGGTGTGGTCGCGGTGCTCGCACCCCAGGCCTCGAGCCTGCTGGGGCTGGTGTCGGTCGTGGCCCCGGTGGTCGTGTCGGGCAACACCGCGGTCGTTCTGGCCAGCGAGGGGCGGCCGCTCCCTGCCATCGACCTCGCCGAGTGCCTCGCGACCTCTGACGTCCCCGGAGGCGTGGTCAACATCGTGACCGGCCGCACGGCCGAGGTGGCACCCTGGCTCGCGAGCCACCGCGACGTCAACGCCATCGACCTGACCGGCGCCGCCGGCGCGGACGGGGTCGACTGGGGGGCGCTCGAGGAGGCCGCCGCCGACAACCTCAAGCGGGTCCTCCGGCCGGCGGGTACCGGGCCGGATGCCGTCGAGCCCGACTTCACCGCCACCCCCGACCTGTCCCGCCTCACCGCCTTCCTGGAGACGAAGACCGTCTGGCACCCGAAGGGCCGGTGACGGTCCGGCGCATCGCCGCGCACCCGGCATCCAGCCCGGCGTTTCACACCTTCCCGCAGCGTGCGGCAACGTTCGGGGTTGGCGCCGGAAGGGTCGCGGTGCGAAGGTGACGGCTCCTGCACGGGGCGGGAACGCTGGACGGGGGGCGGCCGTAGACTTCCCGCCCGTGGCGGCTGACGAGGGCACCGGCCGGACCGCGGGCCGCCCGGACGCCGGGCACCGCCGGCGGGTGGTGGTGCTCGCCGGGCCGAGCGGCGCCGGGAAGTCCCGGCTCGCCTCTCGCCTCCAGGCCGCTCACGGGTGGCCGATCTTCCGACTCGACGACTTCTACCGCGACGAGGACGACCCCGTGGCCCCCCGGAGGGCCGACCTCGACATCGTCGACTGGGACCACCCGGGCAGCTGGGACGCCGACCGTGCCGTGGCGTCGCTGTGCGAGCTGGTGGACACCGGCATCACACGGACACCGGTGTACGACATCGCCGCGAGCCGCTCCGTCGGGCACCGGCGGCTCACCTCCCGACCAGGTGACCTCGTCCTCGCCGAGGGCATCTTCGCCGCCGAGGTCATCGAGCGGCTGGCCGCCGCCGGCCTGCTCCACAGCGCCTGGTGCGTGCACCACCATCCCGGCGTGACCTTCGTGCGGCGCCTGGCCCGTGACCTGCGGGAGCGTCGGAAGCCGCCGGCCGTGCTGCTGCGGCGCGGCCTGGCCCTCATGCGCGCGGAGCCCGAGATCGTCCGCCGCCAGACGGCGCTGGGCGCCCGGCCCGTGCGCGCTCGCGACCTCGAGGAGCAGCTTGCCGGGTGGTTGCCCCACGACGGCCGAGGTTCCGTCGACGCCGTGGACCCGGGCTAGCCTGGACCAACGATCCCGCGATGGACGTCGCCCTCGTGAGACCGTGGTCGCGACGGGCCACGGCCGTGGGCCCGAGAGTCCGAGGGCGGTGGTCATGAGGGTCGTGGCCTACGACCGCTACGGCGGACCCGAGGTGCTCCGCCTCGAGGACGTCGAGGTGCCGGCGCCGGGTCCCGGACAGGTGCTCGTCGAGGTCCTGGCGACGTCGGTGAACCTGTCCGACTGGGAGGGCCTGGTCGGGTCACCCGCCTACGCCCGCCTCGGCGGCATCCGTCGGCCGGCCCGGAGGGTGCTCGGCTCCGACATCGCCGGCAGGGTTGCGGCGGTCGGCCGCGGGGTGGCCGGCTTCAGCATCGGGGACGAGGTCTACGGGGACAACCTCGGCCTCAAGGGCGGCTTCGGCGAGTATGCCGTCGCGCCGGAGTCGGTGCTCGCCCACAAGCCGCCGTCGCTCGGTTTCGTCGAGGCGTCGACGATCCCGCAACCGGGTGCCATCGCGCTGCAGGGAACCGCTGGCGCTGGGCCGGGCACCCGGGTGCTGGTCAACGGCGGTGGTGGGGGGACGGGCATGTTCGCCATCCAGGTCGCCAAGCAGGCGGGTGCGCACGTGACGGGCGTCGACAACGCCGCCAAGCTCGACCACATGCGAGCGCTGGGCGCCGACGAGGTGCTCGACCACCGTCGCGAGGACTTCACCCGTCACGGCCCGTTCGACCTCGTGCTCGACCTCGTCGCCACGCGCTCGGTGCTCGACTGCCGGCGCGCCCTGGCGCCGGGTGGTCGGTACCGGTGCGTCGGCGGGCCGGTGCCCACGGTGCTGAGCGTGCTGACCGTCGGGGCGGTCGTCGGGCTGCTCTCCGGTCGCCGAATCGGGGTGCTGGCCGTGCGCCCGGGCCCGGCGCACTTCGGCCCGCTCGCCGAGCGGTGCGCCAGGGGAGAGATCTCCATCCACGTCGAGCGCACCTTTCCCCTGGCGGAGGCACCGGCAGCCCTCGCCCACGTCGGCGCGGGCCGGGCGCTGGGGAGGGTCGTCGTCGTCCCCTGACCTCGGGCCGACCTCGCCCTGACCTCGGCCCGCCCTCGCCCTGACCTCGGACCGCCGTGCGCCGCCTCGCCCTGACCTCGACGGTGGCGGCACCCCCCGGGATGAGCCCTGCGGGTGGTCGCAGCCCGTCGGTTAGGGTCGTGACGTGGTCGACGACGGGGACTCCGGATGAGCGAGCGACCCTGGGTGGCCCCGGGTTCGCGGCCCCCGACCGAGCCGGAGCCGGTGCCTCCCGGGTATGCCGAACCCCCGCCGGCACGCCCCGCTGCACCCCAGCCCACGCCCGGCTACGCCCATCCCACACAGCCACCGCCCGGGTACGCCCATCCAGCCCACCCCTCCGGCTACGCCGCTGCTCCGTACGCCGCACGCGGCGGTCCGCCGCCCGGAGCCTTCCTGGCGCCGATGGAGTTCCGTCCCGGGATCATCCCGCTTCGCCCCCTCACGCTCGGGGACCTGTACGCGGCGGTGACCAAGGCGATCCGGGGGAACGTCGCGGCCACCATGGGCCTGGCTCTGGTCACCTCCCTGGTCTGCCTCGTCCCGGCGACGGCGCTCGGCGCCTGGGTCGCCAGCAAGGACACCACCTCGCTCGAGAGCGAGGAGATCGGCGGCCTGGGGCTGCTCGGCACCTACCTGCCCAGCGTGGGTTCGCTCATCTCGTCCATCGCGCTCACCGGCTTCCTCGCCTACGTCATCGGTCAGGCGGTGCTCGGCCGCAAGGTCGGCATCGGCGAGACCTGGGACGGAACCAAGCGTCGGCTGCCCGCCGTCGCCGGCGCCGTGCTGCTGACGCTCGTGGGGGCGGTCGTCCTGCTCGGGGTGCTGCTCGCGCCCCCGATCGCCTGGCTCCTGGCCGAGGGGGAGGTGAGCGCTGCGCCGCTGGTGCTCCTGCTGGTCGCGGTACTCGTGGCCGTCCTGCTCTACCTCTGGCTCTGGACCCGGTTCGCCTTCGTGACCGCGGTCATCGTGCTCGAGGGCCGTGGCGTCACCGCCGCGTTCGCGCGGTCCTGGCGGCTCACCGCCGGGGCACCGTTCTGGCGCATCCTCGGCATCCGACTGCTCACCACGGTCCTCGTCGGCGTCGCCGCCCAGCTCGTCACCGTCCCGATCGCGGTCGTGGGGTTGATCGCCGTCCTGGCGGCGGGGGGCGAGGACCAGCTGTTCATGTGGCAGGCGATCCTGGGCGGCATCGCCACCCTCATCAGCGGTGTCATCACGACCCCGTTCTCCGCCGGGGTCGACGCCCTCATGGTGGTCGACCAGCGGATCCGGCGCGAAGGGCTCGACGTCCAGCTCATCCACACGGCTCAGCAGGGTGGGCCCGCCCCCTGGCCCAGCGCGGCCCCCGGCGCCGACTTGACCCGGTGAGACTCGACCCACCACTGGACCCCAGCTCCCCCGAGGCCCGCGCCCTGCTCGAGGAGGAGCTGCGCAAGGCGCTCTACCAGGAGTCCGAGGGACTCCTCGAGCGGCTGTGGACGTGGCTGGAGCGGAACCTGTCCGGCTCCGACCCGACCGGCGGGCTGCCGGCGTGGACCATCTGGGTCGCAGCCGGCCTGGGGCTTGCGGTGGTGGCGGTGGTGCTGCTCCGCTCCCTGCGGGCCGAGCGGCGGATGGGCGGCGTCACGCGCGAGGGCGTGCTCGAGGGCCCGGTCCGCAGCGCCGCGGAGCACCGGGCGGCGGCGGCCTCGGCCCTCGCGGCGGGCGACGAGGACACCGCAGTCCTCGAGGCGTACCGGGCGCTGACCCGGTCCGCCGTCGAGCGGACCCTCCTCGACGACCTCCCGGGTCGCACGGCCCACGAGGTCGCCGTCGCGCTCTCGTGGGTGTTCCCGGGGGATGCCGGCCGGCTGGCCGCCGCCGCCGACACCTTCGACGCCGTGCGCTACGGCCGGCGCTCGGCGCCACCGGGTGCGGCGCGAGAGCTGGTCACGCTCGACACCGACCTGGCCGCCACACGTCCGGTCCTCGCCGATCCGGGCACCCCGGTTCCGGGAGCGGCCCGGTGAGCGCGGTCCAGGCAGCCGACCGCACCCTGACCGAGGACGGGCGGCACACCCTGAGCCGGCCACGCGCCCGCGCCCGGCGCGCCGCGGCCTACCTCGGGGTGGTGCTGCTCGGGGTCCTGCTGCTCGTCCTCCTGGCGCTCTCCGCCGCACGCCCGACAGCCCCACTCGATCCGGAGGGAGCCGGCCCTGAGGGAGCACGGGCGCTCGCCGAGGTGCTGCGCGACCAGGGCGTGCGGGTCGAGGCGGTGAGATCGATCGGCGCCCTCGAGGCCGCCGCGCCCGGCCGGTCCACGACCGTGCTGGTCGGCGACCCCACCTACCTCGGCCCCGGAGCCACTCGGCGGCTTGCGGTCGCCTCCGAGGGCGCAGCTCGTCTCGTGCTCGTGGGCCTGGGCGCGGACCAGCTGCGGCTCCTCGGCCTCCCGGTGCAGTCGTTCCCCGGTGGTGACGAGGACCTCGTCGCCCGGTGCTCCTCCGACGTCGCCCGGGACGCCGACGTCGTGAGCCTCCTCGACCGCCGGTACCTGCTCAGCGAGGGGACCGGCGCGTCGGCGGCCACCCGCTGCTTCGGCGTCCCGGACCCCGACAGCGCGAGCGGCGAGCCGGCTCCCGACGGCGAATACGGCAGCGGCCTCGTCGAGCTTCCAGCCACCCCGGAGCGGCGGGAGACGCTGGTCGTCGGCTTCGGCCCCTCCTGGGCCAACGACCTCGTCGTGCAGGACAGCAACGCCGGTGTGGCGCTCCGGGCCCTCGGGGCGACGCCACGTCTGCTGTGGTACCAACCCGGTCAAGGCGACCTCACCGCCCCGGGCCCCGGTGCGGGCGCAGGGGCGTCCCAGCCCCTCTGGCCCCGGTGGACCACCCCGGCCGTGACGCTCGTGGGAGTCGCCGTCGTGCTCCTCGCCCTCGCCCGGGGCCGCCGCCTCGGTCGCCTGGTCCGTGAGCCGCTGCCCGTCGTCGTGCGGGCGGCCGAGACCGCCGAGAGCCGGGGACGTTTGTACCGCCGCGCCGGGGACCGTGGGCGGGCGGCGCACATCCTTCGAGAGGGGACGTGTTCCCGGCTGGCCCGCCGCCTCGCGGTCGTCCCCGGTGCGGCTCCCGGCATCCTGGTGCACGCCGTGTCCACGGCCGCCGGCCGCGAGCCGGCCGAGGTGGCTGCCATCCTGTTCGGGCCGGCCCCGCCGGACGATTCCTCCCTGATCCACCTTGCCCAGCAGCTCACCGACCTCGAGGAGAGGGCACGCCACCCATGACCGACCACGCACCGCCGCCCCGGGCCCCCGCCGCCACGGATGCCTCGACCGGCCAGACGCCAGACCGCGCCCGTTCCGCGCTGCTGGCGGTCCGGTCGGAGGTGGCCAAGGCCGTCGTCGGCCAGGATGCCGCGGTCGCCGGCCTGCTCGTCGCGCTCCTGTGCCGCGGTCACATCCTGCTGGAGGGGGTGCCCGGGGTCGCGAAGACGCTCCTCGTCCGCAGCCTCGCGGCGGCCCTCGACATCGAGACCCGGCGTGTGCAGTTCACCCCGGACCTCATGCCCGGCGACCTCACCGGCTCCCTCGTCTTCGACGCCCGCACGAGCGACTTCACGTTCCGCCACGGCCCGGTGTTCACCAACCTCCTCCTCGCCGACGAGATCAACCGGACGCCCCCGAAGACCCAGTCGGCGCTGCTCGAGTCGATGGAGGAGCGGCAGGTGAGCATCGACGGCCACCCGCACCCGCTTCCCACCCCGTTCATGGTCGCCGCCACCCAGAACCCCGTCGAGTACGAGGGCACCTACCCGTTGCCGGAGGCCCAGCTCGACCGGTTCCTGCTCAAGGTGGTGCTGCCGCTGCCGCAGCGCTCCGAGGAGGTGCAGGTGCTCCGCCGCCACGCCTCGGGCTTCGACCCGCGGGACCTGCGTGCGGCCGGCATCCGCCCGGTTGCGACCGTCGGAGACCTGGATGCCGGGGTGGCCGCCGTGCGAGAGGTGACGGTCTCCGACGAGGTCGCCGCCTACGTCGTCGACATCGCGCGGGCCACCCGGGTGTCTCCATCCCTGTCGCTCGGGGTGTCGCCCCGTGGGGCCACGGCGCTGATGGCAACGAGCCGGGCCTGGGCATGGCTGGCGGGCCGCACGTACGTCACCCCCGACGACGTCAAGGCGTTGGCCCACGCCACCCTCGCCCATCGGCTCTCGCTGCGCCCCGAGGCCGAGCTCGAGGGCGTCGGCGTGTCCGCGGTGCTCGACAGTGCACTCGGGTCGGTGCCGGTCCCACGCTGATGGCCATCACCTGGCGCACCGTGGTGCTGGCCCTGCTGGGGCTGGTGCCGGTCGCGCTGTGGCCGGAGGCGTCGACGGTGCGCTGGTGGCTGCTCGTCGTCGTGCTGCTCGTGGGCCTCGACCTGCTGCTGGCCACTCGGCCGTCGGTGCTGCGCATCGTCCGGAGCGACCCCCAGCAGGTGCGGCTCGGCGAGGCGACGACGAGCACGCTGTGGGTCACCAACACCTCCAGCCGCGGCGCCCGAGGTGTGCTCCGCGACGCCTGGCCGCCCTCCGCTGGTGCCGTGGACCCCGTGCACAACGTCGTCGTGCCCGCGCACGAACGGGTACGCCTCACGACGAGGCTCGTGCCGACCCGACGCGGCGACCGAACCGCCGACCGCGTGACCGTGCGCCTCCTCGGGCCGTTGGGCCTGGCGGCGCGGCAGCGATCGGTGGAGGTGCCCGGGTCGTTCCGGGCGCTGCACCCCTTTCCCGCACGGCGCCACCTGCCCAGCCGGCTGGCGGTGCTCCGCCAGCTCGACGGGCGCGCCGCGGTCCGGACCCGCGGGCAGGGCACCGAGTTCGACAGCCTGCGCGACTACGTCGACGGAGACGACGTCCGCTCCATCGACTGGCGGGCGACGGCGCGGCGGCGTGACCTCGTCGTGCGCACCTGGCAGCCCGAGCAGCACCGACGCGTCGTTCTCGTCGTGGACACCTCGCGCACCAGCGCCGGTCGCATCGGGGACGCCCCCCGCCTGGACGCGGCGATGGACGCTGCGCTGCTGCTCACCGCGCTGGCCGGGCACGCCAGGGACCGGGTGCAGGTGCTCGCCGGCGACCGGGTGGTCCGGGCGCGGGTGTCGGGCACCGACCGTGCCCGCCTGCTCCACGACACGATCAGCACCCTCGCCCCGGTCGACGCCCGGCTCGTCGAGGCGGACTGGCCGGCGCTCGCCACCGAGGTCATGCGACTGGGGTCCCACCGCGCCCTCGTCGTGCTGCTCACCGCCCTGGAGTCCTCGGCCGTCGAGGAGGGACTCCTGCCCGTGCTCCCGGCGCTCGCCGCCCACCACCGGGTCGTCGTCGCGTCGGTGGCCGACCCTGCGCTGGCCGAGATGCGTGGGACCAGGTCGACCACGGGCGAGGTCTACTCCGCCGCGGCCGCCGAGCGCACCATGGCCCTGCGCGAGCGGACGGCGGCCGCCCTCGAACGGCTCGGCGTCGACGTCCTGGACGCCCCGCCGGACCAGCTGCCCGTCCGGCTCGCCGACCACTACCTCATGCTCAAGCGCCAGGGCCTGCTCTGAAGCGCCTGCCCCCGGCGAGGTCGTGCGGCGGCCGGCGGCCCCCCAGACTCTCGGGTGACCCGATGAGCAGCCCGGATGCCGGTCAGGCGGCGGCGACCGGAGCCGTGTCACCGGCATCCGGCGCCATCACGTCACCGGTGACGCCGTCCCGAGCCGCCGCCCGCCCGACGACGAACACGTAGGCGAGGAACAGGGCCTCGGCCACGACGCCGATGCCGATCCGGGCCCACGTCGGAAGCCCGGACGGCGTGACGAAGCCCTCGATCGCCCCGCTCACGAAGAGCACGACGACCAGCCCCAGGGCAACAGCGATGGCGGTGCGCCCCTCGCGCGCGAACGACTCCAGCCGGCTCCTCGGCCCGGGCTCCACCCATGACCAGAACAGGCGCAGCCCGATCCCGGCGGCCACGAACACAGCGGTCAGCTCGAGCAGCCCGTGGGGGAGGATGAGCCCGAAGAACAGGTCGGCCCGGTCGTTGGAGATCATCAGCGCCGCGGCCACCCCGACGTTGACCACGTTGGAGGCGAGCACGTAGAGCACCGGCAGGCCGAGCACTCCAAGCGCGATGCACAGGGCCGCCACCCGGGCGTTGTTGACCCACACCAGCGTCCCGAACTCGGCGTGGGGGAACTCCGAGTAGTAGTTCTCGAAGTCGGTGCCCACGTAGGCCTCGATCTCGGCGGGCGTCATCCGGCTCGTCCACACCTCAGGGTTGCCGACTCCCCACCAGGCCACGAGGGCCGCGAGCACGATGCTGCCCAGCGCCGTCGAGAGCCACCAGAGCCGGGTGCGGTACAGAGCCGCCGGGAAGGTCCGGGTGAAGAAGCCGGCGAGGTCCGCCCACGTCGAGGTCCGGGCGCCGGCCGACGCGATCCGGGCGCGCGCGAGGAGTGACGACAGGTAGGCCACCACCGAGGGGTCGGGGCTGGCCGAGCGGACGACGGACAGGTGCGTGGAGACTCGCTGGTAGAGGTCCAGCAGCTCGTCGGCCTCCTGCGCGGTGAGCCGCCGGCGACCGCAGAGCTCCTCGAGCCGCGCCCACTGCGCCTGGTGCACCAGGAGGTAGGCGTCGAGGTCCACCGGCGAAGCGTAACCGGCGGGTGCGGTCGCCGGCGGGGCACGGGGCCGGCGGCGCCCGGGGCGGCGCCCGGGCCGGGCCGTCGCCCGGACGCGGCACCGGGTTAGCATCGCCCGGTGAGCGACCCGGGTGGCTACCGCAGCTACGCCGGCGACGACCTCGTCACCGGTGAGGGCGTGGCCGTGGAGGTCCCCGCTGCCGGCGTGGCCTCCCGGGCGGCCTCGGGTGCGATCGACGTCGTCGTGGTGGTCGCCCTGCTCATCGGTGGCTTCACCATGTTCTCCCTCGCCGTGGGCGACGCCTCCGAGGCGGTCGTCACCATCGTGGCGATCGTCTACAGCACCCTCGTCGTGGTCGGCGTGCCGGCCGCGCTCGAGACGGCGACGCGCGGCCGGACCCTCGGCAAGATGGCGCTCGGGCTGCGTGCCGTCCGTGACGACGGGGGACCCGAGACCGGGCGCCACGCGCTGGTCCGAGCCCTCGTCGGCTACGTCGAGGTCTACCTGTTCTTCGGGGTTCCGGCGCTCGTCGCCTCGCTGATCCACCCCCGCGCAAAGCGCCTGGGTGACATGGCCGCCGGAACGGTGGTCGTGTCAGAGCGGGTGCGGCTGCGGCTGGCCGCACCACCGCAGATGCCGCCGGAGCTCGCCTCGTGGGCCCAGGGGGCGGACGTCGCCGCCCTTCCGTCCGCCCTGACGGTTGCCGTCCGCCAGTTCCTGTCCCGAGCGCCCGGACTTGTCCCCGAGTCCCGTCGCCGACTCGGCGTCGAGCTCATGTCGGCGGTGATCCCCCACGTCAGCCCGCCGCCCCCCGGTGGCTTCCACCCCGAGCTCGTTCTCGCGGCCGTGGTCGCCGAGCGTCGTCGGCGTGACCTCGAGCGGCTCCGGCGGGAGGAACGGCTGCGTGCGCGGGTGCTGCCGGCGGACCCGCTGGCACCGACACCGCACCACTGAGCAGCCGGGCGCGACGGTCAGGCGTGGGCGCCCAGAGCGGCGTAGCCCGGCTTGACCACGTGCTCGATGACCTCGAGCCGCTCGTCGAACGGCAGGAAGGCGGACTTCATGGCGTTGATGGTGGCCCACCGGAGGTCCTCGATGCTCCAGCCCGCCTCGTCGACGAGAAGCTGCATCTCCCGGGTCATCGACGTGCCGCTCATGAGCCGGTTGTCCGTGTTGACGGTGACGCGGAAGCGGAGGTCCTTGAGCAGCGTGATCGGGTGGGCGGCGACCGAGTCGGCAGCACCGGTCTGGACGTTCGAGCTCGGGCACATCTCCAGCGGGATGCGGGTGTCCCGGACGTAGGCCGCGAGGCGGCCGAGGGTGGCCCGGCCGCCGTCGTCGACGGTGATGTCGTCGACGATCCGCACCCCGTGCCCCAGCCGGTCGGCACCGCACCACTGGATGGCCTCCCAGATGCTCGGCAGGCCGAACGCCTCGCCGGCGTGGATCGTGAAGTGGGCGTTCTCGCGGCGCAGGTACTCGAAGGCGTCGAGGTGGCGAGTGGGAGGGAACCCTGCCTCGGCGCCCGCGATGTCGAAGCCGCCGACCCCCTCGTCGCGGTAGCGCACGGCGAGCTCGGCGATCTCCCGGCTCCGCGCGGCGTGGCGCATCGCGGTGAGCAGCGTGACCATGCGAACCGGGGTGCCGGCCGCACGCGCCTCCGCCTCCCCCTCGCGAAAGCCGGCGAGGACGCACTCGACCACCCGCTCGAGGGTCAGCCCCTGGGCGATGTGCAGCTCAGGGGCGAACCGCGACTCGGCGTAGACGACGCCGTCGGCCGCCAGGTCGAGCGCGCACTCGCGGGCCACCCGGGACAGCTGCTCGGGTGTCTGCATGACGGCCACGGTGTGCGAGAAGGTCTCGAGGTACCTCTCGAGCGAGCCGGAGTCGGCGGAGTCGCGAAACCACCGGCCCAGCTCGACGGCATCCGTGGTGGGGAGGTCGTCGTACCCGCAGGCCTCGGCGAGCTCGACGACCGTCTCGGGCCGCACACCGCCGTCGAGGTGGTCGTGCAGGAGCGCCTTGGGTGCCCGGGCGACGACGGTGGGGACCACGGCCGGGTCGGCGGCCATCAGGCGATCCGCTCGAGCACGATCGGGCGGCGCTCGACGGGGGTCCTCTCGGGAGCGACGGTCACCGCCCCGGTGAGGGCCGCCTCGGCCCGCTCGAACCGCTCGGGGGTGTCGGTGTGGAGGGTCAGGAGCACCTGACCCTCGCGAACGGCATCACCGGGTTTGGCGTGCAGCTCCACGCCGGCACCCGCCTGGACGGGGTCCTCCTTGCGCGCCCGACCCGCACCGAGACGCCACGCGGCCACGCCGACGGCGTACGCGTCGAGGCCGGTGAGCACCCCGGAGGCACCGGCCCGCACCTCGTGGGTCTCGCTCGCGACGGGCAGCGGCGCATCGGGGTCGCCGCCCTGCGCCGCGATCATCCGGCGCCACGCGTCCATGGCACGTCCGTCGGCGAGGGCCGCGGCGACGTCCTGGCCACCCCGCCCCGCGGCATCCAGCATCTCCTCGGCGAGGCGCACGGTGAGCTCGACGACGTCGGCGGGGCCACCGCCGGCCAGGACCTCGACCGACTCGCGCACCTCGAGGGCGTTCCCGGCGGTGAGCCCCAGCGGCGTCGACATGTCGGTGACCAGCGCGACGGTGGTGACACCGGCATCCGTTCCGAGGTCGACCATGGTGCGCGCGAGCTCGGCAGCGTCGTCGCGGGTCTTCATGAACGCACCACTGCCGACCTTGACGTCGAGCACGAGCGCACCGGTGCCCTCGGCGATCTTCTTGCTCATGATCGACGAGGCGATGAGGGGGATCGCCTCGACGGTGCCGGTGACATCGCGCAGGGCGTAGAGCTTCTTGTCTGCCGGTGCGAGGCCGGCGCCGGCGGCGCAGATGACGGCGCCGACGTCCTCGAGCTGGCGCATCAGCGCCTCGGTGCTCAGCGACGCCTGCCAGCCCCGGACCGACTCGAGCTTGTCGAGGGTGCCGCCGGTGTGGCCGAGGCCGCGGCCCGAGAGCTGTGGGACGGCCACCCCGAACACCGAGACGAGGGGGGCGAGCGGGAGGGTGATCTTGTCGCCGACCCCGCCGGTGGAGTGCTTGTCGGCGGTCGGGCGCGAGAGCCGCGTGAAGTCCATCCGCTCGCCGCTGGCGATCATCGCCGCCGTCCACGTGGCGATCTCGCGGCGGGTCATCCCGTTGAGCAGCACCGCCATCGCGAGCGCGCTCATCTGCTCGTCGGCCACCGCGCCGCGGGTGTAGGCGTCGATCACCCAGCGGATCTCGTCGTCCGAGAGCTGCTTGCGGTCGCGCTTGGTGGTGATGACGTCGACGGCGTCGAAGGGCTCGCTCATCCGCACATCATGGCAGCCCCCCGATCTCCCCGACTTCGTCTGTCGGGATGCCGCGACACGCCGCCTGAGCCGCTTTCACCCGGCCATCTGACAGACGAAGTCGGGGAGCTCAGTCGACGGGGGCGACGGCATCCAGCACGTCGCGACCGAACGCCTGCGGCAGCACCTCACGCATCGCCAGGATGCCGGCGGGCGTCTGGAGGAGCGTGTCGGGCGAGCCGCACTCCCACAGCAGCTGGCGGCACCGGCCGCACGGCATCAGGGTGTCGCCGTTCCTGTCGACGCACCACACGGCGACGAGGGCGCCGCCGCCGGTTGCGTGCAGCTGCGACACCAGCCCGCACTCGGCGCACAGGGTCGCGCCGTACGCGGCGTTCTCGACGTTGCAGCCGGACACGACGCGGCCGTCGTCGACGAGGCCGGCGACCCCGACCGGGAAGCGGCTGTAGGGCGCATAGGCCCGACCCGCCATCCGCACGGCCTCGGCGTGCAGGGCGGCCCAGTCGATGCCGTCCCGGGCGGCGTGGGCGGCGGGCGGCGGCAGGGCGTCGGTCACATCGCCCTCCTGGCGTGCCGGTGGTGCCCGGGACCCGTGCGACGCAGGACCGCCACGGAGGCCAGCAGCCGCGCACCGAGCGCGATGGCGTCCTCGTCGATGACGAGGTCCCCCTGGTGCAGGTCGAAGGTCGGTCCACCGTGGACCCGCGTGCCGAGGCGGGCCATCGCCCCGGTCGCGTGGGCGAGGTACCAGGAGAAGTCCTCGCCTCCCAGCGACTGCGCGGTCGGCACCGGATGCATGCCGCCGGCCAGCGACGCCAGGCGGAACAGCTCGATGCCCTCCGCGGTGTTCACCACGGGCGGCACGCCCTTGACGCGCTCGACCTTGGCCTGGACGCCGTAGGGCTCGACCACGGCGTGCACGATCTCCTCGAGCAGCGGACCCACGGTCAGCCACGCCTGGGCGTCGAGCATCCGCAGCGTGCCCCGACACTCGCCGGTCGAGGGGATGACGTTGGCCGCTCGCCCGGCAGTCACGGTGCCCCACACCAGCGCGGCCCCGGCCCGGGGGTCGAGACGGCGCGAGAGCGCGGCGGGCACGTCCGTGACCACCTTCGCGAGCGCATAGGTGAGGTCCTCGGTGAGCTGGGGGCGGGAGGTGTGCCCACCGCGACCGTGGAGCGAGACGGTCACCTGGTCGCAGGCGGCGGTCAGCGGCCCCTCGCGCAGACCCACCTCGCCGGTGTCCAGGCTCGGGTCGCAGTGCACGGCGAACACGGCGTCGACGCCGTCGAGGGCACCGGCGGTGATCGCGTCGTGGGCCCCGCCGGGCATGATCTCCTCGGCCGCCTGGAAGATGCCGCGCACGGCGATCCCCCTCTCGACCAGGGCCGGCTCGCACTCCTTGAGCGCGAGCAGCGCGCCGAGCAGCGCCGCGACGTGCAGGTCGTGGCCGCAGGCGTGGCACACGCCCGGGTCACGCGAGGCGAAGTCGAGGCCGGTGCGCTCCCGGACCGGCAGGGCGTCCATGTCGGCGCGCAGTGCCACCCGGTAGGGCGCGTCGGCGTCGCCGACGTCGGCGAGCAGCCCGGAGCCGGGGAGCAGGCGCACCGCGACGTCGGAGGCGTCCAGTCGGCGGGCCACGCACTCGGTCGTGCGCGTCTCCTCGCGGGACAGCTCGGGATGGGCGTGGAGGTCCCGCCGGATGTCGATCAGCTCTGCTGCCAGTGAGGTGATGCGCTCGCCGAGGGCGGCGAGAAGGGCATCGTCGTTCATCAGGGCGCTCACTCTACTCGTCACCGGGCGGCCACCCGGCCGCGTCGCGGGACGTCACCCACGGGCCGCCTTGTACGCCTCCCACCGCTGGGACATGCCGTCCATCTCGCGCTGGATGAACTCGAGGAACTCGACCGACAGCTGCAGCCGCTGCCCCGCACGGCTGCGCTCCCCGACCGCGCCGCGGGCGGTGACGAGGGCAGCGAGGATGGGCGCGTAGATCTGGTCCTTCTGCATGAGGACGTCGTGCCACGCGTCGTCGAGGACGACGTAGACGTCCCTGCGCGAGCCGCGCTCCCGCTCGCGGCGGATCATCCTGACCTGGCTGAGGTAGCGCACGGCTCCCGGAGATGCCGGCCGGGCTGACCTCCAGCACCGCCGCCAGCTCGGATGCCGTGAGCCGCCCGTCCTCGGTGGCCAGCAGGGCGGCGAACACGCGCGAGGGAAGACGCGCCAGGCCCGCCTCGGCGAGGGCCCCGCCGAGGTGCTCCACCGCTTCGGTGACCCGCGGGTCGCGGAGGTGGTGGGCTCCTGGCTGCCCGGGTGGGGGTCGGGACATGCGGACACTTTACTCCGTTCACAAAGTTGTGAACTGGAGGTACCGTTGGCTGCATGTCCGACGTCATCTCCGTGACCGGTCTGCGCAAGGCCTTCGGCCACACCACCGCCCTCGACGGCCTCGACCTCACCGTCCGCGAGGGTGAGGTCCACGGCTTCCTCGGGCCCAACGGTGCCGGGAAGTCCACCACCATCCGGATCCTCCTCGGGCTGCTGCGTGCCGACGCCGGCACCGCGACGGTGCTCGGGCGCGACCCCTGGCGGGACTCCACGGAGCTGCACCGGTCCCTCGCCTACGTCCCCGGGGACGTCGTGCTCTGGCCGACGCTGACCGGTGGGGAGGTCATCGACCTCATGGGCCGGCTGCGCGGCGGCATCGACGAGGCCCGCCGGCGCCGCCTCGTCGAGCGCTTCGAGCTCGACGAGACCAAGAAGGGCAAGGCCTACTCGAAGGGCAACCGGCAGAAGGTCGCCCTCGTGGCGGCGCTGGCCAGCGACGTGCCGCTGCTGGTCCTGGACGAGCCCACGGCCGGTCTGGACCCGCTCATGGAGGAGGTCTTCCAGGCCGAGCTCGCTGCCCTGCGCGACGACGGCCGCACCACCCTGCTGTCCAGCCACATCCTCAGCGAGGTGGAGAAGGCGTGCGACCGGGTGAGCATCGTGCGGTCGGGCCGCATCGTCGACAGTGGCAGCCTCGCCGACCTGCGGCAGCTGACCCGAACCCGCGTGCACGCGCTCCTGCGGAACGCGCCGACCGAGGCCGAGACCGCCGCCTGGCCGGGCACGCACGGCCTACGCGTCGACGGCGGCGAGGTCTGGTGCTCGGTCGACGCCGAGCACCTGGGTGACCTCGTGGCCATCCTGGGCCGCTACGGCGTGGAGACGCTCACCTGCCAGCCCCCGACGCTCGAGGAGCTCTTCCTCGCGCGCTACCAGCCCCAGCCGGCATGACGACGCGACTGGCCGGCGCGCCCGACCTGCTCCGCCTCGCGTGGCGGCGCGACCGCATCCTCGTCCCGGCGAGCGTCCTCGGGCTCGTCCTTCTCTCCGTCGGTTCGGCCCAGACCACCCTCGAGCTGTACCCCGACGACGAGGCCGCGGCCGCCGGCCTCGCGGGCATCCTCACCAACCCGTCCATCATCGCCATGTACGGCCCCCTGGCGTCCCAGACGGCCGACGCGCTCGCCGTCTTCAAGACGGTGATGATGGGGGCCTTCCTCGTCGCCGTGCTCGGGTTCGTCGTGGTGCGTCGGCACACCCGCACCGAGGAGGACGAGGGCCGCCTGGAGCTGCTGGGGTCCGGGGTGGTCGGCCGCTGGTCCCCCCTCGCCGCCGCCGTGGCCCTGGCGACCGTCGCCGTGGTGGCCGCGAGCGCGCTCTCAGCCGCGGGGCTGGCTGCGCTCGGGATGGATGCCGCCGGAAGCGTCGCCTTCGGGGTGGCATGGCTGGCGGCCGGTCTCGCCACGGTCGGCGTCACAGCCGTTGCGGTGCAGCTGGCCTCGACGACCCGTGGCGCCGCCGGTCTGGGCTTCGGGTTCCTCGCAGCGGCCTACGCGCTCAGGGCACTCGCCGACTCCGCGGACGAGGGCTCGCTGATGCACGCGCTCGGCTGGCTGTCGCCGCTGGGCTGGGCGGGGCGGGTCGAGGCCTACGGGGCGAACCGGCAGTGGGTCCTGTTCCTGGGCCTGGCCACCCTTGTCGCCGGGGTCGTCGTGGGCGTGGCCGTCCTCGAGCGGCGGGACCTCGGTGCCGGCCTCATCCCGGCACGCGGCGGCTCCGCTCGCGCCGGGCGGCTCCTGCACGGCCCGTTCGGTCTCGTCACCCGGCTTGCGCGGGGCACCATTCTCGGCTGGATCATCGGCCTGACCGCCGGCGGTGTCGTCGTCGGCTCCCTCCTCGGCTCGGTGGCCGACCTGGCCGACGACCCGGTCATCTCGGACTTCCTCGCCCAGCTCGGCGGATCGGCCGGCACCGTGGAGGACATCTTCGTCTCGACCGAGCTGGGCTTCGTCGCCGCCGCGGTGGCGGCGGTCGGTGTCGCCCTCGCCCTGCGGCTCGTCGGCTCCGAGCGCAGCGGTCTCGGGGAGGTGGTGCTGGCGACGCCCACGAGCCGGCTCCGGTGGTACGCCGCACACGTCGCCCTCCCGCTCGCCCTCACCACGGTGCTCATGGCGGTGCTCGGCATGGTGCTCGGTCTCGTCGGGCCGGCGGCTGCGCCGCTCGCGCCCCCGCTGGGCGAGGCGGTCGCCGCTGCGCTCGCCAAGCTGCCGGCCATCTGGGTCCTCATCGGGGTGGCGGCGGCGCTCGCCGGTGCCCTGCCCCGGTTCGCGCCGTTCGCGTGGGCCGTGCTGCTCGTCACGTTCCTCGTCGGCGAGCTCGGGCCGTCGATGCAGCTGCCCTCGTGGGTCCTGGACGCGTCACCGTTCACCCACCTCTCCCAGCTTCCAGGGGGCACCTTCGAGATGGCTCCCTCACTGGCGCTCGTCGCGGTCGCGGCCGGGCTCGTGCTCGTGGGCGCCGTGGGCTACCGGCGTCGAGACGTCGCCTGACCGCGGATCACGAACCGCCCTGCCGGAGGGGCCTCAGATGAGGTCCGTGCGCCCGGACGCCTCGAGCAGGTCGACGACCCTCTTCACGTCCTGGGCTCGGGCTCGGGTCGTCACGAGCAGGGCGTCAGGGGTGTCGACAAGCACGACGTCGTCGAGTCCGACGACGACGACCCGCCGGCCCCCCGCCGCGACGACCACACCGGTGGCCTCGACGGCGGTCACGTCGTCGCGGTCTCCAAGCACGCGAAGGTCGGCCGTGTCGTCTCCCGGGGGCAGGAGCGTCGACAGGCTGGCGAAGTCGCCGACGTCGTCCCACGCGAAGGGCGCGGGCACGACGACGACGCGGCCGGCATCCGCGGCCGGTTCGGCGACGGCGTGGTCGATCGCGATCTTCGCGAGCGTCGGCCACACGTCGGGCATCCGCTCCGGGTGGGCGGCGATCTCGCGCAGCCCTCGCGAGAGGTCGGGATGCCAGCGCCCCAGGAGGTCGAGCAACGTGGCAGCCCGGACGACGAACATCCCTGCGTTCCACCGGTACTCCCCGGAGGCGACGTACTCGGCAGCCAGCGCGGCATCCGGCTTCTCGACGAACCTGACCACCCGGCGGGCCGTCGCGGCACCGGGCAGCGGGTCCCCGGTGCGGATGTAGCCGAAGCCCGTTGCGGCGGCCGTCGGGGCCACGCCGACCGTCACGAGGTACCCGTCCCGCGCCACCGCGGCCGCCTCCCGGACGACGTCCCCGAACGCCACCGCGTCGGGGATGAGGTGGTCTGCGGCGAACGAGCCGATGAGCGCATCGGGGTCCGTGCGCTCGACGACGGCGGCCGCAAGACCGATCGCGGCCATCGAGTCGCGCGGTGACGGCTCGGCGATCACCCGGCCCGGGTCCAGGTCAGGGAGCTGGGCGCGCACGGCATCCGCGTGCGCGGTGCCGGTGACGACGATGACGCGGTCGTCGACGAGCGGGACCAGCCGGTCCACGGTGCCCTGGAGGAGCGTGCGACCGCTGCCGGTGAGGTCGAGCAGGAACTTCGGGTGGGCGGCTCGGCTCAACGGCCACAGGCGCGTCCCGGCGCCACCTGCCGGGACGACCGCCCAGAATCCGGGGATGCTCGCCATGGGACGCGAGGCTAGCGCCTCGCACCGCCCCGCCCGTCGTGGCCGGTTAGGGTGCGGCGACGCGGCCGAGGCGCGAGGGAACCGCCCGGTCTCCGCCGAGGGGGAACGAGTCCAGCACCCGCCACACCCCGTCGTAGTCGTGGTGGTAGAGCTCGATGGAGGTCACCATGAACCCGCAACGGAAGTGCGCGAGTCCCTCGAACGCCCGGTCGAGCGCCTCCTCCTCGAGGTGGTGTGCCACGGTGACGTGCGGGTGGTAGGGGAAGTCGAGAGGCCGCTCGACGGGTCCCCCTCGGACGGCCCGCTCCAGGGCCTCGCAGTGCGAGATGCCGCGAGAGACCTGGACGAAGACGACCGGCGAGATCGGCCGGAAGGTCCCGGTACCAGCCAGGATCATCGCGAACGGCTCCACCACCGAGGCCACTCCACGCAGGTGGGCGAGGAACTCGTCCATGAGCTCGGGTGCGACGGCCGTGGGCGGCAGGAGCGTCACGTGCGGCGGGATGGCGGCGGCCATCGGATCACCGAAGTCGTTGCGGGCGGACTGAAGGCGACTTCCCCAGGGCTCGGGGATGGTGACGGCGACGCCGTGGTGCGGCATGGGTAGCGACACTACCGCGCCGCGGGAAGCAGGCCCACCGCCCGGCGCACCCGCGACATCGTCGCGTCCGCGACCACGGAGGCTCGTTCGGCCCCGTGGGCGAGGATGCGGTCGAGCTCGGCGGGGTCGTCGAGCAGCTCGGTCATCCGCTCCCGGAACGGGGTGACGGCCTCGACGACGACCTCGCCGACCGCCTTCTTGAGGTCGCCGTAGCCGCGACCGGCGAACTCGGCCTCGAGGGCGGTGACCGGTGTCCCGGACAGGACCGAGTGGATGACGAGGAGGTTGGAGACGCCCGGCTTCGTGTCGGGGTCGTAGCGCACCTCGGCCTCGGTGTCGGTGACCGCCGAGCGGATCTTCCTGGCGAGCCGCCCCGGGTCCTCCATGAGCTCGAGGATCCCCTTCTCGCTCGAACCGGTCTTGCTCATCTTCGCCGTGGGCTCCTGGAGGTCCATGATCTTCGCCGACTCCTTGAGGATGTACGGCTCCGGCACGGTCAGTACGTCGCCGAAACGGCTGTTCACTCTCTCGGCCAGGTCGCGGGTGACCTCCAGGTGCTGGCGCTGGTCCTCTCCGACCGGCACGAAGGCCGCGTCGTACATGAGGATGTCGGCCGCCATGAGGACCGGGTAGGTGAAGAGCCCGACGTTGGCGTTGTGACCCTTGCCCGTCTTGTCCTTGTACTGCGTCATCCGGTTCATCTCACCCATCGCCGTCTGGCAGGCGAGCACCCAGGCCAGCTCGGTGTGCTGGACGACGTGGCTCTGGCAGAACACCGCCGACGTCTCGGGGTCGACTCCGCCGGCGATGAACTGGGCCGCGGTCACGCGCGTGCGGCGACGCAG
The DNA here is from genome assembly GCA_963763015.1 of uncultured Actinomycetota bacterium. GTDB lineage: Bacteria > Actinomycetota > Actinomycetes > Actinomycetales > Dermatophilaceae > Fodinibacter. Next base: position 584,496 of record CAVXML010000007.1, on the reverse strand, counting down.
GACCTCTGGGTCGGTCGGCACGGTGAGGGCATGGAGGTCCGCCACGAAGTAGTAGGTGTCGAAGTCGCGCTGCAGGCCCACCCAGTTCACCAGGGCCCCGAGGTAGTTGCCGAGGTGGAGCGAGTCGCTCGTCGGCTGCATCCCCGACAGGATGCGCGGGCGTGCGGAAGCGGCCGGGAGAGGGGCGGACATGGAGCACATTCTGTCAGGGGACGCTCTCCTAGACTTCGCCGCATGAACCGGGTCGTCGAGCAGTACCGCGAGGTGTTCGGGAGCGACCCGGACGGTGTCTGGTCGGCGCCCGGGCGGGTGAACCTCATCGGCGAGCACACCGACTACAACGCGGGTCTCGTGCTTCCGATCGCGTTGCCGCAGCGCACGTATGCCGCGTGCTCACCCCGTTCGGACCACCTCCTGCGCGCCCACTCGGTCCAGACCGGCGAGACGGTGGACGTGCGGCTGGACGACGTGGGCCCGGGCACCCCGACGGGCTGGACGGCCTACGTCGCCGGGGTGATGTGGGCTCTGCGGGAGAAGGGTCACGACGTCGGGGGCCTCGACGTCGTGATCGACAGCGAGGTGCCGGTCGGGGGTGGTCTGTCGAGCTCGGCGGCCCTGGAGTGCTCGGTCGGGGCCGCGGTGAGCGACCTGGACGGCCTGGGGCTCCTCGCCGACGAGGCGGCCCGGGCGCGGCTGGCGGCCGCCTGCGTGCGTGCCGAGAACGAGGTCGCCGGTGCGCCGACCGGTGGCATGGACCAGTCGGCATCCCTGCTGTGTCGTGAAGGACATGCACTGCTCCTGGACTGCCGCAGCGGCGGTACGGAGCACGTCCCGCTCGACCTCTCGGGTGCCGGCGGGCGTACCTCAAGTGACCAATTGGTCGATGCAGGTACGGGCCGGGGCAGCGCGACGTCCGGATATGTGCTCCTCGTCATGAACACGAGGGCGGAGCACGCACTCAACGATGGCCAGTACGCCCGGCGCCGCGAGGCCTGCGACCGATCGGCCGCGGAGCTCGGGGTCGACTCGCTCCGCGAGGTCGAGCCCGCCGGCCTCGACGGGGCGCTCTCCCGGCTCTCCGACGACCTGCTCCGGCGCCGGACGCGGCACGTCGTGACCGAGATCCAGAGGGTACGGGAGGTGGTGGACCACCTGCGCACGGGAGACCTCGACACCGTCGGACGGCTCTTCGACGCCTCGCACGCCTCGCTGCGCGACGACTACGAGGTGAGCTGCGACGAGCTCGACGTGTCGGTGGAGGCAGCCCGGTCGGCGGGCGCCCTCGGCGCCCGGATGACCGGCGGAGGCTTCGGCGGCTCGAGCATCGCCCTGTTACCGGTCGGAGCGGTCGACGACGCCGAGCGCGCGGTCGGCGAGGCCTTCGCCTCCCGTGGGTGGCGTGCTCCGCAGTGCTTCGCCGTGACCCCCAGTGCGGCCGCGCGCCGCGACTCCTGACCCCGCCTCCGCACCCGAACCTCTGCTAGCAGAGCGTGGGTTCGTACCCACATGGTGCACCGTGTGGGTATTGACCCAAGGTCTGCTAGCAGAGGTTGCGTCGGCGGTCACAGGCCGTCGTGAGCGCACGACCGCCCGCCCACCTTCGATAGCCTGACGACCAGCGTCCCCACCCCGCCGACATCACCGGAGATGACCCATGGCCACCATCATGTACACGCTCACCGACGAGGCTCCGATGCTGGCGACCTACTCGTTCCTGCCGGTCGTGCAGGCCTTCGCGTCATCGGCCGGCGTCGACGTCGAGACCCGGGACATCTCCCTCGCCGGCCGCATCCTGGCGCTCTTCCCCGAGCACCTCACCGACGAGCAGCGCATCGGCGACGCGCTCGCCGAGCTCGGACAGCTCGCCACGACTCCCGACGCCAACATCATCAAGCTGCCCAACATCTCCGCCTCCATGCCGCAGCTCAAGGCCGCCATCGCGGAGCTGCAGAGCCAGGGGTACGCGGTCCCCGACTACCCCGACGACCCGCAGACGGACGAGGAGCGCGACATCCGGGCACGGTACGACCGCGTCAAGGGCAGCGCGGTGAACCCCGTTCTGCGCGAGGGCAACTCGGACCGACGAGCCCCAGCCGCAGTGAAGAACTACGCCCGCAAGCACCCCCACTCGATGGGCGCCTGGAGCGCCGACAGCAAGACCAACGTGGCCACCATGGGGCACGACGACTTCCGCTCCAACGAGCAGTCCGTGGTGCTGGGCGGCGACGACACGCTCACGATCCGTCACGTCGCCGCCGACGGCGGCACCACCGTCCTCAAGGACGGCCTGACGGTCCTCGAGGGCGAGGTAATCGACGCCACCGTGATGCGCGCGGCGGCGCTCGACGCCTTCCTCCGCGAGCAGATCGCCCGCGCCAAGGCGGAGGACGTGCTGTTCTCCGTGCACCTCAAAGCCACGATGATGAAGGTGAGCGACCCGATCATCTTCGGCCACGTCGTGCGCGCCTTCCTCCCCGACGTCTTCGAGCGCTACGGCACCGACCTCGACGCCGCGGGCCTCTCGCCGAACAACGGTCTGGGCGGCATCCTCGACGGTCTCTCCGCGCTGCCCAACGGTGCCGAGATCGCGGCGGCCATCGACGCGGGCCTGGCGGAGGGACCCCGGCTCGCCATGGTGGACTCGGACCGCGGCATCACGAACCTGCACGTCCCCAGCGACGTGATCGTCGACGCGTCCATGCCGGCCATGATCCGCACCTCCGGACACATGTGGGGGCCCGACGGCAAGGAGCACGACACCCTTGCGGTGATTCCCGACAGCTCGTACGCCGGCATCTACCAGGCGGTGCTCGACGACTGCCGAGCCCACGGTGCGTTCGACCCCACGACGATGGGCTCGGTCCCCAATGTCGGCCTCATGGCCCAGAAGGCAGAGGAGTACGGCAGCCACGACAAGACCTTCGAGATGACGGCGGCGGGCCGGGTGGAGGTCGTCGACGCCGCCGGCGAGGTCCTCATGGCGCACGACGTCGAGCCGGGCGACATCTGGCGTGCCTGCCAGACCAAGGACGCCCCCGTCCGGGACTGGGTCAAGCTGGCGGTCACGAGGGCCCGCGCCTCGAGGACCCCAGCCGTGTTCTGGCTCGACGAGAGCAGGGCCCACGACCGCAACCTCATCGCCAAGGTCGAGACCTACCTGGCCGAGCACGACACCGACGGGCTCGACCTGCGGATCCTCTCGCCCGTGGAGGCCGCCAAGCTCTCGGTCGAGCGCATCCGCCGCGGCGAGGACACCATCTCGGTGACGGGCAACGTGCTGCGCGACTACAACACCGACCTCTTCCCCATCCTCGAGCTCGGCACCAGCGCGAAGATGCTGTCCGTCGTGCCGCTGATGAACGGTGGCGGGCTGTTCGAGACCGGTGCGGGTGGCTCCGCCCCCAAGCACGTGCAGCAGCTCGTGAAGGAGAACTACCTGCGGTGGGACAGCCTCGGGGAGTTCCTCGCCCTCGCGGAGAGCTTCCGGCACGAGGCCGACAACGGCAACGCGCGGGCCGGGGTGCTGGGTGAGGCCCTCGACCGCGCCACCGAGCGCCTGCTCGAGGAGAACAAGTCCCCGGCACGACGCGTCGGCCAGATCGACAACCGCGGGAGCCACTTCTGGCTCGCCTGCTTCTGGGCCGGGGAGCTGGCCACCCAGACCGAGGACGCTCGGCTCGCTGACACCTTCGGCCCGGTCGCGGAGCAGCTCGCCGCCCAGGCCGACGCCATCGACGCCGAGCTGATCGCAGTTCAGGGCTCACCGACCGACATCGGCGGGTACTACCGCCCCGACCCGGCCAAGGCCTCTGCCGTGATGCGCCCCTCCAGTACGTTCAACAGGGTCCTCGCCACGCTGGCCTGAGGCACGACAGCGGATGCCGTGGCACGGCATCCGGCAAGGCGTTCAGTCGTGCTCGGCCGCGTCGGCGTCGGCCCTGGTCTGGTGAACGGTGCCGTGCGGGTGCTCGGCGGGGCCGTAGATGGAGTACAGCCGCATCGGGCCGGCACCGGTGTTGGTGACGTTGTGCCACGACCCCGCCGGCACGAGCACGACGTCGTCGTCGCCGACCTGCCGGCGGAAGGCGAGGTCGTCCCGGGCCGGACCCATCACGACCAGGCCCGAGCCCTGCTCCACCCGCAGGAACTGGTCGCGGTCGTGGTGGACCTCGAGGCCGATGTCCTCCGCGGGCTGCAGGCACATGACGGTGAGCTGGAGATGGGCGCCGGTCCACACGGTGGCCCGGAACGCGTCGTTGCCCAGGGTCGCCGCCTCGATGTCGGTCACGAAGGGGTCGGGTCCGTGGTCGTCCATGCGTGCCTCCGGGGATCTGCGGGTGCGGGGTGCGGTCCCAAACTACCGAGGTGCCGCGTCGAGCCGCATCGAGCCGCATCGAGCCGGCGCCTCGGCCGCCCCGGCGCACTCGGCCGCCCCCGGCGGCGTCCATCGACCGGCGCGCCCCGCGCGCACACGTGGAGAGCCCCAGCACAATGGGCACCATGAGAACACCCACGATGTTCCAGCGCCTTGGCGCGGAGTTCCTCGGCACCTTCTGGCTCGTGTTTGGTGGTGCAGGTACCGCCGTGTTCACCGCCACCTTTCTCGCCCCCAATGTCGTCGCCGGTCAGAGCGTGCAACTTGGCGTCGGCTTTCTCGGGGTCGCGTTGGCCTTCGGCCTGACCGTGATGACCATGGCCTACGCCGTTGGCCACATCTCCGGTGCGCACTTCAACCCCGCGGTCACCATCGGTGTCGCCGTGGCGAAGCGCTTCGACTGGAAGGATGTGCCCTCATACGTGGTCACTCAGGTCGTCGGAGGCCTCCTCGCCGGTCTCGCGATCTGGGGAATAGCCCGCGGGCGACCGGGATTCGAGGCCTCCGGCAACATGGCCGCCAACGGCTACGGCGACAACTCGCCCGGCGGCTACGGCCTCGTCGCCGTTCTCGTGGCCGAGGTGCTGCTCACCGCCGTCTTCCTCTACATCATTCTCGGGACTACCGACTCTCGCGCGCCCCAAGGGTTCGCACCACTGGCGATCGGCCTCGGCCTGACTCTCATCCACCTCATCTCCATCCCGATCTCCAACACCTCGGTGAACCCGGCGCGCTCGACCGGAGTGGCGTTCTTCAACGGGGACGGGGCGCCCGGACAGCTGTGGCTCTTCTGGCTGGCCCCGATCCTCGGCGCCGCTATCGCGGGTGCCACGTTCCACCTCATCACCGGCGTCGACCGGCGTGACCGCGACATCTCCGGCGAGATCGAACCCGAGGACGTCGGTGTCGCCGAGGGTGTCGACCCGGACGCCCCCCGCTGACCCGACCCCGACGGCCCCTGCAACCCGGCTCGGCACCTCGGCGACCACGGACCCCGCTCAGCGCTGGTGGGCGGGGTCCGTCGCGGCCGGCGCGTTGACGGCATCCGGTAGGGCCACGGCCCGCTCCGCGGCGTAGTGCCGGAACAACAGGTAGGCGGCCACGGCGCACAGCACGTGCCACGCCGCGTGGTGTTGCAGGAGGGTGTCGGGATCGCACCAGGGGTGGCCCTCCTGGCCGGTCGTCCAGATCGCGAACGCCACGGCGAGGACCCCGATCGACGCGAGGCCGAACCGCAGGTCCTGCCGTGGCGAGCGCCGACGCAGCAGCGCGACCTCGAGGCCGATGGCCGTCACCAGCTGCACGCCGAACGCCGCGTTGCCCGGGTGTCCCAGCAGGGGCACCGAGCCGCCCCGCAGGTGGACGAGCATGCCGGCGGCGACGGCGAGTGCGAAGACGGCCAGGAGCGTCCCGGGGCCACGCCGCGTCCAGCGCATGAGCGCGTAGGCGACGGCGAACCCCGACAGGAGGTACATGCTCAACAGGTCGACATGTCCGCCGAGATCGGTCTGCGTCGCGTGCATGGCCATGCTTCCCGGACCGAGCAGCACGACGAGCACGGCGTATGCCGTCGCGAGGGCGGGATGGGCGCCCAGGGTCAGACCCAGGCGGACACGGTCGGTGGCGTACCAGGCGACGCACAGCCCTGCGACGACGAAGGCGAGGTTGCTCCACGTGTTCGCCGGCTGGCGGATCCAGCCGGACCTCGCTGCCTCGCAGAAACCGCCGCCGCGGCCGACGTCGTCGCCGAGCCACCCCCAGCGCGCAGCGGCGAGGACGAGGGCGAGTGACACCACGGCCGTGGCCGTTGCGACCGCGAGCGGCCGCAGGTCCCGCCCGTTCGGCGACGTCGTCGGCACGTCCGCCACCTCACCACACGGCCCGGTACGGCGCCATGCCGGGCGCTGATAGCGTCGAGAGCGACATCTCCGCACCTGCGTCCGAAGGGGTACACCGTGAGCAGCACGCCCGTGAAGGTGGCCGTCACCGGCGCCGCCGGCCAGATCGGCTACAGCCTCCTGTTCCGCATCGCGAGCGGTGCGCTGCTCGGCCCCGACACCCCGGTGGAGCTGCGCCTCCTGGAGATCACGCCGGCGCTGAAGGCCCTCGAGGGTGTCGTCATGGAGCTCGACGACTGCGCCTTCCCGACGCTGGCCGGGGTGCAGATCGGCGACGACGCCAGGACAGTCTTCGACGGCGTGAACCTCGCCCTTCTCGTCGGCGCCCGACCGCGCGGGCCGGGCATGGAGCGCGGCGACCTGCTCGAGGCCAACGGCGGCATCTTCGCGCCGCAGGGCAAGGCGCTGAACGAGGTGGCGGCCGACGACGTCAGGGTCACGGTGACAGGCAACCCTGCGAACACCAACGCGCTGATCGCGATGTCGAACGCTCCTGACATCCCGACCGAGCGCTTCTCGGCGCTGACCCGACTCGACCACAACCGGGCGATCTCGCAGCTCGCCGCGAAGCTGGCGGTCCCGGTGACCGAGATCCGCAGGATGACGATCTGGGGCAACCACTCCGCGACGCAGTACCCCGACCTGTTCCACGCCGAGGTCGGTGGTCGCAACGCCGCCGAGGCCGTCGGTGACCAGGACTGGCTCGAGAAGACCTTCATCCCGACCGTCGCGAAGCGTGGCGCGGCCATCATCGAGGCTCGTGGGGCGTCGTCTGCCGCCTCCGCAGCCTCGGCCACCATCGACCACGCCCGCACGTGGGTTCAGGGCACGCCCGAGGGCGACTGGGTGTCGATGGCCGTGCGCTCCGACGGCTCGTACGGCGTGCAGGAGGGGGTCATCTCCTCGTTCCCGGTGACCGTGCACAACGGCCGGTGGGAGATCGTGCAGGGGCTCGACATCGACGACTTCTCGCGCGGGCGGATCGACGCCTCGGTCGCCGAGCTCGTGGAGGAGCGCGACGCGGTCAAGGCACTCAACCTCATCTGAGCATTCCCGACTTCGTCTGTCAGATCGGTGCCCATACGCCGTCTTCGCGGCGTGTCGGCAACCGTCTGACAGACGAAGTCGGGGAGCGGTCAGGGGGACATCGCGAGGAACAGGAACGCCGCGAACAGGGTGAGGTGCACGCTCGCCTGGAGCCGGGTGGCGCGGCCCGGCACGACCGTGAGGACGCCGACCACGACGGTGATCGCCAGCAGCACGATCTGCGTCGCACCCAGGCCGAGCTGCAGCGGCGTGGGGATCCAGATCGACGCCACCGCGAGCGTGGGGATCGTCAGTCCGATGCTCGCCATGGCCGACCCCAAGGCCAGGTTGAGCGAGGTCTGCACCCGCTCGCGGCGAGCGGCGTTGGCGGCGGCGAGCGTCTCCGGCAGGAGCACGAGCAGCGCGATGACGACGCCCACGAAGGAGACCGGCAGACCCGCGGCGAGCACACCGTCCTCGATGGCCGGCGCCTCGATCTTCGCCAGGCCGACGACCGCCACGAGCGAGACGACGAGGAAGACCAGGGAGACCTGCGCCTCGCGGGTGGTCGGCGGGTCGGCGTGCTCGTCCTCGGGGAGCGGCCGTCCCTCACGGCTGACGGGCAGGAAGAAGTCGCGGTGCCGCACGGTCTGGGTGACGACGAAGGCGAGGTAGAGCGCCAGCGACGCCACCGCGGCGAAGGCCAGCTGCCCTGGCGTGAACTCCGGGCCTGGCACCCCTCGCGTCACCGTGGGAAGCACGAGGCAGACCGTGGCCAGCGTGGCCACGGTCGCCAGCGCCCCGCCGGTGCCCTCGGCGTTGAAACGGACCGTGCCGTGGCTGCGAGCCCCGAGGAGCAGCGACAGACCGAGGATGCCGTTGACGGTGATCATCACCGCGGCGAAGACGGTCTCGCGGGCCAGGGTCGCCGCCTCGTCACCGCCGGAGAGCATGAGGGTCACGATGAGCGCGACCTCGATGACGGTGACCGCGACGGCGAGCACGAGTGAGCCGAAGGGCTCCCCCACCCGAAGGGCGACGACCTCCGCGTGGTGGACGGCGGCGAGCACGGCGCCGGCCAGCAGGAGCGCGACCACCACGACGACACCGACGCCGATGTCGCGGCCCCACGTGGCCGCCAGGGCCACGACGGCGACGATCGGAGCGGCACGCCACAGCACGGTGCCGCGGCGCGACCCAGGTGAGCTCACGCGCCGCCCGCCGAAGCGCCGACCGGCGGCCGCGCTGCGGCCAGGCGCTCCGCGGCATCCACAACGTTGGAGAGCAGCATGGCCCGGGTCATCGGGCCGACCCCTCCGGGGTTCGGGCTCACGAAACCCGCGACCTCCCAGACGCCCGGGGCCACGTCGCCGGCGACGACCGCCCGGCCGGTCGACTCGTCCAGCACCCGTGAGACGCCGACGTCGAGCACGGCCGCCCCCGGCCTGACCATGTCGGCCGTGATGATGCCGGGCACTCCTGCCGCCGCGACGACGATGTCGGCCCGGCGAACCTCGGCGGCCAGGTCGCGGGTCCCGGTGTGGCAGAGCGTGACTGTGGCATTCTCCGACTTGCGGGTGAGGAGAAGGCCAAGCGGCCGCCCGACAGTGATGCCGCGGCCCACGACGACGACCTTCGCGCCGGCGATCGGCACGTCGTACCGCCGGAGCAGCTCGATGCACCCGACGGGCGTGCAGGGCAGCGGTGCCGGGCGCCCGAGCACCAGCCAGCCCAGGTTGGTCGGGTGCAGGCCGTCGACGTCCTTGGCCGGGTCGACCGCCGACAGGATGGCATTCTCGTCGAGTCCCGTCGGCTGTTGCACGATGAACCCGGTGCACGCAGGGTCGGCGTTGAGCTCGCTCACGACGGCGAGAACCTCGTCCTGCGAGGTCCCCGCGGGCAGGTCGTGGCGCAGGCTGGTGATGCCGATCTCGGCGCAGTCGCGGTGCTTTGCTCCGACGTACCAGTGGCTGCCGGGGTCGTCCCCGACGAGGACCGTGCCGAGGCCCGGGACGACACCACGCTCGCGCAGCGCGGCCACGCGGAGCGTCAGCTCGTGCTTGATGGTGGCGAGAATCGCCTTGCCGTCCAACGTGGTCGCAGTCACGCGACCGATTCTTCCACGCGCCGTGGGAACGCCCGAGCGGCGCAGCGACAGCCGCCAGCACCACGCAGCGACAGCCGAGGGCACGGTGCAGCGACAGCCGAGGGGACGGCGCAGGGCTGGACGGGGTTGTCCGCTCCTGTCGCGCGTCTACCCGCGTCCGGAGCGGACAACCCCGACATGCCGGAGGCGCACGTCGGGAGCGCCCCCGTGACCGCTCGGGATCCCCCGCCGGCCGCCAGGTCAACGCGTCCCCACTCCGTGTCGACTCCCGCGGCGACGGTCAGGCGGCACGAGCGAAGCTGCGGAGGTGAAGCTTTCCGGCATCCGGCGGGACAGTCGGGAACTAGTCGGGGACGGCGGCGGCGAGGGCCGCCAGCGCGGCCGGGAAGCACTCCCCCGGTGGGGTCACGAGCCCAGCGCCGACCTGGCCGGTGCCCGCCACCCGTCCGGCCATGCCCGTGTTGATCTGCGGGAGGATGCCGGTGCGCACCACCTTCGTCACGTCGATGCCCGTCGGCGTGCCGCGGAAGCCGAGGATCGGCACCTGGTACGCCGGGTGCTCGCCCGTCGTGATCTCGTACATCGTCCGGGTGGCCCGCAGCGCGAAGGGCACGTCGCCGCCGACGAACCGGACGATCGCCGGTGCGGCCGCCATCGCGAAGCCGCCGATCCCACCGGTCTCGGTGATGGCGGAGTCGCCGATGTCGGGGTTCGCGTCCTCGGGGCCGAAGTCACCGAGGAAGAGGCCCTCCGGGGTGTTCGCCGGCCCGGTGAACCACCGGTCGCCGGTACCCGACACGCGGATGCCGAAGTCCGTGCCGTTGCGAGCCATGACCGTGACGACGGTGGAGCCGGGGATGCCCTCGGCGGCGCGGGTCGCCAGCTTGCAGGCCGGCATCCCCAGGTTGAGGAAGAAGTGCTCGTTGGCGCCGGAGAAGCGCACCGCCTCGGCGACGTCGGCCGCCGACGCGTCGGCGGTGATCATTCCGGGCAGCAGCTCTCGGAGCAGCATCAGCGAACCCGCGCGGTTGCGGTTGTGGCCCTCGTCGCCCATCTGCAGCATCTGCGTGACGATCGAGCGGATGTCGATCGGACCGGTCGAGCGCACGGCCTGACGAAGGATCGGCCCCAGCACGCGGGTCATCCAGTGGAGGCGCTCGATCACCTCGGGACCGTAGGCGCCGTAGCGCAGCACCTTGCCGAGCCCCTCGTTGAGGGAGCACCACGAGTCGTTGCCGTGCACGTCGTCGCGCAGGGCATACACCCACATCGACGGGCTCACGACCCCGGCCATCGGGCCGACGGCTCCCCGATGATGGCATGGCTCGAGCTCGAAATCTCCTGCGGCCAAACGCTTCTCGGCGACCTGGGGGCTGTCGGCCAGGCCCTCGAAGAGCACCGCGCCGATGAGCGCGCCGCGCATCGGCCCGCTCGCCCGGTCCCACTCCACCGGCGGGCCGGCGTGGAGGAGCGTGCCGCGCTCGAGGCCCAGCGCCTCGGATGCCGGCAGCACGTCGACCAGCATCGCCTCGGCCGTCGTCAGCCGCTCGAATGCCGCCGCGTTGGCCGCGGTCCGGCGGCGGTCGCTCATGACGCGGGCGAGGTGGCGCTCGGTGCCGGGCATCGGCGGCTGCCACTCCGTCTCCGTGACCGGCACGGCTTGGTTGCGAAGGGCGTCGGCGAGCAGCGAGACCCCTGCGGTGGCGACGACGGGCTCGGTGTGGAGGAGCCCGCGCAGCGTGCCGGTCGCGCCGGTCGCACGGCCCGCGCCGGTCGCACCGCCTGCGCCGGTCGCACCGCCTGCGCCGGTCGCACCGCCTGCGCCGGCCGCGCCCCCCGCGCGGGTCGCACCTCCCTCGCCCGTCACGCCCGGGCTCCGGAGAAGTGCGAGCGCATGCCTCGCCGCCGCGCTGTTCGACAGGAACACCGAGGCCCCCGCGGCGGCGAGCACGTCGGCACACCGCGAGCGGCCCTGGGGGTCGGCGTCCGTCCCGGTGAGCGACACCACGACCGGGAGCGCCCGCCCGTCCGCGTGGGCGACGCGGCGAGCCGAGCGAACGGCATCCGCCAGCTCGTCGGCAGGGTCGGGATGCGCGCCGTGGCCGAGGACGAGGTCGAGCAGCAGGACCCCGCAGGTGGGGTCGACCGCCTCCGCAGCGATCCGCTCCAACCGCAGGGTGGGGTCGATCATCGGGTGGGCACGGCCGCGGGTGAGCCCGTCGTCGCCGAAGTCGAGCACCACGTGGCCCGCGTCGCGCAGGTCGGGGCCGAGCCGCAGGTCGGCGGAGTGTGCGATGTTGCTCCGGATGCCGCCCAGCTCGGCCTGCGCCAGCGTCATCGCCTCGTCCGCCAGCGTGCCACCGCAGAAGAGGCCACGAAGCGCCGGCCCCCTCGCCAGGCCCGGAGGCTCGTCGTCGGCCACGGTGTGCGGCCACTCCGGCACCTCGTGGCCATCGGCAGCCAGGAACCCCTCCACCGCCGTCGTGATGTCGGGCCGGCCGGTACCGAGCACCGCCCAGTGCACCCGCAGGCCGAGGTCACCGGCATAGGTCTCGACCTCGGTGAGCACCGTGGGGTCCGGGGGCTTCGAGACGACGACGACGCTCTCGGTGGCCGGGTCAGCAGCGAGCGCCCGCAGTGCCTGACGGGTGGCGCGGCCGCCGACCGGGGCACTGAGGTCCCTGCCCCCCACCCCAAGGCAGTGGCTCATGCCCACGCCGGCTGCGTCGAGCAGGCACATCACCTGCTGCGCCCCGGTGCCCGAGGCAGCGACGAGGCCCACCGAGCCGGGGCTCACGACGTTCGCGAAGCCCAGCGCGACGCCGCCCACGTGGGCGGTCCCGCAGTCGGGGCCCATCACCAGCACGTCGGCAGCGGCCGCTGCCTCCTTGAGACGCACCTCGTCGTCGACGGACACGTTGTCGGAGAACAGCATCACCGACACGCCGGCGTCGATGGCGTCGAAGGCCTCGGTCACCGCGTGCTGGCCCGGCACCGAGACGAGCGCGAGCGTGGCGCCGGAACGCGTCACCGCCGAGCCGAGCGTCCGCGGGGCCACCTCGTCGTCGGCGCCGCCCGAGCCTGCGCCGCCGCCGGACCCACGCAGCGCGGCGAGCGCCTCGCCGACGGCGTGGACACCGGCATCCAGCGCGTCGGCGTCATCGGCACGGATCGCGACGACCAGGTCGTTGGCAGTGGCCTCGGCCGGCACGTCGAAGCCCATGCCGCGCAGCACCTCGAGGTTCAGCTCCGTCGCCATCGCCACCTGCGCCGCGGCGACGCCTGGCGTGCCGGCGATCGCCCGTGACACCTGCATGAGGCTCACCGAGTCGTGGTAGGCGCCCCGCCGCAGCTCCACGCGCGTGGTCATGCCGCCTCCCGCCGGTGTCGCGCACGGCTGCGCACCCCGGCCGGGTCGGCCCCCCCTGCCTCCGTGGCCGCCATCTCGTCCATCGCCTCGACTGCCGCCGCGACACCGGTGACGAGGTCGCGGCCGGAGGTGTGCCCGATGTCGAGCACGGCGGGCAGCGCCGCACGCACGCCCGACGCATCGCCCGAGAGCACGGCATCCACGAGCGTGACGACCGAGCGGGCGGCATACCCGTCGGCGGCCGCCTCCAGCAGCGCCGCCGAGACGGCCGTGGTGGCGCCGAGGCGACTGCGCACGGCGGCGGCGAGGCGGGTGCCACGTCTCAGGCCGTGGCCCACGAGCAGCGCTCCGGCGAGGGCGTCGTCGCCGGACGGGGTGAGGCCCGGCCCCCGGCCGAGCAGCGCACGGACGTGCGGTTCGGGGTCGGCCGAGCTCACGGCATCCCGGATGCCGTTCGCCAGCCACTCGGGGCCCGCCGGCCCCGCGCGCCAACCTCTGCTAGCAGAGCTTCCGGACGAACCCAGAGGTAGCACCATGTGGGTCGCGACCGATGCCCTGCTAGCAGAGGTTCGGGAGACGCGACCGGGGCGCCAGGTGCGGGACACGACGAGCTCCGTCGAGGGCAGCAGCACCCGGCCGCCACCCACCTGCACCCGGTCACCCGGCGACACCGACCATTGCACCGACCCCGCGGCCCCGGCGAGCCGCAGCGCGGTGGGGAGTGGGACGGCATCCGAGGACACGACCGGCAGGACACGACCCCCGACGTCGAGGTAGAGGCCGAAGCGGTGGGCCGCGAGAACCGTCGCGGCACACGGCGCACCCCTCACCAGAGCGGCCGTCAGGCTCGACGCGGCGACCGGCACGACGGGCCGCGCGAGGCTCGGCGACGGCATACGGCGACGCTAGCGAGGGGTCTACAGTGACCGGATGGTCATTGTTGCCAACGATGTGCCCGCAGACGCACAGACCTTGCCATCGACCAGCCCCGTGCCGGGCCTTCCGGAGACGCTCCCGGCGGACCCGGCCGAGCGGGCGGAGCTCCTGGCGGCCGTCGTCGAGCGGCAGGCGGCACTGCTCCAGCGGGAGGACGAGGTCCACCGCGTTCTGGTGCGCATCGTGCTCGGCGGAGGCTCGCTGACGCAGCTCTGCGACGCGGTGGCCGGGTTCTTCGGAGGCGCCGCGGTGGTGACGACCACCGACGGCCGGGTGCTCGCCATGGCCGGGCGCGACGACGAGGTCGAGCGGGCCAGAGCCCTGGACTGCTTCGACCGCACGGGCCGCCTCGTCGTCGAGAGCGAGCCCGTCGGAACCCGGGACCGCTCCGGGTGCGAGCCCAGCCGCGCTTTCGTCAAGATCGTCGCCGGCGCCTCCGACCACGGGCTGCTCGGCGCCTTCTCACCCGGTCGCCCGCTGAGCGCGCCCGACGTCCACATGCTGGAGCGCGCCGCCACGGTGGCCGCCCTCGCGATCACCAAGGAGCAGGCGGTTGCGGCCGTCGAGGGGAAGTACCGCGCGGAGTTCCTCCGCGACGCCCTCGCCGGTCGGGCCGGTGAGCCGGCGGATGCCGTGTCGCACGCGACGTCGCTCGGGTGGGACATCGCGCGGCCCATGGTCGTCGTCGTCGCGGAGACCGACGAGAACGACGCCGAGACCACCCGCTCGGCCGACGAGGTGCGGTCGCTCCAGGAGCGGTTCGTGCGCGCCTGGGTGCAGGCGGTTCGCGCCCGTGACGGCAGCGTGCCCGTGGCGGGCTTCAGCCAGGAGGTCGTCACCCTCCTGCCCGTCGCGGCGGGCGCGCCGGCCGACACGGTGATGCGGGTCGTCGGCGACATCGCCCGCGTGGTGAGCGGCGACGGCGGAGGGGGCCGGCGCACCTTCTCGACCGGCGTGTCACGCCCCATCACCTCGGTTGCCGACCTACCGGCCGCCTATGACGAGGCGCTCAAGGCGGTGCACGTCGGCCGCCAGATGCATGGCGAGTCGGCGCTCACCCACTTCGACGGCCTGGGCATATACCGGTTGCTCGCACTCATTCCGGACGGCACCGACCTCCGCCGCTTCGTCGACGAGTCCCTGGGCGAGCTCGCCGGCGACGACTCCCCCGAGAACGCCGACCTGCGACGGACCCTGTCGGTGCTCATCGACACCAACCTCAACGTGGCCGAGACGGCCCGCCAGCTGTTCTTCCACTACAACACGCTGCGTTACCGCATCGCCAAGCTCGAGCGGATGCTGGGCCCGTTCACCTCCGACCCGCAGCTGCGCCTCACCCTCGCGCTCGCGCTGCGGATCCACCAGATGCGCGGCATCTGAGCGAGCCTCACTCGGACCACTCACCCGCCTCGAGCACCGCGAGGTCACGCGAGGCGTAACGGTGGTGCTCCGCCTCTTCCTTGAGCACCACCCGAAGGCAGCGGCGCACGACGTACTCATCGTCGGGATACGGCTCCGCCGGCTTGCGACCGCAGACCCGGTCGAGCTCGGCCTCCGTCAGCCCCTCGACCACCCGCCGCACCGTCGCCATGCGACGGAGCCGCGGCCCGAGCACCTCGTCGAGCGTCGGGGTGGCGTCCAGGGTGAGCCCGAGCTTCGCCGCCGCCTCGGACGGCATCCCGTCGGCCGGGAACCCCAGTGGGTGGTAAGGCTCCTGCTCCTCGAGGACGGCACTGCCGAGCCAGGCATCGGCGGCGAACAGCAGGTGTCGCTGCGTCTCGACGAACGACCACTCCCCGTCGACCCGTTCGTGGAGCAGCGCGTCGGGCAGCAGCCTCGCGCGGTCGAGCGTCGCCTCCCACTGCCTCTCGACAGCAGCCCACGCAGCCCGGAAATCCTGGGGTGACCTCGCCTCCCGTGCCAGCCGCCGCGCGGGGTGGTGTCGGTCGAGCTCCGCCTCCACGTACCGGGTGACGTCGACGTCGTTGACGACGACCCGCTCGAAGAGGCCCGAGAGACGGACGTCGCTGCCGTAGCAGTCGACGACCTTCAGACCGCTGACGTCGCAGTCGCGGATCTCCAGACCGGTGAGGTCGGACAGCTGGATGCGGGCGCCGCGAAGGTCGTCGGTCAAGGCATGCTCGGCGGTCATCGGGAGAGTCTCGCCCACCGGAGCCGTCGAGGCCAGCGCTCGACCCACGGCCGGCGGACGGTTTGCCAAGGCACCCGGCATCCGGCTGTCAACGATTGCCGAGGGTGTCGCCTGACACGGTCACTAGGTTCCGGGTATCACGGTCACGTGAGCCGCGTCACCGTCGACGCGGACCGTCGAGGGAGGTCGGGGCGAATGGCGCTGGGTGTTGGGTGGACGCTGAAGGGCGACGGGCGCGCGCTCGGGCCCGACGAGGTCGTGGCGCCGGACGAGCGCCTCTCCTGGGGCAAGACGGTTGGCCTGGGGGCCCAGCACGTCGTGGCGATGTTCGGGGCGACGTTCGTCTTCCCGCTGGTCATGGGGCTGAACCCGCAGCTGGCCATCATGATGAGCGGGATCGCGACGATCGTCTTCCTGCTCATCGTCTCCGGCAAGGTCCCGAGCTACCTCGGTACGTCCGCGTCCTTCGTCGGCGGCGTCGCGGCGATCCGGGCCAACGGTGGGGACTCCACCGAGGTCACCGGAGCGATCCTGGTCGCCGGCCTGGTCCTGGCCGCGGTGGGCGCCGCCATCCACTTCCTCGGCTCCTCGGTGCTGCACAAGGTGCTCCCCCCGGTCGTGACCGGCGCGGTCGTCATGCTCATCGGGTTCAACCTGGCGCCGGTGGTGGCGGGGATCTACTGGCCGCAGGACCAGTGGGTCGCCTTCGCGACGATGACCTTCACGGTCGTCTGTGCCGTGGCCTTCCGGGGCTTCATCAGCCGCATCGCGGTGTTCCTCGCCCTCATCTTCGGCACGTTGCTGTCCTGGATCCTCGACAACACCGTCGGGCAGATCACCTCCGTCCTCGGTGGCGCCACCGAGGCGACCACGCACTTCCGCTGGGACACCTCCCTGGTGGGTGAGGCGGCGTGGTTCGGCTTCCCGGACCAGACCATGGTCGCCGCCGACGGCCAGGAGGTCGTGGGATGGCACTTCCCGAGCTTCAGCGTGGCGGCGATCCTGCTGGTGCTGCCCGCGGTCATCGCCCTCATCGCGGAGAACACCGGCCACGTCAAGGCGGTGGCCGAGATGACCGGCCACGACCTCGACCCCGTCATGGGCCGCGCCATCGCCGCCGACGGCGTGGGCACCGCCCTGGCCAGCTCGGTGGGCGGCTCGCCCACGACGACCTACGCCGAGAACATCGGGGTCATGGCAGCCACCCGGGTGTACTCGACGGCCGCCTACTGGGTGGCCGCCGGGGTGGCGATCCTTTTCGGCCTCTCGCCCAAGTTCGGCGCGCTCGTCGCCTCGGTGCCCGGTGGCGTCCTCGGCGGGATCACCGTCGTCCTCTACGGCATGATCGGCCTGCTCGGCGCCAAGATCTGGCGCGAGAACGGCGTCGACTTCGGCAACCCGATCAACCTCGTCCCCATCGCGGCCGGCATCATCATCGGTATCGGCAACGTCAAGATGGTGCTCAGCGACAACTTCTCGCTCGAGGGCATCGCGCTCGGCACCATCGTCACCATCGCCGGCTACCACCTGGCGCGGGCCATCGCCCCCGCCGAGGTCCGCGACCGTGCCGGCGGCGCCGCCATCGCGGTGGGCGACTACACCTACGGAGACAGCGACGGCGTCGACGACCTCTACCAGGAGGGCTACCCCGGAGACGAGGGTGCGCACCGTGGCGCCGGCCGCGCCCCGCACCGCGACACCCTCGGCGAGCCCGACCACTCCGGCCGCCCCGACACCCCCGGCCGCCCCGACACCCCCGGCCGCCCCGGCGGCCCCGACCGGCCGGACCAGCGGTAGCAGCCCCTCGCCCTCGCCCCGCCCCCGGGTTCCACCCACCGGGGCGGGGCGATCCTTTCCCAACGACCCGCGAGCAGGCAGGATCGAGCAGGTGAAGCCAGGACCGTTCGTGCACCACGCACCCCACACCGTCGACGAGGCGGTGGCGGTCCTCGCCCGGGTCGGCCACGACGGCAAGATCCTGGCGGGCGGTCAGAGCCTCATCCCCGTGCTCTCCATGCGGCTGGCCAGCCCGGCGCACCTCGTCGACATCAACGGGGTCACGGGACTGGACCGGGTCGAGGTCGACGAGCGCTGGGTGCGCGTGGGCGCCCTCGTGCGGCACGCCGGTCTCGAGCGGCACGCCGGCGCGGATGCCGCCCAGCCCCTCCTGCGCCAGGCCCTGCGCAACGTCGCCCACCCCGCCATCCGCAACCGGGGCACGACGGTGGGGTCCATCGCCCACGCGGACCCGGCCGGCGAGATGCCGGCGGTCGCCGTCCTCACCGGCGGTGTCGTCGAGGCGGTCGGTCCCGGGGGTCGACGTGAGATCGCGGCCGCGGACTTCTTCGAGGGGCCGCTCGAGACGACCCTGGCAGCCGACGAGCTCGTCGAGGCGGTTCGCTTCGGGCGCTTCCCCCCGGGCACCCGGACGGCGTTCCTGGAGTCGGCGCGTCGCTCGGGCGACTACGCCCTCGCCGGCGTGGCCGTCGCCGTCGAGGTGGCGGACGGACACGTCACCAGGGCCCGGGCGTCGTTCGTCTCCGTGACCCCGGTGCCGACGGTGCTCGACCTGGGCCCGGCCCTCGCCGGTCAGCACGCCGACGGACCCGTTCCCGAAGGCGTCGTCGAGCTCGTGCGCTCGCACGTCGAGCCGGAGTCCGACATCCACGCCGGCGCCGACTACCGGCGCATGCTCGCGGCGGAGCTCACGTGCCGGGCACTGGCGGCCACTCGGGACCGGCAGGAGGGCGCCGCGTGAGCGAGGACAACCGGCCCGAGCAGGTGCTGGACATCCGGGTCCGGGTCAACGGGGTCGTCCGCTCGGCTCCGGCGCCGGCCCGGCGGCTGCTGTCCGACTTCCTGCGGCACGACCTGCGGCTGACCGGGACCCACGTCGGCTGCGAGCACGGGGTCTGCGGGGCGTGCACCGTCCTCGTCGACGGGCAGCCGGCCCGCTCGTGCCTGATGTTCGCGGTCACCGCACAGGCCCACGAGGTGACCACGGTGGAGGGCATCGGCAGTGACCCGCAGCGGATGAGCCCGGTGCAGCAGGCCCTCGCCGAGTGCCACGCGCTCCAGTGCGGGTTCTGCACCCCCGGCTTCGTCACGACCATCACGGCATACCTCGAGGACACCCCCGACCCGACGCCGGAGGAGGCTCGCGAGGCGATCTCCGGGAACCTCTGCCGGTGCACGGGCTACCAGAACATCGTCCGAGCGGTGTGCCGGGCCGCCGAGATCCGCCGTCTCCCCGAAGGCCGGGCGGTCGACGCGGGAACCGGGTCGAGCACCCGCGGCGGGGGCACGCCGTGAGCACCCGGCAGTTCGGCGAGAAGGTGCGGCGCCGCGAGGACCCGCGGCTCCTCACCGGCAACGGCCGCTACCTCGACGACCTCGGCCACGACGCCCTCGCCGCCGCCTTCGTCCGCAGCCCCCACGCGCACGCCCGCGTCGTGGGGATCGACATCCACGACGCCTGGGAGGTGGACGGCGTCGAGGCGATCTACACCTGGGAGGACCTCACCGGCCGGGTGGCCGAGCCGCTGCCCGTCCTCATCCCCCACCCCGCCCTCACCGAGGCGCGCACGGGCCACTGCCTGGCCAGGGACGAGGTGAACCACGTCGGCGAGGCGGTCGTCATGGTCGTCGCCCGCGACCGGTACGTCGCCGAGGACGCCGCCCAGCGCATACGGGTCGCCTACGAACAGCTGCCGGTCGTCGTCGGCATCGACCGGGCCCGGGCGGCTGCCGACCTGGTGCACGACGACGTCCCCGACAACGTCAGCGCCCACCTGCTCCAGGAGGTCGGTGACGTCGGGACGGCGATGGCCGCTGCGCCGAACACCCTGACCCTCGACCTGCACATCGAGCGCAGCGCCTCCACCCCCCTCGAGGGCAAGGGGGTCTACGCGCGCTGGGACGCCGACGAAGGGTCACTGCGCCTGTACTCCTCGACGCAGACCACCACCGGGGTGCGCGCGGCCGTCGCCGCCAAGCTGGGGATGCCGCTCGCGAAGGTCGAGTGCATCGCGCCCGACGTCGGCGGCGGCTTCGGCGTCAAGATCATGCACCCCTGGCCGGAGGAGGTGCTCGTGCCGTGGGCGGCCCGGTTGCTGGGACGTGACGTGAAGTGGAGCGAGGACCGCCGCGAGCACTTCGTCTCCAGCTCGCACGAGCGCGGGCAGCTCCACGAGGTCACGGTCGGGTTCGACGACGACGGCCACCTGCTCGCGCTCGACGTCCGCTTCTGGCACGACAACGGGGCCTACACCCCCTACGGCATCATCGTCCCGATCATCACGGCCACCCAGCTGCTCGGGCCGTACAAGCCGGGGGCCTACCGGGTCGAGTTCTGGTCGCTCTACACGAACACCGTGCTCGTCACGCCCTACCGCGGGGCCGGCCGGCCGCAGGGCTGCTTCGCGATGGAGCGCACGATGGATGCCGTCGCAGCCCACCTCGGCCTCGACCGCGCCGAGGTCCGACGCCGCAACTTCATCCAGCCCGAGGAGATGCCGTACGACCAGGGCCTGATGTTCCAGGACGGGCGCCCGCTGAAGTACGACAGCGGCGACTTCCCGGCATCCCTCGCCAAGGTCCTGACGCTCGTCGGCTGGGACGACTTCCCAGCGCTCCGCGAGGAGGCGGAGCGGCACGGCCGGCGGGTCGGCCTCGGCCTCGCCTGCTACGTCGAGGGCACCGGCGTGGGGCCGTACGAGGGCGGCCACGTGCACGTCGAGACCAACGGGCGGGTCAACGTGGCCACCGGCCTGACCAGCCAGGGTCAGGGCCACCAGACGATTCTGGCGCAGATCGTCGCCGACGAGCTCGGCGTCCGCCTCGAGGACGTCCACGTCACCACCGGAGACACCCGTCGGATGCCGTACGCGGTCGGCACGTTCGCCTCTCGCGGTGCGGTCATGTCGGGCAACGCCGTCGCCCTGGCGGCCAGGGCGGTGCGGGCCAAGGCGCTGCGGATCGCGGCCGACGCGCTCGAGGTGGCTGCCGACGACCTGCAGATCGAGGACGGTGTCATCTCGGTGCGAGGAGCGCCCCACTCCGCGCAGATCGACCTGTCGACCGTGGCGGTGCTCTCGAACCCCCTGCGGTACGCCTTCGACGAGTCGGCCCAGGCCGCGACCCAGTTCGCGGGGACCTTCGACCCCGACAAGCCGCCCGTCGCCGATGACGAGGAGCCGGGGCTGGAGGGCAAGGACTTCTACTCGCCGACCCAGGCGACCTTCGCCAACGGCATGCACGCCGCGATCGTGGAGACCGACCCGGTGACCGCCGAGATCCGCATCCTGCGCTACTGCGTCGTCCACGACTGCGGGGTCATGGTGAACCCGATGATCGTCGAGGGTCAGGTGCACGGCGGCGTCGCGCAGGGGGTCGGAGGGGCGCTCTACGAGAGGATGGCCTACGACGACTCCGGCCAGCTGCTCAACGCCTCCTTCATGGACTTCCTCATGCCCTACGCCTCCGAGGTTCCGCACATCGAGACCGACCACCTCGAGACACCCAGCCCGCTCAACCCGCTGGGGATCAAGGGCGCCGGCGAGGCGGGCACCATTCCCGTGTCCGCGGTCATCGCGGCGGCCATCGAGGACGCCGAGGGCATCCCCATCCACTCCATGCCGATCAGCCCGGCCGAGCTGTGGGAGCTGCGCAGGCAGCGCGCCACGGCTGCCGAAACCGCCGCAGCACAGGAAGGCTCGCGATGAAGATCTCCGGCAGCTCCACCCTCGAGGCCCCCGTCGACAAGGTCTGGGAGGCGCTGCTCGACCCGGCGGTGCTCGCCCGCTGCCTCCCGGGGTGCGACACCCTGTCCGTCATCGACGAGGACCGCTACGCGATGTCGGTCACCGCCGGTGTGGCGGCCATCCGCGGTACCTATGCCGGTGAGGTGGCCCTGGTGGACAAGGTCGAGACCGAGTCCCTCACCATGAAGGCGTCGGGGGCCGGTGCCCCGGGCACGGTCGATGCGGACGTGAAGGTGCGCCTGTCCCCTTCGCCGACCGGCGGGACCGAGCTCGTCTACGACGCCGACGCGTCCGTGGGCGGGGCGATCGGCGGCGTCGGGCAGCGGATGCTCGCCGGCGTGACGAAGAAGATGGCGGGAGAGTTCTTCACGGCCCTCGACCAGGAGATCGCGGGGGTCGTCCCCGTGTCGGCGGCCCCGACCGGGGGTGCACCGGCGGAGCCCAGTGACGGTGCTGCGGAGGGAGCGGTGTACGCGGGCCGGCGTGCCCCGGCGGCCGGCCGCGGCCTCGACCTGGGCTCCGGCGCCGGCTTCGCGCTCGGCGCACTCGTCGGGGGGCTGCTGGCGCTGGCCGGAGTCGCCCTCGGTGCCCGTATCGGGAGGCGGTCCTGATGCGTGCCTTCACCGCCGCGGCGGTGCAGGTGGCGCCCATGGCGGGCCCCCTCACGGCGGAGTCGGTTGCCGCGAACGTCGAGCACTGCGTGGAGCTGGCCCGCCGCTGCGTCGAGGCGACCCGTGCGGAGCTGGTCGTGCTGCCGGAGTCGGCGACGACCGGCTTCACCCCCGGGTGCTCGACGGCCGAGCTCTGGGAGCTGGTCTCCGAGCTGCCGGGCCCCGTGATCGCGCCCCTCGTCGAGCTTGCGGCAGAGCTCGGCATCCATCTCGTCGTGGGCAGCTACGAGCGCGGGAGCTCACCCGAGGTCGTCCACAACTCCTCGGTGCTGGTCGACCCGGCCGGCGAGGTTCTGGGCGTCTACCGCAAGACCCACCCGTTCACCTCCGAGGCGGTCTCCGGCGGGGGCTGGGTGACCCCCGGCGACACCGTCACGGTCTGCGACACGGCGCTCGGCCGGATCGGCATGATCATCTGCTTCGACGGCGACTACCCCGAGCTCTGCCGCATCCAGGCGGTGCAGGGCGCCGAGGTCATCTGCCGGCCCTCGGCGTTGCTGCGCTCGGCCGACATCTGGGAGCTCACCTCGCGGGCCCGGGCCTACGACAACCACGTCTACGTCGTGGGCGCCAACGCGGTCGGCACCGACGCGGCAGGGGTGCTCTACTTCGGCAACTCCCACATCGTGACGCCCGTCGGCCACATCGTCGCCAAGGCCGCCACGCACGAGGGGTGGGTGGCCGCCCGCCTGGACCCGGACGACGCGCTCGCGTCCCTGACGCCAGGCTCCAACATTCCCCAGGGCTTCGACCACCTGCGCGACCGCAACCTCGACCTCATTCGCAAGCACCGTGCGGACCTCGAGGCGCCGGCGAAGACCTCCTTCCCCCACGGCTGAGCCGCCCCGCGCCTCAGCCGGCGCCCATCACGAGGCCTTCGATGGTGTGCCGCTGCCGCATCGGCTCGAGCTGGTCGACGACCCGGGCGTGGAGGTGCTCGCGCAGGTCGGCGTCCACCGTCTCCCAGAACGCCCGGGTGACCGTCATGTCGTGGCGCTCGTCGTGCTCGGCATCGCCGTCGACCCCGAGGATGACGACCGGGCGGGCCTGCGAGCTGCGGTTGGCGGTGCCGCGGTGGATGGTCAGGGCGGAGCGGGCGGAGATGTCACCCCGCTGCGGCATCCGCAGCTCCGAACCCTCCTCGAAGCGGCTCCACTCGGAGCGGGGAGGGAACATCCCGTGATCCCACTCCTGCCCCGCCTCGTACTGCGTGCCCGGCGCGATCTGGAACGGGCCCATCTCCGCCGTGGTGTCCACAGTGGTGAGGTTGAACGCCAGCGACGTGATCCGCCGGTCACGGTACGTGGCGGCCGGCGACCGGAAGTCGCGGTGCCACGGCTGGTCGACAGCCCCGCCGAACGGGACATCGAAGCCGATCTCGACGATCCGGTAGCCGGGGCCCAGCACGGCCCGGCAGAGCTCGGTGACCCAGGGGTGGGTGGCGAGGTCGACGAAGCCGGACAGCTGTTCCGGGTGCACCTCGACGTACCAGCGGTTCGGGCCACGGCTGATCGCTCCGTCCTCCCGGGAACGGGCCTCGTCGAAGGCCGTCATGACGTCGTCATGCAGCTGGTCGACCCAGGGCACCGGGAAGGCGGCGGACCGAGCGGTGATTCCACTGCGCGTCAGGGCACGGACGTCATCGGCGACGGTGAGAGGGGCGGTGATGGGCACGGCGTAGCTACTCCGATTCAGGCGTTGGGGGGCGGGACGGTCGAGGGGCGGCCGAGCGCAGAACGTTGCGCTGCGAACGAGCGTTCCCCCCGTGTCCAGCCGTGTCAAGAGCACCACCGGGCGGCGAGGACTCATCGCCAGAGTCGCATCCCATCCCGCACGCACCGGCTTGCCGGGGCGGCGGCCGGTTCGCCACTCGGGGCCTGGTGCCTCCCTGCGCGCTCAGCGGTGCTGGACGTAGTACTCGGTGAACTCCCGGCAGCGGCCCTCGTCGTCGAAGCGGATCACGAAGCAGTTCTCGTAGGTGCGCACGACCGGCCCGCCCGGACCGTCGCGGTACCTCGAGACCCCGGTGGCCACCACGGTGTCGCCGTCCACGGCCACGGGGTGGTACTCCCCCTCGTACGTGCCCGGGGCGTCCCTCGACGAGGCGCCCTCTCCCTCGCCCTCGCCGAGCCATGAGGCGACCACTGCGTCTCGGCCCACGACCGGCTCGTCGTACGGGTGGTAGCGATAGGCGACGTCGTCGCTGAACAGGCTGGCGATCTCGTCGCGCTCGTACGTCAGCCACGCCCCGACGTAACGGTCGAGCCAGGACTGGGCGGCATCACGGTCCATCCACCAACGGTAGTCCGCGCCGGACCTAGAGGTCGAGAGAGCTGAGGTCAGGCGGCACGTCGACCGAGTGCTCGCGAAGGGTCGCCATCGGAACGACGCCCAAGACCCTCTCGTGCGTGGCCGCCAGGACGACGGGCGCGGCGACACCGTCGTGGTGGGCCCGCAGCCAGTTGACCGCCGTGACGCACCACCGGTCGCCAGGCCGGAGCCCCGGGAAGCGGTACTCGGGCACCGGGGTGGAGAGGTCGTTGCCGATGCCCCGCTGGTGGTCCAGGAACTCCGGTGTCATGACGGCGCAGATGGTGTGGCTTCCCCGGTCCTCCGGCCCGGTGCGGCACGAGCCGTCGCGGTGGAAACCGGTCATGGGCTCCGTCCCACAGGGCTGCAGGTCCTCGCCGAGGACGTTCCGTTCGGTCACGACCCCAGCATGGCGCGCGTCGGGGGCGCCGGGGGCCCCGACCCACCGCCGACCGCCACCGGTCCGGGACGTCCTCGCGACGCGTCGCTCACCCGACCCCGGGCGAACACCGGGTGAGGGGTGGCCATACTGGGACCATGTTGACGCTCGGGGTCATGGGCCGGTCCAACAAGGAGAGCGAGCACCGGCTGCCACTGCACCCACGCCACCTCGGCCGCATCCCCGAGGACGTCCGCGCAGGTATCCACCTCGAGAGGGGCTACGGGCGGCGCTTCGGCGCGAAGGACGACGAGCTCCGGGCCCTGGTGGGCGGCATCCGGACCCATGACGAGCTCATCGAGGAGTGCGACGTCATCCTCCAGCCGAAGCCACTCCTCGGTGACATCGCCGAGCTCCGCGACGGTCAGGTCCTCTGGGGGTGGCCGCACTGCGTCCAGGACCGGGCGCTCACCCAGCTCGCCATCGACAAGCGGCTCACCCTGATCGCCTTCGAGGCGATGAACCACTGGGGCACCGACGGCTCGTTCGGTCTCCACGTCTTCCACAAGAACAACGAGCTCGCGGGGTACTGCTCGGTGCTGCACGCCCTGCAGCTGGCCGGGTCCACGGGGCACTACGGGCCGCGCCTGCGCGCGGTGGTGATCGGCTTCGGTGCGACGGCACGCGGCGCGGTCACGGCGCTCAACGCGTTGGGTGTTGGGGACGTCGACGTCCTCACGCACCGTCAGGTCGCTGCCGTGGCGGCACCCATCCACACCGCACGCATCCTGCACTTCGACAGCGACGACACGACCGACCACGGGAGCCAGGTCGTGACTCCCGACGGGACCGTGCCCCTGGTGCCGTTCCTCGGGGAGCACGACATCATCGTCAACTGCGTCCTCCAGGACACAGACTCCCCGCTCGTGTTCGTGAGCGACGACGAGCTGGAGCACCTCGCGCCCGGCACGGTGGTCGTCGACGTGTCCTGCGACGAGAAGATGGGGTTCACCTGGGCTCGTCCGACGTCGTTCGAGGAGCCCACCTTCGTCGTCGGCCAGGACGTCCTCTACTACGGCGTGGACCACAGCCCGTCCTACCTCTGGAACGCCGCGACCTGGGAGATCAGCGAGGCCCTCCTTCCCTTCCTGGGCGCGGTCATGGCTGGACCGGCCGGCTGGGAGTCCCACCCGACGATCGGCCGTGCAGTGGAGGTGCGGGACGGGGTCATCCAGAACGACGCGATCCTCTCGTTCCAGGGTCGCAGCCCCAACCACCCACACCATCCCCTGTCCAGCTGAGCTCGGCGGTCGCCGACTGCTCAGGTGCGGTCAGGAGCTTCCGGATGCCGGGACCGTCGCCGCAGCCACCCACGCCCGGAGGGGCAGCTCGAACGGGCCGTTCCCGAGACGCCGCTCCAGCTCCCTGCGCAGCACGCCCCGTGAGTCCTCGGGAAGGGAGGCGACGAACCTGCCCCCGGAGCCCTGCCCGCCGAGGAACGGGCTCCAGTAGTCCTCGAACGAGGCGAAGTGCGCCGCCACGACGACCTCACCATCGGTGGCGACGTCGAGGCCCGCGCCACCGAGCAGTGCGGCGAGGGCACCCCGGCGCCCGAGCGGCATCCGACGCTCGTCGAGGTCGCCGGCGTCGAGCCCCACTGCGGCAGCCGCGTCCCACAGCTCGTGGAGCATGACCATGCCCTCCGCGTAGTCCCACACGCACGCCGCGACCAGGCCACCCGGGCGGGTCACCCGCCGCATCTCCGCCACGGCCCGGGACGGGTCGGCCACGAAGTTGAGCACCAGGCACGCCAGCGAGACGTCGACGGCGCCGGCCGCCACCGGCAGGTCCTGCGCGTCACCGACCTCGAACCGCACCCGTGGCGGCAGCCCTCGCTCCCGGGCCGCACGGACATAGGCCGCAGAAGAGTCCACACCGATCACCCGAGCCGATGGCCACCGATCCGCCGCGGATCGGGTCAGGGTGCCGGTGCCGCAGCCCACGTCGAGGACGGCCGCGGGTCCCGGCACCTGCACGACATCCAGGAAGAGCGGTGCCAGCCGCTCGCTCCAGCGGCCCATGAAGCGTTCGTATGCCGCCGCGTCCCCGAACACCCGGCCACCGTCCCACTCCAGCCCCGGACACGCCACCCACACCGACGACCGAGGGTGGGCGGGAACGCTGCCCCGCCCACCCTCGGCGTGCCGACCGGCGCTCGGGTCAGCAGGTCGTCGTGGCGTCGCCGTCGAGCGTGGCGAGGACCGAGCCGAGCTCGCCCGGCCCCGACAGGCCGAAGGCCCGCGCGACGTTGCCGAGCCCGAGGCGCGGTTCCCCGGCGAAGGAGCTGGAGTGCTCGCCGAGGCCGCCGGAGGACTGCGCGGACTGCGCGCTGACGACCCCCCAGCAGTTCGTCGACGGCGGCTGTTCGGCGGAGGCCGGGGCGGCGAGGGCGACGGCGGCACCGGTGACCAGGCCGGCCGTGAGGACGAGGCGGGGAATGCGCATGATCTGCTCCTTGGTACTGGACGGTCCTCGTTGACCGTCGCCACGTCGTTCGGAGCGGGCGCGCTGGACGGATGCCTTTCGACCTGCGAGTCAGGCGACGGCCGGGGACACCTGCCGGCTCAGGGGCCGGTGGCGTGCGAGGCCGTGCCCGACCACCGCCCACGAGGCGTAGCACCCGAGGAGTGCGAGGTCGTGGACCGGGTCCACCTCGACCGCCATCGCGATCAGCCCCAGGCCGGCGAGAAGAAGCAGTCCGGTCCCGGCCAGCCGGTACGAGCGGTCACGCCGGAGCGCCAGCCCCCACGCCAGTCCGCCTGCGACGAGAGCGACGATGCCGAGGAGGAACGCCAAGAAGGCAGCCTCGAGGACCTCACCCGTGGCCAGGACCGCCCCGCCGTAGACCACCGCGAAGGCGACCCCCAGGCCACAGCCGATCTGCACCAGGGTGCTGCCGACCCTCGCGGCGCGGCTCGGCGCCGGCGTCGCCGCCCGAAGGTCGCGACTCAGCCACAGGGCCAGCGACCACCCCACGAGCTGGGACACGCTGAACGCGAGCTCCCCCGCAGTGCCCGCCGTGCGGTCGGTGACCGCCTGGACGGCGACCGGGAGAACGAGGACCAAGGCCGTGGCGCGGCCCCGAACGAGTGGAGAGACGAGAACTGACATTTGGTGGTTCCCTTCGTGGGTTCGGACGGTGCCACCCCCACGCTAGGAAGGGGTCGCCCCGTCGTCGCCTCCCCTGAGGACGATCTCCTTGTCTGCCTTCCGGCAGATGTGGGCCGGGCGCGAGCCCCCTACATTCGACTCATGGCGTGGCGCGGGTCGGAGCGTGCGATGACACTGCTCGCGCTCGTCGTCCTCGTCGCAGCCGAGGTCGAGGCATGGCTCGCGGTGAGCGAGAAGGACCCCGGTACGAGGATCCTCGCGGCGCTGCTGGCCGCCGCGGTCTGCTGCCCCCTGCTCCTCGCGCGCCGGATGCCGCTCGCTGCGCTGCTCGCCGTCCTGGTGGCGGCTGCCCTCGACTCGCGGTTCGGGGCCTCGCTGGGCATGACGTGGGTCGTGGTTCTCGTGGCGACGTTCGGGCTGGGTGCGTGGGCCGGCGGCCGGGCCGCGGTGGTCGGGGTGGTGACCCTGGCTGTCGCCGTCCTCGCGATCGACGTTCCCCGGCTGCAGGCAGGTGCCGCGGTCGGCGACGTGGTGCCCGGCTGGCTCATCCTGGCGTCCGTCTTCGGCCTGGGTCGCTGGATCCGGGCCCGGCGTCGCGACCAGGCCGACCTCGTGGCGAGGACGGCGGCGCTCGAGCGCGCGCGCGAGGAGGAGACGCGGGCCGCGGCAGCCCACGAGAGGGCGCGTATCGCCCGGGAGCTGCACGACCTCGTCGGCCACGGTCTCGCCGTCATCGTCCTGCAGGCGCAGGCGGCCGACCGCACCCTGAGCACGGACCCCGAGTCGGCGCGACGAGCGGTGGGCGCGGTCGTCACGGCCGGACGTGACGCACTCGCCGAGCTTCGTCGCCTCCTCGACGTGCTGGCCACGGGAGACGGCGACGCGACGGCCCCGCTGCGCGGACTGGCCGACCTCGAGGCGCTCGCCGCCCAGGTGCGCGACGCAGGGTTGGCGGTCCACGTCTCGGTCAGCGGCAGCCCCCGACCACTCTCCCCGGGGCTCGACCTCTCGGCGTACCGGATCGTCCAGGAGGCCCTCACCAACACGCTGCGCCATGCCGGTCGGGCCACCGCCGACGTCCGGGTCCACTACCGGGCGGACGCCCTGGAGGTCGAGGTCCTCGACGACGGCTCGGCTGGACACGTCGACGGTGTGGGGCCGCCCGGGAGGGTGGGGCACGGCCTCATCGGTATGCGTGAGCGCACTGCCCTGTACGGCGGCACCCTCGAGGCGGGGCGACGGAGCAGGGGCGGCTTCGCCGTGCGCGCGGTGTTCCCGGTGGAACCGTCGTGACCGTGCGGGTCCTCCTCGCGGACGACGAGGAGCTCGTCCGCACGGGTCTCGCCATGATCCTGGGCGCAGAGCCCGACATGGAGGTCGTCGGTGCGGCGACCACCGGCACCGAGGCGATCGAGCTCGTCTCGCGGCTCACGCCCGACGTGCTGCTGCTCGACATCCGGATGCCGGGGATGAACGGGCTGGAGACCGTGCGTGCCCTGCGGGCCGACGGCGTGGAGACACCGGTGGTGATGCTCACGACGTTCGAGACGGACGCCAACGTCATCGAGGCCCTCGGTGCCGGCGCGAACGGCTTCCTCCTCAAGGACGCTCCGGCGGACCGGCTGGTGGCCGCCCTCCGAGCGGCGGCCGGCGGCGACGCGGTGCTCGCGCCGTCCGTGGCCCGCCGGGTGGCCTCCGAGCTCGGGCGGCACCACCGCCCGGATGCCGCCGCGGCTCTGTCCCTGCTCACGGAGCGGGAGCGGGAGGTGCTCGACCTGATGGCTGAGGGCCTGTCCAATGCGGAGATCGCGGCCAGGCTGGTCATCGGCGAGGGCACCGTCAAGACGCACGTGGCGAGAGTCCTCCACAAGCTGGGCGTCCGCGACCGGCTTCAGGCCGTCGTCATGGCGTACCGCTCCGGCTGACCACGGCACGGCCCAGCGCGGACCGACGATGCGTCAGGGGCGCTGCGGCTCGGCAGGCTCAGTGGGAGTTCGGGTCCCCGTCGTGGTACGCGTGCCCGTCGTGGTCATCGTGGTCATGGCCGTCGTGCTCCTCCTCGCCGTCGTGCTCCTCCTCGGCGTCGGCGGTAGGGGTCGTGCCGGCAGCCTGGTCCGCGGTCGCCGCGGCGCCGGCCCCGGGTCCCTGCGCGAGGTCGGCGAGCCGGTCGAGCTCGTCGTTGAGTGCGCCGAGCACCGCCTTGAGCTGGGAGTGGGCGACCCGGGCGTAGGTGCGCACGTACTCCAGCTGCTTGGCCTCCAGGCTGGATGCCGCCGCGCCCTCGACCGGCTGCCCGCCTCCCTCCTGGTGCCCGGCCTCGTGGTCGTCGGCGGCGCCGGAGGCCTCACGTGCCGCCTCGTGGGCGCGCTGGAGGATGTGGCGGTACTGCTCGCGCGCGGTCTGCTCGAGGTCCCTGGCGTAGGACTGGGCCTCCGCCACGGCCTCGTCGGCGGCCCGCTGTGCCTTGGCGAGCAGCTCGACGGCCCGCAGGCTCACGTCCTGGTAGGCCCGTTCGCGCGCGTCGCGGCGGTCGCCGTCCTGGTCGACGTCGAGCACCTGCTCCTGCTGGGTGTCACTCATCACGTGTCTCCTTGCGCGGGTGCGTGCTCCACGGTGCTGACCGGGGCCGGCATGGCCGCGTACTCCTCGACCTGGACGGTCTCGGGAGGCTTGGGGGTGGCCAGCAGCGCGCCACTGGTGTGCTGGACCATGGCCGGCGAGCCGCACACCATGGCGTGGTACCTGCCGTCGAAGGGGCGTTCGGCGGCGACGTCGCCGACGAGCCCGCGACGCCCGGGGAACGTCGGGTCGTCACTGACCACGGCGGTGTACCGGAACCACCCCTCGCGGGCGAGGGCGGTGAGCCGCTGGTCGGCGTACAGGTTCCACGGGAAGCGCACGCCGTGCAGCAGGTGGACCTGGCGCAACGGCCAGCCCCGCCGGCGCTGCTCCACGACCTCGTCGAGGAGCGCGAGGAACGGAGCCAGCCCCGTGTTGCCCGCCACGAGCAGGAGGTCTGCGTCGTCGTCGGGGTGCATCACCAACCCGGTGCCGACCGGCGCACCGATGCGCACGACGTCGCCGGGGCGCACCTTCGAGACGAAGGGCCCGCTCACCACACCCCCGGCGACCGAGGCGACGTTCAGGTCGATCGTCCCGTCGGGGCGGGGGGCGTTGGCGGGGGTGAAGAACCGCCACGAGCGGGGCACCTGCGGGATGCACATGGCCATCGACTGGCCCGCGGTGTACGGCACGGGCTCGCTGGGGCGCAGCGTGAAGGTCGCGACCTCGCGGCTGACCCGCGTCTTGTCGACCACCTCGGCGTCCCACCAGGCCGGTTGCGAGCTCTCGGACTCCTCGGCCGCGTCGACCATCGTCGAGGCCACCACGCCGTAGGCGGCAGCCCAGTCGGCGGCGACCTCGGGCGTCCACCGGTCGCCCAGGAAGTGGGCAAGCGTCCAGAGGAGGGAGGCACCCACGGCGTCGTAGTGCTCCGGCACCACGGAGAACCGTCGGTGGTCGCGGCCCAGCTGCTGGACGAAGGGCACCACGGAGCCGAGGTCGTCCACCGAGCTCACGACGCGGCCGAGCGCACCGACGAGGCGGTCGCGCTGGGCGCTCATGACGAGGGGGAAGAGCTCGCGCAGCTCGGGGCGGGTGATGAAGAGGTGCGCGTAGAAGTACGACGGGACGTCGTCACCGTGTGCGGTCACCTCGGCCCAGGTTGCCTTCAGTCGATCGGTGTCCACGACGCCCCCGAACCCTCAGGCCTGCGAGACGACCTGGGGACGCACCGCACCCAGCACGTCGACCACCCGGCCCTGGATGTCATCGGGCACGCCGACCTCGCCGAGGATCGCCATGAGGTGCCCGCCCACCACGTCGTAGTCCGAGTCGGTGATACCGAGCGGCTGGTGGGCCTCGGCGAGGGGGCGCCCGAAGTAGTTGTCCGGCCCGCCGAGGACGGTGGTGAGCATGAGCACCATGTGCCGCTTCTGGCGGACGATGTCGATGTCACCGAAGTAGTGGCCCACCTGCGGGTCGGGGACGAGGCGGTTGTACAGCTCGTCGACCACCGCGGTCACTGCGGCGGCGCCACCGATTCGTTCGTAGTCGGACGACATTCGCGACCTTCCTGGCATGAGGCGGCCACGTCGCCGCGCATCTGGACGTGGTGGCGAGCCTAGCGTCTGCAGCGTGACGGCGAACCTTGTGTGGGGCGGATGTGGCCTGTGGGACGGCCGGGCTGCCCGAAGACCGCAGTCCTCCCCGGCGCGCCGGGTGGTGAGGTTGGTCGCCATCCGGTCCTCCGGTCGGCACAAAGTGCCAACGAAACGACGCCCTGCCGCGGCTTGAATCGGGCCATGGCGCAGACACCACGACGACGCAGGCGACGGGTCCGCGTCGGTATCGACACCGGAGGCACCTTCACCGACGTCGTCGCCCTCGACGAGGACACCGGGGAGCTCGTCACGACGAAGACGCCGAGCACGCCCGGGAACCCGGCCGACGGGTTCATCACCGGTGTGGAGAAGATCCTCGGCCTGCTCGGGGCGGACGGGCGGGACCTGGCCGCCGTGTGCCACGGCACCACGGTCGCGACCAACAAGCTTCTCGAGGGCAAGGTCGAGCGGCTGGGCTTCATCACGACCGAGGGCTACGAGTTCGTCCTGGAGATCGCCCGGCAGGCGGTGCCCGACGGCTACGGCAACTCCTACTTCTGGGTCAAGCCCCCCCGGATCGTCGCCGCGGACCACGTGCGCACGGTCGGCGGCCGGATGGACTTCGAGGGCAACGAGGTCCGCCCCTTCGACGAGGAGTCCGCCGTCGCCGCCGCCCGCTGGTTCCAGGACCGCGAGGTCGCGACGATCGGTGTGTGCCTCCTGCACTCCTACGCCAACGACGCGCACGAGGTGGCGGTCCGGGAGGTCCTGCTCCGAGAGCACCCTGACGCCGTCGTATCGATCAGCTCGGAGGTGCTGCGTGAGTACCGGGAGTACGAGCGGTCCATGACCACCCTCGTCGACGCCGCGGTGAAGCCCGCCGTGAGCCGCTACGTCGCCAACATCCACCAGCGCCTCGACGCCTACGCCGGCGGCAGGTCGGTCCCCTTCTCCGTGATGAAGTCCAACGGTGGTGTGCTGTCCGCCGACGAAGTCGTGCACCAGCCGATCACGACGGTGCTCTCGGGCCCAGCGGCCGGGGCTCTCGGCGCGGCCCTCGTGGCCCGCCGGGCCGGCTTCTCCCGGGTTCTCACCTGCGACGGCGGGGGCACGTCGACCGACGTCTCGGTCGTCCTCGACGGGGAGGCCACCCTCACGACCGAGGGCACGGTGGGGGCCTACCCCTGCAAGGTCCCCATGATCGACGTCGTCACGGTGGGCGCGGGTGGTGGGTCGATCGCCTGGGTCTCCCCCGAGGGGGCGCTCAAGGTCGGGCCGCGCTCAGCCGGCGCCGACCCCGGGCCCCTCTGCTACGCCGCGGGGGGTGTGGAGCCCACGGTCACGGACGCCCACGTGGTCCTGGGGCGCATCCCTCCCCACCTGCTCGGGGGAGAGATCCCCCTCGACGTCGAGGCGGCCCGCGACGGCATCCGGCGACTGGCCGCCGCGCTCGACCTGGGCGTGGAGCGGTGCGCGACCGGCATCCTGGAGATCTCGGCGTGGAACCAGGCCAACGCCCTGCGCCAGGTCTCGGTGAAGCGTGGGTTGGACGTACGGGACTTCACCCTCACGACGTTCGGCGGCTCGGGATCGCTCCTCGTGTGCCGCCTCATCGACATCCTCGACCTGGCCGGAGCCGTCGTGCCCCGGGACCCCGGGACCGTCAGCGCGTTCGGGCTGCTCACCGTGGACGTGCGCAACGACTACGTGCAGACGCTCGTCACGCGGCACGCCACCCTCGAGCACGCGACGGTCGAGAAGGTGTTCGACGAGCTGGCCGCCAGGGCCGCCGCCGCGCTCGACCGGGAGGGCTTCGCCCGGCCCGACCACGACTACGTGCGCACGGCCGACCTGCGCTACTTCGGGCAGGCCTACGAGGTCCGAGTACCCGCCGGCCCCGGGCACGTGGACCAGGAGTACGCCGCGGCCGTCGCCGACCGGTTCCACGACGAGCACCACCGGCTCTACGGCTACGACTTCCGCGACGACCCCCGCCAGCAGGTCGAGTGGGTCAACCTGCGGGTCACCGGTGTCGGCCCGATCACCCGCCCGGAGCTGCGCGAGATCCCCACCCGCGTACCCCAATCGACCAATAGGTCACCCCAGGTACACGAAGGGGTACCGGAATCGACCAATAGGTCACCCCAGGTACCCGAAGCGTTGTACCGGAATCGACCAATAGGTCATCCCAGGTACACGACGGCGAGCTGGCGCCGCGCTCGACCCGCCAGGTCTGCTTCGACGTGGAGGCCGGACACGTCGCCACCGACGTGTACTGGCGCCCGGACCTGCTGGCCGGCGACTCGTTCTCCGGCCCGGCGATCGTCGAGGAGTTCGGCTCGACCGTTCCCGTCCACCCCGGCTTCGCCGTGCGCGTCGACGCGCTCGGCAACCTCGTCGTCACCAAGGAGGAGTCGTGAACAGCGCGGGGCTGCCCACGGCGTACGAGCACGGCAACCGCCTCACGCCCGAGGGCAGCTCGGTCGACCCCATCCTCGTCGAGATCGTGCAGGGCACCCTCGCGAGCGTCGAGATGGAGGTCGAGACCGCCATCGCCCGCACCTCGCGATCGCCGATGATCCGCGACGCGCACGACTTCCGCGCCGGCATCCACGACCGCCAGCTGCGCAAGCTCACCGGGCGCTCCTACTCCGCCCTCGTGCACCCCATCGTGCGCGACTTCCCCCTGGAGCAGATGCGCGAGGGCGACGTGTTCTTCCACAACGACGTCTACGAGTCCGAGGGCGGCATCGGCCACCTACCCGACCTGTGCGTCACCGTCCCGGTGTTCCACGACGGAGGGGTCGTGGCGTTCGTGCAGGCGTTCGGGCACCACGACGACATCGGCGGCGCCGTGCCGGGCTCGATGCCCAGCAACGCGCGCACGGTGTTCGAGGAGGGCCTCTCGGTCCCCCCGATCAGGCTGTGGGACGCCGGGGTGCCCAACGCGGCCGCACTGCGGATCATGACCCGCAACAGCAGGATGCCGGACAGCCTCGCCGCAGACCTCGACGCCGAGTGCTCCGCCTGCCTGATGGGCGCCCGGCGGCTCGCCGAGCTGTTCGCCCGGTACGGCCGCGACACCATCGAGACCGCCTTCGACGCCATCCTCGACGCCACGACCGAGACCTACCGGCGCGAGATCCTCGGGAGGATCCCCGACGGCACCTACGTCTGGGAGGACTACGCCGAGCACGACGGGGTCGACGAACCGCGGCTGCACACCCAGCGGATCACCCTGACCAAGACCTCAACGGGCGGCCCCGGGCCGGGCGACGGCGGGCCGAAGCTGGTCATCGACTTCACCGGCACCGGCCCCCAGGCCAGGGGCCCGATCAACCACTGCGGCGACTACGTCGGGGGAAACTTCCTCAAGAAGTGGCTGGCACCGATCCTGCGCAACCTCGCCGACACCCCGGAGCGGATGGCCGAGCTCGACGTCAACGAGGGCGTCGTGCCGCTGATCGAGATGCGCTTCCCCGACAAGGGCACGCTGCTCACGCCGATCTACCCGGCACCGACCAACGCGCGCACGTTCGTCATCCTGCGGCTGCTGGGCGTCCTCGCCGGCGTCGTGGCCAAGGCCGTCGACGGCCGGATGCCGGCCGACCAGGAGACGATCCGCTACACCGGCGTCTACGGCAAGGACCGCGAGGGCAACGACTACCTCATGCGCGAGGTCCTCGGCGGGGGTTCCGGCGGGCGCTACTACGCCGACGGCGAGGACACCATCCATGTGGTGCCCGACTCGCGGAACCTCCCGACCGAGTTCACCGAGAGCCGCTTCCCCTTCCGCGTCGAGCGGCTGGGTCTCGCCGTCGACTCCGGCGGCGCGGGGAGGTACCGCGGTGGCCTGGGCTACGAGAAGCACCTCCGGATGCTCGAGGACGCGCACTTCATGTCCATCGCTGACCGGTCGATCCTGGCCTGCTGGGGCGTCAGGGGCGGCCGGGCAGGCCGTTCGTTCGAGGTCACCATCGATCCGGGCGGCCCGCGCGAGCGGGTGGTCGACGCCCTCGCCGACGGTGAGCCGGTGCTCGCCGGCCAGGTGATCAGGATCCGGACGACCGGTGGTGGCGGCTGGGGTGACCCGCTGGAGCGCCCCTACGACGAGGTCGAGCGGGACCTCCGCTGGGGCAAGGTGTCGTTCGAGGGGGCCCGGCTGGACTACGGGGTCGTGGCAACCGGCACGAAGGACGATCCGGTTCTCGACGCGCCCGCCTCCGACGCGCTGCGGGAGGCGCTGCGGGCCGAGCGGACCGGCAGCGAGCCGTTCTTCGACCGGGGCCCCGGGTTCGCCCGGCTCTCCGGCGGTGCCACGGCCGCCGACGTCGACTGGGTGTGACCGAACGACGTGGGCGCGCGTCGCGCCGTCGCCGCGTTCGCGGTGGCGCCGAATGCCAGACTGAGGCCATGGCGGAGTACGAGGTGAACCAGGCGGCCGTCGCGTACGTGCGCGAGCTCATCGACAAGCACCGATACGTGCTCGACAGCGACTGGGGCGACGTCCAGCCCGACGCCGCCGCCCAGAACGCCTACCTCGAGCGCCACTCGTGGGACGACTACGCCCGCTGGCACCTCGGACTCACCAAGGGCGCCACCGACGAGACCAAGGGTCGCTACGCCTTCGTCGTCGGCGACTTCCGCCGCGTCCACCGCAGCGCCCTCATCGCGTGCGTCTACCGGGCCGGCGAGTGGCGGCACAAGGACGTCGAGCTCGCTGCCCACGACCTGCTCCAGCACCTCGACGCCACGAGCGGCTGAGCGCAGCGTGAGCGGACCTCTGGAGGACGTCGTCGTCGTCGACCTCACGCGGGCCCTGGCCGGGCCCCACTGCGGGATGATGCTCGCCGACATGGGGGCTCGCGTGATCAAGGTCGAGAGCCCGGACGGCGACGAGTCCCGTGGGTGGGGCCCACCGTTCGTGGGGCCGGAGGACGCCCCGGTGTCCACGTACTTCCTCTCCTGCAACCGCAACAAGGAGTCGGTGACCGCCGACCTGAAGTCCGACGACGGCCGTGCCCTGCTGACCCGTCTGGTTCGCCACGCGGACGTGCTGCTCGAGAACTTCCGGCCCGGCGTCCTCGACCGCCTGGGCTTCAGCGTCGAGCGCCTTCACGAGCTGAACCCCCGCCTGGTCGTGCTCTCGATCAGCGGCTTCGGCCACGACGGCCCCGAGGGCGGCCGTGCAGGGTACGACCAGATCGCGCAGGGCGAGGGAGGCCTCATGTCCCTGACCGGCGCCGACCCGGACCACCCCCAGCGCGTCGGGGTGCCCATCGCAGACCTCCTCGCCGGGATGTACGGCGCCTACGGCGTGGTCTCCGCGCTCCACCAACGGAACCGCACCGGCAGGGGACGCGTGGTGCGAACCTCGCTGTTGGCGTCGATCGTCGGTGTCCACGCGTTCCAGGGCACCCGCTACACGGTGGCGGGTGAGGTCCCCCTCGCCGGCGGCAACCACCACCCGTCGATCTGCCCCTACGGGCTCTTCGAGTGCGCCGACGGGTTCGTCCAGCTGTCGTGCGGCAGCGAGGGGCTCTGGCAGCGGCTGGCGACCGGCTTCGGCATCGACCCCCGCGCTCCCGGTTTCGCCACCAACCGCGACCGCGTCGGCAACCGCGACCGCGTCATCGAGACGCTCAACGCGGCCTTCGCCGACATCGCGCACGACGACCTGCTGGCCCGGCTCGCCGAGCTCGGCATCCCCGCGGGTGAGGTCCGCACCGTCGACCGGGTCTACGACTGGGCGCAGACCCGCAGCCAGGGGCTGGTCGTCGAGGTGGAGCACCCGGTGCTGGGGCGCATCGAGATCCCCGGCCCGCCCATCCGGCTCGATGACAACACGTACGCCGGGGGGCGCGAGGTCACCCTGCCTCCACCGTCCCTCGGCGAGCACACCGAGAAGGTGCTCGCCTGGCTCGACCAGCTCGACCAGCTCGACCAGCTCGACCAGCTCGACCAGCTCGACCATCTCGACGGCCCCCTGCCCGGTTGACAAGACGGCATCCGGCGTTGGGCAGAACTCGACGACGCGAGTGACGGACCTCCTGCCTAGGGTCGACACATCGACGACCGAGGAGGTGCCGACCGTGCGGGTCCTGCTCGCCCTGGGCGGCAACGCCATGACGGGGCCCGACGGCAGTGCCACGCCTGCCGCGCAGATCGAGGCCGTCTCCGTGGCGATGCAGGCAGCGGCCCGGCTGGTCGCCGCGGGGCACGACCTGGTGATCACCCACGGCAACGGCCCTCAGGTCGGCAACCTCCTCGTCAAGAACGAGGTCGCCGCCTCCGTCGTCCCGCCGGTGCCGCTGGACTGGTGCGGCGCCCAGACGCAGGGCACGCTCGGCTTCACCATCCTGAACGCCCTCGACGCGGCCCTCGACGCGGTGGATGCCGTGCGCCCGGTCGCCGCGGTCGTCACCCGCACCCTCGTCGACCGCGACGACCCGGGCTTCCGCCACCCGACGAAGCCGATCGGTCGCTACCTGCCGCATGAGCAGGCCCAGCCGATGATCGACCACGGCCAGGTCTGGGAGGATCGCGGCAGCAAGGGCTGGCGGCGCGTCGTCGCGTCGCCGGAGCCCCTCGAGGTCGTCGACGTGGGCACGGTCCAGACCCTCGTCGCGGCCGGTTACGTCGTCGTCTCCGCCGGTGGCGGCGGGATCCCCGTCGTCCGTGAGGCCGACGGACGCCTGCGCGGGGTCGAGGCCGTCATCGACAAGGACCTCACCGCCGCGCTGCTCGCGGCGACGCTCGGGGCCGACGTCCTCGTCATGGCGACCGACGTCGACCACGCGGCACTCGACTGGGGCACCCCGCAGCAGCGCGACCTGGGCCGGGTCACCCTCCCCGACCTGCGGCGGCACGCCGCCGACGGCCAGTTCGCCTCCGGGTCCATGGCTCCCAAGGTCGAGGCGGCGATCCGCTTCGTCGAGGCGGGCGGCCCGCGAAGCGTCATCACCTCGCTCACCCACATCACCGACGCGGTCGAGGGTGGGTTCGGCACCGTTCTCGAGCCGGGGTGACACCCGACCCGACCGCACCGACCCGAGCCGGCTCCCGGCATCCGCAACCAGTGCCGTACCACCGGCCGACAGAGAGGAACAGACCGTGCCCGACGCCATCGAGGTCCGCAAGGTCCCGCTGCACACCGTGTCCGACGCGTCCGAGCTCGGCAGGCTCATCGACGAGGGCGTGATGGAGGCCCGCCGGGTGGTCGCCGTCATCGGCAAGACCGAGGGCAACGGTGGGGTCAACGACTACACCCGCATCATCGCCGACCGGGCCTTCCGCGAGATCCTCGTCGAGAAGGGCGCACCGGCCGACCAGGTCAAGGAGGTCCCGATCGTCTGGTCGGGCGGCACGGACGGGGTGATCAGCCCGCACGCGACCATCTTCGCGACGGTGCCGGCCGACCGCGCCGAGCAGACCGACGAGCCGCGGCTGACGGTCGGCTTCGCGATGTCGGAGCACCTGCTGCCGGAGGAGATCGGCTACACCCCCATGGTCGACAAGGTGGCCGCTGCGGTGCGGGTGGCGATGGAGCGGGCGGGGATCACGGACCCGAGCGACGTCCACTACGTGCAGACCAAGACGCCCCTGCTGACGATCCACACGATCCGCGACGCGAAGTCGCGGGGGAAGACCGTCTGGACCGAGCACACCCACGAGTCGATGGACCTCTCGAACGGCTGCACCGCACTCGGCGTGGCGGTGGCACTCGGCGAGATCGAGATGCCCACCGACGCCGACGTCATGCACGACCGCTCCCTCTACTCGTCCGTGGCCTCGTGCTCGTCGGGGGTCGAGCTCGACCAGGCCCAGGTCGTCGTCGTCGGCAACGCCCGCGGGGTCGGCGGGCGCTACCGCATCGGTCACTCGGTGATGCAGGACGCCCTCGACGCCGACGGCATCTGGGCGGCCATCAGGGACGCCGGGCTCGACCTCCCCGATCGTCCCCACCGCCGCGACATCGACGGCCGGCTCGTCAACGTCTTCCTCAAGTGCGAGGCCTCCCTGGACGGCCAGGTGGCCGGGCGGCGCAACGCCATGCTCGACGACTCCGACGTGCACTGGCACCGACAGATCAAGTCGTGCGTCGGCGGGGTCACGGCGTCGGTGACCGGGGACCCGGCGGTGTTCGTGTCGGTGTCGGCGGCCCACCAGGGACCGGAGGGCGGTGGCCCGGTGGCCGCGATCGTCGACCTCGGTTCCGGCGAGCCCACGGGCTACCGCGCACCGGCGCGCTGACTCGCGGACCGGGCGCGCCGCGCCGGCACCACCGGCACACTGGGGCGATGCGGTCCTCCGGTCGCCTCGACGGGCTCGACGCCGCCCGCGGGCTCGCCGTGGTGGCCATGCTCGTCGCCGGGCTGGCCCCGGCCGGCTGGGTGCTCGGGTTCGCCGAGTACCTGACCGCTCCCCTGTTCGCCGTCATCGTGGGCGTGTCCATGGGGTTGCACCTCCACGAGCGGCAGCCCGCGGTGGGCTGGTTCCTGCTCCAGAACCTCGAGCGCGGTCTTCTGCTCGTCGTACTGGGGGTGCTCCTCCAGCAGGTGTACGCACCGCTCGTCGTCACCCTGCCCCACGTCGGGCTGCTGGTTCTCGTCCTCGCACCGCTGGCCGTCCTGCTCCACCGTGCTCCGGTGCTGACAGTGGGCGTCGCGGCGGCCGGCGCCGTGCTCGGCCAGATCATCCGGGAGCGGGTTCAGGCCGCGATCGACGCGGATGCGACGGGGGAGGTGACCGGCTGGGTCGGACACCTCCTCGACTGGCTGGTGCTCGGCGAGTCGTGCCGGGTCAGCTCGCTGTTGCCGATGGCCCTCGCGGGGCTGGCCCTCGCGACCGTCCTGCGACGGGCGACCGAACCGCCGGAGGCCTACGCCGTGGCGGGCGTCCTCTTCGTGGCCGCCGCCGCGGCACGGCTGCTGGGTGGTGGGTCCGCGGAGGGCTCCGTACCGTCCTCGGGCAGTACGGCTTCGGTGGTCGGTGGAACGTTCCTCGCAGCGGGCGTCGTGGTGGCCTCGTTCCTGCTGCTCCACCGTTCTCGGCGCGCGGGCGTCGGCTGGCTGCTCGCGCCGGTCGTGGCGACCGGGCGACTGGCGCTCACCGCGTACACCACCCACATCATGGTGCTCGCCCTGGTCGGCGTGCTCCGCGGCGGCGCCGACGACGACTCGTGGGTGCTCCTGTTCGCGACGACGGCCGTGGTGCTGGGCTCGTGCTGGGTGCTGGAGCGCCGGTGGGGCACCGGCCCCCTGGAGTGGGTCGTCCACCGCCTTCGACCGACGCCGCCGCACGTGGGGCGACACGTCCGGAGCCGGGTGGGCTGAGTGCGGGAACCGGCTCGTCGCTCCGGTCAGTGGGCGAAGTGCCGCGTGCCCGTGAAGTACATCGTGGTGCCGGTCGCCCGGGCTGCCGCGACGACCTCCGCGTCGCGGACCGACCCGCCGGGGGCCACCACCGCGCGCACTCCCGCGTCGAGCAGCACCTGCAGCCCGTCGGCGAAGGGGAAGAAGGCATCGGATGCCGCCACGGAACCCCGGGCGCGTTCCTCCCCGGCACGCGAGACGGCGAGGTGACACGAGTCGACCCGGTTGACCTGCCCCATCCCGATGCCGACCGACGCGCCGTCGCGGGCGAGGAGGACCGCGTTGGACTTCACTGCCCGCACGGCCCGCCAGGCGAACTGGAGGTCGGCAACAACGGCCTCGTCGACCGGGTCCCCCGACACCAGGCGCCAGTGCGCGGCGTTGTCGCCCCCGGTCACCGCTCCGTCCGCATCGCGGACGACGGCGTCCACGGCATCCCGCTGCTGGATCAGCAGGCCGCCGCTGACCGGCCGCGACTCGACCCCCGCCCGGCGGGGTGCGGCGCACTCGAGGAGACGCACGTTCTTCTTCTCCCTGAGCACCTCGAGTGCCTCCGGCTCGAACCCGGGGGCCACGACAACCTCGGTGAAGATGTCGACCACCGCGCGCGCCATCTCGATTGTGACCGGCCGGTTGGCCGCGATGATCCCACCGAACGCGGACACCGGGTCGCACTCGTGGGCCTTGCGGTGCGCCTCGGCGATGTCGGTGCCCACGGCGATCCCGCACGGGTTGGCGTGCTTGACGACGGCGACCGTGGCCTGGTCGCCGTGGTCGTGGGCCGCCCGCAGTGCCGCGTCGGCGTCGACGTAGTTGTTGTACGACATCTCCCGCCCATGGAGCTGCCGTGCCTGCGCCAGGCCGGGTTGCGGCTGGAACCCGTTGGTGTAGAGCGCGGCACGCTGGTGGGGGTTCTCGCCGTACCGCAGCACCGAGGCCTTGTCCCAGGTCCCGCCCATCCAACGGGGGAATCCGGACCCGTCGGAGGTGTCGGTGTAGGCGCTGCCCATCCACGAGGCGACGTGCACGTCGTAGGTGGCGGTGTGCACGAACGCCTCGGCAGCCAGGCGCTTGCGCTGCTCGAGCGTGAACCCGCCGCGGCGCACGGCATCCAGCACGGAGGGGTAGGAGGCCGGGTCGGTGACCACGGCGACGCTCGGATGGTTCTTGGCCGCGGCGCGGACCATCGACGGGCCACCGATGTCGATCTGCTCGACGCACTCGTCCGGTGTGGCCCCCGAGGCCACGGTGTCGGCGAAGGGGTAGAGGTTGACCACGACGAGCTCGAACGCCTCCACGCCGAGGTCGGCGAGCTGGGCGACGTGCTCGGGCTTGCGGGTGTCGGCGAGGATGCCGGCGTGCACGCGCGGGTGCAACGTCTTGACCCGTCCCTCCAGGCACTCCGGAAAACCCGTCAGGTCCTCGACCTTCGTGACGGGCAGGCCCGACGCCTCGATGAGGGCCGCCGACCCCCCGGTGGAGACGAGGTCGACCCCGGCCTCGTGCAGGCCTCGGACGAGGTCCTCCAGGCCGGTCTTGTCGAAGACGGACACCAGGGCCCGGCGGACGGGCCGGACGTCCTCGGAGGGGCCGGGGGCGGAGACGGCGGGTGGCATTCGAGGCTCCTGACGGGTCGGTGGTCGTGACGGAGCACCCAGGCGGACGATGCCCCGACCCACACTCCCCGGTGGTGGCCCACCCGCGCCAGTCGTCTCGGCAGATCCTAGCGACCCTCCTCGGGCGCCAGTGGCCCTCGTCAGCCCGGCGAGGCCTCAGAGGGCGTCGGGAGAGGGCGGCACCGGGTCTGTCCAGGACCCGCCGAGCACCCGGTCGACGTCGAGCACGACGACCACCCGCTCCGGGTTCGGCCGCGGCTGCCGGTAGCGCACCGCGTACCGCCGCTCCGCATCGCGCACCGAGGGAGGGTCCTCGAGCACCCGGGTGACGCCCTCGAGGGT
Organism: uncultured Actinomycetota bacterium; assembly: GCA_963763015.1. Classification (GTDB taxonomy): domain Bacteria; phylum Actinomycetota; class Actinomycetes; order Actinomycetales; family Dermatophilaceae; genus Fodinibacter. The sequence goes on along the minus strand of CAVXML010000007.1, from coordinate 540,844 downwards.
GATCCACCTGCGCCCGTCGACCTGTGAGAGCGCGGCTCGTCGACCGGCGCGGGCCTGGCGCACCTTCGCGCTCGACCGGCTCGCGATGACTCGGGCGAGCCCGGCGTCACCGTCCCACGTGAAGCCCACCGGCACGACGTGCGGCGAGCCGTCGGCCCGCAACGTCGTCAGCGTGGCGAGGTGTCGCTCGGAGAGGAACGCGACGGATACCGGCGACAGCTGCGCATGATGGGTCGCCATGCGGCGAGTGTGCCACTGGCCGGGTCGCGCGCGCCGACCCGGACGCCTCCCGGCCGGCGGCCGGGTCATCCCGACATCTGGGTTCCATTCACGTCCGGCGACCACCGGTTCGGAGGTCAGGGACCGCCGACCACCAGCCGCAGCTGAGCGGGTGCCCCAGCCACCCCGACGTCCACCGCGGCCCGCGCCGCTGCGCCGTCCGGCCCGACGGCTGCCACCGTGTAGCGGCCGGGAGACGGGGCGGCGAGCGTGAATCGGCCGTCAGGTCCGGTGAGCGCCGCGATGTCCGGGACCGGCACCGGTGCGTCCACGAGTGACACCGACGCCTCGGCCACGGGGTGCCCGTGCTCGTCGGTCACCACGCCGGTGAGGACACCGGCGGGAACCGATCCGGTGGCGCTCATGCCCTCCACGCCAGCAGGTTGTTGTGGACCTCGGACGTGATCCGGGTCCCGGAGTTGGAGGTGGCGCCACCGTACGCGTGGACCGCGATGGCGTACCGCGCCCCGTTGACGATGCGGTAGACGGCGCTGCCACTCTGCCCGCCGAAGGTGTCCACGTCGTAGTAGACCTTGCGGACGCCGACGGAGGTCACCCGACGCGCGTGGTACCACTGCGTGCCCGCCGGCTTGTCCCCGGGGTAGCCAGAGATGTTGGCCGTGGAGGCCAGCAGGGTGGCGTCCGAGAAGGCGCCGAAGCCCAGCCATCCGGTCGTGCTCCCCAGCGGTGTCGGCAGCAGGATGGCACCGTAGTCGTACTCCTGGTTGGCACTGTTCACCCAGCCCGTCACGCTGCGGAAGGCCGTGCTGACGACCGCGCCGTAGGGCTGGGTCGCGCCGTTGCGACCCGGGATGACCGTGATGCTGCGCACCCACCCGTCCCGGCCGGCGACCCCGCTGTTCTTGATGTAGACGCAGTGTCCGGCGGTGATCACGGTGTGCGGCCCGCAGAACCAACCGGTTCCGATCCACTGGGAGCCGTCCCGGGCCGTGATGCGCAGGGAGCAGTGCACCCGCCACGGGTACGAAGCGGTCGTCTGGATCTGCACCCGGTCGTCCACGCCGATGACGGCCTCGGGGGCCGGTCCGAAGGACGCCTCCCCGATGTCGCGCAGCTGCTCGTCGACGGCCACCGACATCTCGATGCTCCGCTCCTCGTCGGGCAGCTCGTAGCCCGTGACCTGCTCCAGCTCGCCCGCCGGCTCCTCTACCCCATCCCCGTCGCCGGCTGCCGGGGACTCCTCCACCTCGGCGGCCCCGCCGGTGCCACCGGTCTCGGGGCTGGACAGCGGCGTGTGCCCGGAGTCCGCCACACCGGCGCCCAGCGAGGCGTCCACGCCCTGCCCCGCGGCGTCACCGGAGAAGGCTCCGGCGCTGGCATCCGAGCCGGCGGCCTCCGTTCCCCCCTGACCCGTCGGCGACGCGGCACCTGCCGCTGTCTCCTGGGCGCCCGGCACGGTGACCTGTCCGTTGTCGACCTCGAGCGAGATGCGCATGAGAGTGCTCCTTTCGGGATTTCAGGAGAGGACCGCGAAGCGGCCCTCGAAGACGACCGTGCTGGTCGTGAGGTTGCGCACCGTGATCCAGTAGGTGCAGTGCGTCGAGCTGGCCCGCTCGACGGCGACGTCCCAGGAGACCTGCGGCGCCCCGACCTGGGGCGAGGTCGGTACGCAGTACCAGACGACGTGCCACGCGGCCGGCCAGTTGAAGGTGAACCACCGACGCGTCTGGGAGGGCGCCAGGGTTCCGGTGAACTGCGTTCCGGTCCACATGATGTCGGTCTCCTATCGGGCGAGGACGTCGTAACGCCCCTCGAAGCGGACGGTCCGCGGGGTGAGGTTGGTGACCGTGACCCAGTAGGTCAGCTGCGTGGCGCTGGCCCGCTCCACGGCGGTCGTCCAGCGCACCTGGGGGGCGCCGGGGCAGATGCTGGTGGGCATCACGGTCCACACGACGTGCCACGGGGCGGGCCAGCCGAAGGTGAACCAGCGGCGGGTCTCGTTCGGGCCGAGCGTGCCCAGCCACTGGGTGCCGGGTGGGGTGGTCTGGCACGCGGGGTACGGCGGCGGCCCGAGGGAGGTCGAGCGCGCCTGCAGCTGGGCGCGGTAGGTCGTCAGCACCTGGTTCGTCTGGGTGTAGGTCGGGTCGTAGGTCACCGAGCCGCCGTAGCTGCGGTGGAAGACCGTCGAGGCGGTGGGCACGAGCGTCGCGGACGGGTCGCCCTGCACGCCCTTCCACGTCACCTGTGGGACGGGTGAGGTGAAGAGGGAGGGGTCCACGACGTAGGTGACCGTCGAGCCGCCGACGGTCACCGGCAGCGTGGGGGCCACGTGCCAGCCCCACTGCACCAGGCAGTTGGGCTTGTTGGCGCTGGAGACCGCCAGGTTGCCGTAGATCCAGACCTTGTCCGACGCCACTCCCTGCAGGCCCATGAGCCGGCACATCTCATGGGCCCTGCCCCAGCACCCGTCGTCGGGGTAGGTGAAGGGGATGCACGGAGCGGTCGGTGCGGCAGAGCAGCAGGTGCGGCCGTTGACCAGGGCGAACATCTGGTTCGCCACCGCCATGCTCACCGGCGGAACACCCTCCGGCCGTTCGGGCTCGGGCACCGCCTGGGTGGGTGAGGGGGGCGGTGCCACGCCCTCGGGCAGCGAGCGGACGTCGATGATGACGTGGTCGTCCAGCCGCTCGGTGACCAGGACGGGGGTGCCAGCCGTTCGGGCCTGTTCGAGCCGGCCGCGGAGGTCGGCATACCGGGGATCGGCACGTAGCAGCAGGTGCCGGGCCTGGGAGACGATCAGCTCGACCTCGGTCGACTCGCCCTCGTCGCGCAGCTCGCCCACGTGCACCGCGATCGGGACGAGCACCCTCCGCACCCGGTCGGTGCCCGGGACGAGCTCGACGTATGCCGGGAGGCCGGCCGAGCGGAGCGTGCCCAGGACCGCGAGCCAGCCGCTCGCCCGCGGGTCCTCGGCGTCGACTCGGGCTCGTCGGCCGTCGCCGAAGGTGATCTCACCCGCTTCCCCGCCCGACGCCGTGCCTGCGGCCTCCGGAACGGCGCTCACCGTGCCCACGATCACGTCGGAGCCCCGTGGGTCGCTGCCGGGCAGGTCCTGGTCGGGCATGGCACCCTCCCCTCGCCGTGGAGGCACCGACGGTAGCGACCCCAGGGTCACGGGACCGTCACCGCGGCGTGGCGTCGGCAGCCGGCCCGGTGACGCTGCCGTGACGCTCCGCGCCTTGACTGGACTGCACCCGACTCCCCACTTGGCGCCGCCTTGCGCGGGCCCCCCGACCCGAGGAGCACACGATGATCGAGTCCGGTTCCGCCCCGCTGGTCCCCGGCCCCGAGGGCGGGGCCCTGCTGACACCGCCGGAGACGACGGGGCGGTTCATCGTGGTGTTCGCCGAGGACACCGAGGCTCCCGAGAGCGTCCTGCGGGACGCCGCCGGCATGTCCGGCGTGGCCTCATCGCGCGACTTGCGTGACGACGAGGTGCCCGACGACACCGCGGAGAGCACGGACACGGTGTTCGAGGAGCTGGGCATGGCCGTGGTGTCCGCCGACGCCGATCAGCTGGGGGCGCTGCAGACCTCCGTGCAGGCACGCGGCAGCGTGCTGTCGGTGTCTCCCGAGCTGGTCCACCACGTGCGCGCCGACGACTACGTGCGTGGCTACGTCGACGGGGTGGGCGACCTGGGCCGGCGCCTGGGGGCGTCCGGGGGCCCGGTTCCCTCAGCCACGGAGGGGGTCGCCGCGGCACCGCTGTTCTTCCGGGACACAGCCGACCTCACCTGGGGCATCCAGGCCACCCGGGCCGATGCGTCGCCCCGGTCCGGCAAGGGCATCGCGGTGGCGGTTCTCGACACGGGGTTCGACGCCGGCCACCCGGACTTCGGCGGCCGCTCCGTGACGATGCAGTCCTTCGTCGCCGGGGAATCCGCCCAGGACGGGCACGGCCACGGCACGCACTGCGTCGGCACCGCATGCGGCCCCAAGAAGCCCCCCACCGGTCCCCGGTACGGCGTGGCCCACGAGGCGGACATCTTCGTCGGCAAGGTGCTCAGCAACGGCGGCTCCGGCTCCGACGGCGGCATCCTGGCCGGCATCGACTGGGCCGTCACGTCAGGGTGTGCGGTGATCTCGATGTCACTGGGCGCCGACGTGCCGCGCGAGCACCCGCCGTACACCGCGGCCGGCCGGCGGGCCCTCGACAAGGGCTGCCTGATCGTCGCCGCGGCGGGGAACAACGCGATGCGCACCCAGCTCAACTTCGGCTTCGTCGGCGCTCCCGCAAACAGCCCGTTCGTCCTGGCGGTGGGGGCGTTGAACCAGCAGCTGGACCTGGCGTTCTTCTCAGCTCGGACGCTCGCCGACGTCAGGGGCGGTCAGGTCGACGTGGCCGGTCCGGGCTACCAGATCTACTCCTCGTGGCCGATGCCCACGCGCTATCGGGCGATCAGCGGCACCAGCATGGCCACCCCGCACGTCTCCGGCCTCGCCGCGCTGTGGGCCCAGGAGACCGGGTACCGGGGTCGTGAGCTGTGGTCGATCCTGACGCAGGAGAGCCGACGGATCATGGCGCCGTCGCTCGACGTCGGCTCCGGGCTCGTGCTGGCGCCGTGAACCCGCACGGCGAGGACGCACCGCCGGTCGCTGGCGGACCGTACGGCGAGGACGAGGCCGAGCGGGTGGACCGGACCCGGGGCGGGGGTGCCCCGGACGACCGTGGCGACGGCGGGGACGGCGGCGACGACAGCGGCGGTGGCGGAGACGGCGGGGACGGCGGGGACGGCACCCTGACCCGCGTCAGCATCACCGTCGACGAGGCGCACGTCGCCTCCCTGCCCCGAGTCGTCGAGGCGCTGCGGGAACGCGGCATGCAGGTCGACGCCGTGCTGGAGGGTCTGGGCATGGTGACCGGCAGCGCCCGCGATGCAGACTCCCTACGGACGGTGGAGGGCGTGTCGGCAGTCGACCCCGAGCTGGAGCACAGGCTCCCGCCCCCGGAGGACGACATCCAGTAGCCCCGACCTCACCGAGCCCCGGCCTCACCGCGCCCGGGCCGACCGCCCCGGAACGAGCGCGACCAGTCCGGGCGAGGGCTGGATGCCCAGCTCCCGACGCAGCAGGTGGCCGTATGCCCGCAGGACACGGTGGGCCTCCCCGACGTTCCCCTCGGCCAGGTGGGCCTCGATCACGCACCGCTGGGCGCTCTCGCGGAGCGGCTCGATCTCCACGGCCAGGAGGGCGGCCTCGATCCCGTCCGCGTACCGCCCCTCCTTCACCAGGAGCGCGGCCAGGCACTCCAGGGCGTGCAGCACCTGCTGGCGCAGCCGCTCGCGCTCGAAGACGATCCACTCGTCGTACCAGCCGGGCAGCAGGTCGACGACCTCGGGATGCCACCAGAGGGTGTGCAGGTCACCGGGCAACGGCTGGCCACCGGTGAGCCGAGCCGCCCAGTCGTGCACCGAGGCGACATCGGTGCCGGCACCGGGTCGCAGCCAGACCGCGCTCTTGTCCGACTCCACCACCTCGGCGCCGAAGGCGCGCAACCGCCACAACGCCGATCGGAGGTTGCCTGCCGCCCGGTCCTCCTCGACCTCCGGCCAGAGCAGGCCGGCGGCCTGGCGACGCAACACCCGCCCACCATGCAGCGCCAGGAAGGCCAGCAGCCGCTGGCAGCCCTCCGGCACCCCGAGCCGGCGGCCGCCCACCATGAGGTAGGGCCCGCCCAGCAGGCAGACCACCGGCCGGTGCTCCAGCGGACCCACGGCCGGACGGTCCATGAGATTCGTCGTCATCGCACCCCCCGAGAGACACGTCGTGTGCGGCCCCGGCGGAGCGTGAGCTGGACCCCCGCGGGTTCCATGAACCCAGAGTGGCGGCTCCACCCGTTCACGGCAAGCCGTATGTTCCATGTCCTGGCTCACTCACCGTGTCAAGAAGGACCGTGGGGATCGCGAGGGACGCCGGAATCCGCCTGCGACACAGCCGGGTCGGTGACTGCCAACAGCGCCACGAACGTGGCCGCATCCACCCTGTGCGAGCAGAGGAGGCGCTGCTGCGCTCCCTCCCGGGTTGCGCTGTCGGAGTGCCGGCGAACGATCGTCGCGACGGACGCAAAGGTGAACTGCAGCGACCGCCTCATCCAGGCGCGGTGAGGTGCACCAGGAACCCCTGCGCGGGGGCCAGCACGGGCATCGAGAGCCCCACGGTCACGAGCGTGGCTCCGGACAGCACGACACCGTCGCCCACGGCTGCGTCCCACCAGGCCGGGGGCGCGGTCTGGACCGTGGCCGGCATCCCCGTCTCCGATCGCACCCGCACGCGGTAGGACCGGTCCGGGTCGAGCCCCGGCAGCGGGAGCACGCCCGGGCTGGTGCCGCGACCCGTGGCCACCGAGACCACCGTGAGCGCGGCCTCGGAGCGGTCGATCGCCACCACCCCGCCCACGACCAGCGAGGGGTCGGGGTGGTCGGAGCGCACGACGTCGCCCGAGTGCAGCAGGGGCCGCAGCTCGCGGTAGAGGGCCGACCACCGCCGCAGCGCCTCGAGCTCGTCGGGCGTGCACGTCGTGATGTCCCACTCGAGCCCGGTATGGCCACCCAGCGCCACGAGCATGCGGAACGAGAGGTCGAGGTGGCGGTGCGTCGTGTGCGCTCGGGGAGGCCCGACGTGCGAGCCCATGCGCTCCGGGGGCACGAGCAGCCCCGTCCAGCGCTGGATGGCGACCCGCTCGAGCGCGTCGTTGCAGTCGGAGGTCCAGACCCGGTCGGTGCGGGCCAGCACGCCGAGGTCGACCCTGGCACCGCCGCTGGAGCAGGACTCGATCTCGAGGTCCGGATGCCGTTCGCGCAGCTCGTCGAGGAGCGCGTACGTCGCGCGGGTCTGTGCCCCGACGGCGGGCCGGTCGACCGCGCGGCCGTCGCGTCGGACCGCCTCGTGGAGGTCTCGGTTGTGGTCCCACTTGACGAAGTCGACGGCGTACCGGGCGATCACCGCACTCATGGCGTCGCGCACGTGCGCGAAGGCGTCCGGGTTGGCGAGGTCGAGCACGTGCTGGTGGCGGGACGGCAGGGGTGGGCCCGCGGTCGGGCCGAGCACCCAGTCGGGGTGCGATCGCACGAGGTCGGAGTCGAGGTTGACCATCTCGGGCTCGAACCAGAGGCCGAACTCCATGCCGAGCCCCTTCACGTGGTCCACCAGGGGGCCCAGCCCCTCCGGCCACACCTCCGGTGACACGTGCCAGTCCCCCAGTCCGCGGCGGTCGTCGCGTCGCGCGCCGAACCACCCGTCGTCGAGCACGAACCGCTCCACGCCGATCGACGCCCCGACGTCGGCCAGCGCCTTGAGGTGGTCGAGATCGGTCCGGAAGTAGACCGCCTCCCACGTGTTGAGCACGAGCGGTCGAGGACTGCGCCGGTAGGCCGGGTGCGTCCGCTGGTGGCGGAGCAGGCGGTTGGTCAGCCCGTCCAGCCCCTCGGGGGAGTGCACGAACACGACCTCCGGTGCGACGTACGACTCACCTGGGAGCAGCTGCACCTCGCCGGGGCCGAGCGCCTCCCCGCCGCCGAGCACGGCGGCATGTCCCCCTGCCCCCTCCGGGAGGCGCTCCACGAGGTGCTCGTGGTTGCCGCTCCACGCCACGTGCGTGGCCCACACCTCGCCGGTACGGAAGCCGAAGCCTGCCGTGCCACAGACGAGGAGCAGGGTGGCGTCGTGCCCGGTGCGGCCGCGTCGGCCGGTGCGCACCCAGCTTCCGTCGGCGAGCGGATGCCGTTGCGGGACACGCTCCCTCACCCACCGGCCGGTGAGGTCGAGGACCTCGTCGGCTCGGGTCGGCAGCGGAAGGAGGACGCGCAGGGCGGCCACGTCGAGCGCGGCCTCCTCCCCTGAGGTGTTCGTGAGTTCCGTCCGGACGACGAGCACCCCGTGCTCGTCGAGCCGGTAGCGCATGACCACCTCGAGCCCGATGTCGGCCACCGCCCGCACCGTCGCCGCCCGGCCCTCGGCGTCCACGTCGAGGCCCGAATCCCACCGTGGGGCGGTCTGCCCACCGGCCCGGTGGCCGGCATACCCCGGTGTCCCGAGCCAGCCCTCGCCCGAGGTGGGGAGCACGGTGAGCCGCCACGGCACGTCGGGGGCGTTGTGGGGAACAGGTCCGGTCAGGACTGCGGGAAGGTCCTCGACGGAGGCGTTGGGCAGGTCGGCTCCCCAGTGCAGGACCGACGGCAGACCGCCCTCGTGCTCGGAGAGCACGAGGGCGGTCCCACCACCTCGAAGCACGACGTGCGTGGGGCTCATCCCTTGGTCGACCCCAGGGTCAGTCCGGACACGAACTGCTTCTGCAGGACGAAGAAGACGATCAGCACGGGGAGGGCCACGATGATCGACCCGGCGGCGACGAGGTTGGTGTCGGCGAAGAACTGCCCACGCAGGTTGTTGAGGGCGCTCGTCACCGGGTACTTGTCACCGCGCGAGATGAGCACGGTGGCCCAGAAGAACTCGTTGTAGATCCAGGTGACCTGCAGCGTCGCCAGGGCCGCGAGAGCAGGCCGCACGAGCGGCATCGTCAGCTGCCAGTACTGCCGCCACACGCTCGCGCCGTCCATCTGCGCCGACTCGTAGATCTCGTACGGCAGCGTCTTCATGTAGTTGCTGAGGACGAAGGCGCAGAACCCCATCTGGAACGCGGTGTTCACGAGGATCAGCGCCCAGAAGCTGTTGAGCATCGTGCCGCTCTCGCTCATGAAGGTCGGGAGCGGGATCTCACGGAACATCCGGAACACCGGGATGAGGAGGGCCTGGGGCGGCAGGAGGTTCGCGGCGAGGAAGACCCCGAGCAGGGTGAGGTTGAAGCGGTACGAGAACCTCGCCAGCACGAAGGCGACGAGCGACGACAGGAAGAGGGTCAGGGTCACCGCAGGAACGGTCACGTAGAGCGAGTTCTTGAGGTGCAGGCCGAAGTTCCCGCGACTCCACGCCTCCTGGTAGTTGTCCAGCGTCCACCCTCCGAAGGAGAAGTAGCCGTAGGTCTGGGTGTACGAGTACTCCCGGAAGGAGTTGTACAGCGACCACAGGAGCGGGAACAGCCAGATCAGGGCGAGAACCACCATGACGATCGTCGCCACGGTGCCCCGGCGGCGGTTCATGACCCCGCCGCCGCCGCCCCGCACGGGTTCTGGCCTCTTGCGGACGGGTGCCGGCGGCGCCGTCGCGGTGCTCATTGGCGCTCCTCCCGGAAGACGATCCGGAGATAGATGGTGATGAACACCGAGGAGATGATCATCATGATGACGGCGAGCGCCGAGCCGAAGCCGTAGCGCGTCGCCTCGCCGATGACGTTCTGCGAGAGGAGGGCCGCGATGAGCTCGAGTCCGTTGCGACCCTTGTTGATGACCCAGACGAGGTCGAACGCCCGCAGCGACTCGATGACGACGATGACGATCACGATGAGGTTGATCGGCCGCATCACCGGGAAGATGACGTGGCGGAAGGTCTTCGCCTCGCTGGCACCGTCGACGGCGGCCGCCTCGCGCAGCGTCGCGTCGACGCCCTTCAGCCCGGCGAGGTAGATCAGCATGATGTACCCCGTGTGTCTCCACGCGGTGGCCACGAGGACCGCCCACAGGTTGACGTCGGGATCGCCGTACCAGTCGACGTTCGTCCCGAGGACCTCGTTGATCAGGCCCTGGTCCGTGGAGTAGAAGAGCTGCCAGATGAAGCCCACGAGGGCGAGGGAGAGCACGACCGGCATGTAGAACGCCGTCTGGTAGAACCGGCTCCCTCGCATCTCCCGGTCGAGGACCACGGCGAGCAGCATGCCCAGGATCGTCGGGAACACGAACAGGAAGACCAGCCAGATGAGGTTGTGCCTGATCGCGGGCCAGAACGGCGGGTAGATCGTCGCGATGTCGGTGAAGTTCTTCGTTCCGACCCACTCGATCCCGCTGAGCTGGAACCCGTTCCACTTCGTGAAGGACAACGCCAACGACGCGAGGGCCGGCAGCCAGACGAGCCAGATGACGAGCAGGGTCGGGATCCCGACCATGGCCCAGATGACGAGGCGGTCACGTGTCCCGTGACGCCTCTCGACCCGCCGCGTCGGGCGATCCGTCCGACGCGGCGCAGTGGTTGTGGCCATGGTGCCCCTCCCCTGACCTCGAGGTCACCCGAGAATGGACTCGGCCTGCTGCTGGATCTCCGCCGTGATGGCGTCGATGTCATCGGGGTTCTTGAGGAAGTCCTGGATCGACGCGGTGATCACCGTGTTGGCCAGGTCGGCGTTGGTGTCCCGGTCGAGGAACTGCGCGATCGACTTGGCGTTCTGGACCACCTCGACGGACTTCTTCTGCAGGGCGCCGTACTTCTCGGTGCTCGCGTTGGCGTTGGCGGCGATGAACGGCGCGGATGCCGCGTTGTTGGCGGCGTCGGCCGCCTCCGCGGTACCCAGCCAGGCGATGAACGCCTTGGCGGCGTCCTGGTTGTCGTTCGCGGCGGAGACGCAGAATCCGTCGATGGGGGCGTCGAGGGCGTCGGCGCCGATGCTCTGGTCCAGCGCGGGGAAGGTGAAGAAGTCGAGGTCCTCGGCACCTTCCGGGGTGACACCGTCGACGACGAAGGTGCCGAGCAGGTACATCCCGCACTCACCCTTCTCCATCGACGTGGCCGCCTCCTGCCAGGTGCGCCCCAGGGCGTTCTCCTGGTGGTACGGGAGCAGCGTCGCCCAGGTCGAGAAGACGTTCTTGACCTCCGGGCTGTCCCACTTCTGCTTGCCCTGGCACAGCTCCATGTGGAAGTCGTAGCCGTTGAGCCGCATGTTGAGGATGTCGAAGGTGCCCATCGGGGCCCACGCGTCCTTGGCCGCGAACGCGAACGGCGTGATGCTCTTGCCCTGCATGTCGGTCATGAGCGCGGTGAGCTCGTCGTTGGTGGTCGGCGCCGTCCATCCGTTCTTCTCGAAGACGGACTTCCGGTAGAAGACCGCCCACGGGTAGTAGCTGACCGGCACGAAGTACTGCTTGCCGTCGGGAGCCGTCGCCGACTTCTTGAACGCGTCGTTGATGCCGTCGATGGGCCACACGTCGGAGACGTCGGAGATGAGGCCGTTCTCGGCGAACTGCGCCATGCGGTACCCGGCGAACCAGGTGAAGACGTCGTCGGGGGTGCCCTGAAGGTAGGTGTTGATGCTCTCCTGGAAGGTGTTGTGGTCGACGGCGTTCGCAGAGACCTGCGCACCGGTCTTCTTGGTGTACGCGTCGGCCATGCCCTGGAGCCGCTCGTAGGCCGGCCCGGACCCCTTGGCCTCGTTCATCCCGAACTTCACCGGTCCGGCCGCAGCGGTACCGGTGGCGGACGACGACGCTTCGTCATCACCGCAGGCGCCCAGGAGGGTCGGCACGCCGAGCAGGGCGGCGGCTCCGAACGAACCCCTGAGAAGGGTTCGGCGGTCGACACCGCGCACCGAGGCGGGAACGAGGCTCGCGAGGTAGTCCTCGCGGGGGGTCGGGCGTGCCATGGGCGGTCTCCTTTGACGTCCTGTTCCTGACACATTCGATCAGAAACACACACTGGTAGGGGGAGTCTGTCGGTGGGGCCCAGCCCTGTCAAGCAGTGCGTCGAAGGTGAGACAGGATTGTCACCATCGCGCATTCGCGGTCTCAGGGTCACCGCGGAGCGGCCGAGCGCCGCCAGATCGCGGGCGGACATCGCTGTTGATTTGTGTTGGAAAGTGTTGACACCGTCTCGACGAGGTCAACAGACTGACCCCATGCGTTCCTGGCCCAGCGACCGGGTCGCCTTCGGTGGCGACTACAACCCCGAGCAGTGGCCTCGCGAGGTGTGGGACGAGGACATGCGCCTCATGCGTGAGGCCGGGGTCAGCTTCGTCACGCTCGGGGTCTTCTCGTGGTCGTGGCTGGAGCCCACCAAGGGCGAGTACACCTTCGAGTGGCTCGACGAGGTCATGGACCTCCTGCACGCGAACGGCATCGCCGTCGACCTGGCCACCGCGACGGCGACTCCCCCGCCGTGGCTCTCCTCGGCCTACCCGGAGATCCTCCCGGTCGACCGCAACGGACACACGATGTGGCCGGGCAGCCGCCAGGCGTGGTGCCCGTCGTCGCGGCTCTACCGCGACCTCGCCCTCGGTCTGACCCAGCGCGTCGCCGCGCGCTACCACGACCACCCGGCCCTCGCGATGTGGCACGTCTCGAACGAGTACGCCTGCCACAACCTGCCCTGCTACTGCGACTCCTGCGCCGTCGCGTTCCGCCTGTGGCTGGAGCGGCGCCATGGCACCCTCGACCGGCTGAACGAGGCCTGGGGCACCGCCTTCTGGAGCCAGCGCTACACCGCCTGGGACGACGTCCTGCCCCCACGGCACACGACGTCCTTCAACAACCCCACCCACGTCCTGGACTACCACCGGTTCGGGTCGGACACGCTGCTCGACTTCTACCTCGCCGAGTGCGAGGTGATCCGCCGCCACTCCACCGGTGTGCCGATCACGACCAACTTCATGACCCTGAGCACCTTCCGGATGCTCGACTACCACGACTGGGCGCCCCACCAGGACGTCGTGAGCACCGACCACTACCTCGTCGACTCGCTGCCGCACCCGCGCGCCGAGATGTCGTTCCACGGCGACCTCACCCGCGGGCTCGCCGGTGGTTCTCCCTGGATGCTCATGGAGCACTCGACGAGCGCGGTGAACTGGCAGCCCGTCAACCCCGCCAAGGACCCAGGGCAGACGATCCGGGACTCCTTGACCCATGTCGCCCGGGGCGCCGACGACCTCGGCTTCTTCCAGTGGCGCCAGTCCCGGGTCGGCTCGGAGAAGTTCCACTCGGCCCTGGTGCCCCACGCGGGTGAGGACAGCGACCGGTTCCGCGAGGTGTGCGAGCTGGGCGCCCTCGCCGAGCGGCTCGGCGAGCTGCGCGGCTCCCGGGTGGAGGCCGAGGTCGCCATCCTCTGGGACTACGAGTCGCTCTGGGCGGTGTCCGGCCCGTGCATGCCGTCCAGTGCGATCGACTACGTGACGGCCGGGCACACCGTGCACCGGATCCTGCGCGACGCCGGCATCACCTGCGACGTCGTGCACCCCGAGTCCGACCTCTCGTCGTACCGGGTCGTCGTCGTCCCCACGCTCTACCTCGTCTCCGACGCGTCCGCAGCGGCCGTTCACGCGGCTGCCGAGGCCGGGGCCCACGTCGTCGTGACCTACTTCTCCGGTATCAGCGACCCCGACGACCATGTCCGTCTCGGCGGGTACCCCGGCGCCTTCCGGGAGCTCCTCGGCGTCCGCGTCGAGGAGTTCTTCCCCCTGCGTCCCGGCGACACGGTGGCCCTCTCCGGCGGCGGCACCGGGTCGCAGTGGAGCGAGGACGCCCGGGTCGCCGGTGCCGAGGTGCTCCAGACGTATGCCAGCGGCCCGCTCGCCGGGCGCCCGGCGGTCACCAGGCGCAGCGTCGGGAACGGGTCCGCCTGGTACCTCGGGACGCTGCCGGACGACGAGGCGCTCGCCGGGCTGCTCGCCGAGGTGACCGCCACCGCCGGAGTGGCCAGGGTGGCGGAGGCGCCTCGCGGGGTGGAGGTGGTGCGCCGACGCTCGGGCGACCGGTCGTGGCTCTTCCTGCTCAACCACACGGGCGAGGAGTGTGAGGTCGCGACTGCCGGGCACGACCTGGTGGCGGACCGTCCGGTCGGGCCGAGGCTGCGCGTGGCCGGGGGCGGCACCGCCGTCGTGCGGGAGGGGTGACGGTGCTGGCCAGCCAGCGCCGGGCGGCCATCCTCGCCATCGTCGAGGAGTCCGGGGCCGCCCGCGTCTCCGAGCTCGTCGAGCAGCTCGGCGTCTCCGACATGACGGTGCGCCGGGACATCGAGCGGCTCGACGGCGAGGGACTGCTCGAACGGGTCCACGGGGGGGCCCTGGCCCTCGTGCCGCGGGCAGCCGACGAGCCGGGCTTCTCGGCGAAGTCGGCGCTCATGACCGCCGAGAAGCGCGCCATCGCGGCTGCCGCCGCCCGGCTCGTCGAGCCCGGGGCGACCATCGGGATCTCGGCGGGCACGACGACCTACGAGCTGGCGCGCGCCCTGCGCACCGTCCCCAACCTCACGGTGGTGACCAACTCGGTGCCGGTCGCACAGCTCCTGCACGAGGCGGCCCCCCAAGGTCACGTCGTGGTGCTGACCGGTGGGGTGCGCACCCCGTCCGACGCCCTGGTCGGCCCCGTCGCCGTCACCGCCCTCGAAGGGCTGCACGTCGACCGGCTCTTCCTCGGGGCGCACGGCATCGACGGCACGGCAGGCCTGACCACTCCCAACCTCGTCGAGGCGGAGACCAACCGAGCCCTGGTCCGGGCCAGCCGCTCGGTGTGCGTGCTCGCCGACCACACCAAGGTCGGCATCGTCGGGCTCTCCACCTTCATGCAGCTCGACGACGTCGACACCCTCATCACCGACGCCGGCATCAACGCCCGGGCCCGCGCGCTGCTCGAGGATGCCGTGGAGCACCTCGTGCTCGCTGAGGTGGGCGCCACGCCCCTGGCGCGAGCGGATGACCGGGGCCACGCGTGACGGGGGCCATCGGGGTCCGGCGTCCGGTGGCGTGACCGGCACGGCTGGCCTCAGCCGTGCTGCCAGGAACGGTCCGCCGCGAGACCCACGACGACGTCGACGAGCATCTGCCGCTCGACGACCTTGATCCGCTCGTGGAGGGTCTCGACCGTGTCCCCCGTCTCGACCGGCACCGCACGCTGGTCGATGATCACCCCGGTGTCGACTTCGGCGTCGACCCAGTGGCACGTGCACCCGGTCACGCGGACACCGTGCGCGAGCGCGTCACGCACGCCGTGCGACCCGGGAAAGCTCGGCAGGAGGGCGGGGTGGGTGTTGACGACGCGGTGGGCGGCGAGCACCGCGGGGCCGAGAACTTTCATGAAGCCCGCCGACACCACGAGGTCGGGCCCCGATGCGGCGACCTGTCGCTCGAGGTCGAGGTCCCAGTCGACTCGGGTGACGTAGTCCTGCACCCGGCAGACGAACGTGGGGATGCCGTGGCGCTCGGCCCGCTGCAGTCCGCCCGTACCGTCGCGGTCGGCGCCCGCGCCGAGCACCCGGAACGGTGCCCCCGGCGCGGCGGAGGCGTCGAGAAGGGCCTGCAGGAGGGTGCCGGACCCCGAGACGAGGACCACGAGGCCCAGTGGCGCCCGGTCGCGGTCGACGGACGTGGAGGGGCTCACCGGCGCAGCCGCCAGGCATCGCGCACGACGACGACGACCGCGCCCGCGAGGAGCTCGAGCAGCAGTGCCACGAGGAGCCACCCGGCCGGCGCACCGACCGAGGAGAGCCGGAACTGGCCGACGGACCCGCCGGCGAGGAGGTCGAGCGCCGCCAGCGCGAGCGCGGTCGTGAGGCACGCGGCCCCCGCGACCCCGAGCTTGGTGCGGACGCGAGACAGCCGGGCCACCTCACCCAGCGCCCGGCGCGCCACCAAGCCACCCACCATCATGACGCCGAGCGCCGACAGCGGCGTGAACCACGGGAAGCCGCCGGGCTGGGGCAGTGCGGCGAGGACCGGCACCATCGGGAGCAGACCGCTCTCGGCGCCCGACCACGTGACGGCGCTGCCCTCGACGACCTGGAACCCCGGGCCGGCGGCGAACGACACCGCCCACAGCGCCAGGTTCGGCAGGCCGAGCACCTGCGCGAGCAGCAGCAGGAGACCCCCGAACCCCGTGGCCCCCACCTGGTCCGAGATGGTGGAGACCTCGCTCCACGAGAGCACGACGACACCAGCGACCACGGCCAGGCCGGCTCCGAGCAGCACGGCGGCCCCCCAGAGGCCCGGGCGCAGTCCACGTCGCAGGGCGTCAGGCAGGCGCGCCGCGTCGAACCGGGCGCCGAGCACCTCCGGATCGTCGATCGCAACCGCGCGCAAGGTCAGGGCGACGCCGGCAGCCGGCACCAGGACGACGGGGACCAGCAGCGAGGCGACCCCCACCTGGAACGGCCCCGCGGCGGTGAGCGCGACCGCGCCGGCGACGACGACGGCGTACCCACACCACCACGAGGCCAATGCCGACGCGAGAGGCGCGGGCAGCAGGCCACGCCAGTGCGGGCCGTCGGTGGAGACGTCGACCACGGCCTCGCGCGCACCGAGGCGGGCCACGACGACGACCAGGGCCAGGCCCAGCAATGGAATGAGCGACAGCGTCGCCGCGCCCGCGGTCAGGTGAGCGCCGGACGTGAGCAACCACAGCGCCGCAGCGGTGGCGACGGCATCCCAGAGCGTTCCGGTGGCCAGGGGTTCGACGAGCCAGGCGATCACCGTGGGGACGAGGACGACGAGGAGCGACGCAAGCCCGGTCACCACCCCGGTGAGCGCCCCTCGGCGCCAGATGCCCCCCGGCCGGTCGCCGGACTCGCCGGGGTCGGACGGCACACCCGACTGCTCGGGCCCGCGTGCACCGGGCTCGTCACCCCCGGAGCGGGCGGCGCGGAAGCGGTCGATGACAGTCATCGCGACCAGTGTGCGCGAGCTCCCCGACTTCGTCTGTCAGCGTGCCGCCGACGCGCCGTTGGACGGCGCGTCGGCGGCACTGCGACAGACGAAGTCGGGGAGAACGGGGCGGGAGGGCGGGGGGAGGGCGGGGTTGGTCAGGCGCCGCCGAGGTTCCGCATGATGCCGCGCATCAGCTCGGCGGTCTCGGAGGGCGTCCTGCCGACCTTGACACCGGCAGCCTCGAGCGCCTCCTTCTTGGCCTGCGCGGTACCGGAGGAACCGGAGACGATGGCTCCGGCGTGGCCCATGGTCTTGCCCTCGGGGGCGGTGAAGCCCGCGACGTAGCCGACGACCGGCTTGGTGACGTGCTCCTTGATGTAGGCCGCCGCGCGCTCCTCCGCGTCGCCACCGATCTCGCCGATCATGACGATCGCGTCGGTGTCGGGGTCGTTCTGGAATGCCTCGAGGCAGTCGATGTGGGTCGTGCCGATGACCGGGTCGCCGCCGATCCCGACGCCCGAGGAGAACCCGAAGTCCCGCAGCTCGTACATCATCTGGTAGGTCAGCGTGCCCGACTTGGACACCAGGCCGATGCGCCCGGGGCCCGAGATGTTGGCCGGGATGATCCCGGCGTTGCTCGCTCCGGGGCTGATCAGACCCGGGCAGTTCGGCCCGATGATCCGCGTCGTGCCCGTGCCCTTGGCGTAGTTGTAGAACTCGGCGGTGTCCTTGACGGCCACCCCCTCGGTGATCACGACGGCCAGGGGGATGCCGGCGTCGATCGCCTCCACGGTCGCCGCCTTGGTGAACTGTGCGGGCACGAAGATGACGGTGACGTCGGCGCCGGTCGCCTCCACCGCCTCGGCGACGCTCCCGAACACCGGGACGACGGTCCCGCCCTCGAACTCGACGGTGGTGCCGGCCTTGCGCGGGTTGACCCCGCCGACGACGGAGGTGCCGGAGCGCAGCATCCGCTGCGTGTGCTTCATGCCCTCGGAGCCCGTCATGCCCTGGACGATGACCTTGGAGTCTGCGGTGAGGAAGATGGCCATGGGTGTCTCTCGTGTTCTCTCTGCTCGCGCTCGGGTGGTCAGTTCTGGGCGGCCAGCTCGGCGGCCCGGCGGGCGGCGCCGTCCATGGTCTCCTCGATGATGACCCGGGGGTGGTTGCGCTCGGCGAGGATGCGCCGCCCCTCCTCGACGTTGTTGCCGTCGAGGCGCACGACGAGCGGGCGGTCCTCCTCGTCGCCGAGGGCGTCGAGCGCCCCGACGATGCCGTTGGCCACGGCGTCGCAGGCCGTGATGCCGCCGAAGACGTTGACGAAGACGCTCTTGACCTGGGGGTCGGACAGGATGATGTGCAGGCCGTCGGCCATCACCTCGGCACTGGCACCACCGCCGATGTCGAGGAAGTTCGCCGGCTTCTGGCCGCCGAACTCCTCACCGGCGTAGGCGACCACGTCGAGCGTGCTCATGACCAGCCCCGCGCCGTTGCCGATGATGCCGACGGAGCCGTCGAGCTTGACGTAGTTGAGGTCCTTCTCCCTGGCGGCCATCTCGAGCGGGTCGGTCTCGCTGGTGTCCTCGAGTGCCGCGTGGTCGGGGTGGCGGAAGAACGCGTTCGCGTCGAGCGACACCTTGCCGTCCAGGGCCACGATGTCACCGGCAGCCGTTCTCACCAGGGGGTTCACCTCGACGAGCGTGGCGTCCTCGTCGCGGTACACGGTCCACAGGGTCTTGAGGACCGGCTCCACCCGGGCGCCGGTCTCTGCGTCGAAGCCGGCCTCCTGCACGATCTCGCGGGCCTTGGCGTCGTCGATGCCGACGTTCGGGTCCACGGTGACGCGCGCCAGCGCCTCGGGCCGCTCGACGGCGAGCTGCTCGATGTCCATGCCGCCCTCCGTGGAGCACATGGCGAGGTAGCTGCGAGCCGCCCGGTCCAGGAGGATCGAGAAGTAGTACTCCTCGTCGATCTGGGCCCCCTGCGCGACCATCACCAGGTGCACGGTGTGGCCCTTGATGTCCATGCCGAGGATGGCGCGAGCGGCCTCCTCGGCCTCGTCGGCGCTCCTGGCGACCTTGACGCCGCCGGCCTTGCCGCGCCCTCCGGTCTTGACCTGCGCCTTGACCACCGTCACCCCTCCGGTCGCGGCGCCGATGCGCTCGGCCGCCGCGCGCGCCTCCTCCGCTGTCGAGGCGACGGCTCCGCCGAGCACGGGGACTCCGTGCTTCTCGAACATGTCACGGGCCTGGTACTCGAAGAGATCCACGGGGCGATCCGTCCTCACTGTCGGGAAGGTGGTCCGCAGCGGAGCCTAACGGGGGCGGCGGAGTGCCTGCCTCCCCAGTGGCGCCCTGGGGGCGGATCCCACCCCCGAGCGGTCGGCCGGTGCGGCCACCGGCCGACTTGTTCGCGCACCGGTTCCGCTGTTCCAGCGTGTGGCCCCCGAGGGGGTCCGCCCGGCCGTACAGTGATGCCGCCATGGCGTCACTGACGCGGCCGACCGCCGCCCCGATCGCCGAGGACGCCGCACCGCCGCGGGTCCCGGTCGGCGTCCGCGCGCACCGGGCGGTCTCGTCGGCCGGTGCCGTGCTCGACCCCGCGGTGCTCGCGGGGGGCGCGGTGGAGGCCGTGTGGCTGACCGCCCATGTCGCGACCTGGCCCCTGGGCCTCATCACCGGCCACGAACGCCGCACGAGGCCGGCGTACCGCGTGGAGCACCTCCCCCCGGTGCAGCGCGGACTGCTCGTCTCCAACCTCGAGGCGGCCGGCACGCCGATCCTCCTGGTCCACGGAATCGTCAGCAACCGCTCGATCTTCACCCTGCTGCGCCGCGGCCTGACCCGGCGAGGCTTCTCCAACGTGTTCGCCATGAACTACCTGACCGTCGCGAACGACGTGCGCACGGCGGCCGCGGGCCTGTCCATGGAGGTGGAGCGCATCGTCGAGGAGACCGGGTTCGAGCGCATCCACATCATCGGGCACAGTCTGGGCGGCCTGATCGCCCGGTACTACGTCACCCGGCTCGGCGGCGACGCCCGCGTGCACACCCTCATCACGCTCGGCACCCCTCACAGCGGCAGCTACGCGGCGTACGCCCTACCGACCACCCTGATGCAGCAGATGCGCCCCGGGAGCGGGCTCATGCGCGAGCTCGACCGACCGGTGCGCGGATGCCGCACCCGGTTCATCTCGTACTGGTCGGACACCGACTGGGCGATCCACCCCCAGCGCAACGCCGCCCTGCGGCACCCCGACCTCGGCGCCCGCAACGTCAAGCTGCACGGGGCGGGGCACCTCACGTTGCCCATGCTCGGCGAGGTCGTCCACGGCATCTCCACCGCCCTGGCCCACCTGGACGCCGACGGCACCACGGTCACCGCCGGAGTCACCCCGCTGGCTCGGGACGAGTGAACGTGCTCGGATGCCGCGTCGCCGGCGGCGCGACACGCCCGAACGCGCGTCTCGCGCGGCAACCTGTGAGCCGCCTCACGAGAATCGGACGTTTCGCAGGTCAGGCGGCGGATACGGCACCTCGGCGGGAGACACCCTGAGGACTTCTCAAGCGGATAGTTTGTGTTACGGATTGGTCACGGTACGGTGGGGCAGCCCAGTCACCAGCCCGTGAGGTCCACCCCCTGTGAGTTCTTCGTACCAGGGGCGCCACTATGCCGGACGCCACCGTGTCCGGCAGAACCGTGTGCGTCTCCCCCGTGCGCTCTCCGCGAGCTTCGTGCTCCCGACGACCGCAGCCGCGGCACTCGTGGTGACGGCGACCGGCGCGACGGTGGCCGAGTCGGCACCGCTCACCCTCGACCTGTCCGGCCAGCAGACCGCGCTGGCCCGCAGCGAGCAGGCGTCCGACGACGCCATGGTCACCGACCTCGCGAACCGTCGCTCGGCCTCCTCGATGCAGACCGCCGCGTTGCAGGGCCGGGTCGAAGCCCAGAAGCGCGCCGCCCGCGACGCGAAGCGCAAGGCCGCCGCAGCGGCCGCCGCCCGCGCCAAGGCCGAGCGTGAGGGCAAGCGCTGGGTGAGGGCGATCCGCAGCGGCCGGATCACCTCCGACTTCGGCTGGCGCTGGGGGAAGACCCACGACGGCCTCGACTTCGGCGCCCCGACCGGCACTCCCCTCTACGCGATGTCCAGGGGCACCGTCATCATGGCGGGCAGCGTGTTCAGCTTCGGCAAGAAGGTCGAGATCCGCTACTGGGACGGCACGGTCTCCTGGTACGGCCACATGAGCCGGATCGACGTCCGCGAGGGCCAGACCGTGATGCCCGGGCAGGTCGTCGGCGCCGTCGGCAACACCGGCCACTCCTTCGGCTCCCACCTCCACCTCGAGATCCACCCGTCCGGCGGCGACAACCCCATCGACCCGTACCCCTGGCTGGTGCGCAAGGGTCTGCTCGGCTGAGCTCC
The DNA here is from genome assembly GCA_963763015.1 of uncultured Actinomycetota bacterium. Classification (GTDB taxonomy): domain Bacteria; phylum Actinomycetota; class Actinomycetes; order Actinomycetales; family Dermatophilaceae; genus Fodinibacter. The sequence goes on along the minus strand of CAVXML010000007.1, from coordinate 519,675 downwards.
CGCACGGGCCGTCCGACGCAGCCGGTCAGGGGCCCGGCGCCGGGCTCACAGCTTCTCGAGCGGTGCGAACCGCAGCACGAACCGCTTGACCCCGAGCTCACCGCCGAAGTCGACCTCGGCCTGCGTCTTGTCCCCGTCGCCGAGCGTCCGGACCACCGTCCCGAGCCCGTAGGTGTCGTGGGTGACCCGGTCACCCCCGGACAGGGAGATGACCGGCCGGTTTCCCGGCGAGCGGACGCCCGGCCGTGCAGCGAGCGTCGCCACCGCCGGCCGCTGGTCGCGCCGCCCGATGGCCGCCGCACCGGAGAGCACGCGCTCCCACTGGACCAGCTCGTCCGGGATCTCGTCGAGGAACCGTGACGGCGGGTTGTACTGCGGCGCCCCCCAGGCCGAGCGGACCGCCGCACGCGAGAGGTGCAGCCGTTCCCGGGCCCGCGTGATGCCGACGTAGGCGAGCCGCCGCTCCTCCTCGAGCTCCTTGGCGTCGCCGAGGCTGCGCAGGTGCGGGAACGTCCCGTCCTCCATGCCGGTGAGGAAGACGACGGGGAACTCCAGTCCCTTCGCCGTGTGCAGCGTCATCAGGGTGACCACCCCGGAGGCCTCCGCCTCGGCGTCGTCGGGGATCTCGTCGGCGTCCGCGACGAGCGAGACCCGCTCCAGGAAGTCCTCGAGGCTGAGCACCTCTCCGGTCTCGCGGCGGGCCTCGTCGAACTCGCGGGCCACCGCGACGAGCTCGGCGAGGTTCTCCACCCGCGTCTCGTCCTGCGGGTCGTGGCTCTCCCGGAGCTCGGAGAGGTAGCCCGACCGGTCCAGCACCGCCTCGAGGAGGTCGGCGACACCGGCATCCTCGTCGTCGCGGACCGCACCGAGGTGCTCCAGCAGCGAGGTGAAGCCCTTGATCGCGACGACCGACCGGGTCGCGATGCCGGGGGCGTCCTCCGGGCGCCCCAGGGCTGCGACGAACGGGATCCGCTCCCGCTCGGCCAGCGCCGCCACGCACGCCTCGGCGCGGTCACCGATGCCGCGCTTGGGCACGTTGAGGACGCGGCGCAGGTTGACCGTGTCCGTGGGGTTGGAGAGCACGCGCAGGTACGCGAGGGCGTCCTTGACCTCGCGTCGCTCGTAGAACCTGGTGCCACCGACGACCTTGTACGGCAGGCCCACCCGCACGAACACCTCCTCCAGCGCCCGGGACTGCGCGTTGGTGCGGTAGAACACCGCCACGTCACCGGGCCGGATGCCGTGCTCGTCGCCGAGCCGGTCGATGGACCGGGCGACGAAGGAGGCCTCGTCGTGCTCGTTGTCGCCGACGTACCCGACGATCCGGTCGCCGTCCCCGGTGTCGCTCCAGAGGTTCTTCTTGCGGCGGCTCTCGTTGCGGGCGATCACGGCGTTGGCCGCCCGCAGGATCGTCTGCGTGGACCGGTAGTTCTGCTCGAGCAGGATGGTGCGAGCGTCCGGGTAGTCCTGCTCGAACTCCTCGATGTTGCGGATCGTGGCGCCGCGGAAGGCGTAGATCGACTGGTCGGCGTCGCCGACGACGACCAGCTCACTCGGCTCGACGCCGTGCTCCGTCCTCGTCGCCTGCGAGCCGACGAGCTCGCGGACCAGCTGGTACTGCGCATGGTTGGTGTCCTGGTACTCGTCGACCATGACGTGCCGGAACCGCCGCCGGTAGTGCTCGGCGACGTCCGGGAAGGCCTGGAACATGTGGACGGTGGTCATGATGAGGTCGTCGAAGTCCATCGCGTTGGCCTGGCGCAGCCGTCGCTGGTATGCCGTGTAGGCCTCGGCGAGCACCTGCTCCTGGTGAGGGCTCGCCTCTCCGACCCGCCCCGCGAAGGTCTCGTGGTCGACGAGCTCGTTCTTGAGGTTCGAGACCTGGTGGCTGAACGACCTCGGGTTGTAGCGCTTGGGGTCGAGGTCCATGTCGCGAAGAACCATGGACATCAGCCGCTGGGAGTCGGCCGCGTCGTAGATGGAGAAGGTCGAGCGCATCCCCACCTTGTCGGCTTCGCGACGAAGGATCCGGACGCAGGCGCTGTGGAACGTCATCACCCACATGGCCCTGGCGCGGTTGCCGACGAGCACCTGCACGCGTTCGCGCATCTCGGCCGCCGCCTTGTTCGTGAACGTGATCGCGAGCACCTGTCCCGGCTGTACGCCCCGGGCGGCCATCAGGTGCGCGATCCGCTGGGTCAGCACCCTGGTCTTGCCCGAGCCCGCACCGGCGACGATGAGCAGCGGACCGCCCTCGTGGAGCACCGCCTCGCGCTGCTGGGGGTTGAGGCCCTCGAGCAGCTCCTCCGGGTCGACCCCCGGACGGGAGGCGTCTGGACCACCCTCCGGGCCGCGACCGGCGGCGGCCGCCTCGGCCCAGGTCGGCACGCCCGCGGCGTTGACGAGGGCCGCGTGGGCGCTCGCGTGCGTCGCCGGGTCCACGTGGGGCTCGTGGGGGACGCCGCCGAGGTCGAGGCCGTCGAAGAGGGTGCTCATCTCGGGGCCAACCCTACGTCGCGGGACCGACCTGGCCGCGCGACCGGCCGGTCGCGCCACGAGCGGACTCCGGCGGGCGGTCGGGACCACCACCGAGGTCCCGACCGCCCGGGGCGGCGGCGCCTCCCGTGCAGGGGGCGGGATCGCCGCCGCGGGTGCGGCTGCGGAGGGTCAGCCGCACCAGGGTGAAGGATCCATGCTGTTGCCCGTCGGTCCGCTGGCTTGACGCTAACCAATCCGTCTAGACTTTGTCGAGACTTGTCGAAGGTCTGGCTCCGATCACGCCGGAGCCCCTTCTCAACGCCGGCCCAGACGTACCTGCATCGACCAATTGGTCGATGCAGGTACGCGTGAAGCCGGCGCCGCCCCTATGCCGGGGCGCCGACGGCATACGGTGGCCGACATGGCGTCGCGCAAGGGTGAGTTCGGCGAACCGGTGGTCCTCGACGTCGAGGGGCTCGACGTGCGGGTGTCGAACCCCGAGCGCGTCTACTTCCCGGCCCGAGGGGAGACCAAGCTGGACCTCGTGCACTACTACCTCTCGGTGGGCGACGGCATCGTGAACGCCCTGCGCGAGCGGCCGTGCATGCTCCACCGGTTCCCCGACGGGCTGGCCGGTGCGAAGGTCCACCAGAAGCGGCTCCCGCGCGGCGCACCCCCATGGGTGGAGACCGTGCGCCTGCACTTCCCCCGCTACGGGCTGCATGCCGACGAGCTGTGTGTCACGAAGCTCGCCGACGTGGCCTGGGCGGTGCAGATGAGCACGGTGGAGTTCCACCCGTGGAACAGCCGACGAGCCGACACCGAGAAGCCCGACGAGTGGCGCATCGACCTCGACCCGATGCCGGACGCGCCCTTCACGCGCGTGCGCCGGGCAGCCGAGGTGACGCACGAGGTGCTCGACGAGCTGGGCGCCACGGGCTGGCCCAAGACGAGCGGCGGCCACGGCCTCCACGTCTACGTCCGCATCAGGCCCGACCACGGCTTCGGCGACGTCCGGCGGGCCGCCCTCGCCTTCGCCCGTGAGGTGGAGCGCCGTCTGCCCGACGACGTCACGACCACGTGGTGGCGCAAGGACCGCGACCCGGCATCCGTCTTCGTCGACTACAACCAGAACGCCCGCGACCACACCATCGCGGCCGCCTACTCGGTGCGGGGAAACGACATCGGCACGGTGTCCACCCCGGTGAGCTGGGACGAGATCGCCGCGGTGGAGCCACAGGACCTGACGATCGCCACCGTCCCGCAGCGGTACGCCGAGCTGGGGGACCTCCATGCCGGCATCGACGAGGCGGTGTTCGACATCGCGCCGCTCCTGGAGTGGGCGGAGCGCGACGAGGCCGAAGGGGCCGCGGCGCCTCCGGAGCCCGAGGACGACACCGGCCGCCCCTGATGGACCTCGTCGTTCGGCCCGGGCCAGGGGTCCCCGAGGGGCTCACGATCCCGGCGGGTGAGCTGGTGGAGAGGTTCTCCCGGTCCTCCGGCCCGGGGGGCCAGGGCGTCAACACGGCGGACAGCCGCGTGGAGCTCGAGCTCGACGTCGTGGCGTTCGGGGGCTTCAGCGAGGTCCAGCGACGGCGGCTGACCCGGGCGCTCGACCCCCGGCTCGTGGACGGTCGTCGGCTCGTCGTGGCCGCGTCCGAGCACCGCCAGCAACGCCGCAACCGGGTCACCGCCAGGGAGCGGATGGCCGATCTGCTGCGGGCTGCCATGGCGCCACCCGCCCCGGCCCGGCGCCCGACGCGGCCGTCGAGGAGCTCACGGGAACGGCGCCTCACGGCGAAGCGTCGCCGGGCGCAGACGAAAGCGGATCGCGGACGCCCCACGACCGAGGGCTAGGGCTCTGCGCCCCAGCCCAGCGGGCGACTGCCATCGTCCTCTCACGCTCACCTAGCGTGGCGGCATGGAACGGCTCTGCCCTCACCCCGTCACGAGCGACCTCTTCCCCTCGCCGGTGCCACCCGGCACCGGGTGGCCCGGCGACCCGGCGTCGACCGACACCCCTGTGGCAACCACCCCGGCGGCGGTGCGACGCCTCGCCTCCGGCTCGGCGGTGGTTCCGGAGCTCCAGGCGCGCGTCTCGGTGTGCCGAGCCTGTCCCCGCCTGGTCCGCTGGCGGGAGGACGTCGCCCGGAGCGGTCGGCGGGCCGCCTTCGCCCACCAGCCCTACTGGGGCCGTCCGGGCCCCTCGTTCGGCGACCCGGACGCCGAGGTCCTGCTCGTCGGCCTCGCGCCGGCGGCGAACGGCACAAACCGGACCGGCCGGATGTTCACCGGTGACTCCTCGGGCGACTTCCTCTACGCCGCGCTGCACCGCACGGGGTACGCCGCCCTGCCGACGTCGGTGGCGTCGGGTGACGGCCAGGTGCTGAGCGGCATCCGGATCGTCGCGGCGGTGCGGTGCGCGCCACCGGCCAACAAGCCCACGCCGACGGAGAAGGAGACCTGCTCGGGCTGGCTCCGGCGCGACCTCGAGCTCGCGGCACCCCGGCTGCGGGCGATCCTGTGCCTGGGGGCGATCGGTTGGGACTCCGCCCTGGGAGCCGCCCGAGACCTTGGGTGGGAGGTGCCCTCGCCGAGGCCGAGGTTCGCCCATGCACTGGAGGTGGCCGTGCGGATGCCGGGAGGGCGCGGCATCCGCGTCGTCGGCTCCTACCATGTCAGCCCCCACAACACCTTCACCGGTCGGCTCACGCCCGCCATGCTCGACGACGTGCTCCTCTCCCTGCGCGCGCGGTGACGGCGCCGACCGGTCCAGTGGTTGCCGACCGCCGGATCGCTTAGTGTCGCAGCATGATCCGGCTCCAGCGTCCTCATGTCCGGTTCCACCGCAGCTACCTCGAGGCGCACGACGAGTTCGGCGGGCGGCATCGGGACGGGGACGGCGAGTGGGTCGAGGCCCCCGACGACGGTGGCTATGCAGGCATCGCCTGGACCAGCAACGAGCTCGAGACCGTCGAGGGGTTCGAGCGTTTCGTGCGGTGGCGCCTCGAGAGGGCCGAACCCGGGGCGCCGCGACCCAGCGGGCACGTGCCGTGCACCTACTGGTGGATGGAGGACGACACCGACCCCGACACGTACCTCGGGTCGATCTCGTTACGTCACGAGCTCACGCCGTTCCTGCTCGAGGTCGGCGGCCACATCGGCTACTCGGTGCGTCCGAGCGCCCGGCGTCGGGGGGTTGCGACGGAGGCGCTACGCCTCGTGCTCCCCCGCGCGGCCGCCCTCGGCATCGACCACGTCCTCGTGACGTGCGACGTCGACAACATCGGGTCCGCGCGGGTCATCGAAGCGAACGGCGGCGTCCTCGAGGACGTCCGGGGCGACAAGAAGCGGTACTGGGTGCCCACGGGGGGAGCCCGCGACGGCACCGAAGCCTAGGGTGGCGCCATGCCCGACCACACCGGACCGGCCCTGGTGGTGACCCGCCACGGCGACAGGAGCGTCCTGACGGTCGAGGACCGCGCCGCCCCGGCGCCGGCGCCCGACGAGCTACTGGTCGAGGTGGCGGCGGCCGGCGTCAACTTCATCGACGTCTACCAGAGGGAGGGCGTCTACCCACGCACCACACCGTTCGTGGCGGGCAACGAGGGCGCCGGCACCGTGGTGGCCGTGGGCCGGGCCGTCCACGGTGTCATCGAGGGCGACCACGTCGCGTGGCCCCAGTCCCTCGGGAGCGCGGCCCGGTACGCCGTCGTCCCGGCATCCACCGCCGTCCCGGTGCCCGAGGGGGTCGACCTGGAGACCGCTGCGGCGGTCATGCTCCAGGGCCTCACCGCGCACTACCTGACCACGAGCACGTATGCCATCGGGGCCGGCGACGTCGCCCTCGTCCACGCGGCCGCCGGCGGCGTGGGGCAGCTGCTCGTGCAGTCGGTGAAGGCGCGTGGTGGTGCCGTCATCGCGACAGCGGGCACGGCGAAGAAGTGCGCCACGGCATCCGAGCTGGGCGCCGACCACGTCGTGAACTACCGGGAGGTCGACGACCTGGCACGCGAGATGCGCCGGCTCACGCGCGGCCGGGGCGTCGACGTGGCCTACGACGGCGTGGGGCGGGACACCTTCGACGCATCGCTCGCCTCACTGCGCCCACGCGGGATGCTCGTGCTCTTCGGGGCCGCGAGCGGCCAGGTGCCGCCGTTGGACCTCCAGCGGCTCAACACCGGCGGCTCCCTGTTCGTCACACGTCCGACCCTCGGCCACCACCTCGCGACCCGCGAGGAGCTCGAGTGGCGGTCCCGCGACGTGCTCGGCGCGGTGGCGGGTGGCCGCCTCCGCGTGCGGATCGGCGGGCGGTACCCGCTCACCGATGCTCAGGAGGCCTTCGCCGCGCTCGAGGGACGACGCACGGAGGGCAAGCTGCTGCTCATCCCCTGAGCACGGCTGTCCGACCGCGGCGGATGCCGGCGCCCGAGCCCGTCGGCGCGGTCGGCACCGTCGGCATCAGCGCCAGAGGACGGCGATCGCCGTGTTGAGCAGGGCGAGCGCGCCGGCGGCCATGACGAGCTGAGGACGGGAGCCCTGCCCCCTGCGCTCCTTCGCGGCAGCGATCTCGGCGCAGGCGACGACCGCGACGGAGACGACCAGCTTCACCGCGACCTTGGTGTTGTTCAGCTCATCGTCCGCCATCTCGTTCAGCCCGACGAGGGCCAGGCCGGTCAGCAGCTGCGCGCGGGCGCCCCAGACCAGCGCTGGGGTCGCGACGCCGCGCGCGACGAAGACCGCGCTGCCGACGACCGCGGCCATCCCGAGGAGGTGGGCGAGGACGAACAGGTGCTCCAGGATCTCCATGGCGGTCACCCTAGGGGCAGGCGGGCCCGGGCGCGGGACCGCACCGTCGACGTGCTGGCAGGGTCACAGCAGGCGGCGACCCATGGCCCACGCGGTGAGCTCGTGCCGCGACGACAGCTGGAGCTTGCGGAGCACCGAGGAGACGTGGGTCTCCACCGTCTTGACGGAGATGAACAGCTCCTTGGCCACCTCCTTGTACTGGTACCCACGCGCGATGAGGCGCATGACCTCCCGCTCGCGCGCGGAGAGCCGGTCGAGCTCCTCGTCGACCTCGGCGATCTCCCCCGCGGCCGCACCGAACGCGTCGAGGACGAAGCCCGCCAGCCGGGGGGAGAAGACGGCATCCCCGTCGGCGACTCGCCGGATCGCCGTCACGAGGTCTCGCGCACCGATGGTCTTGGTGACGTACCCACGGGCTCCGGCACGGATGACGGCGATGACGTCCTCGGCGGCGTCCGACACCGAGAGGGCCAGGAAGCGCACCGGCGCGCCGGCAGGGGTGTCGACCCCGAAGCAGCCGTGGATGACGTCGACCCCGCCGTGGCCCGAGCCGCCGGGCAGGTGCACGTCGAGGAGGACGACGTCGGGCCGCTGCTCCCGGATCACGGCGATCGCCGTGTCGACGTCGGGCGCCTCGCCGACGAACTCGCACGCCGGGGCACCCCCCGTGGCCATCGCCTCGGTGAGCTCGGCGCGGACGCCGGTGCGGAACATGCGGTGGTCGTCGACGAGCACGACCCGCACGGGCGTGCCGGGCGGTGGTCCGCCGGTGGGGGGCTGGGTGCTCATCCTGGTTCTCCTTCGACGGGTGGCAGCCGGAGCTCCACCTCGGTCCCGTCCTCGCGCCGCCGAACCCGCGCGCTCCCCCCGTGCCGCTCCATCCGACCGAGGATGGACTGCCGGACCCCGAGCCGGTCGGCGGGCACGGCGTCGAGCTCGAAGCCGTCGCCGCGGTCGCGCACGAACGCCTCCACCCCCGCCGGGCCGATCTCGACGTAGGCCGTGACGGGGGCCCCGCCGTGGCGCACCGCGTTGAGCAGCGCCTCGCGCATCGCCTGGGCGAGGGCGGCCCCGTGCGCCTCGTAGGGCCGGTCGCCGGTGACGACGAGGTCGATCGCCACACCGTGGACGTCCTCGACGTCGTGTGCCACCTCCGTGACCGCGGCGGCGAGGGTGGACTGGGACCCCTGTGGCCCGGCGTACAACCAGGAGCGCAGCTCGCGCTCCTGGCTGCGGGCGAGGCGGGTGACCGCGGCGGCATCACCGGACTGACGCTGGATGAGCGCCAGGGTCTGGAGCACCGAGTCGTGCAGGTGCGCGGCGATGTCGGCACGCTCCGTGGCCCGGGCGGCGGCCACCTGCTCGCGGCGGAGGTCGCCGAACAGCCGCAGGGCCCACGGGGCGGCGATGATGAACGTGCCGACGAGCACGGCGACGGCGGCGAGCAGGGCGTCCCAGACCGCCGACACCGACTCCCCTCGGGTGACGAGCACGAGGATGCCGGCCACGCTCAGGCCGGAGCCGAGGGCCACCCTCATCCAGCCGAACCGGCCCTGGCCGGACCCGAGCCACCGCGAGCGCTGGGCGTCGTCGAGGTTCGACCAGGCGACGATCGCGCCGACCGCGATCGCGAACAGCGGGAAGAGCACCGACCCGATGAGGGAGCCGCCGAGGACCGGGGTCAGGAGCACGGCCCCGACGACGACGAGCACGGCACCCGCCGCGAGGACGGTGGCCCACTGTCGCCGCTCGACGGGGAGGGCCCCGGTCACCGGGTCCGCCGTGACGTCCGGGCCGTCGTCCGCCTCGGGAGTCAGCGCCCAGAGGAACACGTACGCGGCGATGCCCGCTCCGCCGGCGATGGCCAGGCCGACGAACACCCACCGCACGACGGTGACCGACACCCCGAGGTGCCGCGCCACGGCCGCGGACACGCCCGGCGTCCACCCGCGGTCCCGGGAGCGAACGAGCGGCGGGCGCGCCGGACCACCCGGCGCCGGCGGCACGGCGGCGGGGATGCCGCCCGCGGCGGTTCCGCTCACGGGGGTCCCGGTCACGGGGGTGCCGGTCACGGGGGTGCCAGTCACTGGGGTGCCAGTCATGGGGGTCCCGGTGGTCATGGGGGGTCCGGTCAGGGCGGTGCCGGTCGGCGGACCGGGCGCGCTCGGTGCGCCGCCGGGCGGGGAGGGCGCCGGGGCGGCCGAGGGGTCGTACGGTGTCGGCACCCCCCCATCCTGACGCACTCCGGACCGGGTGGGGGCCGGTCCCGGGGTCGGGTCAGGGGGGGCTCAGGGTCGACCCTCATGGCGGCGCGCAGCCGGCCGGAGCACTCTGGAGGCATGACGCAGAACACGACAGAGAACCCACCGCAGCACGGCACGTCGTTCCTCGACGACCTCTTCGCCAGGCTCCGCGGCAGCGGCTACTTCCGCGACACCGACAACCGGTGGTTCGGCGGCGTGTGCTCGGGCCTGGCCCAGCGCTTCAACGTCGACCCGGTGCTCATCCGGGCCGCCGCGGTGGTGCTCGCGTTCCTCGGTGGGCTCGGCATCACCCTCTACGTCGTGCTGTGGCTCCTCCTCCCGGACCGCCGTGGCGACGTGCTCGCCGAGCGAGCCGTCCGCCAGGGCGACGCCGGCCCGATCGCCCTCCTCGTGCTCGCGGCCCTCCTGGTCATCGGTGGCCTCTTCTCGATCGGCCGGGGCGACGGCTGGTTCGCGCCCCTGTGGCTCATCCCGGTCGCCGTCGTCGCGTGGCTGGTCATCAGCCGCGACAGGTCACCCGGATCGGCGGCCCCCAGCGCGCTGCCACCCTCCTACACCCCCGTGCCCCCCGGCACACCACCGCCCCCGCCGTCGTCAGGAGACGTCGCCATGTCCACCCCGACCACTTCTCCCGCCGCCGCGGCCGCCCCCACTGGCAGCTACGGCGCCCCTCCGGCCGGCCCGTACGCCGGGCCGCACCAGGGCCAGTACGGCCAGGCCGGTTCCTACGGCCAGACCACGGCGTACGGCCAGACCCCGTACGGCGCCCAGCCGTCCGGCCCGTACGGCGGGCGTCCGGTGCCGCCGGCACCGCCGCGCCCCATCGCACCGCCCCCGCCGCCGCAGCCCCGTCGCCGCCGGCCCAGCGCCTTCGTCGGCCTCGTGTCCCTCGGCCTCGCGCTCGTCGGACTGGGCCTCGGCGCGGCGCTGGACGACCCCTTGGGCTTCCCCGGCACCTCGGCGACGCTCGGCTTCCTCATCGGCCTCGTCGGTGTCTCGCTCGTGGTCCTCGCTCTCGGCCTGACCGGTCGGGCCTCGGGATTCAGCGGCTTCCTGACCGTCGTCCTGGCCTTCCTGCTCATCGGCTCCTCGGCGGTCTCCCGCGTCACCACTGACATCGACGGGGGTGTCGGTGACCGGACCTGGATGCCGACCGCATCCTCCACGGTGACCGCCTACGAGCTCGGCGCCGGTGACGCGACCCTCGACCTGCGCCAGCTCGACTCGGCCACCGAGCCGACGATGCCCCAGAGGATCACCGTCGAGATGGGCGCCGGCGAGCTGAGGATCCTCGTGCCCGACGGCCTCGACACGAGGGTCGACTCCAGCGTCGGCCTGGGTGGCATCACGCACCGGGGCGGCATCGGTGGCAGCACCGACGTCGGCGGCACCGACCGCAGCACGTCAACCATCATCGGCGAACAGCCTGTCCAGGTCGTCGTCGACGCAGAGCTCGGCATCGGCCAGATCACCATCGAGGAGCTGTGATGACATCCACCCCGAACACCCCGCGCGACGAGTCGCCGCCCGACGAGGTCCTCGTCGACGACCACCGCACCCAGGAGCTGCCGACCCGCGAGACGCCGGTCACCGAGGCATCCGCCGCGGTCCCCCCGCCGCCCGGGTCCGCAGCCACCGCGCCGCAGCGCCCGGAGGTGGCGGCACCCACGGCGATGGCGACCGCCCTTCCTCAGACGCCCGGTCCGGCCGCCCAGGCCGGGACGGCCGGGGCGGGTGCGGCGGCCACGACCGCTGGGACGGCTGGCTCGGCCCCGGCGCAACCCACCTACCTGCGCGGCCCCGCGCCCTTCGCGATCATCCTCGGGCTCCTGGGTCTGCTCATCGCGGGCGTGACCCTGGTCAGTGAGGTCACCGACCTCACCGTCCCCTGGGACGACCTCGGCCCCTGGACCGTCGTGGCGGCGGGCATCGTGGTCCTGCTCGTCGGCGCCATTGGCCTGCAGGCCAGCCGTTCTCAGGACTGAGCGGCACCGTGGTCGCCCTGCGCCAGCCCGACCGCGCGCAGGGCGACCGGCACGCTCGCGACGACCGGCACGGCATCCAGCTCGTCGAGCGCGACCCAGCGCGCGTCGGAGGTCGACCCGCCCACGTCATGGACGACGGGGCGGGTCGGTCGTCTGCAGCGGGCGACGTGGAGCAGCCGCACCGCGTGGTAGTCCTCGACCCCCCGCACCGACGGGCCGACCCAGTGCTGGCTCATGACGTCGACGAGCCGCACCAGGTCGACGACCTGGCCCGTCTCCTCGGCCACCTCTCGCACGACGGCCGCCGCCGGCGACTCGCCGGGGTCCAGGCCACCTCCCGGCAGGTTCCAGCGTCCTGGGGCCCCGGTGCGCTCGGAGAGCCGGGTCAGGAGCAGCCGCTCCTCGGCGACCACCACCGCGTAGGCCGCCACGCGCTGGTGCGGGACCACCGCCTCGCGTTGCCGTCGGGTCAGGCCCGGCCCGCGGGCGCGGACGGCGGGTGGGGCGGCCGCCGGCCCGTCGGCCGGCCGCACGGCGTACCGGAGGGTGAGCGAACCAAGGACGCCCTCGACCGCCACGGCGGTGCCGGACCAGCCCCGGGCCGCGAGGCCGGCGACCGGGTCCTCACCGTGCTGCAGCGGGAAGGAGACCACGAGGCGCCCCTCGCCCTCTCCCCGCACGGTGATCACGGTCCGGGCACCCCGGCTCGGTGGTACTCGGCGACGGTGTCGCGAACGACGCCCGGCCAGTCCTGCGGCGGAGCGGTGGCACGCAGGTGACAGCGCATCGACTCGCGCAGCGCTCCGTCACCGGCCAGGTGGGCGAGCGCCCCGGCGAGCATGGCATCGGAGTCACCGAGCAGTCCGTCGACCCCGTCGGTGAGGAAGTCGTCGGCCCCGGTGCCCCGCACGGCGACAACCGGCACGCCGGCGGCCCGCGCCTCGAGCGCCGCGATGCCGAAGGCCTCGAGCCGGGCCGTCGTGAGGTAGACGTCCGCGGAGTGGTGCAGGTCGCGCAGCTGCTCGCGGCCGACCCGGCCCGGCAGGCTCACCCAGTCCATGCCGCGACTGCGCAGGTAGCGCTCCATGAGGCGCCGCTGCGAGCCCTCCCCGACAATGGTGGCTCGCAGCCGGATCGCGGGGTCCAGCAGGGCACGGGCGCTCCGCAGGACCGCCAGGGTGGCGAGCGGACGCTTGCGCACGGCGAGGCGCATCGCAGACACGACGTGCACCGGTCGGATGCCGTGCTCCCCCGTGGCCGGTGGCGTCCCGTGCCGCGGATTCCCGTCGATGCGCCACCACGACGCCTCGACCCCGTTGGGCACGACCTCGACCGGCACCCCGCCGGCCACGGCGCTGATCCGGCCCGCCGCCATCGCGGACACCGCACTGAGCGCCACGCCGTGCGAGGCCCAGCGCCCGAGGTGCCCCAGCGCCCGGAAGACCGGCGCGGAGCGGTCGACGACACAGTGAAAGGTGGCCGTGACCGGCATCCCGAGCTCGAGGCCCACCGGGACGATGTCCGTGGAGAAGGGGCTGACGACCCCCAGGTGCGCGTGCACGACGTCGAAGCCCCCGGCGGCCAGCCTGCGTCGGACCTCGGGCGGAGCGAACGGGTTCACCGGGAGGTTGATCGGCCGCGGGAGGGCGTGCCGATGCACCCGGATGCCGTCGCACCCGGTCTCCGGGGTGACGTCACGCCGGCCGTGCGCCGCGGCGGTCGCGGTGAAGACCTCCACCTCGTGCCCGGCGGCCCGCAGGTGTCGGGACAGGTCGCGGACCTGGCTCTCGATGCCACCGAGGCGCGGCAGGTAGCAGTCGGTGACCATGGCGACCTTCACGGGCCGAGAGCATGCCATGCGCGAGGATGGGCGACGATGACGCGCACGATCGTGGCCTTCCACGCCCACCCCGACGACGAGGCGTTGCTCACCGGGGGAACCATGGCTCGCGCGGCGGCCGCGGGCCACCGCGTCGTCCTCGTGCTCGCGACCGACGGGGGCGCCGGGCTGGCGACCTCCGAGCTTCGGCGCGACGGCTCCCTCGGCGCGACGAGGCTGTCCGAGGCCCGGAGGTCCGCCGCGGCCCTGGGCGTGTCCCGCGTCGAGTGGCTCGGGTACGCCGACAGCGGGAGCGGCGCCGAGCCGGAACCCAGCGCCCCCGGTGCCCCGCGCTTCTGCCGGGCTCCGCGCGAGGAGGCCGCGGAACGGCTGGCGGCGCTGCTCACCACCGAGCGCGCCGACCTGCTGCTCAGCTACGACGCGAACGGAGGGTACGGACACCGTGACCACGTGCGCGTCCACGAGGTCGGCGCCCTGGCGGCGCGACTGGCCAGCACGCCACGTGTGCTGGAGGCGACCGTACCGAGGGACACGCTGGTGCGGGCCGTGCGGAGGCTGGGACGGGTCTACCGGTTCCCCGAGGAGTTCGACCCGACTGCCTTCGAGCGCGCCTTCTCCGCACGCGCCGAGATCACCCACCGGATCGACGTCCGGCGGTACGCGGCCGCGAAGCGTGCCGCCATGCGGGCGCACGCGTCCCAGGCGACCGGGGGTGGCGCGGCCTCGGTCGGACCTGGCGGCCAGACCGGTGACCGGACCCTCGAGGCCTTCCTGCGGATCCCCCGGCCCCTCTACGATCTCGTCTTCGGGAGAGAGTGGTTCCGCGACCCGTCCCTCCCGGCAGGGGCTGCCCTGCGCACCGACGTCTTCGAGGGAGCCTCGTGAGCCCGCGCGTGAGGAGGGTGCTCCAGTCCGTCATCGGGCTGGGCCTGGCCGCGGCCCTCCTCGTCTGGGGGCTCCCGCACTTCGCGAAGACGACGTGGGCCGACATCTGGGGCGTCATCCAGACCGTGCCCGTCAGCCACGCGCTCGGCTACCAGCTGCTCATGCTCCTCGGCCTGTGGTGCTACACGTTCACGTTCACCGGCTCGCTCCCGGGGCTGACCCACGCCAAGGCGCTCGTGGTCAACCTCTGCGGCTCCTCGGTCTCCAACCTGCTGCCGGGAGGTGGCGCGGTGGGCCTCGCGGCCACCTACGCCATCTGCCGGTCGTGGGGGTTCTCGCGGAGGGCGACGTCGACGTCGGTCATCGTCACCGGGGTCTGGAACGTCCTGGCTCGCATCGCGCTGCCGGTCCTCGCCATCGCCACGCTGTGGATCGGGGACGTGCTGCTGCCCGACGCGCTGACCGACCTGGCGGTCGCGGGCATGGTCACCGGGCTGGCGATCCTCGGCGCTCTCATCGCGATCATGGCGAGCGAGCGTGCCGCACAGGCCATCGGCCGCGGTCTCGACGCGGTGGTTGGGCCGCTCGTGAGGCGCCGGCGGCCGAGCTCGACGATGAGCCTCTCCGAGCTCGTCCACGACCTGCGCGCCCGGATCAACGGCGTCGTCGGGCACGCGTGGTGGTCGATGTCGCTCGGCATGGTCGGCTTCTTCGCCGCCTACTTCGTGCTCTTCGTGCTCATCATGCGCGGCACCGGTGTCACCCTTCCGCTGACCCTGCTGTTCGCTGCCTTCGCCATCGGACGGCTGCTGACCACGATCGGTGTGACCCCGGGCGGAGTCGGCGTCACGGAGACGGCCACGTCGGCCGTCCTCGTCGCCTGGGGCGCCGACCCCGCCGGAGCCACCGCCGGCGTCGTGCTCTTCTCGATCTTCACGCACCTCATGGAGGTGCCGCTGGGCGCCCTGGGCTGGCTGCTGTGGACGGCCAGCCCCAAGGTCCAGCCACCAGCAGAGGGCGAGGAGCCCGCGTTCGCCTGACGCCTAACCCCCCTCGCCTCCCCGACTTCGTCTGTCGGAGTGTCGCCGAAACGCCGGTGGGCGGCGGTTTCGCGGCATCCTGACAGACGAAGTCGGGGAGGCCGGGCGGTCAGGCGCGGAGGAAGACCAGGGCCAAGGGGGTCTGCTCGCCGCCCTGGCCGAGGGGGTTGTCGGCGAACATCTCCTCGAAGCGTGCGTCGTCGCCGGGGACGTCGCTGCCCAGCACGTTGCGCCCGATGTCGTTGGCGTCCATGACGACGGTGCCTGCGAACGTCGAGCGCCAGGGCTCGGGCACCCGCTCGCGGATCGCCGCACTGAGCCGCGCGGCGACGGCATCCGGGTCCTTGGGAGCCAGCTTCGCCGAGACGTTGGAGGGGTACGCCGAGTACTCGGTCGGTCCGTCGATCGCGCTGATGTCGTTGCCCACCAGCTCGTAGAACGTGCCCTTGCGGCCGGTGAGCTTTCCGACGGCGCCGCCGGCCGCCGCGTAGAGGACCCGTGGCAGCCCCGCCTCCTGGATGGCCAGCTGCATGGTGAACGGGCTGCCGAGGCCGATTCCTGCCGGGGTGCGGGTGACGTAGCGGGAGAGGACCCGCGCGGGGCGGCCCACCTTGATGTCCCAGATGAAGTAGGACCGGCCCTGCGTGATCGCCACGACCTTCTCCGAGATGAAGAACCACCACGTGCCTCGGGTCGCCTCGGCGTGGTCCGGACCGGCCTCGGGCAGAGCCGCGAAGAACGCCTCGACGTGCTCCAGCACGCGCACGTCGAGGTCGTCGTCGTGGGCGAAGAGCTCGGTGCGCAGGGGGTATCGGCGCACCGACTCGCCGCGCTGGGTGACGATGTCCAACGCCCGCCCCTCGTTGGGCTCGAAGTCGGTCTTCACGTGGGTGGCCTTCTCGGCGGCCGCCGCCTCCACCTCGGGGTCGCGCTCGTCGAAGAACTCGCGCAACCAGAGCTCGAGGTTGAGCAGCCGCCAGAAGGTCATCGTGTCGATGTCGGTGGTGCCCTTGATCCAGCCCTCGAAGGCGTGGAGCACCTCGGTCTGGTCGACGTACGGCCGGTTCGCGAAGGACTCGCTGAGGAAGATCGAGTAGAAGTGGTTCTTCAGCCGCATGAACCACTCGCCCTGCGGGGTCGTGAACCCGATCTTGTTGCGCCGGCGGTTGATCGACTCGGGCAGCAGACCCCTGGTGGCATCACGCAGCACGCGCTTGTTCCAGCCGTCCTTGATGATCGCCTCGTCCGAGAGGGCGAACACGTACTTGACCACCTCCTTGTCGAGGAAGGGCACGCGGCCCTCGAGCGAGAAGTGCATCGTGTTCTTGTCCTCGTACCTCAGCAGGCTCGGCAGGGAGTTGTGGAACAGGTCCTGCACGAGGCGCTTCTTGAGGTTCGACTGCTCGACCTCGAACAGTTCGCCACGGTGCGCGGCGACGAAGTCCGCGGAGAGGAGCTGCGTCACCGGCACCGACTTCTTGAGCTTCAGCTTCGCCCTGAGCTTGAAGCGCCCGAGCCGGTACAGCACGTCGAGGCTCCGGGCGAGCTCGGCCGCGGCCACGACGGCCCCCTGCGCCCGGAGCTGACGGAGGTAGACGAAGTAGTACGGGATGTAGCCCGCCATCATCTCGTCGGCGCCCTGGCCGTCGAGGAGGACCGTGACGTGCTTGGTGGCCTCGCGCATCACCTGGTACTGCGCGTACGGGCCGGAGGAGATGAGCGGCTCCTCCTGGGTGCGGACGAACTCGAGGAGGTCCGCCTTGAACTCGTCGGCCGTCGGGGTGATCTTGTGGGCCTCGACGTGCCCCCCGCAGATCTGGAGCACCTCGTCGACGTAGCGCTCCTCGTCGTTGATCGAGCCGGGGAAGACGGCGGAGAACGTGTTCTGGCGGGTGCCGACCGCCCGGGTCGACAGCTCGTCGCCCTCGTTGAGCAGCTGGTTGATGATCACGGCCACCGCGCTGGAGTCCAAGCCACCGGACAGCGAGGTACCGACCGGCACCTCCGACTGCAGCCGCAGCCGCACCGACTCGACGAGCCGGCGCTTGTACTCCGCCGCGGCCGCCTCGTCGTACGGCCGCTGCTCGGCCGCCAGCTCCAGCAGCTCCTCCTTGAGCCGGGTGAACATGCGGCGCTGGATGCCGGTCGCGTCGGCGGTGAGCATCTCGCCGGGTGCCAGCCGCTCGATGCCGTCGAAGAAGGTCTCGACGCCGTCCTCGTGCGCGCGGAAGCGGAGGTAGCGGTAGACGGACCGGTCGTTCACCTTCTTCTCGTAGAGGTCGCTGCGCAGGATCGGCGTGATCTCGCTCGCGAAGAGCAGGACCTCGGCGGGCGGGAGTCCGTCGGGGGTGCCACCGGGGGCGGGCACCCGGGCGACATAGAGGGGCTTGATGCCGAAGTGGTCGCGGGCCAGGGTCAGCCGCTGCTCCTGGCGGTCCCAGATCGCCAGGCCGAACATGCCGTTGAGCCGGTCGAAGGACTCCGGCCCCCACTCGGCGAAGGCTTCCAGCACCACCTCCGTGTCGGAGTCGGTGGCGAAGGTGTGCCCGAGGCCCCCGAGCTCGGCCCTCAGGTCGAGGTAGTTGTAGACCTCACCGTTGTAGACCAGCACGTAGCGTCCGTCGGCCGTCTCCATCGGCTGCTGCCCGTGCGCCACGTCGATGATCGACAGCCGCCGGTGCGCCAACCCGCAGAACCCGTCGGTGACGACCCCCTCGCCGTCCGGGCCGCGGTGCCGGAGGCAGTCGTTCATGCGCTCCAGGAGCGCCGTGTCGGCGGAGAGACCGTGGTAGCCGGCGATGCCGCACATGCGTGGAGAAGTCCTAACGTCCTCGGGGCGTGCTCGCGGCATCCGGTCGCGGATGCCGTGCTGCCGGCATCCGACCTCGGATGCCGGCCTCCAAGCCTGCCACGGATGCCGGGTGAGGCCGATCCGCGGGGCGCACCGGCCCCCATCAAGCTGCCGAGTCCCCCGCAGGGGGGAAGGTCGGGGCGCATGTCAGGCGGGGAGGTGCGCGTCCAGCCAGGCGACGAGGTCGGCGGTGACCTCGTCGCGGTTGGTCTCGTTGAAGATCTCGTGACGTGCACCCGGGTAGGTGGTGCAGGTGACGTCGGCGACGCCCACCGAGCGGTACATCTCGGCCACCGCCCGAGGACCCTTGCCGTTGTCCCCGACGGGGTCCTTGTCTCCGGAGAGCAGCAGGATGGGCAGGTCGCCACGGACCCGGGCGACCTTCCGCCGGTCGTTGATCTCCGGCTGTGCCCCCACGAGGTCCACGAAGAAGCCGGAGGTGAAGGTCTGGCCGCACAGGGTGTCCGCGATGTAGGCGTCGACCTCGGCCTCGTCGCGGGAGAGCCAGTCGAACGGCGTCCGGTTCGGCTTGAAGGCCGCGTTGTACTGGCCGAAGGTCAGCTTGTCCATGAGGTCGCTCACGTGCCGTCGGCCCCGGATCCGAGCCTCGGCCTTCGCGACCAGCAGGCCCGTCCTGCCCAGGAGCCCCGGGTCGCCGCCCGTCCCCGACAGCACGAGGCCGGCGATGTCACCGCTGTCCTGGATGACGTAGGAGCGGGCGAGGAACGAGCCCATCGAGTGCCCGACGAGGAACACCGGCAGACCGGGGTTCTCCGCGCGCGCGAAGCGGGTGACCGCACGCAGGTCGTCGACGACGCTGGCCCAGCCCCCCTCGTCGGCGAAGAACCCGTGGTCCTCCACGCCGCCGGTCGTTCCGTGTCCCCGGTGGTCGTGGGCGTAGACGGCGTACCCGGCCGCGGTCAGGGCCGCGGCCAGCCGCGCGTAGCGGGCGGAGTGCTCCGCCATCCCGTGCGCGAGCTGGACCACCGCCTTGGGCGTGCCGTCGGGCAGCCAGCGGTTCGTGTGGAGGGCGGTGCCGTCCCCCGCGGTCACCATCGTCGTCGTGCTCTGCATCGTGGCCCTTCGGTTACCGGTGGGTATGCCGTGGCACAGCCTGCCACGACATCCTCCCGTGGGATGCCGCCCCCGCAGATCGCGGTGGGGCCACGGTGTGCGGTCGGGTCCACCGAGGAGGCCGGCGCACCGGTGCACGCAGCGCCGGGTCACTCCCACTCGATGGTGCCCGGCGGCTTGCTCGTGACGTCGAGGACCACCCGGTTGACCTCACGCACCTCGTTCGTGATCCGCGTCGAGATCCTCGCGAGCACCTCGAAGGGCACCCTGGCCCAGTCGGCCGTCATCGCGTCCTCCGAGGACACCGGACGCAGCACCACCGGGTGTCCGTACGTCCGACCATCCCCCTGGACACCGACCGAACGGATGTCGGCGAGCAGCACGACGGGGCACTGCCAGATCTCCCGGTCGAGACCGGCCGCGGTGAGCTCCTCGCGAGCGATGGCGTCGGCGGCGCGGAGCACGTCCAGGCGTGCTGCGGTCACCTCACCGACGATGCGGATGCCCAGGCCCGGCCCGGGGAACGGCTGGCGCCAGACGATGCCCTCGGGGACACCCAGCTCCAGACCGACCTGGCGCACCTCGTCCTTGAAGAGCAGCCGCAACGGCTCCACCAGCTTGAACTGCAGGTCGTCCGGGAGGCCGCCGACGTTGTGGTGCGACTTGATGTTGGCCGTTCCGGTGCCGCCGCCGGACTCGACGACGTCCGGGTACAGGGTGCCCTGCACGAGGAACTCCACCGGGTGGTCACCGGCGCCCTCGTGCGACCCCACGACGTCCCGGGCAGCCTGCTCGAAGACCCGGATGAACTCGCGGCCGATGACCTTGCGCTTCTCCTCCGGGTCGGACACGCCGGCCAGCGCGTCGAGGAAGCGGTCCCGGGCATCGACGACCACCAGGTCGACGCCGGTGGCGGCCACGAAGTCGGTCTCGACCTGCTCGGCCTCGCCCGAACGCAGGAGCCCGTGGTCGACGAAGACACAGGTCAGCTGGTCGCCCACCGCCCTCTGCACCAGCGCGGCCGCCACCGACGAGTCCACCCCGCCGGAGAGCCCGCAGATCACCCGGGCCTCACCGACCTGGGCGCGGACGCTGGCCACGAGGTCCTCCACGACGTTCGCGGCGGTCCACTCCCCGCTCAGCCCGGCCCCCCGGAGGAGGAAGTTCTCGAGCACCTGCTGGCCGAAGGTCGAGTGGAGCACCTCCGGGTGCCACTGCACCCCGTACAGCCGTCGGTCGTCGTCCTCGAACCCCGCGACGGGAGCCCCGGACGTCGTCGCGGTGATCGTCATACCCTCCGGGGCCTCCGACACCGAGTCGCCGTGGCTCATCCACACCGACTGCTCCGAGGGCTGCCCGTTGAACAGCGTCGACGAGGTGTCGAGCACCTGCGCGGGCGTGGCCCCGAACTCCGAGAGCCCCGTCTTCTCCACCGTGCCGCCCAGAGCCTGCGCCATGGCCTGGAACCCGTAGCACATGCCGAACACGGGCACCCCGGCGTCGAGCAGCGCCGGGTCGAGCGAGGGGGCTCCCTCCGCGTACACCGAGGACGGCCCGCCGGACAGGATGAGCGCGGCCGGGTCCTTGGCGAGGACCTGCTCCACCGGCATCGAGTGCGGCACGACCTCGCTGAAGCAGTTGGCCTCTCGCACCCGCCGGGCGATGAGCTGCGCGTACTGGGCTCCGAAGTCGACGACCAGCACCGGCCGGTCGGCGAGGCGGATCGGCTCGCCCCCTTCGACGACGGCGTGGTCGACGTCCTGGACCTGCGGCATACCGGGCTCCTGGCGGGCGGCGTCGTTCACCCGGCAAGGCTACTGGCGCGCGCCGACCAGCCCGGCCTCGACCTCCCCGGCCACTCTGCGCTCCACCCAGAACGAGAGGAACGGGACACAGCCGGCCAGCATGACGAGCACCATCTTGGTCAGGGACCAGCCGACCCGGAAGCCGAGCAGTGCCGTGGCCACGAGGTACAGCATGTAGATGAAGCCGTGCGGCTGCGGCCACCAGTAGAGCGGGTTCTCCTCGCCCTTCAGGCCGAACCCGTACGACAGCACCATCTCGACGACGAGCACGAGCAGCCCCACGCCCACGATGAAGGCCATGACCCTGAAGAAGGTGAGTCGTGGCCGGATGCCGTCCGCGGCGTGCCCGGCCCGTGCGGACTGCAGTGGCTGAGGTGCGGGCGGTGCGGGCGGGGGGGTCAGGGGGTCAGGCGTCGTCACGGGACCCATTGTCACCCGCCGGCACCGGCACCTCCGAGCCGGCCTCCCGGCGCGCCTCGTCCCGGACCAGGCGCACCCACATCCACAGGGCGAAGCCCGCGAACACCCACCACTGCACCGCGTACGCCGCGTTGCGCCAGCGGATTCCCGTCTCGCCCATCGGCGTGGGCACCTTGGTGAGCTGCGGGCCGATGGCAGGCGTCTCCGACTCGAGGAAGACGAACGCGTTGTAGAGGTCACCGGGCCACGTGTTGACCAGGAGCGACAGGTCCACCGACCCGATCTGGCCCTCCCGGGCCGGGTCGGGGGCCGGTGACTCTCCGGGGGCGAGCCCACCGGTGACCCGGAGCTCGCCAGCGGGCGGCGGCCCGGCATCCGCCTCGTCCCTGACGAACCCACGCACCACGGGAAGCGTCGCTCCACTGGCGTCCACGACGAAGGGGGTGACCACCCAGAGCCCGCTGGCCCCGTCGAGGCGCCGGTCCGGCACGAGCAGCTGGCCCTGCGCGGCGTACCGGCCGCTCGCCGTGACGGGTCGCGACGAGAGGTCGTCGCGGAAGGGGGCGTGGGGCTGGAGCACCGACGCCAGCTCGACCGGGCTCTGGGCCCGCGCCTGCGCGACGGCCTCCCGGTAGGCGGTGCTCTCGGCGACGCCGAGCTGCCAGCGGCCCAGCCAGCCGAAGGCGATCCCGACCAGCACGACGAGTGCGAGCAGGCCGAGGTACCTCGGTCGCAGCGCGGTCCTCAGCACCCCTCGAGGCTACGTCACCGCTCGCTCGTCCCGAGCCGGCCGGCCGGGCCACGGAGCTGCCGCGGCCCGCATTAACTCGGTGGATGCCGTTCGCCGACCCGCATAGCGTGGGAGACCCATGGCTCACCACACCTGGCCGTTCGCGATCGACGCCGACGCGGCCCCACCGCGCGACGCCGACCGCCTCCTCCTCTGGCTGGGCCGGCGGCAGTGGCGCACGCTCCTCGGAGGTGTCCTGTTCGGGGTGCCCTGGATGCTCTCCGTCGCCCTTGTCCCCGCCGCCGTCGGGCGGGCGATCGACGACGGGCTCGTCGCCCGAGACGCCCGAGCACTCGTGCTCTGGGCCGGCGCCATCATGGCCCTCGGCGTGGTCAGCGCCGTGACGTCGAACGGCCGGCACTGGTTCGCCGTGCGGAACTGGCTCATCGCGTCGTTCCGCTCCGCCATCGTCACCGAGCGGGCCGTCCGCCGTGCGGGCCCGGCACTCACGCGGCGGATGCCGGCCGGTGAGGTGGTCACCAGCTTCGCCAGCGACTTCTGGCGGATGGGCAACATCTTCGACATCACCGCCCGCCTCGCCGGAGCGGTCGTGAGCTTCGTGGTGGTCTCGGTCATCCTGCTCCGGGGGTCCGTGGTCCTCGGCGTGATCATGCTCCTCGGTGGTCCCCTCCTCCTCGCATCGCTGAGTCTGGTCATGCGCCCGCTCCAGCGCCGGCAGCAGGCACAGCGCCAGGAGGCCGGCCTGCTCACCGCCCTCGGGGCGGACACCGTGGCCGGCCTGCGCGTGCTTCGCGGCATCGGCGGCGAAGAGGCCTTCCTCGGCCGGTACGCCGCACAGTCCGCCCGTGTGCGGGATGCCGGGGTGCGGCTCTCCCCCGTGCAGGCGACCTTGGATGCGGCCGAGGTCCTGCTCCCGGGGATCTTCGTCGTCGTCGTCACGGGCGTCGGTGCACACCTGGCTGCCGCCGGGGAGATCACGCCCGGGCAGCTCGTGGCCTTCTACGGCTACACCGCGTTCCTCACGATGCCGATGCGCACCGCGACCGAGTTCGTCGACAAGCTGGCGCGCGGCCGGGTCGCCGCCCGCCGCCTCGTGACCATCCTCGCCGTCGAGCCGGACCACCCGAGCGCGGAGGCGGGCGCGGTTGGTGGCGCGGTGACCGACCTGCTGGTGCCGGCGGCACCGTTGGTCGACGTCGTGTCCGGGGTGGTCATCGAGCCGGGGCGGCTGACCGCCCTGGTCAGCGCCACGCCGGAGGAGACCTCGGCCATCGCCCATCGGCTCGGGCGGACCGCGCCGGGTCGGCACGGCGTGAGGTGGGGTGAGGTGTCCCTGGACGACGTGCCTCTGGAGCAGGTCCGGTCGCTGATCGTCGTCTCCGAGTCGGACCCCCACCTCTTCAGCGGTCCCGTGCGCGAGGCGCTCGGCGGGTCGAGCGACGAGGCTCGACGGGCGGCCATCGACGCGGCCAGCGCCGCCGACGCCCTGGAGTCGCTGGACGGCGGCCTCGACGGGACGCTCGAGGAGCGCGGACGGGCCCTCTCCGGTGGGCAGCGGCAGCGCGTGGCCCTGGCCCGAGCGCTCCTGCGCGACGCCGCGGTCCTCGTGCTCGTCGAGCCCACGAGCGCGGTGGACGCCCACACCGAGGCCCGGATCGCCGAGCGCCTTGCGGCCCACCGGGCCGGGTGCACGACGGTCCTCGTCACCGCCAGCCCGCTGCTGCTCGACCGCGCCGACACGGTGCTCCTCGTCGAGGGGGGCAGGGTCACCGCCACGGGACGGCACCACGAGCTGCTGCGCACCAGCCCGGCGTACCGGCGCATCGTGCTGCGGGGTGAGGACTGATGTCGCCGCTCCTGGGGCGCACCGACCACGCCACCCGCACGCTCCCCATCGCGTCGTCGCGGACCGTCCTGGAGCACACCAGGGCGCTCCTTCGGGACCACCGCGGCCCGCTGACCTGGGTGCTCCTCTGGCACGGCCTCGCGGCGCTGGTCGCCCTGCTCGGCCCCTGGGTGGTGGGCCAGATCGTGGAGGAGGTCACGACCGGCGACAACAGCCTCGGCCGCATCGACGCTCTCATCGGCGTGCTCGTGGCCGCGGTCGTGGCGCAGACCGGGTTCACCTGGGTCGCCCGCAAGGCCTCGTTCGTGCTCTCCGAGCGCATCTTCGCCCGCCTGCGCGAGGACTTCATCGGCTCGTCGGTACGGCTGCCGCTCTCCGTCGTCGAACGGGCCGGCACCGGTGACCTGGTGGCCCGGACGACCAACGACATCGACTCGCTCGCCCACATCATCCGGTTCGGCATCCCGGCCATCGTCGTGGCGGTGACCACGGTCGTCGCCACGGCGGTCGCCGCGGTGGTCACCTCACCGCTGGCCGCGCTGGCGCTGCTGACCGCCGCCCTCGTCCAGGTGCCGTCGTCGCGGTGGTACCTGCGGCGGGCCGGGGACGGGTACCTGTGGGAGCACGCGTCCTACGCCCGGCTCAACGGTGTGGCCGCCGAGACGGTCGAGGGGGCCGCGACGACGGACGCCCTCGGCCTGCAGGACGTGCGCGAGCGGCGCTTCCTCGCGGCGCTCGACGAGTGCGGCGACGCCGAGGGCTACACCATGGGGCTACGGCTGCGGTGGTTCCCCTGGCTGGAGATCGGGTTCTTCCTGCCCATCGCCACCTCGGTGCTCTGGGGTGGCTGGCTGGCCTGGAACGGCCACGTCTCCATCGCCGCGGCGACCGCGGTGACGCTGTACGTGCAGCAGCTGCTCGACCCGCTCGGGGAGCTCATCTCCTGGCTCGACGAGATCCAGTTCGCCGCCACCTCGCTGGCCCGCATCCTCGGCGTCGCGGAGGTCCCCTCCGACCGCGTCGCCACCGGAGCCCTGCCGCACGGCGAGCAGGTCGCCGTGTCGGACGTCCAGTACTCCTACCGGGAGGGTCGCGACGTGCTCCACGGGGTCTCGCTCGGGCTCGTCCCCGGCGAACGCCTCGCCATCGTGGGGCCCTCCGGGGCGGGCAAGTCCACCCTGGGGCGGCTGATGGCCGGCATCGACGGGCCGCGCACCGGCCGCGTCACCGGGGGCGGGGTACCGCTCGTCGACCTCGAGCTGCCCGTGCTGCGCGGGGAGGTCGCGCTCGTGACCCAGGAACACCACGTGTTCGTCGGGACGCTCGCCGAGAACCTGCGGCTCCCCCGGCCCCACGCGTCGGACGACGAGCTGCGCGCCGCGCTCGCGTCGGTGGACGCCCTGGAGTGGGCGCTGGCCCTGCCCGGCGGGCTCGACACCCCGGTCGGCTCGGGCGGACACGCCCTCACGCACGCCCAGGCCCAGCAGGTGGCGCTCGCTCGCCTGGTCCTGGCCGACCCGCACACCCTTGTGCTCGACGAGGCCACCTCGCTGCTCGACCCGCGGGCCGCCCGGCACCTCGAGCGCTCGCTCGCCGCGGTGGTCGACGGCCGGACGGTGGTCGCGATCGCCCACCGGCTGCACACCGCCCACGACGCCGACCGGGTCGCCGTCGTCGAGGACGGCGTCGTGCGCGAGCTCGGGTCGCACGACGAGCTCCTCGCGCACGACGGCTCGTACGCCGCCCTGTGGCGGTCGTGGCGCGACGAGTCCTGAGAGCAACTGGCTGCATCGTCGTCTCAGCGCGATCCGCTGCGCCGTCACGGCGGCGTCGCCGGCGCGCTCCCGCTGTGCCGTCACGGCGGCGTCTGATGCCGTTCCACCCGCCTCCGGGCGTCGACACGCCGGCGGTGCAGGCCTCAGCGGTCGACGAGCCGGATCGTCACGTGGGCCAGGTCGTCGTCGGCCAGCCCCTGCCGGTCCCGCACCGCCTTCTTGAGAGGCAGCACGAAGGCTCCCTCCGTCGTGGACGGGAACAACGAGGTGCGCCACACCGAGGTGCCCACGGTCACCTCGACGCGCACGGAGCCGAACCCCCCGGTCGCGTCGCCGACCGCCTCGTCGACCTCGTCACTGACGTCGTCGGGGACTGTGACGAACCTCCACGAGCCCTCCTTCCACCGCCAGACCGGCGCCCGGAAGCTCCACCGCCGCTCGGCCTCCCCGCTCACGGCTCGCCTCCCGTCGTCGTCACGGCCACACCGCCAGACCCACATCGTGGCGCGGGCCACCGACACCAGGCTGAGACGCCCGCCGGCGGCCGCTCAGCGCCGCTCCGCGGCAGCCACCGGCTCACCCGACACGGCATCGCGGGGCTGGTCGGCCGCCACCACGGCAAAGGGCCGGGGCACCGCCGGGCTCCGCGGCTGCACCCGGGGCAGCACGGCATACGGCTCGTCCTGGGCGGGCCGGGGGTCCGCGTCCCCGCGGTTGGGCCACAACGACATGGCCCGCTCGGCCTGGGCGGTGATGGTGAGCGACGGGTTGACCCCGAGGTTGGCCGAGACGGCGGTCCCGTCGACGACCGAGATGCCGGGGTGCCCCCACAGCCGGTGGTAGGGGTCGAGGACGCCACGCGCCGGCGAGGACCCGATGGGGGCGCCACCGATGAAGTGCGCCGTCATCGGGGTCTCGAGCACCTCGCCCCACGAGCCGCCGGCGACGGCACGGACGCCGGTCTCCTCCTCCAGCCGCACGGCGAGCGCGTCCATCGCCGTGTGCCCGATGGGGATCCTCGTGGGGTTGGGCTCACCGTGGCCCTGCGTCGAAGTGAGCCGTGACCGGCCGAACAGACCCTTGCGGCGGAAGGTGCGCAGGGAGTTGTCGCGGGTCTGCATCACGAGGCCGACGACGCTCCGCTCGCTCCAGCGGTAGGCGTTGATCCCGAGGGCCCGCAGGTCCCGGGGCCGGCGGGCCACCTCGAGGCACGCCTCCAGGGGCCGTGGCCGCGCGGTGTCGGGCACCCGGATGCCGGCCAGCAGCGCCATGGCGTTCGACCCCTTGCCGTACCGGCAGTTCTCGACGTGGGTCACCTCGTCGGGGTGGAACGACGAGGTGATGGCCACCCCACGGGTGAGGTCCGCCCCCTCAGGGACCGTGACCGTGGTCGCGCCGAGGAGCGCCTCGGAGTTCGTGCGCGTCAGGTGTCCGAGCCGCTCGGAGATCCGGGGCAGCTCACCCTCGGCCTTCATGGCGTGGAGCAGCTGCTGGGTGCCCCAGGTGCCCGCCGCGAGGACGACGTGACGGGCCGTCGTGACCCGCACCCCCCGACCATGGCGCGGCCCGGTGCGCTCGTGGAGGACACGATGCACCTCGCCCCGCCCGCCCGGTCCCCCGGAGCCGGGGACCACCCCGACGCGCGTCACGGTACGCATCGGCTCGACCACGACGCCGAGCCGTTCGGCGAGGGCGAGGTAGTTCTTGACGAGCGTGTTCTTGGCGCCGACACGGCATCCGACCATGCAGTTGCCGCACTGCGTGCAGCCGGAACGGGCGGGCCCGACTCCCCCGAAGTAGGGGTCGGCGACCCGCTCGCCGGGGGGCCCGAAGTAGATGCCGACCGGAGTCTTCCGGAAGGTCTCACCGACACCGAGGTCCTCGGCCGTCCGTCGCATGGCCCGCTCGACCGGGCCGTCACACGGGTTGGTGACGACCCCGAGCATCTGCGACGCGGTGGCGTAGTGCGGCGAGAGCTCGGCCTGCCAGTCGGTGATGTCGGACCACTGGGCGTCGCGGTAGAACGGCGCGGGAGGCACGTACAGCGTGCAGGCGTAGTTGAGCGAGCCGCCGCCGACGCCCGCACCGGCCAGGATGATGACGTCCTTGAGCCGGTGGATGCGCTGGATGCCGTACAGCCCCAGCCGCGGCGCCCAGAGGAACCGGCGCAGGTTCCACGAGGTCTCGGCGAAGTCCTCGTCCTCGAAGCGGCGACCCGCCTCGAGGACGAGCACGCGGTACCCCTTCTCGGCGAGCCGCAGGGCCGACACCGAGCCACCGAACCCCGACCCGATGACGACCACGTCGACGTCGACGTCGTGGTCCTCGCCCGTGGGGGGCGCCATGTCGTGGTCCACGGGTGGGTCGACGACGGCATCCGCCGCCGCCTGGCGCCTCATGGGAGTCGCACCGCCTTGAGCACCTTGAGGGCCGCGGTCATGGCCCGCGCGAAGTGCTCGTCGGTCATGCCGGGCAGCGGAACGATGCCGTGCACGTGCTGGGCGGTGATGTTCTGGGTCTCGGTGTACTTCATCAGGCCTTCCCGGCCGTGGCGTCGCCCGACGCCGGAGGACTTCATCCCTCCCATGGGGGCGGCCACGCTGCCCCAGGCGGCCGCGTACGCGTCGTTGACGTTGACGGTCCCGGCGTGGATGCGGGCGGCGATGTCCCGGCCTCGGCGGACGTCACGGGTCCACACGGACGCGTTCAGGCCGTACTCGGTGTCGTTGGCGAGCAGGATCGCCTCCTCGTCCGAGGCGACGCGGTAGAGCGCGACCACGGGTCCGAAGGTCTCCTCGTCACGGCAGGCCATCGCCGCGGTCACCCCTTCGAGAACGGTGGGTTCGACGACGAGGGGCCCGATGTCGGGCCGCACGCGGCCACCGGTGAGCAGCCGCGCCCCCTTGGCGACGGCATCCTCGACGTGCTCGAGAACCCGCTGCTTCTGGTCCTCGCTCACGAGGCTGCCCATGTCCGCGCCCCAGTGCAGGCCGGTGGAGAGGTGCATGCGGGAGACCGCCTCGACGAAGCGTGAGACGAACTCGTCGTAGACGTCCTCGTGCACGGCGACGCGTTCGGTGCTGATGCACAGCTGCCCGGCAGCGGTGAAGCAGCCGCGCACCGCCCCGGGGACCGCCCGCCGCAGGTCGGCGTCGGCGGCGACGTAGAGCGTGTTCTTCCCGCCCAGCTCGAGGCTCACGCCCACGAGCCGCCGGGCCGCGGTCTGCGCGATGCGCCGCCCGGTCGCCGTGGACCCGGTGAAGCAGACGTAGTCGACGTGGTCCACGACGGCCTGCCCGGTGGGCTCCCCGGGGCCGAGGACGACCTGGACCAGGCCCTCGGGGACGCCGGCCTCGACCATCAGCTCGACGGCTGCGAGGGCGGTGAGAGACCCCTGGGGGTCCGGCCGGAGCACGACCGCGTTGCCCGCGAGGATGGCCGGGAGGCCGTCGCTGACGGCAAGGGTCAGGGGGTAGTTCCACGGCGAGACGATGCCGACCACGCCGTGGGGTCGGTGGTGCTCCACCGCACGGGACAGCAGGGGCACGATGCCGCGGTGTCGGACCTCGCGCAGCATCGACGGGCCGCGCCGGGCGTAGTGACGGGCCACGACCGCGCAGTCACCGAGCTCCTCGAACGCGTGGGCCCGAGTCTTGCCCGACTCGAGCTGCACCAGGTCCAGCAGCTCGGGCTGCCGGTCCAGGAGGAGGTCGTGCACCCTGAGGAGCACGGCCGCCCGCGCCTCGACGGGGGTCCGCACCCACGCCCGCTGTGCGACCCGGGCGGCGTCGACGGCTGCCACCACGTCACGGACTCCCGACACGGGCAGCACGGCGAGCGGGGCACCGGTGAGCGGGGTGGTGGTCCGCAGCTCCCCCGCGTCACCGGACGCCACGACCCGCGCGGCGAGGGCACGCACCCGTGCCGGGTCGACGGCATAGGTGGCGCGCGGGTCGGTCCCGGGGTCGGCGATGACTTCGGCCATTACCGAAGAGTAAGGTCCGCGACCGCACCGGCGGGCCGGATCGTGACGAGGACGACGGGCCCGGGCGCTCGCCGGTCCGCAGGCCTGGTCACTCGGTGAGCATCCCGCGCATCTCGAGGATCTCCGCCCGCTGGGAGGTCCGGATGTCCTGCGCGAGCTCCGCCGTTCCGGCGTGACGGCCCGAGGCCAGGACGCTGTCGGCCATGTCGATGGCGCCTTCGTGGTGCTCGATCATCATCGTCAGCCATGCCTCGGTGAACGCTGGTCCGGCAAGCGACTCGAGCTCGCGCATCTCGTCGGCACCCTGCATGCCGTCCATCCCCATGTGCCCCGCGTGGGCAGCCATGTCGGCCATCGGGGTGACGCCCCACGACTCCAGCCACCTGGTCATCCGCTCGACCTCGGGTGCCTGGGCGTCGCGGATGCGCACCGCGAGGGCGCGCAGCCCGGGGTCGCCGGACCGCGAGGGCACGAGGTCCGCCATCTCGATCGCCTGCGCGTGGTGCGGCACCATCATCATCGAGAACATGACGTCGGCCCGGTTGTGGTCGGTCGCCGACCTGGCTGCGGCGGGTGGGCCGTCCATCATCCGGCCCGGCATCCCGCCCCCGGGGAGGGCGCAACCGGCCACCGCCAGCCCCCCGACGAGGACGCACGCCGCGGCGCGCGCGACGTGGGTCGGGCAGGCACCCGTGGTCACACCGCCATCGTACGCCGCGGCGCTCACGCCGTAGCGAGCCGTCAGCTCCGCTGGTAGGGCGCGACGACGACCTCGACGCGCTGGAACTCCTTGAGGTCGAGGTAGCCCGAGGTGGCCATCGCCCGGCGCAGGGCGCCCACGAGGTTGGTGCTTCCGTCGGCCACCCGGCTGGGGCCGAACAGGATCTCCTGGAGGCCCGCGACAGCACCCACCTCGACCCGCTCCCCGCGGGGCAGCTCCGGGTGGTGCGCCTCCGGCCCCCAGTGGAAGCCGCGGCCGGGTGCCTCGGTCGCGCGAGCGAGCGCGGCACCGAGCATCACGGCATCCGCTCCGCACGCGATGGCCTTCACCATGTCACCGCTCGAGCCCACACCGCCGTCGGCCAGGACGTGCACGTACCGGCCGCCGGACTCGTCCAGGTAGTCGCGGCGGGCGGCGGCCACGTCGGCGATCGCCGAGGCCATCGGCGCATGGATGCCGAGGGTGCGTCGCGTGGTGTGCGCTGCACCGCCGCCGAAGCCGACGAGCACCCCCGCCGCACCGGTGCGCATGAGGTGCAGGGCGGCGGCGTACGACGCGGCGCCGCCGACGATCACGGGGACGTCGAGCTCGTAGATGAAGCGCTTGAGGTTGAGCGGTTCGGCACGGGCCGAGACGTGCTCCGCGGACACCGTGGTGCCACGGATGAGGAAGAGGTCTACCCCGGCATCCACGACGGTCTTCCACAGCTGCTGGGTGCGCTGCGGGGTGAGCGCGCCAGCCACGGTCACCCCGGCGTCGCGCAGCTCGCGCAGTCGCTCGGTGACGAGCTCGGGCCGGATCTCGGCGCGGTAGATCTCCTGCATCCGCGTCGTCGCCAGGGCCGGGTCGAGGGTGGCGATCTCGGCGAGGAGCGGTGCGGGGTCCTCGTACCGCGTCCAGAGCCCTTCCAGGTCGAGCACCGGGAGGCCTCCCAGCCTGCCCAGGGCGATCGCGGTGTCGGGGGCCATCACGGAGTCCATCGGCGCCGCGAGGACCGGGATGTCGAAGTGGTAGGCGTCGATCTGCCAGCTGACCGAGACCTCCTCGGGATCCCGGGTGCGTCGTGACGGCACGATCGCGATGTCGTCGAAGGAGTACGCCCGGCGGCCGCGTTTGCCACGGCCGATCTCGATCTCGGTCACCCGGGCAGCCTACCGACGGCGCGGCGGCGGGACGGCGCGGCGGCGGGACGGCACGGCGCAGGCCGTCGGGCGCCGTCGTCCCCCGGTCCGGGTGGGGGCGGCCGCTTCGGGCGGATGCCGGGACACGGCCCTCGATGCGGCCGCGCGGGTGGGCGGGAATGCCCGGCGTCCCACAAACCGTTTCTGCCCTGTCGGTGGTCTGCGGCACACTTCGTCACACGGCGTCGCCGTCCTCCGCGCCGGGTGGTGACCCCGTCCGGCGACGCCGCACAGATCAGTCCGCCCCGAGCACCTGGAGCCCTCGTGTCAACCACCTCAGCGACTGCGGCGCCGCCGCAGTACCCCGACAAGATCGACGGCCCGGTCCTCAAGGTGGCCGGCGTGGTGGTCCTGGGCGCCATCATGTCGATCCTCGACATCACGGTCGTCAACGTGGCGCTGCCGACCTTCCAGGTCGAGTTCGGCGAACCGGGTGACCCGCTGCCGTACTCGACCGTCGCCTGGACCGTCACCGCCTACACCCTCGCCCTGGCCACCGTCATCCCGATGACCGGCTGGGCCGCCGACCGTTTCGGCACCAAGCGCCTGTACATGACGGCGCTGCTGCTCTTCACGCTGGGCTCCGTGCTCTGCGCCTCCGCCGGCAGCATCGAGGCGCTCGTCGGCTTCCGGGTGCTCCAGGGCCTCGGCGGCGGGATGCTCATGCCGCTGGGCATGACGATCATGACCCGCGCCGCCGGTCCCGCCCGCATGGGCCGCCTCATGGCCATCCTCGGCGTGCCGATGCTGCTCGGCCCCATCTTCGGCCCCATCCTCGGTGGCTGGCTCATCGAGAACTACTCCTGGCAGTGGATCTTCCTGATCAACGCCCCGATCGGCGCCATCGCGATCGTCTACGCCTGGCGGGTCCTGGCCGCCGACCGCCCCGAGCCGTCGGAGTCGTTCGACTGGGTCGGCATGGCGCTGATGTCGCCCGGCCTCGCGCTGTTCCTCTACGGCGTCTCGTCGATCCCCGGTGAGGGCACCTTCTTCGCCCCGAAGGTCGTCATCCCCGGCACCATCGGCCTGCTCATGGTCGCGGGGTTCGTCTTCTGGAGCTTCCGGCCGGTGCACCCGCTGCTCGACCTCCGGCTGTTCCGGAACCGCAACCTCACGGTCTCCACGATCACGATGTTCCTCTTCGCGGCCGCGTTCTTCGGTGGCCTGCTCCTGGTGCCCACCTACTTCCAGCAGGTGCGCGGCGAGTCCGCCCTCGACGCAGGCTGGCTGATGGCGGTGCAGGGTCTGGGCGCGATGATCACGATGCCGATCGCCGGCGCGCTGATGGACCGGCTCCCGGTCGGTCGCATCGTGCCGTTCGGGCTCGTGCTGATCATCGGCGGCATGTACGCGCTGACCCAGCTCACGGCGACGACGTCGTACTCGTTCATCCTGCCGGTCCTGTTCATCATGGGCCTGGGCATGGGCGCGACGATGATGCCGCTGATGACCTCCGCGCTGAAGACCCTCACCTCGCACGAGGTGGCCCGGGGCTCGACGTTGCTCAACATCACCCAGCAGATCGCGTCGTCCGTCGGTGTCGCGATCATGTCGGTCGTGCTCACCAACGGGCTCAACAGCGACCCGCTGCTCAAGGCGGCGAGGGGCTTCGAGGAGGCGAGCGCCGGCGTCACCGACCAGGGGCAGCTCGGCCAGATCGCCGCTCGGTTCCCCGACGTCGCGGCCCTGCTCGCGCGGGGCCAGGAGGCCTTCATGGCAGCCGTTCACGAGGCCATGGCCGTGGCGTTCGCCAACACCTTCTGGGTGGCCGCCATCCTGCTCACGCTCACCCTCGTCCCGGCCTACTTCCTGCCGCGCAGGCACGAGGAGTCGCACCTGCTCGACGACGCCGCGGCCGACGAGGTGGCGCCCCCGGTCGTCCTGCACTGACCCCCGGCACCACGAGCGCGTTCGCGCTCTGACCGGATGCCGGCCCCGCACCTGCGGGGCCGGCATCCGCCATGCTGAGCCCGTGAACCCGAGCCCCGCTCCTGCCGGCACCTTCGACGCGATCACCGACGTGGGGGGCGTGCGCGTCGGCCACTGCTCCCGCGACGAGCCGGGATGGCTCACCGGGGTCACCGTGGTGGTCGCCCCGCCGGGAACCGTTGCAGGAGTTGATGTCCGGGGCGCCGGCCCGGGGACGCGGGAGACCGACGTCCTCGACCCCCGCTGCGGCGTCGACGCGGTCGACGCGGTGGTGCTGAGCGGTGGCAGCGCCTTCGGGCTCGCCGCCGCCGACGGGGTCCTCGCCGAGCTGTACAGCGACGGTCGCGGGTGGCCGGTGGGGCCCAACAGGCAACGAGCGCCGGTCGGTCCGGACCCGTACCGCGTGCCGGTGGTCCCGTCCGCGATCCTCTTCGACCTCGGCCGGGGCGGTGCCTGGCTCCACCACCCCGGGCCGGGCGACGGCGCAGCCGCGTACCGGGCCGCTGACGCGGGGCCCGTCGCCGAGGGCTCTGTCGGGGTGGGAACAGGGGCCCGGGCCGGCGGCCTGCGCGGCGGGGTCGGCACGGCATCCGCAGTGCTGCGCTCCGGTGTCACGGTTGGTGCCCTGGTGGCCGTCAACGCGGTGGGCTCGCCGTTCGGGCCGGACGGCCGGCTGTACGCGGCCCACCTGCTGCAGCCCGGCGACGGTGCCGTCCCCGCCCCTGACCCGGACCGGGTGCGCACCCACTGGGCCGCCCGCGAGGCGGAGGAGGCGGAGCTGCGGGCCGGCACCGCCACGACGCTGGCGGTGGTCGCGACCGACGCGACGCTCGGGAAGGCGGGGTGCCAGAGGCTCTCCGAGGTGGCGCACGACGGGCTGGCCCGCGCCCTCTCCCCGGTGCACACGGCCTACGACGGCGACACCGTCTTCGCGCTCGCCACGGGCGAGCGCCTCGCGGTGACCGGCCTCGACGAGGTCGAGCTCCAGACCGCCGGCGCCGACTGCGTGGCCCGGGCGGTCATCCGAGCCGTGCTCGCGGCCACCTCCGTCGACCGCACCGCCGACGGGGGCGTGGCGCTGCTCTCCTACCGCGACGCGCTGACGGGCGACGGGGCCGCTCAGGACCTGGCGTAGTTGGGGGCCTCGACGATGCCGGTGATGTCGTGCGGGTGCGACTCGCGCAGCCCCGCCGTGGTGATGCGGATGAACCGCCCCTTGGCCTTGAGCTCGGCCACGGTCCGCGCACCGACGTAGAACATCGACTGGTGGAGGCCGCCGATGAGCTGGTGCGCCACCGCCCCGACCGGGCCGCGGTAGGCGACCTGCCCCTCGATGCCCTCGGGCACGATCTTGTCGTCGGAGGTGACCTCGGCCTGGAAGTAGCGGTCACGCGAGTAGGACTTCTTCCCCCTCGACGACATGGCACCGATCGACCCCATGCCCCGGTAGGCCTTGAACTGCTTGCCGTTGATGAAGACGAGCTCGCCGGGCGACTCCTCGCAGCCCGCGAGCAGCGACCCCACCATGACGGTGTCCGCGCCCGCGACGAGGGCCTTCGCGATGTCGCCGGAGTACTGGAGGCCACCGTCGCCGACGAGCGGCACCCCCGCCGGCCCACAGGCGAGCGACGCCTGGTGGATGGCCGTGATCTGGGGGACGCCCACGCCCGCGACGACCCGCGTGGTGCAGATCGACCCCGGCCCCACGCCCACCTTCACGGCATCCACGCCGGCGTCGACGAGGGCCTGGGCACCGGCCCGCGTGGCGACGTTGCCACCGATCACCTGGACGTGCCTGGTCGCGGGGTCCTTCTTGACCCTCTCCACCATCTCGAGCAGGAGCCGGGCGTGGCCGTGGGCGGTGTCGACGACGAGCACGTCGACCCCGGCGTCCACGAGGGTCGTGGCCCGCTCCCACGCCTCACCGAAGTAGCCCACCGCGGCACCCACGAGGAGGCGGCCGTCGCCGTCCTTGCTCGCGTCGGGGAACTGCTCGGACTTCACGAAGTCCTTGACCGTGATGAGGCCGCGCAGCCGGCCCTGCTCGTCGACGATCGGCAGGCGCTCGCGCTTGTGCTGGCGAAGCAGCAGGGTCGCCTCGTCGTGGCTGATACCGACGTGGCCGGTGATGAGCGGCATGGGCGTCATGACATCCCGAACGAGGGTCACCGCCCAGTCCGCGACGGGGGTGAAGCGCAGGTCGCGGTTGGTCACGATGCCGAGCAGGTGGTCGCCCGCGTCGACGACGGGCAGCCCGGAGACGCGGTACCGGCCACAGATCTCGTCGAGCTCCTCGAGCGTGGCGTCGGCCCCGATCGTGACCGGGTTGGAGATCATCCCGGTCTGGGTGCGCTTGACCAGGTCCACCTGGTAGGCCTGGTCCTCGATCGACAGGTTGCGGTGGAGGATGCCGATGCCGCCGTGCCGTGCCATCGCGATGGCCATCCGGGCCTCGGTCACGGTGTCCATCGCGGCCGAGACGAGTGGGGCGCGGATCGAGATCTCCCGCGTGAGGCGCGTCGTGGTGTCGACCTCGCCCGGGATGACGTCGGTCTCCCCCGGCTGCAGCAGGACGTCGTCGTAGGTGAGTCCGAGCTCTGCGAAGGGGGATGCCGGCTGCGGCTCGGCCGATGCCGCGGGCACCGCGGGCTCGGACACGGCGCGCGCGGCATCCGGCCCGGTGGTGGACCGGGCGCCGTCCGCGCCCAGGGCGTGCTCCGGGGAGGTGCTGGTCTCGTCGAGTCCGAGGCTCATCGCCCGATTCTACGGGCTCGGTCGAGGGCCCCCGGCACGACGCCCCGGCCGACGTCGAGGGCGGCGTGCCGGGGAGCCGGTCCTCGGGGCCACGGCGCCGGCGACTCCCGGCCCGGACGGACGGGTGTGGTGGGGGCGCCGGGGGGCCCCGACCCTGCGGCCTCGTGGCCTTGACCAAGTCCTTACCAAACGCTTGCCCATCCTGTACCAATGCGCTCCTAGCGTGAGGACCGGACCACTCGAGGAGCGGTCACCAGCAGCACGCGGAGGTACACATGGCCGAGATCACCCGACTGCCGGGTCCAGTGGCCGACCTGTGGGAGTGGCAGCTCGAGGGCGCCTGCCGTCGCGTCGGCCCAGAGGTGTTCTTCCACCCCGAGGGCGAGCGCGGGAGCAAGCGCCGCACCCGGGCCAGTGCTGCCAAGGAAGTCTGCGTCACCTGCCCGGTGCTGCAGCAGTGCCGTTCGCACGCGCTCACGGTCCGCGAGCCCTACGGGGTGTGGGGCGGCCTGACGGAGGACGAGCGGGAGAGCTACTACACACGCGAGCGCCACATCGCGTCATGATCGTGCGGCGACCCGTCCGGACGGGTCGCCGCCACCAAGCTCCGGCGGGGAGTTGCGGGCGCGGCCCGTCCGCTGGTGACAAGGGCGTCACCGCGGGCGGGGCGCGTGGGGTCACGACCCGTCGACGAGCCGTGCTCCGGCACCTACCCTGACCCGGTGAGCACGCCCCACGAGGTCCCCATCCGCGACGCGTCCATCCGGCTCGGACAGCTGCTGAAGCTCGCGGGAGCGGTCGACGACGGCGCGGCGGCACGCGAGGCGGTCACGCGGGGGCTCGTCGCGGTCAACGGCGAGGTCGAGACCCGGCGGGGTCGCCAGGTGCGCCCGGGCGACGTCGTGACGATCGAGCAGGAGACGATCCACGTCAGCGCTGGCGGCTGATCGGGTCGGCGCACGACGCGCGGATGCCGCCCGCTCGGCTGAGCGGACGGCATCCGTCGTCGTCCACGCCGTCACGGCGCGGGGAGGCCTCAGTGACCGTGCCCGTGGCCCTGGCCACCGGCCCCGGCGGGCTCCTCCTCCTTCTTCTCCACGACGAGGGTGTCGGTGGTGAGGACCATCGAGGCGATGGATGCGGCGTTGCGCAGGGCGCTGCGGGTGACCTTGACGGGGTCGATGACCCCGGCCTTGACGAGGTCCTCGTAGGCACCGGTGGCGGCGTTGAGGCCCTGGCCGGCATCGAGGTCCTGCACGCGGGCGACGGCGACGTACCCCTGCATGCCCGCGTTCTCGGCGATCCAGCGCAGCGGCTCGGCCGCGGCCTTGCGCACGATGGAGGCGCCCACCTTCTCGTCGTCCTGCAGGCCGAGTCCCTCGATGACCTTGACGGCCTGGATGAGGGCCGAGCCGCCACCGGCGACGATGCCCTCCTCGATGGCCGCGCGGGTCGCCGAGATGGCGTCCTCGATGCGGTGCTTCTTCTCCTTGAGCTCGACCTCGGTGTGCGCGCCGACCTTGATGACGCAGACGCCGCCGGCGAGCTTGGCGAGACGCTCCTGGAGCTTCTCGCGGTCCCAGTCGGAGTCGGTGCGCTCGATCTCCTGCTTGATCTGGTTGACCCGGCCGGTGACGTCCTCGTGATCGCCGGCGCCGTCGATGATCGTGGTGTTGTCCTTGGTCACGACGACGCGCCGGGCCTGGCCGAGCACCTCGAGGCCGATCTGGTCGAGCTTCAGCCCGACCTCCTCGGCGACGACCTGGCCGCCGGTGAGGACCGCCATGTCCTGGAGCATCGCCTTGCGGCGGTCGCCGAAGCCTGGGGCCTTGACCGCGACGACGGTGAACGTGCCCCGGATCTTGTTGACGACGAGCGTCGAGAGGGCCTCGCCGTCGACATCCTCGGCGATGACGAGGAGCGGCTTGCCCGACTTCACGACCTTCTCGAGCACCGGGAGGACGTCGGCGATGGCCGAGATCTTGCCCTGGTTGATGAGCACGTAGGCGTCCTCGAGGACGGCCTCCATGCGCTCCGGGTCCGAGACGAAGTAGGGGCTGATGTAGCCCTTGTCGAACTGCATGCCCTCGGTGAACTCGAGCTCGGTCGACGCGGTCGAGGACTCCTCGACGGTGATCACGCCGTCCTTGCCGACCTTGTCGAACGCCTCGGCGATGATGTCGCCGATCTCCTGGTCCTGCGCGGAGAGCGCGGCGACCTGGGCGATCTCCTCCTTGGACTCGATCTCGCGGGCGACCCGCAGCAGCTCCTCGGACACCGCCTCGACGGCCGCGTCCATACCGCGCTTGAGGCCCGACGGGGCCGCACCGGCCGCGACGTTGCGCAGGCCCTCGTGGACCATCGCCTGGGCGAGGACCGTCGCGGTCGTCGTCCCGTCACCGGCGATGTCGTTGGTCTTGGTGGCGACCTCCTTGGCGAGCTGGGCACCGAGGTTCTCGTAGGCGTCCTCGAGCTCGATCTCCCGGGCGATGGTCACGCCGTCGTTGGTGATCGTCGGGGCGCCCCACTTCTTGTCGATGACGACGTTGCGGCCCTTGGGGCCGAGCGTCACCTTGACGGCGTTCGCGAGGGCGTCCACGCCCCGCTCGAGCGACTTGCGGGCGGAGTCGTTGAACTCCAGTTCCTTGGCCATTGCTGTCCTTCGTGATCGGGATGCCGGGTGCGGGCTCGCGCCGCGCACCCGCGGGTGGTCTGTGGGGCGCCGTCACCGCGCGCGCCCCGGCGGCACCCCCGATGGGGTGCGCACCGGGGCGCGTCACGGCATACGGGTGGGGGCGTCAGCCGACGACGGCGAGGACGTCGCGGGCGGAGAGGATGAGGTACTCCTCGCCGGCGTGCTTGATCTCGGTGCCGCCGTACTTGCTGTAGATGACGCGGTCGCCGACGGCGACGTCGAGCGGGATGCGCTCGTCGCCGTCCTCGTTCCAGCGACCCGGACCGACCGCGATGACCTCGCCCTCCTGGGGCTTCTCCTTCGCGGTGTCCGGGATGACCAGACCGGACGCGGTCGTCTGCTCGGCCTCGAGGCTCTTGATGACGATGCGGTCCTCGAGCGGCTTGATGGAAACCGACACGGTGTGCTCCTCCCCTGTGGGGTGAGTCGAAGTGGACGGGACTGCGCTCCGGGCCGCTCTCGCCGTCGCGGGGGTCGATCCCGACCCGGGTGCGCTGGCACTCGCCGGGGGCGAGTGCCAATGAGCCAAATCTAGGTCGCGCGTTAGCACTCGGTCAACTCGAGTGCCAGAGCGCGGACGGCGGCGAACCGATCGCACCCGGGACGGCGGGAGGCGGCTCGGGCTGGCAGGATGTCCCGCCGTGGACGTCGGGACCGTACGAGCGCTCGGGTCGCCCGACGGCCGGGCGATCCTGCGCTCCCTGCCCCCCTACGACGAGCGCGAGGTGATGCGGCTGCAGGACCGGTTGCGCCGCGAGGGCCACTCGCCGGACTTCGTCGCGGCCCTGCTGACGCAGCAGCGCCTGCGGGCCCGCGCCATCACCAAGTTCGGCGAGTTCGCCCATGACATGCTCTACACCGCCGACGGGCTCGAGCAGGCCTCGCGCCTCGAGGTGGCGGCCACCCACGCCGGGCGCTTCTACAACGCGAGCCTGGCCACGGTGCAC
Organism: uncultured Actinomycetota bacterium; assembly: GCA_963763015.1. Lineage (GTDB taxonomy): Bacteria > Actinomycetota > Actinomycetes > Actinomycetales > Dermatophilaceae > Fodinibacter. The sequence continues at coordinate 479,640 of CAVXML010000007.1, read as the reverse complement.
GACCTCGGGTGCGGGATCGGGTCGGACGCCGTCGCGATGTCGGCGCTGGGGGTCACGGTCCACGGGGTGGACGTCGACCCGGTGACCGCGGCCGTCGCCGACATCAACCTCCGTCCGTGGCCGGACTCCAGGGCGCGGGTGGGGCTCGCGGAGGAGTTCGAGCCGCCGAAGGACCCGCTCCGGGCGCGGGTGGGCGTCTGGCTGGACCCGGCCCGCCGGGTGCCGGGCCACACCGGGCGGCACGGGCGGATCAAGCGGGTCTTCCGGCTCGACGAGATCCGACCCACCTGGGAGTTCGTGCTCCAGGTCGCCACGGCGGTGCCTGCGACGGCGGCGAAGCTCTCGCCCTCGATGCCCCACGACGCCATCCCCCTCGGGACCGAGGCGCAGTGGACCTCCTTCGCGGGAGAGGTGCTGGAGTGCACGGTGTGGTGGGGGCCTCTGGCCCAGCAGCCGGGCCGGAGCGCCCGCATCCTCGGACCGGAACGCTCCCCGATCGAGGTCGACCAGACCATGGCCGAGCCCGACCCGCCGACGACGTCGTCGCTGTCCACGGTGGGCCCGTGGCTGTACGAGCCGGACCGCGCGGTCACCCAGGCCGGGCTCCTCGGAGCGGTGACCGCTGCGACGCTCGGCAGCGAGGTCGACCGCGGGCTGGGGTACGTCGTGTCCGAGGCGGAGGTCGACGTGCCGTTCGCCCGCCGGTACGCCGTGCGCGAGGTGATGCCGTTCAGCGTGCGGTCACTGCGGGCCTGGCTGCGCCAGCACGGCATCACCGGACTGACCATCAAGAAGCGGGGGATGCGCCTCGACGACGACGAGCTGCGCCGTCAGCTGCGCATCGGGCGCAAGGCCGGCGAGGGGGCGCAGGCGACGGTCATCCTCACCCGGGTGGCCGGCGAGCAGGCGGTCCTGGTGGTCGACCCCGCCTGATCTGCCGGGCGGCGGTGCCACGGGCCGACGTGTCAGCCGAGGCGGGCCGTGTCAGAGGGTCGGGTCGGGCTGGGCACCCTCGCGACGCACCGCCGCCGCCCCTGCAGCGAGCGCCGCGTCGAGCGCCTCCTCGCGGCCGGACCCCCGGGCGAGGGCAGCGGCCAGGGCACCGCAGAACGCGTCCCCAGCGCCCGTCGTGTCGACCACGTCGTCGGCTGCGAGGAGGTGGGCGGGGGCCGTGACGCCGTCCCACGACGCGCCGTTCGCCCCGAAGGTGACGAGCACCGACCGGGCCTGCGCCCCGGACTCCGCCAGGGCAGCCATCTCGTGCTCGTTCGCGACCACCGGGTCGGCGAGCGCGACGACGTCGGGCGGAAGGGCGGCGTAGGGGGCGATGTTCAGCACCACCCGGGCGCCTCGCCCTGCGGCCCGGCGCACGGCGGTGCAGACCACGGGGCGGGGGACCTCGAGCTGGACGAGCAGGACGTCACCGGTGCCGAGCGGGTCGACCGCGGTCACCTCCCGCTCGTCGAGGAGGTCGTTGGCACCCGGCACCACGACGATGCTGTTCTCCCCTCCCTCCGCCACGGTCACCAGTGCGTGCCCGGTCGGCACACCCGCGACGACTCGCACCTGGCGCACGTCGATGCCCCGGTCCGCCAGTCGCTGGACGTAGGCGGCGCCGCCGGCGTCGTCGCCGACGCACCCCACCATGGTGACGTCCGCGCCGGCCGTCGCGGCGGCGACGGCCTGGTTGGCCCCCTTGCCGCCGGCCAGCCGGGCCAGCCCGGTCCCCCGCACGGTCTCACCCGGGCGCGGATGCCGTTCCACCCGCGTCACGAGGTCGACGTTCAGCGACCCGAGGACGAGCACGCGGCCGGTCACGACGGCCCGCCCCGGGAGGTGGCCCCGTGCATGGTGCGCAGCCACAGGTCGGCGATCCGCGGGCCGTCGGCCTCGAGCGCGACGTCGACCATCGCCGGCGCCAGGCCGTGCGGGTCGTGGGCCATGTCCCCGCCCCAGTCGCGGCGGTCCACGACGGTGCGTCCGCGGGTCCAGGTGCCGGTGAGCTCCACCCGCACCGGCAGGCGGTGCGTGCTCACGGCATCCGGCTCGAGGAGCATGGCCACGGCACCGGCGTCACCGATGGTGGCGCCGGCGTTGGCGAACCGCCGGTGGTGGAACGACACGAGGTCGGCGGCAAGACGTGCCGCGGCAGAGCCGGTGGCACGGAGCGAGGCGACCTGGGCGTCGGACACCATCGGCTCGTAGAAGACGTCGAGGCCGTACATCGTCACCGGGACGTCCCCGACGGCACAGGCGTCGAGCACGATCGCGGCGGCCTCGGGGTCGTGGAAGACATTGAACTCGGCAGCCGCGGTCGCGTTGCTGACGTGGGCACCGCCGCCCATGAAGACGATGCGGCCGATGCGGTCGAACGCCTGCGGGTGCACGCGGGCGAGGAGCGCCAGGTTGGTCATGGGCGCCAACGGGACGACGGTGACCGGGCGGCCGAGTGCTGCCGCTTCGTCGATGGTGTCACGCAGGAGGTCCAGCGCATCCCGGCGGTCGGGAGTCAGCGTCGGGGCGGGCAGGCCGAGGTCCGCCATCCCGTCCGCGCCGTGGACGTGTCGGGCGTCGACCGGCTCCTCGAGCAGGGGCCGGGCCGCGCCCACCCCGACCGGGACGTCGCCGCGGCCGACCGCCTCGAGCACGGTGAGGGTGTTCCGGACGACGTCGGCGAGTGGGGCGTTGCCGGCGACGCACGTCACCGCGCGCAGGTCGAGCCCCGGGTGCAGGCCGGCCAGGAGCAGCGCGCACGCGTCGTCGACGCCGGTGTCGACGTCGAGGACGACCGGGAGGCTCGACATGGGCACGATCATGGCGGATGCCGGCGCGACCCCGTCCCCGACCGCCCCCTCCTCCCCGACTTCGTCTGTGGGGATGCCGCGACACGCCGCGAGACGCGCGCCGCGCCGACCATCTGACAGACGAAGTCGGGGAGGCGCCCGGGGGAGGGGTGTGCGCGGCATTCGGCTGGTCGCGGGTCGGTCACGTACCGTGCTCGGGTGCCTGCTGCGACGACCCGACGCCGCCGCTCCCGCGTCCTCGCCGTCGCGGCGTCCGGTCTGCTCTCCGTCGGGCTCGTCGGGTGCTCGGGGGGCTCCGGGCCGGCAGGTCGGGCACCGACGTCGGATGCCGGGTCGGCCACCGCGAGCGCCTCGACCAGCCCGTCCGTGAGCCCCACCCCATCGCCCTCGGACCCGGCGGCGGCGTGCGTCGCCGAGACGCTGCAGGGACTCACGGAGGAGCAGCGCAGGGGCCAGCTGCTCATGGTCGGGTTCGACACCAACGCACCACTGGGTGCGCTCGACGAGGTCGTCGAACAGTCGCACGTGGGCAACGTCATCTACCTCGGCGGGTGGGAGGGAGCCGACAAGGTGACCCGGACGTCCGAGCACCTCCAGGGCCTGGTCTCCGGCGACAGCACCGGTGGCGTCGGGCTCCTCGTGGCCGCGGACCAGGAGGGCGGCATCGTGCACCAGCTGCGTGGGGAGGGGTTCACCCGGCCCCCGTCGGCGAGCAGGCAGGCCGCCATGGAGCCGGAGGAGCTGACCGAGGCGGCGACCGCCTGGGCCGAGGAGCTCAGGACCGCGGGGGTCAACGTCAACCTCGCGCCAGTCACCGACACGGTCCCCACGGAGATCGGCCGGGCCAACGAGCCCATCGGGAAGTGGGGCCGGCAGTACGGCTCGACCCCCGAGGCGGTGTCCCGCTCGGCCACGGCGTTCCTCGAGGGGATGCTGGCGGGCGGGGTCGAAGGGACGGTGAAGCACTTCCCTGGGCTCGGCCGCATCCGCAACAACACCGACTTCTCCTCCACCGGCATCACCGACGAGGTGGCAACGCCCGACGACCCGTTCCTCAAGCCGTTCGAGGACGGCATCCGGGCGGGCGCGGGCCTGGTCATGTTGGCCTCGGCCCGCTATCCCAAGCTGGACGAGGAGAACCCCGCCATGTTCTCGGAGAAGATCGTCACCGGCCTGCTCCGCGAGCAGATGGGGTACGACGGCGTCGTCATCACCGACGACGTCAACGCCGAGGCCCTTGAGGACGTCCCCGCCGGCGACCGCGCCGTGCGGCTCGTCGCCGCGGGCGGTGACATCGTGCTGACCGGAGCCGCCTCCGACGCCGCCGAGATGCTGGCGGCGCTCGAGGCCGCAGCGGCCGATGACCCCGAGATGGCGCAGAAGGTGGAGGCCGCCGTGGAGCGGGTGCTCACCCTCAAGGAACGCATGGGGCTGCTGCCCTGCTCCACCCCGTCGACCGACTGATGCCCGGGGCGCGTCACACCTGCTGCCGACCCCGACTGCCACGCCCTTCCGCCTTCCCCGACTTCGTCTGTCAGACGGCCGCGGCGCGCCGGTTCCACCGGCGTGTCGCGGCACGTCGACAGACGAAGTCGGGGAGAACGGGGAGGTCGGGTGGGTCGGGTGGGTCAGGACTGCACGACGGTCACCGGGAGCGAGGAGTCGGCCGCGATGGCGAGGTCGGACGCCGGGCGGCCCTTGAGCACCATCTGGGCCCCCAGGGCGGCCACCATCGCGCCGTTGTCCGTGCACAGCCCCGGTCGTGGCACCCGCAGCTCGATGCCGGCCGTGGCGCACCGCTCCGCAGCCATGGCGCGCAGCCGCGAGTTGGCGGCGACTCCCCCGCCGATCTGGAGGTGCTCCACGCCGTGCTGCCGGCACGCGAGCACCGCCTTGCGGGTGAGCACGTCGACCACCGCCTCCTGGAAGCTGGCAGCCACGTCCTCGACCGGCACCGGCTCCCCCGAGGCCTCGCGTGCCGCGACCCACCGCGACACCGCCGTCTTCAGCCCCGAGAACGAGAAGTCGAACCGGTGCCGCTCCAGGTCCCGGCCGCTGCTGAGCCCACGAGGGAAGTCGATCACCACCTGGCCCTCGCGCGCGGCCCGGTCGATGTAGGGACCTCCCGGGAAGGGCAGTCCCAGCACCCGGGCCACCTTGTCGAACGCCTCCCCGGCCGCGTCGTCGATCGTCGACCCCAGCGGACGCACGTCGTCGGTCACGTCGGGGACGAGCAGGAGCGAGGAGTGCCCCCCGGACACCAGGAGCGCCAGCGTCGGTTCGGGCAGCGGCCCGTGCTCGACGATGTCCACCGCGACGTGGCTGGCGAGGTGGTTGACCCCGTGGAGCGGCACCCCGAGGGAGAGTGCAAGGGCCTTCGCGGACGCCACCCCCACCATGAGTGCCCCGGCGAGCCCGGGCCCTGACGTCACGGCAACCGCGTCGAGGTCCCGCAGCGCCACCCCGGCGGTGCGGCAGGCCCGCTCGATGGTCGGCACCATCGCCTCGAGGTGCGCCCGGCTGGCGACCTCCGGGACCACGCCGCCGAAGCGCGCGTGCTCGTCGACGCTGCTCGCGATCGCGTCGACGAGCAGCGTCTCGCCCCGGACGATCCCGACACCGGTCTCGTCGCAGGAGGTCTCGATGCCGAGCACCAGGGGCTCGTCAGGCGTCATGACGGCTCGTCCCACCCAGCAGCTTGCGCATCACGAGTGCGTCGACGTCGCCGGGCTGGTAGTACCGCGCCCGGGTCGTCAGGACCGCGTAGCCGCAGGCCTCGTACAGCGCCCGAGCCGGCCCATTGTCGGCCCGCACCTCGAGAATGACGGATGCCGCGCCGCGCCCCCGCGCCCGGCGCTCGAGCTCGTCGACGAGGACCCTCCCGAGGGCACGGCCCTGGGCCCGCGACGCGACGGCGACGGTCATGACATCTGAGACACCACCGCCGTGGTCGATCCCGGCGTACCCGCACACGCCGTCGGCGTCCTCGAGCACGACGTAGTCCCGACGGGGACGGCCGGCCAGCTCAGCCCACCACGTCGCCTCGGACCACGCGTCGTCGGGGAACAGCTCAGCCTCGAGCGCTGCCAGTGCCGGGACGTCGGTCCAGCGGGCCTCGCGCAGGGTGCCGGGCCGCCCGACCGCTCGCGCCGGGGTCACCGTCGCGCCCCCCGCTCGGCGCTGGTCAGCGCGTCGGGCCGCCTCAGGTAGAGCGGCTCGACCGGCATCTCACGTCCGGCGCGAACCCCGTCGGCGGCCAGTCCGGCGAGCACACCCGCGTCGACGTCGAGCGGCCCGACGGCGTTCGGGAAGAGGTCGGGGAAGAGGCCCGGCCCGCGGCCGGCGGTCGGCATCCGGAGCAGCTCGTCGGGCAGGTCCGCAGGTCGCTCGACGGCCGGGCCGGCCAGGCGCACCGGGGCCGTGACGCCGTCGGGCCCGACCCCCACCCGGTAGTGCGCCCAGTAGACCTCCTTGCGCCTCGCGTCGGTCGCGACCAGCACCTCGTCCCCGGCACTGACGCGGTGTTCCGAGCCCCCATGTGCGCAGCCGGCGCACAGCGCCTGGTGCGCGAGCACGTCGAGCGAGCAGATGCCGTGCACCGGGACACCGAGGGCGTGGCCCATCGTCAGGGCGGTGACCATGCCGACGCGCAGCCCGGTGAAGGGCCCCGGCCCGGTTCCGACGGCGATCGCGGTGAGAGCCCCGGGCACCGCCCCCTCGCGCGCGAGGAGGTCGCGCACCAGGGGCGCCAGCTGCTCGGTGTGTCTCCGAGGGTCGAGACGGTGGGCGGATGCCGTCCGCTCACCGTCGCTCAGCCCCACCGCGATCGCGGAGGTGGCGGTGTCGATACCCAGGATCAGCACGGCTCACCACGGAGCACCGCGAGCGGTGGCGAGCCGTCGTGGTGCTCCCCGCGCCACCGCCCACCCATGCCGGTCACGGTGGCGGTGCGCGCCTCGGTGGTCGGGTCGACCCCCAGGACCACCTCGAGCCGGTCCTCGCTGAGGTCCTCGGCGACGCCGTGACCCCACTCCACCACCGTGACGCTCTCCTCCACGGAGGTGTCGAGGTCGAGGTCGTCGAGCTCCAGGGCACTCGACAGGCGGTAGGCGTCGACGTGCACCAGGGCCGGGCCCCCCACGGTGGAGGGGTGCACGCGCGCGATGACGAAGGTCGGCGAGGTGATCGGGCCGCGGACCCCGAGGCCCTCGCCGATCCCGCGGGCCAAGGTGGTCTTCCCCGCGCCGAGGCCGCCGGTCAGCACCACGAGGTCCCCGGCTCGCAGCATCCCCCCGAGCACGCGGCCGAGCGCCACGGTGTCCTCCACCGCAGGCAGGACCACGTGCCGGCCGCTCACCGAGCCGCCCCGGGAGCCGTCACGAAGCGGCCCCCCGCCGGGTCCTCGCGGCCCGGGCGCGGGCGAGGCGACGCTTCTTCGAGATGTCCTGGATGGTGCGGCGCACGCGCGGCTTGCTGCTCACCGGCACACCCTCGGCGACCGCCCGCTGCGCTCGGGCGATGAGCATGAGCAGCTGCTGGGTGACGAGCTGCGGGTGCTCGAGCATGAGGATGTGACCGGCATCCTCGACGACCACGTGCTCCGCTCCGGGGATCCGGCGCACGATCTCCACGCTGTGCGACGGCGGCGTGACGAGGTCCCCGGCCCCGTTCATGACGAGGGTCTCGACCCCGGTCAGCGGGGCGAGGTCCTCGTTGACGTCCAGGGCGTCGATGTCCGGCAGGAACGCGGCCATGACGTCGAAGGGCGTCTCGAAGATCATCGTCGCCACGAGGTCGACGAGATCGGCGCTCACCGGTGAGTCGAAAGCCCACCGCTCGACGACCGCGTTCTGCAGCCCACGCCCCATCCTGCGCACCAGCCCGATGGGCCCGGAATGGTGGGACAGCCGCGTCAGCACCCCGGGCCCCAGGGCTCCGACGAGCTTCCCCACCGCGGGCCCCAGACCCATCTCGGTCATGGCGGCCCCACCGGAGCTCGTGGAGACGAGTGCGGCGGCGAGCACCCGGTCGCGCACCACCTCGGGGTGCTGGCCGGCGTACGACATGACGCTCATCGCGCCCATCGAGTGGCCGACCAGCACCACCGGGCCGCTCGGGCAGGTCGCGTCGATCACTGCGGCGAGGTCCCGGCCCAGCTGGGCCACGGTGCACCGGTCGAGGTCCGGCCGGCCCGACCGGCCGTGCCCTCGCTGGTCGTACGCCACGACGCGGAAGCCGTGGTGGACCAGGGCACGGCGCTGCAGCACCCACGACTGCATCGTCAGGGCGAAGCCGTGCACCAGGACCACGGTGGGTGGCCGACCGGCGAGGTGCGCCCGCGCCCTGCTCGAGGGGGCCGGGGCGTCGATCTCCACGTGCAGAGCCACGCCGTCCTCGCTGGAGACCACGAGCGACTCGGACGGGGTGTGCGCCCACCCGTCGGGGGCGTCGACGGAACGGAACCCCGCACGGGCGGCCGTGATCCGCTCCCCAACGGCGCTGGCGGCCACACCGAAGGGCCGCGTGGCGCGAGGCGGCATCAGCTCCGACCCCCGACCGGTACCCGCGGAAGGTGTGGCGCCATCCGGGTCACGATCTCGTAGTTGATGGTGCCGGCCGCCTCGGCCCAGTCCTGGGCCGTCGGCTCCCCGTCGGCGCCGCGACCGAGGAGAACGACCTCGTCGCCCGCGGCTCCGGCGAAGTCCGGTCCGAGGTCGAGGACGAACTGGTCCATGCACACCCGCCCGGCGACCGTCGACCGCTCGCCCCCGACGAGCACCGGCCCCCGGTTGCCGGCCGAGCGCGGCACACCGTCGGCGTAGCCCATCGGCACCAGGCCCAGCACGGTGTCACGGTCGGTGACGTGCTCGTGGCCGTAGCTCACGCCCTGGCCGGCGGGTGCCCGCTTCACGATCGACAGCCGCGCGGTCACCCGCATCGCCTCGCGCAGCCCGAAGTGGGCCGGGTCCCCGAGGTCGGGGACCGGTGACAGCCCGTAGACGGCAAGCCCGGGCCGCACGAGGTCGAAGTGCGCCGACGGGTTCGTGAGCGTGGCGGCCGAGTTGGCGAGGTGCCGGAGCGGCGGGCGCACGCCGGCTCGTTCGAGCTCCGCACAGGCCTGGACGAACCGGTCCTGCTGGGCCCGCACGGTCGGGTGCTGCGGCGCATCCGCCCACGCGAGGTGCGACCACACCCCGGTCACCCGCACCGAGCCCTCCGCCTGGGCGCGCGCGATCTCAGGCACCATGTCGGACCAGTCGGTGAGGATGCCGCCGCGCCCGAGTCCGGTGTCGACCTTCACCTGCACCCGAGCCGTCCGCCCGGACTCGCGCGCGGCCGCGACGACGGCGGCGAGGGTCCACGGGCTCCCGACCGTCACCTCGATGTCAGCCTCGAGGGCGGCCGCGACGTCGGCGCCCGGGGGGAACAGCCAGGTGAGCACCGGCGCCGTCACCCCGGCCGCACGCAGCCTGAGCGCCTCGTCGAGCTGCGCGACGCCGAGCCAGGTGGCGCCGCCCGCCAGCGACGCCCGCGCCGACGCCTCCAGACCGTGGCCGTACCCGTCGGCCTTGACCACGGCCATCACCTGCGCCGGGGCGGCCCGGCGCACCAGCTCGGCGACGTTGTCGGCGATCGCGTCGAGGTCGACGGTCACGCACGCGGAGGCGCCCGCGCGCGCGGGGACGGGGACGGGGGCCGAGGTGGTCATGCGGCCTCCGAGTCTAGGACGCGGTACCGCGGCCCAGCAGGTGGGCCACCGCCGTGGGGATGCCGTGCGCCACGGCCAGCGCCCGCACCGGTCCCCCCGGGTTGGCCCGGTCGGCCGCGACACCGTGCACCAGGGCGGCGAGCGCGCCCGCCTCGTCGGCCGGGAGGCCTGCGGCCAGGAGGGTGCCGGCCACGCCCGCCAGGACGTCGCCGGCCCCGGCAGTCGCGAGCCAGGCCGGGGCGTCCGCCTGCGAGAACGCCGTGGCCTGGTCGCCCGGGCCGACGACGAGGGTCGTCGAGCCCTTGAGCAGCACGGTCGACCCGGTCCGGCGGGCGAGCGCCCGCGCGTGCTCGAGCGGGGCGGCCTCGACCTGCGCTCGGGTCACCTCCCCCTGTACCCCGACTGACCTATTGGTCGATGGAGGTACGCCTTCGAGGCGGGTGAGCAGCCGGGCGCACTCGCCGGCATGCGGCGTCAGCAGCGTCACGGCGTCGCGACGCGCGGTGAGCAGGGCATCGTCCAGCAGGTCGAGCCCACCGGCATCCAGCACCACCGGCTCCAGCCCCCGCAGGGCCTCCCGGGCGACCTCGAGCTGAGCGTGCGCCTGCTCCCCCTGCGAGCCCGCGTCGAGACCGGGCCCCACCACCCAGGCCTGGACCCGCCCCGGGCCGTGCACCGCCTCTGGCACGGCGCCCGCCACCAGGTGCGTCGGTGTCGGCGTCCCGACGTACCGCACCATCCCCACCCCGGCCTCCACCGCGGCGGTGACGGTGAGGACGGCCGCTCCGGGGTACGACTCGCCGCCGGCGACGACCCCCAGCACGCCGCGCGAGTACTTGTCGTCGGAGGCGGTCGGCCGGGGCCACCGCTGTGCCACGTCGTCGTGGTCGAGACGACGCACGACCGGCTCCTCCGTCGGCCTGATCCCGATGTCGACGACCGTCAGCAGGCCGCACGCCTGCTCCGTGGGGGGAAGGAGGTGCACCGGCTTGGCGACCGAGAAGGTCACCGTCTCGTCGGCGAAGACGCCCTCGGGGTCGATCGCGCCGCCCATCGGGTCCTGGCCGGAGGGCAGGTCCACCGCGACCAGGTGGGCTGTCTCGGGCACCGCGCCCAGCCACTCCCTCGCCCACTGCGGCAGCCCGGGCCGTGCCCCGATCCCGAGGATGCCGTCGAGCACGACGTCTGCTTCGCGCAGCACCGACGGGTCGGTGGTGAGCACGACACCGGCCGCCACGGCGGCGGCCCTGGCTTGCTCGTGGACCGTCTCGTGGTGCACTGCGACGGCGTTCCACCCGGCCTCCGCGAGGCGGGCGACGGCGAAGAGGGCGTCGGCACCGTTGTTGCCCGGCCCCACCAGTGCGGCCACGGCGGTGCCGTGGCGCTCCTCGAGCCGGGCAGCGGCGACACCGGCCAGTCCCTCGACCGCACGGGCCATGAGGGCACCGTCCTCGAGGGTCTCCATGAGCAACGCCTCGGCGGCGTAGACCGCCCGCGTCGACCACGCCTCGATCACGGAGCCACGCCTCGCGGGTCGGGCCGCGGTGGGTCGGCGGGCTCCCCGGCCTCGGCCAGGACGACGGCCGAGGCGATTCCTGCGTCGTGCGAGAGCGACACGTGGATGGCGGTGATGCCGAGGGCGTCGACGGCCGCGGCCACGGTGCCGCGGACCTCGAAGTGAGGGCGACCGTCGGGGCCGCGGTGGACCTCGGCGTCCTGCCAGAGCATGCCCGAGGGTGCGCCGAGCGCCTTCGCGAGGGCCTCCTTGGCGGCGAACCGGGCGGCCCGGCTGTTCAGCGCCATCGCCCGCTCGGCGGGGGTGAACAGCCGCTCGAGGAGCGCCGGCGTGCGCTCGAGCGTCGAGCCGAACCGATCGACGTCGACGACGTCGATGCCGACACCCACGATCACGACGTCACCACGTCACCCGACGGAATCGCTCGTCGCGGGAGTGACCCGGCGGCCGGGCGCGCCGGTCACTCGACCGTCACCGACTTCGCCAGGTTCCGCGGCTGGTCGACGTCCAGGCCCTTGGCCGTGGACAGGTGCAGGGCGAACACCTGCAGCGGCACCACGGCGAGCAGCGGCGCGAGCAGCGGCGAGCACCGCGGGATCCGGACGACCTCGTTGGCGTAGGGCGTGACGTCCTCGTCGCCGTCGTGCGCGATGACGATGGTGCGGGCCCCCCGCGCGCGGATCTCCTGGATGTTCGAGACAACCTTCTTGTGCAAGCCGTGCGGGCTGTCCGGGCTGGGTACGACGATGAACACGGGCTGGCCCGCGTCGATGAGTGCGATGGGGCCGTGCTTGAGCTCCCCGGCAGCGAAGCCCTCGGCGTGGATGTACGCCAGCTCCTTGAGCTTGAGCGCGCCCTCCATCGCCACGGGGTAGCCGACGTTGCGCCCGAGGAAGAGCACCGACCGGGTGTCCGCCATGAAGTTCGCCATCTCCACGACCCGGTCCATTCGGCCGAGCAGGTCGTCGATCTTCGCCGGGATGCCCTGCAGCTCGGCCATGACCGACTTCGCGTCGTCGGCGTAGGTGTCACCGCGCAGCTGGGCGAGGTACAGCCCGAGGATGTAGCAGGCGGTGATCTGGGCGAGGAACGCCTTGGTCGACGCGACGGCGATCTCGGGGCCGGCATGGGTGTAGAGCACGGCATCCGACTCGCGGGGGATGGTCGAGCCGTGGGTGTTGCAGACCGACAGGGTCATCGCGCCGAGCTCGCTGGCGTGCTTGACGGCCATCAGCGTGTCCATCGTCTCGCCGGACTGGCTGATGGACACGACGAGGGTGGTGCCGTCGACGATCGGGTCGCAGTAGCGGAACTCGTGGGCGAGGCTGACCTCCACCGGGATCCTCGTCCAGTGCTCGATGGCGTACTTGGCGACCATGCCGGCGTAGGCCGCCGTGCCGCAGGCGACGATCGTGATGCGGTCGACCGCGCGCAGCTGGTCCTCGCCGATGCGCACCTCGTCGAGCACGAGCCGGCCCGAGTCGTCGGTGCGGCCGAGCAGGGTGTCGGCGACCGCGTGCGGCTGGTCGTGGATCTCCTTCTCCATGAACGTGGGGTAGCCGCCCTTCTCGGCGGCGGCGGCGTCCCAGGTGACCTCGTAGGCCTTGCCCTCGGCGGCGGCACCGTCGAAGCCGATCACCTCGAAGCCGTCCGGGGTGATCGTGACGATCTGGTCCTGGCCGAGCTCGACGGCGCGCCGGGTGTGGCCGATGAACGCGGCGACGTCGCTGCCCAGGAAGTTCTCACCCTCCCCGAGGCCGACGACGAGCGGGCTGTTGCGCCGCGCACCCACCACCACCCCGGGGCTGTCGGCGTGCACCGCGAGCAGCGTGAAGGCCCCCTCGAGCCGGTTGACGACCACCTGCATGGCCTTGGTGAGATCACCGAGGCGGTCGTACTCGCGCCCGACCAGCTTGGCGGCCACTTCGGTGTCCGTCTCGGAGTGGAACTCGGCGCCCTCTGCCTGGAGCTCCTTCTTGAGGGCGTGGAAGTTCTCGATGATGCCGTTGTGGATGAGCGCCAGGCGGTCCCCCTGCCCGCCGAGGTGCGGGTGCGCGTTGCCGTCCGTGGGCCCACCGTGCGTCGCCCAGCGGGTGTGCCCGATCGCGGTGCGCGCCCCCGCGAGCGGCGCGGACGCCAGGGCGGAGCGCAGGTTCTCCAGCTTGCCCGACCGCTTCGCCCCGACGAGGCCGTCCTCGGTCACCAGGGCCACTCCTGCCGAGTCGTAGCCGCGGTACTCGAGCCTGGTGAGGCCCTCCATCACGACCTCCAGGGCCGTGTCGTCCATGGTCCGGCCCACGTAGCCGACGATTCCGCACATGCCGGCCAGCCTAGTGCGTGGGCAGGTGGCCGCCGGATGCCGTGGGCCACCGGCGGCGCGCTCGCCGAGGGCGCGACGGCATACGGAACAATGACGCGGGTGAGCACCACGCAGCAGCGCGCCACGGTGCCGACGCCCTACGTCGACCTGGACCGCCGCGCCTGGTCACGCCTGCGCGAGAGCCACCCGATGAGCCTGGAGCAGAGCGACCTCGCGCGCCTGCGGGGGCTCGGTGAGCGCCTCGACCTGCGCGAGGTCGAGGAGGTGTACCTGCCGCTGTCCCGCCTGCTCCACTTCTACGTCGAGGCCACCCACGGCCTGCGCCTCGCGACGAGCGAGTTCCTCGGGGAGCGTCCGACCCGCGTGCCGTTCGTCGTGGGCGTCGCCGGGTCGGTCGCCGTGGGCAAGTCGACGACTGCGCGCATCCTCAAGGAGCTCACGAGCCGGTGGCCGCACACCCCCAAGGTCGAACTCGTCACCACCGACGGGTTCCTCCACTCCAACGCCGAGCTCTCGCGGCGCGGCCTGCTGGAGCGCAAGGGGTTCCCGGAGTCCTACGACCGTCGGGCCCTGCTGCGGTTCATCGCCGACGTGAAGTCCGGGGTGCCCGTGGTGGAGGCCCCGCGGTACTCCCACCTGACCTACGACGTGCTGCCCGGCACGGTGCGGGTGGCACGCCCCGACGTGCTCATCGTCGAAGGGCTCAACGTCCTCCAGCCACCGGCGGTGCGGCCCGACGGGTCGAGCACCGGGGCCATCGCGGACTACTTCGACTTCTCGGTGTACGTCGACGCCCCGGTCGAGGAGATCCGCTCCTGGTACGTCGAGCGCTTCCTCCGCCTGCGGGAGACCGCGTTCGCCGACCCCCAGTCCTACTTCCACCGGTACGCCGGGCTGACCGACGAGGAGGCGCGGGCCACCGCGACCGCGATCTGGGAGCGCATCAACGAGCCCAACCTCGTCGAGAACGTCCTGCCGACGCGCGACCGGGCCACGCTCGTGCTCACCAAGGGCCCGGACCACGCGGTGACCCGGATCCGGCTGCGGAAGATCTGAGCCGCCGGGGGCGCGGCCGAGCCCCTCGGGCCGGCTCGGCAGTGGGTGCTGCCCGTCAGTACCAGTGCGGGTAGCGGCTGTTCCACACGTCGAGGGCGTTGCACGGGGTGCCGTAGGACTTCTTGATGTAGTCCAGCCCCCAGCGGATCTGCGTGACCGGGTTGGTGCGCCAGTCAGAGCCCATCGTCGCCATCTTGCTCCCCGGTAGTGACTGGGGGATGCCGTACGCCCCGGACGACGGGTTCGCCACCCACCAGCGCCAGTCGCTCTCGCCGATCCACAGCTGGTCCAGGCACGGCCACTGGGCCTGGCTGTACCCGAACTCGGGCAGCAGCATCCGGGCGACCGACTTGGGGTCCTCCTGCGCGTTCGCGATGATCCGCCGGCGCTCGGCCTCCTTGGCGGCCTTCTCCGCCGCGGCCTTGCGGGCCTTGGCCCGGGATGCCGCGCGGACCTTCTCCACCTCGGCGCTGCGGGCCGCCGCGGCGGCGCGCTGGGCGTTCGTCGCCGTGCGGTCCGCGGCCACTCGGGCCGCGTCGGCCTGCTCGGTCTTGATCTCCTCGGTGGAGGCGCTCGAGACGGTGCGGTCGACCGCGAACGTGAGCGACTCCGCGTTCGCCGTCCCGCCCGTCACCATGGCCGCCACGGCGCCGGTGCTGAGCACGGCAGCTGTGGCACC
Organism: uncultured Actinomycetota bacterium; assembly: GCA_963763015.1. Taxonomy (GTDB): domain Bacteria; phylum Actinomycetota; class Actinomycetes; order Actinomycetales; family Dermatophilaceae; genus Fodinibacter. The sequence goes on along the minus strand of CAVXML010000007.1, from coordinate 464,556 downwards.
GGCCACCGCGACCGGCTGCCGAAGGACCGACCCCGCCGAACGCACGAACCCCGCGGGCCGAGGGGCGGCGTGGCGGGGTGCGTGGCGAGGGGTGTATCGGGCCATCGACGGGCAGGGACCTCTCAGGGCAGGGTGGTGGACCGGGGCCGGCCGGGCGACAGCGCGCGCGTTACCGAATCGAGACCGACTGTAGCGGTCGCCGGGGAGGGTGCGGAAATCCCCCGTTCAGCACGGACACAGGTGTGCTCGGGCAGCGGGCCGTGTGGCCACCCGCTCATGCCTCGATGCCCTCGAGGAGGTCAGTGACCAGAGCAGCGATGGGGCTGCGCTCGGAGCGGGTGAGGGTCACGTGGGCGAACAACGGGTGGCCCTTGAGCGCCTCGACCACCGCCACGACGCCGTCGTGGCGACCCACGCGAAGGTTGTCCCGCTGGGCGACGTCGTGGGTGAGGACCACGCGGGACCCCTGCCCGATGCGGGAGAGCACCGTCAGGAGGACGTTGCGCTCCAGGCTCTGGGCCTCGTCGACGATGACGAAGGAGTCGTGCAGCGACCGCCCGCGGATGTGGGTGAGGGGGAGCACCTCGAGCATCCCTCGGTCGAGGATCTCCTCCACGACCTCCCGGGACACCACGGCGGAGAGGGTGTCGAACACCGCCTGCCCCCACGGGTTCATCTTCTCCGCCTCGGAGCCGGGCAGGTAGCCCAGCTCCTGCCCGCCCACCGCGTAGAGCGGCCGGAAGACGACCACCTTGCGCTGCTGGCGCCGCTCCATGACGGCCTCGATGCCGGCGCAGAGGGCCAGGGCCGACTTGCCGGTGCCCGCCCTCCCACCGAGGCTCACGATCCCGATGTCGGGGTCCAGGAGAAGGTCGAGGGCGATGCGCTGTTCGGCGCTGCGCCCGTGCAGGCCGAAGGCGTCCCGGTCGCCGCGCACGAGGCGCACCTGCTTGTCCGGCCCGACCCGGCCGAGACCGGAGCCGCGGGGGGAGATGAGCTTGAGGCCGGTGTGGCAGGGGAGCTCGGCCGCCTCGACGCTCTCGAGCCGGCCGTGCTCGTACAGGTGGTCCATCTCCGGGGCGGAGACGTCGATCTCCGCCATGCCGGTCCAGCCCGACTCCACGGCGAGCTCCGCGCGGTACTCCTCCGCCTCCATCCCGCACGCCGACGCCTTGACTCGCATCGGCAGGTCCTTGCTGACGATCGTGACCGACCGGCCCTCGTCGGCGAGGTTCCGCGCCACGGCGAGGATGCGGGTGTCGTTGTCCCCCAGCCGGAAGCCCGCGGGCAGTGACGTCGCGTCGGTGTGGTTGAGCTCGACCCGCAACGTGCCTCCGTCTTCACCGATCGGCACCGGCGCGTCGAGCCTGCCGGCCGAGACGCGCAGGTCGTCGAGCATCCGCAGCGCGGTGCGGGCGAAGTAGCCGAGCTCCGGGTGGTTGCGCTTGGCCTCGAGCTCGGTGACCACGACCACCGGGAGGACGACCTCGTGCTCCTTGAACCGCGTCATCGCTCGGGGGTCGGACAGGAGCACCGAGGTGTCGAGCACGTAGGTGCGAGGGGTCTCCTCCGCCCCGGCGTCTGCTGCTGTGGGTGCCGGTCGAGTGCTGGAAGCCATGGCAACTCCTGGTCGGGGAGATCGGTGGTCTCGACGCTACGACCCCGGCGCCGCCCGTGGTCGGAGCGCGGCCCGCGTGTCGGTCCTTCGGGAGCCGAGGGCGAACCAGCGGGGGCGGTCCGAGGAACCCACCGGACGATGCCGGATGCCGCGGGCACCCGGCCCGCTCAGGACCCGAACCGCCGGTTGCGCTCCCCGAAGGCACGCAACGCCCGAAGGAAGTCGACCTTCCGGAAGTCGGGCCAGTAGGCCTCGCAGAAGTAGAACTCGCTGTGAGCGCTCTGCCAGAGCAGGAACCCCCCCAGCCGCTGCTCGCCGGAGGTCCGGATGACCAGGTCCGGGTCCGGCTGGCCCTTCGTGTAGAGGTGCTCGGCGATGTGCTCGACGTCGATGACCTCGGCGAGCTCCTCGATGCTGGTGCCGCGGGAGGCGTGCTCCTGGAGCAGCGAGCGCACGGCATCCGCGATCTCCCGCCGGCCTCCGTAGCCCACGGCGACGTTGACGAGCATGCCGTCGACGTCGCGGGTCGCGTCCTCCGCGGCCTTGAGCCGGCTCGCGGTGGGCGCGGGGAGCAGGTCGAGCGCCCCCACGGGATGGATCCGCCAACGGTGGGTGACGGCCAGCGTCTCGACCGCCTTCTCGATGATGCCGAGCAGCGGGCGAAGCTCGGCCTCGGGGCGGTTGAGGTTGTCGGTCGAGAGCAGCCACAGCGTGACCACCTCGACGCCCACCTCGTCGCACCACGACAGGAGGTTCGCGATGTTGTCGGCTCCCGCCTGGTGTCCCTCGCTCGTCTCTGCGCCCCGCGCCCGCGCCCACCGACGGTTCCCGTCGAGCATCACCCCGACGTGCCGGGGGACGGACGACGGGCCGAGCTCCTTGGCGAGGCGGCGGGTGTAGGCGGCATAGAGGACGTCGCTGAGCCCCATGCGCCGCCTCCCTGCCGTCGAGCCGCCCGAGGGTCATGGGGCGGCGCTCCAACGCTACTCCGCACGGTGTCAGCGCCGACGGTCGGCGCGTGAAGGCTCACCACGGGCTTCGTGCCGGACCCCGGAGGGCGCACGCGGGTCGCAGTACGGCGGCACCCTGGTCCGTCACCTGGCGGCGGCACGGAGCCCTGGGTCGCGGGTGGGTGGGTCCGGTGCTCGCCGGACCGATACCTACGCTGGCGTAGGTTACCCTGAACCGATGACCTCGCCCTCCCCGAAGCGCCCCGGCGACTCCGGTCCGCTGCATGCGCTCGAGCATCAGGTCGAGGCACTCGAGCACCGCGTCGAGCTGGCCCTGGACCACGTCAAGCCGAAGCTGCGCGGCTGGCTGCACGCCGGGATGACACCGGTGGCCCTCGTCGCCGGCATCGTGCTCGTCGTCCTCGCGAGCACGACGTCCGGCAAGGTCGCCGCGGCGGTCTTCGGGGGCACCGCCGTGCTCCTCTTCGCCACCTCGGCCGTCTACCACCGGGGTACGTGGTCGCCTCGGGTCGGTGGCTTCCTCCGCCGGTTCGACCACTCGAACATCTTCCTCATCATCGCGGGGACCTACACCCCCTTCGCGCTCCTGCTCCCCCCCGACCAGGCGCGCACCATGCTCCTCCTCGTCTGGGGGGGCGCCATCCTCGGCGTGCTCTTCCGGGTGTTCTGGGCCGGGGCACCACGGTGGCTCTACGTCCCGGCCTATGTCAGCCTGGGCTGGGTGGCGGTCTTCTACTTCGGTCCGCTCCTCGAGCACGCCGGCGGAGCGGTGATGACGTGGGTCGTCATCGGTGGGGCGCTCTACAGCCTCGGCGCCGTGGTCTACGGCACGAAGCGCCCGGACATCTCGCCGCGGTGGTTCGGGTTCCACGAGGTGTTCCACGCGCTCACGATCCTCGCCTTCACGGCACACTTCGTGGCCGCCTCCCTCGCCCTCACGGGCCCTGCAGCGGCCTGACCACACAGCCCGAGAGGGGCGGCCCCGATCAGCGGCGGCCGGCAGGTGGGCCCGCGCCGGGCTCCGGGCCGGGGTCCGTCGGTGCGTCAGGATCGGGCGCAGCGATCGGGCCCTCGCCCTCGACCGCCTGCGGCTCGTCACGGCCCCGGTGTGCCTGCTGCTGCCGGTAGGACATCCGCCGCATCCGCGCGTTCATGTTGCGCATGAGGAACCACAGGACGAGGGCCAGCAGGAAGAAGCCGACGAAGGCGTAGAAGCCGGGGCCGGGGTCGGCGGTGGGGGGGTCGGTCATGCCTCACGCTCCGTGCGGGTGTCGTGGACGATGGTCAGCTCGGAGGACGTCGCCAGGGCGTCGGCCTCTGCGACCTCGCTCGGCAGGCCGGCGAAGAGGTCGTCCTCCCCTTCGGCGATCGGCACGTAGGAGACGGCCGCCTCGAAGTCCTCGGTCGGCCAGACCTCCTGCTGGACCGAACGTGGCACCCGGAACCACGTCCCGTCAGGGTCCACCTGCGTCGCGTGGGCGAGCAGTGCGGCGTCGCGCCGCTCGAACCAGGCCGCGCACTCGACGCGGGTCGTCACGGTGCGGTCCGGACGGGTCCAGTTCTCCAGCCACTCGGCATACGGGCTCTCCTCCTCGAGCGCGGTGAGCGCCTCGTGGAACGCCTCGATGCGCGCCCGGCTGAAGGTCTGGTTGTAGTACAGCTTCAACGGCTGCCACGGTGCTCCCGCATGCGGGTATGCCGTCGCGTCACCTGCCACCGCGAACGCCGCCACCGAGACGTCGTGGCACATGACGTGGTCGGGGTGCGGGTAGCCGCCGTTCTCGTCGTACGTCGTCACGACGTGCGGCCGGAACCGGCGGATCTCGCGCACGAGGGCCTCGGCGGTCACCGAGAGCGGCTCGAGGGCGAAGCAACCCTCGGGAAGCGGGGGCAGGGGGTCGCCCTCGGGGAGCCCGGAGTCCACGAACCCCAGCCAGGTGTGGTCGACCCCGAGGATCTCGCGGGCCGCCGCCATCTCGTCGCGTCGGACCTGCGCGAGGTCCCGCCGGATGTGCGCGTCGGCCTGGAGGCGAGGGTTCAGGACGTCCCCCCGCTCCCCGCCGGTGCACGAGACGACCAGGACCTCGTGACCCGCGTCGACGTACTTGGCCATCGTCGCGGCGCCCTTGCTGGACTCGTCGTCCGGGTGCGCATGCACGCACATGAGCCGGAGTCGCTCGGACACGGCGGACCCTTCGTGTGGCGGTATCGGGACGTCCCCGAGAATGGACCCCGACATCCTCTCACCACCGCCCGCCCCTCGACGGAGGACCTGCATGCCCCTTCCCCGCCCAGCGCCCGGGACCACCCGGTGGTGGGTGCTCGGCTCCGTCGGCATCCTGCTGTCGGTGGGGGTCATCATCTGGTGGGGCATCGTCGGGACGTCCGGCAGCGTGCGGCCGGAGGTCACGGGGTACCGGGTGGAGTCCGACGCAGCCATCGTGGTGCGGTACGACCTGCACCGACCACGCGACACCGCCGTGCTGTGCCGCATCAGCGCCCTGGACGGGAGCAAGGCCCGGGTGGGCACCGTGGAGGATGCCATCGAGGGCGGTGGGCCGACATCGGTCTCGCGCGAGGTGCGGGTGCGCACCAGCACCAGGGCGGTCACGGGGGTCGTGGACTCGTGCGTCCGCGTCCTGCCGACGAGCCGGTGACCTGCACTCACACCACCGGGCGAGGGCGGCCTGGCGGCATCCGTGGTGGCGATCCGGCCCGGCGCGGGTAGACTGGGGGTTCGACACCTCGGGTCTGGGTCCGACGACATGCTGCACGGCAGCCATCGGACCCGGGCCCGTTGCCGTAGCACCGCGGCGTCGCCCGACACCGGCGACTCCGCCCACCACCCAGGAGTGAGCGACGTGACCGAGACCGCCAACCAGGCGAGCTTCCTGACCCAGGGGGCCTACGACCGCCTCAAGGCCGAGCTCGAGGAGCTCTCGGGCCCGGGTCGCAGCGAGATCGCGAAGAAGATCGAGGCGGCGCGCGCCGAGGGCGACCTCAAGGAGAACGGCGGGTACCACGCCGCCAAGGAGGAGCAGGGCAAGATGGAGGCCCGCATCCGCCAGCTCACCCAGCTGCTCGAGAACGCCGTCATCGGCGAGAAGCCCGCCGACGACGGAGTGGTCGAGCCCGGGATGGTCGTGACCGTCGAGATGTTCGGCGACGAGGAGACCTTCCTCCTCGGCTCGCGCGAGATCAGTGACTCCTCGATGCACGTGTTCTCCGAGAAGTCCCCCATCGGTGCCGCGGTCAACGGGGCGAGGGTGGGCGACATCGTGTCGTACGAGGCCCCCAACGGGAACCAGGTCGAGGTCAAGGTCGTCCACACCACGCCGTACGAGGGCTGACCCGGCCCGTCAGGCGGACAGCGCCCCTGCGTGGACGGCGCCGAGCCAACGAGGAGCCGGCTCGCGGCGGCGACGACCACCGCCGGCCGGGGGGTCAGTCGGTCGTGCGACGAGCGAAGGCCCTCACCGCGAGCGGCGCCAGCACGGCGGACAGCCCCACCGACCACAGGACCGTCGCGATGATCGGGTACTGCAGCGGCAGCGCGGCATCCGGCGGCAGCGGGATGCCGTCGTTGCCCCACAGCTCACGCAGCGCCTGGACCAGTGCGCTGATGGGGTTCCACTCCGCCAGCGTGCGCAGCCAGTCGGGCATGCCCTCCGGTGGGGCGAAGGCGTTGCTGAGGAAGGTGACCGGGAAGATCACGGTGAACATCACACCCTGGACCGCCTCGACGCTGCGCAGCGCCGACCCCGCGAGGATGCCCACCCAGATCATCATGAACCCGAACAGGACGAGGAGCAGGTAGCCGAGCAGGCCCCTCCCGAACCCCGTGTTGATGCTCCAGCCGATGAACAGGCCGGTGACCGACATGACCAGGATGCCGAGCATCGAGTGGATGAGGCTCGACACGCTGCGGGCCACGACGACCGAGGCGCGGCCGATCGGCAGGGACCGGAAGCGGTCGATGATGCCCTTGGTGATGTCGGTGCAGAGCCCCACCGCGACGATGAAGGAGCTGAAGGCCATGGTCTGCGCCATGATCCCCGGCAGCAGCCACTCCTTGTAGTCGACGCCCGGGATCTCGATCGAGCCACCGAAGACGAACGCGAAGAGCAGCACGAAGATCACCGGCTGGATGGTGACGTCCGTGAGCATCTCGGGCTGCCGCTTGATGTGCGTCAGGTTGCGGCGTACCAGGGCACCGACCTGGCGGAGTCCGCTCGCTCCCCGTTCGTCGGGGTGCGTCGCGACGAAGTGGGTCTGCGTGCCGGCGGTCATCGTCGGGCCTCCGTCAGCTCGTCGCGGTTCTGGGCGTCGCCCTGCTCGGCCTCGGCCCGGTGTCCGGTGAGGCTGAGGAAGACGTCGTCGAGGCTCGGCCGCTGGAGCCCGATGTCGTCGAGCTCGATGCCGGCCTCCTGGAGGCGAGCCGCGATCCGGGTCAGGGCGGCAACGCCCTCGGCCGGCGCCGTGATGTGCCTCGCGTCCCTGTCGACGTGGATCTCGCCCACCTCGGCGCGCACGATGTCCACGGCGGCGTCGACATCACCGACGCGGCTCACCGTGACCACGAGGCTGGCCCGGCCGGACTGGTCCTTCAGCTGGAGCGGGGTGCCCTCGGCGATGATCCGGCCGTGGTCGACCACGACGATCCGATCTGCGAGCTGGTCGGCCTCGTCGAGGTACTGCGTCGTGAGGAACAGGGTCGTGCCGTCGCGCACGAGGTCGCGGAGCACCCCCCACAGCTCGACCCGGCTCCGCGGGTCGAGCCCGGTGGTGGGCTCGTCGAGGAAGAGGACCGGCGGGGTGGCGATGAGGCTGGCCGCGAGGTCGAGCCGGCGCCGCATCCCACCCGAGTAGTCCTTGACCACCTTGCCCGCGGCATCCGTGAGCGAGAACCGCTCGAGCAGCTCGTCGGTCGACCTCCTCACCAGGGCGCGGTCCAGGCCGTAGAGGTCACCGATGAGACGGAGGTTCTCGCGGCCGGTGAGCAGCTCGTCGACCGTGGCCGACTGCGCCGTGAGGCCCATGCGGTGCCGGACGGCGTCCGGGTCGGCGACGACGTCGAACCCCGCGACCCGCGCGGTGCCGCTCGTGGGGACGGACAGCGTGGTCATCATCCGGACCGTGGTCGTCTTGCCGGCGCCGTTCGGGCCGAGCATGGAGAAGACCGTGCCCGTGGGGACCGAGAAGCTCACGTCGTCGACCGCCGTGAACTCGCCGAACGTTCTTGACGAGGCCGACCGCCTCGATCGCCGGCCCGCTCATCGGACGAGGCAGAACGGGTGTCCTGCGGGGTCGAGGTAGACGACGAAGCCACCGTTCTCCGAGGGCTGGACGTCGTGTCGGCGGGCCCCCGCCTCGAGCACGAGGCGCTCACCCTCCTCGAGGTCGGGCACCTGGAGGTCGAGGTGGAACTGCTGGGGGTGTTCGCCACCGGGCCACGTCGGCGTGACGAAGTCCTCGATGCGCTGGAACGCCAGGGACGGCGCCCCGGGCGGCCGCTCCCACGAGGTGCCACCGCCGGGTGGCACCAGGGTCACCCAGTCGTCGTCCGAGCCCTCCTCCACCTCCCACCCGAGCACCTCGGCGTAGAACGCGCCGAGGGCACGCGCGTCGGGGCAGTCGAGGACCACGAGGTCGAGAACGGGTCGGGTCCGGGGAGCCATGTCTTCACTCATGAGGTCAAGCCTAGATGTGACCTCCGACACAGGTCTTCTGTCGCCGACCGTCGTCCCGCCCCGGCCGCGAGCGACGCCGGCCACTCCCCCGAGCGTCGGAACCGCCTGTCCAACCCTGCCCATTCGCCGATCCGTGGACAGCCACACCGGGGCCGACCGACCTACCATTTCCGGTATGGGACTCCTCCGGACCGCCTCCGCCGTCGCCGCAGCCACCGTGCTGGGACTCGCCACCACCTCGGCTGCGGTGGCCCAGCCGTTCCCCGACGTCATCTCCCTCCCCGACACCTGGCAGGCCGAGGGCATCGCGACCGGCCCCGGCACCATGGTCTACGCGGGCTCGCTCGCCACCGGAGCCGTGTGGGCCGGCGACCTGCGCACCGGCGAGGGCTCGGTCCTCGTCGAGGGCGGCGACGGGCGGGTGGCGGTGGGCCTGAAGTACTCCAACGGCCTGTTGTTCGTGGCCGGGGGCCCGACCGGCATGGCCTACGTCTACGACGCACGGACGGGCGACGAGGTCGAGACCTACCAGCTGTGTGGCGCCGGCTCCTGCTTCATCAACGACGTGGTCGTCACATCCGACGCGGCCTGGTTCACCGACTCCTCCAACGCGGTGCTCTACCGCCTGCCGCTGCACGCCGGCCAGCCGAGCGGGGACCCCGAGGCGGTGCCACTGACCGGCGAGTGGCAGCAGGTTGACGGCTTCAACGCCAACGGCATCGCCGCGACCCCGGACGGGCGCACGCTCCTCGTCGTCAACAGCACGGTCGGGGTGGTGTACGCCGTCGACGCGGAGACCGGCGTCGCCACCGCCGTGGCCGCGGACACGTCGCTCACGGCGGGTGACGGCATCCTGCTGCAGGGTCGCACGCTGTCAGTGGTGCGCAACCGGCTCAACCAGGTCGCCGTCCTCCGACTCTCCCCGGACCTCACGACCGCGCGGCTCACGGCCACCCTGACCGACCCGGACTTCGCCGTTCCCACGACGATCGCCGCCTTCGGCGGCACCCTCTACGCGGTCAACGCCCTGTTCGGCACCGCGCCGCCCGCCCCCTACGCCATCGTCCGCGTCGACGGGTCCTGAGCGAGGGCTCTCAGCCGACGTGACCTCGGAGGACCCGGCCGACCAGGGCCGCCTCCTCCTCCGTCGTGCTGACGTGGAACGACACCCGGAGCCGTCCCGCGCGCTCCGCGGCGGCCACCCGGTGCTCCGCGAGCAGCCGCGGGACCTCGGCGTCCGCGGACAGCGCCCGCAACGCCCGGCCGGCCGGTGGGAGGTCCGCTGCCTCGGCGAAGGCGGCCTCGACGGCGACCGCGTGCCGGCCCAGCGCGTCGATGCCCACCTGCTCGAGGAGGTCGAGCGAGGCCGCCGTGCCGATCCAGGCGTGCCACGCGGGCGAGATGTCGAGCCTGCGGGCATCGGGCGCCAGCCGCAGCGGTGACCCGTAGATGGACGCCCAGGGGTCGTCCCCGGCGTACCACCCGGCTGCCGCGGGCAGGACCCCGTCGAGCAGGTCGGGTCGCACCGTGAGGAAGGCGGTCCCGCGCGGGGAGAGCAGCCACTTGTAGGCCCCGCACACCGTGTAGCCGAACCGGCTCGCGTCGACGTCCAGCCACCCCGTCGCCTGGGTGAGGTCGACCAGCATCTCGATGCCGTGGCGCGCGCAGGCCGCCTCCACCGCCGCGAGGGGGCCGACGGAACCGTCCGAGGACTGCACCGCGGAGGCGGCGACGAGGGTCGTCGAGCCGTCGACGTGCTCGGCGAGCTCGGCGAGCGGGGCCTCGACCACCCTGACACCCCGCGCCGACTGGGCCAGGAAGGGGAACGTCACGCTCGTGAACTCGCCCTGGGGCACGAGCACCGTACCCCCGTCGGGCACCGTGGCCGCCACCAGTGCGACCAGCGGCGACACCTGGGCCCCGATGGCGACCGTGGAGGCCGGCACGTGCACCAGCCGGGCGAACGCCTCCCGAGCCCGCGTGATCACCGCGTCGTACTCGGGCGGGTGCGCGGTGCCCCGCCGCCACTGCTCCAGGGCGGCGCCGATCGCGGCGAGGGTCTGACGGGGCGGGAGTCCCAGCGTGGCGGTGTTGAGGTACGGGCCGTCCGCGTCGAACTCGGCCGCCCAGGGCCACGGAGTGGTCACGACACCACCGTAGGGCCCCTGCTGAGGGTGTCGGCGAGCATGCCCGCCGCAGCCGGGTGCCCGTCGACGAGCAGGCCCACCGCGAACAGCACGGATGCCGTGTCCACGCGCGGGCGTGCCGAACCGGGGACACGCCACCCGCCGCCGTGGTCCCCGGTGACCCTGGCGAGCACCCGCCCCGCCAGCCCCTCCGGCGCGTGGCGCAGGACGCCTCCGGACCCGACGACGAGCGCGACCTCCGCCAGCGGCCGTGGCCTCTCGGCCGGGTGGGCGGGCCTGCCGTGCCGCCGCACGCCGACCACCGCCGCCGTGCCCGCCAGCTCCTCCTCGGCTCGCCACTGTGCGTCGGTCGTCGCGAGGTGCCCCGGCTCGGAGACCAGGCGGCCGGCCCAACGGCGGGTCGCCGCGTCGAGCGGCAGTCGCTCACGGCGTGCCGCCTCCACCACGCCGTCGGCGTTCCAGCGCATCCCGAGGTCGGCCTCCACCGTGCGCGCGTGCCAGAGCGTGCCCACGACCTCGCGCTCGATCGTGGCGTCCTCCCCGCGCGGCGTGATCACCGAGTAGACGTCGGTGGTCGCCCCGCCCACGTCCACGACGAGCACGTCCCCACCCACGTGCTCGGCCAGCACCTCGACTCCGCCGAGCACGGCATCCGGGGTGGCGGCCCGGACGAGGTCGGCGAAGCCCCGCCCCCGCGAGAGGCCCTTGCCACCGATGACGTGGCGCAGGAAGGCCTCCCGGATGGCGGAGCGCGCCGAGTCCGGCGCCACGACCCCGATGCGGGGAAGCACGTTGTCCGCCACGACGAACCGGCGGCCCGTGCCGCTCAGCAGGCGCGTCACCGCGGGGGCCGCCTCGGCGTTGCCCGCGACGACGACGGGAGCCGCGATCCGGTTCCTCGCGAGGCGCTCGGCGTTGTGCAGCAGCACGTCGGCGTTGCCTCCGTCGGTTCCCCCGACGAGCAGCACCAGGTCCGGTGCGGCCGAGCGCAGTGCCATCACGTCGGCACCGGTCATCGGACCCGTGGCCACGTGCACGACCTTCGCCCCGGCCGAGAGGCCGACCCGGAACCCCGCCTCGGCAGTCACCTCGCGCTCGTACCCGACCACCGCCAGGCGCAGCCCACCTCCGGCGCTGGAGCACAGGAGCACCTCGTGGGGCTCGCCGTGGTGGGCGAGGGAGGCGCGCACGGCATCCACACCGTCCATGACGTCGGTGGCCACGGTCGTCGGGGCGCTCGCGGTGCCGAGGACGCCGCCGCTGGTGACGTCGACGAGCACCGCCTTGGTGAACGTCGACCCGACGTCGACGCACAGGACGGCCGGCACGAGGTCAGGTGAGCCGGTCGAGCGCCTGGCCGAGGTCGTCGACGAGGTCCTCGACGTCCTCGATGCCGACGGAGAGGCGGATCAGGTCGGCCGGCACCTCGAGCTCGGTGCCGGTGACGGACGCGTGGGTCATCCGGCCCGGGTGCTCGATGAGCGACTCGATGCCGCCCAGGGACTCGGCGAGGGTCCAGAGCTGGGTCTCCGCGCAGACCTTCGTGGCGACGTCCTCGCCGCCGCGGACGCGGAACGCCACCATGCCGCCGAAGCGCGTCATCTGGCGCGCCGCGACGTCGTGGTTGGGATGGTCGGCGAGGCCCGGGTAGTGCACCGCCGTGACCCCCGGGTGGGAGCGGAGGAACTCGACGACGACCTCGGCGTTGTCGCAGTGGCGCTCCATGCGCACCGCCAGGGTCTTCAGGCCCCGGAGCACCAGCCAGGAGTCGAAGGGGCCGGCCACCGCGCCCATCGCGTTCTGGTGGAAGGCCACTCGCTCGGCGACGCTCACGCCGTCCCGCGTCACCGCACCGCGGGCGACGACGACGGCACCCCCCACGACGTCGCTGTGGCCGCCGGCGTACTTGGTCGTCGAGTGGACGACGACGTCGGCGCCGAGGGCGATGGGTTGCTGGAGGTAGGGCGAGGCGAAGGTGTTGTCGACGACGAGCAGGGCCCCTGCCTCGTGCGTCACCGCGGCGATGGCCTGGATGTCGGCGATGCCGAGCAGCGGGTTGGTCGGGGTCTCCACCCACACCATCCGGGTCTCGGGGCGGATCGCCGCACGGATCGACTCGACGTCCGCGATGGTGCCGACCGAGTGCTCCACCCCCCAGGGCCGGACCACCTGGTCGAACAGCCGGTAGGTGCCGCCGTAGGCGTCGGAGGGGACCACAACGTGGTCGCCGGGCGCCAGGAGCGCGCGCAGCACGGCATCCTCGCCGGCGAGCCCGCTGGCGAACGCAAACCCTCGCTCACCCCCTTCGAGCGCCGCGATGCACTCCTCGAGCGCCGTGCGAGTGGGGTTCGCCGAGCGGGAGTACTCGTAGCCGCCGCGGAGGCCGCCGATGCCGTCCTGCTTGTAGGTGCTGACCTGGTGGATCGGGACGATGACGGCGCCGGTCGTCGGGTCCGGCTCCTGGCCCGCATGGATCGCACGCGAGGAGAAGCCGAGGTTGTCGAGGGTCATGGGCACGAGGGTATGCCGTGGTGCGGCGCCGGGGATGATGCCGGGTGCTCCGGGCGTTGGGACGGACATGCTGTTCGGATCGCGAGCCACGACGACCCTGCCCACCCCCGACGAGGCCCTGCCCGGTCGGGAGCACCGGTTGTTCCGCGTGCCCACCACGCACGAGGTGCTCGGAACGCCGCTCGAGGGTCCGTGGCCGGAGGGCACCGAGGTGCTCTACGTGGCCATGGGCTGCTTCTGGGGCGCCGAGCGGATCTTCTGGAGGTTGCCCGGCGTCGTGACGACCGCGGCGGGCTACATGGGGGGCCTCACGCCCAACCCCACCTACGAGGAGACCTGCACCGGGCGCACCGGGCACGCCGAGGCGGTGCTCGTCGCCTACGACCCGTCCGTGACCTCCCCCGAGCTGCTGCTCAAGGCCTTCTGGGAGAACCACGACCCCACCCAGGGCAACCGGCAGGGCAACGACGTCGGCACGGCCTACCGCTCCGCGATCTACTGGACCACGCCGGCCCAGGAGGCGGCCGCCCGGGCGACGTTCAGCGCCTTCCAGGACGTGCTCACCCGGGCCGGGCGCGGCGCGATCACCACGGAGCTGCGGCCGGCCACGGATGCTGGTCCCTTCTGGTACGCCGAGGACTACCACCAGCAGTACCTGCACAAGAACCCGGGCGGATACTGCAACCACGGGCCCAACGGTCTGACCTGCCCCGTCGGCGTGGCGAACCTCCCGGCCCAGACCGAGATCGCCCCGCCGGCCTGAGTCGCGTCGAGGCGTGGGGCAGAGGCAGCCGGGCCTCGCCCGCGGGGGCACGGCCCGAGGGCTCGGAGCCACCGCCGCCCTCACCGGTCGAGCGAGCAGGACACTCCGGGGAAACCGAGGATCCCGGGCATGTCCTGCTCGCTCGAGTGCGCGCCGTGGCGGAAGCGCGGTCGCCGTCGGCCCGCCCCTGTGGACGCGCCGCCGCGAAACCACCACCGGGTCGACCGGGTCAGATGCCGGCCGCGAGCTCCGTCGCCTGCCGGATCGCCCGCTTGGCGTCGACCTCGACGGCCACGTCGGCCCCGCCGATGACGTGCGTCGTCACCCCCCGCTCGGCCAGCTCGTCCGCCAGCCCACGGACCGACTCCTGACCCGCGCACAGCACCACGGTGTCGACCGCGAAGGTCCGCCGTTCGGCGCCGTCCGGGCCGAGCCGGACGTGCAGGCCGTCGTCGTCGATGCGGTCGTACGCCGCGACACCGGTCACGTGCTCCACCCCCTTGGCCTTGAGCGCCGCCCGGTGCACCCACCCGGTCGTCTTGCCCAGCCCCCTGCCGATCGAGGTGGTCTTGCGCTGGAGCAGCACCACCTGCCGAGGACTGGGCTGGGGCTGCGGCCGGGCGACACCACCGCGTGTCTCGGCCGGGTCACCGACTCCCCACTCGCTGCGCCAGGCGTCGAGGTCGAGCGTGGCGGAGTGGGTCGTCGTGAGGAACTCGCTGACGTCGACCCCGATGCCCCCGGCACCGACGACGGCCACCCGTGACCCCGGCGTCCGCTCGCCGCGCACGAGCTCGGCGTACGTCATGACCATGGGGTGGTCGACACCGGGGATGTCCGGGATCCGCGGCTCCACGCCGGTCGCCACGACGACCTCGTCGTAGCCGCCTGCCGCCAGCTCGTCCACCTCGACCCGACGCCCGAGGTGCACCTTGACCCCGGTCAGGTCCAGGCGACGGGTGAAGTAGCGGATGGTCTCGGCGAACTCCTCCTTGCCCGGTATGCGCATCGCGATGTCGAACTGACCGCCGACGTGGTCCCGGGCCTCGAAGAGCTCCACCTCGTGGCCGCGGTCGGCGAGCGTGGTGGCAGCCGCCAGCCCGGCGGGCCCCGCCCCGACCACGGCGACCTTCTTGACGGTCCGGGTCGGTCCGAGGACCAGCTCTGTCTCGTGGCCGGCGCGCGGGTTGACCAGGCACGTGGCCCGCTTGCTCACGAAGGTGTGGTCGAGGCAGGCCTGGTTGCACGCGATGCACGTGTTGATCTCGTCGGCCCGGGACTCCGCGGACTTGCGGACCCACTCCGGGTCGGCGAGGAAGGGGCGCGCCAACGAGACGAGGTCGGCGCCGCCCTCGGCCAGGACGGACTCCGCGACCTCGGGCATGTTGATCCGGTTCGTCGCGACGACCGGCACCGACACGTGCTCCTTGAGGCGTGCGGCGTACGAGGTGAAGGCGGCGCGGGGCACGGAGGTGACGATCGTCGGGACCCGCGCCTCGTGCCAGCCGATCCCCAGGTTGAGGATGCTCGCCCCCGCGGCCTCGACCTCGCGGGCCAGCGCGGTCACCTCGTCCCACGTCTGGCCGTCCTCGACGAGGTCGAGCACCGAGATGCGGTAGATGACGATGAAGTCGGTCCCGACGGCGTCACGCACCGCCCGGACGGTCTCGACGGCGAATCGGCGCCGGTTCTCGGGCGAGCCGCCCCAGCGGTCGGTGCGGTGGTTGGTCCGGGGGGCCAGGAACTGGTTGACGAGGTAGCCCTCGGAGCCCATGACCTCGACGCCGTCGTAACCGGCCTCCCGCGCCAGCCGTGCGGCACGGGCGAAGGACCGGACCTGCCGGCGGACGCCGCGGTCCGACAGGGCACGGGGGCGGAACCTCGAGATCGGGCTCTTGATGGAGGACGCGGACACGCACCACGGCGTGTACGAGTAGCGGCCCGCGTGGAGGATCTGCAGCGCGATGAGGCCACCTGCCTCGTGCACCGCTGACGTGACCTGCCGGTGCTGTCGCGCCTCCCGCCTCGTCGTGAGCTTCGACGCCATCGGGTAGAGCGTTCCCTCGATGTTCGGCGCATAGCCGCCGGTGACCATGAGGGCCGCGCCGCCCCGGGCCCGTTCTGCGAAGTAGGCCGCCAGCTTCGGGAAGTGGCTCGCGTGGTCCTCCATCCCCGTGTGCATCGAGCCCATGACGACCCGGTTGGGAAGGGTGAGGTGTCCGAGGTCCAGAGGCGCCAGGAGGTGGGGGTACTCGCTCATGGGGCCTTCCTCGTCGGTGGTGGGCGGCTCGCAGGTCACCGCGGCGAGGACCCACGCGGATGCCGTGGCGCGGCATCCGGCTCGGGTCACCGCCGGCGGCGCCACCAGCGGCGCCCGGGACGAGCCTCGCTGGTTGTTACCGGCGGGTCAACCTCGGCCCGCTGTGAGGATGCTCGCAGCGCGCGCCAGCGCTCGACCATCTCGTCCGGGTCGACGGTCGGTGCGAGCAGCTGCGGCATCCCCGGGTCGGGGGGCCGCAGCCGGTCGCGGCGCACCCGCTCGTTGTAGTGCTCGAGCACCCTTCGGACCGCCTCCTCGGAGCGCAGGTCGAGCAGCGACTCGGGGAAGCCGGCCGCCTCCTTCCGCAGCTGCAGCGCCGTGGGCAGCGCGAGGGAGAGGTCGAGCTGCTCACGCTCGGCCTTGCGCCGAACCCACCACAGCGGGTCGTCGGGGTCGCCGAGGTCAGGCAGCGGCTGTCCCGCTCCGGGCAGGTCGTCGAACTCGCCCCGTTCCAGGGCCTCGCGGATGGCCCTCTCGACCGGGCTCTCCCACCGGGGTCGTTCCATGCCCCCAGTCTCACCCCGAGGCGTCAGTCCGCGAGGAACGCCAGCAGGTCGGCCCGGGTGAGGACCCCGACGGGCTTGCCGTCCTCGACGACGAGCAGGGCGTCGGACCCCTCGAGCTCGTGGCGGGCGGTGGAGACCGGTTCCCCGGCGCCGACCAGGGGCAGCCCCGGGCCCATGTGCTGCTCGACCCGGTCGGCGAGGTGCGCCTTGCCCGTGAACAGGGCCTCGAGGATGTCCCGCTCCGAGACGGCTCCGGCAACCTCACCGGAGACGACCGGCGGCTCCGCCTTGACGACCGGCATCTGCGAGACGTGGTACTCGCGGAGGATCTCGATCGCGTCGCGCAGGGTCTCCGAGGGGTGGGTGTGGACCAGCGCCGGGATCGCGCCGTCCTTGGCGTGCAGGACGTCGCCGACCGTGCGCTCGGCGTCGCTCTTCATGAAGCCGTAGGAGGCCATCCAGTCGTCGTTGAAGATCTTCGAGAGGTACCCGCGGCCGGAGTCCGGGAGGAGCACGACGACCACCGAGTCGTCGGGCAGCTCGCGGGCGACCTCGAGGGCCGCGACGACCGCCATGCCGCAGGAGCCGCCGACGAGCAGGCCCTCCTCGCGCGCGAGCCGGCGGGTCATCGTGAACGACTCGGCGTCCGAGACCGCGACCACCCGGTCGACCTGGGAGGGGTCGTAGGCAGCGGGCCAGAAGTCCTCCCCGACGCCCTCGACGAGGTAGGGCCGCCCTGTGCCGCCGCTGTAGACGGACCCCTCGGGGTCGGCGGCGACGACCTGCACGCGACCCGCCGGGCGGTCCGCGGACACCTCACGCAGGTACCGGCCGGCGCCCGAGATGGTGCCCCCGGTGCCGGCCCCGGTGACGAAGTGCGTGACCCTCCCGTCGGTGTCGCGCCAGATCTCGGGTCCGGTGGTCTCGTAGTGCGACAGGGGCCCGTTGGGGTTCGAGTACTGGTCGGGCTTCCACGCGCCGGGGGTCTCGCGGACCAGCCGGTCCGAGACGGAGTAGTAGGAGTCGGGGTGGTCCGGCGGCACCGCCGTGGGGCAGACGACGACCTCGGCGCCGTACGCCTTGAGGACGTTGCGCTTGTCCTCGGACACCTTGTCGGGGCAGACGAACACGCAGGAGTACCCCCGTCGCTGGGCGACGAGCGCGAGGCCGACACCGGTGTTGCCCGAGGTGGGCTCGACGATGACGCCACCGGGCCGGAGCTGGCCCGAGGCCTCCGCGGCCTCGACCATCCTGACGGCGATCCGGTCCTTCACGGACCCACCGGGGTTGAGGTACTCGACCTTGGCGAGGACCGTCGCACCGATCCCCGAGGTGACCGACGTGAGCCGGACGAGTGGGGTGTTCCCGACGAGGTCGACGACGTGCTCCGCGTACTTCACCGGGTCATCCTCGCACGGTGCCGACCGGCTCCCCGCCGGCCCGAATCCGGAGGCGCCGGCCTCGGCGGATGCGCCACGATGGCTGCCATGGACGAGTACCTGGCCGTGAACCGGGCCAACTGGGACGAGCGTGCCCCCGCGCACGCCGCAAGCCCCGACTACGGGTTCGACGCGTTCGTCGACGACCCCAGGCACCTGAGCGGAGTCGTCCGGTTCGACCTGCCGCGGCTGGGCGACGTCGGCGGGCTCGACGGCATCCACCTCCAGTGCCACATCGGCACCGACACGCTCTCCCTCGCCCGGCTGGGGGCTCGCATGACCGGGCTCGACCTCTCTCCCGCGTCGCTGGCGCAGGCCCGCCGGCTCGCCGCCGCGGCGGGACCCCCCGTCGAGTACGTCGAGGCCGACGTCTACTCGGCGCCCGAGGTGCTGGCCGGCCGCGCCTTCGACCTCGTCTACACGGGGGTGGGCGCGCTGTGCTGGCTCCCGGACATCGACCGCTGGGCCGGTGTCGTCGATGCCCTGCTCGCGCCCGGCGGGCGGCTCCTGCTGCGGGAGGGGCACCCGATGATGTGGTCCGTCGACGAGGCACTGACCGAGGCCCTGACGCTCGGCTACCCCTACTTCGAGACCCCCGAGCCGATCGACGACGAGGAGCCCGGGACCTACGTCGAGACCGACGTCGAGTTCGCCAACAACCGGGCGATGTCCTGGAACCACGGGATCGGCGAGACGGTCACGGCACTGCTCGCGCGGGGCCTCGAGATCACGGCCCTGGTCGAGCACCGCAGCGTCCCCTGGGAGGCGCTCCCGGGGCGGATGGCCCACGACGCGCTGGGTGAGTGGTCCCTCGTCGAGCACTCCGAGCGGCTACCCCTCAGCTACACCCTCGCGGCCAGGAAGCGGCCGGCCTGAGCCCACCCGGGCGAGGAAGCGCCGCACGTCGACGACGACGCGCTCGACGGTGCCACGGGCCAGCACGCTGCCACCGGCATCCGCCGCGGTGACGTCGAACACCACCCGCCGACCCTCGACCCTGGTCACCTCGGCGAGCACCGACACCTGCGCGCCCACGGCGCTCGCACCGAGGTGCTCGAGCCGCACGCTGGTGCCGACGCTGGTGGTCCCGGGCGGCAGCGACGGCTGGAGGACACGGCAGGTGGCCAGCTCGCACCAGGCGAGGAGGCGGGGCGTGCCGAGGACGGCGAGATCCCCCGACCCGATCGCCGCGGCGGTGTCCTCGGCGGTCACGACGACGTCGATCCCGGCCCGGGCACCGACGGTCACGTCCACGACGACACCGTAGGCCCCGCGCCGGATGCCGTGTCGGCCGCACCCGGGCTCGCGTTACCGTGGTCCCGCTGGACAGGAAGGGACGAGATGGGACGCGCACGCCGGGCCCGCAAGATCGCTGCCACCGCGGCCTACGGCGGAGGCGGTGTCGCCGCTGCCGGTGCGGCGCTCGGCGCGGTCGGCTGGGGCGTCATCAAGGCCGAGGCGGCGCTCGCCCGCCGGGTCATCGGCACCCCCTTCGACGACTCCCCCGACGACGCCGGAACCTACGGCTCGGGTCGTGGCGTACCGGTCGAGCTCGTGGTCCTCGGTGACAGCTCGGCCGCGGGGATGGGCGCCGACTCGGCGCACGAGACGGTCGGCGCCATCGTCGCGAGTGGCGTCGCGGCGCTCACCGGCCGTCGGGTGCGACTCACGAACACCGCCGTCGTGGGGGCCGAGTCCAGCGACCTCGAGCGCCAGCTGGCCAACGCCCTCGAGGAGGTCATGCGCCCCGACGTCGTGCTCATCATGGTGGGGGCCAACGACGTCACCCACCGGATCGAGCGGTCGGCGTCGGTGCGGGCGCTCGAGCAGACGGTGCGGCGGATCCGGGCCCTCGGCTCGGAGGTCGTCGTGGGGACCTGCCCGGACCTCGGGACCATCCAGCCGATCCAGCAGCCGCTGCGTTCGCTGATGAAGCGGTGGTCGCGCGACCTCGCGGCGGCCCAGACCGTGGCGGTCGTGGAGGCAGGCGGGCGGACGGTGTCGCTCGGGGACCTCCTCGGCCCCGAGTTCGACGAGTCCCCCCACGAGATGTTCAGCAAGGACCGTTTCCACCCCTCGGCAGCAGGCTATGCGCGGGCCGCGGCGGCGCTCCTGCCCAGTGTGTGCGCGGCGCTGGGCGTGTGGGGCGCCGACACCTCCGACCGGGCGCCCGAGGCGCGCCGGGGCGAGGGCGTGGGGCCGGTCGCGGTCGCCGCGGGCCAGGCCGTCAGGGAGCCGGGCGCCGAGGTCGCGCCGACGGAGATCGCCGGCTCCGACCGCGGCCCGCGCGGTCGATGGGCCGTGCTGCTGCGGCGTCGGCACGACGAGGTCCCACCGGCCGAGGACGTTCCCGTGGAGAGCGGGGCGGCCGACCAGGGCGAGGCGGCCGAGCGCATCTGAGCGGTCGCCGCCCCTCAGCGGGGCGCTGACCTGCGGAGTCCTGCCCTCCGCCGTGGCGGGCGGGTCAGGTGCCGTCGGTCAGCCGGGGAGGACCGCGTCGAGCTCGACCTCGACCTTCCAGCGGCGGTCGACGAGGCCGGCGACGACCACCATGGTGCTCGCCGGCCGGATCTCGCCGAAGATCTCTCCGTGCACCGTCGAGACGGCATCCACGACGTCGTCGTCGGTGATGAAGTGCCGTGTCCGGATGACGTCCTCGGGTCGGCCACCCAGCTCGGCCAACGCCCCGAGTGCGATCTCCCAGCAGCGCCGGGCCTGGGAGGCGGGGTCGACGCTGACGTGCCCGTCGGCGTTGATGGGAGCGGTCCCCGACACCGCGATGTACTGGCCGACGCGGACCGCGCGGGAGAACCCCACGCTTCCCTCGTACGGCGAACCTGACGATGCCCGGCTGCGCGTGGTTTCCATGACGCCATCATGTCGGAGCACCCCCTCCGGTGGCAGCCCAGCGCCGGGAGACCGAGGCCACATGTCGCCCACCGGGCGCCCGACATACCCTTGGACGAGCACTGAGCGAGCGCTTGGTGGTCGTCCAGGACGCCGGATGCCGTCCGCTCACCGAGGAGATCCCGTGACCGAGGCCGTCATCGTCGCCACCGCCCGCAGCCCCATCGGACGAGCGTTCAAGGGGTCGCTCAAGGACATCCGGCCCGACGACCTCTCGGTGCAGGTGGTGCGCGGGCTGCTCGACCAGGTCCCTTCGGTGGACCCGACGACGATCGACGACCTGTACTGGGGCTGTGCCGACCCCAGCGGGAAGCACGGGTCGAACCTCGCGCGGGTCATCGCCGTCCTCGCCGGCATGGACCACCTGCCTGCGGCGACCGTCAACCGGTTCTGTGCGAGCTCCACCCAGACGATGCGGATGGCCTTCCACGCGATCAAGGCGGGCGAGGGCGACACGTTCGTCGTGGGAGGCGTCGAGTGCGTGTCGCAGTACACGAGCTTCGCCGGGGCCGGCGGGACCGACGCCGACGCCCAGAACCCGCTGTTCGCCGACGCGGCGGCGCGCAGCGCGCAGACGGCGCGCACCAACGCGACCTGGAGCGACCCGCGTGAGGAGGGCGCGCTGCCCGACGTCTACGTGGCCATGGGGCAGACGGCGGAGAACGTCGCGACCCTGCGGGGCGTCTCGCGACAGCGGCAGGACGAGTGGGGGGTCCTCAGCCAGAATCGTGCCGAGAAGGCCATCGCCGACGGCTTCTTCGCCCGGGAGATCCTCCCCGTCACCCTGCCGGACGGTTCCGTGGTCTCGAGCGACGACGGCCCCCGGGCGGGAGTGACGCTCGAGGCGGTGGCGGCGCTGAACCCGGTGTTCCGGGAGAACGGCACCATCACCGCCGGCAACTGCTGCCCGCTCAACGACGGGGCGTCGGGGGTCGTCGTCATGAGCGACACCCGCGCGAAGCAGCTCGGGCTGGAGCCCCTCGCCCGGATCGTGGCCACCGGGGTGTCCGCCCTGTCCCCCGAGATCATGGGCCTCGGTCCGGTGGAGGCATCGCACCAGGCACTGGCCCGGGCGGGCATGTCGATCGGCGACATGGACCTCTACGAGATCAACGAGGCCTTCGCGGCGCAGGTGCTGCCGAGCGCCGACGACCTCGGCATGGACGAGGACAAGCTCAACGTCCACGGCGGCGCGATCGCCCTCGGTCACCCCTTCGGGTCGACCGGAACGCGGATCATGACCACCCTGCTCAACGGCCTGACGGAGCGCGACGGCCAGCTGGGCCTGGAGACCATGTGCGTGGGCGGGGGCCAAGGGATGGCGATCATCGTGGAGCGCCTGGGCTGACGCCCGGTCGGCCGGGCCCTGGGCGCGGGCGCTGCACGCGACGGGGTGCGAGCAAACCCGCCGGCGGCAGCCGTCGAGCCAATATCCTTCGGCCATGGAACCACCGGTCCGGCGACCGTCCGCGACCTCCGCCCTGGGCGGGCTTGCGCTTCTGCAGCGATACTCGCTGGACCTGTCGCGGGTCGCCGACTCCGTCACCGCCGAGGGCGGTGCGCGCGACCTGGACGTCCAGCTGCTGACGACGATCCACCGGTTGGGCGGCGCCAGCCCGTCCGACGTGGCCGCCAGCACCCGGCGCCCCCGCAGCACGGTCTCGCGGAGCATCGCCCGTGCGATCGACCAGGGCCTGATCGAGCGGGCCGTGAACGACCAGGACCACCGTCGCGCGGAGCTGCGGCTCACACCGCTGGGGGCCGAACGCGTGGACGCCTTCGCGCGCGCGTTGGACAGCTTCTTCACCGGGAGTGGCCCGCTCGTCGAGCACATCATGGTCCTGCTCGCTCGAGACGCCGAGGCCGACCACCGGTCGTCGCTCCCCCCACTGGAGGTCGCCGCCCTGCTCGGCGACGCCGGAGCCCGCTTCGTCACCGAGGTGACACCGGTGATGCGGCGCCACCGGGTCACCGAGGCGGTGGACCGCCACGCCCTCGTGCTGATCGCCGACCGTGGCCAGCTCCGCCCCGCTCAGCTGGCCGACGAGCTGCACCTCACCGCGGCCGGTACCTCCAGCCTGCTCGAGCGCCTCGAAGGGCGAGGGCTCCTCGTGCGGGAGAGCGGGACCGTGGTCGGCGACGGGCGAGGGGTGCTCGTCCGCCTCACCCCTGCCGGGACCGAGGCCGTCAACGGGGTCCTCCAGGTCTTCCTCCGGCACCGGGACGCCCTCACCCACGCGCTCGAGCAGACCTTGGCGGTGCGCGTCCCCGTCGACGCCTGACCGAGGCCCCCGCCGCCGCGGCCTCCGGCAACGCTGGCCGCCGGCGCGGCGTCCCCCACGGAGGGGGGCTGCGGCGCTCAGCCCAGCGCGCGGCGGACGTCGGACAGCAGCGCCGGGATGCCGTCGCCGCGCCCCGCCGCGTACGCGTCCCAGACCAGCACGGACAGCTGGTCGGCGACCACCGCCGGGCCGAGGTCCGGCACGGCGGCCGGCACCGGGGCGGAGCGAGGACCGAGGTCCGCCAGAAGCCGCTGCACGAGCGGCATCCGCGACTGGGCGTGGGACAGCGGCAGCCCGGCCCAGCGACGGCGGATGCGGTCCAGCTCGACCCGTGCCTCCGGTGCGACGACGTCGTGGGCCGGCCGACCGGCATCCTGCCGCCTCTCGAGGGCCGACGTGGCCCGCCCAGCCACAGACGGCACCGCCGGGACAGGTCTTCCTGTCCCGGCGGTGTCGGTGGAGTCGTCCTCGGTCACTCGCGGAGGCGGGCGAAGAGGCGCAGGAACTCGATGTACAGCCACACGAGCGTGACGATGAGCCCGTGCGCCAGCAGCCACGAGTACTTCTGCGGCGCACCGTTGCGGATGGCGTACTCGATCGAGTCGAAGTCGAGGGCCAGGCTGAACGAGGCGAGCCCGACCGCGAAGAGGGAGATGGCGATGCCGAGGCCGCCGGAGCCGCCGATGCCGAACTGGGTGTTCGTGACGATCGCGAAGATGAAGTTCACCACGGCGAAGATCGCGTAGCCGATGATCGCCATCGTCATGATGCGGCGGAACTTGGCGGTCACCTTGATGAGGCCGAACTTGTAGGCGAGGAACATGCCGACGAACGTCGAGAGGGTGGCGAGCACGGCCTGCGGGACGATCCCCTCCCAGCCGGGCACGGTGTTGAAGAACTCGCTGACCGCGCCGACGAAGAACCCCTCGACAACGGCGTACCCGAGGATCAGGGGGACGCTCAGGGTCTTCTTGAAGGCGATGACGAGACCGAGCACGAGGGTGCCGATCATGCCGCCCATCCACAGCGCGTAGCCGGCGGCCTCGTTGTTCGCCGAGACGACCCAGCCGATGGTCCCGGTGACGAGCACGATGGCGAACAGGGCCAGCGTCTTCATGATGACGTCGTCCATGGTGACGCGCCGCGTGTCGGCCGGGCCGGCTGCCTGCCGGTTGTACATCTCCTGCAGCTGATCGGCCGTCATGGCGTCCTGGGCCGCGTACGACGAGGACATCGCCTGCTGCTGCGGCTGACCGCCGAATCCGGCATAGCCCGCCTGGGCGTCCTTCTCGAGCCGGTTGAAGGCCGGGTTGCTGGCCATCGTTCCTCCGTGATGGTCATGGCGGTGACGCTCACCGCACGTGTCATCAGACTAGACGTCCCACGGGGGTCGCGATGTTCCCGCCCCGGCCGTGCTGTGGAGAGTCGGCGGCGGGGGACCCTTCGTCGGGACGCGGCCGGTGCGGCTCCCCTGCGCCCGAACGGTCCCGCGTCGCTGGGTGCCCCCGACGGGAGTCGAACCCGCACCGGTGGCGATTTTAAGTCGCCTGCCTCTGCCAGTTGGGCCACGGGGGCGACGCCACTGTATGCCGTGGCCCAGTGCGGCCCACAGACCTCGGTGGAGACCGCGGCTCAGGCCAGCGAGAGCGCGATCCCGTCGAGGATGTCGTGCTCCGACGTCACCACCTCGGCCCCCGGGGACCGGTCCAGCGCCCGGGAGAGCACCTCGGACCACACCAGGGCACCGGCGCCGATGACGTCGACCCGACCGGGGTGCACATAGGTCAGCGCGGCCCGTTGCGCCCGGCTCATACCGAGGAGCTCACGGCACGCCGAGAAGTGCTCGGCCGAGGGTCGGCGCGCGAGGTGCACGGCATCCGGGTCGTACGCCGGGAGCCGCAGCACGTGGGCCGTCACCGTGGTGATGGTGCCGGCCACCCCCACGACCGCACCGAGACCGGCGAGGTCGACCCCCTGCTCGACCGTGTCCAGGGCGGCCGAGATGTCCCGGCGTGCGCCCTCGACCTCGGCCGGCCGCGGAGGGTCGGAGACCAGGTGACGCTCGGTCATCCGGACCGACCCCACGTCGACGGAACGCGCCGCCTCGACGTCCGTGGTCCCGCGGACGAGCTCGGTGGACCCGCCGCCGATGTCGACGACGACGTAGGGCCCCGGGACCCCGAGGGCGACCAGGTCCGACGTCGCGCCGGTGAACGACAACCGCGCCTCCGCGTCACCCGCGACGACCTCGACCGCCACGTCGAGGCCCACCTCCGCGAAGGCCCCGTGCACGGCATCCACGAACTGACCGGCGTTGCTGGCGTCTCGGGACGCCGAGGTGGCGACGTACCTCACGCGCTGCGCCCCCAGGGCCCGGCACTGGGCGGCGTAGTCGCGGGTGGCGGCCAGGGTGCGCTGCATCGCCTCGGGTGCGATGACCCCGGTGCGGTCGATGTCCTGGCCGAGGCGCACGATCTCCATCCGACGCGCCACGTCGGTGAGCCGTCCGTCGTCGCCGACGTCGGCGACGAGGAGGCGGATCGAGTTCGTGCCGCAGTCGACCGCGGCGACCCGGGGGGCCGGCTGCGAGATCACCGGCCGCCTCCCGGCGAGGGGGGATGGGCGCCCGCGACGGCAGGGGCCTGCGCGCCGGCGGCGTCGACTGCGTCGCCGTCGCTGTCGGCCGAGCAGGGGTGGTTCAGCCACCAGGGCTCCAGCATGTCGAGCGCCTCGTCACCGAGCGGGTTGACCCCCGGACCGGCGCCGAGCGAGTGCGCAACCAGGACGTGCAGGCACTTGACGCGCGACGGCATCCCACCGGCTGACACGCCCGCGATCTCGGGGACGACGCCGAGCTGGGACCGGCGGGCGAGGTAGTCCTCGTGCGCTGCGGCGTACCGTGCGGCCAGGTCGGGGTCGGACGCCAGGCGGGTGGTCATCTCGCGCATGACCCCCTGGCTCTCCAGCGTCGACAGCGCGCCCGTGAGCCGTGGGCACGTGGCGTAGAAGGACGTCGGGAAGGGGGTGCCGTCGGGAAGGCGCGGCTCGGTGCGCACGACGTCGGGTTCACCGCAGGGACAGCGGTGCGCGACCTCCACGACCCCTCTCGCCGGGCGGCCGAGCTGGCGCGAGACCGCGTCGAGGTCGGCCTGCGCGACGGGCGACAGGTCCGTGCGGTCGGTCACTGCCGGGCCCCCGGTGCGTCGGCGGTGCGCGCGGACTCCCAGACCGTCTGGTACCACGCCAGGTCGCGGTCCGGCCTGGCGACGTCGGGCACCGGATCGGTGGTGCCGGTCGCGGGGGCGGGGTCAAGGACGGTGTACGACCGCTCCCCCGGCTTGACGAACTTGAGTCGCTGGCGGGCCTGCTGCTCGACGTATGCCGGGTCGCGCCAGCGCTCGCGCTCGGCCTCCAGCGCCACGACGTCCCGCTCCTGGGCGGCCACCTTGTCGCGCAGGGCCGCGATGTCACCACGCTGGCCGACGTACGCGGCGACGGTCGACCCCAGCAGGACCGAGAGGAAGGCCAGGATCGCGGCGAGCACGAGGACCCGCCGGGCGCGGTGGTTGCGTGCTGCGACGGTCAGCCGGCCGCGCCAGCCGCTGCCCGCGGCCGCACCGGACGCCGCGCCGGATGCGGTGGCCGGTGCCAGGCCCGCTGTCGACGCCCGTGGGCGTCCCCGTGGCGGACGTCGCGGAGGCCGCGACGCCGGACCGCGAGAGCGCCCGGTGGACATCGCCCGCGTCAGCCCTGCTGCCTGCGGGCGAAGCGGGGGAAGGCGCCGGCCCCGGCGTACACCGCGGCGTCGTCGAGCTCCTCCTCGATCCGAAGGAGCTGGTTGTACTTCGCGACCCGCTCCGAGCGGGCCGGGGCACCTGTCTTGATCTGGCCGCAGTTGGTGGCCACCGCGAGGTCGGCGATCGTCGTGTCCTCGGTCTCGCCGGAGCGGTGGCTCATCATGCAGCGGTACCCGTTGCGCTGGGCGAGCTCGACGGCATCCAAGGTCTCGGTGAGAGAACCGATCTGGTTCACCTTGACCAGGAGCGCGTTCGCCGTGCCGGTCTCGATGCCACGCGCCAGGCGCTCGGGGTTGGTGACGAAGAGGTCGTCCCCGACGAGCTGGACGTCGTCGCCGAGGCGGTCGGTCATCGCCTTCCAGCCGTCCCAGTCGGACTCGTCCAGCGGGTCCTCGATGGAGACGAGCGGGTAGGAGGCGACGAGCTCGGCGTAGTAGTCGATCATCTCGGCCGAGGTCTTGCGGCCACCCTCGAAGGCGTACGAGCCGTCCTCGTGGAACTCCGAGGCGGCGACGTCGAGGGCGAGGCCGATCTGCTCGCCCGGCGTGTAGCCGGCCCGCTGGATCGCTTCGAGGATGAGGTCGAGCGCGGCGCGGTTGGAGTCGAGGTTGGGAGCGAAGCCACCCTCGTCGCCGAGGCCCGTCGCCAGCCCCTTCTCCTTGAGCACGCCCTTGAGCGCGTGGTAGATCTCGGCGCCCCACCGCAGCGCCTCACGGAAGGACTCCGCGCCGATCGGCGCGATCATGAACTCCTGGATGTCGACGTTGGAGTCGGCGTGGCTGCCCCCGTTGAGGATGTTCATCATCGGGACGGGCAGGACGTGCGCGTTGGGCCCTCCGACGTAGCGGAACAGCGGCAGGTCCGCCGAGTCGGCGGCGGCGCGGGCGACGGCGAGCGAGACGCCGAGGATGGCGTTGGCGCCGATCTTCTCCTTGTTCGCGCTGCCGTCGATGGCGAGCATCTCGGCGTCGACGAGCCGCTGCTCGCTTGCCTCGAAGCCCAGCAGCTTCGGCCCGAGCTCCTCGATGACCGCGTCGACCGCCTTCTCGACACCCTTGCCGAGGTACCGGCCCTTGTCGCCGTCCCGGCGCTCGACGGCCTCGAAGGCGCCGGTCGACGCGCCGCTCGGGACGGCCGCCCGGGCGAGCGTGCCGTCGTCGAGGGCCACCTCGACCTCCACGGTGGGGTTGCCGCGCGAGTCGAGGATCTCGCGGGCGCCTACTGCCTCGATGCTGGCCACGCCGGACTCCTGGGGTTGGGGTGAAGGGTGCGGCTCCGAGCCTAGTGCCCGCCGGGCGGCATCCCCCCGACCGACCCGCGCCGGCCCGAGCTCCCCGACTTCGTCTGCGAGATGGTCGGTTTCGGGGGCTGGGCACGGCGTGTCGCGGCACGCCGACAGACGAAGTCGGGGAGGTCGGGGAGGCGGGGGCGTCAGGTGAGGGCGGCGTGGGCGACGGCGATCGCGGTTCCCACCCGGGCGTTGTGCCGCACCAGGGCCAGGTTCGTCTGCAGGGAACGGCCGTCGGAGAGCTCGACGATCCGGCCGAGGAGGAAGGGCGTGATGCCCGCGCCCTCGATGCCGCGCTCCTCGCAGTCGGCGAGGGCCTGCGCGATCACCGCGTCGATCTCGGCCCGCGGCATCTCGTCCTCGGCCGGGACCGGGTTGGCGACGACCACTCCACTGCCCAGGCCGAGGTCCCACGTGGCGCGCAGGAGGGCGGCGACCTCCCCCGGCGTGTCGAGCCGCATGGGCGCACCCACCCCGCTCGACCGTGAGTAGAACGAGGGGAACTCGTCCGTCCCGTAGCCCACGACGGGGACGCCGAGGGTCTCGAGCACCTCCAGCGTGCGCGGGATGTCGAGGATCGACTTCACCCCGGCCGACACCACCGCGACCTCGGTGCGCGAGAGCTCGGTGAGGTCCGCCGAGACGTCCATCGAGTGCTCCGCCCCCCGGTGCACGCCCCCCAGCCCGCCCGTGACGAAGACGCGGATGCCGGCCAGCCCGGCCAGCCGCATCGTGCTCGCCACGGTCGTGGCGCCGTGGGCGCCCGTGGCGACGACGTGGGGCAGGTCGCGCACGCTGACCTTGCGGATGCCGCCGTCGGACCCCAGCAGCTCGAGCTCCTCGTCCGACAGGCCGACCGTCGGACGCCCGTGCAGCACGGCGACCGTCGCGGGCACCGCCCCGCCGTCGCGGACGATCTGCTCCACCTCACGGGCCATCGCGACGTTGTGGGGGTACGGCATCCCGTGGCTGATGATCGTCGACTCGAGCGCGACGACGGGCGTGCCCGTGGCAAGGGCCTCGGCCACGTCGGGCGCGAGCACGAGCATCGGGTGCGGGCTGGCGGTCGCGGTCATGTGCGGAGCTCCTCGGTGGATGGCCGGGTGGGGGTCAGGTGGGCCGCCACGAGCTCGGCGGTCAGGTCCGGGCGCACCGTGTCGACCGACGCACAGGTCAGGGCCGCGACGACCTGGCCGTATCGCGCGGCCTCGACGGCGTCGTTCCCGGCGAGCAGGGAGTGGACGTAGCCGGCGGTCATCGAGTCGCCGGCGCCCGTGACGTCGGCGACCACCGTGACCGGCGCGTCGACGAGCACGACCCGCTGGCCGGATGCCGTGGCGGCATCCCGGGTGCCCTCAGCCCCGGCCGCCGCCCCGGCCGCCGCCCCGGCGACCGAGAGCAGGCTGCCATGCGTGCCGCGACGCACCCACACGTGCTCAACCCCGCGGCCGTGGAGGACGAGCGCGGCCTCGACGACGTCGTCCACGGTGTCGCCCACGGGGCGGCCGACGAGGGCGGCGAGCTCGTCGACGTTGGGCGTCACCGTGTGCAGGCACACCGAGCCGTCGAGAACCGGGGCCACCTGGCCGGCCTTGGCGACGCTCACCGGCTCCAGCACGGTGAGGACGCCGGCCTCCTGGGCGGCGGACAGCAGCCAGCGCACCACCGAGTCGTCCAGGTTGGCGTCGACGACCAGGGCGTCGGCGCCGCCGAGCAGCGACGGCACCACGCCCAGGTCGGCGACGGTCAGCGCGTCGGTCGCGCGCATGTCGGCGACGGCGATGAGCAGGTCACCATCCTCGTCGAGCACGGCTGCGTACGTGCCGGTGGAGAGCGGTGAGAGAACGACGTTCCGGCAGTCCACGCCGGCCGCGGCGGTGCGGCCCACGATGCTCTCACCGGCGAGGTCGTCGCCCACCGCCGCCACGAGCGCGGTGGACGTCCCGAGACGAGCCAGGTTCTCGGCGATGTTGCGGCCGACCCCTCCTGCCGTCCACGACGCGCTCCCCGGGTTGCTCGTTCCGGGCACCGGAGGCGAAGCCGTCCGGAGCTTCGTGTCGAGCACCGCGCCGCCGATGACCAGGACACGGGCGGGATCGGCAGGCACCGAAGCAGACTAGGGGGAGTCGGCGAGACCGCGAAGCGCCGTGCGCACCTCGGTCTCGGCCGCGACGAGGGCGGCCCGGGCGCGCTCGAGGTGCGCCACGGCATCCGGATCGGGGGTCAGCCCGCGGCGACGCACCCGGGCGAGGACCTTGTCGGCCGCGAGGTGCGGGGGCAGGGTCTCGGGGATGCCGTGCAGCAGGTCGGTGTCGTACCCGCCGCCCGCGGTGGCCGCCTTCTCCTCGCCCTTGATCCTCTCCCACGCCTGCTCGACCTCGGCCGGGGTGCTCGCGTCACCGTCGGCGAAGACGTGCGGGTGGCGACGGACCAGCTTGTCGACGAGCAGCCCGGCGACGGTGTCGATGTCGAACGCCCCTTCGGCGGCCTCCTCCGCGACGCGGGCGTGGAAGACCACCTGGAGGAGGACGTCGCCGAGCTCCTCGGCGAGGTGGCGGCGGTCACCGACGTCGATCGCGTGCGCCACCTCGTGCGCCTCCTCGACGAGGTAGGGGGCCAGGCTCTCGTGGGTCTGCTCCGCGTCCCACGGGCAGCCACCGGGCGAGCGGAGGCGGTCCATCGTGGCGACGACGTCGAGCAGGCGCCCGCCCTGGACGTCCCACGACCCCACGACGACCTCGACGTCCGGCGGCGACTCCAGGCGCGACACCTCGGCCGCCACGGCATCGGCGAGCCCCGGGTCACCGTCGGAGGACCCCAGCCACACCACAGGAGTGGTCGTGGCGAGGTCGACCAGGCGGCGGGCCAGCGCGGGAGGGGCGACGTCCCCGACCGCCTCGACCGGCAGGCCGGACTCCTCGACGGCCTCGACGAGCGGGTCGTCCGGGTCCCGTGCCAGGCGCAGGCTCGCGGAGGCCACGGCATCCCACGCCGCGTGTGACAGGAGCCCCGGCGCGACCCGGGGTGAGGTGAGGAGCAGCCCCAGTCGGCCGACGGTCACTGGCCCGCGTCGAAGGCCTCGACCCAGGACGGCTGGCCCAGCTGCACCGACGCGGTGTCGGGGTTGAACGCGCCGTAGCGGGGGTTGACCTCGACGTCACGCGAGCGCAGCTGCTCCGAGAGCGCCAGCCCGTCGGCCTCGGTGAACTGGCCGGACTGCTGCGCCGCGGAGATCGCCGACGCCAGCTTGATGACCTCGAGGGTGGCCTGGCTGGGCTCGGCGACACCGCGGGCGGCGGCCTCGCGGGAGGCGACCGAGTCGGACACGACGACGCCCTTGCCCTCGAGGTAGTCGAGCACGACCGGTGCCTGGACGAGCGCGGTCAGGGTGCCGCTGGGGGTGAGCTGCTCCTGGAGCAGCGCCGGGTCCATCCCGTTGATCTCCGACATCGCCGTCTGGAGGTCGGTCTCGCGGATGACGGTTCCGTCGACGACCGCCGCTCGGTCGGCGGTGGTCTCGCCGCAGCCTGCCGTGGCGAGCGCGGCGCCGAGCGCCAGGGCCGCGACGGATCGGCGGACGGTGGAGGTCACGTGCTGTCCTTTCGCAGGGGGTCCGCGCTACGCGCGGGCGGTGGCCACCCGGGCGGCCTGCCCCACATTGTCCATGACGACGGACGAGATGACCTCACCAGCCCAGGCGAGCACCTCCCGGTCCCGCACCGGCCGGCCGCCGACGCGCGCCGTCATCGGCTTGGGGACCAGCACGGTGCCGAGCGCCGCCTTGACGATGGACCCGGGGTGGAGTCGCTGGAGCCGCAGCTGCTGGCTCTCGCGCAGCTCGACCGGGCCGAACCGGACGTGGTTGCCCTGGACGCTGATGTCGGCGATGCCGGCCGCCCGGGCCACCGTGCGCAGGCGCGCCACCTCGAGCAGGTTGCCCACCGGCTCCGGCGGCGCGCCGTAGCGGTCGACGAGCTCGGCCTCGATGTCGGCGAGCTGCGCCTCGTCGACGACGGCGGCGAGCTTCTTGTACATCTCCAGGCGCAGCCGCTCGTGGGGGACGTAGTCGTGCGGGAGGTGCGCGTCGACCGGCAGCTCGATCTTGATCTCGGCGGGGCTGTCGTCCCGATCGCCACGGAAGTCGGCGACCGCCTCGCCGACGAGCCGCACGTACAGGTCGAAGCCGACGCCGGCGACGTGGCCGGACTGCTCCCCACCCAGGAGGTTGCCCGCGCCGCGGATCTCGAGGTCCTTCATGGCCACGTGCATGCCGGAGCCGAGGTCGGTGTGGCTCGCGATCGTCTGCAGCCGGTCGAGAGCCGTCTCGGTCAGGGGGGTCTCGGGTGGGTACAGGAAGTAGGAGTAGGCGCGCTCGCGCCCGCGGCCCACCCGGCCACGCAGCTGGTGCAGCTGCGAGAGGCCCAGCCGGTCGGCGCGCTCGACGATGAGCGTGTTGGCGTTCGAGATGTCGAGTCCCGTCTCGACGATCGTGGTGCAGACCAGCACGTCGAAGCGCTTCTCCCAGAAGTCGAGCACCACCTGCTCGAGCCGGTGCTCGCCCATCTTGCCGTGGGCCACGGCGATCCTCGCCTCGGGCACCAGCTCGCGGATGCGGGCAGCGGCCCTCTCGATCGTCGACACCTTGTTGTGGACGAAGAAGACCTGGCCCTCGCGCATGAGCTCGCGGCGGATGGCGGCCGTCAGCGTCTTCTCGTCGTAGGCCCCGACGTAGGTGAGAACCGGGTGGCGCTCCTCGGGCGGGGTCTGCAGCGTGGACATCTCGCGGATGCCGGTCACCGCCATCTCGAGCGTGCGCGGGATCGGCGTCGCGGACATCGCGAGCACGTCGACCGACGTGCGCAGGGCCTTGAGCTGCTCCTTGTGCTCGACCCCGAACCGCTGCTCCTCGTCGACGACGACGAGGCCGAGGTCCTTGAACCGCACGCCCTTGGAGAGGACGCGGTGCGTGCCGATGACCAGGTCCACCGCGCCGCTCGTCAGGCCGTCGAGGACCTCCGTGGCCTCCCGGTCGCTCTGGAACCGGGAGAGGGCGCGCACGACGACGGGGAACCCGGCGTACCGCTCGGTGAAGGTGTTGACGTGCTGCTGCACGAGCAGGGTCGTGGGGCACAGGACGGCCACCTGCTTCCCGTCCTGCACCGCCTTGAACGCCGCACGCACCGCGATCTCGGTCTTGCCGTAGCCGACGTCGCCGCAGACGAGCCGGTCCATCGGCACGGGCCGCTCCATGTCGGCCTTCACCTCGTCGATGGTGCTCAGCTGGTCGGGGGTCTCGACGTGGGCGAAGGCGTCCTCCAGCTCGCGCTGCCACGGGGTGTCCGGCGAGAAGGCGTGCCCGGTGGTGGCCATCCGGGCCGAGTACAGGCGGATGAGCTCGGCGGCGATCTGCTTGACGTAGCGGCGGGCCCGGCTCTTCGTCTGGTGCCAGTCGGAGCCCCCCATCCTGTTCAGGCTGGGCTGCTCCCCACCGACGTACCGGGTGACCTGGTCGAGCTGGTCGGTGGGCACGTAGAGCCGGTCCCCCGGCTGTCCCCGCTTGGAGGCGGCGTACTCGAGGACGAGGTACTCGCGGGTGGCGGCTGCCACCGTGCGCTGGACCATCTCGACGAAGCGGCCGACACCGTGCTGCTCGTGCACGACGAAGTCGCCGGGACGCAGCTGGAGGGGGTCGACCTGGTTGCGGCGGCGCGACGGCATCCGGCGCATGTCCTTGGTGGAGGTGCCGGAGCCTCCTGCGGAGCCGGTGAGGTCGGCCTCGGTGATCACGGCGAGCCGTGCAGCCGGCGCGAGGAAGCCCGGCCCGGCCGCACCGGTGGTCACCGTGACGACACCGGGGCGAGGGTCTGCGGCGTCGGCCACGAGCCGGCTCGGCACGTCGTGCTCGGCGAGCACCTCTGCGACCCGCTTGGCCAGGCCGGGCCCCTCGGTCGCGGCGATGACCGACCAGTCCTCGGCCACCAGACGCCGGAGCTCGGTCACCGCCTCCTCGGTGTCACCGCGGAACGTGGGCGAGGGCAGGAGGCCCAGGTCGATGGTCTCGCCGTCCTCGTCACCGGCGAAGGTGGTGAGGTCGACCCAGCGGATGCCGAGCTCGCGGGCCTGCGAGCGCAGCTCGGCCAGGGTGCGGAACGACGCCGTGCCGAGCACGGCCTGCAGGTCGATCGGCACGCGATTGCCGCTGGCGGCGTTCGCCCAACCGGCCTCCAGGAACTCCTGGCTCGTGGCGACGAGGTCGTGGGCCCGGGTGCGCACTCGCTCCGGGTCGCAGGTGACGAGCAGGGAGCCCTCGGGCAGCACGTCGAGGAGGGTCTCCATCCCGTCGACGAGGGCGGGCGCGAGGGACTCCATGCCCTCGACCGCGATGCCGTGCGCCAGCTTCTCGAGCAGGTCGGCCGCCCCCGGCAGCCGGTCGGCCAGGGCCGCCGCGCGCTGGCGCACGGCGTCGGTGAGCAGCAGCTCGCGACACGGCGGCGCCCAGAGCCCGTGCTCGGCGATCTCCAGGGACCGCTGGTCGGCCACCTTGAACCACCGGATCTCCTCGACCGTGTCACCCCAGAACTCCAGCCGCAGCGGGTGCTCCTCGGTCGGCGGGAAGACGTCGAGGATGCCGCCGCGCACCGCGAACTCGCCGCGCCGCTCGACGAGGTCGGTGCGCGAGTAGGCGGCGGCCGCGAGGTCCTCGACGACGCGGTCGAGCGGGACCTCGTCCCCGGCGGAGAGGGCGACGGGGCGCAGCTCGCCCAGTCCCTTGGAGATCGGCTGGAGCACGGCACGGACCGGTGCCACGACGACGGCCAAGGGGCCGTGCGAGCCGTCGCCGGCATCCGGGTGCGCCAGGCGACGCAGGACCGAGAGGCGCTGACCGACCGTGTCGCTCCGGGGGCTCAGCCGCTCGTGCGGCAGGGTCTCCCACGACGGGAAGAGCCCGACCACCCCGGCGCCGAGGCCGGCCTCGAGGGCCGCCTGGAGGTCCTCGGCCTCGCGCCCCGTGGCCGTGACCGCGAGCACCGGGGCACCGGGCGCCGTCGGGGCGAGGGTGGAGACGACGAGGTGGCGAGCGCCGGCGGGCGCGGCCGCGGTCACCTCAGCGGCGGGGGCGGCGAGGGCCTCCAGGAGCCGCGCGGTGCCCGGGAGGGCGGCGAACCGGGAGAGCAGGGGGGACAGCGAGGGCATCCGGGCGATTCTAGTCGGGCGGGGCGACACTCCCCGTCGGCGGCTGGCGTCCGGCGGTCGGGCACCGCCCGCCCAGGGCACGCTCAGCGAGGAGCGTGGACCCGCTGCTGCGCGTCGAGCAGGCCGACGGTGACGAGCTGCTCGACCGCGTCGGCGGCATCGTCGATCAGGAAGGGCAGCTCCCTGCGCTCGGCCGGTGAGAAGTCGCGCAGGACGAAGTCGGCGGGGTCCATCCGCCCCGGCGGGCGGCCGATGCCCACCCTGACCCGGTGGTAGTCCTTCGTGCCGAGCGAGGAGCTGACCGAGCGCAGCCCGTTGTGGCCGCCCTCTCCCCCGCCCCGCTTGAGGCGCACGGTGCCCGCGTCGAGGTCGAGCTCGTCATGCACGACCACGAGCCGCTCCGGCGGGACCGAGAAGAACCGCAACAGCGCCGACACCGGGCCCCCCGACTCGTTCATGAAGCCGGAGGGGATCGCGAGAACGGCCGCCGGGCCGGGCAGGCCGCCCGGACCGGTGCCCAGCCGGACCTGGGCCGCGTGGGCCCGGGCCTTGTGCGTGCGCAGCGCCGACCCGGTACGACGGGCGAGCTCCTCGACGACCATCGCACCCACGTTGTGGCGGTTGCCGGCGTACGCCGGGCCGGGGTTGCCCAGCCCGACGACCAACCAGGGTCCGCTCTCGCTCACGGGGCCAGTATGCCGCGGGCCCGGCGACGCATCGGGGCCCGGTCCGCGTGGACCGGGCCCCGGATGCCGTGCTGAGGGCGCGCTCAGGCCTGGTCGGAGGACTGCTCGGTGTCGGTCGAGGCGGCGTCGCTCGAGGGGGCGTCGCCCTCGGCAGCGGCACCCGGCGCGGCGGCATCCTCGGCGTGCTCCTCGCGCTCGATGCCGGCCTCGGCCTCGGCGTCGGCGAGCTCGGCCTCGAGGGCCTCCTCGGAGACCTGGGCGGTGACGTTGACGACGAGCGCCTCGGGGTCCGTGACCAGGACCGAGCCCTCGGGCAGCCGCACCTGGCCGGCCAGGATCTGCGTGCCGGCCTGGGCCCCCTCGACCGAGACGGTGATGCTCTCCGGGATCGTGGTGGCCTCGACCTCGAGCTGCAGGCTCGTGTGGTCGGTGGTCACGACGGTCTCCGCCGCGGCCTCGCCCTCGAGGTGGACAGGGACGTCGACGACGACCTTCTCGCCCCGACGCACGATGACCAGGTCGACGTGCTCGATGACCGGCTTGATCGGGTCGCGCTGGACGTCCTTGGCAAGGGCCAGCTGCTCGTCGCCGTCGAGGACGATCGTGAGCAGCGCGTTGGTCTGCTTCAGGGCGAGCATCGTGTCGTGGCCCGGGAGGGTGATGTGGACGGGGGAGGTGCCGTGGCCGTACATGACGGCGGGGATCTTCTTGTCACGGCGGATCTTGCGGGCGGCACCCTTGCCGAACTGGGTGCGTGCCTCGGCGACGAGCTTGTTGTCGGACACGAGTGCTCCTGGGATCGAAGAGAGGTCGGGCGGTCGGTCCTCGACGCGGGACGTGGCACCGAACGACCGGCGCGCGAAACGGCCCGCGGATCCACCGGATCTGCGTGCCGCCAGCGTCGATCACGGATGCGTCGACCGCTCGTGGCGGTCATCCGGACAGCTCTGTCCGGTGCGACGTCCCTCGCCGAGGCAACCCGGCGAGTCTAGGCGACCGGGGACGGAACGTCGAAATCGGCCTCGCGTGGCCGGCGCCCGCTCTCGGAGCGGGCTTCGTCGCGCTGCCCGAGGCGGACGGCAACGACCCCGGCGAGCAGCACCACGCCTCCCAGGAGCTGGAGCGGGCGCGGCAGCTCGCCGAGCAGCAGCCAGGCGAAGAGCACGGCGAACAGCACCTCGGTGAGCCCGACGAACGAGGCGAGGGTCGATCCCAGGTGGCGGGCCCCCAGGATGCCGAGGACGTAGGCGAGCGCCGCGGCGACGAGGACCAGCTCGAGCAGCGCCAGCCAGGCGGGGATGCTGCTGCCGGCGACGACGACGGTCGGTGCACCGGCATCCATGGGCAGGATGCCGACGAGACCGGCGAGCGCCAGCACCACAGCGCCCGCCGCGAGCCCGAGGCCGGCGAAGGCGGTCGCCGGGATGGCCGTCTCCCGCGCGGCGAGGACGTAGTGACCCGCGAGACCCGTGGCCGCGAGCAGCCCCCACAGGACACCGACGAGGTCGGGGGTGGCGCGGCCGGTGACGTCGAGGACGAGGGCGAGGCCGGCGAGGGCGAGCACGATGCCGAGGCCGGTGAGCCGGTGCGGGGTGCGGCGGGTGACGACCCACACCCACAGGACGACGAGGACGATGCCGAGGTACTCGATGAGGAGCGCGACGGCGACGTCCATGCGGGCGACCGCCTGGAAGTAGCCGAGCTGCGCCGCGGCGACGGCCAGGGTGCCGTAGAGCGCTGCCCGCGGCAGCTCGTGGGCCACGGCCCCCCAGCGGCCCCGCAGGGTCCACAGGGTGAGGGGGAGCAGGACGAGCGCCGCGCCGGAGATGCGCAGGAGGACCACCGCGCCCGGGGACCAGTCCGCCGTCATGAGCGCCTTGGCGAACGGTCCCGAGGTGCCGAACGCCGCACAGGAGAGCAGCATCGCGGTGAGGCCGAGCCCCAGGTGCCGCCTCATCGCCTCGACCATGCGGGCCTCCTCGGTCGGTTTCGGTGCGCCCGCCCCCAAGCGCAACCTCTGCTAGCAGAGGTTCGGTCTGGAACCACACGGTGCACCCTGTGGTTCGAGACGCACCATCTGCTGAGCCGGTCGGTGTCAGGAGCAAAGTATGCTGACACCCATGACGCTAGTCCCTGTCGATGTCAGGAGTCAAGATGATTTTCACCTATGACACCGACGTGACGCTCAGCCATGCCGCTGCGCTCGCGAACACCGGTCCGGGCCCCGGCAGCCCCGACCGCGAGGACCTCCCCGACCTGGCGGCGCTGCTCGCGTGGATGGACCGGTGGGAGTGGACCGGCCGGCGTCCGTCGACCGACGAGGAGGTGGCGGCGGTGCGGGCCCTGCGCCCGCGGCTGCGCGCCGTGTGGGGCCTCCCGGAGGACCGCCTCGCCGCCGAGGCGAACCGCCTCCTCGAGGAGGGCCGGGCGCTGCCCCGGCTCGTGCGGCATCCACCCTTCGGCTGGCACGTCCACGCCACCTCCGACGACGCGCCGCTCGACCGCAGGGTCGCGGTCGAGGTGGGGATGGCCCTGGTCGACGTCGTCAGGCTCGGCGAGAGCGACCGGCTGAAGGTGTGCGCCGGGCAGGACTGCGAGGACCTGCTGGTCGACCTCAGCCGCAACCGCTCCCGCAAGTTCTGCGACGGCACCTGCGGCACCCGGGCGAACGTCGCGGCCTACCGGGCCAGGCGCGCCGCGACCACCTGACGTCCCTGAGGGCACCGGCCGGCGAGTACCTCCGGTGACCTACTGGTCGATCGGGGATGGTCCGGGGCGTACCTCCGGTGACCTACTGGTCGATCGGGGATGGTCCGGGGCGTACCTCCGGTGACCTTGGTCGATGGGGGACGGTCCGGGGCGTACCTCCGGTGACCTATTGGTCGATCGGGGGACGGTCAGGCCCGGCGGTGAAGAGGCTCGTGACCGAGCCGTCCTCGAAGACCTCCTTGACCGCGGCGCTGATGAGCGGGGCGATCGACAGCACCGTGAGGCACGCGATGTCCTTCTCCGGGGGGATGGGGAGCGTGTTCGTCACGATCACCTCCTCCGCCGCGCAGTCGCGCAGCCGCTGGGCGGCCGGCTCGCTGAGGATCGCGTGGGTCGCCGCGATGACCACCGCCTTGGCGCCCTCGGCCCGGAGGGCGTCGGCCGCCTTGGTGATCGTGCCGCCGGTGTCGATCATGTCGTCGACGAGCACGCACACCCGGTCCCGCACGTCACCGACGACGCGGTTGGCCACCATCTCGTTGGGCCGGTTGATGTCACGCGTCTTGTGGATGAAGGCCAGCGGTGCGCCGCCGAGGCGCTTGGACCACTGCTCCGCCACCTTGATCCGCCCGGCATCCGGCGAGACCACTGCGAGGTCCTGGTCGCCGTACTTCCGGGCGACGTACTCGCTGAGCACCGGGATGGCCATGAGGTGGTCGACCGGGCCGTCGAAGAACCCCTGCACCTGGTCGGCGTGCAGGTCGACGCAGATGAGCCGGTCGGCCCCCGCGGTGTGGAACATGTCGGCGATGAGCCGGGCGCTGATCGGCTCGCGACCCCTGTGCTTCTTGTCCTGGCGGGCGTACCCGTAGAACGGCATGACCACGGTGATCCGCTTGGCACTGGCCCGCTTGAGCGCGTCGACCATGAGCAGGTGCTCCATGATGCACTCGTTGATCGGGCTGGTGTGGCTCTGGATCACGAACGCGTCCGAGCCCCGCACCGACTCCTCGAACCGTACGTAGATCTCGCCGTTGGCGAAGTCGTAGGCGCTCGTCGGGACGAGCTCGGTGCCGAGCTGAGCGGCGACCTCCTGCGCGAGACCGGGGTTCGCGCGACCCGTGAACACCATGAGCTGCTTCTTGGGGCGCTTGCGGATGTTCGCCGAGGGGGGTCGTGAGTTGCTCACTGGTCGTCACCCTCCGGGGTGGTCGGGGGGTGTGCGGCCGGATGCCGTGCCCGCGCCTCCTCGGCGGCCGCGGCCGTCGCGGTGCCCGGCCTGGCTCGGGCCACCCAGCCGTCGATGTTGCGCTGCCGCCCCCGGGCGATGGCGATCTGGCCCGGCTCGACGTCGGCGGTGAGGGCGGTGCCCGCCGCGACGTACGCCCCGTCGGCCACGTCGACGGGACTGACGACCACGGAGTTCGACCCCACGAAGGAGTGGCGGCCGATGGTCGAGTGGTGCTTTCCGACGCCGTCGTAGTTGGCGAAGATCGTGCCGGCACCGATGTTCGCGCCCTCGCCGATGGTGACGTCACCGGCATACGTGAGGTGCGGGACCTTCGCGCCCTCGCCGATGTCCGCGTTCTTGGTCTCGACGAAGCCCCCGACCTTGCCCCGCGCCCCAAGCCGGGTCCCGGCTCGCAGGTAGGAGTACGGACCCACCGTGGCGCCCGGCCCGATGACTGCCAGGACGGCCACCGCCCTCGCCACCTGCGCGCCGTCGCCGACCTCGGTGTCGGTGAGGGTGACCTCCGGCCCGATCTGCGCCCCCGAACCGACGGAGGTCGCTCCCAGCAGCTGGGTGCCGGGTAGCACGGTGGTGTCCTGGCCGATCGTCACGTCGACGTCGATCCACGTCGTGGCCGGGTCGACGATGGTCACCCCGGCACGCATGTGGCGCTCGCAGACCCGCCGGTTCAGCTCACGGCCGAGCGACGCCAGCTGGACGCGGTCGTTGACGCCCTCGGTCTGCCACAGGTCGTCGACGACGTGGGCCCGAACCGGACGGCCCGCCGCCCGGGCCACCGCCACCACGTCGGTGAGGTACTTCTCGCGCTGCGCGTTGTCGGTCCCCACCTGCGACAGGGCCTCCCGGAGCACCTCGGCGTCGAAGGCGTAGATGCCGGAGTTGATCTCGGTGATCGCCCGCTCGGCGTCGGTGGCGTCCTTGTGCTCGACGATCCGCTCCACCCGGCCCTGGGGGTCGCGCACCACGCGGCCGTACCCCGTGGGATCGGACAGGTGCGCCGTGACCACCGAGACGGCGCTCCCGGTCTCGAGGTGGGCGGCGGTCAGCTCGACGAGCGTCTCGCCGGTGAGCAGTGGGACGTCGCCGTACGTCACCAGGACGGTCCCCGACAGGTCGCCGGGGAGCGCGTCCAGGCCGCACTCGACGGCTCGACCGGTGCCCTTGACGTCGTCCTGGTCGGCGATGACCAGGGCGTCGTCCAGCGTCGCGAGCAGCTCGGCCACCCGGTCGCGATGGTGCCGCACCACGACGCCCACGTGCTCGGCGCCAGTCGCCCTGGCGGCGCGCACGGCGTGGCCGACCAGGGGAACCCCACCGATCGTGTGCAGCACCTTGGGGGTGCTGGACCTCATGCGGGTCCCTTCGCCCGCCGCGAGGACGAGAACTGCGGCCGGGCGGGATGTGCTCACGCGCGAGGGCTCCAGGTGTGCTGCGGGTGCCACGGGACGCCGTCATGCTACCCGGGGGCAGGTCCTCGGCCGTCATCCGGCCACCACGCCCGACGACCGCCCGACCAT
Source organism: uncultured Actinomycetota bacterium (assembly GCA_963763015.1). Classification (GTDB taxonomy): domain Bacteria; phylum Actinomycetota; class Actinomycetes; order Actinomycetales; family Dermatophilaceae; genus Fodinibacter. The sequence goes on along the minus strand of CAVXML010000007.1, from coordinate 422,959 downwards.
CGCCCGTCCGCCGCTCGGGCACCGTGTGCAGGCCCGGCGCACGGCGACGAGCGTGCGCGGCGAGCGCACCCGGCATCCGCCATGATTGGGGGTCGGCACTCCAGCACCGGAGAGCCGTGGCACCGGGGCCGGCCCCGGAGAGGAGCTCCCATGGCGCCGAGCGCACCCGAGGTCATCGCGCGTTCCCGTGACGGCCGCACCTTCACGTTCCACATCACCGGCACGCCGTCCTACGCACCAGGGGACATGGTCGTCGTGCGCGCGGGGGAGGTCACCGTTCTGGGACAGGTGCTCGAGGTGGCCGCGCCAATGGAGACGGAGCCGTCCGAGGATGCCGCGGCCGCGCCGGCCCGCGGCACCGGGGTGGTCATCGGGACGATCGACGCCGAGGGTTCGCTGCGGCGGACCGAGCGCCCGCCCTTCGCCGAGGCGTCGCTGGCGCCGGCCGGCCCGGAGCACCTCACGGGGCTCCAGCGCTCGACGGCCGCCGACCTCACCGTCGGGACGTGGCGAACCGCCGGCGCCCGGACCGGCGCCGACCTGCGGGCCGGTGGCTTCAACCGCCACACCTTCCTCTGCGGCCAGAGCGGCTCGGGGAAGACCTACGCCCTCGGGGTGCTCCTCGAGCGCCTCATCCTGGGCACCGACCTGCGCGTCGTCGTGTTCGACCCGAACGCCGACTTCGTCCGCCTCGGCGAGACCAAGGACGGCACCCCCCAGCCGGATGCCGAGCGCCTCGCCGAGCGACCCGTGCGGGTGCTCCGCTCGGACTCGACCCGCACGGGGGATGCCGCGCCGCTGCGGATGCGCTTCCGGACGATGACCCGAAAGGCCCAGGCGGCCGTCGTACAGCTCGACCCGGTGCGGGACCACGACGAGTACAACGCCTTCATCACGCTCCTGGCCCAGGTCGGCTCCGTCGACCTCGGGGTCCTGCTCGCGAGCATGAAGGAGGGCTCCGCGGCCGAGCAGCGGCTGGCGCGCCGCATCGAGAACCTGGGCCTTCCGCACTGGGAGGTGTGGGCTCGCGACCTCCCGTCGGCGGCCGACGTGGTGACCGAGGGGCAGGGGGTCACCGTGATGGACCTGGGTGGTTTCGGTGACCCGGCCGAGCCGCTCGCGATCTGCCTCGAGGTCGTCGACGAGCTGTGGGCACAGCGGGACCGGCGGGTGCCCACCCTCCTCGTGATCGACGAGGCACACAACCTCTGCAGCGCCGACCCGGGCAACCCGGTGGGCCAGCTGCTCCTCGACCGGCTCATCCAGATCGCGGCCGAGGGCCGCAAGTACGGCCTCTGGCTGCTGCTCTCCTCACAGCGGCCGTCGAAGATCCACCAGCAGATCCTGAGCCAGTGCGACAACCTCATGCTCATGCGGATGAACAGCCCTGACGACATCGCCGAGCTGGGACGGGTCTTCGGCTTCGCTCCCCAGGAGATGCTCAAGGCGTCGACCACGTTCCTCCAGGGAGAGGCGCTGCTCGCGGGAGGGTTCACGCCCGTGCCGATGCTGGCCACGATGCGCGAACGGCTCACCTACGAGGGCGGCAGCGACGTCGCGGTTCCCGTCGTCGGCACCTGAGGCAGCGTCGAGCACGGCGTGACGAGCGGAGTCATGCACGCGCCGATGACCCGGATCGCCGTCTCAACCACTGCCCCGCCAGAGGTGCCCGACGCCCGAGGCGTCTCGGGTCACCACGAGGATGTCCTCGCCGTGCACGACGGCAGACACCGGCGTGCCGGACGGGCCATCCCCGACCACCCAGCTGTCGGCCCGCTCACCGGTGGACTGGATGACGACAGTGCTGCCTTCCCGCGGGACGAGCACCACCTCGTGGGCGAGGAGACGGAGGGGAGGCAGCGCCTTGCCGCCGGCCATGGTCACGACCGGCAGCTCGCTCGTCGGGGTTGCCCTGGTCCCGTCAAGCCTCCACATGGCCAGACGTCCGGCGGATGCTCCGACGACGGAGCACGCGCCTCCGCGGCAGGAGGCTCCGTGGGCCTCCGAGATGCCCGAGCCAGCGGGTCGGGGGAGGTCCACGCGTCGCCAGGCCCCGGAGGCGGTCGGGGCGATCCACACGGCGGGATCCACCCGGACCTCGCCTTCACCGAGTCGAGTGACGGAGCCGCTGAGGACCAGGCCGTCGCCTGAACCGTCCTCGTCGTGAGCGGTGCCGGCGATCGCGGTCGCAGACAGCAGCTCCGTCGGCGTGCTCCCGAGCGCCGTGCCCGTCGAAGGCTGGCGAGACCAGCGCTGCCCGGTGCGGAGCCAGGTGGCGATGTCGAGTCCGGTCCGCTCGCTCTGCCAGCCACCCAGAATGACCGGCGACTCTCCGGCGAAGGCCACCCCGATGAGGTCACCGGCGCCGTAGCTGCCGAACACGCCGAACGGCTGCTCCTGCTCCACGACCTCGTCGGCCGTGCCGGCCCATGTCGACCAGCGGTAGTTGCCGTGCGCACCGCCCCGGGCGCCGCCCACCGCCACGATCTCGCTGCCTCGAGCGGCGACCGAGAACCAGGTCGCCTCGAAGGCGTACGGGGACCGGGGCACCACCCGGAGCGGCTGGAGGTCGGTGACGGACGGCCCGGTGAGCAGGCGTGGCACGGGCCTCTTCCGAGCGCTCGCCCCGACCAGCACGCTCACGTCGGAGGTCGCCACCGTGACGGGCGTCAGGCCCTCCGGGAGCGCCACCTCCGTCCAGGTCAGCTCCAGCCGCGCCGGGCCCTCGACGCCGACGTCGTCGGTGCAACCAGCAGCGCCGGCTGCCACTGCCAGGGCCAGGACCCCGGCGACCAAGGATGCCCTGCGGCGCCGTTGCACGGCTCTACGGTAGGCGCTCGACGACCACAGCCCCCGGAGTGGATGGGCGGGCGCCCACCCTCCCCGTGACCCGACGAGGCGCACCACTCCTGCAGCGCCGACCCGGGCAACCGGTGGGCCAGCTGCTCATCGGCCGGCTCATCCAGGTCGCGGCCGAGGGCCGGGTGCACGGCTCGCGGGGAGGAGAGCTGGTCGCTCCGCGGACAGGCGGCACCGCGCAGGTCTGGGCCGTGAGCCTGCCCTCGGCCGCGCTGAGAAGGGACGCAGGATATGGCTAGATCGGGCTATTGCCGCCTCTGGACGATCGGTGCCACCCTGCACGTCTGGGCACCGCAGGGGTTGCCCAGCGTCAGGGAGGCAGCATCATGAAGCGTGCTCTCAGTGCGGCGGCAGGCCTGAGCCTGATCGCCGTCGCGTTCGTCGGTGCAGCGCCGGCGAACGCCGCGCCCATCACGTGTCCCGGCGGCCAGTCGGCCGAGAAGACCGGTCCGGGTGAGTGGGACTGTGTCAACAACGGAGGCAACGACACCGGCGCCGGCCGGCACAAGGGCACGGGCGACAGGGTCTGATCCCCTGGGCGCAGCCGCGTCACACACACGACCGCCCCCGAACTCGTCAGAGGCTCGGGGGCGGTCGCACGAGCCCGTCAAGGAGGAGTCACCCGTGCTCGGCCCCATGGCTCCCCGGGTAGGAATCGAACCTACGTCGCTTGTCCTGATTCAAAGTCAGGCGGGCCCTGCCAGCAGACCAACCGGGGACCGCCGCACGCTCCGGGCGGACGGCATACGGGGAGGGTAGTGGACGCGCGCCGAGCCCCACCTCGACAGCGCCGCCTCCGGCTGGTCAGCGGCGGATGCCGCCACCCGGGCACAATGGCTGGGTGACCGAACCCGCCGCCGTCAAGCCGTCCCGTGCCGCGCGGTCGAGGATGACGGGGCGGGAACGACGCGAGCAGCTCATCGGCATCGGCCGCAAGCACTTCGCGGACCGGGGCTTCGAGGGGGCCACCGTCGAGGAGATCGCAGCCTCCGCGGGGGTGAGCAAACCGGTGGTGTACGAGCACTTCGGTGGCAAGGAGGGCCTCTACGCGGTGGTGGTCGACCGCGAGATCGAGGGCCTGCTCAACGCGGTGCAGGGAGCGCTCACGTCCAAGGGAACCTCCCGCGAGATCATCGAGCGGGCGGCGCTCGCCCTCCTCGACTACGTCGAGACATCCACCGACGGCTTCCGAATCCTCGTGCGCGACAGCCCGGCCGGTCAGGCGACGGGGTCGTTCGCGAGCCTCATGAGCGACATCGCGAGCCAGGTCGAGCACATCCTCGCTGCCGAGTTCAAGAGCCACAAGCTCGACCCGAAGGCCGCGCCGATGTACGCGCAGATGCTCGTCGGGATGATCGCTCTCACCGGCCAGTGGTGGCTGGACTCCCGCAAGTTCAAGAAGCACGAGGTGGCCGCCCACGTCGTCAACCTCGCGTGGAACGGGCTCACCGGCCTCGAGGCGAAGCCCACGCTCACGACCGACCGGCACTGAGCCGCCGCGCACGGCATCCGCGGGCTGAGAAGGAAACCCGGCCGAGGTGGTGAGGCCCGCCGGTGACCCCTGAGTCAGGGGTTCTTGCGGGCCACCGCGAAGACGCGACGGAAGGGGAAGAGGACGCCCTCGGCACTGCGCGGGTAGGCCTCCGCGAGCTGCTCGGCATACGGCGTGACGAAGGCCGCACGCTCGTGCGAGTCCGTCAGGATGTCCAGCACCGGCCGCAACGCGGTGGCGGTCACCCAGCTGAGCACGGGGTTCTCCTCCTCGCCCTCGGGGTCCAGGACGTGGAGGTAGGTCGTCTCCCAGGCGTCCACGCGGCAGCCGAGCCTGGCGAGGTAGCGCAGGTAGGTGGCGGGCTCCCCGACCGCGGGCAGGTCGAGGGCGGCGGTCAGCTCGCCGGCGCGCTCGTGGTGCTCGGCCGTCTCGCGCATGAGCCGGTGGCTGGGCGCGTCGAAGTTGCCCGGCACCTGGAGGGCGAACCAGCCGCCGTCGGCGAGCGCCCCGACCCACGTGTCGAGCAGGTCCAGGTGCCCGGGCACCCACTGCAGGGTCGAGCTCGTCACGACGACGTCCGGGGATTGCCCCAGCGAGGTGGGGTCCCACTCCCGGAGGTCCGCCTGCACCCACTCCACGCGCCCCTCGGGATCGCGCCCCCGCGCGGACTCCAGCATCGCCTCGGACGCGTCGACGCCGACGATGCGCGCCTGCGGCCACAGCTCGGCCAGCATCAGGGTCGCCGGGCCGTGGCCGCAGCCGAGGTCGACGACGAGTGCAGGGTCGTCGGTCCGCACCTGGGCGATGAGGTCGGCGAGGGGACGACTGCGCTCGGCCGAGAACCGGGCATACGCCGTCGGGTCCCAGGTCACGTGCTCGGTCATCTCGTCCTCCTGCTCGGGTCACGCCCGCGGGCCCGCGAGCGGGTGGTCGCCCCTGGGTTCGGGCCACCTCCGCAGCGGTGTCGAGAGGCCGGTGTCTCGACGTCAAGTAACTTGACGCGCAGTAGAGTCGGCCTCATGCCCGCTGACGATGTCGACCGTATCGTCTCCGCGTGGCGCCGCGAACGGCCGGACCTCGACGTCGAACCCCTCGCGGTGCTGTCCCGCGTCTCCCGGCTGGCGCGCCGGCTGGACCTCGCTCGGGGCAGCGCCTTCGCCGAGCACGCCCTCGAGGGCTGGGAGTTCGACGTGCTCTCCGCACTGCGCAGAGCCGGGAACCCCTACGAGCTCAGCCCCGGCCAGCTCGTCACCGAGACCCTCGTGACGAGCGGCACCATGACCAACCGGGTCGACCGCCTCGCGGCCCGTGGCTTCGTCGAGCGGCACCCCGACCCCAGCGACCGGCGCGGCGTCATCGTGCGCCTCACCCCGGCCGGCATGTCGGTCGTCGACGCCGCCCTCTCCGACCTGCTCGCCCACGAGCGAGCGCTCCTCGCGGACCTGGGCGCTGTCGAGCGGCAGGAGCTGGCCGGCCTCCTGCGGAGGCTGCTGCGACCGTTCGAGGCCGAGGGCTGAGCCCGCCCCGAGCCGTGCTGCACGGGACCGCGCAGGACCGCGCGGGTCGGGGGCGTCACATCCCCTGGGCTTGAGTTAGGTGAGCCTTACCTCTTACCCTCGACTGGTGCCTCCCGCCTCCGCGCCTCCCACGTCGACCGCAGCGGTCGGAGGCTGGCTCGGCAGGCTCCCGGGGCACCCGGACGGCGCAGCGGTGCACGTCCTCGAGAACGGGATGCTGAGCACGCTGAGCCGGGCGGAGCTCGCCCGGCGCGTCACCCGCACGGCCGAGCTGCTTGCGGGCGAGCGCCGGCTCGTCCAGGTTCAGGGCGCCAACGGGCTGGGCACACTGGTCGGCTACCTCGCTGCCCACGCCGCCGGCCATGCGGTGCTCCTCACGCCCCCACCCGGCCCGGCGGCGGACTCCCTCGCCGCCGCCTGGGATCCCGACATCGTCGTCGACCCGGAGGGCAGGGTCGACGTACGCCGCGACCAGCAGCGGCATCCGCTCCACCCCGACCTCGCCCTGCTGCTCAGCACGAGCGGCTCCAGCGGCTCGCCGCGCCTCGTGCGGCTGTCCTGGGACAACCTCGACAGCAACGCCCGCTCCATCGCCGAGTACCTGGCGATCCGCCCGACGGACCGGGCCGTGACGAGCCTGCCCCTGCACTACTGCTACGGGCTCAGCGTCGTGCACAGCCACCTGGTGGCCGGCGCGTCCGTGGTGCTCACCGACCTCTCGGTGGCAGACCCGTGCTTCTGGAGCCTCATGCGCGCGGCGGGTGTGACGACCCTGGCTGGGGTCCCGCACTCCTTCGACGTGATGGAACGCGTGGGGTTCTCGGGCCTGGAGCTGCCGCACCTGCGCACCGTGACCCAGGCCGGCGGACGACTCGACCCCGAACGCGTCGCTGCCCTCGCCGCGATGGGGCACCGCCAGGGCTGGGACCTGTTCGTCATGTACGGCCAGACCGAGGCCACGGCGCGGATGGCGTACCTCCCACCGGACCTGGCCTCCTCCCACCCGGGGACCGTCGGTGTGCCCGTACCCGGCGGCACGGTGGACATCGTCGACGGCGAGATCGTGTACTCGGGCCCGAACGTGATGCTCGGCTACGCCGAGACCCCCGCCGACCTGGCCCTCGGGCGCACGGTGGACCGGCTCCACACCGGCGACCTCGGCCGCTGGACCGACGCAGGTCTCCTCGAGGTCACTGGCCGCCGGTCGCGGGTGGCCAAGGTGCTCGGTCACCGCGTTGACCTGGACCACGTCGAGGGCCGGCTGCGGGCGGAGGGCCACGACGTCCGGTGTGTCGACGGTGGCACCGCTCTCGTGGTGTGCGTCGACGGCATCCGACCTGCGGAAGACCTCCCAGTGCTGGCGGCGCGGACTGCGGGACTGCCGAGGCGCTCCGTTCGGGTGCTGGACGTACGGGACCTCGGGCTCGCCGAGATGCCCCGACTGCCCACGGGCAAGCTCGACTACGCCGGGCTGACCGGAGCTGTCGCCGCAGCTGCGACGCGCCGGGCGGGCTCAACGCCCGGCCTCGGTGAGGGCGGTGCGGCGCCCGCGGCCGACGCAGGACCGCTGACCGGCTCGCTGGCAGAGCGGTATGCCGTCCTGCTCGGGCGGGATGCCGTGGCACCCGAGGACTCCTTCGCCTCGCTGGGTGGTGACTCGCTGTCGTACGTCGAGGTCTCGCTGCACGTGGAGGAGCGGCTCGGCCACCTACCGCCGGACTGGCACCTGCTCAGCGTGGCCCGGCTGGACGAGCTGGCCCGCCAGGCCGAGCGTCCGGCGGCGCCGGCCCAGGTGTCGTGGTTCGGCGGTCGGGTGCTGACCCGCTCGGTGGAGACCAGCGTCGTGCTGCGTGCCGTCGCCATCCTGCTCATCGTCGGAACCCATGCCCACGCCTTCAAGCTCCAGGGCACGGCCCACGCCCTCCTCGTGCTCGTCGGGTGGAACCTCGCGCGGTTCCGGCTGACCGAAGCGCCCCGACAGGAACGGGTGCGCGGGCTGCTCGTCGCCGTGCGACGGGTCGCCGCTCCAGCACTCGTCGTCATCGTGGGCGCCCACCTGCTCGCCGGTCAGTACGCCCTCCCGACGTTGGGGCTGGTCAACTGGGTCTTCGGCGAGGAGCGCCTGGGGCCGGACTGGCGCTTCTGGTTCATCGAGGCGGCGGTGCTGGTGCTGCTCGTCGTCGCCCTCGTGGTGGCCACGCCCTGGGGTGACGCCCTCGAGCGACGTGCCCCGGTGCTCCTCCCGCTCGGCCTGGCCGGACTGGGGATGCTGTCGTGGCGGGACATCGCCCACCCGCCGGTGCCGCACATGCAGGGCTCTGCCCTCGTCGTCTCGTGGCTCTTCTGCCTTGGCTGGGCAGCCGCCAAGGCGAAGGACACCCGGTCGCGTCTCCTCGTGACCCTGGTCGCCGTGCCGAGCGTCGGCACGTTCTCGGGCAACCCTCGACGCGACCTGCTGACCCTGGCGGCGGTGCTCCTCGTGCTCTGGGTGCCGACCGTGCGGGTTCCGCGCACCGCCGTCCCGGTCTTGCACGTCCTCGCGGCCAGCTCGCTGTACGTCTACCTCGCACACTGGCAGGTCGTACCGGAGCTCCGAGGCGCCCCGTGGCTCGCGTTCGCCGCCGGCCTGGCTGTCGGGATCGCGTACTGGCTCGCCTGGACGCGAGGCCCTGGGCTGGTGCGCGCTCTTGCCGCCCGGCTCCTGCCTCGGCGCCGTCCCATCTCCGCCGGCGCCACCGAACCTCTGCTGGCAAAGGTTCCGTAGCAACCCACACGGTGCTCCCTGTGGTCTGGTGCCAAGGGTCTGCCAGCAGAGGTTCGGGTGGGAGCGGGGCGAGGGCGGGTCACCCGATCAGCTCGGCGGCCTCGAGCCACTCGAGCTCGAGGACCTCCCGCTCGTCGACGACCTCTCGCAGCTCGCGGTTCAGGCCCAGCACCCGTTCGTGGTCCGTCGCGGCCGCCAGCATCGCTGCGTGCAGGCGCTCCTCGCGCTCCGACAGCCGGGCGAGCTGCTTCTCGACCCGCGCCATCGTCTTGCGGGCCTCACGTACCTCCGCCGGCGAGAGAACTGCGGTCCCCGGCGCAGCTCCCGGCGGCGGGCCGGCGTCTCCGGGCGCGGATGCCGAACCGGCGGTCTCGGCCCCGGCATACCGACCGCCGTCACGGTGCTCGTCGGTGGCCCGCAGGCGGAGGTACTCGGCGACACCACCGGGCAGCTCGCGCAGCCGACCGTCGCCGAGGAGCGCGACCTGCCGGTCACACACCCGCTCGAGCAGGTAGCGGTCGTGGGACACGACCACGAGGGTGCCGGCCCAGCCGTCGAGGAGGTCCTCGACGGAGGTGAGGGTCTCGATGTCCAGGTCGTTCGTCGGCTCGTCGAGGAGGAGCACGTTCGGCTCGTCCATGAGCAGCCGGGTGAGCTGTAGGCGCCGGCGCTCGCCGCCGGACAGGTCGCCGACCCGTGTCTGCTGCCGGGCGCCGGTGAACCCGAGTCGCTGCGCGAGCTGGGATGCCGTGAGCTCCTTCTTCCCCAGCCGCACGACCGACCTCACGTCCTCCACCGCCTCGATGACCCGACGCTCGGCCCACGGCTCGAGCTCTCGTACCTCCTGGGAGAGCATCGCGAGGCGCACCGTCACGCCTGCCTTCCGCTTCCCCGCGGCGAGCGGGGCCTCCCCCGCGATCGCACGCAGGAGGGTGGACTTGCCTGCACCGTTGACGCCGATGACGCCGGTGCGCTCCCCGGGCGCCAGCCTCCAGGTGAGGTGGTCGAGAAGCACCCGGTCCCCGGCGGTGACGCGCGCATCGAGCAGGTCGACGACGTCCTTGCCGAGCCGGGTCGTGGCGAACCGGACCAGCTCGACGTCGTCCCGGGGCGGCGGCTCGTCGGCGATGAGCGCGTTGGCGGCGTCGATCCGGAACCTCGGCTTGCTCGTGCGGGCGGGCGGGCCCCGCCGCAGCCACGCGAGCTCCTTGCGCAGCAGGTTGTCACGACGCTCCGCGCTGACCCCGGCCATCCGCTCCCGCTCCGCCTTCGCCAGGACGTAGGCGGCGTACCCGCCGTCGTAGGAGTGGACGGACCCGGACTGCACCTCCCAGGTCTGCGTCGCGACCGCGTCGAGGAACCACCGGTCGTGGGTGATCGCGACCACCGCGTTGTCCTGTCGGGCATGACGGGTCACGAGGTGGTCGGCCAGCCAGGCCACACCCTCGACGTCGAGGTGGTTCGTGGGCTCGTCGAGGAGGAGCAGGCCGGGAGACGCCACGAGGAGACCCGCCAGCGCCACCCGCCGGCGCTCCCCTCCGGAGAGGGGGCCTACGGGCGCCGACATGCCGCCGACCGCCGGGGCGCCGGTACCACCGAGGAGGCCGGTGAGCACGTCGCGGATGCGGGGGTCCGACGCCCAGACGTGCTCAGGGAGCTCGCCCAGCACCGTGGCCGCGACGGTGGCGGCGGGGTCCAGCTCGTCGTCCTGGGCCAGCACCCCGACGGTGAGCCCGCCCACCCGGGCCACCCGACCCGAGTCGACCTCCAGCTGTCCGGCCAGCACGCGAAGCAGTGTCGTCTTGCCGCCGCCGTTGCGCCCCACGACGCCGATGCGGTCGTCACCGCCGACCCCGAGCGACACGGCGTCGAGGACCTGGGCGGTGCCGAGGGCGAGCGAAGCCCGCTCGACCGAGACGAGGTTCGCCACTCAGTCGACCAGGTGGTGGATGATGTGCGCGCCGTGCACCGGACCGTTCGCCCGTCGGACGTCGCGGACGACACCGCTGGCCGTCAGGGCCACGGCGAGGTCGATGCCGGACTCGTTGTCCTCGACGAGGAAGGCCAGCGTCGGTCCTGACCCGGAGACGATGCCACCGAGGGCGCCGTACTCCATTCCAGCGACGAGCACGTCGCGGAGCTCCGGACGCAGTGAGAACGCGGCATCCTGCAGGTCGTTCGCGAGCTGGGGGGCCAGCTCGTGCGGGTCTCCGCTGCGCAGGGCACTCATCAGCGCAGGGTTCGGCACCGGGTCCGGAACCCTCTCGGCACCGCGCAGTCGGTCGAACTCGGCGTACACGGCCGGGGTGGACAGGCCACCGTCGGACAAGGCGAAGACCCAGTGGTAGGTCCCCCGGGCGAGCACCGGGGCGAGCAGCTCCCCGCGCCCGCTCGCCATCGCGGTTCCCCCGGCGACGAGGAACGGTACGTCGCTGCCCACCTCGGCGCCGAGCTCCTCGATCGCCTCCCGGTCGAGGTCGAGGTCCCAGAGGTGGTCGAGCCCGACGAGCGTCGCGGCCGCGTCGGCGGAGCCGCCCGCCATCCCACCGCTCACGGGGATCCCCTTGCGGATCCCGATGTGCACCGGCTCGATGTCGAAGCGGCCCGCGACGAGCCGCGCCGCGCGCATCGCGAGGTTGTCGCCGTCCGTGGGGACGCCGTCGGCGAGCGGACCCGAGACGCTGAGACCCCAGTCGTCCGCAGCCGAGACCGTCACGTCGTCGTAGAGCCCGACCGCGTGGAAGACGGTCGACAGCGCGTGGTATCCGTCCTTGCGCCGCGGCCCGACGAGGAGCTCCAGGTTGACCTTCGCCGGCACGCGCACGGTCACCGGGCCGGGCACGAGGGGGGCGGCGGTCATGCGCCCACACTAGCCAGACGGCGTGGTCTCGGGCGCTGCGTGGGACCGGGCCGCCGCGACCGCTGCGAAGGCCGTGACGTCGAGCTGCTCGCCACGGGCGCGCGGGTCGACACCGGCCGCGACCAGCGCGGATTCGGCCCGTGCGGGCGAGCCGGCCCACGGCGTGAGGGCCGCCCGCAAGGTCTTGCGCCGCTGGGCGAACGCCGCGTCGATGCAGGCGAAGACCTCCTCCCGGGTGGCGGTCGTGCTCGGCGGTGGACGCCGGGTGAGTGCGACGAGGCCCGAGTCCACGTTCGGCGCCGGCCAGAAGACGCGGCGCGACACCTGGCCGGCGAGCCTGACGTCGGCGTACCAGGCTGCCTTGACGCTGGGCACGCCGTAGGTCCGCGACCCGGGCGGGGCGGCGAGGCGCTCTGCGACCTCCAGCTGCACCATCACGAGCAGGGTCCGCAGGCCGGGGAAGAGCTCGAGGAAGCGGAGGACGACGGGCACCGAGACGTTGTACGGCAGGTTCGCGACGAGGGCCGTCGGCGGCGGACCCGGAAGGTCCTGCACCGTCAACGCGTCGGCCTGCACCACCGCCAGCCGGTCGCCCAGGGAGGGCGCGTGCGCCTCGACCGTGGCGGGCAGCGCGGCGGCGAGCACCGGGTCCACCTCGACCGCGACCACCCGGTCGACAACGGGCAGAAGCGCCAGGGTGAGCGACCCCAGCCCGGGACCCACCTCGACGACCGTGTCCCCCGCCCCCACCCCTGCGAGCCGGACGATGCGCCGCACGGTGTTGCCGTCGACCACGAAGTTCTGTCCCCACGCCTTGGTCGGTCGGATGCCGTGGCGCGCCGCGAGGTCGCGCACCTCCGCCGCCCCCAGCAGCGTCGCCTCCGGGCGGTCGGTCATGCGCTCACCCTAACGACGACCCGGCGACGTCCGCGGGCGCCGCCGGCACCCGGCACCCGACACCCACACCCGGCATGCTTCACCCTCGCACCACATCGGATGTGGTGCGAGGGTGAAGATTCCGGCATGGGGCAGGACGTGCCCGGTGTCCCGGGTCAGGCGGCGTGCGCGCAGCCCCAGGGCGAGAGACCCGCCTTGGCGTAGTACCGGTTGGCGACGGTGATCTGCTCCGCGCGTGACGCGAGGTCGGCGCGCGGCGCGAAGTCGTCACCGCCGTTGGCGAGCCACGACGCGGTGGCGAACTGGAGGCCGCCGTAGTACCCGTTGCCGGTGTTGATGCTCCAGTTGCCGCCGGACTCGCACTCGGCGATGCGGTCCCACATGGCGGCGTTCGCGAGGTTGATGCCCGCGCCGGAGGTGTTGCCGGCCGAGGCGACCGCGCGCTCCTTGGTGCCGACCTTGACGACTGCCGTGGTCGGCTCGGCGAGGGTCTTGGACGAGAGGACGGTGGCCTTCGACTTCTTGCCGTCGACGTAGGTGACCTCACGGACCACGGTCTTCTTGCCCGCCTTGCCGGGAGTGACGACCTTGGTCTGGCCCTCGTAGAGAGAGGCGTCCTTCTGCTTGGTCGTCGTGTAGGGGATCGCCTCGGTCGCGGTCTCCTTCTTGACGACGACCCGCTGCACGACGATCTTCATCCCCGGGGCCGGGGCGGCGTCGAGGGACGGGGTGACGCGGTCCAGGGCGCCCCGGCTGATGTCGAGCTCGGCGAGGACACCGGACACCTTGGGGTTGATCGTGGTGACGGTCCGGGTCTTGCCGTCGGCAACGACGGTGAGCTTCTTCGGAGTGGTCAGCGACACCGCGAGCCCCTGACGGCCCAGGGGCTGGGAGCGCGACGCCGAGAGGACGGCGCCGTCGGCCCGGATACCCAGCTCGGTGAGCGCCTCGTCGACGTTCAGGGCCGTGGTCCAGTAGGTCCGGGTGGTGCCGTCGACGTTCACCGTGAGCTGGCGGCCGTAGCGCACGGAGATGCGGTCACCGTCGCTGACCGACGAGGAGGGCGAGGGCACGACGACGTCGTGCTCGCCCACCTCGATGTCCTGCTTCTCCAGGACGTCGGCCACGGTGGACCCGAAGACGTGGACCGAGCTGGTCTGCCCGTCGACGGAGACCTCCACGGCCTTGTCGTAGATGGCCACGCCCACCGACCCGGCGGCCACGACGAGCGCGGCGACACCTTGGACGGCGGAACGAACGGGACGTGAGAACTGCACAGGTGCTCCTGGGTCGTGCCTTCCGGGCACCGGCGTCGGACGCAGCCGTCTGGCGGCCAGGTGCTCCGTGGTCGGATGCGCCTGCGTGCGGGCCGGCCCTGCGGCGGCAGCGGCACAGGGCGGTCACACGTGTCGTCCGAGGCGATCCGGCCCCGGCCATTCCCTCCACTGTGCATGAGCCGTCGGGCCAAGATCAAATTTCGGTAACGGCGCGGTGGGAGGTTGTTCACCTCATCGGCCTCAGAGGTCACGAGCGCCACATCCGTCAGGAGACGTGCGTCACGACGGCGGCCGGCGGCGGCTCACCACGGCCCGTAGAGCCTTTCGGCGTTGTCGCTCAGCGCCTCACAGAGGGTCGGAACCGCCACGCCGAGGACCGACGCCATCGCCCGGACGGTCAACGGCACCAGGGCGGGGCTGTTCGGGGCTCCGCGCCAGGGGTGGGGCGTCAGGTAGGGGGCATCGGTCTCGACGAGCAGCAGCTCGAGTGGGGTCACGGCGAGCGCGTCCCGGAGAGGCCCGGCGCTGCGGAACGTCACCGTCCCGCTGAACGACAGGTGGTATCCCCGCTCGACGCACTCGCGTGCCATCGCCGGACCACCGCTGAAGCAGTGCATCACCGTCCGCTCCGGGGCACCCTCCTCGGCGAGCACCCGCAGGACGTCGTCGTGGCTGTCGCGGTCGTGGATCTGCAGGGTCCGGTCGAGCCGCTTGGCCAGGTCGATGTGCCACCGGAACGCCTCCTGCTGCGCCGGGACGCCGTCCCGCCCGGTACGGAAGTAGTCGAGGCCCGTCTCCCCCACGACTCGCACGCGCGGGTGCGCTGCCAACCGCTCGATCTCGGCGGATGCCGTCGCGAGCCGGCCGCTCGCGGCCAGGGCAGGCACCTCGTTGGGGTGCAGTGCCACGCCGGCGAGCACACCGGCATACCGCTCGGCGGCGGCCACGGCGAACCGTGCACCGGCGGGGTCGCACCCGATCTGGACGACGCGGTCGACCCCGACCGCGGCGGCATCCGACAGCACCGGTTCGAGGTCCTCCACGCTCACCTCGTCGCCATCCCGCCGGATGTCGAGGTGGGTGTGGTTGTCGGCCACCGCGATCGGCAGCGGGTCGGGTGGGTGGGGCAGCTCCCCGCCGGCTCGGCTGCGATGTCACCGGTCAGTCGCCTGCCGCCAGGGCCAGCTCCTCGTCGACCACCGACTCGTCGAGCTTGGTGAACACCGGTTCCGGCTTCGTGATGGGGGTGCCGACGACGACCGGTCGCGACTCCCACCGTGGCGTCGTGGAGTAGTCCCCGGTGATGACCGGGTAGGTGCGCCCTTCGTCGCCCTCGTCGAGACCGGTCACCGTCGCCAGGCGGGGCAACGGACTGAACTCTCCCTCGCCACCGAGCACGGCGTGCACCCGGTTCGAGGCGTGCGGGAGGAACGGGGCGAGCATGGTGTTGAGGTCGGACACGCACTGCACCAGGGTGTGCAGCACGGTGGCGAGCCGTTCCCGCTGGTCCTCGCCCTTGAGCTTGAACGGCTCGGTGCGCGACACGTACGCGTTCACCTCACCCACGACGCGCATCGCCTCGGCGATCGCGGCCTTCTGGCGGTGCCGTTCGAGCATGCCCCCCACGCTGCCGAAGCCGGCGAGCACCACGGCCCGGACGTCCTCGTCGACCGGCTCGAGCGGGCCGGGGGCGGGGATCCCCCCGAAGCTCTTGGCCACCATGGCGGCCGTGCGGGAGACGAGGTTGCCCCACCCGGCGACGAGCTCGGAGTTGTTGCGCTGCACGAACTCCCGCCAGGTGAAGTTGGCGTCGTGGCTCTCGGGGCCGGCGGCGCAGATGAAGTAGCGGATGCCGTCGGGCCCGTACCGGTCCAGGACGTGCCGCACCAGGACGGTGTACCCGCGGGACGTGGAGAACTGCCTGCCCTCCATCGTGAGGTACTCGCTCGAGACGACCTCGGTGGGCAGGTTCAGCTCGCCGTAGACGCCGGGCTCCCCGCCCCGGCTGCCCTTGCCGGCATACGCCAGCAGCTCGGCCGGCCAGATCTGGGAGTGGAACGTGATGTTGTCCTTGCCCATGAAGTAGTACGAGAGGGCGTCCGGGTCGTTCCACCACTCACGCCACCGGTCGGTGTCACCGTGGCGGCGAGCCCACTCGACGGATGCCGAGAGGTAGCCGATGACGGCGTCGAACCAGACGTACAGGCGCTTGCTGGGGTTGTCGCGCCACCCGTCCAGCGGTACCGGGATGCCCCAGTCGATGTCGCGCGTCATCGCCCGCGGCCGGATGTCGTCGAGGATGTTGAGGCTGAACCGGATCACGTTGGGCCGCCACGTCCCGGACGCCTCCCGCTCCTCGAGCCACCCACGCAGCGCATCGGCGAGGGCCGGCAGGTCGAGAAGGAAGTGCTGGGTCTCGACGAACTCCGGTGTCTCGCCGTTGATCCGGCTGCGCGGATCGATGAGGTCGGTGGGATCGAGCTGGTTGCCGCAGTTGTCGCACTGGTCCCCGCGCGCCTCGCCGAAGCCGCAGATCGGGCAGGTGCCCTCGATGTAGCGGTCGGGCAGCGTGCGCCCGGTGGAAGGGGAGATGGCTCCCTGCGTCGTCTGCTCGACCATGTACCCGTTGCGCCAGACCTGGAGGAAGAGCTCCTGGGCCACCGCGTAGTGGTTGGCGGTCGTCGTGCGGGTGTAGAGGTCGTACGAGCAGCCGAGGTCGGTGAGCTCGCTCGCGATGACCGCGTGGTTGGTGTCGACGAACGCTCGGGGGGTGACCTCTGCCTGGTCGGCAAGCACGAGGATCGGCGTTCCGTGCTCGTCGGAACCGCTCACCATGAGCACGTCGTGGCCCGCCATCCGCATGTAGCGGCTGAAGACGTCCGAGGGCACACCGAACCCGGCGACGTGGCCCAGGTGGCGCGGACCGTTGGCATACGGCCAGGCGACGGCGGAGAGGACCTTCATGGACCCTGATCCTAGGCGGAGCCCGAAGGGTCCCCGGACCGGCCCGGCTGCGGCACACCGGGGCTACGCTCGGGGTGCCGCGCATGGCCGTGCGGCCCGACCGTCCTGCGCGGTCGGCGGTGCCAGGGAAGGGATCGCCGTGCTCGCCGCCCTCACCGGGATGGGGCTGTCCGCCGCAGCGGGACTCAACGCCTACATCCCGTTCCTCATCGTGGCCCTCGTCGCCCGGTTCACCGACTACATCGTGCTCCCGAGCGGCTACGAGTGGATCGAGAGCAACTGGGCGATCGGCATCGGCGCGGTCCTCCTGGCGACCGAGGTCGTGCTCGACAAGATCCCCGCGGTCGACACCATCAACGACACGATCCAGACCTTCATCCGGCCCAGCGTGGGTGGCCTCATCTTCGCCGCCTCGACGGCCGCCTCGGAGTTCGACAACTCACCGTGGGTGGAGGAGAACACCTGGTTCTCGGTCGTGCTGGGCGTTCTCGTCTCGGGTTTGGTCCATGCGGGCAAGATGGCGGCCCGCCCGGTCGTCAACGCGGGGACCCTCGGCACGGGCGCACCGGTCGTCTCGACAGTGGAGGACGGCGCCTCGATCGGGTTGTCCCTCATCGCGATCCTCACCCCGGTGCTCGTCATCGTGGCACTCGCCCTGCTCGCGTGGCTGCTCATCTGGATGTGGCTCCGGGCGAGGAGATGGCGCCGGCGGCGCGAGCAGAGCTACACCATCACCTAGCCCGGTCCTCCCCGCGGTCGCGCGGGTCGAACCACGGGGCAGGGGGCGGGTTCAGCCCTCGACGACGGCCGAGGCCGGTGGCGGCGTGAAGGTCCTCGCCCGTCCCCAGTCGCTGAACACCAGGTCGGTCGGTGCACCCGGGGGGCCCTCGGCCCGCAGCACCATGCCGCTGCCGTCGGCAGCCACCCACAGGCGTGCTCCGCCCTCCCGTCCGATCAGGAACGCCGGCCGTCCCTCGAGCGCGGTCTCCGCGGCGGGAGTCCGGTCGGACTCGAGGACGGGGGACACGAGGGGGTGACCGAAGAAGTCGTTGAGGACTCCACCCAGGCTGTACGAGCCCAGCTCGGTCGCCGCCGACTCGTCGATGGCGACGTACTTGCCGACCATCTCCCGGCCCGCCCCCGGATCACCGGTCTGCTCCGCCCAGAATGCCTCGTCACCGCCCAGCCAGTAGCGACCGTCGGCCATGACGACCTCGGAGGTGCCAGCGCCCTCGGTGGTGATCAACACCCTCTGGTTCCCCCCGTCGGCCGCGCCCTCGACGTCGATGTCGAGGATCTTGCCCTCGTGGCGCACGCTCCCGGTCACCCGTC
Organism: uncultured Actinomycetota bacterium; assembly: GCA_963763015.1. Taxonomy (GTDB): domain Bacteria; phylum Actinomycetota; class Actinomycetes; order Actinomycetales; family Dermatophilaceae; genus Fodinibacter. Next base: position 404,997 of record CAVXML010000007.1, on the reverse strand, counting down.
CGGATTCGGCGGCGAGCGCGGCGGCGCGAGCGGTCCGGAACACCTCTGCCGCGGTAGGTCCCGCAGACTCCGACGTCGACTCCGATGGCGATGGCAATGGCGAGGGCGAGGTGCTGCCGCCTCCCCCGGTGCCGGTCGGGGCCGCTGTGCTGCCGACCGGCGCCTCGGGCTCGCCTTCCCCGCTGCACCCGGCCAACACGAGGACGGCGAGCGCAGCACCGGCGACTCGATGGGACGAGCGGGGGGTCACGGCATCCTCCTGGGGTCCACGGCAGGGCCATCGTAGGTCGGGCGCCGGCCACCGCCGCGGACCGCTGAAGCCCCGCGTGGCGGGCTCGACGTCTTGACCGCGTCGAGCCGGGATCGTGACCCGAAGGCCTCGCCGGACAGCGAGCCGTGGTGGGTCCGAGCACCCCTGACCCGTGGCCGACACGGGTGCCGAGGCACGGCATCCGCGGCCCGGCATAGCCTGTCGGGCATGCGGCGCCAGCACCTCACCGAGACGTGGCTCGTGCTCGGGGTGTCCCTGGGCGCCTCTGCGGTCTGGTCGCTCCTGCGCATCCTCGACCGGCTGACCCGTGTCGAGGCCCTGGGGCGGCAGACGACGGCGATGAACTCGTCGGTCACGCCGGACCGCCCGTGGCTGGACCTCGCGTACCAGCTCACCGGCATCGTGCTCGCCCTCGTGCCCGTGCTGCTCGCGCTGCACCTGCTGCGTCGTGACGACCCGGACGAGCCGCACACCATGGGCTTCGACCTCCGCCGCCCGGGCCAGGACCTCGCCCGGGGGGCACTCCTCGCCGCGGTGATCGGCATCCCCGGCCTGGCCCTCTACGCCGGCGCGAAGGCGCTGGACCTCAACACGACCGTGGCGGCCAGCAACCTGGCCGAGGCGTGGTGGACGGTCCCGGTGCTCGTCCTCGCTGCGGCCCAGAACGCCGTGCTCGAGGAGGTCGTCATGGTCGGCTACCTCTTCCGACGCTGGGGCCAGGTGGGGTGGACGACCTGGCAGGTCATCGTGACGAGCGCGGTCATCCGTGGCTGCTACCACCTGTACCAGGGCTTCGGCGGGTTCGTCGGCAACCTCGTCATGGGCCTGGCCTTCGGGTGGGTCTACACGCGGACGCGCCGGGTCATGCCCCTCGTCATCGCGCACACCGTGCTCGACGTCGTGGCCTTCGTCGGCTACTCCCTGCTCCGGGACCGGCTCAGCTGGTTGTGAGGCTGGGTCGCGAGGCTGGCACCGGATGCCGGTGCACGGCATCCGCCCGTGGCGGCGGGCCCGGTCAGCCCGCGCCGCGCAGCGCGCTCCGCAGGTCGTGGTTGAGGGTCGAGATGACGTCCTGGGGGATTCCCTTCGGGCACGCCTGGGAGCACGCACCGACGTTCGTGCACCCGCCGAACCCCTCGGCGTCGTGCTGGTCGACCATCCTCACGACCCTCGACATCCGCTCGGGCTGGCCCTGCGGGAGCTCGGCGAGGTGCGTCACCTTGGCGCCGAGGAACAGCATGGCGCTGGCGTTCGGACAGGCCGCCACGCAGGCACCGCACTGGATGCACTCAGCGGCCTGGAACGCGCGGTCGGCGTTCGGCTTCGGTACCGGCGTCGCGTGGGCATCCGGCGCGGAGCCGGTGTTGACGGAGATGTAGCCGCCGGCCTGGATGATCCGGTCGAACGACCCGCGGTCGACGACGAGGTCCTTGATGACCGGGAAGGCGTTGGCCCGCCACGGCTCGATCGTGATGACCTCGCCGTCGGAGAAGCTGCGCATGTGCAGCTGGCAGGTGGTCGTCTTCTCCGGCCCGTGGGCCTCACCCGAGATCATCAGCCCGCAGGTGCCGCAGATGCCCTCACGACAGTCCGAGTCGAAGGCGATGGGCTCCTCCCCGGCGGCGTTGAGCTGCTCGTTGAGGACGTCGAGCATCTCGAGGAAGCTCATGTCGGGGCTGATGTCCTTGACCTTGTAGGTCGTGAGCTCGCCCTTGTGGCGTGGTCCGGCCTGACGCCAGATTCTGAGGGTGAGGTTCATGCGCCTGTTCCTTGCGTCGTGGACCGTCGGGGGGTGCGGGGCTGGTGGCCCCTCGTGGACCGGCGGAGGGTCCATGAGGGCCGGAGCCCCCCGTGCGTCACTTGTAGCTCCGCTGCTTCAGCTCGACGGCCTCGTAGACGAGGTCCTCCTTGTGCAGGACGGGCACGCCCATCTCACCGTCCCCGTCCCCGCCCTCGAACTCCCAGGCCGCGACGTAGAGGAACTCCTCGTCGTGGCGCAGTGCCTCGCCGTCCTCGGTCTGGGACTCGACACGGAAGTGCCCACCGCACGACTCGCGTCGGTGCAGGGCGTCGATGCACATGAGCTCGCCGAGCTCGAGGAAGTCGGCGACCCGGCCGGCCCTCTCCAGGCTCTGGTTGAGCGTGTCGGCGGCACCGAGGACGCGCACGTTGCGCCAGAACTCCTCGCGCAGACCGCGGATGAGGTCGATGGCCTTGAGGAGCCCCTCCTCCGAGCGCTCCATGCCGCAGTACTCCCACATGATGTTGCCGAGCTCGCGGTGGAAGGAGTCGACAGTGCGCTCGCCGTTGACCTGCAGCAGGCGGGCGGTGCGGCGCTCCACCGAGGTGCGCGCCTCGGTCACGGCGGGGTCGTCGGCGGCGAGCGGCGTGAACGGTCCCTTCGCGAGGTAGTCGCGGATGGTGTTCGGGAGCACGAAGTAGCCGTCGGCGAGTCCCTGCATCAGCGCCGACGCGCCGAGGCGGTTGGCCCCGTGGTCGGAGAAGTTCGCCTCACCGGTGACGAACAACCCCGGGATCGTCGACTGCAGGTCGTAGTCCACCCACAGGCCGCCCATCACGTAGTGCACCGCGGGGTAGATCCGCATCGGCACCTGGTACGGGTTCTCGCCGGTGATCCGGGCGTACATGTCGAAGAGGTTGCCGTACTTGGCCTCCACGGCACCCCGGCCCAGGCGCTTGATGGCGTCGGTGAAGTCGAGGTACACGCCGCGCCGGAAGTCCCCGACGAGCGGGCCGACACCGCGCCCGTCGTCGCAGACGTTCTTGGCCTGGCGTGACGCGATGTCGCGCGGGACGAGGTTGCCGAAGCTCGGATAGATGCGCTCCAGGTAGTAGTCCCGGTCCTCCTCGGGGATGTCGCGGGGGTCCTTCTCGCAGTCCTCGCGTCGCTTGGGCACCCAGATCCGGCCGTCGTTGCGCAGCGACTCCGACATCAGGGTCAGCTTGCTCTGGTGCTCCCCGGACACGGGGATGCACGTGGGGTGGATCTGCGTGTAGCAGGGGTTGGCCATGTAGGCACCCTTGCGGTGGGCGCGCCAGGTGGCCGTGACGTTGGACCCCATCGCGTTCGTCGAGAGGAAGAAGACGTTGCCGTAACCCCCGGTCGCGAGCACGACGACGTCCGCGATGTGGGTCTCGATCGCCCCCGACACCAGGTCACGGGCGATGATGCCGCGGGCCCGTCCGTCGACGACGATGAGCTCGAGCATCTCGTGACGGGTGAACTGCTCGACGGTCCCCTCGGTGACCTGGCGCTCCAATGCCTGGTAGGCCCCGATGAGCAGCTGCTGTCCGGTCTGGCCGCGGGCGTAGAAGGTGCGCGATACCTGCACCCCCCCGAACGAGCGGTTGTCCAGGAGGCCGCCGTACTCACGGGCGAACGGCACGCCCTGGGCCACGCACTGGTCGATGATGTTGGCGCTCACCTCGGCGAGGCGGTAGACGTTGGACTCCCTCGCGCGGTAGTCGCCGCCCTTCACGGTGTCGTAGAACAGGCGGTAGACGGAGTCGCCGTCCTCCTTGTAGTTCTTGGCGGCGTTGATCCCGCCCTGGGCCGCGATGGAGTGCGCGCGGCGGGGGCTGTCCTGGTAGCAGAACACCTTGACGTTGTAGCCGGCCTCGCCCAGCGTGGCCGCCCCGGAGGCGCCGGCGAGGCCGGTCCCGACGATGATGACGTCGAGCTTGCGCCGGTTCGAGGGGTTCACGAGCGCCGCCTCGAACTGCCGGGTGCGCCACTTCTCGGCGATCGGCCCCGGGGGCGCCTTGGTGTCGGCGATCGGGTCGCCCTCGGTGTAGACGCCGTGGACCACACCGGCGTTCTGGGTCTTTCCGAACATGGTCACTGCCTTCAGTCGATGACGCCGACGAGGATGAGGAGCGGGGTGAGCAGGAACCCACCGGCGATGACGACGGCCGACACGTTGCCCAGCAGCTGCGCCCGGCGGTAGGAGGCCGGGCTGCTGGTCCACCCGAGCGTCTGCATGGCGCTGAACACCCCGTGGGAGAGGTGCAGCGCGAGCGCCACCATCGCGAGGGCGTAGATCAGCGTCATCCACGGCACCTGGAAGCTGGCGACGAGGAGCTGGTACGGGTTGTTCTCCACGTTCGGACCGGTCGCGTCGGGGTTGGGCGAGATCCTGACGATCGTGAAGTGCAGCAGGTGCCACACGAGGAAGAGGAGCAGGAAGACCCCGCCCCACCGCATCCACCCGGTCCGCAGGGCGGCCTTGCCCGCTGCGTACTTCGTGCGTCGCGCGTTGCCGGCGCGGGCCCACAGGGCGAACGCGGCATAGGCGTGCCCCACGAGGCTGACGAGAAGGACGACGCGCACGATCCAGAGCAGCCCGCCGTACGGGAGGATCGGCTCACCGAAGGTCCGCAGGTGCTCGGCGTAGGTGTTGAACGCCTCCTCGCCCGAGATCGCCTTGAGGTTGCCGTACATGTGCAGCAGGAGGTACCCGACGAACACCAGCCCGGTCCCGGCCATCAGGATCTTGAGGGCGATGGTGGTGCGACGGGCCGACGCGGGACGTGCGCGAGCAGTCGTTGTGGCCACGTTGAGCAGGGTAGTCGGGGGCACCCACCGGGGCGAGGGCGGGACCGCCGGCGTCCAATGTGACATTGGCCCGGTTACCAGCTGGTACTCCACCCCGCCGGATGCCGTGTGCGCCCGGTTCGCCGCCCCCCCGGTCCAGCACCTGCCCGCCCGGTGCGTGTGGGAACCACGCGCCCGGACGCCGATTCACACACGCACCGGGGCCGCTGAGCGAGGATCCGGGCTGCAGGACGTGCACCGGCGTCAGGCCTTGGGCCGGGCCACCACGGCGTCGTACAGCGCCTTCCTCGACAGCCCGGTCGCCGCAGCGACGTCGGCGCAGACGTCCTTGAGGCGCTCGCCCGCAGCGACGCGCTCCCTCACCGCCTCGAGCTGGCCCTCCAGGTCGGCGACGGCTCGGGGAGCTCCGGCGACGACGAGGGTCACCTCGCCGCGAACCCCGTCCGCCGCCCAGCCGAGCAGCTCCTCGAGGGTTCCCCGCCGGATCTCCTCGTAGGTCTTGGTCAGCTCGCGGCACACCGCGCCCCGGCGGTCGGGGCCGAACACCTGCGCCATCGCCTCCAGCGTCCGCGCCGTGCGATGGGGCGCCTCGAAGAACACCATGGTCCTCGGTTCGGTCGCGAGCGCCGCGAGGGCGCTTCGCCGTTCGCCGGCACGACGCGGGAGGAACCCCTCGAAGCAGAAGCGGTCGACGGGCAGCCCGGAGACGGCCAGGGCCATGAGCACCGCCGACGGCCCCGGTACGCCGGTGACCTGCACCCCGTTCTCGACCGCGGCGCTCACGAGACGGAAGCCCGGGTCGGAGACGGACGGCATCCCGGCATCCGTCACGACGAGCACCCGTGCGCCCGCGCGCAGCCGGTCGACCAGCTCGGGCGTGCGGTCGGCCTCGTTGTGCTCGTGGAACGAGACGACCTGTCCCGTCGGGGCGACTCCGAGCTCCGTGCACAGCCGGCGCAACCGGCGGGTGTCCTCGGCGGCGACCACGTGGGCGGCGCGCAGCTCGTCGGCCAGCCGAGGGGACGCGTCCCGCGGGTCGCCGATCGGGGTCGCCGCCAGCACGAGGACACCGCCGCTCATGCGGCGATCCTCGCACGCACCCCGCCGCCCGGGTCCGCACCGTGCGCCGACCTAGGATGACCCGGTGACCCGGACCGACGAGCTGCGCTCACGGCTGCTCGGGTACCGGCCCACGGACCGGCTGTGGGGCTGGCTGGGTCCCGGCCTCATCGCCCTCGTCGGCGGCATCCTGCGGTTCTGGACCCTCGACCGGCCGCACGCCCTGGTCTTCGACGAGACGTACTACGTCAAGCAGGCGTACTCGCTGCTCCGCTTCGGCGTCGAGATGCGGGTGCTCGAGTCGCTGAAGAAGCCCGACGTCGCCTTCACCGGAGGCAACCCCGACGTGTTCTCCACCGCCGACGGCGACATGGTGGTGCACCCGCCCGTCGGCAAGTGGGTCATCGCCGCCGGAGAGGGTCTGCTCGGCGTCGGCTCCGGGTGGGGCTGGCGGTTCTCGGTCGCGCTGCTCGGCACCCTCTCGATCCTCGTCGTGGGGCGGGCGGCCCGACGGCTGTTCGGGTCGACTGCGCTGGGGTGCATCGCGGCGTTCCTCCTCGCGTTCGAGGGCTCGCACTTCGTGATGTCCCGCACCGGCATCCTGGACATCGTCGTCATGTTCTTCGCGCTGTGCGGTTTTGTGGCCCTCCTCGTCGACCGCGACCGCAGCCGGGAGATCCTGGCGGCCAAGGTCGGCGCCCTGCCCCGGGGAACGTGGCCGGAGGGGCCGGGTCCGTGGCTGGGCTGGCGGCCGTGGCGCTGGGTGGCCGGCCTGTCGCTGGGTCTGTGCACCGGGACGAAGTGGTCGGGCCTGTTCTTCGTCGCCGCCTTCGGGCTCATGACGGTGTGGTGGGACATGGGCGCCCGGCGGGCGGCGGGCGTGCGGCGGTGGGGGGCGGGCGCGCTGCTCAAGGACGGGCCGTGGGCGGCGCTCGCCATGGTCGGAACGACGGTCGTCGTGTACGTCGCGTCGTGGACCGGGTGGTTCCTCACCGACATCGGCTACCACCGTCAGTGGCACACGTTCCACCCGGGGGAGGGGATCCAGTGGCTCCCACCGGTGTTGCGCAACTGGCTCGTGTACCACCGGGACGCGTACCAGTTCAACACGACCCTGGGCACCGCTCACCCCTACGAGTCGAACCCGTGGTCCTGGCTCGTTCAGACCCGCCCGACCTCGTTCTACTACGAGGGGGTGGCCCGGGGCGTCGACGGCTGCACCGTCGAGCAGTGCTCGCAGGCCATCAACCCGATCGGCACGCTGACGGTGTGGTGGCTCGGCATCCTGGCCCTGCTCGTGGTGCTCTGGTGGTGGCTGGTGCGCCGGGACTGGCGAGCAGGGGCGGTCGCCGCCGGCCTCGTGGGTGGTTACCTGCCGTGGTTCCTGTACCAGGACCGCACGATCTTCACGTTCTACGCGGTGGCCTTCGAGCCGTGGGTGGTGCTGGCCGTGACCTTCACCCTCGGCCTCTGGCTGGGCCGCCGCGAGGACGACCCCGAGCGGTGGCGGCGCCGGTGGATCGTCGTCGGCGGCTACCTGCTCCTCACGCTGGCGCTCTTCGCGTTCTTCCACCCCGTGTACGTCGCGGAGACGATCCCGTACGACCAGTGGCGCTGGCGGATGTGGTTCCCAAGCTGGATCTGAGGGGACGGGGCGGGTGGCTCGGACGCGGTTGTCCGCTCCGGCCGCGGAAGTACCCCCGTCGGGTGCGGACAACCGCGTCACTGCTTCCTGTCATCGACCGGATGCCGTCGGGGTGCCGCGTCCTCCCGGCCGCTGTCGGTGGGCGGCATTAGGTTTCAGACATGTTCCTCCTCGGCCACGAGCGGCGCCTCGTTCTGAGCGCGAGCGACCTGCGCACGGCCGCGGGTTGCGAGTTCGCTCTCGTTCGCGAGCTCGACGTCGTGCTGGGTCGCGTGGCACGGGCCCCTGTCGCCGCCGACCCCATGGCGGCCCGGGTCATCGAGCTCGGCAACGAGCACGAGCAGGCCGAGCTGCGCCGGCTGGTCGCCGAGCACCGGGGGCGTGTCGTCCAGTTCGGCCGCCCCGGCTACACGCGGGCGGAGCTCGAGCAGGCGCACGCCGCGACGATCGCCGCTCTGCGTTCCGACGCGGAGGTCGTCTACCAGGCCACCTTCTTCGACGGCGGCTTCGTCGGGCACGCCGACTTCCTCGAGCGCACCGATGCGGGCTGGCTCGTGAGCGACACCAAGCTCGCCCGCTCGGCGAGCGTCCCCGCCCTCCTCCAGATCGCCGCGTATGCCGCGCTCCTGGGGTCCGCCGGCGTCCCGACCGCCCCGGTGGCGCGGCTGGTGGTCGGCAGCGGCGACGCGCGGGACTACGCCCTCGACGACATCGTGCCGGTCTACCGGTCCCGCCGCGCCCGGCTCGACGCGATCCTGGTCGAGCACCAGTCGTCGCAGGAGGCGCGGCGTGGGGTGACCCGCGTTGGCTGGCGTGCGGCAGGTGTGAGGTGTGCGAGCCCGAGGTCGAGGCCGCCCGCGACCTGCTCCTCGTGGCGGGGATGAGGGGGCCGACGCGGCGTCGTTTCCTCGAGGCCGGTGTCGAGACCGTCGACGAGCTCGCCCGCCGCACCGACCCCGTGCCAGACGTCCGGGACGTCACGCTCACCCGCCTCCGCGAGCAGGCGCGGCTGCAGCTCGAGCAGGAGCGCGACGACGTGGTGCGCTCCGAGGTCATCGACCCCGACCCGCTGCTCCGGCTGCCGAGCCGGAGCGCGGGCGACGTCTTCTTCGATTTCGAGGGTGACCCGCTGTGGCACGAGCGAGGCTCGGCCACGTGGGGCCTGGAGTACCTCTTCGGAATCGTCGAGGTCGACAGTGGTGAACCGGTCTTCCGCGCGTTCTGGGCCCACGACCGCGAGCACGAGCGTCAGGCCCTCGTCGACTTCGTCGGGTGGCTCGACGCCCGGCGTCGGGTCTGGCCCGACCTGCACGTCTACCACTACGCCCCCTACGAGACCTCGGCCCTGCTGCGGCTCGCCGCTCGCCACGGCGTCTGCGAGGACGAGGTCGACCAGCTCCTGCGTGACGGGGTGTTCGTCGACCTCTACGCCGTCGTTCGCTCGGCCATCCGGGTCTCCCAGCGTTCGTACTCGATCAAGAAGCTCGAGCCGCTCTACATGGCCGCCCGCGACGCCGCCGTGACGAACGCCGCCGACTCGATCGTCGTCTACCACCAGTTCATGGCGGCCCGCGTCGCCGAGCGGGCCGACGAGGCGGCGCGCCTGCTCGCCGAGATCGCCGACTACAACCGTGACGACTGCGTGTCGACGTGGCGCCTGCGGGAGTGGCTGCTCGAGCAGGCGGGGTCGACCCAGCCGGGCGCGGTCGCCCCGCCGGCCGAGGCGGTCGTCCCGACTCCCCCGCAGACGCCCTCCGACCAGCGGCTGGCCCTTCTGCGCCTGGAGTCCCTCCTTCGTGCTCGGCTGGCGCACGTCAAGCCCCACCAGCGCACTCCGGAGCAGCAGGCCGTCGCCCTCGTCGCGTCCTCCGTGCTCTTCCACGCCCGCGAGGACAAGCCGGTGTGGCAGGCCCACTTCGAGAGGCTCCGGACGCCCGTGGGCGACTGGCGATCCGCCGACGGCGTCTTCCTCGTCGAGGGCGGCGAGGTGGTCGAGGACTGGCACCGAGCCGCGGCCCGCCAGCGTCCCCGGCGGACGGTCCGACTCCACGGCGAGCCGATGCGCGGCGTCCCGGCCGGCCCCGGCGACGAGGTGAGCGTCGTCTACTGCGACCCACCTCCCCAGGGGATCACCACGCTGCCCGGCCACTGCAACGCCCGGTCCTCGGCCACGGTCACCATCGTCGAGGCGACCGACCGGCTGTCCCCCAACGGGCGCCTGCACCAGACGCTGCTCGTCGAGGAGCTCCAGCCCAAGGACGGCTGCGCCCATGTCGACCTGCCTGCCGCGCTGGTGCCCTCGAAGGTGCTCAGCACCCGTCCGATCGACGAGGCCCTCGCCGAGGTCGCCCAGCTGGTGCTCGAGGGCGGCGACGCGCTGCCGACCGGCGCAGGGATCGACCTGCTGGTCCGTCGTCCCCCCGGCTCCGCACCGGTGGGCCGCTCCCCCGGGTGGGTACGGGCCCCACCCGGCACATCGATGCCATCACCGCTGCACTCCTCGGCACCGACGACTCCTACCTCGCCGTCCAGGGCCCGCCGGGCACCGGCAAGACGTACGTCGGCTCGCACGTCATCGCTCACCTCGTCCTCGACCACGGCTGGCGGGTAGGGGTCACCTCGCAGGGTCACAAGGCCGTCGAGAACGTCCTGCGGGCGGTCGTGGCCGCCGGGGTCCCCGCCGACCAGGTGGCGAAGGCGACGAAGGACACCGCCGACCCCTCGTGGACCTCCCTGCGCCACGCCGACGACCTCGCGACCTTCGCGGCCGGGCACGAGGGCGCGGGCCGCGGCTACGTCATCGGAGGCACGGCGTGGGACCTCACCAACACCAGGCGCGTCGAGCGGGGGCAGCTGGACCTCGTCGTCGTGGACGAGGCCGGCCAGTTCTCGCTCGCGAAGACCCTGGCCTGCTCGGTTGCGGGCGACCGGATGCTGCTCCTCGGTGACCCCCAGCAGCTCCCACAGGTGTCACAGGGCACGCATCCCGACCCGGTCGACGCCTCCGCGCTCGGCTGGCTCATCGGAGCCGATCCGGTGCTCCCCCCCGAGCTCGGCTACTTCCTCGAGACGACCTGGCGGATGCACCCGGCGCTCACGGCCCCGGTGTCACGCCTGTCGTATGCCGGGCAACTGCGTGCCGAGGAGACGGTCACCGCGCTCCGCCACCTCGGGGGCGTGGAGCCGGGCCTCCACGTGCGTCTGGTCGACCACCACGACAACTCCACGTGGTCGCCCGAGGAGGCCGAGGTCGTGCTCGAGCTCGTGCTCGACCTGCTCGGCCGCACCTGGGAGGACCCGTCCGAGCGCGATGGCGGGGGCGGGGCGGTCGGCCCACGGCTGCTCGGCCAGGCCGACATCCTCGTCATCACGCCGTACAACGCCCAGGTCGGAACCCTCCGACGACACCTCGACGACGCCGGCCTCACCGAGGTCGCCGTGGGGACCGTCGACAAGTTCCAGGGTCAGGAAGCACCCGTGGCGATCGTGTCCATGGCGGCGTCCGCGCCCTCCGACGTCTCGCGCGGGATGGGCTTCCTCCTCGACCGCCACCGCCTGAACGTCGCGGTGTCCCGCGGGAAGCACTCGGCCTTCCTCGTCCGCTCCGAGGTGCTCACCGAGTTCGCACCCCGGACACCCGACGAGCTCATCGCCCTCGGGGCGTTCCTGGGGCTCTGCGCGAACGCCGTGACGAGCGAGCACGTGGGCGCCCCTGTGCCGGTCCCCGTGTGACGGGTCACTGACCGGCATCCGCCCCGGTACGAGCGACGGCCGACGGGGCGACGGCACCACTCAGGCTCGAACCACCCCGTAGCGCAACCGGATCCGCCCGTCGGGGGGTACCTCTTCACTTCGCAGCTCCACCCTCGTGGGCCACTCGTCCGGGGCCAGCGGATCAGCGTCGAACAGCGCTGGTGTGCCCTTCCCGCCGATCACCCAGGGCAGCAGCTCCACGTCGATCTCGTCCACCAGGCCCTCCCGCAGGAGCGCCCCGCCCAGACGCCCACCTCCGGTGCACACGACCGTCCGGCACCCCGAGCAGGTCGTGCACCAGCTCCACCGCCGTGCCGAGGGCGACGTGGCGCTCGCCCACGACGAGATACGGGATGCCGCGCTGGCCGAGCAGCCCGAGGTGCTCCGCCGGGGCCGCGAGCGAGGTGAGGACCAGCGGGGCCAGCCCGTCCAGGCGGGGTCGGGCCACACCGTGAACTGCAGGTCGACGGCGCCCAGGACGGCTGCGGTCGGTACCTGCGGCATGGACCTCATGCTCCCGCGCAGGCTCGCGCCGACGCCACAGCCTTCACACGTGACGGACACCACCGACGCAACGTCGCCGAGCGGGCCGGGCGAGACGATGGGCCCGTGCCGTCGATCGCCGGGGCCAGGGTGCGGAGCCGCACAGCCGTCATGGCGCTCGTGGGGGCAACCGCACTGTGGGGTTCGACGTTCGTCGTCACGAAGCAGTCGCTGGACTCGAGCACTCCGGCCTCCCTTCTCGTCTGGAGGTTCGGGGTCGCAGCACTCGTGCTGGGCCTGGCCCGCCCTGGAGACGTCCGGACCCTCACGCCGGCGGACCGACGGCACGGAGCGCTCCTCGGCGTCTTCCTGGGCTCCGGCTTCCTCCTCCAGACCATCGGTCTCCTCGACACACCGGCCGGCGTCTCGGGTTTCCTGACCGGCACCGCCGTCGTCCTGACGCCGGTGGTGGCGGCGATCTGGTTCCACCACCGGATCGGCATGGCCGGGTGGCTGGCCGTCGCCGGTGCGACGGTGGGGGTCGCCCTGATGTCGCTGCGCGAGCTGAGCCTGACCCCCGCCGCCCTGCTGACCATCGCCGGAGCGGGGTGCTTCGCCCTCCACATCGGGTCGCTGAGCCAGTGGGCCACTCGCACCAACGCCGTCGGTCTCACCACCGTCTCGGTCGCCGTGGCTGCGGCACTGTGTGCGGTGGTGGCCGTGGGCCGCCGGAGCCTGGACCTGCCGGCCGGGTGGTCCGGCTGGGGAGCAGTCCTCTACCTGGCCCTCGGAGCCACGTGCCTCGGCTTCGTCGTGCAGGCGTGGGCTCAGAGCCTCCTCACCGCCACGACGGCGGCCGTCGTCATGACGATGGAACCGGTCTTCGCCGGGGTGCTGGCCTGGGTGGCCGGCGGCGAGGCGCTCGGCCTGGCGGCGTGGGCCGGAGGTCTCGTGGTGGTGGGATCGATGCTCGTCGCCGAGCTCGGTCCGCGCCAGTGCTGTGACGCGATGTCGCCGCGCGTCGAGTGCTGCTGAGGCCGGTGGTGCACAGACACCCTGGGGGGGTATAGTGGTCCGAGCACAACACGGGAGGAATGATGACCGAGCCGGCCGCCCAGCACGCCCCCGCGCCCGAGGGGCGCCACGTGCCGGGCTACATCGAGAACAAGGACGCCCAGCTCAAGCGGCTGCGACGCATCGAGGGGCAGGTCCGAGGACTCCAGCGCATGGTGGAGTCCGAGACCTACTGCATCGACATCCTCACGCAGGTCTCCGCTGCGACCAAGGCCCTCGAGGCCGTCGCCCTCGGGCTGCTGGACGACCACCTGCGGCACTGCATGGCGCACGCCGCCGGCGACCCGGTCGACCTCGACGAGAAGGTCACCGAGGCGTCGGCCGCCATCGCCCGGCTCGTGCGGTCCTGACCACCCGACCTGCCGGTCCCCGCCCGAACCACCACCGCCACATCACACACCACCGAGGAGCACCCGTGAGCACCCAGACGTACCCCGTGACCGGCCTGACCTGCGACCACTGCGTCCACGCCGTGAGCAGCGAGATCAAGGGGATCCCCGGCGTCACCGACGTCGCCGTGAACCTCGTCGCCGGAGGCACCTCCACGCTGACCGTCGCCAGCGAGGACCCGCTCGACGAGGCCGCCGTCGCGGCAGCCCTCGACGAGGCCGGCGACTACCACCTCACCTCCCGCTGACCACGCCACCGCCCCACGGGGCATGAAAGGACCCGCGTCATGACCACGCCCGTGGGCAGCACGCACCAGGACCAGCAGCGTCTCGAGCTGGAGATCGGCGGCATGACCTGCGCGTCGTGCGCCGCCCGCATCGAGAAGAAGCTCAACCGGATGCCGGGGGTCTCGGCGAGCGTCAACTACGCGACGGAGAAGGCCAGGGTCACCTTCGCCCCCGACGTGGCGCCCGAGGACCTCGTCCGAACGGTCGAGGCGACGGGGTACACGGCGACGGTGCCCGCGCCGCCCCCGGAGGAGCACGCTCCCGACCAGGATGCCGGGCAGCTCGCCAAGGACGCGGAGGCGGCGGCCTGGCGCCAGCGCCTCGTCGTGTCGAGCGTGCTGACCATCCCGGTGCTCCTGATGTCCATGGTTCCGGCCCTCCAGTTCGACAACTGGCAGTGGGTCTCGCTGACCCTCGCCTCCCCCGTCGTGGTCTGGGGGGCGCTGCCGTTCCACCGAGCCGCCTGGGCGAACCTCCGGCACGGTGCGGCGACGATGGACACGCTCATCTCGGTCGGCGTCGGCGCGGCCTACCTGTGGTCGCTCTGGGCGCTGCTGTTCACCGATGCCGGCATGACGGGCATGCGGATGCCGTTCGACCTCCTTCCCAGCCGGTCGGACGACGGCGGCGAGACGCAGATCTACCTCGAGGTGGCCGCCGCGGTGACGACGTTCATCATCGCCGGCCGCTACTTCGAGGCGCGGGCGAAGCGGGCCTCGGGGGCCGCTCTGCGGGCACTGCTGGACATGGGCGCCAAGGAGGTCTCCGTGCTCCGGGAGGGAGCGGGCGGCCCGGTCGAGACACGGGTGCCGGTGGGCCGCCTCCAGGTGGGCGACCGCTTCGTCGTGCGGCCCGGTGAGAAGGTCGCCACCGACGGCACCGTGCTGACCGGCACCTCTGCCGTCGACGCATCGATGCTCACCGGCGAGTCGGTGCCGGTCGAGGTCGGCCCGGGCGACACCGTCGTCGGCGCGACCGTCAACGCAGGAGGTCGCCTCGTCGTCGAGGCCACCCGGGTCGGCTCCGACACCCAGCTCGCCCAGATGGCCCGTCTCGTCGAGGACGCCCAGAGCGGCAAGGCGGAGGTCCAGCGCCTCGCCGACCGGGTCTCTGCCGTCTTCGTCCCGGTGGTGATCGGGCTCTCGCTCCTCACCCTCCTCGCGTGGCTGCTCGTCGGCGCCTCGGCCACCGCCGCGTTCACCGCGGCCGTGGCGGTGCTCATCATCGCCTGCCCGTGCGCCCTTGGGCTCGCGACCCCGACGGCCCTGCTCGTCGGGACCGGACGAGGCGCCCAGCTCGGCATCCTCATCAAGGGCCCGGAGATCCTGGAGTCGACGAGGCGGGTCGACACCGTGGTTCTCGACAAGACCGGCACGGTCACCACCGGCCACATGGGCGTTCACGCCGTGCAGTCTGTGAATGGCGCCAGCGCCCAGCAGGTGCTCACGCTGGCCGGTGCCGTCGAGGACGCCTCCGAGCACCCCATCGGTCGCGCCGTCGCCCGGCACGCGAAGGATGCCGGGCTCGTCCTCCCACCGGTCGAGGGCTTCGCGAGCCACGGCGGTCGCGGCGTCTCCGGGGTCGCCGACGGCCGGGCGGTCGTTGCGGGCCGCCGGTCGTGGCTGGCCGAGGAGTGGGCCCTCGTGGCGCCCGACGACCTCGTGGCCGTGGCCGACGCGGCCGAGGCCGACGGCCGGACGCCGGTGTGGGTGGCCTGGGACGGTGAGGTGCGAGGAGTCGTCGTCGTCGCCGACACGGTCAAGGAGAGCTCCGCCCTGGCGATCGCCGACCTGCAGTCCCTCGGCCTTCGCCCGATCCTCCTCACCGGCGACAACGCGAGGGCCGCGCGCGCCGTGGCCGAGCGGGTCGGCATCCGGCCCGAGGACGTCATCGCCGAGGTCATGCCGGCCGGCAAGGTGGACGTCATCGCGCGCCTCCAGGGCGAGGGAGCGACGGTCGCCATGGTGGGCGACGGCGTGAACGACGCCGCCGCGCTGGCCCGGGCGGACCTCGGCCTGGCCATGGGTACGGGGACCGACGTGGCCATCGAGGCCTCCGACCTCACGCTGGTCAGCGGGGACCTGCGTGCCGCGCCGGATGCGATCCGTCTCGCCCGGGCGACGTTGCGGACCATCAAGGGCAACCTGTTCTGGGCGTTCGCCTACAACGTGGCCGCTCTTCCCCTTGCGGCACTGGGCCTGCTCAACCCCCTCATCGCCGGGGCCGCGATGGCCTTCAGCTCCGTCTTCGTGGTGAGCAACAGCTTGCGGCTGAGGCGGTTCGACCCCAGCCGCTGAGGTGGGCCTCGGGAGCGTGCGCCCCTCCCGCGTGCTCGGTGCCGGTGCTCAGGAGGGCGTGTCGAGCAGGTCGCGGCAGGCCTGCTCGCAGCGACGACAGGCCTCGGCGCAGATGCGGCAGTGCTCGTGCATGTCGGCGTGGCGCTCGCACTCCTCGGCGCACACCGCGCAGGCGGTGGCGCAGGCCTCGAGGACCGCCGTCATGATCCGGGCATCGCCCTCGGTACTCCGCGAGAGCACCGCGCCGGTGGCGGCACAGACGTCGGCGCACGAGAGGTCCGTGCGGATGCACCGAGTCAGCTCGGCGACCATCTGCTCGCTGAGGCACGCGTCCGCGCACGAGGTGCAGGCCTGGGCGCACTCGAAGCACGCCCGGATGCAGGCGGCGAGCTTCTCGCGGTCCGCGTGCACCGACTGCTCCGGGTGGGCCTCGAGCATGGCGTCGACCGTCTGCATGGTGTCCGTCCTCTCCTGGCGGCGCCCCACCCGACCGGTGCCGGGCGACCAGGGAGCCGCTGCACCTCGATCCATACCTCGAACCGGCCCGGCGTAACCCCGGCGGGCTCGATCCGTTGATCGGACGAGAGACCCCGGCGGCTTTCGCGGCGTCGACGAGCACCACCGCGGGTGCGAGGTGCCAGGCTTCGCGCGGACCGACCGCCCTGCCACGCCGGCTGGCGGGAGGCCGCTTGCGTCGACGGGAGAGTCGACCGAGCAGGACATGCCGGTTCGCGGCGTGCGTCCCGCGCGTGTCCTGCTCTCTCGACCGCCCCGATGGCGTGCTGATGAGCGCGGCGCCGGGACGTGGTCGCGAGGGCGCGATGTCGGCAGGGCGCCCTCCCCCAGGCGTCGGTTCGGTCGACCCCACACCCCATCGAATGACCGGCTCCCGGCCGCGCTTCAGGGTCAACGGGAGGGAGCCCTCCTCCTCCCGGGTGATGCATTCGGGAATCGTCTAGTGTCGGGTACGGCATCTGCCACGGGTGCAGGGATCTGCACAGTGGCGACGCCGGGTGTGCGTGGAGGGGAGTCGCTCGTGACGACCGAACCGCCTCCTACGCCCACCCCCATGGACACGGGCCGGGACGGCCCGTCTCGACCTCATCCCCAGCCAAGGGGACACATCGGCTGGGTGGTGGGCGGCTCGTTGGCCACCGGACTCGTCGCTGCTCTGCTTCTCGTCGCAGCCCCGTTCATCCCGGCGGAGGAGAGCCACCTCGTGGGTGCGGTGCTGTGCGGATTCGCGCTGGGCTGGGCGATGTTGGCCGTGCTGTCGGTGAGGTTCACCGACCAGCCTCAGCGGTGGGCTGCGGCTCCTGCCCTGTTCCTGGGGGCGTGCGGTCTGCTCTTGGTGGTGTTCGGCTCAGCGGTTCACGGGGTTCTCGCATGGGTGTGGCCCCCAGCCTTGTTGGCGTTGGTGGTCTGGATGGTCCTCCGAACGCGTCGCGGGCTTCAAAGTCGTAGTGGGCGTTGGCTGCTGTATCCAGTGTTCGCCCTCATGGCTGTCGCCGCGATCGGCGGCGCCACCGAGACGGTGGCTGAAGCCCTGGATGAGGAACCTCGGATGCCGGGTCAGCTGGTCGACGTGGGCGGACACAGCCTGCACCTGAGATGCAGCGGCTCAGGCAGCCCGACGGTGGTGCTGGAACCGGGTGCCGGCTTGATGTCATCGGCGCTCGGGTGGATCGCGCCGGCCGTCCCCCGAGAGACCCGCGTCTGCGTCTACGACCGCGCAGGTCACGGCTGGAGCGAGCCCGCTGGCAGCCCTCAGGACGGCGCGCAGATCGCGACCGACCTCCACACCTTGCTCGAGCGCGGAAACGTTCCTGGACCGTATGTGCTGGCCGGCCACTCCTTCGGCGGCCTCTACGTGCAGAGCTTCGCGGCCCAGTACCCCGACGACGTCGCAGGACTCGTGCTGGTGGACACCACCGGACGGAGCTCTGAACCGACCTCGGCAGCATCGCCCGACGAGGGCTCCCACGACAGCATGGAGCGTGTCTCCGCACTGCTCTCGTCGACGGCCGAACTGGGCGTCGGACGCGTGCTCAGCCAGGGCTCGTACGACAGCTTGCCGCCCCGGTCCGCCGACGAGGCAGAGGCCACCGGGTCGACCGCCAGCACTGTGCAGAGCACGATCGAGGAGTACCTCCAGGCGGGCACCTCGAGCGCTCAAGCTGCAGCGCTCCAAGACTTCGGCGACAAGCCACTGGTCGTCCTGACGGCCGCCAGCGGAGGTGACGCCGACACGGTTGCCGCCCACGGTGACCTGACCGCCTTGTCGACCAACAGCGTGCACCGCGTGGTCGACGGCGCCACCCACGAGTCGTTGCTCCTGGATGAGCAGGATGCCGCCACCACCACTCAGGCGATCCTCGACGTCGTCTCGTCGGTCCGGACCCGACAGCGCCTGGCCGGATGAGCGGGAGCCCAGCAGGAAGTTCCCGGTGATGCCGACTCTGCGTGGGGTTGACGAGCACGCCCGTGAACTGGGCATGCTCCAACGGGAGCTTGTCAGCCACTATGACGCGGACGACCCGGTCACATGTGGACCCCCGTGGAGCCCTCCCTCGCGCGGCTCGAGAACCTCAGGGCGGCGGGGCTCAGTCAAGCCGATGGCCTCCGCGGTCGGCGACGGTGGCATCAGCGTCCGCTCCGCACACGAGTACTCTGCACGTCTGCGCGACCGCCGGTGACCGGGGCGACGGCCGGCGCACTCGGGGCACCAGCGGAGGCCGGGAAGCGACGAGAACGACGAACCCCGCCCAACCGCACCCCTCGTGCTGGTCGGACGGGGTTTCCGTCGGGTGGAGCTGAGGGGATTCGAACCCCTGACCTTCTCATTGCGAACGAGACGCGCTACCAACTGCGCCACAGCCCCGAAGTGCGGAGCAACGATAACACCGGGCCGCGAGGGCGCTGAAACCGGCAAGAGGGCCGCGGGAGGGTCGCTCCTCGGCGCGCACGCGCCTGCACCGAGAGCCCTTGTGGCGCCCGGCCGAACCACCCGAGGACCGTGGGGCGACCACCCCCGTCGGCTTCCCGTCGTCCCCGGCGCCGCCGGGCCGGTGAGGACATAGCATCGCGGAATGCGACTGCGCCTCCCCCGCCTCCCGCGCCGCGGGGCCGGCCCGTCGGACCTGCCCAGAACCATCGTGGCCGGACCGGACGCCTCCGCCTGGCCGAGGGTGGACCGGCACCGGCCCGCTGAGTGGTCGGTGCCGCTCGGGGTGCGGACCGCCAGCGAGTGGGCATGGCGTGGCATCCTCATCGCGGCCGCAGGCGTGGGGCTCCTCTACCTCATGGGCCGCCTCTCGGACGTCGTCATCCCCCTCCTCGTCGCCCTGCTCCTCGCGGCGCTGCTCCAGCCGGTCTACCTCGGCCTCGAGCGCGTCATGCCCCGCGGACTGGCGGCAGCGATCACGGTGATCGGCACGCTGGGGGTCGTCGTCGGGATGCTCTCCTTCGTCGGGTCCCAGCTGACCAGCCAGCTCGACGACATGACGAGCCGGGTCGGGCAGGGCATCGACCAGATCCGCGAGTGGGCCAACCGAACCTTCGGCATCACCGACACCGACGTGGACCGCTGGATCGACCAAGCAGGGGAGTGGCTCAGCTCGGGCACCCTGACCGACACAGCCACGGCCGCCGGTCTGACCGCCACGCACATCGTCGCCGGGTTCTTCCTCGCGCTGTTCAGCCTCTACTTCTTCCTCTACGACGGTCCGGTCATCTGGGGATGGGTCGTGCGCCTGTTCCCACGTGGGGCACGGGAGAAGGTGCACTCCTCGGGCCTCATCGCCTGGGGCCAGATCTCCGCGTTCAGCCGGGCGACGCTGGCGGTGGCGGCGGTCGACGCCATCGGCATCGGTGTGGGCGCCGCCATCCTCGGCGTCCCGTTCGCGTCGGGCATCGCCCTGCTGGTCTTCTTCGGAGCGTTCATCCCCGTGGTCGGAGCCGCCATTTCGGGGGCGGTGGCGGTGCTCCTCGCCCTGGTCGCCCTGGGCCCCATCCAGGCCCTCATCATGCTCGGCATCGTCATCGGGGTGCAGCAGATCGAGGCCCACCTCCTCCAGCCGCTCCTCGTCGGCAGGGTCATGAGGATCCACCCGCTCGCAGTCATCCTTGCCATCGCGGCCGGGGTGGTGCTCGCCGGCATCATCGGTGGCCTCATCGCGGTGCCGACGGTGGCGGTCCTCAACGCCGTCGGGCACCACCTCCTGGACTCCCCCGAGACCGCCGAGGCGGTGTCCCCCGACGACGCGGTGACGGCAGAGGACGTCCTGACCCCAGCGGAGGAGGCCACTGCCGAGGCCGAGGCCGAGCACATGGAGGACAGGGAGCAGGCGGCATCCGACCGACGCCTGCCCGGCAGCAGCTGACCCGTCCGCAGCCTGAGGTGCGGGGGCCCGCGACGCCGTCGTGGTGGTCGAGGGTGACCGGGACCGGGGTTCGTCAGGCGCCGGCGACGCGACGCTGGTCGTAGACCGCGTCGCCCGACCCCTCGTGCCGCACCGGGTCGGGAGTGGTTGCCGCGGGCTCGACCTCCGGGCGCTCCGCCTTCGCCTTCATCGTGTACGTGGGCCGTGGGACCGGCACCGGGTCCCAGGTGTCCGGGATGTCGTCCTCGTCGACGATCGGGACCATGACCTCGGCCAGGGCCTCCGGCACCGTCACGCGCCCACCGCCGGTCCCGGTGCCAGGCTCCGGGACAGTGGCGTCCGCCGTCTCGACCGGGACGCTCTTCGCCGAGACCCGCTCCGGAGCCTGAGCCTGGGCCGGAGCGACGGCATCCACGATGCCCGGTGCCGCGGGGACCCCGCCGGGCGCAGTCGTGACGTCACCGACCGGGGCGTCGACCGCCTCCTCACCGAGCTTCGGTGCCGGCTCGGCGGCCGGTGACATCGCCGAAGAGGGCCGTTGCACGGGACGCCGGCGGCGAGCCGCGGTCAGGGCCCGCTCGGCATGCTCGGCCCGCACGGCCGACCGGACCCAGAGGAACGCCGCAACGACCACGGCACCGGCGGGCGCTGGCGCCCACAGCGGAAGGATGGAGAGCGCCACGAGGGTCCCGACCACCAGAAGCGCCACCAGGGACCCGAGGAGGACGAGGCCACGAATGCGCCGGCTCGGCCGCGGGCGCCGCCTCGGGCGCACGCCGTGGGGAACGCTTCGGCGAGCGTCGCTCGACGGCTTGGGCGCCTGCGACACCCTGCGCTCGGAGTCAGCGGTCGGCAGCGGCTCGGCCGGCACGGCCCGCTTGACGATGACCTGGGGCCGGGCCGTCCGGGCGGGGTGCACGGCATAGGAGCGAGGGGCCGGTTCGGAGAGGTCTGTGCGCGGCAGGGCCGGACGGCGCTCGAGCACCCGCATGGCCTCGCTGAACTGCTCGACCGAGCGAGCGGTCGCCAGATGGTCACGCCGCCGCAGCCAGTACTGGGCGAAGTAGGCAGCCCAGACCCCCAGGAGGACGAGGAAGATCAGGCTCGACGGGGACTGCACGACTACGACGGTAGGTGTGCTCCGGTGCCGGACGCCGGACCCCCCTCGGTGTGTCGCGGATGTGGCTGCAGTGACGGCTGTGTCTCCGGGGGTGCAGGCACCGCCGGGGCGGTGAGGCGGACGAGTCGGGCCATGAAGGTCTCGCCCGCGAGGTCCTCGGTGGTGAGAGCGAAGGAGAGGTGGTCACGCCACCCACCGGCGATGTGCAGGTAGTGCGGACGCAGCCCCTCCGGGCGGAAGCCGAGCTTGTGCACCACCGCGAGGCTGGCGGTGTTCTCCGGCCGGATGTTGACCTCGACCCGGTGCAGGCCGACCGTGCCGACCGCGTGGTCGGCGGCCAGCGCCAGAGCCGTCGGTGTCACCATCCGGCCGGCGACGGAACGGCTCACCCAGTAGCCCGCGAAGCAGGAGCGGAACGAGCCCAGGACGATCGAGCCGAGGGTCATCTGCCCCACCAGCCGGCCCTCGACCTCGACCGCGAAGGGCAGGGCGCGGCCGGAGCGCGCGTCGGCGTCGTACTGCCCGACGAGCTCGGAGAAGCTGCGTGCCGGTGCCTCGGGGTCGGGCGAGGTGGCGTCCCACGGCTCGAGCCAGGCGGCGTTGGCCCGTCGGACCGACTGGAAGACCGGCCCGTCCTCGACGAGCAGAGGCCGCAGGGTGACCGCAGTCCCGGTGGGAGCAACCCCCTGCAGGCGCAGCGGCCAGGTCCACCCGGCCTCGAGCTCGGGCGGGCGGCCACCCGCAGCCCGACGTGCTCGGCGCACCCGGTCCCACATCAGTGGTCCCCACCGCGGGCCTGGGACAGCGCGTGGGGGAGCACGTCGACGAGCACCACGAGGGCGTCTCGCACGCCGCCGGTCGAACCGGGCAGGTTGACGACCAGGGTCGATCCCGCCAGACCGGCCACCCCGCGCGAGAGCACTGCCGTCGGGATGCCGTGCGCGGCCCCCCGTGCGCGGATCGCCTCGGCGATTCCGGGCACCTCCCGGTCGAGCAGCGCTCGGGTGTCCTCGGGTGTCCGGTCGGTGGGCGTGAGGCCCGTGCCGCCGGTGGTCAGGAGCAGGTCGGGTGCCGTGGCGAGCGCCGCTACCAGCGCCTCGCCGACCTCGGGGCCGTCCGGGACGACGACGGCATCCGGGACCTCACATCCCCAGCCTCGCAGCGTCTCGACGAGCAGCGCGCCACCTCGGTCGGGGTAGACGCCCGCCGCGGCCCGCGTCGAGCAGGTGACGACGACCGCT
The DNA here is from genome assembly GCA_963763015.1 of uncultured Actinomycetota bacterium. Classification (GTDB taxonomy): domain Bacteria; phylum Actinomycetota; class Actinomycetes; order Actinomycetales; family Dermatophilaceae; genus Fodinibacter. Next base: position 382,419 of record CAVXML010000007.1, on the reverse strand, counting down.
CGCCGTCCGGCCAGCAGCGCATGGCCTCGGTCCTCGGCGGGGCCGCTCATGCCGGCTCCTCCCAGTCGCCGGACCGCCCGCCCGACTTGGCGGTGACCCGCACGTCGGTGATCACGGCGTGCCGGTCGACGGCCTTGACCATGTCGACCAGCGCCAGGGCTGCGACGGCAACCGCCGTGAGCGCCTCCATCTCGATGCCGGTGCGGTCCGCAGTGCGCACCTCGGCGCGGATGTCGACCCCGCGGTCGGTGACGTCGAGATCGACCTCGACGGCGTGCACGGCAACGGGGTGTGCCAGCGGGACGAGCTCGGACGTGCGCTTGGCGGCCTGGATCCCTGCCAGCCGGGCCACCCCCAGGGCGTCCCCCTTGGGCACCGAGCCGCCACGCAGGGCCGCCACGGCGTCGGCGGACAGCAGCACCCGGCCGGCCGCGGCGGCTCGCCGGGCGGTCACCGCCTTTCCCGAGACGTCGACCATGTGGGCCGTCCCGTCGGCCCGGACGTGCGTGAGGCGGCGGGCGCCGCCGGTGTCAGCGGGCTCTGCGCGGCCGGCCGGGTCTGCGCGGCCAGCCGGGTCAGCGCGGTCAGCCGGGTCGGTGCGGTCAGCCGGGTCAGTGCGGTCAGCAGCCACGACGGCGATCCTGCCCGAGCAGCGGGATGCAGCGCAGCCGGTCCCCGGCCTCCACGCGCTCCACCTCTGGAGGCACGAGGGCGAGCGCCGTCGCGCCGGCGAGGGCTCCGAGGACGTGGGAGCCCTGGCCGCCCGAGGGGCGCACGCGGCCGTCCTCGTCCTCGACCACCCGGGTCACCTCCAGCTTCGCCGGAGCAGCCGGCCAGCCCTGCGCGGCAACCGCGTCGAACGACCCGTCGTCCGCGTCGAGGCCGGCCAGCCGGCGGAGCGCCGGGAGGACGAACACGTGGAAGGAGACGAACGAGCTCACCGGGTTGCCGGGCAGGGTGATGAGCGGGGTGCGGGCCGACCCGACGACCCCGCTCCCCTGCGGCATCCCGGGACGCATCGCGACCCGCGCGAACTCCACCCCCCCGTCGGCGGTCAGCACCTCCTTGACCGTGTCGTACACACCCATGGAGACACCTCCCGAGGTCAGCAGGAGATCGGGGTGACCGGGCGGGTCGTCGAGGATGCGGCGCAGGGCCACCGGGTCGTCGGGCAGCCGAGCGCTCGAGGCGACCAGGCAGCCCGCCGCCTCGACGAGAGCGCAGAGCATGACCTGGTTGGAGTCGACGACCTGGCCGTGCTCGAGGGCGGCCCCGGGCAGGACGAGCTCGTCCCCGGTGGACACGATGGTCACCCGAGGTCGTGGGTGGACCGACACCTCGGCGACGTTCGCGGCGGCGGCGAGCGCGAGGTGCCCCGGAGCGAGCCGCACGCCCGCGCGGAGCAGGAGGTCGCCAGCGCGCACGTCCTCACCTCGACGGCGTACGTGCCGTCCGGTCTCGGCGGCGAGCCGCACCTCGACCCGGTCGGCGCCGCCGTCCGTGGCCTCCACGGGCACCACCGCGTCGGCGCCGTCGGGCAATGGGGCTCCGGTCATGATCCGCAGCGCGTGGCCGCCCTGCAGGACGTGGCGACGCGTGTCCCCCGCCGGGACGTCTCCGTCGACCGGCAGGCGGACGGGCGACTCCCCGTCGGCGGCGGCTACGTCCGCGGCGCGTACGGCGTAGCCGTCCATGGCGGAGTTGTCGGCGCCGGGCAGGTCGACGGCGGCGACGACGTCCTCGGCGAGCACGAGCCCGAGCGCCCGGCCGACCGGCTCTCGGGTCGGGGCCAGTGGCGCCACCAGCCGGAGCACCGTCGCGCGGTGCTCCTCGACGGTTCGCATCACACGTCGCCCTCGAGGTGGGCACCGTCGGGGATGGTGCGCACGCCACCGGTCACGCGCACGTCACCGGTGCACACGACGCCCGACCCGAAGGTCGCGTCGGCCTCGACTCGCAGGCTCGAGCAGCCGCGGATCGACGGCACCCCTTTCGGGAAGCGCTCCTCGAACTCGTCCACGAGCTTGTAGGCCGGGCCGAGGTCGACGAAGGGCTCGTCGTGGTCGATCGTCGACTCGACGACGAAGTCGTCGTTCAGCCGGTAGATGTCCGAGCGGATGAGGAGGAGCTCGTTCGTGGTCTTGACCGGGCGGAACCTGCTGCGGTCGACCGCGACGGCTCGCGAGCCGTCGAACACCTCGACCGCACCGCCCATCGCGGACTCCACCTGGATGACCGGCGTCGAGTCCGGCCGGGTCGGGTCGACGGTCTTGCGGTTCACGATGATCGGCAGGCCGAGGTCGCCGCCCCGTTCGTCGAGACGGGCCGAGAGGACGTCGAGGTCGACCCAGAGGTTGTTGGTGTGGAACCACGGATGCCGCTCGGTGTCGGAGAAGAAGTCCTCCTCCCCCTCGGCGACCATGGCACTGTCCCGCAGCACGAGCCGCCCGTCGGACTTGCGCACCCCCAGGTGGCCGCCCTTGCGGTCGTTGCGGGTGCGCGTCGACACCTCGGCCACGTAGGGGATGGCCTCCTCGGCCATCCACGCCGGTACCGCCCCCTCGCACGTGGCGCCCAGGTTGTCGGCGTTGGAGAGGAAGGCGTACCGGATGCCGCGTGCCCGCAGGGCGTCGAGGAGCCCCGTCGTGCGCAGCGCGACGTAGAGGTCGCCGTGGCCGGGCGGGCACCACTCGAGCTCGGGGTCCTCCGGCCACTCGACCGGGACCAGGTCGTCGGCCCGCAGCTTCGGCTCCCGGTTCTGCAGGAAGTCCAGCGGCAGGCCGTCGACGGCGAGGTCGGGGTGACGGGCCAGGATGGCCAAGGACTCCTCGCGCGTGCGGAACGAGTTCATCAGCAGGAGCGGCGTGGCGACGTCGTGCCGCCGGCGCAGGGCGAGCACCTGCCGGGCGATGATGTCGAGGAACGTGAGCCCGTCGCGCACCGGAAGCGCCGACTTGGCCCCGCTGATCCCCATGCTCGTACCCAGGCCGCCGTTGAGCTTGATCACCACGGTGTGGGCGAGGGCCGCTCGGATGGCCGCCTCGCCGGGGCGGACGTCCTCGATGTGCTGCACGTCGCGCAGCGGCGTGATGGTGTCCTCGGGGATGGTGCCCGTGACGTCGGACTGCAGCTGCCCGAAGAAGCGGCTGAACACGGAGATCGCCAGCTCTGGGACCCCCGCCGCACGCATCTTCGTCGTTGCTGCCCGCAGTCCATCGTCGGTCATGGCGACCACCCTACGATGCGGCCATGCCCCCATCTCCGGAGAAGTCCGCCCTGCGCAGGGCCCTTCGCGCCGAGCGACGGGCCGTCGCCGCGACGCGGGACCTCGAGGCCGACGACCGGGCCCTCGCACGGCACCTCGCCGCTCTGGTCGACGCCCTCGGGCTGTCGGCCGGGGCGGTCGTCACGTCCTACCACGCGGTGCCCGGCGAGCCGCCGACGGCGGCGGTCAACGCGCAGCTGGCGCAGCGCGGCATCCGGGTCCTCCTGCCCATCACCCTTCCGGACCTGGCCCTCGACTGGCACGACCTCGCCGACCCCACGGCGGCGCCGCTCGGGCTCGGCGCCATCGCCCTGGCCGACCTCGTGCTCGCCCCGGGGCTCGCCGTCGACCGGCGCGGCACGCGCATGGGTCAAGGCGGTGGGTGCTACGACAAGGCGCTGCCACGCCGGGCCCCGGGCACACCCGTGGTGGTCCTCCTGCACCCCGAGGAGGTGCTCGACTCCTCCGCGGCCCTGCCCCGTGAGGCGCACGACCAGGCCGTCGATGCGGTGCTCACGGCCGACGGGCTCGTGGACCTCGGCCTCACCGCGTGGCGGCGCCCTCCTCCGGGCGAAGGGTCAGGATCTGCGGATCGGTCTCGCGCACCGCGGCCTCACTGAACGGCCAGGGCCGCTGCCGCCCGGCGACCCAGTCGTCGAGCTGGTCGCCGTAGTGCTCGGCCATCGGGTGACCACTCACCCCTGTCTGGTTGACCCACGTCGAGGCGTCGAGGTCCGCGAGGTCCACGACCATCCGCATGGCGGGCGCGGCCGTGACCTCGTAGCCCTCGCTGGCGTTCCAGCTGTTGGCGTTGACGATCGCGGACCCGCCGGGCATGTCGAACGGCCCTTCGTTGACGAGCCACCGGACCGGACCGGGCACCTCCTCGCCGCCGAGCACCGGGTGCTCGAGCGTGAGGCGGTGCAGCTTGCCCCACTGCCACTGTGCGGGGTCCTTGCCCAGCTCGCGGGTGAGCTCCAGCCGCGCGCCGACCAGGGCCTGCCGGAGGACCTCGTCCTTGCCCTCGGTGATGTTGGGCGTCAGCTTGTTGTCCCACCAGGCGCTGCGGGGGTCGGCGAGCAGCTGTTCGACCGCCTGGCGGTACCGGCCGCCGCCGTCCGCCTTGAGACCGACGGGCAGCTCGTCGTCGAAGAGCAGCTCGGTGAGGTTGCGCCACACCGCGTTGTAGTAGGCGGCGGCGGCGCCGGCCTCCTTGTCGCCGGTCGGTGTGGTGAAGTCCCACTCGCGCAACAGGTCCCGCGCACCGCGGGTGAACTCAAGGAGCTCGGCTGCCTCCGGGTCGCTCTCCGTGGTCCCAAGGGGCACGGCGAGCAGCGCGGGCACGAGGACCGCCGCGAACGGGTCGTAGGTGTCCGTCTGGATGGCCGCCATGTCGGCGGGGCTCACCGTGTCGAGCTGCGCGAGCCGCTCGCTGATCCGGGCGGACCGCCACCCCCGGTCCCAGTCACCGGTGAGGAACGGTGACGCGCTCCGGGTGACCGGCTGGTTCGCGGTGACGACGACGCCGTCGTCCGGGTCGAGGGCCCACGGCAGGTCGGTGTACTCGACGTAGCCCTGCCAGTCGTACGCCGAGTCCCATCCGGGCGCCGGCCAGCTGCCCGGAGGCGTCCTCGGCAGCGCGGGCCGGCGCACCGGCACCTGGCCGGGTGTCTGGTAGCCGATGTGACCCTCCCGGTCGGCGTAGACCAGGTTCTGCGCGGGGACCGCGAACGAGCGGGCAGCCTCACGGAACTCCTCGAAGTTCCCCGCGAGGTTGAGGTCCAGGATGGCGTCGGCGGTGCGGCTCGGAACCAGACCGGTCCAGGCCAGCGACACGGCGTACGACTCCGTCTCGTCGCCCTGCTGGTCGGTCGGCGCGCGGCTGCCCGCGTCGCTGACTCCCTCGACCACGTCGGAGAGCACGGGTCCGTGCACGGTGCTGCGCACGGTGATCCGCTGGTCGGCGCCTCCGGCGATGCGGATGACCTCCTCCCGGCTGGTGATGTCGGCCCAGTCACCGTCGCGCAGGTAGGTGTCACCGATGACCCGCTCGAGGTAGAAGTCGGTGACGTCGGGCCCGAGGTTGGAGAAGCCCCAGGCGATGTCCGCGTTGTGCCCGATGACGACTCCGGGGACACCGGCGAACGAGAAGCCGCTGACCCGCAGCGGGCACTCCGCCGAGACCGTGCGGCAGTGCAGGCTGTTCTGCATCCACAGCCCGGGCTGGGAGGCCGCGAGGTGCGGGTCGTTGGCGAGCAGCGGGCTTCCCGTCGACGACCGCTCTCGCGGAGACGACCCACGAGTTCGAGCCCAGGCCCTCGCCCCGGCCGAGAACGGCCGGCACGGCCCGCATCGCCTCGTCGACCACCGCGTAGGCGCGCGATGCCGCCGTCGAGGCCAGCCGGCCCTCCGTCTCGGCCACGGCGGCCGTCGAACCCACGCCCTCGGCCGCGTCCGACGTGAGCGCCGACGGGACCGCGGACTGTGCGGGCCGCCCGTCCGTGGTGGCCGACCACTCCTCCGGGGAGAGGATCGGGGGCCTGGCGTCGTAGTCGTACTGCGGGTAGATCTGGTTGATCTGGGCGGGGGTCAACCTGCCGGTGAGTCGAGCCCTCGCCAGCTCGTCGGCGTAGTTGCCACGCAGGTCCCAGGCCATGGCCTTGTACCAGGTGAGGCTGTCGAGCGAGGTCCACTCCTCGACCTCCGCCGTCGGCAGGGTGAGCCCGAGAATCGTGTACTCCACCGCGATGTCGCCCGGCCCGCGGCCGCTCAGATAGGTGTTGACGCCGTCGGCGTACGCCTGCAGCACCTGGCGGGTCTGGGGCTTGAGGGTCGGCAGCTCCTCCTCGGCCACCCGCCGCCAGCCCATCGTGCGGACCACCTTGTCGGCATCCAGCCCCTCCGGACCCACCAGCTCCGCGAGCCGCCCCGCGGTGATGTGCCGCCGCAGGTCCATCTGGAAGAACCGCTCCTGGGCGTGGACGTAACCCTGCGCCCGGGCGAGGTCGGTGATGCTGTCACCGAAGATGTGCGGCACACCGCTCTCGTCGCGCATCACCGTGACCGCGCTGCCCAGGCCGGGGATGGTGACCTCCCCGGAGGTGCGCGGCAGGGAGCCCCGCACGGTGGACACGACCACCGCGGTGGTGACGATCACCGCCACCACGACAACGGCCACCAGGCCAAGGAGCACACGGCGGACGACGACGGCACGACTCACCCTGCGAGACTAGGTCACCGGAGAACGACGACACGAGGACGGGCCGTGCGACAGACGTGGACGCTGCCCCTCGCCGACGGCCCGGCCAGCGGATTCTCGCTCGACGACCTCACCATGGCCCTCCTGGTGGGGAGCCTTGTCCTCGTCGTCTCGGTGGCGGCGGTGCGGCTCTCGCTGCGGTCCGGATTCCCGTCGCTGCTCATCTACCTGGGAATCGGGCTCGCGCTCGGGGAGTCGGGTGCCGGCATCCGCTACGACTCCCAGCAGCTGACCCAGGTGCTCGGGTACGCCGCCCTCGTCCTCATCCTCGTCGAGGGCGGGCTCACCACCCGGTGGGCCGGCATCCGCAGGTCGGTCGCGCCGGCCGCGGTGCTCGCGACGGTGGGGGTCGCGGTGTCCGTGCTGGTCGTGGGGGTCGCCGCCCACGTGCTGCTGGGGTGGTCGTGGCAGGTCGCACTGCTCGTCGCCGCCGTGCTCGCGTCGACGGATGCCGCAGCCGTCTTCTCCGTCCTGCGCACCGTGCCGCTCCCCCGCCGGATCTCCGGGCTGCTCGAGGCCGAGTCCGGCTTCAACGACGCCCCCGTCGTGCTCCTCGTGACCGCCATCGCGGCCGGGCTCGTGCCGGGGGCCACACCCGATCCGTGGTGGCACGTCCTCGTCGTCGCTTCCGCCGAGCTCGTGGGAGGAGCCGTCATCGGCCTCGTGGTGGGGTGGCTGGGAGCGAAGGCCCTGGGGGTCGTGGCCACCACCTCGTCGGCCCTGTTCGCCATCGGGGTGATGGCCGTGGCGGTCCTGGCGTACGCGGCGGCCGACGTCGTGCACGCCTCGGGATTCATCGCGTGCTACCTCGCCGCCCTCGTGCTCGGCAACCTCGGCCTGCCCCACCGCCCGGCGGTCGTGGGGTTCGCCAGCGCCATCGGGTGGCTCGCGCAGATCGGCCTGTTCGTGCTGCTCGGGCTGCTCGCCTCGCCGAGCGGCTTCCTCGACGTGCTCGTGCCCGCCCTCGTCGTCGGGACGGCGCTGCTGCTCCTCGGCCGGCCGCTGTCGGTGCTGGTGTCGTGCACCCCGTTCCGGATGCCGTGGCGCACCCAGGCGTTCCTGTCCTGGGCCGGTCTGCGCGGTGCCGTCCCGGTCGTGCTGGCCACGGTTCCGGCCACGGTGGGTGCGGCCGGCGTCGAGTGGATCTTCGACCTCGTGTTCGTCCTCGTCCTCGTGTTCACCGTCGTGCAGGCACCGACGCTGCCCTGGGTCGCCCGGCGGTTGGGCGTGGACACCGCCCACCACCGGGTGGACCTCGCCGTGGAGACGACCCCGCTGACCGACCTCGGCGCCGAGCTGCTGGAGATCGACGTCGGTCCGAGGTCACGGATCTCCGGTGTGCGGGTGTTCGAGCTGCGGTTACCGGCCGGCGCCAACGTGGCCCTCGTCGTGCGCGAGGGCGGGTCCTTCGTGCCGCGCGAGACGGACGTGCTGCGTCATGGTGACCAGCTTCTCGTCGTCGCGCCGAGCGCGCTTCGGAATGCGGTGGAGCGGCGGCTGCGTGCGGTGAGCCGAGGTGGCCGCCTCGCCGAGTGGGTCCAGGACTGAGTCCCTGCCCGGTGGCGGCCGTGGAACGCGCCACCTCGGCCCTCGCCTATCCTTGAGGCGATCGTCGCCGCCCATGGTGCCTCGCGCCCGGGCCCGCCCGGGCGGCGCCAGCGCCAGCAGGAGGAATGCCGTGCCGACGTACGCCTACGCGTGCACCGAGTGCGACCACCGCTTCGAGGTCGTCCAGTCGTTCGACGACGACACCCTCACCGTCTGCCCCGAGTGCGAGGGCCGCCTGCGCAAGGTCTTCAACGCGGTCGGCATCGTCTTCAAGGGCGGTGGCTTCTACCGCACGGACTCCCGCTCCTCAGGGAGTGGCGGCTCACCCGGGCCGGGGTCCGGGACATCGGCATCCGGTTCCTCGGACTCGGCCGGGTCCACAGGGTCGGGCGACGCCTCAGCCCCGGCATCGACGTCGTCGGAGGGTTCGTCCTCGAGCGGGTCCTCCACACCCTCCTCCACCCCGGCTCCTTCGTCCACGTCCTCGGGCTGACTGGGCGGCGCCGGACCGGTGACGCCTACCGTCGCCGACATGGCCCGGTCCTTCCGTCCGCTGCCGGCGCTCACCGGCCCGAGCCGCCGTGCGAGGTGGCGCCGCACGGTGCTGCGCCGAGTGCTCGCCGCGGGGCTGGCGGCCGCCTCCGTGGCCGCGGTCGGCGTCGAGCTGCGCCCGCCGCCTGACCCGGTGGTTCGCGTCGTGGTAGCCGCGAGCGACATCCCGTCCGGCACCGTCCTGCAGGCGGCTCACCTCCGACTGGTCGACGTGCCCGTCGACGGCGTGCAGCCCGGCGCGCTGACCGGCCTCGCCGCGGCGACGGGGCGCCGGGTGGGGTCCGGGCTCGCGGTCGGCGAGACGCTCACCTCTCGGCGCCTCGTTCCCCGGGGCGATGTCGACGGGCTCGGGCCCGGTCGGGTGGCGCTGCACGTCGTCGCGGCGGACCCGGCGTCGGTCGACCTGCTGGCCCCGGGGACGAACGCGCGGGTCTACCCCGTCGGTGGGGGGCCCGTCCTCGCCCGGCGGGCCGAGGTGCTGGCCACCGACGCCCCCGCCCCCGCCGATCGCGTCGTGTCCACCGCGATGCCGTCCGCCCGCGGCGTGGTGCTGGCCCTGGACGTCGGTGAGGCCGACGTCGTCCTGACCGGTCACGGGTCGCTGGAGGGACCGGTCGTCGTCACGCTCGTGGCCGTCCCGCCCTGACCGCCCGTGCGGGGCAGTGCTGCGCGCGGCCGTCCACGTCATTCGGTCCCGCTCGGGGAGCGGCCGGCAGGGCGACGCCGAGGGACCGCCCCTAGGCTTGCACCGGAGGTCGGCCGGCCTCGTGTGACCGCCCGGTCGCAAGCACTCGAGCACATCGTGACTAGGAGACCCCTGTGAAGGGATTCAAGGACTTCGTCCTGCGCGGCAACCTCGTCGAACTGGCGGTCGCCTTCATCATCGGAGCCGCCTTCGCTGCCGTCGTGACCGCCTTCACCCGAGTGGTCATCGAGATCCTCGCCAAGGCCGGGGGCGCTGCCAACTTCGATGACTGGCAGCCCTGGGGGCTGACGACGGTCGGTCCGTTCGTGACCGCCCTGGTGGCCTTCGTCGTCATGGCCTTCGTCGTCTACTTCTTCATCGTCAAGCCCTACGAGGCCGCCAAGGAGCGCCTCTACCGGGGCCCCGGAGCCGAGCCGGTGGACCCCAGCGTCGAGCTGCTCACGGAGATCCGCGACGAGCTGCGCGCCCGGCGCTGACAACCTCCCACGCGCACGACTCGACGAGCGCGCACCGGTGACGAGGCGGCTCCGCTCGGCCTGACGTCGACGGTGGACGAGGCGCCCCTGCGGAATCACTCCCAGTGCGGCGGCCGCTGCTCACGAAGCCAGTGGTCGTGCACAGTGTCTGCCTCCGCCGCAGCCGAAGGGTCGGTCGCGTCCGCGACGTCCTCGGCGACTGGACGGTCGACGACGTCCGGGTCGTCCCACGCCGTCGGGTTCGTCGGTGGCCGCACCGCCCGTCGGCGCCGCCGACGCGGGGCCGGTGTCCCGTCCGGTGGCTGCGCCTCAGTCACCGGGCCCCCCGATCGCCGACCGCCTCCAGGATGCGAGCGACGTCCCGGGCCGGGTCGCGGAAGAGGTCGGTCGACCAGACCCGCAGATGACGCCACCCCAGCCGTTCGAGCTGCTCGGCGCGCAGGCGGTCGCGTTCCCTGACGGTCCGCAGCGCGGCGTAGGAGGGGCCGTCGGACTCGACGGCGAGCAGGAGGCGGCCGCTGCGTGTCGGGTCCTCGACGGCGAGCTCCACGGGGTCCGCCGATGACCCGAGGTTCTCGTGCACGACCAACCCCTGAGCGCGCAGCCGTCGCGCGAGGTCGGCCATCACCACCGAGTGGGGCGGTACAGGGAAGCGAGTGCCGCCCGGCGGCACGGGCGCGGCGGGATCCCCCCGGACCACCCCGCCGAGTGGTTCGCCGGCAGCATGGTCGAGGAAGTCGCGCAGCATGGCTGCTCCCCTGGCGCGCAGGCGCCCGGGGTCGAGGTCCTCGGCGGCGATGGACGAGACGACGGTCATCGACCGCCGCGCCCTGGTGATGGCCACGTTGAGGCGACGTTCGCCGCCCTCGACGTTGAGCGGTCCGAACCGGTGCAGGACGCGACCGTGCGGCGTCTTGCCGTAGCCGATGGTGAGGATGACGTCGTCCCGCTCGTCACCCTGCACGCGCTCGAGGTTCTTCACGAAGAACGCCTCCGGTCGCTGCTCGTCGAAGAATCGCAGCGCGGCCTCGTCCAGCCCGGTCAGGGAGCGGCGCAGGGCCTCCTCGACCCGGGTCGCGTGCGTCGATCCGAGCGCGATGACCCCCAGCGAGCGGTCCGGGCGCGAGCTGGCGTGCTCCAGCACGAGCTCGACCACGCGATCGACCTCGCTCGACGTGGTCTCGACGGCCCCTTCGCCCTCGGCCACGATGCCCTGCCCCTCCACGAGGACGTGCCGGAGCACGGCCTCCGTGCCGGTTCCAGGGAAGGTGAGCAGCGCGCCCCCGTACACCTCCGCGTTGGCGAAGGCGATGAGCCGTTCGTCGAGGGACCGGTAGTGCCACGACAGCCGGCGGCTCGGCAGCGCAGCGGCCAGCACCTCGAGGACCGACTCCACCCCTTCGGTGAGAGGCTCGTCGGGCCGCACGGTTGTGGCGTCACCGTCGGTGACCGTGGTGAAGAACGTGGTCGGGGGCAGCTGCCGGGAGTCACCGGCGACGACCACCTGGCGAGCCCGGGAGATCGCCGAGATCGCCTCCGCCGGCGGGATCTGGGACGCCTCGTCGAAGATGACGACGTCGAACCACTGGCCGGGCGGGAGCACCGACGCCACGACGAGTGGGCTCATCACCCAGCAGGGGCGCAGGGCCGTGACGACGTCCGGGCACCGGGCGACGAGGTCACGAAGTGGGGCCCGGCGCCGGGCCCGCGCCCCCTCGGCGCGCAGCAGCGACTCCTGCTCCGGGTGGTCCGCCAGGGCCCGGGCAACCCGTTGGGTGACCAGGCCGAGCACACGCGCCGCGTTCTCGGCCACCACGGTCCGGTCCGCATCGGCGAAGTCCCCGACCATGCGGGTCAGTGCGCGACCGTCGTGACCGGCGACACGAGGGTCGCGCGCGCTGATCTCCTCGGCGAGGGACGACCACCACACCCACTCCACCTCCGTCCCGGCCTGCTCCGGTGGCACCGAGCGCTCCCGGAGGTCGTCGACCAGCGGTCGCAGGCCCGCCGACTCGAGCTCGTCGAGCGCTGCGGTGAGTGCAGGTGTTGCACCGAGGCGAGATGCTGCCGAGGCGAGCTCCCGGACACGGGCATGCAACGTCACGAGATCGAGGTCGACCAGGCGCGGGTTCTCCTTCGCGCCGGGCTGCGGTGTGCCGGGCTCCTGCTGGGATGCCGCCGCGCCGCCCGCCATGGCGGCCGGCAGCCGGGCATCCAGCCACTCGACGTCCTGGAGGAGCGCGGCGTGCGCCGCCCGGGCGCGGTCGAGGTCGACCGGGATCTCGGGGCGACCACCGGAGCCGGCAAGCCGGCGCCACGCGACCCGCTGCTCGCTGGCCACCGCGAGGGCGGCGTGGAGGTCCGCAGGGGGCCGGCCCGGCCGCAGCAGGGCACGCGCCTGTCGGCGCAGCCGCCACCGGTCCAGGAACCCGAGCTCCGACCCCACCGAGCGCCGGTAGGCCGGGCTCGCGGTCGCCGTGACGAGGTCGCCGAGGGGAATGTCGAAGACGTCCTCCCGGAAGACCTCCAGGGTGTCCCGGACGCTGGCCACTGTGGCGAGCACGCGACCCCAGCCGCTGGTCGTCGGTGGCTCCGGCAGCGAAATGCCGCGGAACACGTCGGAGAGGGTGCGGGCCGTGGTCTCGACGGTCTCGCCGGCCAGACGCTCCACGCGCTCGCGTGCCTGCGTGGCGTCGTCGGGCGAGCGGATGCCGGCGCCGAACCAGGGGTCGCCCCTCCCGGTGTCGCCCCAGTCGGCCAGCGTCGCCACGGTCGCGACCGCCTGGGCCGCCCTCGCAACACCGTCACGGTCGAGGCCCCCCAGCGCGTCGCCGTGCAGCCGCACCCGGGACCGCGGTGGCGTGGGCAGGGCGGAGAAGCTGCTGACCGCCTCCTGCACCTCGTGGAGGGACACCCCCCAGGGCGCCCGTGGCTCGTGGAGTGCCCGGACGTGCTCACCCAGGGTGTGGGCCGCCGCGCGGCGGGTGGCCGATGGCGCCAGAACGCGGCCAGGCGCTGCCACGGCATCCGAGCCTCGCTCTCCCCGCACGCCGCCCGGCAGCAGCAGGTCGAGCCCGTCGACGAGCTCGCCTGCCACGCGACGGCTTCCCTGGGCGCCCGCGTGCAGGTCGAGCACGAGGCCACCGAGCCCGACCCGGCCGAGCCGTCCGACGACGGCGTCGATCGCCGCCCGCTTCTCGGCGACGAAGAGGACCTTCCGGCCGTCGGCGGCGAGCGTCGCGACGAGGTTGGTGATCGTCTGCGACTTGCCGGTGCCAGGCGGCCCGTGCACGACGAGGTGTGACCCGGCGCGCACCGCCTCGATCGCCTCCCGCTGGCTGCCGTCGGCGTCGAGGACGAGAACGTCGTGCCGGGGGTCGTCGAGGTCGACGCCGCTGGTGTCCGGCTCCCAGCGCACGGACCTCAGCGCTACGGGGTCGCCGGCGAGGGCGGCCACCACGTCGTTGACCGCGAGAGCGTCACCCTGGGCCGCGAGGTCGGCGACCATGGGCAGCTTGGCGTAGGAGAAGGTGCCGGCGACGAGCCGGGGGGCCACCGCGAACTCGGGCACGGCGGCGCAGGCCCGGGCCAGCTCCGCATAGACGGGGTAGGGGTCGAACGTCGCTCCTGTCGTGGCGAGGGCCTCCAGGCCCTCGCCGTCCAGGGTGATGCCCTGCTCGGAGGACAGGTAGTGCACGAGCACCGGGTTGAGCTCGACGTCCGGGCCCAGGTCGAGCACGTAGTCACCCTGGGCCGCGCCCGTGGACCGCAGTGCGCAGGAGCGCAGCAGCACGGGAGCCGCAGGGGTGCGGGGCACCGGTCGCCCGTCCGGGAGCCGCACTGCCCAGGTCGCCATGCCGATCGCGAGGAAGCCGGTGAGGATGCCGCGCTCCTCGGCCAGCTCACGGCTCTTGGCGGCGATGGCTCGGCACCGGCGGCGGGCGTCGTCCAGGGCCGCGGGCTCGCGCACGAGGTCCGAGAGCCTCGTCGACCGGCCGGCGAGCAGCATGGCGACGCCGCCCGGGTGGGCCGTCGTGAGGTCGAGAGTGCCGGTCGGCAGGTCGCGGTACCACAGGAGGGTGTTGCGGCCGCCAAGGTCCACGAGGTGGCGCGTCCACGCCGCCCGTGCCGCGGCGACGCGCGCGGTCCGGGACTCCGTGCCGGCCCCCCCGGCATCCGACTCGGGATGCCGTGAGCCGCCCTCGACGGGGCCCGCCGGGGCACTCGTCGGAGGCCGCTCTGTCACCTCAGCAGGCTAACAACGCCCGTCACCGGCAACCGTCAGGCGAGGTGGTGCGTCGGCGGGAGGTCATGCCGGGGATGCCGGCCGCGCGGGCCGGGCGGTCAGCACCGCCGCCAGCCCGATGACGACGGCGACACCGAGCGACGAGAGGGCCAGGACGTTGAAGCTCGCCCGGTGCACCACGACACCGGCCACGGCCCCACCGAGCCCGCCCATGAGGCCCATGACGAGGTCGGAGGCGCCCTGCGCCCCGGGTCGTTCGGCGGCCGGAACCCCCGCGGTGAGCAGTGTCGACCCCGCCACGAGCGTGCACGACCACCCGAGCCCGAGGAGGAAGAGACCCAGGAGGAGTGACCCCGAGTCACCCTCCGGGGAGACGGAGGCCAGGAGGGTCGCCGCGGAGAGCACCACCGAGCCGACGACCGCCACGAGGCGACCGCCGAACCGGTCGACCGCCATCCCGGTGAGCGGGGAGAACGCGAACATCCCCACGATGTGGATGCTGATCACGAAGCCGATCACCTCGAGCCCCGCGTCCCCGTGGGCCATGTGCAGCGGCGTCATCACCATGACGCTCACCATGACGACATGGCCCAGGGCAAGTGTGAGGAGGCCGAGGCGCGCCGCCGGGATCGCCGCGACGACCCGCAGGCCCCGAGAGATCGACCCGTGCGCCCGGCCGGCGTCCTGGCCGTCGGCGATGCTCCGCCTCCGAGCCTCGGTGAGCGGGTCCGGGCGGAGCCGCAGAACGAGGACGAGGATCGCGAGGAGCAGGCCCGCGAGCGAGAACACGTACGGGCCGGTGAGCGGCGGGAGCCCCAGTGCGTCCGCGATCGGTGCGCTCGGCCCGACGAGGTTCGGCCCGAGGACACTGCCGACCGTGGTGGCCCACACCACCATCGAGAGGTCGCGCGCCCGGCGTGCCGGCTGCGCCAGGTCGGTGGCGGCGAACCGGCTCTGGCTGTTCGACGTGGTGGCGCCGCCGAAGAGCAGGCTCGACGCCAGGAGCAGGGGAAAGCTCCCGACGAGCCCGGCTGCCACCAGGCCCACGGCGCCCACACCGGAGAGGACGTAGCCGAGGACCAGGCCCGGCCGCCGACCGCGGGCGGCCATGAGCCGGGACATGGGGATCGCGATGAGCGCGGCCCCGAGGATCTGGAACGTTCCTCCGAGCCCCGCCCACGTCGCCGACCCGGAGACCTCCTCCGCGAGGAGGGCGCCGACCGCGACACCGGCGGACAGCCCGACGCCACCGAGCATCTGCGAGATGACCAGGGTGCGGATCACGTGCCGCTGGACCAGGTCGACGGGCGCCGTCGTCGTCACCGCTGCAGTATGCCGGTCCACGGTCGGCGCGGCCCGGGTCGAGCGAAGCGCCGCGAGGCGGGCCGGGGCGGCTCGGAGCAGTCCACGGCCCGGCTCGGCCCGCAGCGCGGTCTCCCCGGTCCGACCCAGACCTCCGCTCACTGAACACCCGACGCCGGGCGCGAGAGGCGTTCTCCCCCTCGTCGGGTGATGCCCGCGGCCCGGCGGCGCGGTGTGCTGGATGTGGACCCACTCGAGGTCCGGGCGGTGGCCCGCAGCCACCCGGAGCGTGACGGGAGTACCTCATGTGTCGTTGGCTCGCGTACTCAGGATCGCCGGTCCTGCTCGAGGACCTGCTCTACAAGCCGAAGAACTCCCTCGTCGTCCAGGGCCAGCACTCGCAGCTGGGTGCGACGACGACGAACGGGGACGGCTTCGGCGTGGGCTGGTACGGCGACAACGGCACCCCCGGCCTCTTCCGGAGCACCGACCCCGTGTGGAACGACCGCAACCTCAAGGAGCTGTGCGCGTACGCCAGGGCCTCCCGGGTGTTCGCGCACATCCGGGCCTCCACCGGCACCGCGGTGCAGCAGACGAACTGCCACCCGTTCCGCCACGGCCGCTGGCTGTTCATGCACAACGGCGCGATCACGGGCTTCCGGGAGATGAAGCGCGACCTCGCCATGGCGGTCGACCCGGACCTGTTCCCGGACATCGAGGGGTCGACGGACTCCGAGATGCTCTTCTTCCTCGCCCTGACCTTCGGCCTGGAGGACGACCCGCCCGCCGGGGTTGCCGGCGCGGTGCGGCTGGTCGAGGAGGTCGCCCAGCGCAAGGGCATCGGCCTCCCGGTCCAGATGACCGTGGCAACGACGGACGGTGACACCACCTGGGCGTTCCGCTACTCGAGCGAGGGGAGGTCGCGCTCCTTGTTCCAGAGCGCCGACGTGTCGACGCTGCGCGAGCAGCACCCGGACCACCCGTTGCTGCACGACCTGTCGGACGAGACCCGGCTCGTCGTGTCCGAGCCCCTGGGCGACCTTCGCGGTGCCTGGCACGAGGTGCCCGAGTCCTCCTACGTCGTCGTCCGGGCCGGCGACGACGAGGTGCACCCGTTCGCTCCGGCGTAGCCCGGCGCGTGCCTTGGCTACGCGGCGTTGCGGTCGTAGTCGGCGAAGGCTGCCCACATCACGAAGATGTCGAGCGCGATGAGCAGGAGCGAGGCCCAGGGGTAGAACGGGATCCACAGGAAGTTCGCGAACATGCTGACGGTGACGACGCCGGCCGCCAGGCCTCGGGCCCACATGGCCCGCCCGCGAAGGGCCCACCCTGCGGCGAACGCCGCCACACCCAGCAGCAGGTGCGCCCAGCCCCAGGTGGTCACCATGTCGCTACCCACGAGGTAGCCCTTCGGCGACTCGAGGAAGCCGTCGCTGAGGAGCGCGGTGAGCCCCTGCACCACGTGCAGCACCCCTGCGACGAGCAGGAGCACGGCGGCGAGGGACGTCGACTGCCCGCGCCGCTCGGCGCGGACCGGGTGCTTGGGCATGCCACGCGAGTCGAGGTTCCGGCTGTGAAGGCTCATGACGCCCGTCCTTTCACGGGAACCGACGCTGACTGCGTCCGGGGTGCCCCGCTCGGCCCTCTTCCTACCGGCACGCCCTGCCAGGGCGCCTCACCCGGCTGGGATGAGGTCGCCCGGCGAGTGTGCGACCTCACGAGTGCGCCAGGCTGGGTTCGACCCCTGCGGCACCCCTGGTGAGGAACAGCCAGGTCGGTTGACCAAGCGCTCCGCGGCACTCAGCGCAGCACGAGTGTGTGGTTGACGCTGGACCAGGGCACGTCGAGCCGTCTCATTCCGCGCAGGGTTGCGTTCGTGCTCGAGGTCGGCCAGCACCAGTCGAACGCCGTGCTGGGGAGCCAGGTGTTGACGTCCCCGGCCCACTGGGCGCCGGTATCGGTCTCGGCGTACCAGAAGTACCGTGCGCCGTTCGACGCGCCCCCGCGCACGGTCGCGGTGCCGCCCGGTGGAATCTGCCACCACCCCTTCTTGGCCCAGTTGTCGCCGTCGGGGCAGTTCGGGTAGTGGTAGGCGAGAGCGAAGTAGATGCGCGCGTTCCCGTCGTTCCGGACGAAGACAGCCATGTCAGTCCTCCTCGGTCAGGCTGCGAGGCGGTGGGAACGGGTCGTCGGAGGAGGTCTCAGCAGTCGACTGCTCCACGGTCCCGGAGTAGTGGACCTCGGCCGTGAACTCAGGGCTCCGGCTGTCGCGGTCGGTTGTGGGGGTCACTTCTTCCGCATCGGGCATGGGGCCCAGAGCCTCCATCTCTGCGGCATCCAGACTCCGGAAAAGCTCGTTCGTGTCGGACATGCGAGATTCCCTCCGTGAAGGCATAGCAACATTTCAGAGTAGGACTCGACCAGCGGGCGTGGCAACAGCCGGCGCAGACGGAGGCTCCGGGCAGCAGCAGTCGACGGCAGCTGATCAGCGGGATGCCGGGCGCTCACCCTGGGCGGGCGCCGAGCCCAGAGCACTGCGGGACAAGGCAGCCGGCCATCGTTCGCAGCAGGAGGACGTGCGCCGACCCCTTCCGCGAATCGATCGACCGGTGCGGGCCAGGCGTGAAGGTCACCGGAGGTCCTTGCGCCCCGCCGGGCAACAGGGACATCCTGACGATCGAGCAGGCGGCCACTCATGGTCGCTGCTGGAGTCGAGCGGAGCGCCGATGCGGCATCACCACCTCGCAGCGCGAGTGTCATGGTGCGCTCCTCACGAGACCCGACATGCGGGTCGAGCCGAAGAGTGACGGAGTCGGCGGTCAGCATTCCGCTCAGAAGGTGGTGGGACCATCCTCGAAGGACCTCGAACCCTGTTGCGTCCGCTGAGATCAGCCGATGCGGTGAGGCAGCACCTGTTCGACCAGGACATGGAACTGTCGGTCCTTGACTGTCGTTCGCCCGTGCCCGCGAGGTTCGGTCGCGCCGACGATTTCGTCGAACAACGCCACGAGGACCAGCGCGACGTCGCGCGGCTGGCGATCGAGGCGGACCAGCAGTACATCGGCCACTGCTCACTCTCTGGTCTGCGTCATCCGCACGGAGATCTTGAGCTCGGAATCGTGATCGGCGACCGGAAGTACTGGTCCCGCGGTTACGGCCGGGAAGTCGTCCGCTTGCTCCTGGGCTACGGGTTCGAGGCGTTTGGGGCGCGAAGGATCTCGTTGACGACTCACCAGGACAACCCGCGAGCCATCCGCTGCTACCTGGCTTGCGGCTTCGTCGAGGACGGGCGGCCTCGTCAGGCGTTCTGGACCGGGCGCCGTTATGCAGATCTCGTCGAGATGTCGATCTTGCGTGAGGAGTGGACGGCCGCATTGCGGGTCGGTGAACCGCATGGTCAGTGACCGCCTGTCGCGCCTGTACTCGGCTGGGCAGCAGCAGGGTGAACACCACCCGCCTGCCCCTGACGTCTCAACACAACCGCCCGCCGCCTCGAATGAGCTGGCGCCGGCTCTGCATCTGGATGGAGGCAGGGTCAGCCGCGCTGCCGCCTGCGTGACCACTCCGGTAGCTCCCCGGAGGCGGTGACCTCGGAGGCGAC
Organism: uncultured Actinomycetota bacterium; assembly: GCA_963763015.1. GTDB lineage: Bacteria > Actinomycetota > Actinomycetes > Actinomycetales > Dermatophilaceae > Fodinibacter. Next base: position 363,464 of record CAVXML010000007.1, on the reverse strand, counting down.
GTCGCGCATCTTTCGGTTCAGGTTCTGGCTGGCGAGGTTCAACAGGGCGAAGGCCTGATCGCGAGTCACCTGGTGCCGGGCCATCAGGATGCCAAGAGCGACGCCGATCTCCCGGTTGCTCTGCAAGGCGACAGCCAGGTGGTCCGCCCGTTTGTTGGCCAGGTGCGCCGAGACGAGGAGTGAGCACTGGGTGGCGAAAACCAAGGCTTGCCGCACCGATGTGTCATCGAAGGCGTCAGCGGAGCGGGAGTACACGTTGAGAGCCGCGTCCGGGTCGCCTTCGCCCAGGAGGGTCAGGCGGTGCGCCAGCACACTGGACACCCCCAGCTGCTCGTGCACGTGCCGGCCGTACTCGGTCCACCGAGGGTCGCGGTGCACCTCACCGGTCACGTAGACGGCGCCCTCATCCGCGGCCGCCAGGCACGGGCCTTCCATGAGCTCGTACTGGACCTGATCGGCGGCCAGCGCCTCGGGGTGCGAGGAGGTCATCGTGCTGGGGTGCCCGTTGGAGTGGATCACGGTCACGCTGGTCCACTCCGCGTTCCGGATGACGCTGGCCGCACGGCGCACCAACGCGTGCAGCACATCCAGTGGCCGGCCCTCTTCTGCGGACGGCGCCGCAGTGCTCTGCGCGAGCAGCGTGGTGACAAGCCCGAGCAGCTGGTCGTGCGGCCCTGCCTCGGGCGACAGCACTTGCCCTTGAGGCGGGTCGCTCTGCACTGGGAGGCCCACAATCCCCACCGAGTCGGTCACAAGGCCGAGTATGGGGCCGCGGACCCACCCGTCCAAGCTCGGCCGGAAACTGGTTCGGCAGGCTTGTGCGGCACCCCCAGCCAGTGCACGTGATCAGGGCGACCGGGTGGAGGCACCTTGCCTTCCCGACTCGCGGTTTGAATCCGGCCGACCGACCGCCCCCTACCCCAACGTGGGGCCGCCCACCCTCCAAACGGGAAGGCTTCGGTGACACGTCGGGACACAGCTGGGTGTGATCGTGCGGGACCAGGGCCGGAACAGGGACGGCGCAGCGCCCACCGTCGCACGCGCCGACTGCCTACGGTGACCCGCACGCCCGAGGGTGCCAGGTGCGCCAGCCCTCGGCCGCCACGGCACGCGTCCAGGCTTCTTCGTCGGCGTCCGTGGCTGGTCATGGAGGTCCAACGTTCGGTGCTGCCAGTCATGATCACTGCCGCCGGCCTTGACCTTCGCAACCCGGTGAGGGTCAGGATGCCGACGTCGATCATGCGTGCGCCGTGGGCCGGTAGACCAGCAGATGGCTGCGACCGTCGAACGTCCGCGACTCCAGCAGCTCAAGGTCGAAGTCGCCGGCGTTCGCGAGGACCGGGCTGGTCCCCGTCCTGCCCGAGATCACCGGGAATATCGTCAGCTCGATGCGGTCGACCAGCCCGGCGGCCAGCAGCGACCGGTTGAGCGACAGGCTCGCCTGGGAGCGGAGGGGGACGTCGGACTCTTCCTTGAGCCGGGTCACGATCTCGGCGGCGTCGCCGCTGACGACGGTCGCGTCCGGCCAGCCGAGCGTGTCATGCAGCGTCGCGGAGATGACGGTGGCCGGCATACTCAGCGTCCGGCGATTCCACTCGTCCTGATTGTGCGGGTCGTTGGAGCGCAGCATGATCTCGGCGTTCTCGCGGAACGTGGTCGCCCCGAAGACCATCCGCTGCGGCGTGTCGAACAGCGACGCCCGGTACGCGAGCAGTTCCGGCCCCTGCTTGCTCCAGTAGCCGCCCCAGTCGCCGTCGGGCCCGTAGGACCCATAGCCGTCCACGGTCGAAAACACGTCCCACGTGTAGTTGGCCGTCATGGGGCAACCTCCCGTGTCGGGGGGGAGAACGAACCGACGTTCGTGCATGGCTACCAAACGAACGGGGCTCGTTGCAACCGTTGGACTACCGGCTGTGCCCAGTGCCCCGGTATCGGGTCAGGGTTCCAGCGGATCAATGCTGCACGACGCCCCAGGCGGCGCGCCTACCGCCTCGTCGGACAGCAGTGCCGGGTCGGTGAGGACGTCGACTGCCGCTCGAGGTCCTTGATGTCCGCGATGAGGCCGAGACCTCGGACGCAGGTTTGACGTCGTCGAGGTCCGCTAGCGTCAACTCCGAGCCAAGCGGTGAACCAGCCACTCACTCACAGCGGGGGTCTTTGCTGCCGCGTAGACGCACCCACCAGCGAGGATGAGAAGTGCGCCCTTCTCGACTGGCCCTGTACTTGATGTCCCGACAGCCATAACGAACGAGATGGCCAGCAAAGCCAGCACGAGCATGAGCAGCACCCGGGCGACCCGGACAACGGCGATCACCCTTGAGACGGTACCCCTGCGAACGGCGGCTGGGAACGGCCTGTCTTCGGCCCATGCGGAAGCTCCAGGCTGCGGCCACAACAGGTGCATGGACCTGTGCGGGTGAGCCCGGTCTGCGGCAGTGGAGTGCCCGTCAGCAATCCCCACCTGACCGCCCACGTCCCCGTTCCCCACCAGCGCTGTCTGGTGAACCGCGTGCTCAGGTCAGGCACCTCCGAGCACGAACGGGCACGTACGACGAGGACCAAGAGACGTCGGTCGCCGCAGGGCTCAATTCGTTCAGGGACGAGCAGGCGTGTAGAAGCCCTCGACCGACCCAGAAGCGGTGATGAGCAGGTCCTCATCCAGCTCTTCGTCGTAGAACTCGAACACGATCGTGTAAGTGCAGCTCGTCGACGTGCGCCGCTCCCTCGTCGCCTGCCCCTTCCACATCGCCGGGTCGGTGAACTCGTCGATCACCTCGCCGCCGTCGGCGATGGTCACCGTGACGTCGGTCTCACCGAAGGACGTCGGGACGAAGACGGTGTTGCTGTCCACATCGTGCGCCGGGGTGAACAGGCCTCTACCCGAGACGACCACCTCGTGCGTCTCGCCAGCACACATAAGTTCGAACGTCTCGCTCCCCGGGGGCAGCGGATCGGCCTGCGCCACCCCAGGGACCACGAGTGCGACACCCATGCTTGTGGCGAGGACACCGGCGCTGCGTCGACGATTGGACATGCTGCTCCCCTTTGTTCGTTTGGGACCCCTGCGGTCGCCCTCACGCCCCGGTCGGGGCGCCCGTCGAGTGTCCCCGCCACACCCGCGCACCGTCCATAGTCATTCTGGGTGGTGTGAACCGCCCCGGCATATCCGGAGACTCCGAACGTCGGGAAGGTTGGAGTCATGCCAGGAGACACGCACAAGCGGTACCCGCCTGTGCTGAAGGAGCGGGCGGTGAGGATGGTCTCCGAGATCCGTGGCGAGCACGCTTCGGAGTGGGCGGCGATGACCGGGTGGCTGAGCTGCTCGGTGTCGGCACACCGGAGACGGTCCGCAAGTGGGTCCGTCGGGCCCAGGTCGACGCGGGCGCCCGGCCGGGGACCACGACGGAGGAGTCCGCGGAGGACACCGTGGGGGGCCAGCGCCAGCTCCAACGCGTCGCACACCGCCTGGGTGCGCTCCTTGGCCGGCTCGTGAACGATCCGCCGCAGACCCCACCGCGGGTGGCGCCGACGGGCCTCGAGCACCGCGACCTGCGCCGCGGCATCCATCTGGTGCGGACCGACCGCGGCCGGGCGACCGGTCGGCCAGCGCCTCCAAGCCGGCCGTCCTCGAACCGCGACAGCCAGGCGTGCAGCGTCTGACGCGACACCTGCCACGACGCCGCGACCTCGCTCACTCCGCGGCCATCACTGATGACCGCCAGAACCGCCTTGTACCGCTGCTCAGCCACACTCATCTCCCTCATACAAGGGAGCGTCAAGGATCAACCGAAGCATCTGTCAAGCATCAGCCGAAACGCCGTCAGGCATCAGCCGAACCCCGACCGTCCAGCATCAGCCGAAGTCATACATTTCGTGCGTGCCCCCGGCAGGATTCGAACCTGCGACACCTTCTTTAGGAGAGAAGTGCTCTTCCCCTGAGCTACGAGGGCGGGAAGACCGCCGACCAGACTACGGGACCGAACGGGTCGGGACCGTGCCCCCGGGACCCCCCCGGGCCCGGCGCCGCTACGGGTAGCGGCCGAGGAAGAGGGCCTCCGCCAGCGCCATCGAGGCGATCTCGCTCGGGTCCACGCTCTCGTTCGGTGCGTGGATCATGGCTCGTGGCTCCTCGACACCCATGAGGATGATCTCCGCGTCCGGGTAGGTGTCGGCGAAGACGTTGCACAGGGGGATGGACCCGCCCTGGCCGAGGGTGGTCATCGGGACACCGAAAGCCTCCTCCATCGCTGCGGACATGGCGGCGTAGGCGGGGCCGTCCGTCTCAGCGCGGAACGGCGAACCCGACGCCTCGAGCTCCACCGTCGTCGTGAGGCGCCACGGGGTCGCCGCCGTCAGGTGCTCGACGAGAGCGGAGTAGGCGGCGTCGGGCGCCGTGCCGGGTGGGATGCGGAGGTTGAGCCGGGCCGCCGCATGCGGGACGATCGCGGACGCCGAGCCGACGACCGGTGGGCAGTCGATGCCGAGCACGGTGACCGCGGGTCGAGCCCAGAGCATGTCGGACACGCTGCCGTCGCCGAGCAGCTCCGCGTCGCCCACGACGCCGGCATCCGCCCGGAACTGCTCCGGTGGGTAGGGGGCACCGGTCCAGGACTGGGTGCCGTCCAGCCCGGTGATGGTGGTGTTGCCCCTCGCGTCGCGCAACGTCGCCAGCATCGCGATGAGCGCGGCCAGGGCATCTGGTGCGGCTCCGCCGAACATGCCGGAGTGCAGCTCGGAGTCGAGTGCTTCGACCCGGACCACGACGTTGACCATCCCCCGCAGGGTCACGGTGGTGGCTGGCTTGCCGACCGCAGCGTTCCCCGTGTCGCAGACCAGGATCGTGTCGGCCCGCAGGAGGTCGGGGTGCTGCTCCACGAACGCCTCGAGACCTCCGGTGCCCTGCTCCTCCGAGCCCTCCACGACGAGCTTCAGGTTGACCGGCACCTGCTCGCCCAGGGCCCGCAGGGCCGTGAGGTGCATGAGGATGTTGCCCTTGCAGTCGGCCGTCCCACGGCCGTACCAGCGCCCGTCGACCTCGGTCAGCTCGAACGGCGGTGTGTGCCAAGCATCCTCGTCGAGCGGGGGCTGGACGTCGTAGTGGGCGTAGAGGAGGACCGTCGGGGCCTCAGGATCTCCGCAGGAGCGGGAACCCACGACCGCCATGCTCCCGTCCGCCGTCTCCACGAGACGGGCGTCGGTGAACCCGACGGCCGCGAACCGGTCGAGCACCCACTGGGCGGCGCGCTCGCACTCCTCCGGTGGGAACTGGCGCGGGTCGGCCACCGACCGGATCGCGACGAGCTCCGCAAGCTCCTCGCGGGCCTGCGGCATCAACGCCGCGATCCGGGACCGGAGATCGCCTCCTGCCATGGTCAGGAGCCGGCCACGTCGTCGTCGAGCTTGAGGTCGTCGACGAACTCCTGGAACTCTTCGAGCTCGTCCGGGCAGTAGACCTTGATGATGGCGAGCTGACCCTGGACGACCCGGTTGTCGGAGATGATCGGCCTGGCCCCCGGTCCGCTCGCCCCGGTGGACAGCTGTGAGAGCAGCGTCGCCCTGGACAGCGCCCCGTTGGGGTCCTCACACACCGCGCCACCGTCGTTGCCGAGCACGCGCACGAGGACCTCACTCGATGGCGCCCGTGCACCGGCGCTCTCGAGCTCGGTGATCAGCTGGTTCGCCTTGTCCTCGGCCTCCTGCGTCGTGTCCCCCGCCTTGAACATCAACAGGGCGATGAGCACGAGTACGCCGAACACCACGGCGAGGCCGATGTACAGCGAGCGTCGCTCCTGGTCGGTCTGGGTCTCGAGGTTCGTCGTCATGACTCAGTCACCTCCGCGCGCAGGGTCTCGTCGGGCTGCTTCCACGACGGCTTGCGGGATCGGTAGAACAGGAACGGGACGAGCAGTCCCAGACCCAGTGCGCCACCGGCCACGATGAACACGTAGACGCCGGCGTTCCCCTCGCTGAACTGCGAGGGCGGGATGAACCCGATGAGGAGTGCGGCGAGGGATGCCGCGAAGCCGACACCGCACAGCGACACCAGGATCGGTGCCCGGTAGCCGCGGGGGTGGTCCGGCTGGTTCCGGCGGAGCCGGACAGCCGCGACGAACATGAGCAGATACATGATCAGGTACACCTGCGTGGTGATCACCGAGAAGATCCAGTACGCGCTCGACACCGAGGGGATCAGGGCGTAACCGAGGGCGATGAACGTCGTGACCACGCCCTGGGTCACCAGGATGTTCTGCTGTACGCCGTTCTTGTTCAGCCGCTGCAGGAACGGGGGGAGGTAGCCCTCCTGCCGGGAGATGAGCAGGAGTCCCTTGGAGGGGCCGGCGAGCCAGGTGAGCATGCCACCGAGCGAGGCCATGACGAGCATGATGCCGACGATGGGGGTCAGCCAGGACAGCCCGAAGTTGGCGAAGACGGCCTCGAACGCCTGCATGATGCCGGCCGTCAGCGAGAGCTGCTCGGCGGGGATGAACCAGCTGATGGCGAGGGCCGGCAGGATGAAGATGGCCAGCACCAGACCCATGGCGAGGAACATCGAGCGCGCGAACTCCTTGGCCGGGTTGCGCAGCGACGACACGTGGACCGCGTTCATCTCCATGCCGGAGTAGGCGAGGAAGTTGTTGACGATGAGCACGAGGCTCGCCAGACCTGCCCACTCGGGGAGCAGGTGGGCGGCATCCATGGGGGCGGCGGACTCGTTGCCCTGCCCCAGGAAGACCAGCCCCAGCGTGACCAGCACGACGCCGGGGATGAGAGTGCCGATGATGAGGCCACCGCTGGCCAGGCCGGCGATTCCCTTGGTGCCCCGGGAGGAGACCCAGACGCCGGTCCAGTAGACGACGACGATCACGATCGCCGTCCACACCCCGCTGTTGGCGAGCTCCGGGTTGATGACGTAGGCGAGGGTGCTGGCCACGAAGCCCAGCAGCGTCGGGTAGTAGAAGATCGTCATGGCGAACTGGCACCAGACCGCGAGGAACCCCATCGGCTTCGAGATTCCTTCGGACACCCACTTGTAGACGCCGCCGTCCCAGCCGGAGGCGAGCTCTGCGGAGACCAGCGAGGTGGGGAGCAGGAAGACGATGGCCGGAACGAGGTACAGGAAGACCGCGGCGAGGCCGTAGACCGCCATCGTCGGCGCCGACCTCAGGCTGGCCACCGAGCTGGTGGTCATCAGGGCGAGGGCGACCCACGAGATGTAGACGGCGGCCGGTGGCCGGGTGCGTGCCCCGGCCTTGTCAGGGGTCACGGGGACGTCGGCGGCGCTCACGGTGCCCACCTCGGCCCGGCAGCGGTCAGGCTCGTGGCTGCGGTGGGTCGGGACGGTGACGGGCCTCGTCCGCCGGCGGTGGTTCTGGTCATGGCGATCAACTCCAGTCACGGCGATGGAGGGGTGCACCTGCACGGTAGGACCGGTGATGGGCGGCCGGCTCACCCATCGTGGGTGAACGGCGCCTCATGCCACCACCGCGATGCCGTGGTCGGTCGTGTTCAGCCGGCGCCCGCCGTCGGGCGTGACCGTGACGATGTCCTCGATTCGGACACCGAAGCGCCCGCTGAGGTAGATCCCCGGCTCGATGGAGAAGCACATCCCCGGCCTGAGCGGCTCCAGCTCGCCCTCCACCAGGTAGGGCGGCTCGTGGGTGGTCACCCCGATGCCGTGGCCGGTGCGGTGGATGAACTGCTCCCCGTAGCCCGCCTCGGTGATGACCGCCCGGGCCACCCGGTCGATCTCCTGGCACGCGGACGCCCGGACGGACCGCCTCGAACGCGGCCTGCTGCGCCTCGCGGACCACGCCGTGCACCTCGACGAGCTCGGCGCTGGGCTCCCCCACGCTGACCGTCCGCGTCGTGTCCGAGCCGTAGCCCTGGAGCAGCCCCCCGAAGTCGAGGACCACGGCGTCCCCCACCTCGATGACGCGTTCGCCGGCCTCGTGGTGGGGGTTGGCGCCGTTCGGGCCGGAGCCGACCACGGTGAAGTCGACCTGTTCGTGCCCGAACTCCCGCAGCAGCCGGGCCAGGTCCGCCGCCACCTCGGTCTCGCGCCGGCCGGCGAAGCGCAGGTGCACGACCTCGAGGAACGCCGAGTCGGCCGCTGCGCCGGCCGCCGCCAGCCGCACGAGCTCGTCGTCGCCCTTGACCGCCCGCAGCATCGGGAGGCACTGCGTCATCGCCTGGTACCGCGTCCGCGGCAGCATCGACTGGAGACCGAGCAGGTGCATCGACCAGGCCGAGTCCGAGACGGCGTAGCGCCCCTCTGCGTCGAGGAGCTCGGCAGCCGCCGCGTACGGGTCCGACCCGTCCGTCCAGTCGCGGATGGTCAGCGCGGCCGCACCCGTCGCGGCCTCGGCATCCGGGCGCTCGAGTCGCGGGGTGAGGAGGACCGGCTCCTGGTCGGGCCGAAGGACGAGGACCGTGAGGCGTTCGGTGATGGCCGTGGGCTGGTAGCCGGTCAGCCAGACGAGGTCCGGTCCAGGAGTGACGAGGACGCCGCCGTGGAGGCCCGCCCGGGTCGCGTCGCTGACGACGCGCTCCATCCTCGCCCGGTAGTCGTCGGCGGTGAACGCTGGGAGCGAGGGCTGCGTGGCTGTCATGACTTCTCCTTGTGCTCGTTCGGGTGTGACGTCCGTGCGGGGGTGGCCCGGTCCGCCGGCCGGGGAGGGGCGTGGAGCGCGGGCGCCGGTGCCGGCGCTGCGCCGGAAGGGACCGACCATGTGCGGCCCGGAGAGGCGCGTCTCCAGGCGTCCCGCCTCGCGCCTGATCGGACGTGCGAGGTACTGCCCCAGGGTCACTCCGGCGGCGAGCGCCAGGGCGGTGGCGAACGCGGAGGCCAGCTGCAGCACACCGTCCTCACCGCCTGCCAGCAGCGCGAGCCCGCGGTAGATGGCGAGTCCCGGGAGCAGGGGGACGATCGCCGGGACGACGACCACCAGCGGAGGCACCCGGAAGCGACCCGCCATGACGTAGCAGATGGCGCCGATCGTCACGGCGGCCAGGGCCGCACCCCAGGTCTGCCCCAGGGCCTCACCGGCGGTCAGGAGGACGACCTGACCCAGTCCGGCCACGATGGCAACCGCCACGAGCGACCGGAAGGGCGCCTTGCAGGCGAACGCGAACGCCGCCGCCGCCAGGGCGGCCCCGACCACGGTGACCCCCGCTCCGGCGAGACCGACCGCACCGGGCGTGAACGCGCCGAGGTCGGTGCGCAGCAGGGTCCCGACCGTCAGGCCGGCGCCGACTCCCGCGATGATCCCGGTGGTGTTCAGGAGGGCGTCGAGCAGGCGTGCGGTGGCCGTCACGGGGAAGCCCGTGAGCGCGTCCTGCGTGGCGCCGGTGATCCCCACCCCCGCAAGGAGCATCACGATCCCGACGGTGACGACCCGTGACGGGTTCATGTCGAGCGGGGTGGCGGCCGCGGCGACGGCGATGAGGGTGGCGACGAGGCCGCCTGCCGCCTGTTGGTAGAAGGGTGGAATGCGCCACGGGGGAAGCAGCGCCTGGACCCGGTCGATGGCGACGGCCGCGAGGAACGCCAGCGCGCAGACGACCAGGCTTCCCCCCAGGGTGAGCGCGATGCCGACGCCCATGATGCCCCACCCCAGGGTGACCGCCCACCCGACCCTGCGGTGGCGCGTGGACTGGATCCGCGCGATCTCGTCACGAGCCTGGTCACGGGTGAGGTCACCAGCGATCAGGTCCTGCACGACGCGGTCGGTCTCGATGAGCTCCGCGTAGTCGACCGCCCGACGGGTCACCCGGCGCACCTGGATGACGACGGGTTCCTCGATGTTCGGTTGGTGCCGCAGCGTCAGGTCGATGAACGTCACGTCGGCGGAGACGTTGGGCACCCCGCAGGCCCGAGCGACCGCCACCATCGCGGCGGTGACGTCGGCTGCGGCCGCTCCGGAAACGAGCAGGATCTCCCCGATCCGCAGGGCCAGGTCGAGCGAGGTGTGGACCTCCCTCCGTTCAGTCATGTGCGTCTCCGGGCCCTCCGCGACGGACCGCGCCCGGCCAGGGGCGGCGTCGACCGGGTGAGCGGGACCCGACGCTCGTCACCGTGTCAACCCGTTGTCGAGGGCTCAGGGCTGGCGGATGCCGACGGGGTGGGTGACGCGGTGGTGGCCTTCTCGGCGATGGCCTTCTCGACGGCAGCGATCGTGGCAGCGTCGACGGTGCCCGTGACCTTCACGCCGAGGTCCGCCTGCAGCTCCTCGAGGGCCTCCGTGAGGGCGTCCGTCCACTGGCCGTCGACCGGACCGTCCCAGTAGCCTGCCAGCTTGAGCGTCTGCTGCACCGCGGCGGTCGAGGCCGTCTCCTCCTGTGCCGCCGCGCCGCCCTTGGCCGCGAGCTCGGAGCGAAGGGCCTCCTCCGTGGCCTTGTCGAGCGTCCCGGTCTGCGGGAGGCCGTTGGCCTTCTGGAGTGCCTCGACCGCGTCGACGGTCTTCGGGCCGTAGACGCCGTCGACCTTCGCCTCGTAGTACCCGGCGTCGGCGAGCGCCTGCTGGAGGGTCGTCGTGTACGCGCTCACTGCCTTCGCGGCCTGGTCCTGCTGGGCGTCGGAAAGGCATCCGCTGTCACCGATGAGCTGGAGCCACGCCATCTCGAGGGCCACCGCGGCCGCGTTGAACTGCTCGGCCGCCTCCGCCAGCGGGGTCTGGTCGGTGATGCCCGCCTGGGCCGTCGCCAGCTCCGACTCGGCCTCGAGCACTCGGGTGACGCTGGCCGGTGTGCTCGTCGGTGACGGACTGGGAGACGCGCTCGGCACAGCCGTGGGTGTGGTGCCCGAGGCCGAGGCCTGGGCGGTCGCCAGCGCCGCCTGCGCCTGCGCGAGCTCCTCCTCGGCCGACCTCACGGCCTCCCTGCTGTCGGCCACCTCCTGCGCGGCCTTCTGCGCGTCCTCGCCGGGTTCGGCGAGGTCGCTCCCGGCATCCCTGACGTCACCGACTGTCGGCGCCGTGGCGTTGAGGATGTCGCCGTAGCGGTCGAGGGCCGTGACATAGCTCGTGCTCGCGGTGCAGAACTCCGCCGCCGCGGCGGCGGCCTCCGACTCGGCCTCCGACAAGGCCTTCTCCTTCGCGCGCACGGCGGCCTGCGCCCCCTCGACGGAGGTGTCCCCACCGTCACCACCGCACCCGGTCAGGGTGAGTACGAGGATGCCGGTCACTGCCAGCGCGCGGTGCTGCCGGCGGGAGCGGAGGAGTGCAGCCATGGTCAGGTCCTTCTGTTCGTGGGCGGGGCCGCGGGACGTCGTCCCTCGACCCGGTCCGAGCGTAGGAAGGGCCGGGTGCGTGCGGCACCACCCCCGGAGGGTGAGGCGGGTCGAGAGGCCCCACGATCAGTCGAGTGCGCGGCGCACGACCGGCTCGGCTCGGTCCGCGACGTCGGCGATGACGCCTCGTCGTTGGAGGCGAGAGACCGCGCTCGCGGCGATGACCGTGACCGGAACGGCCAGGATGAGCCCGACGATGCCCCCGACGAGGCCACCCAGCGCCGTGACCACGAGCACGACCAGGGGATGGATGTCGAGGGTGCCCCCCATGACTCGTGGCTCCACGAAGTTCTCCAGGAGGAGGTTGGCCGCCAGCACGACGAGCAGCATGACGACCGCCTCCTGCAGGCCGCCGTCACCGAGGGCCACGATGACCGCGAGCCCGCCCCCGAGGAAGGCCCCGATGTACGGGATGTATCCGCCGATGAAGTTGACCACCATGATCGTGAAGACCAGCGGCAGGCCGAGCAGGAGGCTGGTGGCACCGATGGTCACCGCCACGGCCGCGGACATGATGGTGCGGCCCCGGCCGTAGCTGCGCAGGATGACGCATGCGTCCCCGATGAAGCCGTCGACGTCTCGTCGGGCGCCCTCCCCGACCCGTGCCACGAGGGACCGCCGCAGCCTCGTCCCGTCCTTGACCAGGTAGTACATGATGAGCGCGCCGAGAATCGTCCCGCCGGCGATCCCCACGAGCGTGGCCACGCCGGACACCAGGGTCGTGAGGAAGCCGCTGCCGAGCGCCGGTGACATCGAGGCCAGGGACGACTGCACGGCATCCATCGCGACGCCGTCGACCCCCAGCGACGCAGTGGCCTCGGCGGCGGCGTCATCGACCGAGGCTTCGATGGCGTCGAGCTGCGCGACCACCCCCTGCACCGTGGCCGTCACCACGACGACCACGAGCGCCAGGAGCCCGAGGACGACGCCCCCAGCGGCAAGCGTGGGTCTGGCGCCTCGTCGCACCAGCGCCGTGGCCGTCGGCTTGAAGACGACGGCGAGCACGGCGGCGAACGTCAGCGGGAGCACGATCTCGTTCACGGCCGCCAGCGCCCACACGACGACCGCCAGAGACGCGACGAGGCCGATGAACGTCCAGGCCCAGAGGCCCACGACTCGCACGGACTCGGCGGGCCCGGCATCGGGTCTGCTCATGGAGATCAGCCTCCTCGACGGCCCGGGCCGAGTGCCCGGTGCTGCTCCTCCGACCGAGTAGATCGCTCCGGCCCGTGCAGGGCATCGTCCTCGACAGGTGATCCTGGCGGTGGGCCGATGCGCACGTCACCCTGGCCGGACTCCGGACCTCGCGAGCATGCCTCGCCGCGCCGGCGTGGCCGAGGACCCGGCAGCGCACCCCACCGACCCGAGGGCGCAGGCCGCATCACCCGGCGTAGGTGATGACCGGGTACGACATCGTCGGCAGGCTCGGATCCCGGAGAGGAGGCCCACCGTGGACGCACGGCTCGACCCCCAGGTGCTCCTCGGCCGGGTACGGGAGTCCTTCCCCGGCCGCTGCGTCCGGATCTTCATGGCCATGCACGGGCTGGACCGAGCCATGGTCCTGGCCTCCCAGGCCTTCACCGCCCTCATCCCCCTGCTCATCCTCGTGTCGGCGGTGCTGCCCGCGAGCCGCACGAACGCCGTGTCCGAGGCCGTCATCCGCCGGTTCGGGCTCAGCGGGGACTCGGCGGCGGCGGTGGAGACGGTGTTCGCCCGGTCCGGGACGGGAAGTGTCGGCGTGCTCAGCCTCGTGCTGCTCGTGTTCTCCGGGGTCTCCCTCACCCGGCGGATGCAGCTGATGTACGTCGAGGCGTGGCGGCTCCCGCCGTCTGCGCGGCATGCGCGGCTCGCTCCACGCCGCCATGGGCCTCACCGTCCTCCTCGTCGAGATGACCCTCCTGTACTTCGTGCGCAGCATCGTGCGCAGCGTGCCCTTCGATTGGGCCCTCCAGCTGCCGCTGTCATGGGCAGCCGGTGTGGTGCTCTGGACCACCATCCCGTGGCTCCTCATGAACCGGCGCATCCCCTGGCGTCGGCTGCTCCCTGGTGGGGCGCTCACGGCGATCCTGGCCAGCCTCTTCAGCCTCGCGACGACCGTGTACATGCCTCCGCTGATGACGTCGTACAGCGAGAGGTACGGGCTCTTCGGCATCACCATCGCCCTCGTCGGCTGGCTGCTGTGCATCTGCCTGCTCCTCGTCGCCGCCACCGTCGTCGCGGCCGAGCTCGACCGGGCACCCGAGGACTGGCCGCGGCGGCTCCGCGAGGCGCTCGGCGTCCACGGGGATCCTGCTCACACCCCGCCCGGCGCTCCCGGACCTGGCTCCCCCTGACGTCCGGACGTCGCGGACGGCCTCCAGTGCTGTCCACCATCTCGCCGGTCGCGCGCAGGTCTCGGCGACCCGTTCAGAGCAGACCCAAGGACGTCGCCCGGTCGACCGCCTCGTTGCGCTCGGTCACCCCGAGCTTGCGGTAGATGTTCCCGAGGTGCGTCTTGACGGTGTTCACCGAGACGAAGAGGTCGGCAGCGATCTCCTGGTTCCTCAGCCGTCCGGGGAGGTAGGCGAGGACGGCGAGCTCTCGTTCGGTCAAGGGCTCGACGAGCGACGCCTGGGCCTGGACCCTCGGCGCGAGGCGCAGGGCGATGTCCCAGACCCCGTCGTGCGCGAGCCACGATCCGGGGAGGACCCCACGCCGCACGGCACTCAGCGCCTCGGGAACCTCGAGGAAGGGCGCTCGCAGATGGTCGGAGCGGGCCAGGGCCATCGCCTCCGCGAGCGACGCCTGGGCACCGCGGGGGTCCCCCTCGGAGACGAGGAGGAGGAACTCGCGCAGGCGCCACCGCACGAGGCCTCGGAGGTCCTCGGACGACGGCTCCCAGGCCCGGAGCACCTGGCGGGCCGTGGTGACGTCGTCGTTGGCGAGAGCCAGGTCGATGCGGGCAAAGGCCAGCTCCCCGACCCCTGGGATGCCGTCGAGCAACGCCCGAGCACCGGCGACGTCTCCGGTGCCGAGAAGGAGCCGCACGCGCAGGGCCCGACGCGCGTCCTGCATGACGGGGGCCTCGGTTCCGGCGGCGGCCGGTGACCGCAGCAACGCGAGCGCGGCGGTTGGCCCTTCACGGGCTGCCACGAGCCGTGCCTGGAGTGCTTCGTACAGGTCGAAGTAGGTGACGCTGGCGATCCGTCCGCTCATGTGACGCCACGCCTCCGCGAGGCTCCGCTCGGCCGCGTCGAGCTCCAGGCGGTCCAGCTGGACCAGCGCGACCGCCTGCTGCGCGTGCACCAGCGCCTGGTGGTGCATCACGCCGAAGGACCTGCCCTCGTCGACGGCCTGACGGGCCAGTCCGAGGGCCTCGGTGCAGCGCCCCTGCCACGCGCGGACCAGGGCGAGCGAGCCGAGGGCGTACACCCTCCAGAGCGGGTAGTTCAGTCCGGGCAGGGTCCGGACGCTTTCGAAGGCAGCACCGGCTGCCTCGAGGTCACCCAGGAAGAACAGGGCCAGGCCGGCGTTGTTCTCGGCGATGGCCTCCAGCGATTCGCACCCGCCGATGCCCAGGAAGTCGACGACGTCCGATGCGTGGAGGTGCGGAAGGGCCTGACGGACCTCGGCGGTGATCTTGAGCACCGTCTCCGGTGGTAGCCCGCGGAACACCAGGATGCTGTAGAGGGCGCTGGCAGTGGTGCGTTCCCCGAGGGTCAGCTCTGCTCGGCGCAGGACGCGGCGGTAGGTCTCCGCCGCCCCCATGGCGTCGTCGGCGCCGAGCTGCGCCGCGAGGAGGTTGATCTCCACGTCGACCGGCCCGTCGGGGTCACGCGCCCTGATCTCGGAGAGCCATCGAACCAGGGTTGCGGCCTCGCCGCGCTCGAACAGGTGGTGACCCACCCTCGAGATGACGTCGAAGGCGCCGTGCGGGTCCTTGGCGGCGAGCAGGTGCTCGACGGCCTTCTCCTCGTACCCGTGCCTGAGCATCCACCGGGCGGCCCGGTGATGGAGCCCATCGGAGGCCGCGGGGTCCTCCACGCGGAGCCGGTAGCGCAGGACATCGGCGAAGAGGTTGTGGTAACGGTAGGTACCCCGAGACAGGTCGAGCGGGATGAGGAACATCGAGCGTCGGTACAGCTCGTCGAGCATGGCGCGCCCGTCCGACTCGCCCGTCACGGCGTCGCAGAGCTCGGGGGACATCCAGTCGAGCACGGACGTGTGCAGGAGGAACTGGCGCACCGCCGGCTCCTGTTGCTCGATCACCTCGTCGAGCAGGTACTCCGCGACGAGGTGGTCACTTCCTGCGAACGACTCGACGAACGCCGCGGGGTCGGGTGCGGTCCGCAGCGAGATGGCCGCGAGCTGGAGCCCCACCGCCCACCCCTCCGTGCGCTTCACGAGCGTGCTGACCAGCGCATCCGGAACCTCTCGCTGCGACACGCCCTCGACCAGGTTCCGGGCCGCCGTGCTGCGGAAGGCGAGGTCTGCTCCCCTTATCTCCACGAACCTGTCGACCAGCCGGAGACGGTGCAGTGGCCAGGGCAGGTCCCGTCGGGTGGAGACCAGGGCACGCGCGGTGTCGGGCAGGGACGTGAGCAGCCGGCCCAGGTCGTCGATCACTGCGCGGTTCGACAACACGTGTGCGTCCTCGAGCACCAGGACGACCGGCTCGGTCAGCTCGGCCAGGCCACCGCGCACCGTCTCGACCAGCTCGTCGCCCAGGGTGGCCCCGGCTGACCGGACGGACTCGCCGACGACGGCCCCGATCTCGGAGGCGACGACGCGGAGGACCTGGTCGAGCTCTCGAGCCAGGACGACAGCATCGTCGTGCCGAGGCTCGAGGGCCAGGGCGGCGACCCGCAGCCCTGGCCGGGACAGGGACCACTGCCGAAGGAGCACCGACTTGCCGGACCCGGCCGACGCCACGAGAAGGCCCAACCCACCGGCCACCACCTGGTCCAGCCGATCTTCGAGGTCAGGTCGGTGGACGACACGTCGGGGAAGCTGCTGCCGCATCGGATCCGTGACCGGACGAGTGCGCATGATGCACATCGTCGCACCCCGCGCAGTCAACCGCCCACCGTCCCCCTCGTGGGCGTGGCGCCGCCGCTCGAGCTCCCCGGCTCCCGTCATGGGTGCCGAAGTGGGTCCACGCGCGTCGGCGGCTCCTCAGCCCTCGTCGAGACGGTGGATGTCGAGGATCTCGACCCGAAGGTCCTGAAGGCGGTTGAGCATCGCGTGGAACGCCGCCTGATCCACGACGTCGCCCACGAGGCGGCTCTGACCCTGGGAGACCCCGGCCACGTCGAAGCCCTCGAGGGCTTCGACCACGAGGGGACCCACGACGGTGTCGACGGTGATCTCGTAGCGTGCCATCGGCATCCCTTCTCGACCGTCGGGAGTCAGCGCGCGGCGGGGAACCCACGTTGTGCCCCGGTCAACGACCGTGGAAACCACGCTACGAAGGTCACCGGCTCCGGGCATCACCCACTCCGGATGACTTGCCCGGTCATCCGGAGTGGGACGCACCTCGCAGACCGGACGCATTCATCCCTCGGGGGTGATGAACCGTCGGGTCGACGCGGCGACGCTGGGGCCGAACCGTCGAGAGAGGGCGTCGCGTCATGAGGCATTCGAGCCCGGCACTGCTCGCGCCGGCCGAGGCGCCGGCGAGGGAAGCCGAGGACGGATGAGCACCCCGACCGGGGAGAAGCGGATGACGGTCGCACAGGCGACCTTCATCGGAGTTGGCTCGATGGTGGGGGCCGGGATCTTCGCGCTGCTCGGCGCCGCAGGAGCCGTGGCGGGTTCCGCGGTGTGGGTCTCGTTCCTTGTCGCCGGCGCCATCGCCGGCCTGCAGGGCTACTCCTTCGCCAAGCTGGGATCGGTGTACCCCTCCGGGGGAGGCATGCTCACCTATCTCTCCAACGAGCCGGCAACCGCGGTGGCGCTCGTGGTCATCGTCGTCCTGTCCACGCTCTGCGACGTGCTGTGGAAGCGGTCCAGGGACGGCCGACCCGCGACGACCTGACGCGGCGGCGGCGGGGCCGCGCGTGGGCCGGTCAGAACCGGCCGTAGCCGCTGACTCCCGAGAACAGCGGGCGCTCGGAGGTCGACTTCCCTTCGCGCGGGGAGTCGATCATCATCCCGTTGCCGGTGTAGATGCCGACGTGCCAAGCGGGGGAGCCGTAGAAGACGAGGTCACCGGGCTGTGGGTTGCTCACGGGGGTTGCCGCCGACTGCTGGGCCGAGGCCGTGCGCGGGATCGAGATGCCCGCCTTGGCGAAGACGTAGGAGGTGAACCCCGAGCAGTCGAAGCCGGCCGGTGTCGTTCCGCCGTAGACGTAGGGGATGCCGAGCAGCGTGCGGGCGATCGAGACGACCTCGCTCGAGGACTGCGCCACCGGTGCCGCCGGCCGCGACGTCGAACGGCTGGTCGACGAGCTGCCCGTCGATGCCGTGCGCTCACGCACGGCCTGCGTCGCAGCGGGTGCCGGGCGAGGTGCGGGCTTGGGCTTGGCGACGGCCGTCACGCCGGCGACCCCGATCGCCTCGAGAGCCACCGGGGCGGCCGGCGCCGGGGCCACCAGGGCCGGTGGCAGGTCGAGGGTGCCCGGCTCGGTCGGCGCCGCAGCAGTGGCCGCCGGGCTCGACGCCGCGGCGGCGCCGGACCGTGCCGCACCTGCTCCGGGCGCCGCCTGGGCGGGGAGCGCGAAGGTCGCGACCAGTCCGCCTGAGGCGGCCAGCACGGCGGACGCCTTGACGCTGGTCTCGCCGGCGCTGCGCACCATCGTCGAGAGCTCGGCGAGGGGGTTGTACGGGGTGGCAGGACGGTGTCGTCCCGCGCGGGTGTCGTTGACCACGGAAGACCTCTCAGTGCCTACGGGGTGAGCTGTCGGGTTCGGGCTGAGGTTGCCCGGTCAGTCGGTCGTCGTGACCCGGCTGACTTCACCCCAAGGAGCCATGGCTGATGCTCCGGAAGTGGTTCCCCCGCTCCTGCCGGGCGGTGGCGCGCGATCGACCCCGTGGCGGTGGCAGGACTCGGCGTCCGCCGTGGGGACCCTCCTCCGGTGAGGGGGCTCCACGAACGTAGCACGCGAAGCGCGCCGGTGGCCCGACCGCGGCCGTCGATCGGATGCCGCCGTGCACCCGGGTCGGGCGGTACGCGAGGGCCGCCCGGCCGAGTGTCGGCGGGCGGCCAGGAGCGGGGACGGAGCCGGCGCGGAACCGGCATCCGAGGGGTCAGTTGACCGTCACGTGGACGTGGTCGTAGTGGTTCGCGGTGGCGGAGCCGCGGTCCTCCATGAGGTCCCAGGACGAGCCGGGCTCCCAGTAGCGCTGCTCCCAGATGATGTACTGCACGTCGTAGGTGCCGGCGTTGGCCTGCACGAACTCGGCGATGGCGTCACCGGTCGAGCTGCTGCTCACCATGAAGTCCACGGCCTGGCCGGTGCTGTGCTCCCCGGCGTTGGGCCGGTACCCGCCGATCGAGGAGAGGCCGAACGTCCTCTGGACGGCGGTGCACAGCCGGGCCGCGTCGTTGTTCAGCCCGATGCTGGAGCACTTCGACGAGATGCCGCTGGAGCTGACCGCCACGCGCGGCGCGGAGGTCTCCCTCGACGTCGACTCGGTGGTGGGTCTCACCGTCGGCTTCGGCTTCGGCTTCGGCTTCGCGACCGCGGTGACTCCGGCGACCCCGACGGTGTCGGGCACGACGGGGGCCGCCTCGACCGGGGCGGAGACGGCCGGGGCGGGCGCCGCAGCCGGCCTCGCCGCCGACCGCGAGGCGCTCTGGACGCCCTCACGGTCCTGCGCGTCGGTGGTGCCGGGGGCGGGCAGCCTCAGCGAGGCAGGGCTGGCCTCGACCGGAAGGGCCAGGGCGACAGCGGCACCTCCGACGACGCCGACCGTGGCGACGGACTTGGCGGCCCACGCAGCGCCGAGGCGCGAGAAGCCGTCCGGGAGACGACGGACGGGGCCGGGGGCACGACGGCGACCGGTGTGGTGACGACGGGACACGAGGGGGAGATTGCCTTTCGGGCGGGGACGAACGTTGCCACCGTAGCGGCGTGGCGGCCCAGAGTCACATTCCGGTAACGAGACACCCACCACGTGTCGTGCTGGCCGACGGGCCGCTCCGGAGCCGCTGTGGACCTCTGACCAGCGGCGTCACGCTCCCGGGCGCGCCTGAGGAACCTCTCAGACCGGTGCGACGAAGACGTGCGAGGCGATGTCCGGGGGCAGCGAGATGCCGGAGGACTCCTCCGCCCCGTCCCGGACGGCGATGACCCGGCCGCCGTCACGGCGAACGCGAGCCGGGCGGCCGGGCAGGAGGCCGGCCGTGGTGAGCAACCCGAGTGCCTCCGAGTCGTACTGCACCGGCTCGCCGATACGCCGGACGACGACGACCCGCGGCTCCGCCCGGGCGATGTCCGCGAGGGTGGACAGACCCGACCGGAAGTCCACCAGCGGACCGGGCTCACCCAGCTCGTCGAGCCCGGGGATCGGGTTGCCATAGGGAGACTCCGCGTGGTCCGGGAGCATCGCGAGGATCTTGCGCTCGACCCGTTCGGACATGACGTGCTCCCACCGGCACGCCTCCTCGTGGACGTACTCCCACTCCAGCCCGATGACGTCGAGCAGGAGCCGTTCGGCGATGCGGTGCTTGCGCATGACCCGGGTCGCGAGGGTCCTTCCCCGGTCGGTGAGCTCCAGCTGGCGGTCACCCGCGACGTGGAGGAGGTCGTCGCGCTCCATGCGGGCGACGGTCTGCGACACCGTGGGCCCGGAGTGCCCGAGCCGCTCGGCGATGCGCGCCCGGAGCGGGATGATGCCTTCCTCCTCCAGCTCGAAGATGGTGCGCAGGTACATCTCCGTCGTGTCGATGAGGTCGGTCACGAAGGCAAGCCTACGGTCACCGGCCGCCGGACACCCGTGGCCGAGGTGCTCCGCTCACTCCGGCAGCGACCGCACCGCCCGGCGCGGGTCGTACTGCGGCAGCCACCGGGCCAGCCAGGCTCCGCCGGCCAGGGTGATCAGCCCGACGGCGACGCTGGCGGCTCCGATCGACGCCACCGCCGCGACGGCCGCCACGACGATCGACGCCCCGTTGTGGCCGACGAGCGAGAGGAGCCGCCAGACACCGAGGAACGGGGCGCGGCCCGCCTCGGGGGCGGCATCCGCCCCGAGGGTCATGACGATCCCGGAACCCAGCCCGTTTCCCACGGCCATGAGCAGGGCGAGCGCGCCCACGCCGAGCAGGGACGTGGTGAGCGGGAGCGCGAGCAGGCCGGCGCCCATGAGCACCGCCACGGGCACCGCCACCCACACCCTCCCGTGGCGGTCCATCACCGTGCCCGCCGGCCAGAAGAGGACCACCTCGACGAACGCCGCGGCGGCGAAGATCAGTGAGGTCTGCGCCGCGTCCAGGCCGACGTGCTCGGCCCACAACGGAACGACGACGACGCGGGACGAGCGCGCCACCCCGATCGCCAGGACGCCGAGGCCGACGGTCAGCAGCACCCGGCGGTGCCGTGCCACCACGGCCCGCACCGGCACGTGCGCTGCGCCGGCGGCGGGACCGTGGTGGGCGGCCAGGTCGGGAGTCCGCCATGCGAGGCCGGCCGCCAGAACCCCCGCCAGGACGGCCACCGCGAACGCCGCCTGCGGGCCCCACCGCGCGACGAGTGGGGCGCCGACCAGTGGCCCGACGAACAGCCCGACCCGGGTCACCCCGCCGAGGGTCGACATGGCCCGGGCCCGCAGCGCGACGGGTGCCGCGGCGGTGAGGTAGGACTGGCGCGCCAGCAGGAAGACCGAGCCGGACGGCCCGAGCAGCAGGACGGCGAGGGCGAGGACCCACAGCGAGGGTGCCAGGAGGGCGAGAAGGCAGCCCCCGGCATCCGCCAGCCCCGCCAGCACGAGCGCCCGGCGTTCACCGATCCGCTGGACGAGCACGCCGGCGGGGACGGCCGCGGCGAACTCCGCCACCGTGGTGATGCCGACGAACAGGGCGGCCAGGCCGACCGAGGCACCGAGGCCCCGGGCGCTGAGCGCGAGGACAGGGAGGACGGCGCCGGCTCCGATCGACCAGATCAGCGACGGACCGAACGCCGGGACGGCGATGCCGCGCAAGGAGAAGTCCTTCGTGGCGCGCCCCATCTCGCCCTCCCTCCTCGTGGCCGAAGCAAGTGTCTTGACGTCAAGATACCGAAGGCCCGCCGTCGTGGGTAGGTTGGCGGCGTGGAGTTCGTGATCCCGCGGCGGTTCCGTGGTCCTCCGGAGTCGGGCAACGGCGGATGGGTCAGTGGGTCGTTGGCGGCACACGTCGAGACCGTCGCGGAGCGGCCCGCCGTGACCGTGCGCCTGGCGTCGCCGCCGCCCCTGGACCGAGCTCTCACCCTCGTCGAGGACCCCGAGACCGAGCCACCCGGCATCCGGCTGGTGGACGGCGACCACCTCGTGGCCACCGCGACCAGCGCTGCCGACCTCGACCCGCAGGTCCCGGGGTCGGTTGGCCCGGAGCAGGCGGCTGCCGCCGAGCGGCGCTTCGAGGGACTCGACGACCACCCGTTCCCCTCCTGCTTCTCGTGCGGCACCGCTCGCCGGGAGGACGACGCGCTGTGCCTGCGCCCCGGCCCGCTGGACGACGGGACCGGCAGGTACGCGACAACCTGGGTCCCTCGCGAGGTGGACCAGGCGGTCGTCTGGGCGGCGCTCGACTGCCCCGGAGGGTGGTCGGCGGGCATCGCCGGTCGACCCATGGTCCTCGGCACGATGACGGCCCGGGTCGACACCCTGCCGACCCCTGGGAGACCGCACGTCGTCCTGGCGTGGCTGCGGAGCACCCAGGGCCGCAAGCACCGGACCGGATCCGCGTTGCTCACCGCCGACGGACGGGTCCTCGCCCGTGCCGAGGCGACCTGGATCGCCGTCGACCCCACCACCGTGCGACCTCGGGAGCGCCCATGAGCCAGCCCTCGACGCAGGACGGACGCCCCACCGCCGTCGTGACGGGAGCGAGCAGCGGCATCGGGGCGGCGACCGCGCGCCTCCTCGCCGCGCACGGCTTCCGGGTGGTCTGCGCCGCCCGGCGCGGCGACCGCGTCGAGGCGCTCGCCGAGGAGATCGACGGCTCGGCGGTCGGGTGCGACGTCACCCGCGACTCCGACGTGGCGGCCCTCGCGCGAGTGGCCGGCGACCGGGTCGACGTGCTGGTCAACAACGCGGGTGGCGCCCTCGGCCTCGAGCCCGTCGCCGAGGCCGACGTGGGCCTGTGGCAGTCGATGTACGAGACGAACGTCCTGGGCACCGTTCGAGTGACCAAGGCGCTGCTGCCGGCGCTCGTCGCGGCCGCCGGGGCAGGGGTCGTCGTCAACGTCGGGTCGGTCGCGGGGCTCACGACCTACGAGGGCGGTGGCGGGTACGCCGTGGCGAAGCACGGCGTCCACGTCGTCACCGAGACCCTCCGGCTCGAGCTGGTCGACCAGCCGGTTCGGATCACGCTCGTCGCGCCGGGGATGGTGCGAACGGAGGAGTTCTCGCTCACCCGGTTCGGCGGGGACAGGGAACGGGCGGACGCCGTCTACGCCGGTGTCGCGGAGCCCCTCGTCGCCGAGGACATCGCCGACGCGATCGTGTGGATCGCGACGCGCCCGGCGCACGTCAACGTCGACCTGCTCGTCGTGAAACCCCGCGCCCAGGCCGCCCCCCACAAGGTGCACCGGGAGCGCTGAGCCGGGACGGCCCTCGGGGCGTGGCCGAGGACCGGCTCGTCAGGGCTGGAGGCGGCGCAGCATCCAGGAGTCGGCGTCGCCGAGGTTCCCCTCGCCGGTGCGCGTGAAGACGAGGCGGTCGTGCAGGCGGTTGCGGCGACCGGCCCAGAACTCGACCTCGTGTGGGATGACCCGGAACCCACCCCAGAAGTCGGGCACCGGAACCCCTGCCCCGCGGTCGGGGAACTGCGCGGCACGGCGTGCGTACACCGCCTCGAGCTCGGCCCGCGAGCCGATGGGTTCGCTCTGCCGCGACGTCCACGCCGAGATCCGCGAGGCCCACGGGCGCGAGTCGAAGTACTGCTCGACCTCCGCGTCGTCGAGCTCGACGGCATGGCCACGGAACCGGATCGCGCGGTACATCGCCGGCCACGTGAGCGCCACGGCGACCGCAGGGTTGAGCAGGATCTCCCGGCCCTTGGTCGAGGTGAGCGCCGTGACGAAGCCGGGGCCGCGCTCGTCGAGGAAGCGCATGAGCACCGTGCGGACGTTGGGGTGGCCCAGGCGGTCGACGGTCGCCACGGACATGGCGAGGGGCTCGAAGACGTCGGACGACTCCTGCGCCCGGGCGAGCGCCTCGTCGACCCACAGCCGGGCCTGGGCGTAGGGGGTCTCGAGGAGCTGGTCCTCGGTGAGCCCGTCGCCCTCGTAGTCGACGCGTGCGTGGTCCATCGCCCGAGCGTATGCCGTCCCCCCGGGCCTCCCCGACTTCGTCTGTCGGCGTGCCGCCGACACGCCGCGCCGAGCCCGATCGGCGGCGATCTCACAGACGAAGTCGGGTGCAGGCCGGCGCGCGAGGGGTCCGCCCGCGCGCTACGGCGTGGGGTGGCGCGCGTCGTACCGCAGGAAGTGTCGATGCCGTGCCGAGAGCACCGCGATGGCCGCCAGGCACGCCAGCCCACCGCACACGGCCATCCAGCCCTCGCCGATCCGCTCCGCCACGAACCCACCGAGCAGCTCTCCCATCCGCGGGCCACCGGCCACCACGACGATGAACACGCCCTGCAGCCGGCCGCGCATCCGGTCGGGCGCCGCGGACTGGAGGATGGTGGTGCGGAAGACGGCGCTCACGGCATCCGCTCCCCCTGCGAACGCCATCGCGGCGAGCGCGCCCCACAGCGCCTGGTCCGGGGTGAGCCACTTCCCCGCGCCGAGGAGCGCCACTCCCAGCGCGGCGATCCCCAGGCCCCACCCGAGGATGCTCACCATGATGGCGAGGCCCTGGCGCCGTACGTGCCCGAGGCGGCCGGACGCCAGCGTGGCCAGGACCGCTCCCACCGCCCCGGCGGCGTAGAGGTACCCGACCGTCCGTGCTCCCCCGCCGAGGATCACCGCCCCCGCGGCCGGGAAGATGACCCGCGGCTGGGCGAGCAGCATCGCGGCGATGTCGGCGACGAAGGTCATGCGCACGTTGGGGGCGGTGCGCAGGAAGCGGAATCCGTCGACGACCGACCCGAAGCCCGCCCGCGTGGCACCGCCCTTGTCGTGCGGCTCCGGGGGCAGTGGCTGAAGCCGCCACAGGCCCCAGAGGGCGGCCGTCGTCACGACGGCATCCACCGTGTAGGCGGCGGGGAACCCGCCCCAGTCGACGAGCAGGCCGGCGAGCAGGGGTCCGACCATCAGCGCCGCGGACATGGCGAAGACGCCCAGCGCGTTGGCGGCCGGCAGCTGCTCACGCGGCAGGATGCGGGGGTAGATGCTCGAGCGTGCAGGAGAGCTCACGCCGAAGGCGCCGCTCCACACGGCCACCAGCACGTAGAGCACCACGACGTTGGTGTTGCCGAGCCACGCCTGGACGGCGCAGGCGATGCTCGTGGTCCACGCCACGAGGTTCGCTGCGAGCGCCACGGTGCGCCGGTCATGGTGGTCCGACAGCGACCCGCCGTACAGCCCCATGACCACCAGCGGCACGAGCGCGAAGAACCCCACGAGACCCACCGCCGCCGTCGAGCCGGTGAGGTCGTAGACCTGCAGCCCGATAGCGACGATCGCCATCTGCGAGCCGATGTTGGAGAGCGTGAAGCCGGCATACAGCCTCCGGTAGGCCGGGCTCTCCCGAAGCGGGGTGAGGTCCGGCAGGTGGGAGCGCAGCGGCACGCCGCGAATCATGCCCGACCTCCTCGTCGCGGGTCGGTCGCGCCCGCTGGTGATGTCGCCCTCGACCCACCGGGCTAGGGTCCGTGGCATGGACAAGCCGGCCCAGATCGCCCTGCTCATCGACGCGGACAACGCCACGGCCGCACGGATCGACGTCATCCTCGGCGAGCTCTCGCGGCTGGGCGAGACGAACGTGCGACGCGCGTACGGCAACTGGACCAAGACGGGGCTCAAGTCGTGGCAGGAGGTGCTTCACGAGAACGCGATCCGCCCGGTGCAGCAGTTCGACCCGAGCAAGGGCAAGAACGCGAGCGACATCGCCCTGGCGGTCGACGCCGTCGAGATCCTGCACACCCAGCGGCCCGACGCCTTCGCGCTCGTGTCGTCGGATGCCGACTTCACGCCCCTCGTCATGCACCTTCGCGAGCACGGTGCTCACGTCTACGGCTTCGGTGACGCCAAGACCCCGGCACCGTTCCAGAGCGCCTGCACCCGGTTCCTCGTGCTCAACCGGCTGTCGTCGCCCAGCGGACAGGCCGATGTGCCCGTCAAGGCGGCGGTGAGGGCCACCCCACCCACGACGACGTCGTCGGCCACCGCGACGCGGAAGGCGGCAGCCAAGAAGGCCGCGACGGCATCCGACACCGTGCCGGCGGCGGCCAGCCAACCGGCGCGCGCCACCCGCAACCAGCTGCGCAGCGACACCAAGCTCGTCGCGCTGCTGCGCCGGGCCGTCGAGGGGGCGGCCGACGACTCCGGGTGGGCGAGGGTCGGCACCGTCGGCAACCACATCTCCAACCAGTCCTCGTTCGACCCGCGCAACTACGGCTACGCGAAGCTGAGCAAGCTCCTCGAGGCCACCGACCTCTTCGAGATCCGTGACGCCGGAGGTCCGAACATGGCGGTACGCGACCGTCGCGGCGGTACCGGAACGTCCGTCAGCGGGGCCGCCGCTGGGAACGGCTGATGGTGGCGTGCACAATGGGGCCGCCCGACACTGGCGCCGAGCGACGATTGGGGACCCCATGACCACCGCAGCCACCTCTGGGACCGCACACCACGCGGGCGATCCCGACTTCCGGCCCGGACTCGAGGGGGTCATCGCCTTCGAGTCGGAGATCGCCGAGCCGGACAAGGAGGGCGGGGCGCTGCGCTACCGCGGGGTGGACATCAACGACCTCGTCGGTCGGGTGTCGTTCGGCCAGGTCTGGGGCCTGCTCGTCGACAACGAGTTCGACCCGGGCCTGCCGCCCGCCGAGCCGTTCCCGCTGCCCGTGCACACCGGCGACATCCGCGTCGACGTGCAGTCGGCACTCGCCCAGCTCGCGCCGGTCTGGGGGTTCAAGCCGCTCCTCGACATCGACGACGAGGAGGCGAGGGAGAACCTCGCCCGGGCCTCGGTGATGGCGATGTCCTTCATCGCGCAGGCCGCGCACGGCCAGGGGCGCCCGATGGTGCCGCAGCGAGAGGTCGACAAGGGGCGGACCATCGTCGAGCGGTTCATGATCCGCTGGCGTGGCGAACCGGACCCCAAGCACGTCGACGCCATCGACTCCTACTTCATCTCCGCCGCCGAGCACGGGATGAACGCGTCGACCTTCACCGCACGGGTCATCGCGTCGACCGGTGCCGACGTGGCGGCCTGCCTGTCAGGTGCCATCGGGGCCTTGTCCGGGCCGCTGCACGGAGGTGCCCCGTCGCGGGCGCAGCACATGATCGAGGGTGTCGAGGCGACCGGCGACGCCCGTCGCTACGTCAGGGGCGTGCTGGACCGGAAGGAGCGGCTCATGGGCTTCGGGCACCGGGTCTACCGGGCCTACGACCCCCGCGCCGCGGTGTTGCGCGACACCTGCAAGCGCCTCGGCGCGCCGCGCTACGAGGTTGCCCTCGAGCTCGAGAAGGCTGCCATCGCCGAGCTCGCCGAGCGCCACCCCGAGCGTCGGATGGAGACCAACGTCGACTACTGGGCAGCCGTGCTCCTCGACTTCGCCGACGTGCCGGGCGACATGATGACGCCGCTGTTCGCCTCCGCCCGGACCGCCGGGTGGTCGGCCCACGTCCTCGAGCAGAAGCGGACCGGGCGGCTCATCCGGCCGAGCGCCCGCTACGTCGGTCCGGGGCCGCGACCCATCGAGGAGGTCAAGGGGTTCCGCGCCTCCCGTTGACCGCCCGCCGCCCGCCGCCCGCCAGGGCCAGCGCCAGGGGCGGCTTTCCGCAACGTCTGCTAGCAGAGGTTGCGGTCCGGTCCACAGGGTGCAACCTCTGGGTCCAGAACCAACCTCTGCTGAGCCAGCGGTCGTGTCCCTCGTCCACAGGGGGTCAGCGCGACCCCTCGCCGGGGCGGCATCCTGTCGCCATGGAGCTGCACGACATCGCCACGGACGGCATCGTGTCGACCCGTCAGGCCGCCACCCTCGGGCTGGGCCCACCCGACCTCCGGGCGCTCATGTCGTCCGGCGCCCTCCGTCGCCTCGTGCGCGGTTGGTATGCCGTCCGCGGGCCGCACGACGAGCGCCCCCCGTGGGAGGGGCCCGACCGCTTCGAGTCCATGCGAGCGCTGCACCGGCTGACGACGATTGCCCTCCTGCGCTCGTTCGAGGGCCGCGTGTGCGCGAGCCACCAGTCGGCCCTGGTGCTGCACGGCATCGCCCTGTGGCGGTCCGACCTCTCGATCGTCCACCTCGGGAGGACCACCGACGACCACACGAGGCACCGCACGGGCGCGATCATCCACCCGTCCTGCGGTGTCGACCCGGTGATGACGTCCGGCCACCTCACCGTCCCGGTCGCCGTGGCGGTCGTGCAGGTGGGGCTTCGCCCGATGCTTGGGCGTGCGGCGTTTCCGCTGGAGAGCCTCGTGGCCGCCGACAACGCCCTCCACCTCGACGCGGTCACACGGGCGGAGCTCGAGGAGGCGGTCGACCTGCATGCCGGCCACCCCGGCATCCGAGCGGTTCGGGAGCACCTCGCCCACGCGGACGGCAGGAACGAGTCCGTAGGCGAGACACGGTTGGGGGTGGCGCTGCGCCTGCTCGGCTACGAGAGCGAGCCGCAGATCGAGAGGACGGTGGGTGTGTCGACGTACCGCGTGGACCGACGCATCCGCGGGACCCGTGTCGTTGTCGAGTTCGACGGGATGGGCAAGTACCTTCCGCCCGAGCCCACGGAGGACGACTTCGCGCGGGCCCGTGCGGCGCTGGAGGCCGAGAAGACTCGCCAGGACCGGCTCGTCGACACCGGCGACGAGGTGGTCCGGGTGCGGTGGCGGCAGCTCGACGACCTGCCCGCACTTCGGAGACGCATCGAGGCGGCGATCGTCAGGTCCGGGGGCCGGCGCTCCGCGTGAGCCTCGGCGGTCCGGGCCGACAGAGCCGAGTGTGCCGCGCCACGCCGCCTCGCGGATGCCGGTGCACTCAGCAGAGGGTGGATCTGCACCCACACGGTGCACCATGTGGGTCGGTCACGAAGCTCTGCTAGCAGAGGTTGCGTCAACCGAGCGCGGGTGGCCGGGCGCCTACCGGAGAGTGCAGGCCCAGGGGAGCACTGAGGCCCAGGCAGCCGAGGCCCAGGCAGCGCTGAGGGCCAGGGGGATGAGGCCTAGCGCATGACTGAGCCCGGACCACGTGGTGGACCTCACGCCCGCACGGCGGGCGGCATCCGTGAGGATGGATGCCGGTCAGGGCCTCGCCGACGACGTCGACCCTCGACCTCGTTGGGCGACGGCGGCAGCACGCGCCGGAGCGCCCGGGCATACCCGAGCCCCTCGCACGCACCACCCGACCACGATTCCGGAGACCCTCGTGAGCGACGCCCCCATCACCATCCCCGCCGAGCTGCTGCCCACGGACGGTCGCTTCGGGTCCGGGCCGTCGAAGGTGCGGGCCGCCCAGGTCGACGCCGTGGCCGCCATCGGCCACACGGTGCTGGGCACCTCCCACCGCCAGGCGCCCGTCAGGAACCTCGTCAAGCAGGTCCGCAGCGGGCTCGCCGCCTTCTTCGACCTCCCCGACGGTTACGAGGTGGTGCTGGGCAACGGCGGCGCGACAGCGTTCTGGGACATCGCCGCGTTCGGGCTGGTCCGCGACCGCGCGCAGCACCTGACCTTCGGCGAGTTCTCGAGCAAGTTCGCGGCGGTGACCAGGAAGGCGCCCTTCCTCGGTGAACCGACCGTCATCTCGAGCGAGCCCGGCAGTCGCCCCGACCCCCGCGCCGAAGCCGGTGTCGACGTCTACGCCTGGGCGCACAACGAGACGAGCACCGGCGTCATGGCCCCGGTGCGCCGCGTCGAGGGGGCCGACCCCGACGCCCTCGTGCTCGTCGACGCCACCTCCGGCGCCGGCGGCCTCCCGGTCGACGTCACCGAGGCCGACGTCTACTACTTCGCCCCCCAGAAGTCGTTCGCCTCCGACGGCGGCCTGTGGCTCGCCCTGTTCTCGCCGGCCGCCCTCGCCCGGGTCGAGGAGGTCACGGCATCCGGCCGGTGGGTCCCCGACTTCTTCAGCCTGCCGACGGCGATCAGCAACAGCCGCCTCGACCAGACCTACAACACGCCCGCAGTCGCGACCCTCGCGATGCTGGCCAACCAGGTGGAGTGGCTCAACGACCAGGGGGGACTCGGCTGGGCCACCGCCCGCACCAAGGACTCCTCCGGCCGGATCTACGACTGGGCAGAGGCGAGTGAGTATGCCGCACCCTACGTCGCCGACCCGACCCACCGATCGCAGGTGGTCACCACGATCGACTTCGACGACGCCATCGATGCCTCGGCGATAGCGAAGACATTGCGCGCCAACGGAATCGTCGACGTCGAGCCCTACCGCAAGCTGGGGCGCAACCAGCTGCGCGTCGCGTGCTTCCCCGCGGTCGAGCCCGACGACGTGAGCCGCCTGATCGCCTGCGTCGAGCACGTCGTCACCCGGCTCGGCTGAGCGCGCCCGGCTCGGCTGAGCGCGCCCCGGCTCGGCTGAGCGCGGCCCCGGCTCGGCTGAGCGCGCCCCCGGCTCAGCCGGGCGCCTCCGCGACGGCCCACAGCTCCTCCTGCAGAACCCCCGCGAACCACCCGGCCTCGGGAACCCGCACCGGGTCGGCCACCACCGTGATGCCGAGGGACCCGGCGTAGGACATGACGTCGAAGGACAGCGTCACGTTGCCCGGGTTCAGCGCCACCGGGACGACCGTGGTCACGGACGCCCCAGCCAGCGCCAGCCGCTCCGCGGGCCCCCGGACGTTGGTCACGAAGGTGTGCACCAGCCGCTGACGCTCGACGAAGAGCTGGAAGAGCCCCACACCGGCGAGGCCACGGAAGACCGGCGTCAGCACGGCCGCCGACCCACCACGGCCGGTCGCCCTCACCCGCTCCTGCTCGGCAGCGACCGCCGCCAGGCGCGTCGCACGGTCGCCGACCGCCGGCACGCGCACGGGCACGACGCCGGCGGCGTTGCCCAGCGCACCGGCCTCGTCCTGCCGACGGTGCGAGACCGGCATCGAGACCACCAGCTCGCCGACGCGCTCGCGCCGGCGCGCCAGCAGGCGCACCAGTGCCCCGGTGACCGCCGTGACGGCGAGGGCGTTGACGGTGACGCCGTTCGACCGACCCGCACGGCGCACCCCGGCGAGGTCGACGGAACAGACCTCCAGCCGGCGCTCACCGCTCGAGGGGGCGAGCAGGCTGCACCGCTCGGCCGAGCGGGGACGCCGCAGGCCGAGCCCCTCGAACCCCTCGCCCAGCCTGCGTGCGGCCGCTCCCGACCTGCGGATGCCGTGCAGCCGCTCCGTCCAGGCGTCGCGTGCCAGCTCCGGCCAGCCTGGTCGATCCTGCGGTCGCCGGCGGGCGCCCGCCGCGGGACGGGCAACCCCAGCAGCACCGCCGTCGGCCAGGGCACCGAGCACCGCCAGGCCACCCATCCCGTCCGCGAGGGCGTGGTGGGCGACGACCGCGACGCCGAGAACCGCACCGTCGTCGTCGAGCAGCAGACGCGCCCGCCAGAGCGGCCGGTCGAGCGGTAGCCGGTGCATCGCGAGGTCCGCCGTGAGGTCGAGGAGGCGCCGCGGCACCGGGCCGTCACCGGCATCGGAGGCTCGCGGCAGCTCCACCGAGTCGACGAGGCCGGCCATGACCTCGGACCCGGCCTCCGCCCATACCGGGCGCCCGGCACCCGGGGGCGTCCTCACCAGGCGCTGCCCCAGGCGTGGCACCGCGGCCGCCCGCTCGAGGAGCGTCGCCCGCACGATGTCCGCAGGGGCGCGGTGGCCGGCGTCGAGGACGAGCAGCGCACCGATGACCATCGGCACGCGGCCGCGGTCGACGGCGAGCTGGAGCACGTCGTCAGGACGCGCCCGCTCGACCACCGTCGGCTCGCGCCGAGTCACCGTCGGCTCGGAGACGTCAGGTGTGGATGTGGTCGCGCCAGTCGTCCGGCACCGTGCCGGCCGGAGCGGGGACCGGCTGGTCCTGCGGACGTGCGAGCGGCGGCGCGAGGTCGAGACCTTGCCCCCCGGAGCCGTCACGGAAGTCGTACCACCAGTCCTCGCCCGGTTCGTAGCTGCGGATGACGGGATGGCCGGCCTCGGCGGCGTGGGCGCTCGCGTGCTGTGAGGGCGAGGTGTCACAGCATCCGACGTGCCCGCACTGGGCGCAGCGGCGCAGGTGGACCCACCACCCCCCGGAGGCCAGGCACTCCACGCACCCGGTTCCGCTCGGTGACGCCGAGGGGTCCACTCCGTCACGCGGCTCGGACACGGCGCTCTCCTTCGACGGGTGGGCCGGGACACCTCTACTCTGCCGGACCCGGGCGCCCCTGTCACCCGACCTTCGAGGTCAGCGCGTGAGGGCGTAGACGACGGCGAGTGTGACGAGGAGCGCGAGGACCCCCAGGGTCATCCGGCGCCGGAAGGTCGGCGTCATGTGCGCCCACCACGAGGGTCGGATGCCGGTGCCGGTTCCCTCACCGGGCCGGCTCCAGGACCGGGAGCCGAGGACTGTCGCTCTCGTGGTCCACCGGGGTGGACGTGACCCGGACCCGCGGGCGTCGCTGCGACTCGTAGCTCACCCGCACATTCTCGACCCTGGCCAACCACACGGACACCGCTACCAGCACGAGGCCCACGGCCACCGCACCGATGCCGATCGTCCACCGCGGTCCGAACTGCTCGGCGATCCACCCGATGAGCGGGGCGCCGACCGGCGTGCCGCCCATGAAGATCGCCATGTACAGGGCCATGACCCGGCCGCGCATCTCGGCGGCCACACGGGTCTGCACCATCGCGTTCGCGGTCGTCAGGGCGGTGAGCGCGGTCAGCCCGACCGGGACGAGGGCGGCGGCGAACAGCCAGTACGTCGGGGCCGCCGCCGCGAGCGCGGCGGAGATCGTGAACCCCACCAGGGCGAGCAGCAGCACCCGCAGCCGCGGGGTCCTCCGCCGCGCGGAGAGCAGCGCCGCCGTGAGTGAGCCGATCGCCATGATCGAGCCGAGCAGGCCGAACTCCCCCGCGCCCTTGTCGAACACCTTGGTGGCCATGAGTGCCATCGTGAGCTGGAAGTTCATCCCGAAGGTGCCCAGCACGAACACGAGCAGCATGACGAGCTGGATGTCGCGGCGCTCCCGCACGTAGCGGAAGCCCTGCCGGATGCCGCCTCGCGCCCGCACGAGCGGCGCCGGACGCAGCTCGCCGACCCGCAGCCGCAGCAGGGCCACGATGACGAAGAGGAAGGTGACGGTGTTGAGCAGCAGCGCCTCGCCGGTGCCCCACCAGGCGATGACCAGCCCAGCGACCCCGGGACCCACGAGCCGGCCGGCGTTGAAGGAGGCGGAGTTGAGCGCCACCGCGTTGGACAGCGAGTCGGAGGGCACCATCTCCGAGACGAACGCCTGACGAGCGGGGTTGTCGATCGCCGTGGTCACACCCTGGAACAGGGCGATGGCGTACACGTGCCACAGCTGGGCCGTGCCCGTGACGGCCAGCACGCCGAGAAGCAGGCTCGACACCGCCAGCAGGCTCTGGGTGGCCAGGAGCGTGCGGCGCTTGGGGAAGCGGTCGGCGATCAGCCCGGCCCACGGGGCGAGGAGGAGGAACGGCAGGAACTGGAGCCCGGTCACGATGCCCAGCGCCGTGGCGGAGCCGGCGGTCAGCACGGTCAGGACCAGCCAGTCCTGGCCCACCCGGCCCATCCACGTGCCGATGTTCGACACGAGGGCACCGGCCGCCCAGATGCGGTAGTTGCGAACCTCGAGCGAGGTGAAGGTCGGGCTCACTCGGCAGCCACCCGTTCCAGGAGCACCGTGGCCGCGGCCAGGATGGCGCGCTCCTCGTCGGTCAGCCCCTCGAGCCGTGCGGCGAACCACTGGTCCCGGCGTCTGCGGATCTCCCGGATGGTGCGGCGGCCCTCCGGGGTCAGGGAGAGGATGACCGACCGGCCGTCGGTGGGGTCGCCCGCGCGGGCGACGAGGCCGGCGGCGACGAGGCCCGCCACCGTGCGGGTCATGCTGGGGGCGCTGACCTTCTCGATGAAGGCGAGCTCCTTGGGCGTGGAGGGACGCTCCTCGAGCCGGACGAGCACGGAGAACTGGTGCGGCGGAACCGGCGACGTGCTCTCGAACCGGACACGTCGCGAGATGCGCATGCACGCGGTGCGCAGGTCGCTCGTCAGCCTGTCGCGCTCGGCCCTGGTCATCGAGGTGCGCGCCGGCGCGGTCGTCGTGATCGCGGCCATGGCTGCTCCTCGGGTCAGGACTGCGGGTGATGGTTAGCACAACTCATTACCCAGGCTAAGCATTCCCGTGCTGTGGTCCTCCCCGGCGCGCTGGTGCACCAGCTCCAGCCCGGGCCCGGCCCGGGGCCGCGAAGACGTGCACAACACCCGGGTGGCGGGCGCAACGGTCCCGCTCGACACCCCGGCGGGCCCCGGCCCTAGGCTGGCGGCGTGACCTCCGACGACCGCCCGCCACGGCATCCGATGCCGCCGCTCGGGCAGTCGGCGCCGAGCGCACCGGTCACCGTGCCCAGCAAGGTGGTGGTCGCCGTCGGCACCGCGGCGTGGTGCGTCGCCCTGGTGGTCACGCTGCTCGTTCCCGCCCTGCACACCGGTGACCGCTCGTGGTGGCCCTGGACCTGCGTCACCGGGATCGCACTCGGCGTCTTCGGCTGGTGGTACGTCGCGCGGGGCAAGGGCAACGCCGCCGACGCCTGAACCGTCAGGCGGGGTCGAACTCGAAGTCGTCGACGATCGGCGGCGAGATCCGCTCCGGAACCGGTGCGTCGAGGTCCACCTCGGAGTGCGCACCGCACCCGTGGTCCAGGCTGACGACCCGGGCGTCGGAGGGCGACCACTCGTTGGCGCACACGCCGAAGACCGCCCGCAGCGCACCCGCCATGGGCACGAAGTAGCCGCAGGTGGAGCAGGACGCCGGTGCCTTCACGGCAATGGGTGCCGTCGGTCCAGACTCGCCGTCGTACCACCGCTGCGCCGCCACCTCGCGACCTTCGGCCGAGAGCACCCGCGGCCGCCCGAGCCCCAGCTCCCACAGCGCCACCTGGTCGACGTCCTCGTCGCCGGTCGCCTCGAAGCCGGCGACGAGCAGCGGGTCGGCCTCGACGTAGGGTGTGACGTCGCCGGGGCCGACGTCGCCCGGGGCCAGCCGCTCGGCATACGGCACCCACTCCGGCGAAAGCAGGGCATCCCCGCCGGGCAGGAGGTGGGTCTCGCTGACCGTCACCGAGGTGGAGCGAGGAACCCGCGCCACCGTGACCGCCCAGCGCCACCCGCGGTAGGCCGGTGCGGTGCACTCGAAGGAGTGGGTCGCCACCCGCTCCTCCACCATCTCCACCCCGAGGTGCGCCCCCACCGCTCCGCCCTCGGCGATGGACACGGCTGCCTCGCGCGCCACCTCGACGGCGTCGCGCAGCCGCGCGTCGGTCTTCAGCGCGGGGCTCACAGCTCGAGGTCGCCCGCCACGGCGTGGAGCACCTGGGCCACCTTGTTCCCGTGGGCCTTGTCCGGGTAGTGCCCGCGCCGGAGCGACTCGGAGACCGAGTCGAGCAGCTTGATGAGGTCCTCGACGATCACCACCATCTCCTCGGCCGGCTTGCGGTCACGCACCCGGCGGTTGGCGCTGACCGAGGGGGCCGGGTCCAGGAGGCGCACGGAGAGCGCCTGGGCGCCTCGGCGTCCCTCGGCGATGCTGAACTCGATCCGCTGGCCGCCCTTCAGGCCCGCGACACCCTCCGGGAGAGCGCTGGCGGGGACGAACACGTCTCCTTCACCGGCGTCACCGGACACGAAACCGAAGCCCTTCTCGGAGTCGAAGAACTTCACCTTGCCAGTCGGCACGGTCCACCTCTTTGTCGCGTTCTGGGGTCACGCCCCGGACGGGCGCCACCGACAAGGCTAACGGCTCCGGCAGGTGCGGCGCTCGCGCGTCGTCCGGATGCGTCCCGGATGCCGGCCGCGCGCCGGCCAGCCCACGGGAGGACGTCCACGGGCGCCCGCCGTGACCCCGCACCCGATCAAAACCGGGTCGATCGTGTCGGTGCACCGTGGCACGGTGGGGTGCATGTCCGAGACCACCGAGAACCGGACCGGAAGCGCGCCGGGGGGCCACCAGGCAGCCGGTCACGGCCTCACCCTGAGGGGCTTCTGGGGCGCACTGCCCACCCCTGGCCGGTGGCTGCTCTCGACGACTGCGGTGTCCACGCTGGGCCGCGGCATGACCCTCCCGTTCACGATCATCTACGTCCACGAGGTGCGGGGCGTCTCCCTCGACGTCGCCGGGCTCCTCATGGGTCTCATCGCGGTCGTTGGGCTCTTCGTCGTCGCGCCGGTGGGTGCGCTCATCGACCGGCTCGGCGCCAGGGTCGTCGTGCTCTGGGGCAACGTCGCGCAGCTGGTCGGCGCCTCGGTGCTCGCGTTCGCGACCACCGTGCCCGCGTTCGTCGTGGCGTTCGTGCTGCTCGGCATCAGCTTCGGCGTCGCCTGGCCGGGCTACAACGCGCTGACGTCGACGATCGTCGAGGGGCGCCTGCGAACGCAGTTCTTCGGCATCAACTTCGCCCTCGTCAACCTCGGTATAGGTATCGGGGGGATCATCAGCGGGTTCCTCACCGACGTCACCCGGCCCGGCACGTTCACCGCGATCTTCCTCGCGGATGCCGCCTGCGTCCTGGTGCCGATCGGGCTGCTCCTCGGGCCGCTGCGCCACGTCGCCGGCCGGCCGGAGCCCACCGCGGCCGAGGAAGCGCCGTCGATCGGGTACGTGGCCATCCTGCGCAACCCGGCAGTCCTGTGGATCACCCTGCTGACCTTCCTGACGAGCTTCGTGGGCTACGGCCAGATGGAGGCCGGGTTCCCGGCGTTCGCCCGCGAGGTCAGCGAGGTGACCACGCGCACCATCGGGCTCGCGTTCGCGGCGAACACCGCCGTGATCGTGGGGCTTCAGTTCCTCGTGCTCCGGGTCATCGACGGGCGCCGCCGGACCAGGGTCTTCCTCGGCGTCGTCGTCATGTGGGCCGGCGCGTGGCTGCTCCTCGGTGCCACGGGGCTCGTGGCGGGCACCGTGCTCGCGGCGGTGGGAGTCGTCGTCTTCCACGTGATGTTCGGCCTCGGCGAGACGATGCTCCAGCCCACCGTGCCGGCCATCGTCAACGACCTCGCGGGCGACCGGGATCGCGGCCGGTTCAACGCCGTGTCGGCGGGCGCCTTCCAGATGGGAGCGGTCGCCGCCCCCGTCGTGGCCGGGTGGATGCTCGACCGCCGGCTCGACGGGGCGTTCATCGGACTGCTGCTCGGGTGCCTCGCCGGCGTGGCGGTGCTGGCCCTCGCCCTCGAGCGTCGGATCAGCCCTCGGGTCAACGGCGTCTTCGAGGCGGCGCGGATGAGCCCCGAGCCGCTCAGTCCAGCACGTCCAGCCGAGTGACGGTCATCCCGCTCTTCGCGGCCACGACCCTCACCTGCGACCCCGTCGCGACGGGTACGTTGCGCGGCGTCGCGAGGGTCCCGTCGAGCGAGTAGGTGGCGCTGAAGCCGTCGGCGCTCTCCACGGCGATCGACTGCCCGGCGGTGTACGCGGTGACCGTACCGGTCTGGACCACCATGACCGTGGGTGTCCCCGTGACCCCCGTGGTGAACTCGCCGTGCAGCACCTCCCCGGCGCCCGCCAGGGCACCGCCGCGGCCGAGCCCGCGTCCGGGAGCGTCGTCGAGGTCGCGCTGCCCGCGGTTCCCCATGCCGTTCCCGTTGCCCATGCCGTTCCCGTTGTTCCTCCCCTGACCCTGCCCCTGCCCGGGGCCGGGTCCGTCGTCGCCCCAGCGCCCACGATTGTCGTTCATGCCGACGCGCTCGTCGCGGCCCCAGCCGTCGTTGCTCGCGAGCGCGGCGATGAGCCCGATTCCAGTGAGCAGGAGGAGGGCCCCCAGGATCGCTGCGGTCACGAGGGCGGCACGCCCGCCGCCGGTCGACGTCGCCTCATTCCACAGGCGCCCCGGACCGTTGGAGGCGCGGGGGGCCGCGGCGGCTGCGGTCGCGCCCGCCCACGCCGCACCGGGTTGCTGCGGGGGTGCCCCCCAGCCGGACGCCGGGGCGCCGGTGGGGGGCGGCGGTGCTGCCGTTCGTCCGGGGCCGGGAGCCGCCGCCCCGTGCGGCAGTGCGGCGGTGGGAGGCGTTCCCTCCGCGGGCGCCTGCCCGGGTCGCTCGGGCTGAGGGTCCCCGGGGGGCGGCGTGGTCGGTCGATCCGTCATGTGCCCATGATCGTGGGGTCGGGGACCCACGTCACCCCCTCGAGGGCGACTCATAGGCAACTCACAGCGCCACCCACCCGGTTTCCCAGCCGTCGGCGACCGGCACGGCGTCACTCCGGCGCGTCGGCCACGATGACGTGGCCAATGCTTCGTCAGCCGGGTCGGATGCCGTGACCGCGGCTCCGTCAGTCGGTGGTCAGAGCCCGGACCACCCGCGAGGGCGAGGAGCGGCCGAGGTGGGCGGCCATCCACACGCTCGTCTCGACGAGGGCGTCCAGGTCGACACCCGTGTCGACCCCGGCGCCCTCCAGGGCCCACACGAGGTCCTCCGTGGCGAGGTTTCCGGTCGCCGACTTGGCGAAGGGGC
Organism: uncultured Actinomycetota bacterium; assembly: GCA_963763015.1. Taxonomy (GTDB): domain Bacteria; phylum Actinomycetota; class Actinomycetes; order Actinomycetales; family Dermatophilaceae; genus Fodinibacter. Next base: position 325,225 of record CAVXML010000007.1, on the reverse strand, counting down.
AGCCGCCCAGCCCACCGGTGGAGGCATCCACGACCGTGACCCCGTCGCGCAGTGCCGCCACGGTGTTGGACAGGGCCTGCCCGTAGGTGTCGTGGAAGTGCACCGCGATGCGGTCGACCCCGATCCCCGCGTCGTCGAGCGCAGCCAGGAGCCGGTGGACGTGGCCGGTGGTTCCGACACCGATGGTGTCCCCCACCGAGAGCTGGTCGCAGCCCAGGTCCATCAGCCGGCGGCAGACGTCGACGGCCTGTGACACGGGGACCGGGCCTTCCCAGGGGTCGCCGAAGCACATGGAGACGTACGCCCGCACCCACAGGCCCTCCGCCCGCGAGCGCTCCACCACCGGGCGGAACATCGCGATCGACTCCTCGAGGCCGCGGTTGAGGTTGCGCCGGGCGAAGGTCTCCGTCGCACTGCCGAAGACGGCGACGGCGCCGACCCCGGCCTCGAGCGCTCGGTCCAGGCCGCGTTCGTTCGGCACGAGGACCGGGCGACGGCGCCCACGCCCGTCGTCACCGAGGAGGGCGAGCACCTCAGCGGCGTCGGCGAGCTGCGGCACCCACCGGGGATCCACGAACGACGTCGTCTCGATGGTGGTCAGCCCGGCGGCGGCCACCCGCCTCACGAACTCCACCTTGACGGATGCCGGCACGACGGTCGCCTCGTTCTGCAGCCCGTCCCGGGGTCCGACCTCGTAGACGGTCACAGCCCGGGGCAGCGTCTCATCCGGTTCGACCTGCGGCAGCGGAAGTCTCACCCGCCGATCCTGACACGAGGTGCGCCGGCGGCGGACGCCCGGCCCGCTAGCCTCGTCAACGGCGGGCCCATCGGGGGCCGTCGGCGGCGACACCAAGGACGGCCCGCATGACTGAGAACACCGACCCACGACCCAGCCCCTCCGAGGACCCCGATGACCGACGGGCGGACCCCACGGCCCCGTGGGACCCCCCACCTCCGGAGGCGTCCGGGGCGGCGGCAGAGCCGCCGGCCTACGGTCAGCCGCCCGAATCCGGGCAGCCCCCGGCCTACGGCCAACCACCGGTCTACGGGCAACCACCGGTCTACGGGCAACCACCGGTCTACGGGCAACCACCGGCCTACGGCCAGCCATCCCCGTACGGGCAGCCACCGGCCTACGGGCAGCAGCCGGGTTACGGGCAGCCACCGGCCTACGCCGAGCCTGCCTACGGGCAGCAGTCGGGCACCGGGCAGGTGCCCTATGGGGCTCCGGCACCCTACGGCGGTTCCGGCGAGGGCGCGTACGGTCCCGGGCCGTATGCCGCTCCGGGGCCCTACGGGCAACCCCAGCGCAACGGCAGCGCGCTCGCCCTCACCATCACGGCCGGCATCCTCACGGTGTTCTGCTGCAGCCTGCTCACCCTGCCTTCGCTCATCCTCGGCATCATCGGGCTGACCAAGCAGTCAACCGACCCGCAGGGCTCCGCCCGGCTGACGCGGTACGGCTGGATCGCCTTCGGCATCGGCGTCTTCGTCAGCCTCCTCGGCATCCTCCTGTTCGTCGCACTCGGAGCGGGCGGCTTCTTCGACGACTCGGGCCCCTACGACGGCTACTGACCGGCATCCGGACCGACGGCCTGACCGACCGGCCTACTGACCGGAATCCTGTGAGCCGATAGCCTCCGGGTGTTCCGTCCCGACTCCCGGAGGCGACTGCATGGCCAAGCCAACCATCCTCACGGTCGACGACGACCCGCAGGTGGCTGCCGCCATCGCCCGTGACCTGCGGGCGCGCTATGGCGAGGAGCACCGTGTCGTGCGCGCGTCATCCGGGGCGGAGGCGCTCGCGGTCCTGACCGAGCTGGCGCTGCGCAGCCGGCCGGTGGCCCTCGTCATCACCGACCAGCGGATGCCGGTCATGACCGGCATCGAGCTGCTGGCCCAGGTCCGCCCGTCCGCGCCGACCGCGAAGCTCCTGCTGCTCACCGCCTACGCCGACACCGACGTCGCGATCCGCGCCATCAACGACATCGGCCTGGACCACTACCTCCTCAAGCCCTGGGACCCCCCTGAGGAGCGCCTCTACCCGGTGATCGACGACCTGTTGGAGGACTGGGCCCGGGAGAACCCCGCCCGCGAGTCCGAGGTGCGGGTGGTCGGCCACCGGTGGTCCGAACGCAGCCACGAGGTCAAGACCTTCCTCGCCCGCAACCACGTCCCCTACCGCTGGTACGACGTGGAGAAGGACGAGGAGGGCCAACGCCTCGTGGGCCTGGCGGACGCGACGCCGGCCGACCTCCCCCTGGTCCTCGTGCCGGACGCCGAGACGCTGCGCTCCCCGAGCGCCCGCGTCCTTGCGACCGCCCTGGGGCTGCGTACGACCGCGACCCAGCCGCTCTACGACCTGTGCATCGTCGGAGGAGGGCCGGCCGGGCTCGCCGCGGCCGTGTACGGCGCCTCGGAGGGTCTGTCGACGGTGGTGGTCGAGCGCGAGGCGCCGGGAGGCCAGGCCGGCACGAGCGCGTCCATCGAGAACTACCTCGGCTTCCCCAAGGGACTGTCCGGTGCCGACCTCACGATGCGGGCCGTCGCGCAGGTCTCGCGCTTCGGCGTCGAGATGGTCCTCGCCCGGGACGTCGTCGGCATCGAGACCCGGGGCCCGGTGCGAGCCGTGATCCTCGACGACGGCGAGATCGAGTCTCGCGCCGTCGTGGTCGCCACCGGGGTGTCGTACCGCAAGCTCGAGGCGCCGGGTGTGGCCGAGCTGGCCGGCCGGGGCGTCTACTACGGCGCCACCGCCAGCGAGGCGACGCAGGTGTCCGGGGACGTCGTGCACGTCGTCGGAGCGGCGAACTCGGCGGGGCAGGCCACCCTCCAGCTCGCGAGGTACGCCGAACGCGTGGTCATGGTCGTCCGCGGGCCGTCGCTCGCCGCCTCCATGTCCTCCTACCTCGTCGAACGCATCGGGGCCACCCCGAACGTCGAGGTCCGGTTCAACTCCGAGGTCTGCGGCGCCACCGGCGAAGGGCATCTGGAGCGGCTCACCCTGCGGGACCGGCGCGACAAGAGCACCGAGGACATCGCGACGAGCTGGCTGTTCGTCTTCATCGGGGCCCAGCCGCGCACCGACTGGCTCGGCGCGACGGTGTCCCGCGACGACCACGGGTTCATCGTCACCGGCACCGGGCTCGGCGACGCGTGGCCGCTGTCCGACCGGTCGCCGTACCCTCTCGAGACGAACGTCCCGGGCGTCTTCGCTGCCGGGGACGTGAGGCTGGACTCGATGAAACGGGTCGCGTCCGCGGTGGGCGAGGGAGCGATGGCCGTGTCCTTCGTCCACGGCTACCTGGCGACGACGTGACGGCGCTCTTCGACGAGCTGCGGGGCCTCAGGCTGTTCGACGGGCTCGCGGACGGGCAGCTGTCGACGATGCTCGAGGCCTCGGAGGAGGTCACCTTCGCCGGGGGTGACCTCCTGTGGACCGAGGGCCAGCCGGCGGAGTCGTGGTGGGTCCTGCTCGAGGGCCGGATCCAGCTGACCCGTCAGGTTCGCCTCGAGCAGATGGTGGTCGGGTCGTTCGACACCCCTGGGCTCTGGGCGGGGGGCTTCGTGGCGTGGGACCGCAGCGGCGTGTACCTGGCCACCGGGCACGCCGCCGGTCCCGGGAGGGTCCTGCGGGTCCCGGCCGACGCCCTGCGCGAGCTCCTCGACGGGGTGCCCCTCGTGCGCCACTTCATCGAGGGCCTGTTCCACACGGCTCGCAGCATCGAGGCCAGCGTGCGGTCCCACGAGGCCCTGGTGACGCTCGGCACCCTGTCGGCCGGTCTCGCCCACGAGCTCAACAACCCCGCGTCCGCCGCCACCCGTGCGGTCGACGGGCTGGAGGCGGCCCTGCGCTATGTCACTGCCGCGCTGCGCGCGTTGGCGGGGCACGGCATCACGGCCGAGACCTACGAGAAGCTCGACGCTCTGCGGCGCGAGGCCGTCCCCCAGTCCGTCGTCGTCGACGCGGTGGCCCTTGCCCTTCGCGAGGAGGCGCTGTCCGACTGGCTGGCCGACCACGGCGTCCAGCGGGACTGGCTCTTCGCACCCACGTTGGCCTCGGCGTCGTTCGAGACGGAGTGGTGCGAGCGCGTGCTCGCCGCGGTCGGCCAGGAGGCGCTCCAGTCCGCGATCGAGTGGGTCACCGCCACGGTCGGGGCCGTCGCGCTCCTCGGTGAGGTGCGCGAGTCGACCCGCCGGATCTCCACGCTCGTCGCGGCCGTGAAGTCGTACTCCCACATGGATCGTGCCGCACGTCAGCGGATCGACATCGTGGAGGGGATCGAGAGCACCCTGACGATGCTCGGTCACAAGCTGCGCGTTGGGGATATCGTCGTCGAGCGCGACTACGCCGAGGACCTCCCCCTGCTCGACGCCTATCCCGGTGAGCTGAACCAGGTGTGGACCAACCTTGTCGACAACGCGCTCGACGCGATGGAGGGGCGCGGGACCCTGCGGATCACCACGCGGAGTGCCTCCGGTGGCGTCATCGTCGAGGTGGCGGACACCGGGCCGGGCATGGCGCCCGAGGTGGCCGAGCAGGCCTTCGAGGCGTTCTACACGACCAAGGAGGTCGGGCGGGGCACCGGACTGGGGTTGGACATCGCGCGGCGGATCGTCGTCGAGCGGCACGGCGGGACGATCGAGATCGACTCCGAACCCGGTCGAACGGTGCTGCGCGTCCTCCTGCCGTTCCATCCCCAGGGGCACGCCCAGTCCTCCCCCGCGGTCGGCACCCCGCCGGAGTGACCCAGCGCGCGTCCAGCGAACTCACAGGTTCGGCCGCCACACTGGGCACCGTGACCACGCAGACGCCCGAAGCCCGGCTCCTCGTCGTCGAGGACGAGCCGAACATCCGCGAGCTCCTCGCCACCTCGCTGCGCTACGCCGGTTTCGACGTCGCGACCGCGGCGAGCGGCAGCGAGGCGCTCCGGGTGGCGGGCGACCACGAGCCGGACCTCTGCGTGCTCGACGTGATGCTCCCCGACATGGACGGGTTCACCGTGACACGTCGCCTGCGGGAGCAGGGCCGCCAGCTCCCCATCGTGTTCGTCACCGCACGGGACTCCGTCGACGACAAGATCAAGGGCCTCACGGTGGGCGGAGACGACTACGTCACCAAGCCGTTCAGCCTCGAGGAGGTCGTCGCCCGCATCCGCGCCGTCCTCCGGCGTACCCGTGGCGACGCCGACGACCGGCCGGTTCTGCGCTTCGAGGACCTCGAGCTCGACGAGGACTCGCACGAGGTGCGACGTGCGGGCCGCGTGATCGAGACCAGCCCCACCGAGTTCAAGCTCCTGCGCTACCTCATGCTCAACCCGAACCGCGTGCTCTCGAAGGCCCAGATCCTCGACCACGTCTGGGACTACGACTTCCGGGGTGAGTCGGGGATCGTCGAGAGCTACATCTCCTACCTGCGCCGGAAGATCGACACCGAGGGCCTGCCGCCGCTGATCCACACCAAGCGCGGTGTCGGCTACGTCCTGCGCCTGCCGCCGCAGGGCTGATGACGGGCCAGACCCCACCGGCCTCGGCCACCGGGCCGATGGCGCGCGTGGTGCGACGTCTCGAGGCCGTCCCGCTCCGCCGGCGCCTGGTGGGCATCGTGGGCGTCTTCGTCGGGGCGGCCCTCGTCCTCACCACGCTGGCCACGGCCTACCTCATGCGCTCCGACCTCATGGACGGCATCGACGCTGAGCTGGAGTCGGTGGCCAGCCCCGTCGCCCAGCAGGCGGTGGAGGACCTGCGCGACCCGGCAGCCGCCCTGCCGACGAACTACGCGTTCGTGCTGCAGACCTCCCGCGGCGGCCTGCTGCGCATGCCGACGGCGCGGTACTCCCGACCGCGCGTTCCCGTGCTGCCCGTCGACGACCCCCGCGTCACGACGAGCGAGCCCTTCACCGTGGTGTCCGAGAACGGCCGGGACAGGTGGCGCTTCATCGCCGGTCGCGTCCAGGGCGAGCAGGCCACCTTCGCGGTCGGCCTGCCCCTGGAGCGGGTCACGCACACGGTGACCCGCCTCCTCGTGACGACCAGCCTCATCGGTCTCCTCGCCCTGGTCCTGTCCCTCGTCATGGCCAGGTACGCCGTGCGCCGCGCGTTCCGTCCCCTCTCCCGGATCGAGGACACCGCCGCCGCGATCGCTGCGGGCGACCTCACCCAGCGGGTCCCGGTGCGCCAGGCGGACGACGAGGTGACCTCGCTCTCCCGCAGCCTGAACACGATGCTCGCCCGGGTCGAGACCTCCTTCGCCGTCCGTGAGGCGAGCGAGGAGCGGATGCGGCAGTTCGTCGCCGATGCCTCGCACGAGCTCCGCACCCCGCTGGCCACGGTGCGTGGCTACGCCGAGCTGTACCGGCAGGGTGCGGTGTCCGACCCTGCCGCGGTCGGGTCCGCGATGGAACGCATCGAGGCGGAGTCGGACCGGATGAACGGGCTCGTCGAGGACCTCCTCACCCTGGCCCGCCTCGACGACGCGCCCGAGGAGCCGATGGGACCGGTCGACCTCACGGTGCTGGCGGCCGATGCCGTCGCGGACGCCCGGGTGCGGGCGCCGGACCGCGGGGTGCGCCTGCTCGGCCTGGACGGGCCGGTGGGCCCGGCCGTGGTCTGGGGTTCCGAGCCACGGCTCCGCCAGCTGGTGACCAACCTCGTCGCCAACGCACTGCGCCACACGCCGGAGGGGACGGCGGTGGAGGTGCTCGTCGGCCACGACGACGAGGGCGTCGCCCTGGACGTGCGCGACCACGGGCCGGGCGTGCCGCCCGAGGCGTCCACCAAGGTGTTCGAGCGCTTCTACCGCGCCGACCCCAGCCGCGGACGCTCGGCCGGAGGCGGCAGCGGCCTCGGGCTGGCCATCGTCGCGGCGGTCGTGGCCCAGCACCAGGGGCGGGTGGGCGTCGCGGAGACACCGGGCGGTGGCGCGACGTTCGTCGTGCGCTTCCCACAGGTGACTCCCAGCCACTGACCAGCCGTTGCCCACCTCTGTGGGTTTGACTGGCGTAGAGCTGGATACGACCCTAGGAGCAGCATCATGAGTGACCGCAACCCGACCCCGGAGTGGTACACCCCGGGTGGCACCACCACCACCACGACCCGCGACGGCGGGGCCTACGCCACCGCCCCCATCCCGGTGCAGTCCGCGAGCGCACCACCGCCCTCGGGCCCGTTCGGGCCGGCAGGCCAGCAGCAGGGCGCGCACGGCCCCAGCGCCAGGCGTCAGGGCCGCCGCCGGACGGCCGAGATCACCACCGTCGCCGTCCTCGCCGCGCTGCTCTCCTCGGGCGGCACGGTCGCCGCGTCCCGCCTCTGGACCGACGACGCCACCACCGCCTCGCCCACCTCGTCCTCGGACCTGGGCCGCACGGATGCCGCGCCGGTCAGCCAGGCGGACGCCTCGGCGCCCGACTGGTCCGCCACCGCCGCAGCCGTCTCGCCGAGCGTCGTCAGCATCACGGCCAGGACGGGCCAGGCCGGGGGCCAGGGGTCCGGCGTCATCATCGACACCGCCGGGAACGTGCTGACGAACAACCACGTCGTCTCCGGTGCCGAGCAGCTCTCCGTGACCCTCTCGGACGGCCGCACGTACGACGCCGAGATCCGAGGGACGGACCCGTCCACCGACCTGGCCGTGATCACCCTCTCCGACCCCCCGAAGGACCTCAAGCCGATCGCCGTCGGCGACTCGGACGCCCTCGAGGTCGGAGACCCGGTCATGGCGGTCGGCAACCCGCTCGGGCTCGCAGGGACGGTCACCACCGGCATCGTCAGCGCGCTCAACCGCCCCGTGTCGACGCAGGGCGAGGGCGGCGGCCAGGACGACCCGTTCGGCCAGGGGCCGGCCCAGTCAGAGCCCGTGGTCACCAACGCCATCCAGACCTCTGCGGCCATCAACCCCGGCAACTCCGGCGGTGCCCTTGTCAACGCCAGCGGCCAGCTCGTCGGCATCAACTCCTCGATCGCCTCGGTCGGCTCGTCCTCCGGCCAGTCGGGCAACATCGGCATCGGCTTCGCGATCCCGGTCAACGAGGCCACCTCTGTCGCGACCCAGCTCATCGAGTCCGGCTCGGTCGCGCACGCCTTCCTCGGCGTCACCCCGCAGGACGGGTCCGCGTCCGACGGTTCCGCCACGCGGACCGGCGCCGAGATCGTGTCCGTCGGTGACGGAACCCCCGCCGCCGACGCCGGGCTCCGGGCCGGTGACGTGGTCACCGCCGTCGACGGCGAACGCGTCGAGTCAGCGCTCTCGCTCGTCGGCCAGATCCGGGAGCGCACGGTCGGCGACAAGGTCACGCTGACGGTGCTGCGCGACGGTGGCACGATCGAGGTCCAGGTCACCCTCGCCGCACGAAGCGCCGAGAACGACTGACCGCCGCGTCCGGGATGCCGCGGCACGCCGCCTGAGTCGGCGTGCTCAGGCATCCCGGGCGTTCGGGCGGGCATGGTGGGGGGATGACGCACCGCGAGACCGTCCACCAGCTCGAGGCGGAGTTCGCCGAGGCGATGAACCGCATGTACGCCGTCGGCAACGGGCTGGCGCGACTCCGGGCGGAGCTGGACCGGGAGGCCGCCGGCGCGCCCGTGCCCGGCGCGGCCGCCGGACCGGCACCCGCGCCGAGTGCGGCGGCCCCGCAGCCGACGGCAACGGGACCCGCGCCCGCCGCAGCACCCTCCCAGCCGGCGGCGATGGCACCCGCGCCGACCGCTCCGGCGGTGGCTGCGGCGTCCACGTCGCCCGCGGCGGCCGCCCTGGCCATGGCGAGTGGAGCGGGTGCGTCGGACCGCCCGGTCGTCGCGCAACCGGTCTTCGTCCGTCCCGACGTGGTCCGGTCCGAGCCGTGGTATCGGCGTGAAGGTGCCGTCACCCGGGCCCTGGCGCTGACCGGCGCCGTCGTGACGATGGCCGGCGTGGCGATGCTCCTCGTGCTCGCCGCGCAGCAGGGCTGGTTCGGTCCAGTCGCCCGAGTCACCGCGGGGGCGCTGCTCGGGGCCTGCCTGGCCGCCGTGGGCGTGCGCAACGGTGAGGCGGAGCGGCGCCGCGGACGGGTGAGCGCCGCACCCGTCGCCCTCGTCGCGACGGGCGCGGCGGCGGGATACCTCGACGTCGTGGCGGTGACGAGCGGCTACGGCTGGCTGACCGCCACGACCGGCCTCCTCCTCGCGGCGCTCGTCGCGGTCGGCGGCCTGCACCTCGCGCGTCGCTGGGAGAGCGAGCTCCTGGGGGTGCTGCTCGTGCTCGGCGCCGCCCTTCTGGCACCCTTCGTGGCGCGCGACTTCGGATGGGTCGTCTCCGCCTTCCTGGCGGTCCTGTGCCTCGCGGGCTGGTGGGCCGGAAGCGCACACACCTGGCCGGTCCTCACCGTCGCCCGGGTGGCCCCCCTTGCCGTGTCGCTCGTGGTGGGCGCGGTGCGCTCGCCGACGGGTGGTGCCGACGCGGTGGGCCACCTCACCGTTGCCGTGCTGGTGACGCTCGCCACCGTGGTCACGTCCAGCGCGGCCGTTCGTCGTGACCCGCGCGACGTCGCCTCGTCGGTCGCGGTGGGGATGGTGTCCGTCGGCCTGCTCGCCTGCACGGCACCGCTGTCCGAGGCGGCCCGGACCACCGTTCTCGCCATGACGGCGGTCGCCCTCCTCGCGACCGTCACCGCCCTCACCCGCCCGCCGGTCGGGCCGCTCGCCGCGCACCTCGTGACGACGGTCGGGGTCGCCGGCACCGTGGCCGCCGTCCTCGCCATCGTGTCCGGGGCGCCCGACCGTGCGGTCGGCACCCTGCTCGCGCTCCTGGCGCTCGGCCAGGTCACGGTCGCGGGGGTGACCCGGTCACGGCTGAGCCTGTACCTGGGTGGCGGCTCGTCGGTCGTCGCCCTGGTCGCCTGGCTCGAGCACCCCCTGTCGGTCGTGACCGAGCAGAGCGCCGTCGACCACGACATGACGGCGGCGTTCGTGGACAGCGTCCTGGTCGGGGGGCTCGCGGTGGCGGGCCTGTGGGCGACCGGCCGGCAGCGCGGGCTGCGCCGCGACGTGCGGCTCGCGGGGACGATCATCGCGTGGGTCGTCGGGCTCACGGCATCAGCGACGGCCACGGTGGCCGTGGGGACACTGGTCGGAGCGGCGGCCGGGGACGCCGGCCTCGGGTTCAGGATCGGTCACGCACTGGCGACGGTCACCTGGATGTTCGCGGCCGCCTGGCTGCTCCTTCGGGGCCTGGAACGCTCGCGCGACGCCGACCTCACGCTGCGCACCGGCTTGGTGCTCAGCGGCATCAGCGTGGCCAAGCTGTTCCTCTACGACCTCTCGGCGCTGAGCGGTCTCGTGCGGTCGGCGGCGTTCATCGTCACCGGTCTGCTGCTCCTCGCCACCGGCAGCCGCTACGCGAAGGCGTACGAGCGGAGCCGACTCGATCGGTGACGGCGAGCCCACCGTTTCTGACACAGTGGCGGGATGGATGCGCTGAGGGGGCGGTGGCGCGCCGACTGTTCGTCGGCGGTGCCCGCCGCGGACCCCGGGGTCGTCGACCGGCTGGGCCGAGAGCTCCTGCGCCGGTGGCGGGAGCCGCATCGTCGCTACCACGACACCAGACACCTCTCGGAGGTCCTCACCGCGGTCGACACCCTGTGCGCCGGTGAGCAGGTGCCGCCACGGGACCGTGCCGTCGCCGCCCTGGCCGTCTGGTTCCACGACGCGGTGTACGCGGTGCGCCAGCCCGGCACGGACGGCCCGTCGGACCAGAACGAGGCCGACAGCGCCGCGCTGGCGTCCGAGGCGCTGCGCGACCTCGGCGCCGACGACCGAACGACGGCGAGGGTGGGCAGGCTCGTGCTGAGCACTGCACGTCACGAGATCGCCTCGGGGACAGGTGAAGACGTGACCGCTGACGTGGTGCACGACGGCGACCTGTGGGTGCTGGGGGCCCCCGTGGCTCGATTCGACGAGTACTGCCGGCAGGTGCGGGAGGAGTATGCCGCCGTGCCGGTGCGGGCGTACGCCGCCGCCAGGTCCGGGGTGCTGCGGCCGTTCCTTGTCCGCCCACACGTGTACCGCACCCGCCACGCCAGGCTCTCGTGGGAGGCGGCCGCCCGGGAGAACCTGGCTCGCGAGCTGAGCCGCCTCAGGGCGTGAGCACCGCCGCGGCCAGCGGCCACCAGAAGTGCCCGGAGCACAGCCGGTCGAACTCGGCCCAGCTCACCCAGCGCCGGTCCGAGGTGTCGTCGAGCTCGGGCACGAGAGTGGGGCGCCGGCCGTCCACCCTGACCTCGAACACCTGGAGCAGGTCCTGGCCGTCCCTCCACAGCCCTCCGGTCGAGCGGTGGTGGAACCGCTCGTACCCCAAAGGGACCAGCGCAGCTTCGGGAACGACGAGACCGGTCTCCTCACGAACCTCGCGAACAGCGTTCTGCCGGACCGTCTCTCCCGGCTCGCGCCAGCCGCCGGGGGAGCCCCACTCGCCGCGTCGTACCGAGTGCACCAGCGCGAGGTCACCCGTTCCGTCCCGCACGAACGCCATCGCCGCGAAGACCCTCCCCTCAGCAGCCTCGCGCGGTGAGCGGATGAGGTCGACGTCCGCCGACGTGCCGTCGACGAAGCGAACCCCCGTCACGCGGGCCACTCCCTTGTCGCCGCGACGCTTCTGCATGCGCAACCCGCTGCGCTGGAGCGCCCGCAGCAGGTCGCGCTCCGACGTCGGCCGAGCACCCGCGGCGACGACCGCGGCGTACCGGTCCTCCGGGACGTCGTAGTGGTCCCCCTCGAAGCCCCGGGACGGGATGCCGACCATGCCGGCGAAGCGGTGGAGCTCCTCGAGGCTGCTGTCACTCACGAGGTGGGACCACCTCCGGCCGTGCGCCTCGCTGCGAGGCGGGTCGATGAGGATGGCCACCCCCAGATCGTAGGCGGGCCCCACGGTGGTCACGACGAGCCGGTCCAGTCGCGCACGAGGTCGAGGAAGCGCGACGGCCGCTCCATGGAAGGCAGGTGGGCGACGTCGGGCCAGTCGGTGCGCACGGCCCCTTTCACACCTGCGACGACACGATCGGCGGCGTCCAGGCAGGTGTCCAGGTCGTGCGCACCCACGAGCACGTGGACAGGGCACCGGATGTCGTCGAGCCTTTCGAGGGCCGGGGGGTCGAGCTGCGTCACCTCGACGTCCTCGCCCCATCCCGCCTGCACCTCGAAGGCACGGCGCTGCATGCGCCGGACCGCATCCCGAACCCCGGCATCCACCTCGGTCTCCCGGCGCCCCGGGCCCACCACCCAGGTGGCGATGTTTGCCTCGACGGCGGCATCGAGGTCCTCTCGGTCGAGCGCGGCCCTCTCCGCCGCGGCGAAGGTCTGAAAGTCTGGCGTGCGCAGCGCCAGGAGGCTGCCGCCGGGCGGGCAGAGCAGCAGGCTGCGAACCAGGTCGGGCCTGATGAGCGCAAGCTCGGTGGCGACGCGCGGCTCCGAAGGAGGCGCCGACGACGTGCCATCCTCCGATGTCCAGGGCGTCGAGCAGCCGGGCCACGTCGTCGACGTCTGAGAAGGCTCCCTTCGGCAGGGCGGCGGACTCACCCGAGCCGCGCAGGTCGGGTCGCACGACGTCGTGGTCACGCACGAGAGGGGCCCACTGCGGGTCCCACATGCGGCGGTCGGCGACACCGGCGTGGAGAAGGAGGATCGGCGCCGCGCCGACGGGGCCGGCCCTGTCGTACGCACACGGAACGGAGGCAGCGGGTTGGGGGCTGGTACTGGTCAAACGGGCTCCTCGGTGGCCGGGCCGGTCATCTGATCCAAGCCGTCGGGACGGCGGCGCGGCAACCCGTTTCGGACGCCCGGGCCGCCTGTGGACAACGGGCGAGGCCGGTTCCAGCGGCGCTCTACGCTCGGGTCATCGCGTCGCCGAGGGGGCGGCGCGCAGCGAGGAGGGGAGACTCCATGGCGGCACAGTTCCAGGTCGACACCGACCGCATCGCGGCGGCGGCGGGCGACATCGCGCGGATCTCGGCAGAGATCGAGGGGCAGGTCGCGGTCATGATGGCCCGCCTCACCGGGCTCCAGGACGCGTGGACCGGCGCGGCGTCGGCGCAGTTCCAGGGCGTCGTCGGCGAGTGGCGTGGCACCCAGCACCAGGTGCGCGCGGCTCTCGACTCCATCGGCCAGGTGCTCGGCGCGGCCGGCTCCCAGTACGCCGAGGCCGAGGCTCAGGCGGTCCGCCTCTTCAGCTGACCGCAGAGCCGAGCCGCTCGCCCGCGCTCCGTGCACACACGCGTGGCTGGCAGCCGGCCGCCAGCGCGGCATCCGTTCCGAGGGTGGTGCCCCGAGCGGCCGCTCAGCCGGGCGCAAGCTCAGCCGGTGGGGAGCCCTTGTCGTGCCGGTCCCTCAGTCCGTGCCGATCGCGCGGAGCACGTCGAGGCGGGCGGCCCGACGCCCGGGCCACACCGCTGCCAGCACGCCGACGAGCGCGGCGACGCCCACGAACAGCGCAAGCTGCGCACCGGGTATCGCCAGCACGTCGATGCCGTCGTCGACGAGGGAGCGCTGGAGGGCCAGGGCGAAGGCCAGGCCGAGCACGATGCCGAGCACCGCGCCCAGCAGGGCGATGGCCACGGACTCCAGCCGGAGCATCGTCCGCAGCTGGCGTCGGCTGAGGCCGACCGCCCGCAGCAGCCCGATCTCCCGCACCCGCTCGATCACCGACAGGGCCAGTGTGTTGATGATGCCCAGGACCGCGATGACCACGGCCAGCCCGAGCAGCGCGTACACGATGAAGAGCAGCTGGTCGATCGGCTCGCGCTGGGTGGCGGCGAACTCGGCCTGGTCGTTGATGCTCACCGTCGGCAGGTCGGCGACGAGGGCGTCGAGGTCGGCCCGCAGGGCGGACCGGTCCGTGCCCGGTTGGGCCACGACGTAGACCGTCCGGTCGGTGGGGGGCACGCCGAGGGCGTCGAAGCCGTCGAGGGAGAGGGTGGCGTCGGACTGCAGCACGCTGTCCTCGGTGTAGGTGGCGACGACCCGTAGCGGGCGCTCCTCGCCGGCGTAGCCGACCGTCACGGTCGAGCCGACGGTGAGGCGCTCGGCGGTCGCGAGCTCGGTGGAGATGGCGAGCGAGTCGGCGTCGAGGTCCGCGAGCGACCCGGTGACGACGTCCGGCCGAGCCACGCTCGTGATGGGCCCGGGCTCGACGCCGGACGCGAAGTCGCGGTCACCGTCGACCTCCACGACCGCTCCGCGGACCCGCGCCACCTGCGCGACACCGGGCAGCTCCGCAACACCGGTGGCGACCGTGGCCGAGAAGGACCGCCCCACGGCGTTGGAGACGACGAAGTCGGCGACGATGTCCTCCGACAGCGTCTGGTCGAGGCTGGCCTTCGCCGACGCCCCGAGCACCGCCATCATGGTCACGAGCGCGACGCCGATCATGAGGGCGGATGCCGTCGCCCCAGTCCGGCGCGGGTTCCGTCGGGCGTTCTGCTCGGCCATGAGACCGACGGCCCCGAACCCGCGACGGTACACCCAGCCGAGGCCGGCCAGGACCGGTCTTCCGAGCACGGGGCTGAGCAGCGCCGTGCCCACCAGGACCCCGAAGGTGCCCCCACCCAGCACGTAGGTGGGCTCGGAGCCGACGCCGGCCAACCCGAGCGCCATTCCCGCCACGCCCGCGAGCAGGAGGGCGATGCCGACCGTCACGCGCCAGCGCAGGCCGCTCTCGGCCAGCGCCACGTCGTCCCTCATCGCCGCGACCGGCGACACCCGGCCCGCCCGGCGCGCGGGGAGGTACGCGGAGACGAGGGTGACCAGCAGGCCGACCGCGAGGGCAACGACCACCGTGCGTGGACGCAGGACCATCGGGCTGGCGCTGAGGTCCAGCCCGATCCGTCCGAAGAGCAGCCGGATGCCGATCGCCAGGACGAAGCCGAGCACGATGCCGACCGCTGATCCGATGACACCCACGATGGAGGCCTCGGCGAGAACCGACCGGGCGACCTGGCGGCGGCTCGCGCCGATCGCCCGGAAGAGGGCCAGCTCCCTGCTGCGCTGCGCCACGAGGATGGAGAAGGTGTTGACGATGAGGAACGCCCCCACCGTCAGCGCCACCCCGGCGAACACGAGGAGGAAGGTGTTCACGAACGAGAGGGCCTCGTCGATGCGGTTCGCCGCACGCGCCGAGGCGGCGTCGCCGGTGGTCGCCTCGAAGCCCTCCGGCAGCACCGCGGCCACCGCGGTCCGCAGGTCCTCCTGCGAGGTGTCCGGTCCGGCCGTGACCCAGGCAGCCGAGTAGGCGTCCTCGCCGCCCAGGAACACCTCCTGGGCCTGGTCGGTGTCGAACATGACGACGCTCGCACCGACCAGCGCCGAACCCCCGAAGCCGGCCGTCCCGACGAACGTCGCCGAGAGGCGCGGCCGTTGGCCGGTCGTCACGAGGGACAGCTCGTCACCGAGGCGGTATCCGGCCCTGTCGGCCGTCGCCTCGTCGAGCACCACCTCTCCCGAGCGCGCGGGCCAGCGTCCTGACGTCAGCGTGGCGGACGGGATGCCGTTGGCGGCCGGGCCGTCGCTGTAGTTGACCGCGATGCCGGCCGGGCCCTGTCCGCCGATGATCTTGCCGTCGGCCCCGATGACGAAGGTCCCGAAGTCGGTGATCCGGCCGTCGGCCCGAGCCGCGCCCGGGACGCCACCCAGCTCCTGGACGAGCTCGTGGGGCACGGTGCGGGTGCTCGGCGCCCCACCGGCCCCCCCGGCGCCCGACCCGGCCGGCCGGACGATGACGTCCCCCACCGCACCGCTCGTGAGGCCGGTGAAGGCCCGGTCGAGGGTGTCGGTGAAGATGTACGACCCCGCGACGAAGGCCACCCCGAGGACGACGGCGAACGCGCTGAGGAAGAGCCGGAGCTTGCGCGCGACGACGCTGCGCCAGGTGGCGCGCAGCACGGCTCAGGCCCCGCGGTGCTGGCCGAGCCGCGCCATCGCCGCGAGCACCCGCTCGGGCGTGGGCTCGCGGAGCTCGTCGACGACCCGACCGTCGGCGAGGAAGACCACGCGGTCGGTGTAGCTGGCAGCTCCCGGGTCGTGGGTCACCATGACGACCGTCTGGCCGTGGCTGTCGACGACCCGGCGGAGGAACCCCAGGACCTCGGCGCCCGACGTGGAGTCGAGGTTCCCGGTCGGCTCGTCGGCGAAGACCACCTCCGGGCGGCCGGCGAGGGCACGAGCGCACGCGACCCGCTGCTGCTGCCCGCCGGAGAGCTCGCTGGGTCGGTGGCCGAGCCGGTCCCGCAGCCCCACCGTGTCGACGACCTCGTCGAACCACGCCGGATCGGGTCGCCGGCCGGCGATGG
Organism: uncultured Actinomycetota bacterium; assembly: GCA_963763015.1. Lineage (GTDB taxonomy): Bacteria > Actinomycetota > Actinomycetes > Actinomycetales > Dermatophilaceae > Fodinibacter. Next base: position 308,915 of record CAVXML010000007.1, on the reverse strand, counting down.
CGGCGGGGAGGACGATGTTCTCCTCGGCCGTGAGCGTGGGCACGAGGTTGAACGCCTGGAACACGAAGCCGATCCGGTCGCGTCGGAGCTCGGTCAGCCGGCGCTCCCCCAGGGTGGTGAGGTCGATGTCACCGAGGAACACCCGGCCGGACGTCACCGAGTCCAGGCCAGCGGCGCAGTGCATGAGCGTCGACTTGCCGGAGCCGGACTTGCCCATGATGGCCGTGAACTCCCCCGCATAGAGGTCGGCGGTCACGTCGTCGAGGGCGACGACGCGGGTGTCGCCCGAGCCGTAGACCTTCGTGAGGCCCTCGACGCGAGCCGCGGCGAGCCGCTCCCCGGTGTCGAGGGAGGTGGGGTTCGCCAACGTCATCGAGGTCCTTCGGATGGCGCGCCACGGGCATGGCACGCGGGAACGGTCAGAGGCCACGGCCGCCCGGCCACTGCCTGCTGCTCCGCCAACGCTAGGGCACGGGTCCGGTGTTCCGAGCCGGTGTCGAGGCTTCGACAGACAGTGCACGATCGGGCGCCTGCCGGGCCGCGGCCAGGGGGGTGATCCGGGTGGCGTGCACCTGCTCCAACCGAGGGTGTCCGGGGTCCTCCTCGACGACGCCGGCGAGCCAGGAGAGCTCCAGAGCGTCGGACCCGGCGCGGCACATGGCGATGTTGTTGTCGAACCACGGGCCGTCGGTGACGGTCCAGCGGTACGGCGGGTCGGGCACCCGCGCCGAGCGGGCCGCGACGAACCGCATCGGGCGCGCCAGCGACCTCGCGAAGAGCGACATGACGACGCGCACGGCCCGCGGCATCGGGTTGCGGATCGGCGAGCACACCGCCTGCACGACGCGGGAGTGGGCACCGAGCGCCTCCAGGTCGCTCACCTCGGCCAGGTAGGAGTTGTGGACGTCCCCGGAGAGGAAGGTGACCGTGTCGGGAGCCTCGCCGCGCTCGCCGCGGGCGACCTCCATGACCATCTCGAACACCTCGTCGAAGCCCTCGTTGAAGGCCGCCCAGTGCTCGAGGTCGATGTTGCGGCGCAGCTTCTCAGCGGCCTTCGCGACCGGGCGACCATAGGCGCCCTGGGCCATCGCCTCGTTCATCGCCTCGAAGTCGTGGAGGCCAGGAGGTAGGAGGAAGGGCAGTGAGGTGCCCACCAGGAGGTGCCGCACGTCACCGCGCAGGACGCCGTCGGCCCAGCGCATCTCCTCCGCATCGAGCATCGACCGGCCGTCCGGGCGCAGCTCACGGGCCGCGCGCGAGTCGAGCACCACGAGCCGGCAGTCGCCGAGGTGTCGGGTGTAGCTCCAGCGATACGTCGAGGGGTGCTCGTCGGCACGGACCGCCACCGCGTCGAGCCGGGCGGTGATGTCGAGCTCGTCGGCCTCGCCGGATGCCGCATGCGCCGCGACCACGCGCCACACCTCCTCCTCGGCGAGCTGGCGAGGGGAGAGGTTGCCGATGTGCTGGTGCACCCAGTAGGACGCCAGGCCGGAGGTGATGCGCTCCGGCCACCACGACGTCGCCCGGATCTCCTGCCGCCACGACCACGAGGTGTTCCAGTCGTCGCGGATGTCGTGGTCGTCGAACATCATCGCCGACGGGATGGTCGAGAGCACCCACCGAATGACCTCCTCGCTCCAGGCGAGACGGTAGAGCTCCGCGTACTCGACGAAGTCCTTGATCTCCTCCCCCGGCGGCTCGGACAGGCTGCGCCGGGCGGCCATGAACTCCTCGAGCTCCGGGTGGGGAGTCGTGTCGGCGTAGACCTGGTCACCGAGCAGCAGGAGGAGGTCGGGCCACTCCATGTCCGGGTCGTCCTGCAGGGCCAGGGCGAGGGCGCGCAGCGCATCCACGCCGTGGGCGCCGTTCCCGTCGTGGTCGTGCGCGTCCGTCGTGCGGCAGGTGCCGAAGGCGAAACGGGGTTCGCGGGCCGGGTCCAGCGTGCGGATGCGGCTGACCGGCATCCCCGGGCGCGGCCACACCGCCACGTCGTCCACGTGCACCGTGTACGGGTCGTCGGTACCGGCCTGCAGGCCGGTCAGCACGACGAGGGCGAAGTGGTGGTCGTGGACGGCGAAGGTGGGCGCCCGCCACACCCGTCCTCCACGCTCCACGCTCACGGTCGCCGCGGCGGCGGTGCGCACCCAGACCGTCGCCGACGTGTCGTCGACGTGGCGCAGCAGCGGTCCGAGGACCAACGCCTGGGGGTCCTCGCTCGTCGTCATGGGCGCCATCCTGCCCCGCGCGACCGGGGAACGGCTGTGTCGGTGCTGGGTATGCGCTGAATGGCACCCGCACCCCGCTACCGTGGCGCCCATGACCTCAGGGACCACCTCATGAGCGGTCTCGACGACCCGGCCGTGCGGGACTGGCTGGCGCGCCTCGACACCGAGGCGGCCGTCCTCCCGGAGGACCGGCGCACCGAGCTGCGGTCGCTGGTGGAGGAGCGGCTCGCGGCTGCCGATCGGGCGGCGGCCGGCGACACGACGGCATACGAGCAGGTCCTGGCCCAGCTGGGCTCTCCGGAGGCGCTGGTGGCCGAGGCCGGTGGCTACGCTGTGCCGCCCGTGGACGCCCTCGAGCCGCCGGAGGACCTGACGGGCACCGACGCCGAGTCGGACGCCGGGCCACCGTGGCTCGAGGTGGGCGTGCTGGCGGTGCTCGTGACGTCGGTGGTGCTGGCGCTGGTGCCGGCGACGGAGGCGGTGGCCCCTGCGTTCTGGTTCGTCGGGACGATCCTGGTCCTGCTGTCCCGGCGCTGGGGTCCGGCGGACAAGGGCCTGGCCGTCCTGGCGTTCGGTGTGCTCGGAGCGCCGCTCCTGCTGCTCGGCCAGGACGAGCTGGGCACCGGCGCCAGCGTCGTGGTGGCTGTGGCCCTGGTCGTCCTCTGGCTCGCGGTGTGCGCGCGCCTGGTGCACCGGGCCCGCGCGCCGCGCGACCAGGGGCGCGGCCTGCGCATGCGCTGAAGGTCGGACGGGACAGCACGAGGGCGGCCCCCCAGGGGGACCGCCCTCGTGCTGGCGCCGGGGGGCGTGGGTCAGAAGCCCATGCCACCCATGTCGTCGCCGCCGGGCATGGCCGGGGCGGCCTTCTCCGGCTTGTCGGCGATGACCGCCTCGGTCGTGAGGAACAGCGCGGCGATCGACGCGGCGTTCTGGAGCGCCGAGCGAGTGACCTTCGCAGGGTCGATGATGCCGGCCGCGATGAGGTCGACGTACTCCCCGGTCGCTGCGTTGAGGCCGTGGCCGCCGTTGAGGTTGGACACCTTCTCCGCGACCACACCGCCCTCGAGGCCCGCGTTGATGGCGATCTGCTTGAGCGGGGCCTCGATCGCGACGCGCACGATGTTGGCACCGGTCGCCTCGTCGCCCTCCAGCGAGAGCTTGGCGAAGGCGGACTGGCCGGCCTGGATGAGAGCGACGCCGCCACCGGCGACGATGCCCTCCTCGACGGCTGCCTTCGCATTGCGCACGGCGTCCTCGATGCGGTGCTTGCGCTCCTTGAGCTCGACCTCGGTGGCCGCGCCGGCCTTGATGACGGCGACGCCGCCGGCCAGCTTGGCGAGGCGCTCCTGGAGCTTCTCGCGGTCGTAGTCGGAGTCCGACTTCTCGATCTCGGCCCGGATCTGGTTGACCCGGCCCTGGATCTGCTCGTTGTCGCCGGCGCCCTCGACGATCGTCGTCTCGTCCTTGGTGACGACCACCTTGCGGGCCCGGCCGAGCAGGTCGACGTCGGCGGTGTCGAGCTTGAGGCCGACCTCCTCGGAGATGACCTGGCCGCCGGTGAGGATGGCGATGTCGGCGAGCATGGCCTTGCGACGGTCACCGAAGCCCGGCGCCTTGACGGCAACGGACTTGAAGGTGCCGCGGATCTTGTTGACCACGAGGGTCGACAAGGCCTCGCCCTCGACGTCCTCGGCGATGATGAGCAGCGACTTGCCGGACTGCATGACCTTCTCGAGCAGCGGCAGCAGGTCCTTGATCGAGCCGATCTTGGAGTTCACGACGAGGACGTAGGGGTCCTCGAGCACCGCCTCCATGCGCTCGGCGTCGGTCACGAAGTAGTGGCTGATGTAGCCCTTGTCGAAGCGCATGCCCTCGGTGAGCTCGAGCTCGAGGCCGAAGGTGTTGCTCTCCTCGACGGTGATGACGCCCTCCTTGCCGACCTTGTCCATGGCCTCGGCGATCATGTCGCCGATCTGGGGGTCCGCGGCGCTGATCGACGCGGTCGCGGCGATCTGCTCCTTGGTCTCGACGTCCTTGGCGTTGGCGAGGAGCTCGTCGGAGACGGCCGCCGTGGCCTTCTCGATGCCGCGCTTGAGCGCCATCGGGTTCGCACCGGCGGCGACGTTGCGCAGGCCCTCGCGCACGAGCGCCTGGGCGAGCACGGTGGCCGTGGTCGTCCCGTCTCCGGCGACGTCGTCGGTCTTCTTCGCGACCTCCTTGACGAGCTCGGCGCCGATCTTCTCGTACGGGTCGTCGAGCTCGATCTCCTTGGCGATCGAGACTCCGTCGTTCGTGATCGTGGGGGCGCCCCACTTCTTCTCGAGCACGACGTTGCGGCCCTTGGGACCGAGGGTGACCTTGACGGCATCGGCGAGGATGTTCATTCCCCGCTCGAGACCGCGGCGTGCCTCTTCATCGAAAGCGATGATCTTGGCCATTCGGGTGGTTCCTCCCACGCGAATCGAAGGTGACGACCGGTCGGCGCCCGCGACGGACGAGCCGGATGCCGACGGCTTCCGTCGCCGGGGCACCAGACCCTCACCGGACCGGTCAGGATTGTCACTCTCACCAGGAGAGTGCTAACGCCATTATTGGCACTCTCCGGTGGAGAGTGCAAACGCCGGGGCTCGCCGGAGGACCCGACGCTGGAGGTCAGCCTCGGGGCACGACCGCGCCGATCGGCGCACGGGCTGCCGTGGTGGCGGCACCATCCCCGTGGACGTGGTCGTCGCGCACAGGGGGCCGCGACGGCATCCGGCCCCAGCCGCTGAGCCGACGGGCCACGCGGTCCACGGCGACTCCCAGCACGACCGCCACGCCGACGCCGGCGAGCGAGCCGAGCAGCGGGTTGCCCTCGAACCACCGGCCGGCGGCGGCGCCGACACCCACCGACCACGCCGCCCACGAGGCGGCGGCGAGGCCGGCCAGTCCCGCGAAGCGCCGCGGGGGGAAGCCCGTCGCGCCGGCGGTCAGGTTGACGGCCACCCTGCCCATCGGCACGTAGCGGGCCGAGAGGACGACCACCGCCCCCCGGCGGTGGAGCGTGCCCGACGCGCGGTCGAACAGCCGGCGGATGCCGGGCCGCGACGCACGCTCGAGACGTTCGGTGCCGTGGCGCCGGCCGACGAGGTACGTCAGCGTGTCCCCGACGAAGGCACCGACGCCGGCCGCCAGCGCCAGGAGCACCAGGTCCGGTCCCTCCGCCGCGACCGAGATCGCGGCCAGGGCGACGACGAGGCCCTCACTCGGCAGGGGCGGGACCAGCGCGTCGAACACCGCCACGAGCAGCACGACGACGAGCACCCACGGCGCTGCCGCCCCCGCCTCGACGATGGTCGTGAAGGTGTCGAGCACGTGCGGCCTCCGGGTGGTCAGGCCTCGGTCGGCAGACGTCGAGGGATCCCCCACGCGGCCCGGGCACGTCATCAGGAACGGACGACGGCCCCGGATCGTGCCGAACCGCGCCCGTGGGTCCGGCCGTGGAGTCTCGGCACGGCCGGAGACGAGTCCTTCGCCCCGGTCAGAGGACCGGGGTGTGGCCCTCGAAGGTCGCGCGCATCGACCCGTCCGCCTCCGAGGCCACCGGGTCGTCGAGGTCGGCGACGAAGACCGCCACAGCGGTGCGCGCCGGGTTCCCCTCGAGCTCGGCGAGCGCCTCGCGCCAGGCCGCGAGGTTGGGGTGCGGCACGGAGGTGCAGGCCTCGGCCGGCTCCAGCGAACGCACCGCCGCGGCCAGGTCACCCTTGGACAGCGGGAGCGTGGCGGTCGCCCCGTCGTGGCGGAGGACGCTGGCCAGCACGACCGCACCGAGGCCCGAGCCACTCCCCGGAAGGTTGACGTGGGCGAACTCCCACTCCGGCGAGGACGTCGCCGGACTGACGCCGACGGCGTACGCCACCGGGTGGCGCCACCCCGGGATCCGCGCGGCGAGGTGGTCACGGATGGCGGCGAGGCCCTCAGGCGTGCTCCAGTCGAGGTCGGTCACCGGCGCATCGTGACACAGGGGCCCTCGCGGTGGTCCGTGTCAGTCAAGGTGAACAGAGGGTGAACACGGACACGTGCCTTGGTGAAGTGCAGACGACGGCCTCACACTGGTGCCTCGTGGACGCAGCAACCCTGACGCTCGTGCTCGTCATCGTGACCGCACTGGCCTTCGACTTCACGAACGGCTTCCATGACACCGGCAACGCCATGGCGACGTCGATCGCGACCGGTGCCCTGAAGCCCAAGGTGGCGGTCGGTCTGTCGGCCATCCTCAACCTCGTCGGGGCCTTCCTGTCGGTGGAGGTGGCCCTCACGGTCACCAACGCCGTCGTCAACCTCCAGGACGCGTCGGGGGCGCCGAAGGAGGAGCTCCTCGCCGACGGGGGGCAGGCCCTGCTGCTCATCATCCTCGCCGGACTCGTGGGCGGCATCGTCTGGAACCTCTTCACCTGGCTGTACGGGCTCCCCTCCAGCTCGTCCCACGCCCTCCTCGGCGGGCTGGTCGGCTCGACGATGGCGGGCCTGGGTGTCGGCGGCGTGAAGTGGACCGGTGACGGCACGAAGCTGGACGGCGTCGTCGGGAAGATCCTCCTCCCGGCCCTCATCTCTCCGCTGATCGCGATCCTCGTCGCCACTGTCGGCACCTGGCTGGTCTTCCGGATCACCAGCGGCGTGACCGAGCGCTATCGGCAGAGCGGCTTCCGCGTCGGGCAGGTCGGCTCCGCCTCACTGGTCTCCCTCGCTCACGGGACGAACGACGCGCAGAAGACGATGGGCGTCATGACGCTCGCCCTCATCGCCGCGGGGGTGTGGACCGACACCGAGAGCGTGCCGTTCTGGGTCAAGGTGAGCGCTGCCTCGGCCATCGCGCTCGGCACCTGGCTCGGTGGGTGGCGCATCATCCGCACGCTGGGCAAGGGCCTCATCGACATCTCGCCCGCACAGGGGATGGCGGCCGAGAGCAGCTCGGCCGCGGTCATCCTGTCCTCGAGTGGGCTCGGGTTCGCGCTGTCGACCACTCACGTGGCCACCGGGTCGATCCTCGGCTCGGGCGTCGGCCGGGGCGCCCCGGTTCGGTGGAACATCGCCGGACGCATGGTGGCGGCCTGGGCGGTCACCCTTCCCTCCGCCGGGCTGGTCGGCGCCGTCGTGTGGTTCGTCGCCGACACCATCGGCGGAGCGCTCGGGGCCCTGGTGATCTTCGTGGGCCTGGTTGCCTTCTCGGCCTGGATGTGGTTCCGGGCCCGACGTGCCCCCATCGGGGCCCACAACGTCAACGACGAGTGGCACGGCACTCCGGGCTCCCGTGTCACCGAGTCGACGCCCATCACCACGACCAGCACGACCAGCACGGCCAGCCCGGCCAGCACGACCAGCCCGGCCAGCCCCACAAGGCCGACCAGCCCCAGCAGCCCGACGAGCCCCACCGCCTCCACCCAGAACGACCCGGTCCTGAAGGAGACCCGATGAACAACCTGACGTTCGCGGCCGAGGGCGCCCTCCGCGTCCTCGTCGCCGGCCTGCTCTTCGGCGCGGGCCTGCCCGCCGTCTACGCTCTGGGCATCCGTGCCCTCGCCTACGGCACGGGTGGCGACGCCGAGGTGAGCCACGAGCCACCGCACCCGGTCGGCAGGGTCCTTGCGTACCTCGCCTTCGCCATCGTCGTCGCCGGCGTGCTGCTCGGCCTGAGCGTCATCGTCGTGTCGGGGCTGGGCATGGAGCTGTCCTTCGACGGCGGCGTGCCCACGATCGTGGACAAGTGACACACCTGAGGAGCGACGCCCGATGACCCAGCTGACCGGCCCGGTGCTCGAGTGGATCCGGGAGGGCTTCCCCGAAGGGGTTCCCGACGCCGAGGCACCCGCACTGCACGCCGTGCTCCATGAGCGCCTCGGCGGCGACCGGGCCCTGGACGTCCTCCGCCGGCTGCACCGCGAAGGGCTGATCTCCGACGCAGCCGCTGCCGCCATGCTGCCCGACGACGTGCAGATGCGCCGGGTGGCCGCCAAGCTGGTCCTCGGGGGGTGGCCGCTGGCCGGTGAGGAGGAGGACGACGCCCCGCCGCGGGAGGGCAGTGCGCTGGCCCGAATCGTGAACTGGCTGCGCGAGGGTTACCCGGGCGGGGTCCCCGAGCACGACTACCTGCCGCTGCTGGCGCTCCTGGAGCGGCGGCTCACGCGCGGCGAGGTGAAGAAGATCGCCAAGGCGCTGCGCCGCGCCGACGTCAGCCCGGCCGGCCCGTCCGACATCGCGGCGGCCATCAGCCACTACACGCACGCCGAACCGAGCGAGAACGACCTGCGCCGGGTCCGCGACCAGCTGGCCAAGAAGGGCTGGCCAGTCGAGTTCCCGGACCCCGACCTACCCTAGTTCCGCCCCACGGACGCCGCGAGCCGTGCCGGTGCAGCACGTGGTGGTGAGGGCACAGAGACGCCCGTCCGGCTTCCCTCACGGACGGGCGTCACTGGTTCGGGGGTCGACTCGTGGTCAGGGCTCCAGGCCCAGGCGGCGGGCCGAGCGGGCCCGCTGGCGGCTCGCGCGCAGTCGCCGCAGCCGCTTCACGAGCATGGGGTCGTGCTCGAGGGCGGAAGGGTGGTCGAGGAGGGCGTTGAGCACCTGGTAGTAGCGGGTGGCGCTCATGTCGAAGAGCTCCCGGATCGCCGTCTCCTTCGAGCCGGCGTACTTCCACCACTGGCGCTCGAAGGCGATGATCTCCCGGTCCCGCTCCGACAGCCCCGTCGTCGGGGCAGCCGTGCCGAGCTGTTCGGAGGCGGCGTTCACGTGTTCCTCGACCCTTCGTCCATGACCTGTCGAGGGCCCACTGTAACCGTCGAACGACACGGGTGTCATTCGCTTCGCGGGCCGATCCGGGGTGTCGTCGCGACGTTGCTGCTCAGCACCGAACACCAGTCACACCTGTCCCATCGACCTCGTGAGGGGATGCCGGGAACCCCTCACGCCATGGTGTCCAGGATGACCGTGATGTCGTCCTCGTCGGTCTCGGGATTGACGATGGCGAACCTGGCCAGGGTCTCCCCGTCATGGGTCGTCGGCACGACGAACGCGAGCTCCTCGGCCAGCATGCGGTCCGACCACGCCTGGTAGTCCGCGGGTGCCCACCCCAGCCGGCGGAACACCACGACGGACAGGTGCCGGTCGTGCACCAGCTGCAGGTACGCGCGACGGTGCACCTCCGCCTCCGCGAAGCGGGCGACGTCGAGGGTCCGCTCGATCGCCGCGCGGTAGGCGTCGGTGCCGTTGACGGCGAGGGAGAACCAGAACGGCAGGCCGCGCGCCCGCCGCGTGAGCCCCACCGAGTAGTCGGTGGGGTTCCACTCCGGCGCGCCGGTCAGGACGTCGAGGTACCCGGCCTTCTGGGTGTGCGCCGCACGGGCCAGGGCCGGGTCGCGGTACAGCAGGGCACAGCAGTCGAAGGGGGCGAACAGCCACTTGTGCGGGTCGACGATGAAGGAGTCGCAGTGCTCGATGCCCTCGTAGAGGTGGCGCACCGAGTCGGCGGCGAGGCCCGCGCCGCCGTACGCCCCGTCGACGTGGAACCAGATGCCGTACTCGCCGCACACCTCGGCGATCGAGGCGAGGTCGTCGATGATGCCGAAGTTGGTCGTGCCGCACGTCGCGACGACGGCGAAGAAGGTCTGCGGACCGTGCCTCTCGAGCATGCGCCGCAGGTTGGGCCCGGTGAGCCGCCAGTCCTCGTCGACCGGCACCCCGACGAGCTCGGCGTCCATGACGTCGCACGCCGACTGGATCGAGGAGTGCGCCCCCGCCGTCGCCGCGACCCGGTTCGGCCGCTGTCCGGACCCGGCTGCACGGCGCGCCGTGTGCCGTGCCGCGACGAGTGCCGAGAGGTTGCCGATCGTCCCTCCCGGGCTGAACACGCCCCCGGCGCCGGGCGGCATCCCGACGAGCTCCGCCACCCAGCGCAGTGCCTGGTTCTCGGCGTAGACCGCACCGGCACCCTCGAGCCACGAGCCGCCGTAGATCGACGACGCCCCGACGACGAGGTCGAACATGACCGCGGCATCACTGGGCGCACACGGGATGAAGGACAGGTACCGGGGGTGGTCGGTCGACAGGCACGCGGGTGCCAGCTCCTCGGCGAAGAGGCGCATCGTCGCCACGCCCCCGAATCCCTCGGCCGTGATCGTCGCCCCGACCCGGTCCTCCAGCTCGGCCTCGCTGAGCGGCCGGTCGAGCGGCGGAGCCATGCGCACCCGGTGCTCGGCGTAGGTCACCACCGCGTCGGCCAGCGCCGCGAGCTCGGTGTGCTTGTTCTCCTGGTAGGTCTTCCCGTGCACGGCGGCGAGTCTAGGTGCCCGGCCGACCGAGCAGCTGCGCCTCGAGGCCGGCCATGGTGTCGACCACCGCGTCGGGGCCGCTCGCAGCGAGCGCCTCGCGCTCGGCCGCGCCCCACGACACGGCGACCGCTGCCATGCCGGCGGCCCGGGCCGCCAGAACGTCGACGACCGCGTCGCCCACGTAGACGCACCCGGCCGGATCGGTGCCGAGCGCGGCCGCTGCGTGCAGCAGGGGCTCGGGCGACGGCTTGTGGCGCGTGGTGTCCTCCAGCGCGGCGACGACGTCCACGAGACCGGCGATGCCGACGGCATCCAGTGCCAGCTGAGCGGTCTCGCGCCGCTTCGAGGTCGCCACCGCGCACCGGACCCCGGCCGCGGCCAGCGCACCGAGCATCTCGGGCACGCCGGGGTACCGCCGGATCAGCCGGGAGGTGTTGGCCAGGTTCCACTCCCGGTAGACCCGGTCGAGCTCGTGCCCGTGGTCGGGCCGCTCCTCGAGCAGGGCCGGCAGGAGGGGCCGACCGATCCAGGCCCGGGCCCGGGCCTCCTCGACCTCCTCGGCGAGCACCGTGCGAAAGGCGTGCTGGTACGACGCGACGATGAGCGGGATGGTGTCGGCGAGGGTCCCGTCGAGGTCGAACAGCACCGTCTCCCACCGTGCCGGGGCGGCGGCCCGGCCGGGGCCGGCGGAGGGCTCGCTCCTGCGGCTGGGGACGCTCACCCGGCCAGTCTGCCCCGATCGCTGGGCGCTCCGAACGGCACCCGCCCCCGGCACGCAGCCGACCTGCCGGGTCGCTGGGGGCAGCAGGTGTCGACACGCCGACCTCCGGATACGGTGGACGCGATGAGCACGACAGTCCCCGCCAGGCCCCTGAGCCAGCTCGTGCACCCGTCGTGGGCGCGCGCCCTCGCGCCGGTGGAGCCCACCGTGGCGCGCCTCGGGGCGTTCCTCCGCGACGAGGTGGCGGCCGGTCGGGGTTACCTCCCCGCGGGGCCGCACGTGCTACGCGCGTTCGAACGACCACTGGATGCCGTGCGCGTCCTCGTCGTGGGGCAGGACCCGTACCCCACACCGGGCCACGCCGTCGGGCTGGCGTTCTCCGTGGCGTCCGACGTGCGACCCGTCCCGAAGAGCCTGGTCAACATCTTCACAGAGCTCCACACCGACCTCGGGGTGCCCCTGCCGAGTACCGGCGACCTCACCCCGTGGGCGGACCAGGGCGTCCTGCTGCTCAACCGGGTGCTCACCGTGGCACCCGGCGCCGCCGCGAGCCATCGGGGCAAGGGATGGGAGGAGGTCAGCGCGAGGGCCATCGACGCGCTCGTCGAGCGCGGGGGTCCCCTCGTGGCGATCCTCTGGGGCCGGGACGCTCGGGGGCTCGCGCCCCAGCTCCCCGGCATCCCGTGCATCGAGTCACCTCACCCGAGCCCCCTCTCGGCGCACGCCGGGTTCTTCGGCTCGCGGCCGTTCAGCCGTGCCAACGACCTGCTCGTCCACCAGGGCTCCGACCCGGTGGACTGGAGGCTGCCGTGACCTCGGTGGCCCCCTCCCGTCGGGTGTGGACGCGCTACGTCGCGATCGGCGACTCGTTCACCGAGGGCCTGTCGGATCTCGACCCGTCATCCCCCGGAGGCTACGTCGGCTGGGCGGACCGGCTCGCCCACCACCTCGACGCCATCGCCGAGGCGGAGCACCTGCCGTTCGGGTACGCCAACCTCGCCGTGCGCGGGCGCAAGCTCGACGACGTCGTCGGCCCCCAGCTCGACGAAGCGCTCCGTCTCACCCCCGACCTCGTGTCGATGGTGGGCGGGGGCAACGACCTCCTGCGCCCGACCGTCGACCTCGACGGCCTGGCGACCCGCATCGAGCAGGCCGCCGTCCGCGTGCGCCAGACCGGGGCCGACGTGCTGCTGGCGACCCCGACCGACACCCGGGATGCCGGGCTGTTCAAGGCGCTGCGCGGGCGGCACGCGGTGCACACGGCCAACCTCTTCACCATCGCGCAGCGGCACGGCTGCCACGTCCTCAACCTCTGGGGCATGGAGTCGCTGCGGGACTGGCGGATGTGGGCGGAGGACCGGATCCACCTCACGGGTGAGGGCCACCGGCGCGTCGCCCTCGCGGCCCTCGCCGCGCTCGGACACACCACGGACCTCGCCGACTGGAGTGCCCCACTCCCGCCGGCCGACCGCGCCGCCCGCCGCGAGGAGCTGCGTGCGCACGCCGAGTGGGCCCGCGTGCACGCCGCTCCCTGGGTGCAGCGGCGGATGCGAGGGGAGTCCTCGGGCGACGACGTGGTCGCCAAGCGCCCTCGGCTCGTGCACTTCCGCGACCCGCACGGCGAGCCGGAGCACCAGCCCCTGCCCGAGGGCTGAGGCCCCACAGGCAGGCCTGAGGAAAGCACCGCGGATGCGGATGTACAGTGCTTCGCATGACGCAGCTGCGGATCTCCGAGGCGGCATCCCTGCTCGGCACCTCGGACGACACGGTGCGGCGGATGGTGGACCAGGGGCGCCTCCCGAGCACGCACGACAGGGCCGGCCGGCTCGTCGTCGACGGTGCCGACGTGGCATCCGTGGCCCAGGAGATCGCCCGTCCGGCCCCGGTGGGTGCCGTGGCCGACGAGTCGGCACGCAACCGGATGCGCGGCATCGTCACGCGGGTGCTCAAGGACACGGTGATGGCCCAGGTGGAGCTGCAGTGCGGCCCGTTCCGGGTCGTCTCGCTGATGTCGCGCGAGGCGGTGGACGACCTCGGCCTGGCGGTCGGCACCGTCGCGGTGGCGTCGATCAAGTCGACCAACGTCGTCGTCGGAGTCCCTCGGTGACCTCCCGGTACGCCGTGCCGCTCGTCGCCCTGGCCCTCCTCGCCTCCGGCTGCGGTGGCGCGTCGCCCGACTCGAGCACGGGAGTGGACCCCGCTGGGTCGAGCACGGCATCCGCAGGCATCTCGGGCGAGGTCACCGTGCTCGCCGCGGCGTCGCTCACGGCGCCGCTCACGGCGCTCGCGCAGACCTACGAAGCCGCGCGCCCGCGCGTCACCGTACGGCTCGGCTTCGGGTCGAGCACCACCCTGGCCCGACAGGTGGCGCAGGGGGCGGACGCCGACCTGCTCGCGACGGCGGGCACAGCTGCACTCGACCACCTCGGCGATCTCGAGCCCGACGAGACCATGACGATGGCTCGCAACACCCTCGAGATCGCCACCCCGCCCGGCAACCCGGCTGGGGTGGGCGGCCTGGCCGACCTCGCCCGAACCCAGCTGCAGGTCGTGCTCTGCGCGACGAGTGTGCCCTGCGGAGCGGCGGCCGACGGGGTGCTGGCAAGGGCCGCGGTCCGGGCGAACGTCGTCTCGCGGGAGGTCGACGTCAACGCCACCCTCGCAAAGGTGAGGCTCGGGGAGGCCGACGCGGCGGTCGTCTACCACTCCGACGTCGTCTCCGCGGGCGACGACGTCCTCGGCGTCGAGATCCCGCCCGAGCAGAACACGACGCTCGACTACCCTCTCCTCCGATTCGGCGACGACCCCGCGGCACGGGACTTCGCGGCGTACCTCGCCGGACCGGAGGGACGGACCGCCCTGGCGGCGGCGGGCTTCCTCGCTCCGTGACCAGCCCCACGCCCACGACCCACCCCCCGCCTCCTCGCGAGGCGGGGACCTTCTCGGCCGGACGAGGGCCCTCGCCGGGAACGGCCCGGGTCCGGCTCTCGAGGGCAGCGGTCGCCGGGCCGGCGGTGCTCGCGGCCCTCCTCGTCGTCCTGCCCCTGCTCGGCCTCGTCGCCGGGGCCGAGTGGGTGGGCCTGCCGGCCCGGCTCGCCGACCCTGCGGTGTGGCCCGCGATCCGCCTGTCGCTCGTCACGACGTGCGCGACGGTGGTGGTGTGCTGGGCCCTCGGCACGCCGCTGGCCTGGCTGCTCTCCCGTGCCGACGGGCGCGGTGCGGCGTGGCTCCGAGCCGTCGTCACGGTTCCGATCGTGCTGCCGCCGGTGGTCGGAGGTGTTGCCCTCCTGCTCGCCTACGGCCGGAGCGGTCTCGTCGGTGAGCCGCTGCTCGAGGTGCTCGGGCTGCGGATCCCCTTCACCCCGGTTGCCGTGGTGCTCGCGCAGGTCTTCGTGTCGCTGCCGTTCTACGTGCTCGCCGTCGAGGGTGCGATGCGGGGCATCGACCGCCGGTTGCTCGACGTCTCGGCCACTCTCGGCGCCGGCCCGTTGCGACTGCTCACGCACGTCGGCCTGCCACTTGCGGCACCGGGCATCGTCTCGGGCACGGCGCTGGCGTGGGCCCGCGCGCTCGGGGAGTTCGGCGCCACCATCACCTTCGCGGGCAACTTCGCGGGCGAGACCCAGACGGCATCCCTGCTCGTCTACGTCGAGCTGCAGGACGACCCGCAGACGGCCGTCGCCCTCAGCCTCGTGATGCTCGCCGTCGCCGTCGGAGTGCTCGGGCTGCTGCGCGGGCGGTGGCTCCGATGAGCCTCGACGCTCACCTGCGGGTCACCCGAGGGGGCCTCGAGCTCGACCTCCCCCTGCGGGCCCACGACGGAGAGGTCGTCGCGATCCTCGGCCCGAACGGCGCCGGGAAGACCACCGCCCTGCACGCCCTCGCCGGCCTGGTCCGCCTGGGCGCCGGTCACGTCCGCGTCGACGGCCGCACGTGGTCTGACCACACCACGCACCTCGACCCGTCGCTGCGCCGAGTCGGGCTGCTCACGGCCGACCACCTCCTGCTCCCCCACCTCAGCGCTCGCGCGAACGTCGCGTTCGGCCCGCGCAGCCGGGGGGTGCCGCGCTCGGCCGCCGCGGCACGAGCCGACGCCGAGCTCGGCGCGCTCGGCGCGCTCGACCTCGCGACGCGGCGGCCGGCCCAGCTCTCCCACGGCCAGGCCCAGCGGGTCGCGATCGCGCGCGCCCTGGCGACCGACCCGCGCCTGCTCCTGCTCGACGAGCCGCTCTCGGCCCTCGACCCGGAGCTGCGCCCCCAGGTGCGGGCCACCATCGCGGCGCGGCTGCGCACCTACCCCGGCTCCACCGTGCTCGTCACCCACGACCCGCTCGACGCCCTCACCCTCGCGGACCGCCTCGTCTTCGTGGACGGGGGACGGGTCGTGCAGGAGGGGAGCCCCGCCGACGTCGTCGCCCGGCCTCGCAACGCCTACGTCGCCCACGTCGTGGGGCTGAACCTGTACGCCGGTGACGCGTCCGACGCCCATACCGTCACCACGGCGCTCGGCCCGGTCGTCACGCTGGGGCACGAGCACCATGGCCCCTCGTGGGTGTCCTTCGCGCCCGCTGCCGTCGCGCTCTACCTCCACCGACCCGAGGGGTCCATGCGCAACACCTGGCCCGTGCGAGTGGTCGCGATCGAGCTCGTGGGACAGAGCGCACGCGTGCGGCTCGTCGCCGGCGACGACGCAACGCTGGTCGCCGAGGTCACCCCGGCGTCCGTCGCTGCCCTGCGGCTGCACCCGGGGACTGAGCTCTGGGCAGGGGTCAAGGCGACCGAGGTCAACGCCTACCCCGCCTGACCCCCGGGTACTCTCGGGCGCATGCCAGCGACGCGGCTCATGCCGACCGAGGAGGGCCAGGACCTCATCCAGCTGACCCGCGAGATCTGCGACAAGGAGCTGCGACCTCGGGTCGACGAGGCCGAGCGAGCCGCCGCCACCGGGGAGTCGTTCCCCACCGAGGTGTTCCGCACGCTCGGCGCCGCCGGGCTGCTGTCGCTTCCGCAACCCGAGGAGTACGGGGGGTACGGACAGCCCTACGAGGTGTACCTCCAGGTCGTCGAGGAGATCGCGTCGGCCTGGATGAGCGTCGCGGTGGGCGTCTCGGTGCACTCGCTCACGACCTACCCGGTGGCGACGTTCGGCACCCCCGAGCAGCAGCGGTCGCTCCTACCCGGGATGCTCTCCGGCGACCAGCTCGGCGCCTACTGCCTCTCCGAGCCACTGGCCGGCTCCGACATCGCCTCGATGTCCACCCGCGCCGTCGGCGACCCGGGGACCACCGAGAAGGACGAGGCGGCCGCTGCTGGCGGCGAGCCGTCGGCATACCGGATCACGGGTCGCAAGTCCTGGATCAGCCACGCCGGTCACGCCGACTACTACACGACGTTCGCGCGCACCTCCGACGACGGCGGCCGAGGCCTCTCGTGCTTCGTGGTGCCCGCCGACGCTGCGGGCATCACCTTCGGCGCCCCCGAGCGGAAGATGGGCCTGCACTGCGACACCGTGCGCGAGGTGATGTACGACGGGGTGGCGGTCGACGCCTCCCGCCGGATCGGCAGCGAGGGGCAGGGCATGGCGATCGCACTGTCGGCGCTGGATGCCGGCCGCCTCGGGATCGCCGCTGCCGCAACGGGTCTCGCCCAGTCTGCGCTCGACCTGGCTGCGGGCTACGCGAAGGAGCGTCGGCAGTTCGGGCGACCCATCGGGGCGAACCAGGGCCTGGCGTTCCTTCTCGCCGACATGGAGGCCGCCGTCACCAGCGCCCGCGCGACGTACCTGCACGCCGCGCGCCTCAAGGACGCCGGCCGCGACTTCAGCAAGGAGGCAGCCGTCGCCAAGCTCACCGCGACGGATGCCGCGATGAGGGTCACCACCGACGCCGTGCAGGTGCTCGGGGGCGCCGGCTACACCCAGGACTTCCCGGCGGAGCGCTACATGCGCGAGGCCAAGGTGACCCAGATCTTCGAGGGAACCAACCAGATCCAGCGGCTCGTCATCAGCCGACACGTCCTGAGGTGACCGAGAGGAGCGCCATGCACACATCCCTTCGACTGCTCGCCGTCCTCGCCGCGGTCGGCCTCTCGAGCGCCTGCGGGATCTCGTACGACAGCGGCGACACGGAGTCCTCCGCATCGGCCACGCCCTCTCCGACGACGCCCGCCTCCGGCAGTGCGGCGCCCGGCGCTCCCGAGTCGTCCCCTGCGGTCTCGCCCACGTCGACGAGCAGCACGACGCAGGGCGCGGCAGTGCCAGAAGGGCTGCGAGAGGAACCGCGGGTGTCGGCGGCGATCGCCGACACGGCGACGCGGGAGGACGTGGACCCGGCACAGGTCGTCGTCGCGGCGTGGAGCCAGGTGACCTGGAGCGACGGCTCGCTGGGCTGCCCCCAGCCGGGGATGTCCTACACGCAGGCCACGGTCGACGGCGAGCTGCTCATCCTGCGGGTCGGCGCCGGGCTCTACCAGTACCACGCGCGAACCGGCGGGCCCTTCACGTACTGTGCCGAGCCCAGCGCGGGATACGCCGTCGGCTAGGCCGACCGGCCCATCGGCCCACCCCGACGGGCCCGCCCCCCGGGCGGCGGACCGGGCCAACTCATACCTGGCCCGGTCAGCACCGTTATAGGCGCCCTGGCCGAGGCTGGGGTGACCGACACGCCGCCCCGGCCTGAACATCCGGGAAACGCTGACCAGCCGTCTCTCAAGGCTCCACGTCGCGCGAGATACCCGGCAGCAGGGTCTGGCCGGACCGCAGCGCGTCGATGGCGCCGGGGTGCTCCTCGATGTGCCGCAGGCTCTTGCGGCGGTAGCGGACGAGCTGCACGATGCCGATTCCCCAGAAGACGAACTGCACGGACATCGCGATCCGGAAGTCGTCGAGGGTGTAGTCCTCCTGCCCGCCTGGCGCCAGCTGGTCGAGGACGACGCCGATGAGCGCGATCGTGACGAGGGATGCCGTGAAGCCACCGATGTTGACCACCCCGGTTGCCCGCCCCAACCGGGACGAGGGGTGGAAGGTCCGGGCCAGGTCGAACCCCACCATGGACCCGGGTCCCCCCATGGCCGTGGTGACGACGAGGAGCACGAGGAGCCACAGCGGCGCGGGCCCGGGCCACAGCAGCACCACCGCCCAGACGGACATCATGGCCAGCACGATCCCCAGCACGAGCTGCGAGCGGCGGTAGGGCACCCGTGCGGTGAAGGTCGCCACGAGCGGCCCCGCCGCCATCCCGGTGAGGGTCATGACGACGAGCAGCCCGGACGCGAGGCCTGGGTCGAGCCCCTCACCCCGGACCAGGAACGGGAAGCCCCACAGCATCGTGAAGACGGTCGCACCGAACTGCGAGGTGAAGTGCACCCAGAGCCCGAGCTGGGTGCCGGGGTTGCCCCAGACCTCGCCCAGCGTCCGGGCCAGGGCGCGGACCTTGACCCGCTCGACCGCCTGCCCCCGGTAGGGCGAGTCCTTGACGAGGAGCATCAGGAGGCCCGAGAGCACGACGCCGACACCGGCGGCCGTGGCGAAGGAGCGCGTCCATCCCCAGCTCGAGAGCGCCGCAGCGAGGGGGGTGGCCGCCGCGATCGCACCGAGCTGCCCCGCCATCCCGGTGAGCTGGGTGACGAAGGGCGCCTGCTTGACCCGGAACCACACGGCGACGAGCCGCAGCAGCGAGGTGAAGATCATGGCGTCCCCGGCCCCGAGCATGATCCTCGCGACGATCCCGACCTCGAACGAGCCGGCGACCGCGAACCAGAACTGCGCCGCTGTCATGAGCAGGAGGCCGGTCAGCATGAGCCGCTTCGATCCGAAGCGGTCGATGAGCACCCCCACGGGGATCTGCATCGCCGCGTACACCGCGAGCTGCACCACCGTGAACGTCGCGAGCTGGGCCGCACTGATGTCGAAGCGCTCCGCCGCCAGCAGGCCCGCGACCCCCAGGGAGGTGCGGTGGAAGACGGCCAGCACGTAGACGGACAGTCCCACGAGCCAGATCACCCAGGCACGCCGCCGCCCGATGTTGTGCACCTGGCGCAGCACGGGACGGGTCACCGACCGAGTCTAGGAGCGGTGGTGCACCCGTTCCTCGGCGACGCCGTTGCCGCCGTCGACCACGAGCACCTGTCCGGTCACGTACGCCGCGGCGGGGCTGGTGAAGAAGGCCACCGCGGCGGCCACCTCCTCCGGCGTGCCCGACCGGCCCATCGGCGTCGCGAGCCCCTCGTCCTCCTCCGCCGGTGTCTGGGACCCCGTGGCGATCCACCCGGGGGCCACCGCGTTGGCGGTGAGCCCGTGCCGTGCCTCGTCGACCGCGAGGGCGCGCATCAGGCCGACCATTCCCGCCTTCGCGGCGGCGTACGCCACGTCGCCACGCATGGCCGCGACGGCACCGGTCACCGACGTCACCATGACCACCCGCCCCGCTCCGCTCCGCCGCAGGTGGGGCAGCGCCGCCCGGGTGGTCAGGTACGCGGTGTCGAGGTTGCGCGCCAAGGAGGCGGCCCAGCGCTCCGGCGGGGTGCCGAGCAGGTCGCCCTCGAGGTAGTCGCCGCCCCCCGCCACGGACACCATGCCGGCGTTGTTGACGAGCACGTCGAGCCCGCCGCCGAGGGCGAGTGCGGCCGCCACCACGCTGTCCGACCCGTCCTCGGTGGTGAGGTCTGCAACGACGCCCGCCGCGTCGTACCCGGCGGCTCGCAGCTCGGCCACCCTGGCGCCGACCCGGTCCGTCGTCGCGGTGACCACGACCCGGGCCCCGAGCCGGGCGAGCAGCCTGGCGCACGCGAAGCCGATCCCGGTCTCCGAGCCGGCCCCCGTCACGACGGCCGTCCGGCCGGCGAGGGCGTACTCGGCAGGGACGCCGGTGCGCTCCGTCACCCGAGGGCGGCCGTGAAGGACTCCTCGAGGACGTCGAGGCCCTCGTGGAGCAGCTCGTCGGAGATCGAGAGCGGCGGCAGGAACCGGAAGACGTTCCCGTAGGTACCGCACGTGAGGGTCACCAGGCCACGCTGGTGGCACCCCGTGTTGACGGCGGCGGTCAGCGCCGGGTTCGGCTCCTTGGACGCGGGGTCGGTCACGAGCTCCATGGCGATCATCGCGCCGCGGCCCCGCACCTCCCCCACCTCGTCGTACTTCTCGGCGAGGCGCCCCAGCCGGTCGGTGAGGACCGCCCCGATCGCGCGCGCGCGGCCGGCGAGGTCGTCCTCCTCCATCGAGGCGATCGATGCCAGCGCTGCGGCGCACGCCACCGGGTTCCCGCCGTAGGTGCCACCGAGACCGCCCGGGTGGACGGCATCCATGAGGTCGGCCCGGCCGGTGACGGCCGCGAGCGGCATCCCACCCGCGATGCCCTTGGCAAGGGTCATGAGGTCCGGGACGACGCCCTCGTGGTCACAGGCGAACCAGTCGCCGGTCCGGCAGAAGCCCGACTGCACCTCGTCGGCGATGAGCAGGATGCCGTGCTCGCGGCACCAGTCGGCCAGCCCGGGCAGGAAGCCGGCCGGGGGGACGATGAAACCGCCCTCGCCCTGGATGGGCTCGAGGATGACCGCGGCGCAGTTGTCCTCGCCGACCTGGGCGTGGATCTGGTCGGTGACCGTGCGCAGGGCCTGCTCGGCGCAGGCCTCCGGCCCGCCGGGCCACCGGTACGGGTAGGCCATGGGAACCCGGTAGAGCTCGCCGGCGAAGGGGCCGAAGCGATGCTTGTAGGGCATGTTCTTCGCGGTCAGGCCCATCGTGAGGTTCGTGCGGCCGTGGTACCCGTGGTCGAAGGCGACGACGGCCGGCCGGCCGGTCGCGTGCCGCGCGACCTTCACGGCGTTCTCGACGGCCTCCGCGCCGGAGTTGAACAGCGCCGACCGCTTCTCGTGGTCGCCGGGAGTGAGGGCGTTGAGCTTCTCGCAGACCTCGACGTAGGCCTCGTAGGGGTTGACCATGAAGCAGGTGTGGGTGAACCGGCGGATCTGCTCGGTCACCGCGTCGACGACCCGCTGGTTGCCGTTGCCCACCGTGGTGACCGCGATGCCCGCGCCGAAGTCGATGAGCTGGTTGCCGTCGGCGTCACGCAGGATGCCGCCCTGCCCGTCGACGACGTAGACCGGCAGCCCGGTGCTGACTCCCGCCGACACCGCTGCCCTCTTGCGTGCCTGGAGCGCCTGGGACTGCGGGCCGGGGATGGAGGTTGCCAGAATCCGCTTCTGCTCGATCATGATGCGGATCATATCCGTGCCCGAAGCGGCGCGACACTGCGGAATCCGTCGAGGCGGCGGAGTACGGCTGCCGGGTCGCCAGGCGTGGCGCGCTCGCGTTCCGGCGACGCTCGCGCGCGTCGCCCGGGGCTCCGGGGGTACGGGAGGAGGACCTCGAGGAAAGGAGCGGTCATGCCCGCACGCAGGAGTCCCGGTCCGTCGGTGAAGGACCCAAAGCTCTACGAGGCGCTGCGCGACGACGGCGCCAGCAAGGAGAAGGCGGCCCGCATCGCCAACGCGGCCGCGAACACCTCCAGGTCGGCGGTGGGCCGAAAGGGAGGCCGGTCCGGCGACTACGACGACTGGACGAAGGCCGACCTGCAGCGCCGGGCTCGGGAGCTGGGGATCGCCGGCCGGTCGACGATGAGCAAGAGCGACCTCGTCAAGGCCCTGCGCAACCACTGAGGAGCCCAGGCCCGCGGGCCGAGGAGGGTCACCGCCACCCGCGACGGAGGCCAGCCCTCCTCGATCCGCTCCTGCCGGCGCGACCGCTGGTCGGGTCAGGCGGTGCCGACCCCACTCCACACGGCTCGTGAGCCGCTGTGTCCGGCGAGCGTCGTGGTCACGAGGCTGATGCCGACGGCAGCGCCGCCGCTGGATCGGCCGCACGCCTGGCGTCCCGGCCCGCAGGTGTCGTGACCCTCCCAGACGGTCGTCCGCCCCTCGCGCCGCGGTGGCGACTCCACGGATTCCTACCGGCCAGTAACCACGGGGACGCTGAGTACGGTGCTCGAAACCTTGAGAACCGGCTGAGGACGGAGGCCATGTCGTGAGGCTCTTGCTCGTCGAGGACGAGCGCCCGCTCGCCGAGGCGCTCGAAGGGGCGCTGCGGGCTGACGGCTGGGTCGTGGACTGCGCGACCGACGGTCGCGACGGCCTGCGCATGGCGGTACAGGCGCCGTACGACGTCGTGGTGCTGGACATCATGCTCCCGGGCCTGAACGGCTACGACGTGCTGAAGCACCTGAGGGCGCGGAAGGTGTGGTCACCGGTCCTCATGCTGTCCGCCAAGGACGGCGAGTTCGACCAGACCGATGCCTTCGAGCTCGGAGCGGACGACTACGTCACCAAGCCGTTCAGCACGCCGGTCCTGCTCGCCAGGCTCCAGGCGCTGGCTCGTCGAGGGGCTCCGGAGCGACCTGTCGCCCTGACCGTCGGCGGCCTCACGCTCGACCCCACCACGCGGCGAGTGACCCGCTGTGGCAGGGAGATCCAGCTCACGGCGCGGGAGTACGCCCTCCTGCACCACCTGATGCGACGCGCGGGCCAGGTGCAGAGCAAGAGCGAGATCCTCGAGAACGTCTGGGACTCCGACTACCCCGGCGCCGACAACGTCGTCGAGGTCTACATCGGCTACCTCCGCCGCAAGATCGACGCGCCGTTCGCGGCCAAGTCCCTCGAGACAGTGCGCGGCATGGGCTACCGGCTCAACCCGGTGTACGACCGAGAGGGAGCCTGACGGAGAAGCGGCACCAGCCGTCGGGTGCCACCTCGGCGCGGACCGTCCCTCCGTGGGCGCGGACGATCTCGGCGACGATGGCCAGGCCCAACCCGGTGCCACCGGTGTCGCGCGTGCGGGAGTCGTCGAGCCGAACGAAGCGCCAGAAGATGCGCTCGCGCTCCTCAGGGGCCACCGGCGGGCCGTCGTTGTCGACGAGGATCAGGGCGTCGCCGGCATCCTGGTCCAGGGTGAGCCGCACCTCGTTCTCGCGGTGGCGCTCCGCGTTCTCGAGCAGGTTGCGCACCACCCTGCCCAGCCGGTGCGGGTCGCCGACGACCCGCGTCGGCTCGACGGTGACGGCAACCGGCATCCCCCGCGCGCGCAGCGACGCCGTCTCCGCGAGCACGACGTCGTCGAGGTCCACCTCGACCCGCTCCAGGCGCAGGGCCCCCTCGTCGGCCGAGGCGAGCTCGAGCAGGTCCTGGACGAGAACGGACAGCCGGTCCGTCTCCGCCGAGGCACGCTCGGCGATGACGCGACGCTCGGCCTCGGACCGGTCCTCGGCGAGCATGTCCAGCAACACGCGGATGGTGGTCAGCGGGCTACGCAGCTCGTGGCCCGCGTCGGCCACGAACGCCCGACGCGACGAGTCGGCTCGCCGGAGGCGCTCGAGGACGTCGTTCATCGTCTCGGCGAGCTTGGCGAGCTCGTCACGGCCGGCCGGCACCTCGAGGCTGGGCGCCGGGCGCGAGGCGGCGATGCCCTCGACCTGGTTCCGCATGCGTTCCACCGGCCGAAGCGCCTGGCCCACGGCGAAGGTGGTGACCGCCGCCAGCAGCACCACGAGACCGATGGCCCCGATGGTGGCGAGCTCCAGGGAGCGGCCGAGCGCGGTGGTCTCGACCCGGGTCGGCACCGCGACGACCGCGCTGTACCTCCTGCCGTCCAGGCCCGGACTGTCCGCGACCGCCACGGCATATCCGCCCCTGCCGACTCCGGGGAGCTCGTCGACGACGTCGACCCGCACTCCGCCCGGTGCCACCGCCGGGTCCGCCACCGGCCCGGTGAGCCGCCCGTCGCTGCTCACGACGACCGACCCCGCCTCGTCGACCACCTGCGACACGCGGGTTCCTGCGCCGATCTCGTGGGCCACCGTGAGGTCCTGGACCGTGTGCATCTGCAGCTCCGCACGGAGCTCGAGCGCCTCAGCCGCCGCGGCGTCCCGCGCGGAGGCCTCGAGGATCTGGCCGAGCGAGAAGTAGAGCAGGGTCGCGATGGCTGCGCTGACGACGAGCACAACCGGCATCGTCAGTGCGAGGATGCGGCTGCGCAGCCCGAGCCGTGGAGACACCTGCGCAGTCTAGGTTTGGGTGGTGGGCCCGCACAGGGCGTGGGCGACGGCGTTCCCGTCGCGACGACCGGACGGAGATGGGAGGGCGTGACGTGGATGCCAATGGACAGGGCGGTTCCCGCTCCGACGAGTCCGATGCCCTGAAGGTCGTCGCCGAGTCGCTGGCCAGACTGACCCGCGAACTCCGGAACGAGCCGCCGGATGCCGGACTGCAGCAGCTCGTCGGCCTGGCTGCCACCGAGCTCGTCGGTGCCCAGTGGGCGAGCATCACGGTGCTGCGAGGTGGCACCTTCCGGACGGTGGCACGCAGCGAGCCGGTCGCCGACCAGATCGACCTCGCGCAGTACCGCGCCGGGGTGGGGCCGTGCGTGGACGCGCTGCTCGACGACAGCACCTACGTGACGGGCGACATCGCCAGCGAACCCAAGTGGCATCCGCTGGGGCGGCAGCTCAACGAGCAGTTCGGCGTTCGCAGCATGCTCGCGTACCGCCTGCACCTCCTCGACGAGAGCGAGGCCATCGCGGGCCTCAACCTGTCGGCACCGCAGCCCGACGCCTTCGACACCGCAGACGTCCACCGCGGCCGCGTGTTGGCCACACACTGCGCACTTCTCGTCACCGCGAGCCTGGCCCAGGACAAGGCCACCCACCTGCTGAGAGCCCTCGAGACCAACCGGGAGATCGGCGTCGCGATCGGCGTGCTCATGGCGCGCCACCAGCTCAACCGTGAGCAGGCGTTCGACGTCCTGCGGGTGGCGAGCCAGCGGAGCAACCGCAAGCTCGTCGACATCGCGATCGAGGTGGCCGACACGGGGCTCGCTCCTCCCGGCGTCGCCGACGTGGCCAAGGGCCTCTGACCGGGTGCATCAGGGCGGCGCGAAGCACTCCGCGCGGATCGGGTGCGTGTGATCTCCGGTGTCCTGGTGCCGGATCCTCACACGCACCGGGTGGAAACGCAGTCCCTGGCCGGCTCTCCAGACCCCTGGCGGCCGGTTGTCGAGGCTGGCCGGTTGTCGAGGCGCTCAGACGGACCGGTTCACCGACTCGCTGAGGGTCGCGGGGTCGATGCCGCGCTCCTCGAGCAGGCGGTCGAGCTTGACCTCGATGCGCTCGTCGCTCTCGCGGGACTGCGACGACCCCCAGAACAGCAGCAGGGTGAGGCCAGCGGCCTGCCACACGAGCTGGAGGAACTCGGACTGCCAGTTCTCGAACGTGGACGAGAAGAACTGGGCCAGAAAGTCGTCCCACTCGAACGGCTGCCCGTGTGCCTCGTTCTCGTTGCGCACCGTGATCAGCTGGGTGACGAACTGACCGACCCACGACAGGATGAACAGCGCGCCCGTCACCAGGCCGAAGCCGTACGCCTTGGAGAACCGTGGCTTACCGGGATTGTCGTTGTCCTGCATCGACTTTCGCGCTGCGGACGGTGACAGCCCCTTGTCCTTGCGGGCGCCGGGGCGCGGCTTGCTCTGCGCCTTGGGGCCGGTCGTGCTGGCACTGGGCATGGCACACCTCCCGGTACGTCGTTCATGCGTCCCATGACGTACCCGGCCCTCACCTGGGCAAACCGGGGAGCGATTGGGGGTCACGCCCCACGAACTGAGAAGTGGTGTTCGCAAAGCCCCGGGGAGGGGTGCGGCGTTGTTAGCGTCGGTCCAGTCGCAGCCCCCACGGTGCGGCACGACGCACCCGACCGGGGGTCCGGTACCCCGGGTGCGACCCATGGTCCAGCAGTGGCGCCATCTCCGTTCCCCCGCAAAGGACGAGACCGTGCCCCAGACCACCGCCCCCACCCCGAGCGCCACCGGCACCGCCGAGCCGCTCCCGCGCCACCACGACATCGACACCGACGTCGAGGACCTGGCCACCGCCGCCCGGGACACCACCGACCCGGGCACCGCCGCCGACCTGCGCGAACGGATGGTCCTGACCGCCCTGCCCCTGGCCGATGCGATCGCGCTGCGCTACGCCGGGCGCGGCATCGAGACCGACGACCTGCTCCAGGTCGCCCGCACCGCCCTGGTCAAGGCCGTGCACCGCTACCAGCCCGGCACCGGCCCCGGCTTCGCCGCGTTCGCCGCCCCCACCATCTCCGGGGAGGTCAAGCGCTGGTTCCGCGACCACGGCTGGTCGGTGCGACCCCCCCGCCGGATCCAGGAGCTGCGCGCCGCCCTGGTCACCGAGGAGGAACGCCTGCGCCACCACCTCGCCCGCGACCCCCACGACACCGAGATCGCCGCCGCCCTGACCGTCACCGCCGACGACATCGCCGAGGCCCGCTCCTGCTCCGCCGGCTACCACGCCACCTCCCTGGACGCCCCCACCCCCGCCGGCACCCCCCTGGCCGACCACCTCCTGACCACCGAGAACCACACCACCGCCATCGACCTGCACCACGCCCTGCGCCACGCCATCACCCACCTCACCGACCGCGAACGCCTCGTCCTGCGCCTGCGCTTCGTCGACGAGCTCACCCAGACCCAGATCGGCGACGCCATCGGCGTCTCCCAGATGCAGGTCTCCCGCATCCTGCGCACCACCCTCACCCGCCTACGCACCCACCTCCAGGACACCGACACCCCCCACACCCACACCCCCGCCGCCTGAGCGTTCGGTGCGGCGGCCGGCCGGTGCGCCCGTGGGCTCCTCTCAGGAGAGACCGGCGGGGGTACCGGCCGGAGGCAGCTCCCACGTCTCGCCCGGGGTGAGAGGCCGGACCTTGGCGCGCAGAGAGGCCGCCTCGGCCGCCTCGAGGAAGTCCTCCGGGGAAGAGGTGAACACGTCGTAGTCGGCGTGGTGGACCGGCACCACGGTGCCCGGGTCGACGAGTCGCATCGCCGCCAGGCCCTGCTCCGCGTCCATCGAGACGAGGATGTCGAGCATCTTCGTACCCCCGAGGTGGAAGATCCCGATGTCGATGGCCGGGTAGCGCCGGGGGATCTCGGCGAGGTCGTCGATCATCAGCGTGTCACCCGTCACGTAGAGCACACGGGAGTGGGCCGCCTCACCCCACTCGACCATGCTGCCCATGACGTCCGGGAGAACCAGGTCGGCGACGCCGGGCCCGTGCTTTCCCGGACACGAGGTGATCCGCAGGCTTCGGTCGCCGGCGGTGACCGTGACGGCATCCCAGGTATCGAGCCCCAGCGCAGCGGTGAAGCCGAGGTCGGCAAGCTCGCCGGCGGCCTGCCTCGTCGTCACGACGGGGATGCCGCGGTCGAGCTGTTCCTGCGCGACCTGGTCGAAGTGGTCGCCGTGGAAGCGCGAGAGGAGGACGAGGTCGACCGGCGGCAGGTCGTCCAGCTCCATCGCAGGGTCGGTGAGCCGGGTGGCGTGCAGGCCCTTGCCCAGGCCGACCTTCTCGTGGCGGTGCACGAAGTTCGGGTCGTCAGGATCGTGAACCCTCCGCACCGCATCAACAGGGTGGCGTTGCCGATGAACGTGAGGGAGTCGGGACCCTCCCACGACGAGGTGGCGTCCCGCAGGGCGAGCCTGTGCTCCATGTTGCCTCACTACCCCGGGCGGTGGCTCACGCATTCGCGGGTCTCCCCCGGGCCCCGGCCCCGCGTAGACTCCGGGGCTGGCCTGGCCGACGGGCGAGGCCGCCGCTGGCGTGGCGCAACCGGTAGCGCACCTGTCTTGTAAACAGGGGGTTAGGGGTTCGAGTCCCCTCGCCAGCTCGACGAACTGCGGAAGCCGTTGTCATGTCGACGGGCGCTCGTCGCGGACCAGACCAGCCCCGCCCTACCTTGCGCGTCATCACAGTGACGGCGCCGACGTTCCACCGAGGCCCAGATATGTGCGCGCCTTGAGCGAACGTCCGCGTCGCCACAGTGGTTCGTGCGAAGCTCGGGCGCACTCTCAGCGGGCAACAGCGACAGGGGCCGGGTGGACCTGGACCCGAGGAACGCCTCGCCGCCCCCAAACCCCGGCCCCCGTAGTCTCGTCGCATGGCCGACGAGGGGCGCACCACCTACGTGCTCGTGGACGGCGAGAACATCGACGCCACACTGGGTACCTCGATCCTGGGACGTCGCCCTCGGCCGGACGAGCGTCCCCGGTGGGAGCGCCTCCTGCAGTTCGCCGACGAGCGGTGGGGACAACCCTCCGTGGGGCTGTTCTTCCTCGCCGCGAACACCGAGCTGCCGATGACCTTCGTCCAGGCGCTGCTGGCCATCGGCTACCGGCCGATCCCGTTGTCCGGCAGCGCCGGCGAGAAGGTCGTCGACATCGCGATCCAGCGGACGCTCTCCGAGCTGAGGACCAGGGACGCCGACGTGCTGCTGGTGAGCAACGACGGCGACTTCGCCGACCACGTCGGCGCGCTGCTCGACGGTCGTCGGGTCGGCGTCGTCGGCTTCGTGGAGTTCCGGAACACCGCCTTCGCCCAGCTCGTCGACCGCGGCCTTGAGTCCCTCGACCTCGAGTACGACGTCCAGGCGTTCAACGAGCGACTGCCGCGCGTCCGCATCATCCCGATCGAGGAGTTCGACCCCAGCCAGTTCCTCTGAGCGTGGGCGGCTGATGTCCCGGCGCGTGCGGTCCAGCGGCACCGGGGCCGAAAGGCATCAGAAGCGGGGGATGACCTCGTCGATCCACCCCGGCGCCGTGGTGCGGGGCCACCACGTCGGACCGTCGGAGGCGACGGATGACGCGCCTAGGACCGCGGTCGCGACGAGGAGCCCGGAGACCACAACCTGGGTCGCGCGCGCCCCGGGGGCGGCTCCTCGCACGATGCTCCGGCTCCCGCGTCGCAGGCTCGCTCCGCCCGGTCCCCACCACGCCGTCAGGGCGGCGAAGACGGCGGCGGCTGCGAGCGGCACGACGCCGTCGGCTGCGGCATCCGCGCCGGTGAACGCCGTGATGACCAGGGCCGTCGCGAACATCGCGCACACACCGACGACGAGCGGAAGCAGGACGGTCACTGCGGCCCCGATCGCCCCCACGACGAGGTGCCACGGGCTGGCTGCCACCGCCACGGCCACGTCACTTCCCCGGACCCCGCGCTGGTGGCGGCGCCTGACGAGCGACGTGACCGAGCGGTCCGCGGTCCGGGCGAGGGCCACCCAGGCGAGCAGGGCGAGCAGCCCCACGAGGGGGGCGCGGGCAGTGATCGCGGTGAGCAGCGCGAGCAGCGCGAGCAGCGTTCCGGAGCGTTGCGGCCGCCCGATGCGCGGGTCGCCGTACGGTCCGTGGCCCTGCCGGGCGGCATCCCAGTCCGACTCCCCCTCCGGAACGGCGGCCCATGGCTGGGCGCGCGGGGGTGGCGCCTGCCCCACCGGGCCGGGGGACCCGGGCGCCGGCTGTGCGCCCTCCCACCCGGGCGGGCCGGCCGGTGCGCCGCTCGGGGCCGGAGGAGGAGGAAGGGGAGGTGTGGGAGCCCCGGGCGCGCGCGGGGGGACGGGGCGCGCAGGGGCGGCGCTTCCGACCGCGCTCGGCGTTCCCGTCCCCTCGGCCGCAGCGGAGCTCCCGGCCATCGCACCTGTGGCCAGCGCGCCGGCCCCGGCCGCTGCCGCAGCGGGTGCCGGGGCGGTCGGCAGCGGGCTCGTCGCGGGCGTGGCGAGCACCTCCGTCGGCGGCCGGGGCCGCACCCTGATCGCCTCGGTCACCGGGGCCCCGTGCGCGTAGCGCTCGAGGGCGTCCACGACCTCGTCGTGGTGCGGCCGGTCCGACGGATCGGGCGAGAGTGCGGCATACAGCAGGGGTTCGATCCGTGGGTCGACGGCCCGCAGGTCCGGCTCTCCGCCGGCCACCCGCGCGAGCACCGCGCTCATGGCACCGCGCCCGAACGGGGGCGCGCCGCTGGCCGCGAAGGCCGTCGTGGCAGCCCAGCCCCACCAGTCGGTCGCAGGCGTGACGTCCTCTCCCCCGACCACCTCGGGCGCCAGGTACCCCGGCGTTCCCATCACCAGGCCCGTGAGCGTGAGGCGGATGTCGTCGGCGACGTGCGCGATGCCGAAGTCGATGAGCACGGGGTCACCGTCGACGAGCAGCACGTTTCCCGGCTTGACGTCGCGGTGCACCACCCCTGCCGAGTGGATGGTGTCCAGGGCGTCGGCGAGGCCCGAGGCGACCCGGTGCAGGTCGGCCGGCGGCAGGGGCCCGTGCTCGGTGACCAGGTCGTCGAGCGGTGGCCCCGGAACGTACCGCGTGACGATGTAGGGGGTGACTCCGTCGACGTCGGCGTCGATGATCGGCGCAACGCGAGGGCTCCGGACCCGGCTGAGGGTCTCCACCTCCCGCTTGAGGCGCGCCCGGGCCTCGGGGTCGTGCGCGACGTGCTGGCGCAGCACCTTGACCGCGACCGCGCGACCGTGCCGGTCGAGCGCCAGGTGCACGACTCCCATGCCACCCTCGCCGAGCCGTTGCACGAGCCGGTACTCACCGAGCCGCGCGTGCTCACGGCGGAGCTCGGCGTCCTCCGGCTCCGGGCCGTCCGCGATGGCGTCGACGGTCATCCCCACACGGTATGCCGGAACACTGGACAGCCGCTGGATACCCGCCGGCTCCTGGTTCCCCGTCGACCGCGGAGCCCACCGGCCCACCGGCCGGGCGGCCGGACGCGTCAGCTCTGGATGTAGGTGCGCAGCTGGTCTCGCTCGGACTGCAGGTCGTCGATGCGGTTCTTGACGACGTCCCCGATGCTGACGATGGCGTGCAGCTTCCCGTCGACGACCACCGGGACGTGGCGGATCCGGCGCTCGGTCATCGCCGACTCCAGGTCGTCGAGGACGTCGTCGGGGGTGCACGTGTGCACCTCGGCCGTCATGATCTGCCGCACCGGTGCATCGAGGATGACGGCGCCGTCGGTGTGCAGGTGGCGCACGATGTCGCGCTCACTGACGATGCCGTGGACGCCCTCGCCGTCGTCGCTCACGACGACTGCGCCGATCCGGTGCTCGTCGAGCAGGGCGAGCAGCTCGGTCACGGACGCGTCGGACTTCACCGTGATGACGTTCCCGCCTTTGCGCCTGACCACGTCTGCGATCCTCATGACTAGACGATAGGGGCGCACCCGCCGCGGCGCCAGAGGTGGCTCGGTGCCGCCACGCGGACCTCGGCTCCCCCACGGCCCGCAGTCCAGCCAGTGCGCGTCACAAGCCGTGCACCCGGGGTACCACAGGCGGCGGCCGCACGGCATACTGGCGAAACCGCTTACACCGATGTGGGCGGGAGCTCGACCCTTTACAACGGATCGTCCGGCACGTTCCTGCCGGTGAAGGAAGGCAATGACGCCATGGCAACTGTGAAGTTCGACCAAGCGACCCGCATCTACCCGGGCAACGACACGCCCTCGGTCGACCGGCTCGACATCGACGTGGCGGACGGGGAGTTCCTCGTCCTCGTCGGCCCCTCCGGGTGTGGCAAGTCCACCTCGCTGCGGATGCTCGCCGGCCTCGAAGAGGTCAACGACGGCAAGATCTGGATCGGCGACCGCGACGTCACCGACCTGTCCCCCAAGGACCGCGACGTCGCGATGGTCTTCCAGAACTACGCGCTCTACCCGCACATGACGGTCGCCGACAACATGGGCTTCGCCCTGAAGATCGCCGGCGTCGACAAGGGCGAGATCCGCAAGCGGGTGCAGGAGGCCGCCAGCATCCTCGACCTCACCGACTACCTCGAACGCAAGCCGAAGGCGCTCTCGGGTGGCCAGCGCCAGCGCGTCGCCATGGGCCGGGCCATCGTCCGCTCCCCCCAGGTGTTCCTCATGGACGAGCCGCTGTCGAACCTCGACGCGAAGCTGCGCGTGCAGACCCGCACCCAGATCGCATCCCTCCAGCGCCGCCTCGGGGTCACCACGGTCTACGTCACGCACGACCAGATCGAGGCCATGACGATGGGCGACCGCATCGCCCTGCTCAAGGACGGCATCCTGCAGCAGTGCGCGACCCCGCGCGAGATGTACGACAAGCCCAACAACGTCTTCGTCGCGGGCTTCATCGGCTCCCCGGCCATGAACCTCGTGTCCGTGCCGGTCACCGAGGACGGTGTCCAGTTCGGCAGCCACCGCCTCCAGGTGCCTCGCGAGGTGCTCGGTGACTCGGGTTCGCAGGTCATCGTCGGCATGCGCCCCGAGGACGTCGAGGTCACGACGAACCCCGACGGGCTCGAGCTCATCGTCGACGTCGTCGAGGAGCTCGGCGCGGACGCGTACGTCTACGCCACGCCCGCGAACCCGGACGTCCGCCTCGAAGGGTGCGGGCGACGACGCCCTCGCAAAGCCGTTCATCGCGAGGGTCGACGGTCGCCGGGTGCCCGACAAGGGGTCGAAGATCTTCGTCTACCCCAACCCCGACCACATGCACGTCTTCAACCCCCAGTCCGGCCTCCGGATGCACTGACGCCGACATCGGCACCGGGACACCCGCGGCGCCCCGGACGAGCACTCGTCCGGGGCGTTGCGCGTTCCCCGTCGACCACTCACCGCAGCCCCGACCGGAGGACCCGTGCCGATGGCTCTCGAGATCACCGCCGCCAGGCCCGACCCTGCCCTGCTGGACCTGCCGTGGCGGGTCCCGCTCGAGGAGTGGCCGGAGGAGATGCTCGCCGCGCTTCCCCGGGGCATCTCCCGTCACGTCGTGAGGTTCGTGCGGCTCTCCGGCGGCGTGCTCGCGGTCAAGGAGATCAAGACGGACCTCGCGCTGCGCGAGTACCAGCTGCTGCGCAACCTCAACCGCCTCGGGATGCCGTGCGTCGAGCCGTTCGCCGTCGTCAGCGGCCGGGTGAGCGCCGACGGGAGGGCGCTCGACGCCTGTCTGGTCACCCGACACCTCCAGTTCTCGCTGCCGTACCGGGCCCTGTACAGCCAGAGCCTGCGCAAGGGCACGGCGACCCGGCTCATCGACGCGCTGGCAGTCCTCCTCGTGCGCCTGCACCTCGCGGGTTTCTGGTGGGGTGACGTCTCGCTCTCCAACACCCTCTTCCGTCGGGATGCCGGGGCGTTCGCCGCGTACCTCGTCGACGCCGAGACCGGCGAGCTGCGCCAGCGCCTCAGCGACGGCCAGCGGGAGCACGACCTGGAGATCGCCCGGGTGAACATCGCCGGTGAGCTGATGGACCTCGAGGCGGGTGGTCTGCTGCAGGAGGACCGGGACCCCGTCGAGGTCAGCGAGCGCATCATGACGCGGTACCGGGACCTCTGGGCCGAGCTCACCGGGCCCGAGCTCATCGACGACCGCGAGCGGTGGCGGGTGGACGACCGCATGCGGCGGCTCAACGCCCTCGGGTTCGACGTCGACGAGCTGGAGATCACCACCGACATCGACGGGACCTCGATCCGCATCCAGCCCAAGGTGGTCGACTCCGGCCACCACTCGCGACGGCTGCTGCGGCTCACCGGTCTCGACGTGCGCGAGAACCAGGCCCGGCGGCTCCTCAACGACCTCGACGCCTTCACCGCCGCGACGGGCCGGCAGGGGGAGGACGAGGAGATCGTCGCCCACGAGTGGCTGACCCGGGTCTATGAACCCGTGACCCGGCACGTGCCTCGTGAGCTGCTCGCGAAGCTCGAGCCCGCCGAGATCTTCCACGAGGTGCTCGAGCACCGGTGGTACCTCGCCGAACGGGCGCGCCACGACATCCCGATCGAGGAGGCGATCGCCGACTACGTCGCGTCGGTGCTCCCCGGGAAGCCCGACGAGGAGGCGGTGCTCGGCATCGACACCCGTGAGCTACCCGTCATCGCGGGCCCGAAGCCGCGCCCCTAGGATCATGAGGGAAGCCCCGACGCCCCGAGGGGGAGAGATGACCGACCAGCCGCAGGGACCCACCGACCCGCCACCCGAGGGCGCTCAGGTTCCGCCGCCCGATGCCGCCCCGCAGCCGCCCGATGCCGCCCCGCAGCCGCCCGATGCCGCCCCGCAGCCGCCCGATGCCGCCCCGCAGCCGCCCGATGCCGCCCCGCAGCCGCCCGCGGCGACGCCCCCGCCGTACCAGCCGGGACAGCCCGCCGGTCCCCCGACGGGTTTCGACCCGAGACAGCCATGGGTCCCCGTGGAACAGCGGGGTGGCTACGGCTACGGCGCGCCACCGGCATACGCGCCCGTTCCTCAGCCGGAGCCGTACGGTGGCTACGCGCCGGCCCCCGGCTACGCGGGTGGCCGGCCGATGCACCCGGGCTCGATCGGCTACGTCGAACAGAACTTCGGGCCGGTGGCCGACTTCGGCAAGCGTGCCCTCGCCTACCTCATCGACCTCGCCATCACCTTGATCGGGCTGATCCCGATGATCATCGGGATCGTCCTGCTCATCGTGGCGGCCCCTTCTGACGTGACCTACGACGAGTTCGGCAACGCCACGACGTCCGGCGGGGACGCCGGGCTCGCCGTCACCGGAGGGCTGCTCGTCGCCCTCGGCACGCTGGTGTCGTTGGGCATCTGGCTCTGGAACCGGGTCTTCCGGATGGGCCGCACCGGGCAGAGCGTGGGCAAGCGGGCGATCGGGCTCAGGCTGCTCGACGACAAGACGGGGCAGCCGATCGGCGCGGGCATGTGCTTCCTGCGCGAGGTGGTGTCCAACATCGTGAACCAGGTGTTCTACCTGTCGTTCCTCTGGATGCTCTGGGACACCGACAAGCAGACGCTCGCGGACAAGGCGGTGCACTCGAGCGTCATCGTCGTCCCCAAGGGCTGACCCGTCGCTCGCGGGGAGCGTGCCCGCGCACTCAGGCCGGTGAGGCCCAGGTCCACCCCGGCACGTTGCGCACGACCACGACGGCCACGAACGCGGTGGCGAGCGCCCACGGCATCCATGACGGCGGGTCCCACCGCAGCGGACGACCGGTCCAGGCAGCGCGGACCCAGGCGGCGAAGAGCAGGACCAGCCCGACGTACAGCGGCAGGACCAGGGGGTTGCGGGCCAGCACGCCGGCGAGGTCGAGGTGCAGAAGGTCGTGCGTGGCCCGCAGCATCCCGCACCCGGGGCAGTAGATCCCGGCGAGGGCGTACGTGGGGCAGACGGGATAGTGGCCGGGCTGGTTCGGGTCGACGGCGGCCACGTAGGCGGTGCCGGCGGCCACCAGGGCGCCGACCGCCGCAGGACGCACGAGGCGGTGCCACCGGCCGGGTGTCCGGTCGGTGGGCACCGCCTCGTGGAGCGCGGTCATCTCACATGGTCGAGGAGTCGGACACGGCGGCGAGGCCCCCGAGGAAGACGAGCCAGATGATGGACAGGACGAGGAGCACCATGCCGATGATGCCCAGGATCCGGCCGATCTGGACGATCTGCCGGTTTCCGTAGCGGCCCGGCTGCGCGTCGATCTCCTTGAGGGCGTTGTTGCCCATGACGAAGGCCACGATGCCCAGCGGCGAGCAGCAGACGAGAGAGAGGATGCCGAGGATGAGGACCGTCATCCCCCTCGGGTGGTCGACCGGGCCGCCCGTGCCGCCTGCGGGCGGCGGGGGGGCCCCGTAGCCGCCGTACCCGCCGTCACCGGAGCCGGGAGGCGGGGCGTCGTAGCCGCCACCACCACCCGAACCCGACGGCGGGGGCGGAGGCGGGGGGGTGGAACCGTAGTCCGACATGTGCTCCTCTTTCGACGATCGTCAGGGGCTGCACCCCCGGTGCCGGTCTCGTCCGGCGGCGACGATCCTCGCACAGAGCGTCGCCGAGGGGCGACCGTTCCGGCCGGGAAGTGCCGCCCGGATCGGCCGGTCAGCGCACCCGGCGCCGGCGGGCCACCTCGTACAGCGTGACCCCGGTCGCGATGCCGGCGTTGAGCGACTCGACCGCCGAGGACATCGGGATGGAGACGATCTGGTCGCACGTCTCGCGGACGAGGCGGGAGAGGCCCTTCCCCTCGGAGCCCACGACGACGAGGAGCGGCTCGGAGGCCAGCTCGAGGTCGGGCAGCTCGACGTCACCGTCCATGTCGAGGCCGATGACGAAGAACCCGGCCTTGCGGTAGTCCTCGAGGGCCCGCGTGAGGTTGGTCGCCTGGGCGACCGGGATGCGGGCCGCCGCCCCGGCCGAGGTCTTCCAGGCGGATGCCGTCATGCCGGCCGAGCGGCGGCTCGGCACGACCACCCCGTGGCCCCCGAACGCGGCGACCGAGCGCACGATGGCGCCGAGGTTGCGGGGGTCGGTGATGCCGTCGAGCGCGACGACGAGTGGGATGCCGGGCAGCTCAGGATCGACGAGGTCGTGAGGGTGGGCGTACTCGTAGGGGGGCACCTGCAGGGCCAGGCCCTGGTGGACGGCCCCGTCGGTGAGCCGGTCGAGCTCGCCGCGCGGTGTCTCGAGCACGGGCACGCCGCGCTCGGTCGCGATCTTGAGCGCCTCGCGGACCCGGTCGTCGGAGTCGATGCGGCCGGCGACGTACATCGTCGTCGCGGGGACCTCGGCTCGCAGGGCCTCCACGACGGAGTTGCGGCCCGCCACCATCTCGCTGCTCGCCTTCGCGCGCCTGGTGCTCGTGCGCCCCGACTGCCCGCGCCCGGCACCGGCGCCACCGGTCCTCGAGGCGGCAGGGGACGCCTTGTGGGCCTTGTGCTTGGGCCGGTCGGCCGCCTTGGGGGTCGGACCCTTGCCCTCGAGGCCGCGGCGACGCTGGCCACCGGAGCCGACGGTGGGACCCTTCTTGCCGCCCTTGCGGACCGCGCCCCGTCGCTGTGAGTTGCCGGCCACGTCAGTCGCCCCGCCCTCGGACGAGGGACCACCGGGCGCCGGCTGCGGTGTCCTCGATCGCGATTCCCGCGGCGGCGAGCTCGTCGCGGATCGCGTCGGCCGCCTCGTAGTCCCGTGCGGAGCGCGCCTGCCCCCGGGCCGAGAGCCGGGCTCGGACCAGGACGTCGAGGCTCGCGAGCGCATCGGAGCTGCCGGAGTCACCGGCGGCCCATGCGGGGTCCAGGGGGTTCACCCCCAGCACGTCCGTCATCGCGATGACCGACCGGGCCGCGGCGACCGCGTCCTCGTGGTCGCCGTCGTCGAGGGCGATGTTGCCCGCCCGCACGGCCTCGTGCACGACCGCCAGGGCACCCGAGACACCGAGGTCGTCGTCCATCGCCTCACGGAAGTCCGCAGGGAGCGCCTCGTGCCCCGTCGGCACCCCCGTGACCTCGTCCGGAAGGGCCCGGCGGAGGAAGCCCTCGATGCGCTCCACGGCCGTGGCCGACTCCTCGATCGAGCCCTGGTGGAACTCGATCGTCGAGCGGTAGTGGGCAGCGGTCAGGTAGTACCTGACCGCGAGGGGACGGTGCTCCTTGAGCACCTCGCTGACCCGCAGCGAGTTGCCGAGCGACTTGCTCATCTTCTCGCCGCCCATGGTCACCCAGGCGTTGTGCAGCCAGTAGTTCGCGAAGCCCAGGCCGGCCGCGCGCGACTGGGCCTGCTCGTTCTCGTGGTGCGGGAAGCGCAGGTCGACCCCACCACCGTGGATGTCGAAGGTGTCGCCGAGGTACTTGCGGGCCATCGCGGAGCACTCGAGGTGCCAGCCAGGTCGTCCGGTGCCGAAGGGCGTCGGCCAGGCCGCCGTCTCCGGCTCGTCGGGCTTGTGCCCCTTCCACAACGCGAAGTCCCGGGGGTCGCGCTTGCCACGGGGGTCGGCGTCCTCCGCCTCGACCATGTCGTCGACCTTCTGACGGGTCAGCTCGCCGTAGGCCGGCCAGCTGCGCACGTCGAAGTACACGTCACCGCTGGCGTCGGCCGCGACGTATGCATGGCCCTTCTCGACGAGGGTCTCCATGAGGGTGACCATCTCGGGCACGTGTCCCGTGGCACGGGGCTCGTAGGTCGGGGGCAGGACGCCGAGGGCGGCCAGGGCGGCAGCCGTCTCGACCTCGTTGCGGTACGACACGGCGAACCATGGCTCACCGGCCGCTGCCGACTTCACGAGGATCTTGTCGTCGATGTCGGTCACGTTGCGGATCAGGGTGACCTCGAGCCCGTGCCCACGCGTCATCCAGCGGCGCAGGACGTCGAAGGCAACCGCGAACCGCACGTGGCCGAGGTGTGGTGGCGCCTGGGTCGTGAGCCCACAGATGTAGATCCCCGCCTTGCCGGGCACGACGGGGATGAAGTCTCGCAGCTCGCGGGACATGGAGTCGAACAGCCGAAGGGTCACCCGGTGAAGGCTACCGGCCGGATCACCTCCCCCTGTTCCCCGACTTCGTCTGTCAGCGTGCTGCCGACACGCGGCGGGAGCCGCGCGTCGGCGCACGCTGACAGACGAGGTGGGGAGCACGGGGCGTGGAGCACATGGGCCGGGTCAGTGGCCGCGGGCGATCCACTCCGCCAGGTGTGGCGCCTCGTTGCCGATCGTGGTCGGGTCACCGTGCCCCGTGAGCACCACCGTCTCCTCCGGCAGGGTCAGCAGCCGGGTGCGGATGGACTCCACGATCGTCGGGAAGTCGCTGAACGACCGGCCGGTCGCCCCCGGCCCGCCCCGGAAGAGGGTGTCACCGCTGAGGAGCACCCCCAGTGCCGGTGCGTACAGGCAGCAGGCGCCGGGGGCGTGCCCCGGCGTGTGCAGCACGGCCAGCTCCACGTCGCCGACGGTGAACACCTGGCCATCGGTCAGCTCACCGCCGGGCGGCTCGGGCTGGGTCTGGTCCCACAGCACCCGGTCGTCGGGGTGCACGTGTGCCGTCGCACCGGTCGCGGTGACCAGGTCGCCGACCGCGTTGACGTGGTCGCTGTGCCCGTGCGTGCAGACGATGGACACCACGCGGCGGACGCCCACCGCGGCCAGGATCGCGGGCGCGTCATGGGCTGCATCGACGACGAGGCACTGGGAGTCGTCTCCCACGATCCAGACGTTGTTGTCGACCTCCCACGAGCCGCCGTCGAGCTCGAACACACCGGAGGTGACCACCCG
Source organism: uncultured Actinomycetota bacterium (assembly GCA_963763015.1). Lineage (GTDB taxonomy): Bacteria > Actinomycetota > Actinomycetes > Actinomycetales > Dermatophilaceae > Fodinibacter. The sequence continues at coordinate 269,811 of CAVXML010000007.1, read as the reverse complement.
CTCGACCCGCACCCCGCCCGGAGACGTCGGCAACGGCATCCCGACATCGGTCACGGCGCCGGGTCCATGACGACCACGGAGCGAAGCACGCCACCCTGGCGCATCTTGTCGAACGCCGCCTCGACGTCACCGAGGCCGATGCGTTCGGTGACGAACGCGCCGAGGTCGAAGCGGCCCTGGCGGTAGAGGTCGACGAGCATCGGGAAGTCGCGGGAGGGCAGGCAGTCGCCGTACCAGCTGGACTTCAGGGCGCCGCCCCGGCCGAAGATGTCGAGGAGCGGCAGGGAGATGCGCTGCTCCGGCGTGGGCACGCCGACGAGCACCAGGGTCCCCGCGAGGTCGCGGGCGTAGAAGGCCTGCTCGTAGGTCTCCGGGCGGCCGACGGCCTCGATGACGACGTCCGCGCCGTGGCCACCGGTGAGGGAGCGGATCACCTCGACCGCATCCACGCTCGACGAGTTCACCGTGTGCGTCGCACCGAAGCCCTTGGCCGCCTCCAGCTTCCGGTCGTCGACGTCGACGGCGATGATGGTGGTCGCCCCGACGACGTGGGCGCCCGCGATCGCCGCATTGCCGACCCCGCCGCAGCCGATGACGGCGACCGAGTCCCCACGCGACACCCCGCCCGTGTTCACGGCCGCGCCGAAGCCGGCCATGACGCCACACCCCAGGAGTCCCACGGCGGCGGCGTCGGCCTCGCGGTCCACCCTCGTGCACTGTCCCGCGGCGACCAGGGTCTTCTCGACGAACGCCCCGATACCGAGGGCCGGCGTCAGCTCGGTGCCGTCCGTCAGCGTCATCCGCTGGGTCGCGTTGTGCGTGGCGAAGCAGTACCACGGCCGGCCGCGCACGCAGGCGCGGCACTGCCCGCACACGGCACGCCAGTTCAGCACGACGAAGTCGCCAGGCGCGACGTCCGTGACGCCGGGCCCGACCGCCTCCACCGTGCCGGCCGCCTCGTGTCCGAGCAGGAAGGGGAAGTCGTCGGTGATGCCGCCCTCTCGGTAGTGCAGGTCGGTGTGGCAGACGCCGCACGCCTCCACCCGCACCACCGCCTCGCCGGGGCCGGGGTCCGGCACGACGACGTCGACGAGCTCGACGGGGGCGTCCTTGGCACGGGCGATCACTCCGTGGACGGTCTGGGGCACCTGGTCCTCCTCGGTCCGCGACGGGCAGCGAGCGGCGCCCCGAGCGGGCGCCGTCGAGAGCGTCACGCTAGCGCCGGCCGGCGCAGCGTGGAAGGCCACCGCGCCCTTTGGGGGTTGTCGTGATGCGGTCGCGGGCCGGAGACGGCGTCTCGGGTGACCTCGTCCGGGCCTCGGGTCTGCCGTGGGTCGTGCGACGGCCTCGGTGGTCGCCTCGGCGGTCACCGGGTCAGCCGACGCGGACCACCACGAGGGCCGTCGCGATGGCAGCGACCCCCTCGCCGCGGCCGGTGAGACCCAGCCCGTCGGTCGTGGTGCCGCTCACCGACACGGGCGCGCCCACGGCATCCGAGAGCACTGCCTCAGCCTCGGCGCGGCGCGGACCGAGCTTCGGCCGGTTGCCGACGACCTGCAGTGCGACGTTGCCGATCTCGAACCCCGCCTCACGCACGAGGCGGGCAGCCTCGGCGAGCAGGGCGCAGCCGGACGCACCGGCGAGCTGGGAACGTCCGGTGCCGAAGTGGGCGCCGAGGTCGCCGATCCCCGCGGCGCCGAACAGGGCGTCACAGGCGGCGTGGGCGGCCACGTCGGCGTCGGAGTGGCCGTCGAGCCCCCGCTCCCCCGGCCAGTGCAGGCCGGCGAGCCACAGCTCACGACCGCTATCGGGTGCCGACAGGGCGTGGACGTCGACCCCGATCCCGACCCTCGGCAGCGTCACACCCACTCCTCGTCGACTCAGCAGACCTTGGGCACGGAACCACAGGGTGCACCGTGTGGTTCCGTCACGAACCTCTGCTAGCAGAGGTTAGGTCACGCCCGAGCCTCTGCTAGCAGAGGTTAGGTCACGGCGGCGGGGTGCGGTACGAGGAGCGGGCGGCCAGGACGCGCTCGGCGTGCTCCAGGTCGCCCGGCGTGGTGACCTTGAACGCGTCGGGGTGACCCTCGACCACGAGGACGTGGTGGCCGCACCGCTCCACCAGGGCGGCGTCGTCGGTCGCCTGCAGGCCGCTCGCGTACGCCGTGACGAGCACCTCACGACGGAACGCCTGCGGGGTCTGCACGGCCCGCAGCGTCGCGCGGTCGGGGGTGCCCGTGATCACGCCGGTGGCGTCGACCGTCTTGACGGTGTCGACCAGTGGCAGGCCGGGCACCGCCCCGGCGGCCCCGGCGCGCACGGCGTGGACCACGCGCTCGAAGACGGGCGCCGGGGTGAGGCAGCGAGCCGCATCGTGGACGAGCACGACGTCGCAGGCCGGGTCGAGCGCAGCCAGGCCCGCGGCCACCGAGTCGGTGCGCTGTGCGCCCCCGGGCACGACGACGGCGCCCTGTGGCAGGTCCACCCCGGCCCAGAGCGGGTCGACGGCGGCGTCCGGCACGGCGTGGCCAGCGGGGGCCACGACGACCAGCGACCGCAGGGCCGGCAGCGCGGCGCACGTGTCCAGGGCATGCGCCAGCAGGGCGCGACCACGGAGCGAGACGAACGCCTTGGGCAGCTCCGCGCCCAGCCGGGCGCCCGACCCGGCCGCCACGACGACGACGCCGACGCTGCCCCGGGCAGCGTCGGCGTCGGTCACGTCGGTTCGGGCGGTGACCCGGGGGTCAGGACGCGAGAACCTCGTCGAGGATCACTTCGGCCTTCTCCTCGTCCGTCTTCTCGGCGAGCGCGAGCTCGGAGACGAGGATCTGGCGCGCCTTGGCCAGCATGCGCTTCTCGCCTGCGGAGAGGCCACGGTCCTTGTCCCGGCGCCACAGGTCGCGCACGACCTCGGCCACCTTGATGACGTCGCCGGAGGCGAGCTTCTCGAGGTTGGCCTTGAAGCGGCGCGACCAGTTCGTCGGCTCCTCGGCGTACGGGGTGCGCAGCACCTCGAAGACCTTGTCCAGGCCTTCCTTCGACACGACGTCGCGGACGCCGACGAGGTCGCAGTTCTCGGCGGGTACTTCGATGACCAGGTCGCCCTGGGCGACCTTGAGCTTGAGGTAGAGCTTCTCCTCTCCGCGGATCGTGCGGGTCTTGATCTCTTCGATCCGTGCTGCCCCGTGGTGGGGATACACGACCGTCTCGCCGACCTTGAAAACCATGTGTTGTTGGCCCCTTTCGCGACGTCCAGAATACCACGCAGCGCCGACTCGTCGGAATTTGTCCACCTCGCGTCAGCGCAGGTCACGGGCCTGAACGGGCCCGTGGTGGCGGAGGATCGGGTCTTGACAGGATGCCGTCCAGCATGCTTCGCGCGCGCGTCCGGGCAGTGCGGCGGCCTGCCTCGGGGCCCACGGCGCAGCGACTCCGGGCAGGAGGAGCGCCCCACCGAACCGGTCGGCCAGGGCGGGTTCGCGTCCTGGCTGCCGCGGCGACGGGCGTCTGGATATCCTTGGGCCCGTGACGACCCGAGCCGCCTCCGTCCTGCGCGCCACCACCCTCGCCGCCGTGGGCCTCCTGGTCTCGGGATGCTCGAGCTTCTCCCCGGTGCAGACCGAGTACGACTACCCGGCCGCCGACGGCGTCCGCCTGTCCATCGACGGCCTGGAGCTGCGCAACCTGGCCATCGTGGCCGCGGAGGCGGACGGCCCGGGTGTCGTCATCGGGCAGGCCGTCAACCCGAGCGCCGCCGCCGTGGACGTCTCGTTCTCGCTCGCGGACGCGCCCACGCCCGCGGAGACCACCGTGCCGGCGGGTTCGGGGGACGCGCTCCCCGAGATCTCGCTCGAGTCGGTCCCTGCGGCTCCCGGGGACACCATCGAGCTCACCGTCAGCACCCCGGAGGCCGGGCAGAACGTCGTGCGGGTCCCCGTCCTGGCGCCGACCGGCTACTACGAGGGCCTCGTCACGCCGACCGGCTGATCAGGCCTCGAACTTGTAGCCCAGGCCGCGCACGGTGAGGATGTGCGCCGGGCTCGCCGGGTCCGGCTCGACCTTCGCGCGCAGCCGCTTGATGTGCACGTCCAGGGTCTTGGTGTCGCCCACGTAGTCGCTGCCCCACACCCGGTCGATGAGCTGCATCCGGGTGAGGACCCGCCCGGTGTTGCGCAGCAGCAGCTCGAGGAGCTCGAACTCCTTGAGCGGCAGGGAGGTCTGCGCTCCGCGCACGGTCACGACGTGGCGTTCGACGTCCATCCGCACCGGTCCGGCCTCGAGGGTGGTCGGCACGAGCTCCTCGGGCTCGGCGAGCCGGCGCAGCACGGCCTTGATCCGTGCCAGCAGCTCGCGGGAGGAGTAGGGCTTGGTCACGTAGTCGTCGGCACCGAGCTCCAGGCCGACCACCTTGTCGATCTCACTGTCCTTGGCGGTGAGCATGATCACCGGGACGTTCGAGCGCTGCCGTAGCGCGCGGCAGACGTCCACCCCCGACAGTCCTGGCAGCATCAGGTCGAGGAGCACGAGGTCCGCGCCGGCGGTGTCGAACTCGACGAGCGCGTCGTGCCCGTTCTCCGCGACGGACACCACGTAGCCCTCCTTGCTGAGCAGGTAGGACAACGGGTCGGAGAACGAGGCCTCGTCCTCAACGATCAGGATGCGCGTCATGCAGTGCTCTCTCCTCGTGGGATGCCGTGTCGGTCCAGCCGCCGTCGCCCTCGTCGGGGCGCGGGCGGTCGGCGGCCGCCGCCGGCAGCGTCATCGTGAACGTGGAGCCCCGGCCCTCCTGGCTCCAGACGCTCACCTCGCCGCCGTGGTTGCTCGAGATGTGCTTGACGATGGCCAGGCCGAGGCCGGTCCCCCCGGTGGCTCGGGACCGCGCGGCGTCGACCCGGTAGAACCGCTCGAAGATGCGCTCCTGCTCGGCTGCGGGGATGCCCTCGCCCTGGTCGGTCACGGTGACCTCGACGGTGTCCCCGCTGCGCCGCGCGCCGATCCCCACCCGGGTGCCGTCCTCGCTGTAGTTCACCGCGTTGGTGACGAGGTTGGCGACTGCGGTGGTGAGCAGCTCGGCGTCGCCGAAGACCTGCAGCCCGTCGTCGGCGACGAGGACGAGGTCGATGGTGCGGGCCTCGGCCGCCACCCTCACGCGGTCGACGGCCTCGGTGACCACCGTGCCGACGTCGACCAGCTCGGGCTCGTGGAGCGTGTCGGCCACCTGGAGCCGGGACAGGTCGACGATCTCCTGGACGAGCCGGGTCAGGCGGGTGGACTCCATGAGGATCCGCTGCGCGAAGCGCTCCACCGCCTCAGGGTCGTCCCGGGCGTCCAGGACGGCCTCGGCGAGCAGCGAGATGCCGCCCACCGGCGTCTTGAGCTCGTGGCTCACGTTGGCGACGAAGTCGCGGCGGATCTCCTCGACCCGCCTGGCATGCGTGTGGTCCTCGGCCAGGATGAGGACGTGTGACACGGCGAGCGGTGCGACCCGCACCCCCATGACGACACTGGCCCCGGTGTGCGGGCCCCGGGTCAGGTCGAGCTCGGCCTCACGGATCATCCCGTCGCGGCGCACCTGGCGCGCGAGGTGGCGCAGCTCGTGGTGCACGAGCTCGCCGTGGCGCACCAGGCCGTAGCTCACCGCGGAGGCGGAGGTGTTGACGACGGCGTCGTCGGCGTCGAGGACGACGGCGATCGAGCGGAGCACCGACAGCACCTCGCCCACTCCGCGGGGAAGCGGCGGCTCCGGCGCCATCGACTCGTTGCCGGTGTGCTCGGACCACCGGGACGCGAGGACGCCCACGGCCCCGATGACGAGGCCGACGGCCCCACCCAGGGTTGCCGCGAGCGTCGGATCCACGAGGTTCAGGGTACGACCCCGCAGACCGGCGACCCGGCCACGGCAAAGGTGCGGCCGGCATCCTCCAGATGTTCACCTCGGGGGTGCCTCCGGTTCACCCCCGGCTGCCACAGTGCCGCGAGGGCGTGTTCGGTCCGCCCTCGACCACCACCACCGGAGGAACCGCGTGATGCGCAAGGCCTTCCACGAGGAGCTCGACCGGGTCGCCGAGACCCTCGTCGAGATGACCCACCTGGCGTCCTCGGCGATGTCCCGGGCCACGACGGCCCTGCTCGACGCCGACATCCACCTGGCGGACTCGGTCATCGCCGCCGACGCCGAGATCGACGCCCGCCGCGCCGAGCTGGACCTCATGTCGTTCGACCTGCTCGCGCGCCAGCAGCCGGTCGCCACCGACCTGCGGGTCATCGTGACGAGCATGCGCATGAGCAGCGACATCGAGCGCATGGGCGACCTCGCGCGGCACGTGGCGAAGGTGGCACGGCTGCGCTACCCGGCATCCGCCGTGCCGCCCGAGCTGCGGGGGACCATCCTGCAGATGGGGCAGGTGGCCGAGCGGATCGTCGAGAAGGCCGGGTCGGTCATCGCCGCGCGTGACGTCGTCGCCGCCCAGCAGGTCGAACGGGACGACGACGCGATGGACGACCTGCACCGTGAGCTCGTCACCACGGTCACGACCGGGGGCTGGGAGCACGGCACCGAGGCCGCGGTCGACCTGGTCCTCCTCGCCCGCTACTACGAGCGGTTCGCCGACCACGCGGTCAGCGTGGCCCACCGGGTCATCTGGCTGGTGACGGGCGAGTTCGACCCGGACAGCGAGGGCAGCCACGAGGACGCGGAGGACGGCGCCACCCTCGCCCGCTGACGTTCGACGGCTCTGGGCCCGACCGGCCGGGGGTGTGACACTGAAGTCGTGACCCTCACCGTGGAGGACGACTTCCGCGAGTTCGTCGCGGCGTGCTGGCCCGACCTCGAGTCGGTGGCCCTGCTCGTCACCCTGGAGCCCGACACCGCTCGTCGGGTCACCGCAGACGCTCTCGCGGGGCTCCACCAGCACTGGCGTGAGGCGGTCGACGAGGGGGTGCCGGCAGGGCTCGCCCGCCGGGCGGTCCTCACCGGGGCGGTCGGTACGCAACCCGTGCGACCGCCCGGTCAGGGGACCTCGGTTGCCGCACCGGCGTCGGGTCCACCTCCCCCGACGTGGCCGGCCGACAGCCACCAGGGTGACACCAGCGACCCGGTCGTCGACGCGCTGGTCGTCGTGCTGCGCGGTGCCTCGCCTCTCGAGCGGGCAGCCGTGGCGGCCCGATCGGTGTGGGCGATGGGGCCCCCGGAGGTCGCATCGGCCCTCGGCGTGGCCACTCGCCGGGTGGACGACGCCGCAGCGTCGCTCCACGGCCGGCTGCTCGCGGCCCACGAGTCAGCACGGGCCGCCCAGGGCCTGTTGCCTGCCGCGTGGGCGCTCGAGCATGACCTGGCGGATGCCGTCGACGTGCTCCTGCGGGACGTGTCCGACCCTCCCGACCCGGCTGCCCTGGTGGCCGAGCGAACCCGGGAGGTCCGGCGGCGCTCGCTGATCCTCGCCGGGGCGGGCGCCCTCCTCCTGGCTGGTGGCGGTGCCTGGTGGCTCCAGCGGGAGGACGGGACGACGGCCTCCGACCCGGCGGCCGCACCGTCGAGCGCGGGCCCCGACGACGTCACCTGGCTGAGGACGAGCACGTGGATGCCGCGCGGTCCGTTGGCGACGGACGCCGGGGTCGAGGCGCTCGTCCTCGCCCGCAGCGGAGGGGGGTCACGCCTGCTGTGGGCGGACGACCTGGGCACCCGGCGCATCGTCGTGGCGGCCGCCCTGGACTACAACCTGACACCGGCCAGCGAGCTGCGGGTCTGGCACGGCCCTCGGGGGGCGGACCCGAGCACCCTGGAGGACCTCCCGCTCGCCGTGGCGTCCATCGAGGGCGTACGTGACGTCGTCGCCCTCAACACACCGCAGGACGACCGCGGCTCGGGCGGGGCGGCATCCCTTCTCGTCGTCCTCGCTCGCCCCACCGTCTCGGCGGCCAGCTTCTCGCGGCTGGTGCGGCCGACTCCGCTCGGGACCGTGGAGCGCACCTGGGTCGACCTCCCGCTCGTCGACGGAGTCGGCACGAGGGGACTGCGCGGCCCGGTGTCGGCGGCCATGCGGGTCCGGGTGGCCGGGTTCGACGGCCCGCCGGCCACGACGAACCCCCTGTGGCTTCCCCGGGAGGGACTCCAGGTCGCGCCCGAGCCGTTCACCCGGGCGGTGCACCGGTACGTGGAGGAGGTGACCGGCATCCTCGCGGTCCGCCTGCGCACCGAGGTCGTCGCCGACTCCCCCGTCAACGGCAGCATCCTGGACCCTGACGCCCTGTCGGCCACGGGAGGCGACGGCCGGGTCGTCGCCCTGCGGACGGTGACACCCGGTGGAGCGGTGCTCAGCTCCGTCGCCGTCACCGACGACGGGCGTGCCGGGGGTGGGGCGGTGGTGGTCCGCCCGGCGGCCGTCGTGCTCGCCGACCGGGCGGACGAGCCGATCGTGGAGCGGGTCGCCGACCTCCGGGACCGGGTCGGGCGCTTCCTCGTCGTGGCACCGGGGGCGGCTCAGGTGCAGCTGCTGGCGACCAGCCCGAGCGCGTACCCGCTCTCCAAGGTGGTCCAGACCAAGGGTCGGGCGGCGGCCGTCGTCCCGGTCGTCAACGCCAACGACGCCTCCGCGCTCAGGCTGGTCGCCAAGGACGCCGCCGGGCGGGTGCTGTTCGACGGCGTCCCCGCCGCGACCCGCGTGCTCCTCGACCTCTGGGACTGACGCAACCGCGCTGCTGCCGGGTCAGGTCGGGCGAGCCGCCTCAGCGTCCTTGGTTCGCCACGGCCGCGGCCGCCGCGGCAGCCGCCTCGGGGTCGAGGTACTCGCCGGGCTCGGTCGGCATGAAGTCGCCCCCGAGCCGGTAGACGAGCGGCATCCCGGTGGGGATGTTCAGGCCCACGATGTCCTCGTCGCTGATGCCGTCGAGGTGCTTGACGAGCGCCCTCAGCGAGTTGCCGTGCGCCGTCACGAGCACCGTGTGCCCGGCGAGGAGGTCTGCTCGGATGTCGCTCTCCCAGTACGGCATCATCCGCGGGATGACGTCGGCAAGGCACTCTGTGAGCGGGACGTCGACCCCCGCGTAGCGCGGATCGCCGGTCTGGTCGTACTCCGAGCCCACGTCGATCGGCGGCGGCGGGGTGTCGAAGCTGCGGCGCCACAACATGAACTGGTCCTCGCCGTACTTCTCGCGGGTCGCCGCCTTGTCCAGCCCCTGGAGGGCGCCGTAGTGACGCTCGTTGAGGCGCCAGCTGCGGCGCACCGGGATCCAGTGCCGGTTGCACCGGTCGAGGGTGAGGTTGGCGGTCGTGATGGCCCGGCGCAGCACGGAGGTGTGCACGACGTCCGGCAGCAGCCCCGCCTCCTCCATGAGGACGCCGCCGCGCACCGCCTCGGCGCGGCCCTTGTCGGTGAGGTCGACGTCGACCCACCCGGTGAACAGGTTCTTCTGGTTCCAGTCGGACTCACCGTGGCGCAGGAGGATCAGCGTGGATGCCGTCATGCCGCCAGCCTAGCGAGGCTCACTCCGCGCGCGGCGGGTCGCCCGGGCGGGCCAGCACGGGGCGGAACGCCTCGAGGTTGCGCAGGCTCTCGCCGCGCGACACCCGCCACTCCCACTCCTTGCGCATCGAGGACAGGAACCCCAGCACGAGCAGCTCGTTGAAGGGCTCGTCGGCGGCCGTGAGGACGACCCCCATCAGCTGGTCGAGAAGGTCCTCGTCGACGCCGGCCGCGGGTACGCGTCCGGTGACGTACACGTCGCCCGACCGGTCGACGGCGTAGGCCAGTCCCGGCAGGCGCAGGTTGCGGCGGAGAAGGAACCGGTACACCTCGTCGTGGTTCTCGTCGGGGTTGCGGATGACGAACGCGGACACCGAGAGGGCGGTGTCGGACACGACGAGCGAGGTGACCGTCTTGAGCTTCCTCTCACCCGGCAACGTCACGACGAACTCGTCCTCGCGCGCGCCCGGCTCCCAGTCGTGCCCGGAGTCGCGGAGGTACCGCTCCACCGTCTTGGCCAGGGTCGCGCGGTCGGTCACGGGATGACCGCCGTGGGGATGCCGGTGAGCGCCTCCGCGTCGTGGATCGATCCCTCCCGCGGCTTCGCCATCGCGTCGGCGTAGACCTCCGCGAGGCGCTCCGCGGTGCGGCTCCAGCCGAAGCCCGCCGCATGCTCGGCGCTGGCGCGGGAGAGCCCCGCCCGACGCTCCGGGTCGAGGACCACGGCGCCCAGGGCGGTCGCCCAGTCGGCGGTGTCGTGACCGTCCACGAGAATGCCGGCAGGGCCGACGGCGGTCGGGAGCCCACCCACGTTGGCGGCGACGACCGGAGTCCCGCACGCCTGCGCCTCCAGGGCCACGAGCCCGAACGACTCGCTGTGCGACGGCACCGCCAGCACGTCGGCCGCCCGGTACCAGCGGGCCAGGGTCGGCCGGTCCACCGGCGGGACGATGCGCACCAGGTCCCCGATGCCGAGGCGACCGGCGAGGGCCTCGAGTCCCATCGGGTTCCGCACCCCGGTCCCGCTCGCCCCGCCGAGGATGGCGACGACGAGCCGCGCCCGCAGCTCGGGCCGACGACGGACGAGCTCGGCCGCGGCGCGGAGCAGCACGTCCGGTCCCTTGAGCGGCTGGATCCGGCCGACGAAGAGAAGGAGTGCGGCATCCGCCGGCAGGCCGAGGGTGACGCGAGACTCCACCGACGACCCGGGACCGAAGGTGGTGAGGTCGACCCCGGGTTCGGCGACGGCGACCCGTGCGGGGTCGGCGCCGTAGAGCTCGACCAGCTCGCGGGCCTCCTGCTCGGTGTTCGCCACGAGGCGGTCGGCGGCCTCGACGACCTGGGCCTCGCCGATCTCCCGGCCCAGCGGCTCGGGGAGGTCACCGTCGGCCAGGTGGAGGTTCTTGACCCGCGCCATCGTGTGCATGGTGTGCACCAGGGGGACGCCCCACCGGTCCGCGGCGAGCCAACCGACCTGCCCGGAGAGCCAGTAGTGCGAGTGGACGAGGTCGTAGTACCCGGGTGGGGCGTGGGCGGCCACCCGCATCATCCCCGCCGCGAAGGCGCACAGCTGACCTGGCAGGTCCTCCTTCGAGAGGCCCTCGTACGGGCCGGCGGGCACGTGCCGGACGACGACGCCCGGCTCCACCTCCACGGCGGCGGGCTGGGCGGCGCTCGTCGTGCGGGTGAAGAGGTCGACGGCGACACCGCGCCCGGCCAGCTGGCGGGCGACCTCGAGGACGTAGACGTTCATGCCCCCGGCGTCCCCCGAGCCGGGCTGGGCCAGCGGGGAGGTGTGCACCGTGACCATGGCGACGCGCTGGGGGCCCGCAGGTCTCGCGGTGCTGCTCATGCGTCCGAGTGTGTCACGGCTCCCGGGGGGTGTCCGTGACGGTCACCACCCCTCGCGGCGCCCACACGTGCACCGCGATCCGCCCGTCCTGGCGCAGGTCGACGGCCCGCGGCACCTGGACCGGCCCGATCGACACGTCGGTGCCGAGCACCCAGGTGAAGGCGGGCTGCTCGACGACGGTCGGGTCGACCCAGTACGCCCGCTGGCGCAGGTTGCGCTCGGGCAGGGCCGGCGGGATGCCGGTGGTCGCCGGCCTCCAGTCCAGGTGGATGGCGACGGCGTCCGCCCCCGGCACGGCCGCATCCATCCGGATCCGCCCGTCGATCGGTTCGAACTCGACGCGCAGGGGCAGGGCGGCCCGGCCGTCGTGGACCACCCCGCTGTAGAGCACCACGTCCTCCACCCGGCGTACCGCGTCGATCCGCACGTGGGGCAGCTCGGCCGTCACCTCCTCGCGGGCCCGGCCGTCCCGCTCCACGAGCCGGCCCCGAACGGCCGTGACCGGCGCCCCCCGCGTCACGGAGTCGGCGAGCACGGTGCTGCCGCGGGAGAGCCGGAAGCCCGAGTCGTAGAGCGCCACCGACAACCCGTCGCCGAGCGACTGCGCCCCCCGCACGCCCTGGGACACCTCCAGCAGGCCGGGCTCGAGGTCGGCCATGCCGTCGTCCCGGTCCATCACCTGCGGTACCCACGAGGTCAGGCCGAGGCTGAGGGCGGCCGTGAGCGAGGCGACGAGCGCCACCATCGACAGGCTCACCGCCCCGTCGCGCGCGCGACTCCGCCACGAGCTCAGCACCACATCAGCGTAAGCCGAGGCTCATGGCCCGCCGCTCGGCGCCCGAACCGCGTGGGATGCCGTGGTGCCTCACCAGGGGCCGTAGGGGCCGTCGGCGCGGCCCCCGCCGCGACCCATGACCTGGTCGAGCGCCGGCTTGACGTCGGCAAGGTAGACACCGGCGGCGATGACGGCCACGATCGCGAGCAGCCCCGGGAGGCCCCCCAGGGAGACGACGCCGAGCAGCATCGCGATGACGGTGACGATGAGCCAGAAGGTCTTCGTCCGCTTGCCGGCCGCGACGAACGCGTCGGGACGCCGGCGGACGCAGTCCAGGAACGCCCACACCTCGACCCCGAGGGCCACGACCGACAGCCCGAGGACGATGTAGCTCTGGAGGTCAGCGAGCAGATCCATGGATGAAGCGTAGGCGTCAGACGTCGAGGACGATCGTCACGGGGCCGTCGTTGACGAGCTCGAGGGCCATGTGTGCCCCGAAGCGGCCCGTCGCGACCTCGACCCCGCGCCCTCGCAGCGCGTCCACGACCTGCTCGACGAGCGGCTCGGCGACCGGTGCCGGTGCGGCCGCGTTCCACGATGGGCGGCGACCCTTGCGCGTGTCGGCGTAGAGGGTGAACTGGCTGATGACGAGGACCGGGGCGCCCTCGTCGGCGACGGAGCGCTCGTCGCGCAGGACGCGCAGCTCGGCGATCTTGCGGGCCATCGTCGTGACCTGGTCGGGGCCGTCGTCGTGGGTGACCCCGACGAGCGCGACCAGCCCCGGTCGGGTCAGCTCGCCGACCGCCTCGCCGTCGACGGTGACCACGGCCCTCGCCACCCGTTGCAGGACGGCCCTCATCCCGGCTCCTCCGTGGTCATGGTGCGATCCCCACGGCGACGACCCGACCGACCGGCTCGCCGTGGCCGAGAACGGGGGCGTCCTCCAGCGCGGCGTAGGCGCTGGAGGCCACGCCGAGCCGACGCAGCACGGCGGCCAGGACGACCGGCCGCGCCCGCTGGCCCCCGTCGGCGATCTTCAGCGCGACGCCCCGGCCGTCGTCCAGCCCCACGGCGTGCACCGCCTCGGCGCCGTCCTTGGCGATGAGGCCGTCTGTGCCCCGGACCAGGGCGCTGACGTCCCGCCTCGTCCCACCCAGGTGGTCCGGGTACGAGCGGATGGCCGCCGTCACCTCCCCCTCCGGCGTGCCGGGCTCCGCGGTGGCGATCCTGCCGAACGCCCGAGCCAGACCCGACAGCGAGACGGCCATGACGGGTGCGCCGCACCCGTCGACGGCCGTTGCGGCGACCGGCTCCCCGGCGAGGTCGGCGATCGTCTCAGCGATGAGGCGCTGGAGCGGGTGACCGGGGTCGCGGTAGGTGCGGACGTCCCATCCGTTCAGGCGGCAGGTCGCGAGCATCGCGGCGTGCTTGCCGGAGCAGTTCTGGGCCAGCGACCGCGCGGTACGGCCGGCCGCGATCCACACGACACGCTCGTCGGGGTCGTAGGGCAGGTCCGGCGTGTTCTGGAGGTCGGCCTCGGTCAGGTCGGCCCGGGCGAGGATGTCCCTGACCCCCTCGAGGTGGAACGCCTCGGCGGAGTGGCTGGCGCAGGCCAGGGCGAGCTGGTGCGGCGGCAGCCGGAGGCCGGCGCGCAGCATCGCGACGGCCTGGAGCGGCTTGTTCGACGACCGCGGGAACACCGGGTCGTCGACCGATCCCCAGGCGCGCAGCAGGCCTCCGCCGGGACCGGTGACGGCGATGCTGCCCCGGTGCACCGACTCGACGACCCCTCCACGGATCACGTGGACCAGGACGGGGCCCTCGCCGAGGGCCGCAGGGGTACGCCCGTCGAGCGCTGCGGGTGGTGGCGACACGCAGCGGAGCCTAGCCGCGCGGCGACGAGCGACGGCCCGGGGACCCCGGGACGCCGACAACCGGGGCCGGACGAGCCGGCCCCGGTTGCGGGGTGTCACCGGGGAAAGGGGGACCCGGTGACGGGTCGGGTCGGACTGCGCCGACTCGAGGTGCGGTCAGTCGCCGACCTTCGCGGCGGCCTTCTCGACGGCCTTCTCCGCGGCGACGGCGGTCTTGCGAGCGCTCGTCGTGGCGGCCTTGGCGGAGGAGGTGGCGCGCTTGGTCGCGTTCTTGCTCGTCGTCCTGGTGCGCTTGGCCGCGGTGCGAGTCCGCTTGGCGGACTGGGTGACCTCGGTCTCGGCGACCCGGCTCTCCTCGGCGACGGTGTCACCGAGGACGTGGGCGACCTTGGCGGCCTCCTTGCGGCCGGTGGTGATGGTGGCCTTGGCGGAGCGCTCGATCTCCACGGCAGCGCGGCGCGCGGAGGTCACGGCACCCTTGGCCTGGGCCACGGTGGTCTCGGCCTGGGCGACGAAGTCCTGGGTCGCCTTCTGCCGGCGGATCCGGGTGACGAGGTTCTTGCCGCGGGCGGCGAGCTCGTCGTAGCCCTCGGCGACCTTGCCACCGACGACCATGGTCTGGTTGATGGCAACGGCCGGGATCTCCTTGACCTGGTCCGCGACCTTGGTGGCGCGGGCCTGGACGGTGGCCGGAGCGAGGTCGGTGGCGATCTCGTCGCGGGTCTTCAGCGCCCGGACGCGGGCGTCGCGCACCTTCTCGACCGCGAGGTCGGTGGCGCCGACGACGGCGTAGAACGGGGTGGTGTCGACGGTCTTCCTGAGGTCCTCGATGACGGACATGTGCATCTCCTTCTGGGTGGGGCGGTCGGTCGTGGTCGGCGTCATTGCCGTGGGGGGTTGTCCTCGACGTAGGACTCGTAGATGTCGAGGAGGGTCTTCCTCTGTCGAGCGGTGAGGGCCGGGTCGGCAGCGATGGCGCGGCGGACGTCCGGAGCCCCGCCAGGGGGGGCGACCTCGGCGTCGAGGATTCCCGCCCTGACGTAGAGGCTCTCCGCGGAGACCTCGAGGCCCTTGGCGAGCTGTTGCAGGATCTCGGCGCTGGGGCGCTTGAGTCCACGCTCGATCTGGGACAGGTACGGGTTGGACACCCCGGCGAGCTCGGACAGCTGACGGAGGGAGAGCTTGGCGCCCTTGCGCTGTTCGCGCAGGTAGTCGCCGAGGCTGCTGCCCAGGTCGTTCAGCGGGTTCTTGCTCACGACTTCATTATGCTTGCTCTAGTTAGCAAAATGCAAACTGCAGCAAGCGTGAGGGCCCTCACACTGCGTCCGGCGGCGCGGGTCGGTGCCGGCCGCCGCGGGCATCCGGTCACCAAGCCCGTCACCATATGCCCTCACGGCCGCTCATGAATGCTCGCCCCTGGTGAGCAAACCCCGTGGTGCGCGGCCTCACCGAGCAAACAGTGATGTGCTCGCTGGGGGAAGGCACGGCTGGGGATGCTCGCCCACGGGAAGCACATCGAGTTGTGCTTGCTGGGGCGGTGCATACAGGAGGGCGCGCGACGGCACCTTGTCAGAGGGAGACGGCGGAGGCGGTGCCCCGTTGGCGCAGCGAGATGTCGTTGCAGGCGGCACACGTCTTCTCGGGCACGAGTCCGATCCGCATGAGAACACCGAAGGCGTAGCAGCCGGCGCAGAAACCCACGACCGCCTCGAGGGTGGCGAAGAGCAGCAGGATGGCGAGCAGGGCGGTGGTCACCACCGGCATCCCGGCCACGAGAAATGCGGTGGCGACGAGGGTGAGCACCAGTCCGACGGCCTGGGCGAAGCGCTTCGGTGGCCCGGGCACCAGCACGGGGTCCCCGAGCCTCGGCGAGATCACCCGCGTCGCGAGCCTGCCGAACGGGTCGAGGCGAGGGCCGCTGGCCACTCTCAGGGCGAAGCCGACGGCGAGAACGGCGGCGAGCCAGAGCCACCCGGTGAGCAGGGCCACCACAGCCACCACGGCGACCTGGGCCGCCACGGCGCGGGCGGCCTTCTCGTTCACCACCGCCGGAAAGCCGATAACCGAAGCCATGGATGCCATAACCACGGATTATGCATCGGCATTCCGAGCGGCGTCATCCCCGTCCACGTGCCGGATGCCGCAGGGTCATGGCCGTCCTCGCCGCGGTGCCGTCCGGCGTCCACCCGAGGAGGCCGCCGCCCCACGTCCGCGCTGCAGGTCGGAACCAACCGGTCCTCAACCCCGCCGGCGATCCTTGACCGCGAGCAGCTCTCGCGCCTCGTCGGTCGACATCGGCGGGCGCTGCATCAGCGTCGCGAGCTGGGCCGCTCGCCCCACGAGCTCGTCGTTGTGTCCCACGACCCGCCCACGTTCGAACACGATGTTGTCCTCCATGCCCACCCGCAGGTGGCCGCCGGCGGAGAGGGCCGCGGCCATGACCGGCAGGTGACCACGGCCGATCCCGGTCGCCGACCACGACGTCACCTCGGCCGGCAGCATCGCCACGCCGGCCATCAGAGCAGCGGTGGTGGCCGGCATCCCGCCCGGGACGCCGGTGACGAAGTCGACGTGCACCCGCCCGCCGAACGGGAGGCCGTGGGTGTCCAGGAGCCGCCGCAACGCGTGCACGTGGCCGAGATCGAAGAGCTCGAACTCGGGAACGACCTCTCGCTCCTTGGCCTGGACGTAGAGGTCGCTCATGAACCGCCACGGGTTCAGGAACACGTCGTCACCGAAGTTGGTGCTCCCGCAGGTGAGTGAGCACGAGTCCGGCTCGGCGTCGAGAACGGTGAGCCGCTGCTCCAGCGGGTCGTGCACCGACCCGCCGGTCGACAGCTGCACGACGAGGTCCGTCTCGGAGCGCAGGGCGTCCACCGCCGCGCGCAGCCGCCCCCGGTCGAGGGTCGGGGCGTGCCGGTCGTCCCGGATGTGCAGGTGGATGAGCGAGGCCCCGGCCGCCTGACAGCGCCGGGCGGTCTCCACGAGCTCCTCGAGGGTGGTCGGCAGCTGCGGCAGGTCAGCCTTGGCGTGCTCGGCGCCGGTGGGCGCAACGGTGATGAGCGTGCCGGTCGGGCCGACCGTCGGCGACGACGGTGCGGAGGCCATGAACCCATCATGGCAGCCCGCCGATCCCGCCACGGAGAAGGATCTGCGGTGCTCAGCCGGTGACGACGACGGTCTGCGCCGCTGAGACGCCGTCCACCACAAGATCGGCGTCCACCGGCGCGGAGCGCTTCACGACCGCAAGCGCGACCGGGCCGTCCTGGAAGTGCCGGGCCACCGATGTGAGGCGCCCGATGTCGCGCCCGTCGAGCAGCACCGGCGCGCCGGCCTGGGGGAGCACGTGCCCCGACCCGTCGAGGTGGAGGAACACCAGGCGCCGAGGTGGCCGGCCCAGGTTGTGCACGCGGGCGATCGTCTCCTGGCCTCGGTAGCACCCCTTGTGCAGGTGGACGGCCGTCCGCAACCAGTCCACCTCGTGCGGGATCGTCCGGTGGTCCGTCTCGAACCCCAGCCGCGGTCGCCAGGCGGCGACCCGCAGGGCCTCCGCCGCCCACGTCCCGGCCAGCGGTCGGTCGCCCACGGCGGCGGACAGCCCCTCCCGCGGCACGAGCAGCTCGCGCCACGGTCGGGCGGCGCCGGGATGGTCCTCCGCCGGGCCGTAGGCCGCCGTGTCGCCGACGGGCCCCGGCCACGGGTCGACCCACGCCAACGGCTCCCCCGCCGCCGACTCGGCGCGCACCGGCTCCCCGAGCACCGCCCAGTCAGTTGTCATGTCGGCGACCTCGACCCGCAGCATGAACCTCATCGACGTCAGCCACGCCACGAGCGCAGGGGCGGAGCCGGGCTCCACGGTGATCCAGGTCGTCTCCCCGTCGTCGACGAGGTGCAGCGCGTGCTCCACGTGACCCTTGGGCGAGAGCACGAGCGACTCCCTCGACTCCCGCGGTCCGAGCCCGGTCAGCTCCTGGGTCGTCATCGAGTGCAGCCACGACAGCCGGTCCGGACCGGTGACCGTGACGACCCCGCGGTGCGAGAGGTCGACCGCCGCCAAACCCTCGGCCAGGAGCCGCTGCTCGCGGGCCGGGTCGCCGTAGTGGGCTGCCACCCCGGCATCCGCGCCGTCGGCCCCGACCGCCCCCGGGCGGGCCAGGAGGGGCGACCCGGTGGTCGACGTGGTCATGACGCCCCCTCCCGGCAGGTGCGGCACAGCCCGTGCACGGCGGCGTGGGAGACGTCGGCGGCGAAGCCCAGCGACTCGTCGAGCCGGGCGACGAGCTCGTCCGCCGTGCTCAGTGAGGCCTCACCCACCCAGCCGCACCCGCGGCACACGACGTGGAGGTGGGTCGCGTGCTCGGCGAGGTGGTAGCTGGGGGCGCGGTGGTCGACGTGGGTGTGGCTCACGAGCCCGAGCTCGGACAGGGCGTCGAGCGCCCGGTAGACCGTCGAGGCGGGCACGCTTCCGCCACCGTCGCGGGAGACCGCCCCGGCGACCTCGTCGGGGGTGGCGTGCCCCAGCTGTCCCACCGCGGCGAGGACGCGCTCCCGCTGCGACGTGAGGCGCTTGCCCCGAGCCCGCAGCCGCTCCCCGAGATCCGTCATGGGTCCAATGTAAGCGGCCGTCACCGGGCATTGATCGCCCGCCTCTACACTGGCGCCGTGACGGGACAGGGTTTGGACGCGCTCGAGGCGGGTATGGGCGCGCCGCCCGACGGCGAGGGACCGGTCGAACGCACCCGACGTGAGCGCCGGTCCGACCGGAGCGGCACCAAGCGTGCGCTGATCGCCCTGGGCGTCATGGTGCTCCTCGTCGTCGTCGCCGTGACCGGGTTCGTCGGCTACGTGGGTTACACCGTGAACGACAACATCAGCCAGGGCGACTTCCTCCCCGAGAACCGTCCGCCGGTGACGGCCCCCGACGGGACGGAGGTCGCCGAGACCGGGACCGGCACCAACTTCCTCGTCCTCGGAGCCGACACGACGGCCGGTGACGCGGGGCGCGCCGACGTCATCGTCCTGGTCCACGTTCCGGAGGACCCCACCGCGGTGCAGATGATCCACTTCCCCCGCGACCTGTACGTCGACATCCCGGGCCGCGGCAAGGACAAGATCAACGCCGCCTACGCCTACGGTCGCGAGCCGCTCCTCGTCCAGACCGTGGAGCAGCTGCTCGGCGTCCGGATCCACCACGTGGCCCGCACGGACTTCGAGGGCTTCAAGCAGATGACGGATGCCGTGGGCGGCGTTCGCGTGTACGCGGAGGAGGCGAGCACCGACAACTCGAGCACCGGCCCGGTCGTCATCACCGAGGGTTGGAACGACCTCAACGGCGAGGAGGCCCTCGCGTTCGTCCGCCAGCGCAAGGAGCTCGCCGAGGGCGACATCTCCCGGGGCCGGCGCCAGCTCGCCTTCATCAAGGCCCTGTTCCTCAAGGCGACGAGCCCGGAGAACGTCACCAACCCCCTGACGGTGGCGCGCTTCGCCGACGCCGCGACCGAGAACCTCGTCGTCGACGAGGGCCTGTCCATCCGGGCCATGACCGACTACGCGCTCTCGCTGAGGAACCTCCGTGGCGGCGACGTCGTCTTCGCCACGGCGCCGTTCAGCGGCTTCGGCACCTCGCCGGGCGGGGCCTCGATCGACATCGTGGACGAGGCGGCGATGGCCGACCTCGGCGAGGCGCTGCGCACCGACGCCATGGACGAGTACGGCGACGTCTTCGTCACCCCCTGAGGTCCCCCACCACCCGGCGGCATGTCCCGCCGCTCTCGTGCCGAGATCAGCACGGATGCCGTCCCGCGGCGTCCGTCAGTCGACGCGCTTGAGCTCCGCGGAGACGTGTGACTGCAGCGGCTGCCCCATGGCGGCCATGTCCATGACCCACATGAGGTTGCTGTTGACGTAGCCGTACATCCGGTGCGCGGCGGTGTACTCCTTGGCGAACGGGCTGCGCATCACGCCGTCGGTGCGCACCTCGACCTTGGCGGGTTGCGCCACACCGGCGTACATCTCGACCACGCCCGTGGGATGGGTGAGCAGGAGCTCGACGTTCGAGCCGTCGTCGTGCACCGGGACCGGCCGCCAGAAGCCGAGCTCCGTGGCCAGGGGCCGGACCCGGTTGCCCTCCTCGTCGAGGAGCCAGGTCCGCGACCGCCACTCGAGGAACGGGCGACCGTCGTGGCGGCACACGACCTCCTGCCCGAAGCGACGACCCTCGATCGTGGGGTAGCCCACCAGGCCCGCGCCCTCCCAGCGGCCGACGAGCCACGCCAGGGGCGCCAGCTCCTCGTGGAGGGAGGTGTCGAGGTGGAAGACCATACGCTGCAGTCTATGGACTCCGGCACGGCCTCCCTCGTCGTCAAGGTCACCTGCGGCACGGAGGCGCTCGAGCGGCTGAACCAGGGGTTCACCGTCGCAGCCACCGCGGTCGCGGCCGGGGTCGAGGTCAGCGTGTGGCTCACCGGTGACGCGACCCGCACCGTGCTGGCCGGTGTCGCCGAGGAGGTCGAGCTGCCGTACGCCGTGCCGCTCGCCGAGCTTCGGGACGCCCTCGTCGCCGGTGCACGGGTGACCGTCTGCGGGCAGTGCGCGGCGCGTCGCGGCATCACGGAGAACGACCTGCCGCCCGGGGTGGTGATCCGGGGCGCCGCTGCCTTCGTGGAGGAGGTCATGGCGCCCGGCACCCGCGCGCTCGTCTACTGACGGACCTCGACGGAGCGGCCCCTCCACCGACCCCGCGGGCCTCGGCAGGTGTGCGGTCAGCCGACGATGCCGAGCGCCAGCCCGTAGGCGACCACCCCGGGCACCAGGAGGCCGGCGGCGGCCGAGGAGAGCTGTCCCCTGACCGACGCGATGGCCGGCAGGACGCTCAGCATCCGCCTGGTGGCATGGGAGACGCCGCCGCACAGGAAGCCGACGAGCGCGGCGGGCGCCGGGTCGGGCCCGCCCATGACGGCTGCGGCAGCCATCGCGCCCGCTCCACCGAGGAGCATGGCCAGGGGCAGCATCCACGGCCGGAGCCGGCTGGTGCCGGCGGCCAGGTCCGCGGGCGCCGAGACCGCGACCGCGGCGAAGCCCGCGATCGCCACCTCGCTGGCCCGATTGCCGCGGGAGAGCGGCATCCAGGCCGTCCCCATGGCGACGACGGCGATGCCGAGCGACGTCACGGCGATCGACTCGGTGAGCCGCGGCCGCCCGTCGCGACGCACCAGCTGGTGGCCGAACATCACGGCCAACCCCACGACGAGGGCGACCGGCACGAGGCGCAGGTAGGGCTCGTCCGCCGGGACGGCAGCCGCCGCAGGCGCGAGCACGGCGACCACGCCGATCGCCAGCGAGGACCCGAAGCGGCTCGACGAGCCGTGCAGGGCCGGCCAGCCCCACGCGACGACGATCCCGGCCCAGGCCAGCCCGGCGGCGAGCAGCACCGGGTCGGCGAGCAGCGCGAGGACGAGCAGCGCGGCCAGGAGCACCGTGGCCGCCACGGCGACCGGTCGGCGCACCGTGGCGAGCGCCGGCAGCACCGGGTTGCGCAGCAGGCCCTCGCGTCGGGCGCGGCGTGCGGCCCGGGTCTCCGGCAGGGACTGGTCGCCGGTGCTCCTGGCAGCGGCCCGGCCCGCGCGGGTGCCGGCGCCACCGCCCGAGCTCGCACCCGGGCTCGCACCCGAGCCCGCGCCGCGACTCACGTCGGTCCGCTGGTCCTCCACGCGCGGCATCCTCCCATCATCCGCCGGCGAAGGGAGGCAGGACCTCGACCACCGCACCGGCGGGCACGGGGTCGTCCCCACTGCTCGCCCGGCCGCCGACGAGGACCGAGCACACGGGGAGAACCCGCCCGAGCGCCGGCCGGGAGGCGGCGAGGTGCCCGACGAGGTCTCCCACCGTCCGTACGCCCGTGACGGTCTCGCGCTCGACCCCGGCCGCCGCCCGGGCCCCCGCCCAGTACCGGACCGTGACCGTCTCAGCGTCGCGTCCGTCCCGATGGCTCACCTGCTCGACCGCCTATCCTGAGGGGCGATGGCCCAACTCCTGCTGCTGACGAACACCTTGGCGCCCAGCGCCGAGGTGGTCCCGGCGCTCGGACTGCTCTCCCACCATGTTCGCATCCTTCCGGCCGAGGCGTCCGCGCTCGTGGACGCCCCGCAGGCCGACGTCGTCGTCGTCGACGCCCGGCGCGAGCTGGCCATGGCCAAGTCGCTGTGCCGGGTGATCTGCACGACGGGCATCTCCTCACCGCTCATGGTGGTGGTGACCGAGGGGGGCCTGGCCGGCATCACCAGCGACTGGGGCATCGACGACGTCATCCTCGACACCGCCGGCCCTGCCGAGGTGGAGGCGCGGCTGCGGCTCGCCCTCGGGCGCACGGTGGAGTCGGCGGTCGACGAGGGCGGGCCGATCCAGGCGGGTGCGCTGGTCATCGACGAGGCGACCTACTCCGTGCGGCTGCGCGGACGGCTCCTCGACCTCACGTACAAGGAGTTCGAGCTCCTGAAGTACCTGGCGCAGCACCCCGGCCGCGTCTTCACCCGCTCGCAGCTGCTCCAGGAGGTCTGGGGCTACGACTACTTCGGCGGCACGCGTACCGTCGACGTCCACGTGCGGCGCCTCCGGGCCAAGCTCGGTACCGACTACGAGGTGCTCATCGGCACCGTGCGCAACGTCGGCTACCGGTTCGTTCCCGAGGTCGCCGACTCATTCTCCGAGATCGAGTCCTGAGGTGGCGGGGACCGCCCGCGCCCTCGAGGTGGAGCCCGCCACGGCCGGGCTCCTGCGTGAGCTGTGGTCGCGCGCCGAGCGGGAGGACGGGGTCGCTCCCGTCTCCGAGGCCTTCCGCCTCGCGGTCGGCCCACCCCGCGAGGGCGTCGTGCACCTTCTGCGAAACGCCGCGGACGGCAGCCCCGTCGGCTACGCGCAGGTCGCAGGGGCGGGCACGCCGGATGCCGCGGCCGAGCTCGTCGTCGACCCGGCCCACCGCCGCCACGGGCACGGCCGGGCACTGCTCGACGCGGTGCTCGCCGAGGGGGCGTGCAGCGTCTGGGCCCACGGGATGCTGCCCGCTGCGCAGGAGCTGGCGCGCGCGGCCGGCCTGGAGCTGACGCGCAGCCTGTTCAGGATGCGCCGCCCCCTGACCGAGGCGGATGCCGCCGACCCGCCGCTGCCGCCGGGCTTCTCGGTCCGCGCCTTCCGCCCGGGCCAGGACGACGAGGTCTGGGTGCGGCTCAACGCGGCGGCGTTCGCACGGCATCCGGAACAGGGGTCGCTCACGCTGGCGGACCTGCACGAGCGGATGGCCCAGCCGTGGTTCGACCCCGCTGGGCTGCTGCTCGTCGAGGACGACGCGACCGGTGAGGTCGTCGCCTTCCACTGGACCAAGGTCGACCCGCCCCCGGCTCCCCGACCTCGTCTGTCAGATCGCGGCGACACGCCGCCCCAGCGGCGTGCCGCCAGCGATCTGACGGACGAGGTCGGGGAGGTCTACGTGGTCGGTGTGGACCCCGCGTACCAGGGCCGCGGGCTCGGTGGACCGCTGACCCGGCTGGGGCTGGCGCACCTCGCCCGCCTCGGCCTGCGCGAGGTCGAGCTCTACGTCGACGGGGACAACGCCGCCGCCCGCCGTACCTACGAGCGGCTCGGCTTCGTCGACGTGGCGGTCGACGGACAATACAGGCGAGCGCGCACCTGACAGGATTGGGACATGACGGCAGACACAGGAGTCGGGCTTCACGAGGAGACCTCCGCCCGCGACGCCGCAACCCGTGCCGACCCGGAGGCCACGACGGCACCCGCCGAGGGGGTCGCCGTCGCCGGGCCGGACGGCTCCGAGGGCACCATCGTGAGCGAGGTCTCGATCGCGAGCGCCGCCGCGACCGAGACCCGCACCCACCAGCCCCGCGCCTCCAACGGGCGTTTCGTCCGCTCGACCGCGGTCGCCCACGCCCTCGACGAGGAGCAGGCCCTGCCGCCCGATCGGTTCCTCGACCGCGAGATCTCGTGGCTGCAGTTCAACGAGCGCGTCCTGCAGCTCGCCGCGGACGAGAACGTCCCCCTGCTGGAGCGCTGCCGGTACCTCGCGATCTTCGCCTCGAACCTCGACGAGTTCTTCATGGTCCGGGTGGCCGGCCTCAAGCGCCGGATCGCCACCGGCATCGCGGTGCGCTCGGCGTCGGGGCTGGAGCCACGGGAGGTCCTGGAGCAGATCTCCCTCGTCGCGCACGAGCTGCTCTCGATGCAGGCCCGGGTCTACCGCGACCAGGTGCGCCCTGCCCTGGAGACCGAGGGCATCACCATCGTCCGCTGGGACGAGCTCTCCGACGACGAACGCAGCCGCATCGGCGGCGTCTTCACCGACCGGCTCTTCCCCGTCCTCACGCCGCTGGCCGTGGACCCCGCCCACCCCTTCCCCTACATCTCGGGGCTCTCGCTGAACCTCGCGGTCGTGCTCGTCAACCCGCGCACCGGCAAGGAGCACTTCGCGAGGGTGAAGGTGCCGCCGGTCCTGCCGCGCCTGCTGCGGGTGGAGGTGGGGCCGGACCAGTCCCCACTGGCCGACATGTACGACACCCGCTTCGTGCCGCTCGAGGACGTCATCTCGGCGCACCTGGACCACCTGTTCCCCGGGATGGACGTGCGCGAGCACTTCACGTTCCGGGTCACGCGCAACGAGGACCTCGAGGTCGAGGAGGACGACAACGAGAACCTCCTCACCGCGCTCGAGCGTGAGCTGACCCGCCGGCGCTTCGGGCCTCCCGTGCGGCTCGAGGTCGAGGACGCCATGGACGCCCACGTGCTCGACCTGCTCGTGCGCGAGCTCGGCGTGGCCGGGTCCGAGGTCTACCGCCTCCCGGCACCGCTGGACCTGCGCGCGCTCAACGTCATCGCGGACCTTGAGCGGTCCGAGCTGCACTTCGACCCGTTCGTCGCCCGCACCAACCCCGACCTGGCCCCCACCGAGAGCGCCAAGGCCCGCGACATCTTCGCCTCGATCCGCAAGCAGGACGTCCTGCTGCACCACCCCTACGACTCGTTCTCGACGTCGGTCCAGGCCTTCATCGAGCAGGCCGCGGTCGACCCCCGCGTCCTCGCCATCAAGCAGACCCTCTACCGCACCAGCGGCGACAGCCCGATCATCGACGCCCTCATCGACGCGGCCGAGGCCGGCAAGCAGGTACTCGCGGTCGTCGAGATCAAGGCCAGGTTCGACGAGGAGAACAACATCTCCTGGGCCCGCAAGCTCGAGCACGCGGGGGTCCACGTCGTCTACGGCATCGTCGGGCTGAAGACGCACGCCAAGCTGTGCCTGGTCATCCGCCAGGAGACCGAGGGCCTGCGCCGCTACTGCCACGTCGGCACGGGGAACTACAACCCGAAGACGGCGCGCCTCTACGAGGACCTGGGGCTGCTGACGGTCGACGAGCAGGTCGGCGAGGACCTCACCCGCCTGTTCAACCAGCTCTCCGGGGTCGCCCCGCGGAGCCGGTTCAAGCGGCTCCTCGTGGCCCCCCGATCGGTGCGCTCGGGGCTGATCGACCTCATCGAGGCGGAGATCGAGCACGAGAGGAACCAGCCGGGCAGCGGGCACATCGCCTGGAAGGTCAACTCCATCGTCGACGAGCAGCTCATGGACGCCCTCTACCGCGCGTCGCGGGCGGGCGTCCGCATCCAGCTGTGGGTGCGTGGGATCTGCGCCCTGCGCCCGCAGGTGGAGGGCCTGTCGGAGACGATCGAGGTCCGCTCCGTGCTCGGCCGGTTCCTCGAGCACTCCCGGATCTTCGAGTTCGCCGGCGGCGGCGACCCTCAGGTCTACATCGGCAGCGCCGACATGATGCACCGAAACCTCGACCGGCGCGTCGAGGCGCTGGTCCGGCTCACCGACCCACGGCACCTCGCCGACCTCCGGTCCCTCATGGACCGGGGCATGAGCGACGAGTACATGCACTGGAAGCTCGGCGGCGACGGTCGCTGGATTCGCCACCACGTCGACTCCCAGGGGGCCCAGCTCGCCGACCTCCAGGCCGCCCTCATCGAGATGCACGCGAAGCGGCGCCGCAAGGCTCGACGCCGGTGACGAGGGCCCCGGTGGCGGCGTGAGGGCGAGGGCCGCGTGAAGATCCCCGCTGCCGGCACCCTCCCGTGGCGGCTCCGCGACGACGGCGTGCTGGAGGTGGCGCTCGTCCACCGCCCGCGCTACGACGACTGGTCGTGGGCCAAGGGCAAGCTGGACTCGGACGAGGACTGGGCGGTCGCAGCCGCCCGCGAGACCGAGGAGGAGACCGGGCTGGTGGTCCGCCTCGGCCCCCCGCTGCCCGAGGCGCGCTACACGCTTCTCGGGCGCGACGGCACCCCCGACGACAAGGTCGTCCGGTACTGGTCGGCGCAGGTCACCGGCGGTCACGGACACCTCGTCAACGAGATCGACGAGCTCGTCTGGCTCGACGTCCCGACCGCCCACGCACGCCTCGACTACGCCCGCGACCGCGACCAGCTGCTGGCGCTGGTGCGCTTGCAGCAGACGGACCGCTTGGACACCTGGCCGCTCATCCTGGTTCGGCACGCCCGAGCCATGGCCCGCGCCGAGTGGCGAGGAAAGGACCCTCGTCGGCCGCTCGACGCCGAAGGGCGACTGCGCGCCGCCCAGCTGGGGCCCGTGCTCGCGGCCTACGGCGTCACCCGCCTGCTCAGCTCACCGTCGCTCCGGTGCGTGGCCACCATCAAGCCGTATGCAGTGGCGGCCGGTCTGCGGATCCACACCCGCAGCAGGCTGTCCGAGGAGGGCTTCGAGGGGGCGCCCGACCGCGCGCGCCGGCACCTGGGTCGCCTCCTCGACCGTGGGGAGCCTGCCCTGCTGTGCACCCACGGACCGCTGCTGCCGACTCTCATGGACGACCTGGCCCCCCGGTTGGACCTCGACAGGGCCGGGGCGGTCGAGGTGGTCGAGGCGTTCGCGGAGGCCCGCGACGAGAAGCTCGCCAAGGGGGAGGCCCTCGTCTGCCACCTCGTCGGCACCGGGGACGCCGCCAGGGTCGTCGCGGTCGAGCGCCACCTGCCCTGACAGGGGTTCGGCCCTGCACCGGCCTCACGTGCGGGGCCCGGGGTCGACCAATGTCCGGATGCCGTTCACGGACCGTTCACCCGCGGCGGGTCGACGCGTCATCCGGCATCCATAGCGTTCTCGGCGTCGGGCAGCGTCGCCCGCCTTCCTGCCCCTGTCCTTCTCGAGAGGTACATCCGTGAAGATCTCGCGTTTCGGCGCCCCTGCCGCCCTCGCGCTCGCCGGCGCGCTCACCCTGAGCGCCTGCGGCGGCCAGCAGGCCGACTCCGACGCCGCAGCGGCCACCGGGGCGGCGCTGAGCGGCTCCATCGCCTCCGACGGGTCCAGCACCGTCGGGCCCCTGACCTCCGCCGCCGCGGAGCTGTTCATGACCGAGAACACCGGCGTCAACATCACCGTGGGGACCTCCGGCACCGGTGGCGGCTTCAAGAAGTTCTGCGAGGGCCAGACCCAGGTGTCCAACGCCTCCCGTCCGATCAAGGACGAGGAGAAGGCCGCCTGCGAGGCCAAGGGCATCGAGTACCAGGAGGTCGTCGTCGCCAACGACGCCCTGACCATCGTCGCCAACAAGGAGAACACCTTCCTCAAGTGCCTCACGGTCGCGGAGCTCAAGACTCTCTGGGAGCCCGCCGCGACCGGCAAGGTCACCACGTGGAACCAGGTGAACCCGTCGTTCCCCGCCGAGGACATCAAGCTCTACGGACCCGGGACCGACTCGGGCACCTTCGACTACTTCACCGACGAGATCAACGGTGAGGAGGGCGCGTCGCGCACCGACTACGAGCCCTCCGAGGACGACAACGTCATCGTGCAGGGCGTCTCCGGCGACAAGAACGCACTGGGCTACTTCGGCTTCACCTACTTCGAGGAGAACGCCGACGCCCTGACCGCGGTGCAGGTGGACAACGGCGAGGGGTGCATCTCCCCCAGCTCGGAGACCGCCCGCGACGGCTCCTACGCCCCGCTCTCGCGCCCCCTGTACATCTACATCGACAAGAAGGCCTGGGCCTCGAACCCGGCCCTGAAGTCCTTCGTGACCTTCTTCGTCGACAACGAGGCCGAGGTGGCCGAGGCCGCGAAGTTCATCCCGCTGAGCGAGGAGCAGAAGAAGACCGCACAGGACGAGCTCGCCGCCCTCGGCTGAGGTCGCCGCACCCACCATCGGAGCACCTCCTCGTGACCACCATCAACGCCGGTGTGGGCCCCTCGACGACCTCGAGGGGCCCACGCCCGTCCCCGCAGCAGCCGGTCTCGCTGCGCTCCACGCGGCCCCGCCGGGGAGAGAAGGTCGTGTTCGCCCTGCTCGTCGCGGCCGCGGCGGTCTCCGTTCTCACGACGGTGGGGATCATCCTCTCCCTGCTCGTGCCGGCCATCCAGTTCTTCCGCGAGGTGAGCATCCTCGAGTTCCTCACCGGCACCTCGTGGACCCCGCGCTTCACCGACCCGGCGTACGGGGTCCTTCCGCTGATCACCGGCACCCTGTGGACCACCGCGATCGCCCTGTCGCTCGCCATCCCGATCGGCCTCGGCGCCGCGATCTACCTGTCCGAGTACGCCTCGACACGCACCCGGAAGGTCCTCAAGCCGACGCTCGAGCTCCTCGCCGGCGTTCCGTCGGTCGTCTACGGCCTCTTCGCCGTCGCGTTCGTCGGGCCCGTGGTGCTCAACGACCTGCTCGGCATCCAGGTCGGGACCTTCTCGGTCCTCGCCGCGGGCCTCGTCCTCGGTGTCATGATCATCCCGACGGTGGCCTCCCTCGCCGAGGACGCCATGTCCGCCGTGCCGCGGTCCCTGCGGGAGGCGTCGTACGGCCTCGGCGCCAACCGGATGCGCACCGTGCTCAGGGTCGTGTTCCCGGCCGCCATCTCCGGGATCGCGGCATCCATCGTGCTCGGCCTCAGCCGTGCGGTCGGCGAGACGATGATCGTCGCGATGGCCGCGGGCAGCCAGGCCAAGATGGTCAGCGACCCGCTCGAGGGCGGCCAGACGATGACCGGCTTCATCGCCTCGGCGGCGCTGGGAGACAGCGTCCAGGGGTCCCTGCAGTACAACACCCTCTTCGCGGTCGGGCTCACGCTCTTCGCCATCACCTTCGTCATCAACATCATCAGCATCCGCCTCGTCAACCGCTTCCGGGAGATCTACTGATGGCCGCCGTCACCCTCGAGCCGACCTCGGCGAGCCGGCCGCTGACCTCGGCGGCGCACGGCGAGAAGAGCGCGAGGTCACTCGTCTTCCTCATCGCCCTGTGGCTGTGCCTGTTCTTCGGCATGCTCGTCCTCGCCGTACTGCTCGTGACCACCTTCATCGAGGGTCGGTCGCGCATCGACGCGCAGCTGTTCACCAACTACACCTCCCAGATCGCCCCCGAGACCGCGGGAGCGCGCGCCGCCATCCTCGGGACGGCCTGGGTGATCGGCGTGACCGCGCTCATGGCGCTCCCGGTCGGCGTCGCCGCAGCGGCGTACCTCGAGGAGTTCGCATCGAAGAAGAGCAGGTTCGCGCACTTCGTCGAGCTCAACGTGCAGAACCTGGCCGCGGTCCCGGCCATCATCTACGGCATGCTCGCCGCGGCGGCAGTCGTCGCGATCGGCATCCCGAGGAACACCGTCATCGCCGGCGGCATCGCCCTGGCCCTGCTCATCCTGCCCGTCGTGATCGTGGCGACCCGTGAGGCCCTGCGTGCCGTTCCCCAGGAGATCCGCCAGGGCTCGCTCGCCCTGGGCGCCAGCCCGATGCAGACCCTCCAGCGCCAGACCCTCCCTGCCGCGGTCCCCGGCATCGCGACGGGGACGATCCTCGCCCTCTCGCGGGCCATCGGCGAGGCAGCGCCGCTCCTCCTCCTCGGCGGCCTCGTCTTCGTCAAGTTCGACCCCAACGGACTGCTCAGCGGGTTCACGACGATGCCGATCCAGATCTTCGACTGGGCGAGCCGATCGCAGGAGGAGTTCCAGCAGCTCGCCGCGGCCGCCAGCATCCTGCTCCTCGTCCTCGTCATCGCCATGAACGCCGTGGCGATCGTCATCCGCAACCGGTACTCGAACCCGCGATGACCGAGCAGAGCGCCCCCCCGACCACCTCGACCTCAGGAGAGCCCATCGTGGACAGCACCGCGACCATCCCCATGCGACGGACGGAGACGATCGACGCAGGCCGGCTGGACCCCTCGGAGGCTCCCCGTGCCGTGCTCAGCTGCACGGACGTCAGCCTCTACTACGGCGAGTTCCGGGCGGTCAACCAGGTCACCATGGACATCGGAGTCCACGAGATCACCGCGCTCATCGGACCGTCGGGGTGCGGCAAGTCGACGGTGCTCCGAGCCCTGAACCGGATGAACGACCTCATTCCCGGCACTCGAGTCGAGGGCACCATCGCCTACCACGGCACGGACATCTACGGTAAGGACGTCGACCCGATCGAGGTCCGCCGCCGGATCGGGATGGTCTTCCAGAAGCCGAACCCCTTCCCGAAGTCGATCTACGACAACGTCGCCTACGGACCGAAGGTCACCGGCATGAAGGTCTCCTCGATGGACGACGTGGTCGAGGAGAGCCTGCGCGGGGCGGCCCTCTGGGACGAGGTCAAGGACAAGCTCAAGCAGTCGGCGTACGGGCTGTCCGGTGGCCAGCAGCAGAGGCTGTGCATCGCACGCACGATCGCCGTCAAGCCCGAGGTGATCCTCATGGACGAGCCGTGCTCCGCCCTCGACCCCATCGCGACCGCGCGCATCGAGGACCTCATGACGGACCTCCGGGAGGACTACACCATCGTCATCGTCACCCACAACATGCAGCAGGCGGCCCGGGTCGCCGACCGGACGGCCTTCTTCACGGCCGAGGCCGCGGAGGGCCACGGCGACCGCACCGGCCACCTCGTGGAGTTCGACGAGACGACAAGGATCTTCAGCAACCCCGCCGACCCGCGGACCGAGGACTACATCTCCGGCCGCTTCGGCTGACCCGCTCCCTGCGGGCCCTCGACGTCCGCGGGGGCGACACGGCAGCGCTGCGTCCACAACCCAGCGCCCGCTCGCCCCCGCGGACCCCGGCGCCTCAACCCACGGGCTTCACGGCACGGATGAGGGCGCTGTGGATGCCGTCACCCGCAGCGTGCGTGAACCGCACCTCGGCGTCGACGAAGCCGGCCGTCGCGAGGCCGTCGAGGTACTCCCGGCGGGACAGGGCGCCGGCGATGCACCCGGCGAAGCTGCCCCGCTCGGCGCGCTCCTGTGGGGTGAGGTGGTCCTCGGCCACCACGTCGGAGATGCCGACCCTCCCACCGGGGCGGAGCACGCGGAACATCTCCGCCAGCACCGCCGGCTTGTCGGTGGAGAGGTTGACGACGCAGTTCGAGATGACGACGTCGACGGCGGCGTCCGGCAGCGGCAGGTCCTCGATGACGCCCTCGACGAACTCCACGTTCTCGACACCGGCCGTGGCCGCGTTGGCCCGGGCGAGCGCGAGCATCTCCTGCGTCATGTCGACGCCGTAGACGAAGCCGCGCGGGCCCACCCGGCGGGCCGACAGCAGCACGTCGACCCCACCGCCCGACCCGAGGTCGAGCACCGTCTCGCCCTCGCGCAGCTCGGCCACGAGCACGGGGTTCCCGCAGCCCAGGCTCGCCGCGACGGCGGCCACGGGCAGCTCGCCCTGCTCCCCGGCCGAGTACAGGCTCGCCCCGAACGCGGGGTCCACCTCGAGCCGGCCGGTGCAGCACGTGCCCCCGTCGGCCGGCGACGAGCCGCAGCACGACCCGGTCTCCGACACCTCCAGGGTGGCCCGGCCGGACGGGTCGATGAGTGACGAGGCGGCGCGGGCGTAGTGGGCGCGCACCTCCTCGCGGACGTCGGTGTCGTTCATGAGCTGCTCCTTCCAGGCAGACGGGAACGGTGGATGCCGGTGAGCCTCACCGGCGAGGTGCGAGGGCGTCGGCGATGGCGGCGACCCGCTCGGGGACGGCCCGGTAGTAGACCCAGGTGCCCCGCTTCTCGCTGGTGACCAGACCGCTGTCCCGGAGGATCTTCAGGTGGTGGCTGGCCGTGGCGGCGCTCTTGCCGATGCCGCCGGAGATGTCACAGGCGCAGACCTCCTCGGCGTTGAGCAGCATCGCCATGATGGTGACCCGCGCGGGGTCCGCCAGCGCCTTGAACATCGCCGCCAGGCTCTGGGCGGACTCGTCCACCGCCGTGGCGGTACCCGGCTGGCAGCAGGCGGTCAGCACGGTCAGCGGTGGGCTGGAGGCGGAGCGGGTTGTCGTCGCGGGCACATCTCCACGCTACGCGCGTCACGGCAATATTTCGATAGTTCTCGAAGAAATACTTCCACGTTCGTCGAAGTTGTGGTTCGATGCTCGTCGAAACAGACCCAACCGACCGGCCGGCCCCGCCCAGCGGTCCGGCATCCGTGAAGGAGACCCAGATGCCCGCTTCCAGCCCCGACCTCCAGCCCGACTCCGGACCTCCCGCCGACCTTCCCGTCGCCGTCATCGGGGCTGGGCCGGTCGGGCTCGCCGCCGCGGCGCACCTGGCCACCCGCGGCCTCCCCTTCGTCGTCCTCGAGGCCGGTGACCGGGCAGGGGCCGCCGTCGCGCAGTGGGGACACGTGCGCACCTTCACCCCGTGGCGCTACCTCGTCGACACGGCGGCCGAGAAGCTCCTCGCACCCACCGGCTGGACTGTGCCGTCCGACCGGCGCTCGCCCACCGGCGCGGACATCGTCGAGCACTACCTCACCCCCCTGGCCGAGGCCCTCGGTGACCGGGTCCACACCGGCGTGCGGGTGCTCGCGGTGTCGCGGGATCGGCTGGACCGGACCCGAACCGAGGGAAGGGAGGACCGACCCTTCCTCGTCCGGGTCCAGCGCCGGGACGGCGCGGTCGAGGACGTCGTGGCCCGGGCGGTGGTCGACGCCTCGGGAACCTGGGGCCACCACAACCCGCTGGGCGCCTCCGGTCTCCCGGCCCTCGGCGAGGCCGAGGCCCGCGCGGCCGGCTTCGTCGTGGGGCCACTGCCCGACGTGCTCGGCGCCGACCGGTCCCGCTTCGCCGGCTGCACCACCCTCGTCGTGGGCACGGGTCACTCGGCCGCGAACACCCTCGTCGCCCTGGCCGAGCTGGCTCGCGAGCACCCGGGCACCCGGGTGGTCTGGGCGATCCGCGGCACGTCGACCCGCCGGGCCTTCGGTGGGGGCGACGCCGACGAGCTGCCGGACAGGGGCCGCCTGGGCTCGGAGCTGCAGCAGCTGGTGGCCTCCGGTGCCGTCGAGCTGGTGTCGGGCTTCTCGACGAGGGAGCTGGCGCCGCAGTCCGACGGCAGGACGGTTGCGGTGGTGGGAGACACGAGCCACGGCGGGCGCGTTCTCGACGGTGTTCACACCGTCGTGGCGGCGACGGGCTTCAGGCCGGACCTCGGGATGCTGTCCGAGCTGCGACTGGACCTCGACCCCGGCCTGGAGGCGCCTCGGGCCATCGGACCGCTCGTCGACCCGGCGGTGCACTCCTGCGGCACGGTGCCGCCGCACGGGTGGCGGGAGCTCGCGCACGACGCCGAGCCGGGCTTCTTCACCGTGGGCATGAAGTCGTACGGACGGGCCCCCACCTTCCTGGTCACCACGGGGAACGAGCAGGTCCGCTCGGTCGTCGCCCACCTCGCGGGCGACGACGGGGCGGCCGACGAGGTGCAGCTCGTCCTCCCCGAGACCGGCGTGTGCTCGGCCTCCAACGCCCTCGCCACCGGCCACCACGCCTCCGGTGGTTGCTAGGCCACGCCGATCACGACGGCGAGCAGGCCGTATGCCGCCGCGGCAGCGAGACCGGCACCCGGGAAGGTCAGCACCCACGCCGTGACGATCGCCCTGGCGACCCCCCAGCGCACGGCCTTGGGCGAGCGTGTGGCCCCGACGCCCATGATCGCCGAGGTGATGGCGTGCGTCGTCGAGATCGGTGCTCCCGTCGCGGTGGCGGTGTAGAGCACCGCCGCCGCGGTCGTCTCGGCGGCGAACCCGTGCTGCGGCTCGAGGTCGATGATGCGGCGCCCCAGGGTACGCATGAT
This sequence comes from uncultured Actinomycetota bacterium, assembly GCA_963763015.1. GTDB lineage: Bacteria > Actinomycetota > Actinomycetes > Actinomycetales > Dermatophilaceae > Fodinibacter. The sequence continues at coordinate 235,750 of CAVXML010000007.1, read as the reverse complement.
GCGCCAGCCGCCGGCGTAGGTGCCGAGGCTGAGGACGACGGCCGACAGGGCGATCACCCACCATGGGATGGAGAGGTCGTCAGGAGGGCGGTGACCGCTGGCGACGAGGGTGAGGGCCACGACGCCGGCCGTCTTCGCGGCATCCTGCATGCCGTGCCCGAAGGCCATGGCCGCGGCGGAGACGGTCTGCGCGTAACGGAAGCCGCGCGCCGCCGGCCCGGGGGCCGCCCGCCGGAAGATCCACAGGATCGCGGTCATCATGAGGAAACCCCCGGCCAGCCCCACCACGGGCGAGAGCACCATCGGCACCACGACGTTGTCGAGGATGCTGTCCCACTTGACGACCGCGCCCGCTGCCAGGGCTGCGCCCACGAGCCCACCGATGAGGGCGTGCGACGACGACGACGGCAGCCCACGCCACCAGGTGAGCATGTTCCAGCCGATGGCCCCGACGAGGGCACCGGCACACAGCGCCACCCCCGCCGCGCCCATCGGAACCTCGATGATGTCGCCCCCGATCGTCTGGGCGACGCGCACACCGGCGAAGCCGCCGAGCAGGTTCATGACCGCCGCGAGGGCGAGGGCGATGCGCGGCGTGAGCGCCCGGGTAGAGACCGAGGTGGCGATCGCGTTGGCCGCGTCGTGGAAGCCGTTCGTGTAGGTGAACACCATCGCCAGGACAACGACGAGTGCGACCGGCAGCCAGTCCACCCGCTCAGGACTCCCGGACGGCGATCGCCTCGACCTTGAGTGCGACCTCCTCGAAGCCGTTGGCGGCGGCCTCCAGCGCGTCGATGATGTCCTTGTGCTTCATCACCGTCATGGGGTCGGCCCCAGGGGTGTTGAACAGCTCCGCCAGCATCCGGCGGTAGGCCTTGTTCGCTCGGTTCTCGAGTCGGTTGACCTCGACCCAGTAGGCGGTGAGGTCCTTCATCGACCGCAGCCGGGGCATCGCGTCGGCCGTGACGTCGGCCATCCGGGAGATGACCTCGACCTGCTTGGCGACGCGCGGCAGCACCTCGTCGACGCGGTACAGGACGATGAGGTCGACGGCGGCCTCGATCAGGCCGACGCACCCGTCCAGTGCCACGGCGAGCCCGTGCATGTCGGCGCGGTCGAACGGGGTCACGAACGAGCCGTTGACCTTGCGGATGATCTCGTGGGTCGCCTCACCCGAGGACGCCTCGATCTCGTGCATGCGCTTGAGGATCACCTCGCGCTCGTCCGCGGGTGCGCCGAGGAGGGCCGTCAGCTCGGCGGCGCCGTCGACGAGGTGCCGCGCGGAGGCGGCGTACAGCTCGAAGAAGCGGGGGTCCTGCGGGGTGAGGCGGATGCCCACGGTCGGTCTCCGGGGTCGGGGGCCAGTCGGTGGCTACAGGCTAGGGCCAACGGCCGAGCACCCGGTACCCGGGATCAGTCGTCGCCGGAGCCCTCCTCCTCGGCACCCTCCGGGCCCTCGAGGTCGAGACCGAGGACCTCGTCGATCCGCTCGTCGGTGAGGTGCTGCTCGCTCTGGGAGGCGGCCAGCACAAGGTCGCCCACCAGCTTGATCTCGGTCTCCAACTGGTCGTCGTGCAGAGCGGGATCCGTCACGTGCTCAACGGTAGTCCGGTCGCGAGTCAGTGGCTCGTTGTCCACAGCTGAAATGGGAAGCGTGCACAAGGTTGGGGAGCCTGGGCGCCGTGCGCGGAAGGTGGGTGCCGGACCGGGAGCGCCTCACGGCGCGTGGCCGCTCGAAGCGGCTGATGTTGGGACCCGGGGCTGCCGCGGTCCGGCACCCACAGACGACCCTAACGCGTGTTGCCGCCGGATGTGTTCCCGAGATTTCCCGGGCGACCAGCGGGGGTGTCAGTCGAGATCGCCCGAGCGCCACAGGTTGGCGCAGGCCCGGAGGTCCTCCCCCGTCGTCAGCATCGCCGCCGCGGTCCGAGTCAGGTCGCTCGCGCCCCCCGGGTCGGCGAGGTCTCGGTCGTGGGCGAGCTCGGCGCGGCCGGCCGCCACCACGGCGCAGAACGCCGAGGCCCGCTCCAGCGCCACGGCGAGGTCCCCCTCGAACACCCCGGCCAGGATCTGGTCGGTCACCCGCTGCATCTCCTCCGGCCGGGGCGGCTCGGCGATACCGGCCACGGCGTGGGCGACGTCGGTGAAGCGGATGCCGGCGGCATACTCGCGGCTCGCCTGCTCGGGGCTGCGCCGAGCCCATTCACGGAGGGCGTAGAGCCGCCACAGCGCCCCGGGCAACGAGCGTGCCGGCCGCGCCGACCACAGGTCGGCCACCGTGGAGAGACCGAGGTCGTCGACGAGGGTGACGAGCCGGGTCGTGACCTGGGGGTCGTGGGCCGCGCGCCCGGTGCCGACGAGGATGGCAGCCGTCTGGTGGGCGACCTCCGTGACCTCGGCCGGGCCCGGCAGGGTGCCCCCGTGCGCCTCGAGGGCCTCGGGCCCGAAGGGCACCGGCCGCCGGGGAAGGGCTCGTCCGCCGTCACTGCTCATCGCCACAGTCTCCCACCGGTCCCGCGTGTCATCCACGGGACCTCGGGTTGAACTCCGCGTGGGCATCTTCCAGACGTCGAGCTGGGCAAGGCAGGGCAACGCCCGTCAACCAGGTGTGGTTGGGGGCGTTGCCGCGTTGATCAGATGCAGCCGCTGGTGCTCACGCAGCCCTCGCAGACGTCGCAGGATCCGGCGGTGCCGTCCTCGGCGAGCACACGACGCATCGCCGGTTGGGCGGTTGCCGCAAGGCGTGGCCGCCGCCACGGGGGTGCCGTCGCCACGGCGGGGCCGGCGGACAGCTTCCGGCTCGACTCGCACACGCGCGGCCCAGCGCCCGGCCCGGCCGGGTCGTCAGAGACCCGCAGCGGACCGCGCGAGTGGTCCCGGCGGCCACCGTTGTGCTGGAGTGCCGTCAGATGCCGGGCCCCATGGTGCCTCCGGAGTCGATCCGGTTGGGCCGTCCGTCCTTCGTACCCGGGAGATCATTCGAACGACTTGCGCCTTGCGATCCGCGGCGACGATCCATCCACTTCGCGAGGAAGACGACCACGGCCAAGAAGGCGATGATCCAAACCCACATCCACATGGTGAGGCTCCCTTCGACGCCTGTGACACCGGCGTGTGATCCATCGAGTATGGCTCTGCTCCAGCCCCGCGCACCACAGGTCTGGTGTCGGTGGTGGGTCGCTCACGGCCCGACCCTGCTCGCCTCACCGAGCCCGCTCGGCTCGGCCGTCGTCGTAGCCTCTCGCCATTGACGCCGACCGCATCGCCCACTCCCTACGGTTCCGCAAGGCCTCCAACAAGTACCCACACCGCGTTTGGGAGGCGTACGAGGGCGGCCTCGCCCGCGCGATGGCGGATACCGACGAGGAGGTGGCCGCCACCGTCGCCGCATGGGAACGAGCACAGGGATTGGAGCCTCCGGATTGGTACGCCATCGGTCGGGATGAGGCCCGCGAGTAGGCGGGTCGCCACGCCCCCAACCCTGCCCGGCTCACCGCACCCACTCGTCTCCACTCCCCGGTAACCTCACCGCGTGAAGGAGTGGGGATGCCCGAACTCATCAGCGTGACAACCGCCGTGCTGGTGGCACTCATCGGCTTCTGGCTTGCACTGCGGCAGGAAGAACGGCGCTGGCTTCGAGAGAAGCGAGCGGATCTCTACATCGACACTTGCGGGGGCTTTCGCCGAGGAACAGTGGCTGTCGAGGATGCTGACGGCTCGTGAGATTGGCGAGATCTCTGACCGTGGGGGTTCCGACCCGGAGGCCGGAAAGCGCGCAGAACGGGAATACCTGAAGGACACTGCCGACGCACCAGACACTCGTTTGCCGCCCAAAGAGCGGGCGCTGCTAGGCGCGAGGGGTGACGCTTTCGCAACGCCCGAGGTGATGCGTCGGTTCAACGCCTTGTACCTGTGCTACCCGCCGCTGATCAACCGTGGGGAGGCACCCGCACTGACGATCAAGGCCGCACTGGCCCTTGACTCTTTGAAGGCTCAGGTGAAGGCCGAGTTGGAGGAGTCGAAGCAGTCGATTCCGCAGCGCCTTCGACGTCGTTTCAGGCGTCGTCCGTAAGCAGTCATCCTCGGCAGGTGGGAGACCAGCACCACGTCGGCAGGCAGAAGCGCGGTGCCCTGAACCTCGGCGAGCACCTGCGTACCAAGCAGCCCACGCGCATTTTCCACGTTGCGAACGGTCACACCGCACGAGCGCACCGCACGCTGGGACCGGACCACCACGGCTGAGGAGGTGTGCTGGGCGGGCTGAGGGGTAGACGCAGCCCATGGCACGAGAAGGAGCGGCCGCCGAGCGCGCCGACACCGCCCCGCATCCGGATGCCGGGTTCAAGCTCGACTCCCCGGACGACATCGACCGGCCGGGCTGGGTGTACACCGCCAAGGCCGCCTTCAAGGAGTTCCAACGCGACCAGTGCACCGACTTGGCGGCCGCCCTCACGTACTACTCCGTGCTGTCGGTCTTCCCCGCCATCCTGGCCCTCGTGTCCCTGCTCGGCGTCGTCGGGCAGACCGAGGAGACGACCTCGACGCTGCTCGACATCGTGCGCCAGCTCGGGCAGGCAGGGGTGGCGGACCAGCTGGAGGCTCCGATCGAGCAGATCACCGGGGCACGGGGCTCGGGTATCGCCCTCGTCGTGGGCCTCGTTGGCGCACTCTGGTCGGCATCCGGCTACGTGGGGGCCTTCGGGCGGGCCATGAACCGGGTGTACCAGGTTGACGAGGGTCGTCCGATCTGGAAGCTGCGGCCGGTCGTGCTGCTCATCACGCTGGGCCTGATCGTCATGGCCGCGCTCGTGCTCATCGGGCTCGTCGTGAGCGGGCCGGTCGCCCGAGCGATCGGTGACGTCGTAGGGCTCGGCGACGCGAGCGTGACCGCCTGGAACATCGCGAAGTGGCCCGTCATCCTGGGGATCGTCGTGGTCATGGTGGCCGTGCTGTACCACTCGACGCCCAACGTCCGGCAGCCGAGGATGCGGTGGATCTCCGTCGGCGCGGCCGTGGCGATCCTGATCTGGGTGCTCGCGTCGGTGGCCTTCGGCTTCTACGTGAGCAACTTCGGCTCGTACAACAAGACGTACGGCTCGCTGGCCGGCATCATCGTCTTCCTCCTCTGGCTGTGGATCACCAACCTCGCGCTGCTCTTCGGCGCCGAGATCGACGCCGAGCTCGAGCGGACGCGCGAGCTGATGTCCGGGATCGAGGCCGAGCGCACCCTCCAGCTCCCGCCCCGGGACACGCGGAACTCCGAGAAGGCCGCTGAGCAGCTGGAGGAGAAGGTGGCCGAGGGCCGCCGCCTGCGGCTCGAGGCCGAGGCGTCGGGAGCCGGTCGGGACGACGACGCCGGGGAGACGGCGGACGGGACGGCGGGTCGGCCTCCCGCCCGCTGAGGCGGGACTGAGGACCGGTCCGCGGCGCGGGCCATCGGCTCGCGGGCCCGCCGCTGATCCCTTCGGACCTGACCTACCATTCTCAGGTGATTGCGACCAACGACCGGTGAACCGCTTCCATGAGGGCTTCCTCCTCGGTGACCGCTACTCGCTGGTGACCCGCATCGCCTCAGGGGGGATGGGGGACGTCTGGGAGGCGACCGACCAGGTCCTGGCCCGCCAGGTTGCCGTGAAGATCCTCCGTCCGAGCATGGACGAGGAGGAGATCTTCGCGCGCCGCTTCCGCAACGAGGCACTGCACACGGCGAACCTCGCGCACTACAACATCGCGACCGTCTTCGACTACGGCGAGGAGGACAACCTCGCCTACCTCGTGATGGAGCTGGTCCCGGGCGAGCCGTTGTCCGAGCTCGTCAAGCGTGAGGGACCCCTCCCGCCCGAGCAGGCGCGGGCCATCATGGGCCAGGCGGCCCTCGCCCTGGGGGCGGCGCACGAGGCCGGCGTCGTCCACCGCGACGTCAAGCCGGCCAACATCCTGCTCATGCCCGACGGCACCGTGAAGCTCACCGACTTCGGCATCGCGCGGGCGGTCGACGGCTCCGGCCAGACGCAGACCGGTGAGGTGCTCGGAACCCCCCACTACCTGTCGCCGGAGCAGGCGCTCGGCGAACCGGCGACCGGGGCGTCGGACCTCTACGCGCTCGGGATCGTCGCTCACGAGATGCTCACCGGGCGCCGACCGTTCGACCGCGGGACCCCGGTGGCCACCGCCCTCGCCCAGGTGCACGACCCGCCCCCGCCACTTCCCCGGCAGGTGCCCCGGAGGTTGCGGCAGCTGGTGGAGCAGTGCCTCGCCAAGCGGCCAGAGGACCGTCCGAGCAGCGCCCGTGAGCTCGGGGAGCGGCTCGGACTCCCCGAGGACGACCTGCCGGAGTCCACGGAGGACGCCGTCGAGGTGATCGGCGAGGCGGTGAGGTCCGAGGCCGGGCTCGACGACCGGCCGGCAGCGCCCCCTCGTGCGCCGACCGGTGACGATCCCACCCCGACACCCACGGCCCTGGCGCCGGTCCGGAACGGCCAGGTCCACTGGGCATGGGTGCCCGGCTTCAGCCTCGCGCTCGTCCTGTTCGCGATGCTCGCGTACTTCCTGGGCCGCTGACGCCACGGGTCCCGCCGCCCCAGGTGCGCTATGGGGATGCCGCGAGCGGGGAGTAGCACGCCACGATCCCCTCGGGAGAGCGGAAGCCCCGCGCCGTCGCGATGTCGCCGGACTCGTCCACCGCGGTGGTCGGCTTCTTCGACGAGGACATCGAGGTCATCGATCTCGCCTCGCGCCGGGTTGCCCGGACCTGGCCGGGGGGGTCGGCATCCGCGCTTGCCTTCACCCCCGATGGGAAGCGGCTCGTGATCGTGGACTTCGCCGGGGCCCGCCCGGGTGCTGTCGACCACCGGCTGGTGGCCGCAGGTCGCGTTCGACACCTACGCCGCGGCTCCACGCACGTGTCGCTCGACCCCGCTGGCCGGCTGATGTTCGTGGCCACCCCGAAGGGTGTCTCGGTGTGGGACGGCCAGGACTTCCGCCGGCTCGTGACGGGCATGTCGTTGGTCGGAGACGACACCAACGACGCCAGGTTCCTCGCGACCGCCCCGGGGGGAGGACTCGATGGTCATGGCGAGCCAGACGGAGCTCGCCCTGATGGACCGGCGGGAGGCAACCTGGCGCGACGCCGCGTGCCGGATCGCCGACCGCCGGATCAACGAGTACGAGTGGCAGCGCCTCCTGCCCGACCGGGACGACGCGCCGGCCCGTGCATGGCACGATGGCGCCATGTCGAAGCCGGAGCGCCTCAAGAAGTCGGTCTACGAGGCAGAGCTCGTGCGCCTGCAGGCGGAGCTCGTCAAGATGCAGGAGTGGGTCCGCCAGGAGGGCCAGCGGGTGGTGCTGGTCTTCGAGGGCCGCGACGCCGCCGGCAAGGGGTCGGCCATCAAGCGCGTCACCCAGTACCTCAATCCCCGGGTCGCCCGGATCGTGGCCCTTCCCGCCCCCACCGAGCGGCAGCGCACCCGGTGGTACTTCCAGCGGTACGTCGAGCATCTGCCCGCCGCGGGAGAGATCGTCATCTTCGACCGCAGCTGGTACAACCGCGCCGGCGTCGAGCGCGTGCTCGGCTACTGCACGCCCGAGGAGCACCAGCGCTTCCTGCGGCAGTGCCCGATCTTCGAGCGGATGATCGTCGAGGACGGCATCCGGCTGCACAAGTACTGGTTCTCGGTGAGCGACTCCGAGCAGCAGCGCCGCTTCGAGTCACGCCTCACCGACCCGATGCGGCGCTGGAAGCTGTCGACCACCGACATCCAGTCCATCGAGCGGTGGGAGGACTACTCGCGCGCCAAGGACGACATGATGGTGCACACCGACATCAGGGAGGCGCCCTGGAACGTCGTCGAGAGCGACGACAAGCGCCGGTCGCGGATCAACATGATCGCCCACCTGCTCTCGCAGATCCCCTACGAGGAGGTCCAGGAGCAGCTCATCGTGCTCCCGGAGCGGCCGCCGTCGCGCGGGTACGTGCGGCCAGACCGTTCGCTCCAGCACGAGGTGCCCGACTACGCCGCGACCCTCGAAGGCGTGACGGGCTGACGTCGGGGCGGCCGCAGCGCGATGGCTCTGAGCCGGTTCGGGGCCTCGGAGAGCTGCCTGGCCGGAAGCCGGGGCGGTGGTGTGGTCGACCCGTCCCGCACGACGACCGTGGAGCAGTTCCACCCGGGAAGGGCGGCACCCCCGCCACGCTTCCCATGGTCGCCTGAGCCCCCGCCCCCCTCGGTCAGGGACGGTTAGAGTGATCGGCGCTGCGCGGCATCCCGGATGCCGTGCGCGCTCGCCAGGGCCTCTAGCTCAACTGGCAGAGCTGCGGACTTTTAATCCGTAGGTTGTGGGTTCGAGCCCCACGGGGCCCACAATCAGATTTGTGCAGCTCAGAACCCTCAAGGACGAGCTCATCTGGCCGGGATGTGGGTCACCTGCGTAGGAGCGGAGACCGAGGCGACCGTGGTGTTGCAGCAGGTCCAGACGGCCCAGTTCCTGCCGGCCAATGTTTCGGCGCAGCTGACAGGGGAGCTGCAGTGCTAGGCGCGGTCAGTCGCCGGAGTCGAGTGGGACGCCCTGGATGCGGGAACGCTGGGGGACTCGATCAACCCCTGGGGCGCGCAGATGTTCCACACCATCAGGTCTGCGGACCCGCAGCGGGCACCCGAGCAGTCAGCCTATGACCGTTGGATGGACCAGACCTCCCAGCGAGAGAGGGCGCGCAACCACCGCGTCCACTCCGCGGACGGGATCATCCCGGCGCCGTTGTGGATTGCGTTGTTCATGATCTCCACGGTGATCTTCGGGTACCTGCTGTTCTTCGCCGACCGGGGCGAACGTGCCGTGACTCAGGGCGTGCTGATGGGAAGCGTGACGGTGGTGATCACCCTGCTCATGATGTTGTTGTTCTTCTTCGACCACCCGCACGGCACCGGTGTCGGGCGCCTGGAGCCGTCCGCGATTCAGCGGGCACTGCGCATCATGGATGCCGAGATCAAGGTGGCCGGCGTGAGCGTGACGCCCGCCGTGTGACGGGCATGGCGTCCCACGCTGACGGACCGCCGGCCGCTGGGCGGGACGGTCGCGGCAGGAGCATGCAGGAGCTGCTCGTCACCGTGACGTTGGTGGTGGCCGCGGTCGCCACCTCGTGGAGCAGCTATCAGGCCACCCGCTGGAACGGTGAGCAGGCGCGCGCTGCCGGCCGCACCACCGCCGTGCGACTGGATGCGGCGAGGTCGGCCAGCCTGGCGCAGGCCCAGACCCAGGTGGACGTGGCGACCTTCATCGCCTGGGCCGATGCCCAGCAGCACGAGGAGGACGAGGTCGCGGCGTTCTACAGGGACCGCTTCCGCCCGGAGTTCGAGCCGGCGTTCGACGCCTGGATCGCCACGCATCCGCTCGTCAGTGCCACCGCACCACCGACGCCTTTCGTCATGCCCGAGTACCAGGTCGCCGCGCAGCAGGAGGCGGACCGCCTCGACCGCGCGGCAGAGACGTCAGGTGCCGCTGTCAGTCGCAGCATCCAGCGTGCCAGCAACTATGTGCACAACGTCGTGCTCTATGCCATCGCGCTCTTCTTTGCGGGCATGAGCACCAAACTGGTCAGCCACCGCCTGCGCTGGGTCATGGCCATCGTGGGGTGCCTCATTTTGGCCCTGACGCTCGCCTGGGTCGCCACATTCCCGGTGAGTCTCGCGATCTGACTCAGCGGCAGCAGGTCACCAGGTGGCGCACCGTTACACCTCTTCGGGATGCGGACCGCGCAGGACCCTGACCGCCGTCACGAGCACGACGCCCGCCGGACCACATCGGCCGGGTTCGAAAGGGTCTGCGGGAGGGCGCCGCCACCAAACCTGATAGGTGACCTGCCCTGTGCCGCTGGTACTCAGCGCCCAGTTAGAGGAAGGCGGCTCAGCGCCCAGAGTGCATCGAACGTGATGCATGAATCTGATGTGCGGGTCCTTGTCCACCCCGCCGTCCCTCGGGAAGCAGGCATGGGGACCACGCGCCCTCGTGCTTGCTCGTGGGCCTCTTCGTGGGCAGCCGCCCGAGCGTCACTCTCGCTCGGTCATCGATTTAAGGACAGCGAAGATCTGATGTCGAGGGCGCCTTGCGCCGCTCGGCCCGCGGAGAGGAAGCACCTCACTCGAATTGGCAATCAGGGACACCCAATTGATTGGCGAATCGACTGGCATCGTTTCGGTAGCTCCTACTCGTTTCGATGCCTTGATTCGTAGGTCCATGGGTCGCCAGCCCTGATTGCCACTCCCATTTCACCAGAGACCAAGGCCAGTTCCTCCAGGTTGGAGATGAAGGCCATGTGAGGGACTACGAGCGTCGCAGGCGGGTCCATTCCCCTAAGGTCATTAGCCAGATTGGTGACGATGTCAGAATATCGAAACGAATGGTCTGCAATGGATTCATAATCACTGTCGATCGGGGCCGAAAGACTGCGAATTTCGCCACCACGGTTGATGCATGCGGCGCTCGCTTCTCGTCGATAGGCGGCAAGTTGCTCCGAGCCCACGTCCTCCGCCGGCACCGTTGTCAAGGGAGGACCGGGTGTGACTGTGATGTCGGGGGATCCCGGCAGCACGTCATTGTCAGGGGAAGGCAGGACCTCGCTGGTGTCCTCTATGGCTCCTGGCCCGACCGGATTGCGTGTATTGGGTGGGTTGAACGCCAGCAATAGGCCTACCACCAGCAGAGCCGAGCCCAAAGCAGCCCAAAGTCCAGCGGAGGCCAACATTTCCGATTCCAGGGAAATCAACACCCCCCGGCAATCGGACGTTGCCACCAACTAATGCCGCAATCACGCTGACGGCACCCAGAACGGCAAGAGTCGCGCCCAGCGCCTCCATGACCCCCCTTCCGGAGCAAAGAGGAACTTCATTCTCTCGTGCCTTGGCTGCGAGTACAAGCGTCGCGCCGATGACTCGGCTTTGATCCCCGCTCGCAAAGGGCGGAGTGGAGCATCGCCCGACTTGGTCGGCTACCGACGCGGGAGGTTCCTCAGCACCGCCGGCGTCGAGATGCTGGACATGGCCATGGGTGACGCAGTGTGTGCGTCCCATCGTCGAGGGCGCTCCAACCAGTGAACAGCCGAGGCATTCCACCGTGGCACAGCAGAACACAGGTGCTGTGCACGTCCGACACCGACTCGCGTCTAACCGCCGCGCAGCTTGAGGCCGCGGCTTCGTAGCTTCGGGGTCGGTCTAGGTTGGCGGCTCGCTGGTCGGGATCACCACAGGACGCTCGACACCCGAATGGTTCGGGAGGATGACGCGGCGCGGGCCTGATGCTGCCACAGTTTGGTCGATCGGCTCACGTACAGCCGCTCCGCCCAACCGGACCTCTCGCCAAACTAGCCGCGTCGAACTGGGCTGGCTTGCTGAACGTGGACCCGCCGAAGCCGGCGAACCCACGGAACGAAACCCCGCTGAATCCGGCGGTCCCATTGAATATCGCGCCCGCGAATGACCGCTAAACGTTGATCCCTCGAACCAGGCGTCTCCGACAAACTTCGTGTCTGCGAATGCAGCGTCCTGACCGAACTTCACAAGGCTGAACCAGGCGTCCCCGTCGACCGTCGCACTCTCAAACCCAGCGTCTCCACTGAAGGTCCCATTATCAAAGCCGGCGTCTCCGCTGAATGTCGCCCCGCCAAAGGCGCGGGTGGAGGCGCCTTTCGTCTCCCCGGGGCGCGCCCGGATGCTGGCGGAAGAGCGCCGCCCCTGTCGAAGGATTGGGGCGGTTCACGGTTCTCCGCAGTTTCCGGCGCTTCTGTGGTAGTGGGGGCGGACACTGGGCGCGGCGTCCCCGCAACCCGGGTGATCAAGCGCGCGCTGGCGAGGACGCCTGGCCGCCCGACCCCTGCTTTGGAACCGAACGGTTACGCCCGTGCGTACCCGCGATTCTCCTGCTCACGCACAGAGGCGGCAGGGGTGCCCAGCCCGCCGATGGCCACGGGGCACTAGGTTCGGCCGCGTGCTCACTGTCGAGGCGCCGTCGCTTGGGGATGAGGGTGCTGGTGACTGTAGTCGTTGTGGTCGGCATCGCGGCCGTCTGGCGGTCGCGTCTCTGAGGGGGGCATTCGCTGTCCGGACCTGGGTCATTGGGAGAGAGAAGTGCCCGGCGACTTCCGAAAGACCCCGAACGCGCCAGCGACGCCGTATAGAGTCGACGTCGTGACCGCTGCGGGGGGCAAGCGATGACGATCCGCTCAATCTCGGTGCTCCTACGACAACAACCCTGCGAGCACCGGGGGCCTCGTCGAATCACAAGAATCTGCTGATCGAGCCCGCTGACCACGCCATCGGCCGCTCCCGCGGCGGGCTGTCGACCAAGGTTCACCAGCTCGTCGACACCCGCGGGCTGCCGCTGGTGGTCCTGATCGGTCCGGGCCAAGGCGGTGACTCCCCGATGCTCCCAGCACTGCTGACAGGGTTGCGGGTCGCCCGGGTTGGGCCAGGGCGGCCATGCACCACCCCCGACGCGCTGCTCGGGGACAAGGCGTACTCCTCGAGGGCGACCCGCGCGGCGCTGCGCGCCCGCGGGATCACCGCCGTGATCGCCGAACCAGCCGACCAGGCCGGCCACCGCAAACGTCGAGGTTCCAAGGGCGGCAGGCCGCCGGTCTTCGACCCGGTTCGGTACAAGGACCGCAACGTCGTCGAACGCTCCTACCAGGCGATCAAGCGGTGGCGCGCCCTGGCCACCCGCTACGACAAGCTCGCCATCACCTCCCGCGCCGGGCTGCTCATCCGCGCCGTCGTCCTATGGCTGCAAGCATTAGGAGACACGCCCTAACCGTCAGACCCTCCTCATCGAATCTTGACGGTTAGCCGGCCGTACCCGCGTCTGGCCCGCTAAACCGGGGTGCGGTGGTGACGCGGGTCGCTACGTTTCAAGGATGAGCGGGTTTCAGTTCGTGCTGATGATGGAGGTACGGGGGTCACAGCGGTACCACGACAAGGACCACGCGGCGGATATCTTCGACCCCCGGTTGTTGACGCGGCTCGACCACCCGCAGCTGGGCACGGCGGTCCTGGAAGCGAGCCGAGGTTTCGAAGGGCCCGCCCTAGCTTGGCGGCCAAGGGTTTCGCGACCGCGGAGCAGGCCCGCGAGGCCGCCAACCGGTGGTCCTTCGTCTTGCGCCGCGCATTCGCTCGGGACCTGGTCGCAGTGGACTTCGGAGAGGACGACGGCCCAAAGAATGGTTCGCTCCCTCGCACGCCGCCGCTCGCCGACGCGTACATGAGGATCTCGGGTGAGAACAAGGTGCACGTCGAGCCTGCGAACAACGGCCTGTACGTGCACCCGGCCGATGTGACAGTGACCTTTTCCGGCGGTGGCGTTGGCAAGCTCGAAGCCGGTACGCCGTTGGCGCGGCTCGTCGCAGGGGCCCGCGAGGCGGACGCGACGCCCGACGAGGGCGTGGCGACGGCATACCAGCTCTTCACCGCGTCGGAGTCGACGGCCTCGACCCCGATCTCGCGACTCGTCCTCCTCGTGGCCGCACTCGAGGCCCTATCTCCACGCGAGGATCGCGTCGGGGCATGGCCCGAGCTCCTGGATCATCTCACCAGGGCCGTGGGCGCATCGGAACTCGAGGCGGTAGACCAACAGCGCGCTCGATCAGCGTTGGACGCACTGCGACAGGTGTCGATAACGCAGTCCATCGTGCAGCGTGTCGAGGGCATGACCCTACCGGCCTACGTCAAACGCTCGCCCGAAGAGTTGGTCAAGACGGCCTACAGCATGCGCAGCGACATCATGCACGGCGAGGCAGCTCCCGCACGAGGAGGCCAGGACGACCGCCTCTCAGCTATCCGCTCTTGTGGCCCTGTTGATCTCCGGGAGCCCAAAGGCGTCTAAGCCCCGGCGCAGACCGCCCCGGGGATGACTCCGAGGGGCGGTGGGTCCTCATCGACGCGTGCTACGGGAGAGGGGTTTGGGGCGTTACCGTGCTCGCTACAAGACGAGGAGGTGGAGTGTCCGACTCAAGCACGCGCGGGTACGACCGTGAATAACCGACGGTGCCGTCTCCGCTGGCCAGTGACTGGGCCGCGCTGGGGCTCTAGTCTTGAAAGATGCGGTCGGGATGAACGGCGGTGAAGTACCTTTGGCTGGCAGGAGAACCGCGGCGACTGAGCCGAGCAACAACTCTGCGCCGATCATCGTTGCTGTCATCGGTGCAGTGGGCCTTGTCATGGCGGCGATCATCTCCGCTTGGGGAGGAACTGCCGCCAAGGATGATGCAAAGCCCACTGAGTCGGCAGTGACGCCAACTGCCATTGCCGCGACGGGTGCAGCACAACTCGAGTTCACATCGATGACGCGCGACGAGATCGGCACGCCTCCCAGGGAGAGGCTCACTTTCGATGGTCGCGCTTCTGGCCTAAAAGCTACGAGCGCGTCGTGGTGCTGGGTGAACTGGATTTAGCCGCCGCGGCGTCCGCGCCCGAAGCAAGCGACTCAGACTCACCCTTCGTGGTTTCACCCGTTGCTGTCTTCAATGCCGACGGCACTTGCGGGTTACGTCAACTCCAGAACCCACGCTCAAGATCGTGGCTTTCAGCCCATCGTGACGGAGAAAAGGACTTCCGGCTTCCTCCCCGGGGATGCCGATGCAGAACTAAGTCCCCTCGAGAGGATGCGTCTGGGCAGCTTCCGGGTCATCGGCACCATCTGTCGTGGCTGGGTCGGTGACCCTCTCACCCATGGGCGTGCCCCTCTCTCCGCCACCCTGATGCCAAGGCTCTCGCGCAAATCCCGCGCAGCAAGTTGACTGGTACGTCCACGTGCGCCAGTTCATCCGCCGCGTACTGAGCGGGCGCCGGTTGCGTCTCAGCGCCACCAGCGCGCTGCGACAAGCGCCCGCATCCTCATCTGCAGCCTGCGTTGCTGTCGCGAACAGCACCAAGTAGATCGTCCCGACCGCCCATCGGCGGGTCGAGGCGCACAGCGTCACAACCCGACTCTGACTTTGTGCATGCGTGGGACGGAGAACTGACCGTGTTGATCCAAGTCGAGGACACCGGCGGTCGCACTTGGCATCATCAGTACCGCAGCGGTCCGGTGAAGGAAATGGGGGGTTATGTCGGGTTACACGGTCATCGATGTCGAGACGACGGGGCTGGTCCCAGAGAAGCACGACCGCGTTGTCGAGATTGGGCTCGTGTACGTCTCCCACTCAGGTGAGGTGCAGGACCAGTGGTCGACGCTGGTGAACCCGGGTAGGGATGTTGGCCCGACCGACATACATGGTGTCTCCGCTAGCGACGTCCACGGGGCACCGACGTTCCGTGACATCGCGCCATATGTCTTGCGCGCCGTCAGCGGTCGAACGATCGTCGCGCACAACGTGACGTTCGACCTGCGATTCCTGGCTGCCGAGATGGTCCGGGCCGGGATCCCACTCACCAAGCTCCCACTGTCCGGGGTGTGCACGATGCAGTGGGCTCCCGCCTACCTCCGCAGCCCTAGCCGTCGCCTCGTCGACTGCTGCCTAGCGAGCGGCGTCAAGGTCGGCGATGCCCATTCGGCTGGCGCGGATGCACTGGCTACCGCTCTGCTGCTCAGCCACTTCCTGGACCGGTCGGCGGGGCAGCCGCCTTGGACTGAGTCCCTGAACCAGTGTGGTTCGTACCCGTGGCCACCATTTCCGGCCCCTTCCCAGAGCTGCGACTGGTACGCCGCACAGATGTGCGGGCGCGCCGCATCGACGAATGGTTGGACCGAGTCGTATCCCGAATGCCGCGCGCCGCCGACGCTCGCGTCGACTCGTACCTCGCCGTATTGGAGCGGGCCATGCTGGATGGCTTCCTCGCCGAGGCGGAAAAGGACGAGCTCGTCGAAGTCGCGCTCACGTGCGGACTATCCAGGGGCCAAGTGCTGGACATTCACGGTGACTATCTTCGCGCTCTCGCCGATGTGGCCCTGGAAGACGGGGTGGTATCGCCCAAGGAACGTGTTGCCTTGCAACATGCTGCCGCCTTGCTCGGCCTACGGCGATCAGACGTCGACGCTGCCCTTGATAATGCCGATCAATCCATCCAACTGCGGTGACTCTGTCGAGTCGGGGATAGCACTGGCACCGGGGGACCGTGTGGTGTTCACCGGCGATATGCATCGGGACCGCGCCGAGTGGATCCATCGCACGCCAGCACCGCTTGGAGCCCGGTGGGGTAACTCGCAAGACCCGGGTTGTGATAGCTGCAGACCCCAACTCGTCAGTGGTAAAGCAGCGAAAGCAAGGGCGTACGGAGTCCCTGTCATTACGGAAGCCGCCTTCCAAGGACTACTTAAGTCGCAGTTCGCGACCTGAGCCGAGGGACCAGAACGGGCTCGTCGCCCTCGTGGGCAGACGGTCTGGGTCAGCTGACGACGACGCCAAGGTTCCACGACGCCCAAGAAGGGCAATCTGAACAGCAGGGCGGAACTCAGGGGTGTGGGTACCGCCAGGCCCATCCTGCGCCTCACCGGGCGAGCGGTCTTCCCGGATCGGGAGGATTTCCGCGTGTGGACAGGCACCGAGGGTCGGGGGTCGGCCTTCAACACCCCCGGGTCAAGTCTCAGTCAGGCCTGGCAGGGGCGGGGTCGCCGCTGCTGGAGGCCCCCGGGCGTGGCGGTGCCGCCCATTTCCTTGGGTGCGGCTGGAGACGCCCCTCCTCTCGTGCTCTTTCGGCAAGGCCCTTCCCCGCACCGGGTCCTCCGCCGGCGTGGCCATCCCACGTTGCGGACGACGTCCAACTCGCGTCGTGAGCGGCACGTCCATCGACCCGAACTCCCGGCGGACGGCTCAACAGCGGTACGATTCTGCGAACCTGGGGAACCGTGAAGGCTGGGGGGCAGTCGCATCCACCAAGGACGGCCGGCTGCAGCCTCGCGGCCAGGATCGTCGGCGACCCGTCGAGCACGGCTGTCGGAGCGTCTTGGCTGAGAAGACGGCCCGACGGTAGGCCAGTCGAGGCCGCGTCCAAGTCGGCCTCGAGCGAGGGATGGCCCCCGATCGGCGAGCTTGTCGAGGGCCAGTCACCTGCGACTCGGGGTGCTGCGGCAGCGCCACCCAGCCGAATCCCGTGCCTGGTTGGACCCGCGGGACGGTGATCGGCCCGCCCTCGCCGAGCTGAACGAGGGCCATCCACCGCGATACGAGTTCTAGGCTGCACCACCAGGGCGAAGCCCCCGAGTCTGCCTGCGACGATGGTGCCGTGATTCTGTCGAGGATGGCGGTCTAGGTCATCGGTGAGGTTCCTGGTGTGCATATAGTGGCAGAACGCCCACTAACGGAATGGAACGGACTAGGCCGAGTCGTGCATTTGCGTCGTCCTCATGCGCAACAGCGAAACTTGGAGCAGTCGGTGGAGATCGTACGATTTTAATCCGTAGGTTGTGGGTTCGAGCCCCACGGGGCCCACAAAGTCGCATGTATGACTTCGGCTGGTGCTGGACAGTCGGGGTTCGGCTGATGCTTGACCGACGGTGGTTCCGCCGAGGATCGACAGCTGCTCCGGTTGATACTTGACGCACGCGAGGCCGGGTTCACGAAGTACCGGCCGACGGCACCGAAAGCTTGGTCGTCAAGGGCTCGGGTCATCACGGCGCACCAGCATCGCCGACCGACCGAGCGACGCGTGGGCGGCCGCTGGCTGCGCCTGGACCCGACGTTGCCCCAAGACCCCCATCACGCGACCACACCACGATTGCAGCCGACTGCCATGTGCGATGAAGTCCTCGCTCACCTGATCGCATGGTCAGGTTGGGGTCCGGCCGCCGGCGTCGCGCAGGGCCAGGACGGCCTGCAGAAGTGCAGCGTGGGTCAAGGCCTGTGGGTAGTTGCCAAGCATGTCGCCCGTCTGGGGGTCAGCCTCCTCGGCGAAGAGCCCGAGCGGTGACAGGGCGAGCAATTGCTGCATGAGTTCGGTCGCCTCAACGACCCGGTCGGTAGCGGCGAGTGCCTGCACGAGCCAGAACGAGCAGGGTAGGAAGGCACCTTCTCGCCCGGGAAGTCCGTCGCTCTCTGGCGGGTAGCGGTAGAGCAATGGCCCCGCGGCGGTGAGCCGCTCGCGTACCGCGTCGATGGTGGACCTCAACCGGGGTGAGCCGTTCGGTTCGATGCCCAGCAAGGGCAGCACCAGAACGGCCGCGTCCACGTCGTGACCGCCGAGGGTCCTGGTGTAGCTTCCCAGCGCCTGGTCGAACCCTCGATCACGCACGGCCACGGCGATGGCCTCTCGGGCGGCCTTCCAGCGTCTCACCCGTCGTGGGCTCACCCGATGCGTGCGGGCCAGGGCAAGGGCCCGGTCCACGGCGAGCCAGGCCATCATCTTGGAGTGGGTGTGGTGGGTCGGCTTGCCGCGCTCCTCCCAGATGCCGGCGTCCGGACCCTCCCAACGTTGAGCGGCGTAGTCAGCGAAGCCGGCCACCGCGCGCCAGGTCTCGCTGTCAATGGGTGCGCAGCGGCTGTCGTACACGTGCGCGGCATCCACGACCCATCCGTACCCGTCGAGCTGGTGCTGGTCCCGCGCCCCGTTCCCAGTGCGGACGGGGCTGCTGTCGCGGTAGCCAGGCCATCCACGGACCTGGCGTTCGCGCGGCGCGCGCCGCCCGTCGAGAGTCAGCAGAACCGGCAGCCTTGGCCGGTCCAGGCGGCTGGCGTGCAAGAGCCATCGCAGGAATATCCGCGCTTCGTGGTCCATACCCAGCCCGGCGAACGCCGCCACGCCGATGCTGGCATCACGCGGCCAGGTGTAGCGGTAGTCCCAGTTCCGTTCCCCACCGAGGACCTCGGGGATGGAAGTGGTCACGGCGGCGACCGGTGCTCCGGTCGGTGCGTGGGTCAGCAGCCGCAGCACCAGCGCCGACCGCTGGGCTGCCTCGGCGAACGGTAGGTCCGGAGGGAGCCCCGCGCTCCACTGCCGCCACCGGTCCGCGTCCTCGAGGAGCAGCTGCCACGCCAGGTCCGGTGGCACCTCGACGAGGGGTTCGCCGAGGACGGCGCTGACTGCAACGGTCAGGTGCTGCCGCGCCTGGAGGGTGAGTTCACCGTCCGCGGCCACGTGAGTTGGTAGCGGCAGCGAGGGATGCACCGACATTGCCACCGCACCGCGGGTGAAGACAGTCGCCGGCCCATGGGCACGGCGGTGCGGCACCTCGCGGGCCCACCCGGGGCGAACACTGAAGGCCCAATGCACCCGCACCGGCTGATCTCCCGCCTCGAGCCGTCGAACCAGGAGGGTCGAGGGCAGCAGCTTGCCGCGGACCACTGCCACCATGCCGTCGGTCAGGGTCAGCTGCCCTTCGGAGCACTGCCACTGTGTGCGAAGCACTGGTGTGCCGGGGAGGTAGTCGCGTTGGCGGATGGTCGCCGGCTCGGCGGGTCCCAGGCTGAAGTGCCCGGCGTCCGGGCCGCCGACCAGCCTGCCGCACAGCGGATTGGAGTCGAACCGAGGGAGGCACCACCAGTCGATGTCGCCGGTCGGGGAGACCAGCGCTGCTGACCGGGTGTCACCGGGCAGGGCGTAGTCACCGATCCGCGGAGGGGCGGCGCTCATCCGACGTCCAGAAGAGCCCCGAGCAGCACCCCGTAGAGCACGTGCGCGGTCACAGCGACGAGGGGGCTCTGGTAGCCGTAGTTCAGAGCGAGCAGGCCAGGCGGCTCGAGGACCGCGTGGCTCTCCGGCCCTGCTCGCAGCGACCCGATCCGGGGGTTGATGCCCGCGAACAGCGGGATGATCGCCGTCAGGGCGACACCGCCGTGGAGGAGCCCGAAGAGCGCTCCCAGCCACCAGGTCGCCTCTCCCAGGACCGCGAACCCGGATGCGTACAGCAGCGCGAACACCTGTCCGGCACCCAGATGTGCCAGGAACCCGACGGCGCGGGCATGGTCAGGGTCCTCGAGCAGCAAAGTGCCCAGGAGCAGGGGCAGGTCCAGGCGGGTCCAGCCGGCAAGCTGCGCGCCGATGAGGACGGATGTCAACGCCGCCGTCGCCGCCAGGCCGAACACCGCCCACCCCGCCCAGTCGATCACGGGCTCCTCCTCTCAGCCTTCCTCCGCGCGCGCGCCTCCGAGGGTTCCGCTCCTGTTGACGTGTCCAAGGCTCCAGTGGCCAGGCGCTGCAGGGCGACAGCGGACACGAGCAGTCCGAAGTCCCGCAGTGCGATGTCGTAGTAGCCCGGGATCAGCAACAGGTTTCCAATGATGCCCCCGAGCCAGGCCGCCACGACCAGGGCGCCGAGGCGCGCGTGGAGTGCCACGAGTAGACCCGCTGCCACTTCGATGACGCCGACGACGTACATCGCGTGGTGTGGGCTGATCGGCAGTGGATCGGACAGGGCGGGCGCGAGGTACTTGTCCCACTGGACGAGCCAGTTCGTGAACTTGTCCATGCCGAGAACGATGGGTGCGACGACGAACGCGCTGCGCAGGATCAGGAACGCCTGACGTGTCGGGTCCTGCCGCAGCGGTGCTGGGGTGGGCGGCGTGTATGCCGTGCGGCCGCCGGTGCCCGCGGCGGTCGACGCGGTGCGCCGCGACGGGGTGTCGATGGTGGCCATGGATCCTCCTCGGTGGTTGGTGTCCCTTGCCCGGTCCGGATGCCGGCCCACGGTGTGCACTGCGTGGGACGCTGGCACGGTGTTGGTGCCACCTCCACCCGCTGGTCTTACCTCGACCGGCTTCCGCGGTAAGACCGACGCCGCTGCGCGCGGCCAACAGGGCATGACCCCCCAGCCGGCTCGCATGCCCCACCCGATCCCCCCGGGCGTGGCGGGAAACGTACCGATCGACGTCGTGGAGTGGCGCGCCGGCCGACTGCGCGAGGCCGGCTTCCCTGCGGCCCTCGCCGAGCGTCTGGCCCGCGAGCGGGTCGACCTGCACGCCCTGCTCCAGCTCGTCGACCGAGGGTGCCCACCCCACCTCGCCGCGCGGATCCTTGCATCGAGCGACGACCCATGAGCACTACCAAGCGTGGCGACCCCACCCCGGTCGGCGTGTCACCGACCCGGCACCAGAAGACCCACACCGCCCGCGAAGAACCGGAAGACTGGATCGCTGCGCTGTCCGAGCCCGGCCCGGCGCAGGACGACGCGATGCGCCGGTTGCACGCCTTGATGATCCGCGCTGCTGCACACCAGATCTGGCGGATGCGCGCCGCGCTGCCCGACACCTCACCGCAGGCCGTCGATGACCTGGCCAACCAGGCCGCGGACGAGGCGATGACCTCCCTGTTGGGCAAGCTGCACACCTTTGAGGCGCGCAGCCGGTTCAGCACCTGGGCCTTCAAGTTCGCCATCCTCCAGGCGGCGACCGAAGTGCGCCGGGTCCAGTGGCGACACCGCGAGGTAAGGCTGAGCGACCTGGAGATCGAGGCACCGTCGCACGAGGGGCCTGACCACGCCGCCGAGGGTCGGGACCTCGGGCTCGCGGTGGCCCGGGCGATGCGCACCGCGCTGACACCCCACCAGCGCCGCGTCGCCATCGCCCTGCTTGTGGACAACGTGCCGATCGACGTGCTCGCCGACCGTCTCGGGTCATCGCGGGGCGCCTTGTACAAGACGGTTCACGACGTACGGGTTCGCCTGCGCGCCGAGCTCGTCGCCACCGGACACCTCAGCGCCACTCCAGCACCCCCCAGTCCGGCAGGAACGCCATGAGCGCACCCCCACCCACCCCCGGCCGACCGCTCCCCCCGGCCGCCGTCGAGGCGCTGCTGATGGACACGACCCCGTGGCTGTCCTGCGAGGACTGCTTCGACAGAATGGACGGATACGTCGAGGCGCTCGTCGACCACCCCCCGCCGGACGACCCCGCGATGGCCGCCCACCTCCGCGGATGCCCCGCCTGCGCCGAGGAAGCAAACGCCCTCATCGACCTGGTCACCGAACGGGATGCGTGAGACCAAGGAGCGCCAAGCGAGGGCGTGATGAGACCACCGCCCGGTTGTCGCCGACCGAGCTCGTTGTGGGGCGATGCTCCCGGTCACGGTCAGACGCGGCCATGCTCAGCGGGTGCGACGACGAGGTAGGTCGGCATGGGGCCCTTGCCCTTGACGTCGATGATGCCGCGTGGCTCGCAGACGTAGGCGTCCTCGATGAGCAACCGGGTGGACTCACTGACGTGGATGCGGCCGGGCACCCCGTGGGACTCCATCCGACTGGCGGTGTTGACGGTGTCTCCCCAGATGTCGTACTGGAACTTCGTCCTGCCGATCACACCGGCGACCACGGGGCCTGAGCTGATGCCCACCCGCAGCTCGAGGGGGCGACCACCGCTGCCGTCGTGCGCGGCCTGCAACATCTCCAGCCCGAGGTCGACGAGCAGCGGAGCGTGGTCGACCCGAGGGGTGGGAACACCTGCCGCGACCATGTAGGCATCGCCGATCGTGCGGATCTTCTCCAGCCCGCGCCGCTGGGTCATCTCGTCCAGACGAGCGAAGAGCCCGTCGAGCATCTCGACGAGCTCGTCAGCAGTCATGCCGGCGCTCAGAGGGGTGAACCCGACGATGTCGGCGAAGAGCACACTCACAGAGTCGTAGCGGTCGGCAATGACGGCCTGCCGCTGCTTCAGGCGCTCGGCGATCGGCGCGGGGAGCACGTTCAGGAGGAGTCGCTCCGATCGCGCCCGCTCCGACGCGAGCAGGGCGTACGCCCGGTCCTTCTGCCCGATGAAGAACACCATGGCGCGGTAGGTCACCACGGCGGTGCCGACGATGTTCAGTCCGAACAAGGCTGCCACCAGCCACGACGGGAGGGCGTTGCTCGTGCCGGCCAACGGCTGCACGAGCTCAGCTGCGACGATCAGCAGGGCGAAGAGCGCCAGGAGCGTGCTCGCCGTACGCCGCGAGGCGACGAGCAGGGCGCTGATCGGCGCGCAGAAGGCCCACACACTCACGGCACTGCCCGGGACGAAGCCACCGAGCTCGATCTGCAGCAGGAACGGCAGCACCAGCCACATGCCGAGCTGGAGCGCGCGAAAGAGGCCGAACCGGCCAGTCCAGCGAACCGCGGCGAGGCCCGCCAACGACACGACGCCGTAGGCCCATGGAATGAGCCCGGCCAGCGGCTCCCCGAACACCACGTAGAGCAGGCCCCAGACGAACGCAATCGGCGCGATGAGCACCGTGATCGTCACCAACAGCTGCTTCTGGAGGGCCACCTCCGGCGAGTCGTTCGCCGCGGCATCCGCACGATGCACCGCGCCGAGCAGACGCCAGCCAGGACGCACGCGTTCTGGCTCACCAACCGATCGGCCTCGTGTGTTCATCGGCTGCCCACGTTCCCACCCTGTCACGCACACGCTCGAGTGCTTTCCGCGCAGCGCGTCGCCGACCGGGTCGCTGGAGCACCTCGACGTCCATCGGGCCTCGTACAGCGGTCCGGGTCAGGCCACCCGCTGTGCGAGCCGCGCGACCGCATCGGCGACTCGAGGGCCGAACATGACGGGGTCGTTGTGGTCGGCCCCCGCGATCACCAGTCGCTCCACGAGTGACGGGGCGTGGTCCGCGACCCGGGCGCTGAGCACGGTGGGCACCACGGAGTCGCGATCGCCGTAGACCACCGTGAGCGGCACCTCACTCGCGCCGAGGTGCTCCGCCACGGGGAACCGGTCTCGCAGCAGGGCGCGCACCGGCAGCCACGGGTAGTGGTGCGCGCCCACGTCGGCCAGCTCGGTGAAGGGCGAGCGCACCACGACACCCGCCGGCGGATGCCGTGCCTGGAGCGCCGCAACCACGGCCGACCCCAGCGACTCGCCGAAGTAGACGACCCGATGCGGCGGGTAACCGAGCTCCTGAAGGGCGACGACGGCGGCATCCGCGTCGGCGGCCAGACCGTCCTCACTCGGGCTGCCGGGATTTCCGCCGTAGCCGCGGTAGTCCATGAGCAGGACCGCGAGGCCTCGACGGCCCAGCTCCTCGGCGAACCCGGCCCTGCCCGCGCGGTTGCCGCCGTTGCCCGGCGCGACCAGCACCGCCATTCCGGTGTCCCGACTGCCGCTCGCCGGCACGAACCACGCGCCGAGCTCCAGGCCGTCGGCAGTGCGGAGCGTGACGTCACGTGCTCCGGCAACCGCCGTCTCGGCCGGTGGCACGGGCGTGCTGTCCGGGAAGTAGACCAGCTGACGCTGCAGCGCCCAGAGCATCACGACCACCGTTCCTGCGAGGAGCACCAGCACCACGAGGCCCCGCCGGAACCTCCTGAGGCTGGGCCTGACCACTCCTCATCGTGGCATCCGCCCAGGTGCGCCGGCAGCACCCGCGTCGTGCCAGCGGCTGACTGATGGATGCACCGGCTCCGAGCCGGGCCGTCAGGCCGAGGAGGCCCGCAGTACCGCAACCGTGACTTCCACGCCACGATGGGTCGATGGAGCAGAGCAACACGGTCGAGATCGCGGCACCGCCCGAGCGAGTGTGGGAGGTCTTGAGCGACGTGGAGCACTGGTCGGAATGGACGCCGACCGTCACCTCGGTGCGCCGCCTCGATGAGGGCCCGCTGCGCACGGGAAGCCGAGCGAAGATCAGCCAGCCGCGCATCCCGGACACCGAGTACGTCGTCACCGAGCTGGAGCCGGGGCGCTCGTTCACCTGGGTGGCGAAGGGCCCCGGGGTGCTCACCACCGCCCGGCACGACGCCGAGCCGCTGCCCGACGGCGGGACCCGGGTGCGGTTGTCGGTGTCACAGTCCGGCTGGCTCGGGTCGGTGATGGGGCGCTTCTACCGCGGGCTCACCGACCGCTACCTCGCGAACGAGGCCAACGGCCTCAAGGCCAGGTGCGAGGAGCGTCCTTGAGGTGGACCCGCCTCGACAGCCGGGCGGACCTGCCTGTCCCCCGCGTGCCGTCGTGGGAGATGCTGGTGACTCCCAGCAAGAGTGAGGAGTGCTCGGATGCCGTACACGCGTGAGTCGGTACCCGACCTGACCGGCCTGACGGCAGTCGTCACGGGGGCGAACGGAGGCCTCGGTCTCCACACGGCCAAGGTGCTTGCCGGCAAGGGCGCTCACGTCGTCATGGCCGTCCGAGACATGGAGAAGGCCGCTCGGGCGGTGACCGAGATCGAGGCCGAGGTGCCGGCTGCGTCACTCGAGCTCGTCGAGCTCGACCTTGCCTCCCAGGCCTCGGTGCGGGCTGCAGCAGAGCAGGTGCTCGCCCGCCACGACACCGTCGACATCCTCGTCAACAACGCCGGACTGATGGCCATGCCGGAGCGGCACACCGAGGACGGTTTCGAGATGCAGCTCGGCGTCAACCACCTCGGACACTGGACGCTGACCGCTCTGCTGATGCCGGCGCTCGTGGCTGCGCCGGCCGCTCGGGTCGTGACCGTCACGAGCACGGCCCACCACTTCGGTCGCGCAGTGGACGTCGAGAACCCGCACCTCCGAGGGAAGTACAGCCCTTGGCGGGCCTACGGGCAGTCCAAGCTCGCCAACTACCACTTCGCCCTGGGGCTCCAGCGCGAGTTCGACCGCGCGCAGGCCCGACCCATCAGCCTGCTAGCCCATCCCGGCCTCACCCACAGCGACCTGCAGAAGAGGACGCTTCGGGAGGGCGGCGGCGGGCCCCTCGGGCCGTTCTTCGCGTGGATGGCGAGGAGCACCGGCATGGACGTCGCGCGCGGGGCGATGCCTCAGATCCGGGCCGCCACCGACCCGCAGGCCAAGGGCGGGGAGTTCTACGGTCCACGCTTCGTCAACACCGGTCACGCTGTCCGGCTACCGCTCCTCCGTCCAGGATCCCGCGCGGCGATCGACAACCTGTGGCGGGTCTCGGAGCGCGAGACCGGCATCCGGCTGGAGGTCTGAGTCGCGCGAGTCCGACAGCGGCGCGCGGGTCAGGGGGCGTCTGTCGTGCCCGCGGGCGCGGCGGGTTGCCACGCCGGCTGACCGTCGAAGCCGGGCTCCTGCGTCAGGGGCCGGCTCGCGCCCGTCGCCACATCGACGACGTAGACCTCCCATGACCCGCCCGCGTCCGAGTAGTAGGCGAGCGACCTGCTGTCGGGTGACCATCGTGGCCGCTCCTCCGAGGCCGGCTCGGCGACGACGGAGCGCATGCCGCTCCCGTCGGCTGCCACCACCGCGATGTCGAAGCCGGCAGACGTCACGACGTTGTACGCCAGCATCGACCCGTCGAGGGTCCAGGCCGGGTTGATGCCTCGGACGGGTTGCGGGAGCAGTGTCTCCTCCGCGCCCGTGGCCGGGTCGACGGCCCAGAGCTCGGGCGTGCCGCTGCGGGTGGTCGCGAAGCCGATCCGGGAGCCGTCCGGCGACCACTGCGGCTTGTCGTCGAACCCCGGGGAGTCGACCAGCTGCCGGACGTTCCTCCCATCGACGTCCATGACGTAGATGTCCCAGTCACCGTCCCGGTTCGAGCTGAAGGCCAGTCGCCGTCCGTCCGGCGACCAGCTCGGGTAGAAGTTCGCCCCCGCCTGGCGGGTGAGCCGCGTGAGGCCGGTCCCGTCCGCGGACACGAGGTAGATGTCGCTCGTGCTCGGCGCGCCGGCGTTGAACGCGAGCCGCTGCCCGTCGGGTGACCAGGCCGGGTGCGAGACCGGGGGCAGCTCGCTGGTCAGCCGCCGCACACCTGAGCCGTCCCCCCGCATCAGGTACAGGGAGTCGACCCCCTCGCGGTCGGAGACGAAGGCGATGTGGCCGCCGGTGCTCGGGTCCGGCGGCCTCGGGGATGGCTGCACAGGCGGCTGCGGCGACTCCTGCTGCGTCGGTGACTGCGGCGCGTGTGGCTGCGGTGTCGGCGCCTGCGGTGCCGGTGTCGCGGTGCAGGCGGCGGTCATGCTGCCCAGGATCCAGGTCACTGAAACCAGGCCCGACACAGCCCGACCGTGCACCATTCGCACAGCTCGAGTGTGGGTGCTGCCGCACCGGCCTGCCAAGTCACGCCCGGCCTCCGTGTCCGAACCGTTGCGTCGGATCCGGGCGTGTCGACGCCGCCGAGACCATCCGTCCCGCCAACGCCTGCTGCTGCAGTCAGCGCCCGTCGCCGTCGACGCGGCGGGCGCCCACCACGAGGAGCACCACCCCGACCAGGGCGACGAGCGGGCCGACCACCGCCCACAGCGTCACCCCGGTCATCGGGCTGCCACCGACCCAGCCGAGACCCTGACCCGTCCACAGCAGGCCGACGAGCACCAGAACGCCTCCGAGGACGAGGAACAACGAGCGGCTCACGGCCGCAATCTAGTGCGGTACGCCCGGCGTCACCGATTGGTGACCGCACGACGGATGCCGGGCCACGGCATCCGACGAAGTCCTTTCCCTGCCCCGTGGCACCGTCCTCCGGTCGCACGCGACTCACCGTGGGACGACCACGACTTCGCCGCCGACCAGCCGGGTGGCCGAGCGTCAGCCGGGAGCGGGGCCGTGGGACCTGCGGAGCCGGATCCAGCGGAACCCGTAAGGACCGACCTCGAGCTGGGACGGGTCGACCTCCCCGTCGTAGGGATGGTCGGAGAAGACCTCCACCGGCGGCTGGTCCTCCTGCGGCACGCCGCTGGGTCGCACCACGTGCGGCTCGTCCGAGAGGTTGTGGACGAACAGCACGACGCCGGTGGACCCCTCGGCCACGTGGGCGAACACGGCATCCGGCATCCCCTCCACGACCCGGTGGGTTCCGCTGCCGATCTCGTCGCACTCACGCAGCGTGTGCAGCATCCGCTCGAACCAGCTGAGCATCGAGTTCGGCTCCAAGCGCTGGTCGGTGACGTTGACGTCACGGAAGCCGTACGGCGACGAGCTGACGACGGGGCGGATGAGCCGTTCGGGTGGGGCCTCCGAGAACCCCCCGTTGGCCGTCCCCGACCACTGCATCGGTGTGCGGATCGCATCACGCTCGGGGAGGTCGAGGTCCTCACCCATGCCGATCTCGTCGCCGTACCGCAGGACAGGCGTGCCGGGCATCGTGAACTGGAGGCTGTAGGCCATCCGCATGCGGCGCTGGTCGCCGTCCATCATCGGTGACAGGCGTCGCCGGATGCCGCGCTCGTAGAGCTGGTGCTCGTCGTCGGGCCCGAAGGCCGCGAACACGTCGTTCTGCTCCTCCTCGCTCAGCTGGGACAGGTCGACCTCGTCGTGGTTGCGCAGGAAGGTTGCCCACGACCCGTTTCGTGGCGGCGGCGGGAGGGTGGACAGGGCGGTGGCGAGGGCGCCGCCCTCCTGCCGGGCGAGGGCGACCATGAGCGCCTCGTTGATCCGGAAGGCGAACAGCATCTGCACCCGGTTCGCGGAGCCGTCGGCGCTGCCGAAGAACTCGACGAGCTCGTCCGACGGAACGTGCGCCTCGGCGAGGAACACCGCGTCGCCACGGAGCCACGACAGGCGTTCGCGAAGCTCGACCAGGTAGTCGTAGTCGCGCGGGAGGTCACCACCTCCGGGTTCGGTGCGCTCGATGAGGAACGGTGCACCGTCGAGCCGAAACCCGCTGACTCCCAACCGTTCCCAGAAGGTGACCACCTTCTTCAGTTCGGAGCGGACCGCTTCGTTCTTGATGTTGAGGTCGGGTTGGAAGGAGTAGAAGCGGTGGTGGTACCACGCGCCGGCCGTCTCGTCGAAGGTCCAGGTGGTCTCCTGGACGCCCGGGAAGACCATGCCCTCGGCGCGGTCGGCCGGTTCCTCGTCCGACCACACGTACCAGTCGCGGAAGGGTGAGCTGCGATCGGCGCGAGCCGCCTTGAACCACGGGTGCTCGTCGCTCGTGTGGTTCAGCACCAGGTCGAGCATCACCCGGATGCCGCGCTCGTCGCACTCCGCCACGAACTCCGCGAAGTCACCGAGAGTGCCGAGGCTCGGGTCGACGCCGTAGTAGTCGGACACGTCGTAGCCCCCATCGCGGTACGGCGTGGGATGGATCGGGTTGAGCCAGAGGATGGAGACACCCAGCCGGCTGAGGTGGTCGAGTCGGCTGGTGAGGCCGCAGAAATCGCCGATGCCGTCGCCGTCGGAGTCCTGGAAGAGCCGGACGTCGAGGCTGTAGATGACCCCGCGTCGGTACCAGCGTGCTGTCATCCTCCTGTTATATGCGGCGCGGTGCTCGATGGGATGCCGCAGCCGCTCGGTTTCCCGCAGGGGGCCCGGTGGGCGGCCTCTGGGCTGAGGGATGACGGCCCGGTGGCGGGCGCCCTCCTCGGCCTCGGGCGGACCGGTCGCGGCTCTCCGGTGCGGCCCGCGCTGAGGGTCGACGGTCCGGCCGCGGCGACTCTCCTCGGCCTCGGGACGGGCTGGCCCCCGAACCTCGAGAGGCGGCGGGTTGTCCACAGTGAACCTGGGTGCGCCGGGCTGTCCACAGACCTTCTGAGAACCACCTCACCGTACGAACGTTCGAATAGATTGCCTGCCATGAGCATCACGGCGTCGACGCAGACCCCGAGCCCCATGCCGGTGGCCACGGGGATCGCCGAGGTGCACGCCGTCCTCGACAAGCTGGACCCCAGGCCATCTCCCGGTTCCGTCACGGGCAGGGACATCGCCGAGGTGGAACGCGCGATCGCCCGGATGGAGTCGGTCAAGCTGTCGATGGTGGCGGCAGCGGACCGCGCGCAGGTGGGCACCGAGAGCGGCATGACGGGAACGTCGGCGTGGCTCGCCACCCACACTCGAAGCGGCGGCGGCAAGGCGGCCGCCGAGGTCGCCCTTGCCACGGCGCTGGACAGCTCGTTGCCGCTGACCAAGGAGGCACTGTCCGACGGCCTGGTATCCACGGCGCATGCCGCGGTGATCGCGGGAACGGCATCCAGGCTCCCGGAGAGCCTGACCGACAGCGAGCGCACCCGAATCGAGAGCTCGCTCGTCGCGCAGGCGAGGCGCATGAACCCGGGTCGCCTTCGGCGGGCGGCCCGTAGGGCGCTTCTGGTCGCGGAGCGCTCTGCCGCCGAGGCCGAGGCGCACGAGGATGCCGAGCTGAGGGCCGAGGAGGCCCGCGCCGAGGCGCAGGCTCGCCTGACGATGCACGACAACGGCGATGGAACCGTCACCGGGCGTTTCACCGTGCCGGCACTGGCCGGGGCGATCCTGCGCAAGACCATCCAGCAGATCGCTTCGCCCCGTCGTCAGGCGATCCGGTCCGCCGGTGAGCACACCTCTGCGGGTGGCGAGCGCCAAGGGCCCGCAGGCTCCACGGACCTCCGCGAAGGCGTCGACTGGGCTCATCGCTACGGTGCCGCGTTCGTCGAGCTGCTCGAGCACCTGCCGACCGATCGGCTCCACGGGAAGGTCGCTGCCACGGTCGTCGTCACGGTCGACCACGACCGCCTCAGGAACAGCCTCGGCGCAGCCCAGCTCGACACAGGCCACGACCTCTCCGCGAGCGAGGCACGCCGCCTCGCCTGCTCAGCCGGGGTCCTGCCCGCCGTGTTGGACGGCAGCTCGCTTCCTCTCGACCTCGGGCGCTCCAACCGGTTCTTCAGCGAGGCACAGCGCGTGGCGTTGGCCACGACGTACGACGAGTGCGCCGCTGAAGGCTGTGACCGGCCGTACGCCTGGAGCGAGCTCCATCACGAGGATCCATGGTCGCGGGGCGGGACGACCGACCTGCACCTCGCCGTGCCCCTCTGCCGCTGGCACCACCGACGGGTCCACGACCCGTGCTTCAGCCACCGCGTGCGGACCGACGGCTCTGGGCGCAAGGCGGTCGTGCTCCACCGGCGGCCCTGACCGCTCACAGGTCGGGACCGCCGCACCGAGTAGAGGGGCTTGCGGGCATGCCGTGGGAAGTGGGCTGCGCCAGAGGTGCTGGATGAGTGCACCTGCATCACCTGGTCGCGGACGCGCGTTGGTCACACCTGGACGGTGGTGCGGCCGGCGGCGGCATCTCGGCGGGTCGCGCGACGCCGACGCCAGCGCTGCAGACGGCGAGCGTAGAAGGGGACGAGTTCGTGGCCGCGAGGAAGCCAGGCCGCGCGCACGGACCACGGTGTCACCCGGCCCTGCACCGCGAACCCGTTGGGCAGGATCCAGTAGCGGTCGGCGGCCAACACGTCAGGGGTCGGCGCTCGAAGCACCCGCTTCTGGAGGTGGGCGAGCAGCGCGGTCCGGCGAACCACGCGACCCCGCTGCAGCCGGTACTCACAGACCTCGCCGTTCTCCCAGGCGTAGCGGCGCGGGCCGCGAACCTCGGCTGCCTCGGCGCGCGTGCGGTACCGGTGGAAGGAGATGTCGAAGATGACGTCCTCCCGCCACACGGGCACGCCGAGGTCCTCGACGATGTAGTAGATGCCGGCCCACTCGTCGAAGTGCATCGCATCGGGGTTCGTGAAGGCGTCGCGGTAGCTGACCTTGCCCACCTCGTGGCGGTACCACGTCGCCGCCTCCGCAGTGTTGCGGTAGAGGCTGAAGCTGCCGTTGAAGAGGATCTTGTCGGCCTCGAAGGCGGCAGCCGGAAGGTGGTCACGCACCCGCCCGAAGATCAGGTCGACGTCGCTGTGTCCCCAGAAGTCGTAGCCGGCGAGCTCCTCGGCGAAGATCTCCCCGAAGGCGGGCCGGAAGTCGCACAGCTTGTACGGACTGTCCAGGCAGATCTCGAAGTCGAAGTGGCCCTGGATGCGCCGGGCGAGGTCCTCGAACCCGCAGAGCTGGACCTCGAGGTTCGGTGGCGCGTCCGTCACCGGCTGGTCGCTCAGGAGCAGCCACGAGACGTCGGGATTGGCGGCCATGCTTCGCACCACCAACGGGAAGTACGGCGGACGCTCGCCGAAGTACGGAACGACCAGCCGGATCGAGGGCGAAGGGTCCGCCTGCGGCGCCTCCGCCGCCTGCGCACGGAGTGACATCCTTCGCATTCTGCCGCAGCCCGCACCTGGAAACGGCTCTGTGAACGACAGGGTCATCGAAGCCCCGAGCCTGCCGTGGAGCGGCGCCCCGACTGCGGCCGGCGTCATGACCGAGGGTCGACCACCCCCAGCCCTCAGACGTGGGGCCGCGGAGTGTCGTCGGGCCTGCTGGTCCCCCGGCGTCGGAACCAGTCCCAGAGCAGCGTGACCGCGGCGGCGCCGAAGATGGAGCCGAGGATCCCGCTGGGGCGCAGCTCCAGACCATCACCGGCGAGGAGACTCACGAAGAGGCCGAAGACGAAGGAACCGATGATTCCCGTGACGATCGCGAGCGGCCAGTTGATCCCGGTGCCGCGCTGGATGAGCATCTGCGCTCCAACGCCTCCGATCACCCCCACGAGGATGATTCCGATGATGAGCATGACCGCAGCGTAGCGGTACCGCTTCTCAGCGGGGAGGGACACCATGGCGCCCGGGCGGGCGCCGCGCCGACACGCTCGCTACCCAGCCTCGCGTTGTGCGCCGCCCGCCTGGATCACGCCCTCTCGTGGTGGACTGCCCGGGGCAGGGGCACGCCATCGAGTGGCGGACTGCTCCTCTCGGAGCACGCCCCCGGTCGGCGGCCCCGTCGACCGCCCCTCTTGCTGGCGGCACTGGCGGATGCCGGAGCACGCCCCTCGCGGCGGTGGACTGCACGCGTCTCGGAGCACGCCATCGCGTGGGGATTGCCTGGTCGGAGCACGCCCTCGCGTGGTCGACCACCCACGTCGACGCGCCCCTCGCGTGGTGGACTGCCTGATCGGAGCACGCCCTCGCGTGGTCGACCACCCACGTCGACGCGCCCCTCGCGTGGTGGACTGCCTGATCGGAGCACGCCCTTGCGTGGTCGGCCGCCCCAGTCGACGCGCCCCTCCCGTGGTGGACTGCCTGGTCGGAGCACGCCCTCGCGTGGTGGACTGCCTGGTCGGAGCACGCCTCGCGTGGTCGACCACCCACGTCGACGCGCCCCTCGCGTGGTGGACTGCCTGATCGGAGCACGCCCTCGCGTGGTCGGCCGCCTTTGTCGACGCTCCCCTCATGTGGTGCGCCGCCCCAGTCCCAGAAAGTCCCCGCGTCGACGGGCCTGTCGACGCGCCCTCGCGTGGTACGCCGCCTCGGTCCCAACACCCCCGTCGTGGGCTGTCCACGGCGCGGGCCCGCCCTCGCGTGGGCGGCACGGCATCCGAAACGCGGTCGGGCGGCCGGCGCTCGCTCACAGCACTGCGGTCGAGTGCCGTCGCGGTACCCGCCCACCGCCTCGGCTCAGCTGACGAGTGCAGCCTTGACGACGGAGGGCTCCGGGTTGGTGTGGGCCACCCCGTCGATCACGACGGTGGGCACCGTCTCGTTGCCGTCGTTGACGCTCGCCACGTAGGCACGACCCTCGTCGTCCTCCCAGATGTTCACCCAGGCGGCCCGCTCCCGCTGCTCGCGGATCACCATGCGAAGCCGCCCCGAGAAGGGGCACCCCGGGCGCCAGTAGACCGTGACGCCGTGCTGGGCAGACGCCAGTGCCTCGGCGTGCGGCGTTGCCCGTGGACGGCCGGCGAGGAGGTCGACGATACCCATGCTCACAGGCTAGGGCGCCCGTCCGCGGAGCGTCTCCCACCCTTGGCGCCGAGCAGTCCCCAGTGACGGTCACACACGCTGTGCGAGACCGCTGAACATCCCTCGAGTCATGATGTGGTCGGCCGGAGTGATGACGGCACGGTAGGCGCGGTCCAGCCAGAGCGGGCGCACCCACCCCCGGTTTCGGACGAGCATCCGCGTTCCTCCGTCGGGCGTCGGGTCGAGGGCGAACGTCCACACCCAGTCGAGGTCGGCGCCGATCCTCTCCCCCCAGGTCTGCGGCAGGTGGGTGCGGGAGTGGAGCACGAGCACGTGCGGCGCGTCCGCGACCTCGACGACGAACTCCGCCGTGCCGGGCGGGCCGTCCGGGATCCGGTCCCCCGGCTCGAGGTGGCGGACGAGACCAGGGTCCAGCGTGTCGGCGCTGGGCCAGTTGTCGGGGAAGAACACCCGGTCCACCCAGCGCGGGGTGTACCAGCCGGCGCGGTGCCAGCCGACCTGGGTCAGCCACGGCCACACCTCGTCGGGGGGTGCCGGCAGGGTGGCCGCGTGGTTGGTCACGAGCGACGGGCTCGCGATGAGGCTGTCGCCGGGCAGGGCGCGTCGGCGCTCGGATGCCGTCGACCCCGACGTGCGGCCGAGGTGGTGCAACGTGCCATAGGCCGCAAGCGCTACCCCAGCTGCGGCGAGGAGGGCGGTCGGCAACGTGGCGGAGGGGAACGACCTTCGGACCATGACCACCTCGAGGACGGCTGCGCTCTTGCGTCGATGGTCCCGCCGCCAGCAGGCACGCGTACAGGCCACACGCGGGAGAGGTTGGTCACCGCGGGAGCCGCCGAGCAAAGGGGCACGGAGGACGGAGGCAGGGGGAGACGACCCGGCCGGGGCCTCGAGAAGGGGCTTCTCGGCGTCCGCGCTCAGCCGCCGAGGGGTGCGGTGAGTGCGCCGGTGCAGTGGTAGACGTCGGGCCGGCCGGGCCAGATCCGGCCGCCCTCGCTCAGGTCGTCGGCGAGCTCGTTGCGCCACGTGCCCCGCTCGTCGATGAAGTAGCGGGCGGCGTGGTCCCAGAGCCGGCGGTACCACTGCTCCCAGTGCGAGTCACCGGTGCGGCGCAGGAGGGCGGCGCTGGCCTGGATCCCCTCACACACCGGCCAGTGCAGGCGGACGTCCGCCACGGGGCTGCCGTCCCAGTCCACGGTGTAGACCAGCCCCGGGCGCCCGTCGAGCGCCCAGCCACCGTCGAGCGCACGTCGGCACAGCCCGTCGGCGGCCTCGAGCAGCCACTCCGGGGACGCCACCAGGGGTGAGGAGTCGAGCTCCAGCAGGAAGCGGGCCCATTCGAGCGAGTGGCCGAAGGTCGCGCCGAACGGGCGGAACGGGTGCATCGGCTCGTCGCGGTTGTAGTCGAGCACCTCGTCCCACCCCGGGGTGAAGTGCTCGGGGATCAGCCAGCCGTGCCGGCGGGCAGCTGTGTTGACGACACGGTCGGCGACCGCCAGGCCCCGCCGGTGCCACACGGCATCCCCGGTCGCGGTACCCATCGCGAGGAAGGCCTCGAGCCCGTGCATGTTCGCGTTGGCGCCGCGGTAGTTCTCGGAGTCGGACCAGTCCGGGGCGAAGGACTCCATGAGCGCCTGGCTCTCCTCGTCCCACAGCCGCGCCTCCACCACCTCCACCGCCTGGCTCAGCAGCGTCGCCGCAGCCGGGTGTCCGACGCCGAGGGCGGTTGCCGCGGCGAGGCCGACGTGCACGTGGTCGTACGTCGCCTTGCGGGTCACCGTCCCGGGCTCGCTCAGCCAGCCGCCGTGCCGGGCATCGGCATGGATCCCGGTGAGCGAGACCATCGCGTGGTCGAGCAGCTCGCCCGACCCCGGGATGCCCTGCCGCACACCGACGGCGGAGGCGTACGCCATCCGGGCGGTGAGGAAGAGCTGCGGGGAACGACCGGCCAAAGGACTGCCGTCGGCCGCGAGGTGGTGGAAGCCACCCCCCGGGCGGATCGAGCGCAGTGCGAACGTCAGGACGTCGCTCAGGCGGCGGTGCAGCCAGGCCCGGTGAGCAGGAGCGTCGAGCCACGATCCGACGGCGGAGCCGGAAGCGCGCTGGGCCGGCCCGCCGGCGCTCACAGGGGCTCCACGGAGAGGTTGTACGTCGTGGTGTGCGCCTCACCGGGTCCGAGCACGACCGCGTCATCCAGCACGTTGCCGCCTTCGACGCACAGGAACCCGGTCCAGTCGTCGTCGCCGATGTCGGGGACCTCCTTGGCCTTGGCCTCCCAGGGGTTCCACACGACCACGTTGCTGGCACCCTCGGTCCGCACGACGAGGCGCCGGCCCAGCACCGGGTCGTGCAGGGTGACCGGGTCGGAGGTGCGGAAGACGGCATCCGTCTCGCCGGAGAACGTGAGGTCGCCGGACTGGACGCGGTGCGTCCTGGTCACCTTGTCGAGGTATGACCGTCCGTCCAGGCCACTCACTCGGGCCTCGCGGACGTCGCCCACGACGAGGTAGGCGTGGAGCGCCTCCTCATAGCTGACCGGCTCCTCGGCCAGGTTCGTCGTGGTCAGCGAGACATCGAGGTCCGCGCCGAGGCGAGAACGCAGGTGCACGGCGTACCGGTACGGCCAGTGCCGGCTACCGGCCCCGGTGTCGGTGAGTCGGTGGACGAGGACGGCCTCGCCCTCGGTGGTGGCCTCCTCCACGAGCTCCCACTCGGCGGTGCGGACGAACCCGTGCGCCGGCTCGAGGTCGCCTCTCCGGCCGGGTCCGAACCAGGGCCAGCACACCGGGATGCCGGCCCGGACGGCCTGGCCCCGTTCCGTGCGCACCGCGGTACTCATGTAGAGCACCGGCTCCGTGCCCGCGGGATCCCAACGGGTGACCTGCGCACCCTGGTCGTGGACCTCGCCCGAGCAGGTGGTGGTGGCCACGAACCGTGGCGGGGGGAGCGGCTCGGGCATGGTTCCAACCTAGGGTTGCCGGTGCCCACGGACCAGCGGCCGCGCCCTCCGATTCCGGTGCCGGCGGTGCACTCATCGGCCGTTCGGCCGAACTTGGGGGCCGGGGTGGACAGGCCCCGAGGTCCGCCCTAGCCTCGTGTCACAGCCTTTGACCTGCAGAAAGACGAGGAACGAGCTCGCGGTCTCCGGAGCTCTCTGCCCCGCTCTCGGCGACGAGGCTGCTCGAACCACCGGAGGGGAGAGGCACACGGCGGGGGGACAGGGCTTTGCGCCCGGTCCCCCCGCCGTCACCGATCATGGTGTGGCGGCACCCGCATCAGCGGCGGGCAACCTCGGCCTCCTGCTGCTCGACCTCCTCCGCCGCATCAGTCGCCGCGGCGCGCTCGTCCCGGCGGTTCGCCAGGAGGCTCGTCGCCGTGACCAGCCCCAGGATGGCCACGATGACGCCGAGGGACACGAGGGTCGGCACCTCCGGCACCCAGGTCCAGACACCGTGCGCCCAGTGCAGCACCAGCTTCACGCCGATGAAGGCGAGGATCGCGGCCAGCCCGAAGCCCAGGTGCCGCAGCGCGCCCAGGGCGCCGTGGAGGACGAAGTACAGGGCCCTCAGGCCGAGCAGGGCGAAGGCGTTCGTGGCGAACACGAGGTAGGCATCCCCGGTGATGCCGTAGACCGCGGGCACCGAGTCGATGGCGAAGACGATGTCGGTGCCGAGGATGGCCACGATGACCAGGGCCAGGGGGGTGAGCGCCCGGCGGCCGGCCTGCGTCACGGTGAGGCGCGTGCCGGCGTACTCGTCGGTCACCGGCCACAGGCGGCGAAGCAGCCGCACGCTGCGTAGTGACCCGACGTCGACCGCGGCCTCTTCGTGCGACAACGCGTCCCGCAGCACCTTCACCGCGGTCACGAGCAGGATGGCGCCGAAGAAGACGAAGGCCAGCGACCACGAGGCGATGAGCTGTGCGCCGAGGGCGATGAAGATGCCGCGCAGCACCAGGGCGCCGGCGACGCCGATGAGCAGCACCCGCTGCTGGAGCTCCTTGGGGACGGCGAACGCCGCGAGGAGGAGCATGAAGACGAAGAGGTTGTCGACGGAGAGCGACTTCTCCACGAGGTAGCCGGTGTAGAACTCCAGGCCCCGCTGGCCGCCGTAGGTCGACCAGATCCAGACTCCGAAGCTCAGCGGGATCGCGATGTAGAAGGCGGACCAGCCGACGGCCTCCTTCATCGACACCTCGTGCGGCTTGCGCGTGATGAGGAAGTCGACGACGAACACCACGAGGACGGCGGCGATGGTGAGGGCCCACAGCATGGGCGTGCCGACGGGGGCGTCGGCGGCCGCGGGCACGGCCGCGGCGAGGGATACGGGGGACACGGGTCTCCTCAAGACTGCACTGCGGTCTTGAGGTCTCCTTCACCGCCCGGGTTGCCCGCACGGCGCCTCGCCGGGACCGTCACTGGACGGACGTACTGACCGGCGCGAGCTTTGGGAAGTACTCCCCTCGTTCGCCCAAGGGTACGGAGTGCTGCCCGGACGTCGCAAACCGGCGTCGAGCCTCCGTCGAAGGTGCGGCCCTGGGGCCGGCTACTGGCGGTGGCCGGCGGCCTCGAGGCGGGCAAGGGCCTCGAGCCGCTCGGCGGCGTGGTCGACGAGCCTGTGCGGGTAGCCCTGCTGGTACCCGTCAGCGTCGTCCCAGGGGGTGTGCGCCCTCTCCCCGGGCAGGTGCGCCAGCTCGGGCACCCACCGGCGCACGTACTCGCCCTGCGGGTCGAACCTCACGCCCTGGGTCACGGGGTTGAACACGCGGTAGTACGGGGAGGCGTCGGTCCCGGTGCCGGCCACCCACTGCCAACCGTGGTTGTTGGACGCGATGTCTCCGTCGACGAGGTGGTCGAGGAAGTGCCTGGCCCCGTGGCCCCACCACACGTGGAGGTCCTTGGTGAGGAAGCTCGCCGTGATCATCCGGATCCGGTTGTGCATCCACCCCTGCGAGAGCAGCTGGCGCATCCCGGCATCCACGATGGGAAACCCGGTTCGGCCGGCGGCCCACGCCTCGAAGCGTTCCCCCGGCTCGTCGTAGCGCAGCCCGCCGAGGTCCGGACGCAGGTCGTGCCAGGCGCTGGCCGGGTGGTGCCACAGGACGTCGGCGTAGAACTCCCGCCACGCGAGCTCGGTGGCGTACACGTGCGCGCCCTGTCCCCGCTCTCCGGCGAGGTCGGCGAGCAGGGTGCGCGGGTGGAGGACGCCGAGCTTCAGGTAGGGGGAGAGTCGCGACGTTCCGTCGAGGTCCGGGCGGTTGCGGTCGTCGGCGTATCCCGTCAGCGCCGCCGCGCGGAACTCCCGCCACCGTGCCAGCGCCGCCTCCTCCCCCGCCGGTGGCAGCTCGGGGAGGTGGGGAGCCGCGAGCGCGGCGCGCAGGGCAGCGGTGGCGTCTGCGTCGTTGCGCGCGTGCCGCACCGGAAGGTCGCGCGGCGTGGCCGCCGGCGCCGGCCAGCCGTGGGTACGCCACGCCTTCGAGAACGGCGTGAAGACTTTATAGGGCTGGCCCGAGCCGTTGCTGACCAGGCCCGGGCCGACGGCGTACGGGGTGCCGGTCTCCACCCACTCCACCCCTGCCGCCGCGAGCTGGGCGGCGACGGCCTCGTCGCGGCGACGGCCGGCAGGTGTCGTCTCCCGGGACACGTGCACCGAGGTCGCGCCGACGCGCCCGGCGAGCTTCGGGACGACCAGGCGCGGGTCACCGTGGAGGAGCGTGAGCGCGCCGCCGAACGCCTCGTCGGTCGC
Organism: uncultured Actinomycetota bacterium; assembly: GCA_963763015.1. Lineage (GTDB taxonomy): Bacteria > Actinomycetota > Actinomycetes > Actinomycetales > Dermatophilaceae > Fodinibacter. The sequence goes on along the minus strand of CAVXML010000007.1, from coordinate 196,632 downwards.
CCGCAGCGTGGCGGCGAGCCAGGCCCGTCGAGCGGCACCGCCGCCGTCCCAGAGCCGCGGGTCCACGACGAAGACGACGACGAGGTCGCCGCTGCCGGCCGCGTCGCGGGCGGCGAGCAGTGCCGGGTGGTCGCGGCGGCGCAGGTCACGGCGGAGCCAGAGGACGGCGGTCATCGTCGGCCTCAGCTCAGCCGGTCGAGGATGACGGGAAGGAGGTAGAGCATGCCGAGCGACCACGTGAGGTGGGTGATGGTCGGTCCCAGGATGCCGCCGGTGACTCGTCGCTGGAACGCCACCACCAGACCCACCACGGCAGCGGCGAGGACGAGCAGGGGGATGCCGGAGGTCGCCGTGACGAGCGCGTACACCACCGTGGTCACCGCCACGGCGTGGCGGCGGCCGACGCCCGCGTAGAGCGCGCCACGGAAGTAGAGCTCCTCCGCCACGCCGTTGACGATGGTGATCACGGTGACGAGCGCCAGCGAGCCGACGCGGGCGTGGTCGAGCAGCTCCTGCACAGGGTTCCGAAGGATCGGGATCTGGGCGACGACCACGGCACCCACCGTGAAGAGGCCGAGCAGGAGCGCTCCCAGTGCCAGTGCCTGCACGATCCCTCGGCTCGAGCCCACCCCGGCGCGGGTGTGGCCGCGTCCGAGGTGCAGAGGACCGGACGCGAACGCCCCGGCCGCCCAGACGGCGGCCAGGGCGAACGTCGCCACGTAGAAGACGTCGTTGCCGGGCTCGATGCGCAGGGCCCACGCCAGGACCAGCGCGCCGACCACGAGGGTGACGGCCACGACGACCCTGCGTCGCCGGAACGCCCCGTCCGGCTCGGTGTGGTCCCGCGGCACCGGGTCGACGAGGGCCGCCCGGACGAAGGCCCGGACCTCGGAGAGCGGGTTCACCGCACGGTCACTGTCACGCCCCACCCCGGCGGCCACCTCCGGCCCAGGCGGGGTCGGCAGCGGTGATCCGGGCCGGGTCGACGGTCCCCGGCTCGGGCCGGGGGTGCGCGGCGTCCCCGGCGATGGCGTCGGCGACCGCCATGTCGAAGGGCAGCGGACCACCGGGGGGCGGGCCGACGAGGTCGTCGATGTCGTGCTCGGCGCAGACGACCTCGTGGAGCAGGCTGCCGACGAGTGGCTTGGCCACCCCGGTGGGCACGGGCGTCACGAGGCCGACCCACTGGCTGGCCAGGTACGGCGTGAGAACCGGCACCGAGACGATCCGGCGCGGCGGAAGCCCGGCGATCCTCGCGAAGCGGTCGATCATCGCCCGGTAGGTCAGGACCTCGGGTCCTCCGATGTCGAGCGTCCGGTTGACCTGCGGCGGCAGGTCGGCGGCACGCACGAGGTAGTGGAGGACGTCACGCACCGCGATCGGCTGGATGCGGTTGTCGAGCCACTTCGGGGTGACCATGACGGGGAGCCGGGTCGTGAGGTGGCGGAGCATCTCGAACGAGGCCGAGCCCGAGCCGAGGATGACGGCGGCCTGGAGCACTGCCGTCGGCACCCCGCTCGCCATGAGGATGTCCCCCACCTCCACCCTGGACGCCAGGTGGTCGCTGAGCGGGCCATCCGCCGGGTGCAGGCCCGAGAGGTACACGATCCGGTCCACCCCGCCCTCGTACGCGGCGACGCCGAAGGTGCGGGCCAGCTGGCGGTCCCGCTCGACGAAGCCTCCCTCGCCGTCCATGGAGTGGAGGAAGTAGTAGGCCACGTCGACGTCCCTCAGGGCGGCCGCGAGCACGTCCTGCGACCCGGCGTCTCCCTCGACGACCTCGACCCCGTCACGCCACGTGCGGTCGGCCACCTTCCCGGCATCCCGGGTGAGGGTCCGCACCTTCCACCCCTCGTCGAGCAACCGCGGGACCAGCCGCGAGCCGATGTACCCCGTGACGCCGGTGACCAGCGCCCGGCGCGGGGCGGTCACAGCCGGTCCAGAGCGGTCTTGAGCTGCTCTGCCGTGCGGTCGCCCAGGCGGTCGAGCAGCGGCTTCATGATGGGCGTCGCCAGCTTCGTCACGCCGGTGAAGGCGAACTCGGCACGGTAGACGACGGTCGAGCCGCGCTCCGGGCGAGGCGACACCGTGATCGTGTCGTGGCTGGTCGTCGAGTCGTTGCGGCCCACGACGACGAACCGGCTCGGCTCCTCCACGCTCTCGACCGTGTAGTGGAGCTCGACCTCGGTGCCCGCGAACTCGGAGAGCGTGCGGTAGACCGTTCCGGGGCCCCCGTCGCCGGAGACACGCTCGCAGGAACGCGTGGCGGGGTCCCACTCGGCGGCGTTGCGGAAGTCGACGAGGTAGGTGAACACCACCTCCGGGGGTGTCGTCGTCGAGACCGTTCGCTCGATGGTGGTCATCGGCCCTCCTCGCGGGCGTGTCGTCCTTGGTTGGTCGGCGTCGGCGGTCGACCGATCTGGTCCTGCGCGCTGCGGCCCGCGCCTCACAGTAGGCGAGCCGGCGCCCGGCGTGAGGGGACGGACCCGTCCGGCGCGAGCCGGCGAACCCCGTCCGACCGGTGGGGACCCACGTGGTGCCGAGTGCTGTCGACGGTAGAACCCTCGAGCGCTTCCGTCAAATGTTTGTCAAATGTCGTCCGGCGGTCTAGCGTGGGCGTCGTGAGGCCTTCCGTACCGCCGACGATGCGCATCGGTGAGCTCGCGGCCCGGGTGGGCGTGAGCACCCACGTGCTGCGCGCGTGGGAGAGCCGGTACGGCCTCCTCCGTCCGGTGCGCTCCGCCGGCGGCTACCGGCTCTACGGCCACGAGGACGAGCGGCGGGTCCGCGATGTCGTGGCGCTGCGAGCCCAGGGCGTCAGCGCAGTCGAGGCCTCCCGGCGCGTCCTGGCGGCGGACCGCAACGGCTCCGCCGACAACGGCGACCTCGACAGGGGCTCGCCCTCCTCCGAGGGCCGTGGGGTGGCTCGCGAGCCGGGCGGCGGCCCGGGGTCGGAGACGGCCCGCTCCGGGAGTGGCGGCGTGGCGGCATCCGGGGATCGCCCTCCACGCGATCTCGCACCCCCCGGGCTGCGCACCGACCCGCCGATGCTCGTTGCCCAGCTTCTCGACGCCGTCACCGCGCTCGACGAGGACCGCGCGCACGCCGTTCTCGACACGGCGTTCACCGAGCGCTCGGTGGAGAGCGCGATCATCGACGTGCTGCTGCCCCTGTTCGTCCGGGTGGGTGAGATGTGGGAGCTCGGGCGGATCGGCATCGCCCAGGAGCACTTCGCGAGCAGCCTCGTCCGACGCAGGCTCGGTGCGCTCTCGCTCACCTGGGGCGTCGGCAACGGGCCCGTCGCCGTGCTGGCCTGTCCCCCCGGCGAGTTCCACGACATCGTCCTGCTCAGCTTCGGCGTGCTGCTGGGGCGCGCGGGGTGGAGGGTGCGCTACCTGGGGCCCGACACCCCGGTGCACTCACTCGCCGCGGCAGCCCGGCTGACCTCGGCCGACGCAGTCGTGCTGGCCTGCCGCCGCCCCTCGGGCTTCCGGGCGCACACCGGCGCCCTGCGTCGCCTCGGTGACGAGCACCCGCTCTGGCTCGCGGGCCGAGGGGCCACTCCGCGGGTGCTGGAGGAGATCGGGGTCCACCACCTCGGTGCCGACCTCGTGGCCGCGGTCGCGGAGCTCACCAGGGCTGCCCGGGCGCGCCGGTCCGAGCGTGGCGAGAACGGCCACGATGCCTCCGAGCCGGGTTCGCCTCCGGGTGCCGCTGCTCGCAACCCGAAGGCTGCAGCCGCCCCGCACCCCACCTCGGCCTGACGGCCGACGACCGGCGTCACACTCCACTCCCGGTGCAGCCCGACCTGACGGACGGCATCCCACCCCTCCCACTGCGGACCGGCCTGACGGACCGCATCCGACCTCCTCCCGGTGGGGAGCGGCGGGGCTCAGCCGGCGATCTGGGACACAGCGTGGATGCCGATGCCGGCGAGGGCGCCCACGATCGTGCCGTTGATCCGGATGAACTGCAGGTCCCGGCCCACGTGCAGCTCGATCCGCTCGGCGGCCTCCCTGCCGTCCCACCGGTCGACGGTCACCGAGATGACCTCGGCCAGCTCGCTGCCGTAGGTGTTGACGAAGAAGGACACCGCCTCACCCATCCGGGCCTCGAGCCGGCCGCGCCAGACCTCGTCCTCGACGAGGTGGCGCCCCAGGTGCTCGAGCAGCTCGTCACCCCGGGTGTGGAAGTAGGAGCTCTCGTCGTCCATCGCCGCCGTGAGGGAGGTGCGGAACGACCGCCACAGCCCCAGCGCCGTCTCCGGTACCTGCGGGTGGCGGAGGAGGCGCTCCTTCAGCGACTCGGCCCGCGCCATCACCTCAGGGTCCGCCTGCAGGTCCGTGGCCAGTCGCCCCAGGAGGTCGTCCAGGGCACGGCGAGCCGGGTGCTCCGCGTTCACCCGGATGTCCTGCAGCCAGTCGAGCACCTGCTGGTAGGTCCAGCCGATGACGCGGTCGTCGAGCCAGGGCGGGCTCCACCACGGCGCCCGTTCACCGAGCACCGCGGCATACGTGCCGGGGTTGTCGCGCAGCCAGTCGTGCAGCTGCTCGAGCCCCAGGTCGACCAGCCCGTGGTGCGTCTGCTCCTCCACCACTCCCTCGAGCAGCGCGCCGGCGATCGGTGCGACCGGTTCACGCACCAGCCGGGGCACGAGGAAGTCCTCCACGAGAGCCCGGACCTCGTCGTCGGACAGCCGACCGAGCCCGGCCCGGGCCACGCGCACGACCTCGGTGAGCACGCGGCGGCGGTGGCCCGGCACGCCCAGCCACCGGCCGATCCGCTCCCCCACCCGGGCCACGGCCAGGCGCTCGCGGGCGATCTCCTCGGTGAGGAAGTTCTCCGTCACGAACTCCTGAAGGTTGCGGCCGATCTCGTTCTTGCGCTTCGGGATGATCGCGGTGTGGGGGATCGGCAGGCCGAGCGGGTGCTTGAACAGCGCGGTCACGGCGAACCAGTCGGCGAGGGCGCCGACCATCGCGGCCTCCGCCGCCGTGTTCACGTAGCCCCACACCCCGTCGTGGTCGAGGCCCAGGGTGGCCAGGTACACGACGGCCGCGAGCAGGAGCAGGGACACGGCGAGGAGCCGCATCCGACGCAGGCCGGTGCGCCGGGCGGCATCCGCGGGGGAAGGCACCATGAGACTCACGCGCTGATCCTGCCCCATGGGTGGCCGGGGGCCGTGCGGCCGCGCACCCTCGTGTGCGGCCCACCTACGCTGGTGCGGTGCGCTTCCTCAACGACCTGCAGCCGCAGCACGACCTGACGTACGACGACGTCTTCATGGTGCCGAACCGCTCATCGGTGGCGAGCCGGCTCGACGTCGACCTCGCGAGCGTCGACGGGACGGGCACGACGATTCCCCTTGTCGTCGCGAACATGACGGCGATCGCGGGCCGGCGGATGGCCGAGACGACCGCTCGCCGTGGGGCCCTCACGGTGATCCCCCAGGACATCCCGGCCGAGATCGTGCGCGAGGTGGTCGCCTGGCAGAAGTCGCGCCACCTGGTGTACGACACCCCGATCACCCTCGACCCCACGACCACGGCCGGCGAGGCGCTCGTCCTGCTCCACAAGCGGGCGCACGGTGCCGCCCTCGTGACGGTGGGCGAGCGCCCGGTGGGCATCGTCACGGAGACCGACCTCACCGGCGTCGACCGCTTCACCCAGCTCGACGACGTCATGGTGCGCGACATGGTGACGCTCCAGGACGGCGTCGACGTGGAGTCGGCGTTCGACACCCTCTCCCACGCCCGGCGCCGGCTCGCCCCCGTCGTCGCGGCGGACGGTCGGCTCGTCGGCATCCTGACGCGATCGGGCGCGCTTCGCGCCCACCTCTACGCGCCTGCGGTGGACGCCGACAACCGGCTACGCATCGCGGCGGCGGTCGGCATCAACGGCGACGTGGCCGCCAAGGCCGCCGACCTGCTCGACGCAGGCGCCGACGTGCTCGTCATCGACACCGCCCACGGCCACCAGGAGAAGATGCTCGAGGCCCTGCGAGCGGTGCGTGCCCTCGACCCGCAGGTGCCGGTCGTCGCGGGCAACGTCGTCTCCGCGGAGGGCACCCGCGACCTCGTGGAGGCCGGCGCGGACATCGTCAAGGTCGGGGTCGGGCCCGGGGCGATGTGCACGACCCGGATGATGACCGCGGTGGGGCGCCCGCAGTTCTCCGCGGTGCTCGAGTGCGCGACCGAGGCGCGCCGGCTGGGACGTCACGTCTGGGCGGACGGCGGCGTCCGGCATCCGCGTGACGTCGCCCTGGCACTGGCGGCCGGCGCGTCGAACGTGATGATCGGCTCCTGGTTCGCCGGCACGCTGGAGTCGCCCGGCGACCTCTACACCGACGAGGTCGGCCGGCAGTACAAGGAGTCGTTCGGCATGGCGTCGTCGCGGGCGGTCCGCAGCCGCACGGGCAACGACACGGCCTACGAGCGGGCCCGCAGGGCGATGTTCGAGGAGGGCATCAGCTCGGCGCGGATGTACGTCGACCCCGCCCGGCCCAGCGTCGAGGACGTCCTCGACGAGATCGTGGCGGGGCTGCGCAGCAGCTGCACGTATGCCGGCGCCCGCACCCTGGAGGAGTTCGCGGACCGGGCGACGGTCGGCATCCAGAGCACCGCCGGGTTCGCCGAGGGCCGCCCCCTGCACACCTCCTGGTGACCCCGCCCCCGGTCCCCTCCCCGACTTCGTCTGTCAGCGTGTCGCGACACGCCGTGCCAGCCGCGGTTTGCCGACCATCTGGCAGACGAAGTCGGGGAGGTTGGGGAGGGGTGGTGGGGCAGGATGCCGGTATGCCGTACGACGTCGCCGCCGTCCGAGCCCAGTTCCCCGCCCTGAGCGGGGGCGCGGCTCACTTCGACGGCCCCGGCGGCACCCAGGTGCCCCAGAGCGTCAGCAGGGCGGTGGCCGAGACGCTCACGAGCGCGATCTCCAACCGCGGCAGCGTCACTCCGTCGGAGCGTCGCGCAGAGCGGGTCGTCACCGAGTGCCGGGCCGCGCTCGCCGACCTCCTCGGCGCCGATCCCCGCGGCATCGTCTTCGGGCGCAGCGCCACCGCACTGACCTACGACCTGGCACGCGCGATCGCCAAGGACTGGCGCCCGGGCGACGAGGTCGTCGTCACCCGCCTCGACCACGACGCCAACATCCGCCCGTGGGTCCAGGTCGCCGCGTCGGTCGGCGCCACCGTGCGCTGGGTGGACTTCGACCCCACCACCGGCGAGCTGTCGGCGGATGCCGTCGCCGAGCACCTCACCGACCGGACCCGCCTCGTCGCCACGACCGCCGCCTCGAACCTCATCGGCACCAGGCCCCCGGTGTGCCGGATCGCCGCTCTGGCGCACGAGGTGGGGGCGCTGCACTGGGTCGACGGGGTGCACGCGACCGCGCACGCCTCGGTCGACCTGCCGGCGCTCGGGGCCGACGTGTGGACGTGCTCGCCCTACAAGTTCCTGGGACCGCACTGCGGGGTGCTGGCCGCCGACCCGGCCCTTCTCGAGACCCTTCGGCCCGACAAGCTGCTGCCGTCGACGGATGCCGTGCCCGAGCGCTTCGAGCTCGGCACCCTCCCCTACGAGCTCATGGCCGGGACGACGGCGGCGGTCGACGTCATCGCGGGTCTCGCCGACACCGACACCAACGCTGACTTCGACACCAACGCCGACTTCGACACCGACACCGATACCGACACCGAGCGCACACCGGCGGCCGGCACGGCATCGACGACGAGCCGGCGCGAGCGGATCGAGCTCGGCATGAAGGCCGTGCACGCCCACGAGCGCGCGCTCCTCGACGTCCTGGAGCCGGCGCTGCGCGCGCTGCCCGGTGTCGTCGTGCACAGCAACGCAGGATCACGAACGCCGACGCTCCTCTTCACCGTCCCCGGGCGCGACCCCCAGGAGATCCGCGGGGCGCTCGCCGAGCGCGGCGTCAACGCGCCCGCGGGCCACTTCTACGCGATCGAGTGCTCACGACACCTGGGGCTCGGCGACGCCGGGGGTGTGCGGGTCGGCCTTGCGCCCTACACCAGCGAGGACGACGTCGACCGCCTCCTCTCCGCCCTGTCCGATCTGGTCCGCTGAGCCGGGGGTCACCGCCATGGCACCGCTCGACCACGACCCCGACCTCATCACCGGCCGCTCCACGGGCATCGGCAGCCCCACCACGCAGGCTCCGCACGTCGACCGGATGGCGCCCTGATGGTCGCGCTGCTGGAGCCGCTCGAGGCGCCGGTCCACCCCGTCGACGCCCTGAGACGCATCGCCTTCCTCCTCGAGCGCACGCGCGCCGGCACCTACCGGGTCGAGGCGTTCCGCAACGCCGCGAAGACCCTGAAGACCCTCGATCCCGCCGAGGTCCGGGAGCGAGCGGCCGCCGGCACGCTGCAGCAGCTGCCCGGCATCGGGAAGTCCACGAGCGGAGTGATCACCGAGGCGCTCGGGGGCACCGTGCCCGCCTACCTGGCGACGCTCCAGGACACGACCGGTGGGCCCCTTGTGACCGGCGGAGCGGACCTGTATGCCGCGTTGCGGGGTGACTGCCACCTGCACTCGGACTGGAGCGACGGCGGCTCGCCCATCGACGAGATGGTGCTGACCGGCATGGAGCTGGGCCACGACTGGCTGGTTCTCACCGACCACAGCCCCCAGCTGCGGGTGGCAAACGGCCTCACCGCCGAGCGGCTCACGTCGCAGATCGGCATCGTCGACGCCATCGACCGGTCCCTGGGCGGCCGCTTCCGGGTGCTCAAGGGCATCGAGGTCGACATCCTCGACGACGGGTCGCTGGACCAGACGCCCGCCATGCTCGCCCGGCTCGACCTCGTCACGGCATCCGTGCACAGCAAGCTGCGGATGAACGCGGGGCCGATGACCGCGCGGATGGTGACCGCCGTGTCCAACCCGCGAGTCAACGTCCTTGGCCACTGCACCGGGCGGCTGGTCACGGGCTCGCGCGGAACGCGCCCACAGTCCGACTTCGACGCCCGCGCGGTCTTCGAGGCCTGCGCGGAGCACGGCACGGCGGTCGAGATCAACAGCCGCCCGGAGCGCTGCGACCCACCGGACGAGCTGATCCTGCTCGCCCTGGAGCTCGGCTGCGTCTTCGCCATCGACTCCGACGCGCACGCCCCCGGCCAGCTGGACATGAAGGCGTACGGCTGCGAGCGGGCGGAGCGGCTGGGAGTCCCGTGGGACCGCATCGTCACGACGTGGGATGCCGCCCGCCTCCTCGAGTGGGCGACGCCCCGCGGCTGAGGGGCTGGGTCATCACCCGTTCGGGGGCCCGGCCTCAGGCGCTGCGGCGGCCCTCGAGATCGCTGCGGACCGCGCGCGTGTCCACCCCCAGCATGCGAAGGAGCAGGCGCACGCCCTCGTCGTCCGTGCGCAGGACGGCCAGCGCGAGGTGCTCGGAGCGGATCTCGCGGGACCGCTGGTGGATCGCCTCGCGCACGGCGAGCTCGAGCACCTTCCTCGAGCCGCGACCGAACCGGACGTGCCCGCCGAGGCCGAACCGTCGACGACCCGGGTCGGCCGTGGCGACCCCACCACCGTCGAGGTTGTCGAGGTCGTCGACGGGTTCGGCGTCGGAGACGGGGTCGAACCCGGCGTCGTGGTCGGCGTCCTCGGCGGCCTGGGCGCCGTCGAGCGCGCCCTCGCCGAACTGGCGGTCCACCGCCTCGCGGATGGCGTCGAGGTCGATGCCCAGGGAGCGCAGGGCGGCCGCGTCGTCGTCACCGAGCGGGGCCGTCGACCGAGCCGGCCGCGCGGGCGGTGGGGCACCGAGGGCCTCGCGCACGGCATCCTCGGTGATGCCGTGCGCGGCGAGGATGCTCCGCGCTGCGCTGCGCTCCTCGGTCAGGGCGAGCAGGAGGTGCACCGGGCGAACCTCGTCGGTGCCGAGGGACTGGCACAGGTCCTGCGTGGACACGACGACGGTACGGGCGTCGCGCGTGAAGCGTTCGAACACGGTCTACCTCCGGGAGTGCTTGCGGTGGACGGTCTGCTTGGTGACGCCGAGCGCCTCGGCGATGTCCTGCCAGGACCAGCCCTGGGCACGGGCGTTGCGCACGTGGAGGGCCTCGAGCTGGTCGAGCAGGCGACCGAGTGCGGAGACGGCGCGCAGGCCGACCGAGGGGTCGGTGCTGTCCAGGTCGCCGGCGAGATCGGTGGGGGATCGCGTCATGCTCGTCAGCATAAGCTGACGAGCCGCTATCGTCAACACATGCTGACGACGTGGCCGCCTCATGGGCCCCTCAGGTGCCGGCGGGCGACGTTTTGGCGAGGGTGCGCACCGTCCCCTATGCTTTCGGAGTCCTCGACGGAACCGAGCGCTGCGCGCCGCGCGACCTTGAGGCCCGGTCGAGGTCGGGTCCCCATCGTCTAGCGGCCCAGGACCCCGCCCTTTCACGGCGGTAGCACGGGTTCGAATCCCGTTGGGGATACGTACGGCCTTGTTCACCAAGGCCCCGTAGCGCAGTTGGTTAGCGCGCCGCCCTGTCACGGCGGAGGTCGCGGGTTCGAGTCCCGTCGGGGTCGCTGCGAGGCGGGCGGTCGGTGAGATCCGGCCGGCCCGTCTCGTCCGGCCAGGTAGCTCAGTTGGTACGAGCGTCCGACTGAAAATCGGAAGGTCGGCGGTTCGACCCCGCCCCTGGCCACCCGCACAGCCGGAGTTCGGAGGCTGCAGCCCGGCGACAGGCGCTGCGGCGCCTGCCAAGGCCGGCCGACGGCGACGGTCCGGGTTCGCCCATTGCGTGCGCCTGCGAGACGGCCCCCAGGTCCTGGGCTGCATCCGGACGCAGTCACCCGCTCTCCGTCGGTCCCCTCGGCGAGCAGATGAGGACACCTTCACCTCGGTCTCACGGGCGTCTCACGGTGGCGCGCGAGTCTGGAGCGTGCCCGGGTCGACCTGACCCGGATCGTCGAAAGGCTCGCCATGTCCCGCACGCTCTCAGCAGTCGCCGCCCTGGGTCTGTCCCTCGGCACCCTCGTCACGCTCGCGCCCTCCGCGGCCGCGGAGGAGCGCACCTGTCGCGGCTCGATCGGAGCCGTCACCCTCGACAACGTCCGGGTCCCCGCGGGGTACACCTGCACGCTCACCGGCACGGTCCTCAAGGGCACCCTCAAGGTCGAGAGGGGCGCGACACTCACCGCCACCCGGGTCCATGTCAACGGCAACGTCCAGGCGGAGGGGCACCGCTTCGTCACCCTGAAGTCCTCCAGGGTCGGAGGCAGCGTCCAGCTCACCCAGGGTGGGGGGACGACGCTGGCGTCGAACCGCGTCAAGGGCGACGTCCAGCTCTTCACGAACCTCAGCGGCACCAAGACGGTCTCGTTCAACACCATCGACGGCAACCTCCAGTGCAAGGAGAACGTTCCCGCCCCCACGGGCACCGGCAACCTCGTCGGAGGGAACAAGGAGGACCAGTGCCGCCGTCTCTGACCCGCTGAGGTCAACCGCGCACCAGGCTGGATGGTGCGCGAGCCCGGTCCCGCGACGTCGCCCGAGCCCCCTGCATCGGGCGGCGTCGCGTTGCCCGGGCTCACCGCAAGGACGTCGTCCCGTGAGGCACCACCTCGACGCGTGATGACGCCTGAAGGCGACCCTCGCGCCGCGGATGAAGGGACTCTCATCCGCGATCCGTGGTGCGGGCCGCGGCCCGCGAGCAGGATGAGGACCATGCTGTCGCACAAGCGCCTCCTCGCCCTCTGGCTCGGCGTCGGGGTGGTCGCCGTCATGGCGCTCACGCTGATGTCAGGTGCGGCGAGCCCTGCGCCCGACCTCGGCACTCCCGTCGACCTCGACGAGGCATCGCTGGTGCAGTCCGGGTCGAGCCCCACGGCCACGGCCTGGTCGTCACAGGCCGGGCCTGAGCTCTCACCGACGCCGACCCCCACGGCGACGAAGCGGCCCGTCGTCGTGGCCCCGGCGCCCCCGCCCGTCAAGCTGCCTGCCAGGCCCAAGCCCGCTGCACCGTCCTCCGCTGACGCCGACGGGGGCGACGACGACCGCGGTGGCGACGACCGCGGCGACGATCGCGGGGATGAGGACGCTGACGACGACGGGGTGGGTGACGACGACGATGACGACGACGATGGGGACGACTGAGCCCGGGGACACCCGCGCGGTGCCTCGGTTCGGCGGTGCGCCCTCGCTGTCCGTGCGCACCCGCCTCATCGGGTCCGTCGCCGTCCTGTCCGCCGTGGGCTTCGTCGGAGCAGGGGCCGCGGCTCTGCTCGTGGAGCGACAGCGGATCGAGGCCCGCGTGGAGCAGTCGCTGGCACGGGAGATCGGGGAGTTCACCGAGCTGGCGCGGTCGGGGGTTGACCCCCGCACCGGGGAGCCCTTCGCCGACGCCGAGAGCCTGGTGACGCTGTCGATGCAGCGCAACATCCCCGACGAGCACGAGACGCACCTGGGCTACCTCGCCGACCTGACGATCGTCCCGGTCGACGGTGGCGGCACGCTCCACCGCGAGGCCGGCTTCCGCGCGGTCGCCACCCGCGCGGCCGTCCCCGCCTACGGGGACTACGAGTCGGTCACCCAGGGGCGCGTGGTGTACGCCGTGATGCCGTTCAGCAAGGCGGGACAGCAGAGCCACTTCGTCACGGCCTACTTCGTCGACCGAGAGCTCGACGAGCTCGGTGACGCGATCCGCTCGTACGCCGTGGCCGCCGCCTTCGCCTGGGCAGGACTGGTGCTCGCCGCCTGGGCCTTGGCCAGGCGGATCCTGCGGCCGATCGAGGAGCTGCGCAGCACGGCGGCCACGATCACCGAGACCGACGTCTCGCGGCGGATCGAGGTCACCGGCGGCGACGAGGTGGCCGACCTCGGCCGCACGGTCAACGGCATGCTGGACCGGCTCGAGGACGCCCTCGACTCCCAGCGCCGGATGCTCGACGACGCCGGCCACGAGCTGCGCACGCCGATCACCGTGATCCGCGGCCACCTCGAGCTCATGGACGAGGAGGACGCCGGCGACGTGCGCGGCACGCGGGACCTGTCCATCGACGAGCTCGACCGGATGGCCCTGCTCGTGGAGGACCTGCTCGTGCTCGCCAGGGCCCGAAGGCCGGACTTCCTCCGACGTCGAGAGGTCGACGTCGCGGAGGTCGTCCGGAGCACGTTCGACAAGGCCCAGGCCCTCGCCGCCCGGACCTGGGTGCTCGACCCCCTGACGCCGGCGCGCGCCCGGGTGGACCCCGAGCGTCTGACCCAGGCGCTCCTCCAGCTCGCGAGCAACGCGGTCGCGGTCACTGAAGAGGGCGACACGATCGGCATCGGGTGCGCGCCGGGGCCCGGGGGCGTGCAGCTGTGGGTGCGCGACACCGGCCCCGGCGTCGCACCGGCCGATCGGCATCGGATCTTCGAGCGGTTCCACTCAGGTGCCCGCGTCCCCGGCGGCACGGGGACCGGGCTCGGGCTGGCCATCGTCACGGCCATCGCCCGCGCGCACGGCGGCGCCGCCCGGGTCACCTCAGCGGGCTCGGGTGGCGGGGCGCTGTTCATCCTCGAGGTGCCCACGGCCGACCACGACGCGATCGGCAGGCCCGGCGCCGACGCCCCGGGACCCCACGAGGAGGAGTATGACTCCGTGACGTCGATCTTCGAGCGCGTTCCCGCTGGGGCGGGCCGGCGGTGAGCCGCATCCTCGTCGCCGAGGACGAGCCCCGCATCGCGTCCTTCGTCGCAAAGGGCCTCAGCGCGAGCGGGCTCGTGCCGAAGGTGGCCGGTGACGGCGCGTCGGCCCTCGCCCTGGCCCTCACCGACGACTACGACCTGCTCGTGCTGGACATCGGGCTGCCGGGCATGGAGGGCTTCGAGGTGCTCCGCAGGATCCGGGCCGCCGGCAAGAGCATCCCGATCATCATCCTCACCGCCCGCGACTCCGCCGCCGACACGATCGCCGGCCTCGAGGGCGGCGCCGACGACTACATGCCCAAGCCGTTCAGCTTCGGCGAGCTCCTGGCCCGCATCCGGCTCAGGCTACGACCGGTGTCCGCCGGCTGCCCGGCGACCGCGCTCACCGCCGGCGGCATGACGCTCGACCTCCGGTCTCGGCAGGTGCGTGTGGGCGGACGCACCAGCGACCTCAGCGCCCGGGAGTTCCTCCTCCTCGAGGCGTTCATGCGCCACCCCGGTCAGGTGCTCAGCCGTGAGCAGCTGCTCAGCCACGTCTGGGGCTACGACTTCGACCCCGGGTCCAACGTCGTCGACGTGTACGTCCGCTACCTGCGACGCAAGGTCGGCCCGGGTGCAGTCGAGACGGTCCGCGGGATGGGCTACCGCCTGCGCGCCTGACGGCGATCGGCGCGCGGCGCCGCCGCGGGCTCGGGCAGCTGCGAGCCGTCGGGTCGGTCCGGTCCTGCCCTGGTCCGCCCCGCTGGGCAACGCTCTGCTGGGCTGGGCGGCGGACGAGCGTGCTCACCCGATCACAGGGCTTCGCTCGTGCCGGAGGAGGCCCGACCGTGACGACGACCCGTCGCGGAACGTTCGGGCGACCAGTCTCCCAAACCTCCTGTCGCACCGAAGGCGGCGCCCTACACTCGGCTCAGTCGAGCAGTTGGTGGGTGTAACAGGGTGCACTCCAGGTCATCAACCACAGCAGCGAGTCGCGGCCGGGCGCTGTGGCACCCTCGCGGACCGGGATCGTCGGTTCACGCCGACGGCGGTGCACCACGCTCCGAGCCACCGAGACGTACTGCCTGGCGTGGTGCCGCTCGCAGCACGCGCGTCCGCATCCTCCTGTCCTTCGTCGTGCTCCTCGGGCTCTCCGCCCTGGTCTCGACGTTCGTGGCACAAGAGGTGCTCACTTTGCGCCTCGAGGCCCGGGTGGATGCCAGCCTCCAGCAGGAGGTGCTCGAGCTGAGGGCGCTGGTGGAGGACGGCCGCGACCCGAGGACCGGCGCCGAGTTCGACTCCGCCGAAGCGCTGTTCGACGTCTACCTCAGTCGGAACGTCACCAGCCCCGGTGAGGCCGTGGTCACGTTCGTCGACGGCAGGCCCTACGACGACGACGTCGCTCGCTACCCCCTGGCCGACGTCCCCGCTCCGGTCCGTGCCGCGGGTGCGGCAGACGCCACGGACGCCCAGTCCGCGAGCGGCGGCATCCGCACCTACGACACCGAACAGGGGCAGGGGCGCTACACGAGCCACGCCTTTGGCATCGGGGACTCGTCCGGCGTGTTCGTCGGCACCATCCTCCCCTCTGCCGAGCTCGGCGAGATCGAGGAGATCGGCACCTACGGGCTGCTCGTGTCGCTGGCGGTGCTCGCAGTGGCGACCGCGATCGCCTGGCCGGTGGCGGGCCGCGTGCTCGAGCCGGTGCGACAGCTGACCGAGACCGCTCGGTCGATCTCCGAGTCGGACATGACCCAGCGGGTGCCGGTCGCCACCGTGGGCGACGCCGCGGACATGGCCCAGAGCTTCAACGCCATGCTCGACCGGCTCGAGGCCGTGCTCGACAGCCAGCGGGAGTTCGTCCGCCGCGCGGGACACGAGATGCGCGACCCCTTGGCGATCTGCCGCGGCCACCTCGAGCTCTTCGACCGGGACGCCCCCGACGCCGACGTGACCATCGCCCTCGTCCTCGACGAGCTCGAGCGGATGAGCCGGCTGGTCGGCGACCTCGAGATCCTGGCCGACGCCGAGCAACGGGACTTCATCCGTCGGGAGCCGCTGGCGCTGGACCTGCTCACCCACGAGATCGTGGCGAAGGCAACGGTCATGGGCGACCGACGGTGGCGCCTCGACGCCGCAGCCGACGTCGTCGTCGACGCCGACCGGCACCGCCTCACCGAGGCGGTGATGAACCTCGTGCACAACGCCGTCATGCACACCGACCCCGGCGACACGATTGCCGTCGGTAGTTCGGTGACCGCGTCCGACTGGCGGATCTGGGTGCGAGACAGTGGAGTCGGGCTGCCAGCGGACGCCGATGTCTTCGAGCCCTACGTGCGCGGGGACGTGGCGCGCGCCCGCTACCAGGGGGCGGGCCTCGGACTGGCCATCGTGCGGCTCGTCGCGGAGTCGCACGGGGGCCACGTGGTCGTCGAGGGTCTGCCGGGGCTCGGTGCGACGTTCACGATCGTCGTCCCGCTGCCTGGCGAGGGCGGATCCGGTCGGCTGACCACCGAGGAGGAAGGTGCCGGCACGGCGGCACCACCGGACCCCTCTGGGGGCTCGGCATGACGAGGATCCTGGTGGTCGAGGACGACGTGCGCATCTCGGCGTTCCTCGAGAAGGGGCTGCGGGCCGCCGGCTACGTCCCCGTGGTCGTCGGTACGGCTCAGAAGGCCGAGGCCACGGCTGTCACCGAGGAGCTCGACCTCGTCATCCTCGACATGGGGCTCCCCGGTGGTGACGGGCTCACTGTGCTGCGCGCCCTCCGCGCGGCCGGTCGCCAGATGCCGGTGATCGTGCTCACCGGTCTCGCCGAGCGGGATGCCGCGATGTGCCTCGAGGCGGGTGCAGACGACTACATGCGCAAGCCCTTCGCGTTCGACGAGCTGTTGGCTCGCATTCGAACCCGGCTGCGGGACAGCAGTTCTCGCGATGGACTCTCCCTCGAGGCCGGCGGCATCCACCTCGACCTGCGCACCCGGAGGGCCGTGCTCGACGGGCGGGTCATCGAGCTGACGAACCGGGAGTTCGCCCTCCTCGAGACGTTCATGCGCCACAGCGACCACGTGCTCAGCCGCGAGCAGCTGCTCTCGCAGGTCTGGGGATACCACTTCGACCCCACGACGAACCTGGTCAACGTCTACGTCAACACCCTGCGCAAGAAGGTCGGTGCCGACCGCATCCAGACCGTGCGCGGTGCCGGGTACCGGTTCGCTGCCTCGCACGCCGGATAAGGGTTCCTTCACCCTGGGCTCACCAATCCGTGATGCGGCGCGCCCACGCTGGAGCCGGCGGGCCGCACGTGCAGGGCGTGCGGCCCGGACACGGAAGGCGCGGTGTCATGTCCGATCGACACGCTCAGGTCAGGTACCTCACGTCCGTCGAGGGGAGCGCGGCCATCGCTCGCCGACGCCGACGCCTCGGCCTCGCGGCCGCCGTCGGCGTCGCCGCGGTCACCGCGTCGCTGCTGGTGGTCCCGCTCCCGTCCTACGCGTCGACGACGTTCGTCGTGACGTCGACGGCGGACCTCGTCGATGCGTCGCCCGGAGACGGGCTGTGCGCCAGCGACGAGGGCTCGTGCACCCTGCGCGCCGCGGTCCAGGAGGCCAACACCAGCCCGGTCGTCGACACCGTGACGGTGCCGGCGGGGACCTACCGGCTGACCCGGCCGCCCGAGGGGGGCAACGAGGCCGACACCGGCGACCTCGACGTGATCGCCCCGCTCGTGGTGCTCGGGGCGGGGGCCGCGACCACCTCGGTCGTCGGCGGGCCGATACCCGAGGGCGCGCCGCCCGAGCAGCTCGGGATGGACCGGCTCCTCGAGATCACCGACACGGCGGGCGCCGTCAGCCTCACCGGGCTGACCCTGCGCGACGGCTGGAGCGCCGAGGAGGGCGGCGCGGTGAGCAACGCGTCCGCCGGCACGGTGACGTTCACCGACGTCGTCGTCGCCGACAGCGACAGCCAGGGCGAGGGCGGCGGCATCCACCAGCTCCAAGGCGCCCTGAACCTCGTCGACTCCACGGTCTCGGGCAACACCGCCCGCGGCGGCGGCGGCCTCTACGTCGCCGGCCAGCTCAACCCCAACGGCGTCCCGGCCCGGGCGACGCTCACGCGCACCACCCTGAGCGGGAACACCGCCGACACCGGCGCGGGTGCCTCGGTCGAGCACGAGGGCGACCTGGAGCTGCGCGCCGCCACGGTCAGCGAGAACCACGCGCACGCCCACGGTGGCGGCGTCTCTGTGACCGCGAAGGCGACCTTGTCGGTCACCGACGGCTCGCTCGTCGAGAACGCGACCAACGGCGACGGCGGCGGCCTGTTCGCCTCGACCGAGGCCCCGGTCACGGTGACCGGCACGCGCTTCGAGGGCAACCGCGCCGGCGCCGAGGTCGACGGCGAGGTGCCGGACGGCTCCGGCGGCGGCCTCGCCTCGGGCGGCATGGGGTCGCTCACTCTGACGGATGCCGTGTTCACCGGCAACGCTGCATCCGCCGAGGGCGGTGGCGCCTACCTCGACAACAACGGTTCCGTCACCTTCAGCGACTCGCAGGTGACGGGCAACCACGCCCACGCCGGCGCGGGCATCGAGAACGCGGCCGCCCGCGTGACCCTGCGCAACCTCACCATCACCGGTAACGAGGCCGACGCGGACGGCGGCGGGATCGAGAGCAACGGCAGTGGCAACTTCACGATCATCGACACGACGATCAGCGGCAACACCGCCGAGAACGGCGGCGGCATAGCCAACGCCGCCGACGGCGCGCTCCGCATCGAGAAGACGCTGATCTGGGACAACCGCGCGCTCCAACGCACGAGCGACGACACCGGTCTCGGCGGCGGCGTGTACAGCCTCGGCGACGCCAAGGCGCTGTACGAGAACGTCACCATCAGCGGCAACATCGCCCAGGTGCGCGGCGGCGGGATCTACGTCGACGCCGACGCGCCCGTCGTCGTGACGTCGACGACGATCGCCCACAACAGCTCGCCGATCGCCAGCGGCGTCGGTGGCGAGATCGGGTCCCCGAACGTGCCGATCCAGCCGAGCGCCGGCGTCATCCTGCGCAACACGATCGTCGCCGACAACGAGCTCGGACCGAACTGCTCGTTCGCCGTCGGCTCCGAGGGCGGAAACCTCGAGGACGGGGACTCGTGCTACTTCCGCGGCTCCCTGGACCGGAGCAACGCACCCACCGCCGGTCTCGACGCGGTGGCGGACCGTGGCGGTTCGACGATGACGATGGGTCTCACGCCTGACAGCCTCGCCCTCGACGGGGGAGTGACCCCGTGCCCCAGCACCGACCAGCGTGGTGTCGCACGCCCGCAGAACGCGCGCTGCGACTCCGGTGCCTTCGAGTCGGAGGGACCGTTCCCGGCGCCCGACGACACCCCACCCGACACGGCCTTCGTCGCCGGCCCCATCCAGGACACCCTGACGACCTCCCTCTTCCGGTTCACCGGTAGCGACGACGTGACGGCGACGGAGGACCTGCGCTACGAGTGCCGCCTGCTCGAGAGCGACCCCACCGAGCCCCCGGAGCCCCCGGACCCCACCCAGCCGCTGCCCCCCGAGCTCCGGTTCGTCGGCTGTGGACAGCCCTGGCAGGTCCCACTCATCGAGGACGGCTTCTGGACCTTCGAGGCACGCGCGATCGACCGCGCTGGCAACGTCGACCCCACACCCTTCGTGCACCAGTTCGGCGGGTTCGCCGACGTGATCGCGCCGAACACGACCATCCTCGAGAAGCCATCCGACCCGAGCACCAGTTCCTCGGCGACGTTCACCTTCTCGGCGACGGACAACGCCACCCCCGTGGAGTTCATGGAGTTCGAGTGCCGCATCGACACGCTCGACCCCGCGGCGTGGCTCGAGTGCACCAACCCGGCGGTGTACAGCAACCTGGCTCCGGGTGAGCACACCTTCCAGGTGCGCGCGACCGACGCTGCCGACAACGTCGACCCCAGCCCGGCCAGCCACACCTGGACCGTCGGCACTCCCGTCGACTGCGACGCGGCCAACATGACGCTCACCGCCACGGCCGACGCCACCGTCGACGAGGGGACCCCGCTCGACAACCTCGGCAACCTCGAGGCGCTGACCGTGCGCTCCGCCGCTCCGGGCGCCGACGCGCGCTCGCTCGTGCAGTTCGACCTGCCCTCCGGCCTGCCGCCGTGCGCGCTGGAGAGCGCGACGCTGAGGCTCTTCGGCGAGGGCGACGACAGCCGCATCCTGCTCGCCGTCCCGGCGGCCACCGCCTGGGTCGAGAACACCGTCGTGTGGAACAACCAGCCCGCCAGCTCCGGCATCCCGTCGACGACGACGTCCGGCAGCGGCTACCGCGAGTTCGACGTCACGGCGAACGTCGAGGCCTTCGACTCCGGCACGCCCAACCACGGGTGGATCGTCCGCGACGCCGTCGAGGAGGACGCCACCGGCGCGGAGCAGACCTTCGTGAGCAGCGAGGCGGTGCGCGAACCGCCCACGCCACCCCAGCTCGTGCTGCGCTTCGAGCCGGCCGGGACGCCGGCACCGCCGGCACCTCCGGAGCCGGGCGCCACCCCCACCCCGGTCGTCTGTGGCCAGGTGGTCACCGAGAGCATCCGCCTCGCGAACGACCTGGCCGGGTGCATGGGCGAGGGCCTGGTCGTGGGCGCCCCCGACCTCGTCATCGACCTCGACGGCCACAGCATCTCCAGTGGCCTGGTGCTCGACCCCGGCCAGGAGGAGGGCTTCTTCGCCGGCATCCGCAACAGCGGCCACACCAACGTCGTCGTCCGAGGCGGCACCGTGACCGGCTTCGGTTTCGGGGTGCGGCTCATGGCGGGAGTCACCCACAACCTCGTGACCGACATGACCCTGAGGTCGAACACATCCGCCGGCGTCGAGCTCTTCGACGCCGACAACGGGCGCGTCGGCAACACCGTGCGCGGGAACACCCTGGCGCTCAACGGCGACGGCGTCACGCTGCTCGGCGGGTCCGAGGGCTCGACCATCGTTGAGAACACGTTCTCCGGCAACCTCGGTCGCGCCGTCTACGGCTTCGACGCGAGCCACCACACCATCGCCGACAACACCGTGAGCGGCGACACCGGCGATCCCCTGCTCGACAGCGACGGCGGCATCTCGCTCGAGGCATCGACCGACACCGCGGTCTCGGGCAACTTCCTCGCCGACATCGGGGATGCCGCGATCCTCGTCACGGCCGGTTCGCACCGCACCGTCATCGAGGGCAACACCACGACCCGAACGTCGGACTCCGCCGTGTCGGTGGACGACTCCGACGGCGTCACCGTGCGTGGCAACACCCTCCACCTCGCCGGTGGGGCCGCGATCGGCCTCGGCGGGTCGGACGACGCCCTCGTCGAGGACAACGACGTGCGCTACAACCCGAGCGGCATCCAGCTGGCCGGCTCCCACGACGCCGTCATCCGTAGCAACGACGCCCGCCAGACCCAGGCCGACGGCATCTCGCTGGAGAGCTCTGCCCGCAACCTGGTCGTGGGCAACCTCACGAACCACACCGGCGGCACCGGCATCAGCGTCGAGGGCGAGGTCCTCGACGCCAACGGCGACCCGGTCGACGGCAACACGATCGAGGACAACGAGGCGACCGGCAACCTCGGCGACGGCATCTCCGTCGGCGGGGCCGGCCACACCGTGACCGCCAACGAGGCCTACAACAACGGCGCGTGGGGGATCAGTGCCGCCGTGGGCACGATCGACGGCGGCGGCAACCTCGCCAGCGGCAACGCCGAGCCCGAGCAGTGCACCGGGGTCGTCTGCGCCCCCGGCAGCGCCCCGGCCCCCGTGGCTCCGGACACGACCGCCCCCAACACGGAGATCACCGCGGCCCCGGCCAACGGATCCTCCGCTCTCGCCCCCCAGACGTTCGCGTTCACGGCGACCGACGACCAGGCACCCGTGACGGCGATGCGCTTCGAGTGCCGCCTGGACGCCCCGCCGGACCCCGAGCCGGAGCCGCCCGAGCCGCCGGAGCCCGGTGACCCGGTGGAGCCCCCGCAGCCCGTGGACGTCGACAACTGGCTCCCGTGCGGCAGCCCGTTCTCCTACCAGTTCCTCATGAGTGGCGAGCACACCTTCGAGGTGCGCGCCATCGACCCCTCGGACAACGTCGACCTGACCCCGGACGTGCACACCTGGACCGTGGTGTCCGCCCCTCCGGGACCCGACGACGTCGCCCCGGACACCACCATCACCAGCGGGCCCACCGACCCCTCGACCTCCTCCGACGCCTCGTTCTCCTTCACCGGGTACGACAACGCCACGCCCGGGCCCTACCTGACGTTCGAGTGCTCGGTCGACGGTGGCGCCTTCACGGCGTGCACCTCGCCCGAAGAGCTCGCGGGCCTCGAGCCCGGTGAGCACACCTTCGCCGTGCGCGCCCTCGACGCCGCAGGGAACGAGGACGAGTCCCCGGCCACGCGCACGTGGACCGTCGAAGAGCCACCGGCCGACACCACCGCGCCGGAGACGACCCTCGACGAGCACCCCGACCCGCTCACGATCCAGACCTCCGCGACCTTCGCCTTCTCCAGCCCGGAGGACGACGTGACCTTCGAGTGCCGACTGGACGGTGCGGGCTACGCCGCCTGCACCTCGCCCACGACCCTCACGGTCGCACCCGGCGAGCACACGTTCGACGTCCGCGCGGTCGACGCGGCGGGCAACGAGGACGACACGCCGGCAACTTGGACGTGGACCGTCGGCGCCGCCCCCGTCCCGACCGCACCCACCTGCGGCCAGGTCGTCACCGTGAGCATCGTGCTCACCGCCGACCTCACCGACTGCGGCGGCGACGGCCTCGTCGTCGGGGCGGGCGGCATCACCATCGACCTCGACGGCCACGTCGTCGACGGCACCGGCCTGGCCGCCGGCATCCGCGTCGACGGCCACGACCGCGTGACCGTCACCGGAGGGTCCGTGCGGGAGTTCGACCAGGGCGTCGCGCTCGGCTCGGGCACGTCCGGCGCCATAGTCCACGCCATGGAGCTGCGGATGAACGAGCTCGCCGGGGTCTCGCTGACCAACGCCGACGACGCCGCCGGCGGCAGCACCGTGCGCCACACCATGACCACCGCCAACGGGGTCGGCATCCTCGTGGAGGCCGGCACCCAGCGAGCCCACGTCCACCACAACACGGTGACGGGCAACACGGGCCAGGGCATCCACGTCCTCGCCTCGGGCGACAACACCATCGAGGACAACACGCTCAGCGGGTCCAGCGACGCCGGCGTCGAGCTCGTCGGGTCGGTCGGCAACCGCCTGCTGCGCAACAGCGTCAGCCAGGCCGCCGACACCGCGGTCATCGTCTCCGAGGGCTCGCACCAGACGGTCCTCGAGGACAACACGCTCACCGACAGCGAGGGCGGCGTGGCGATCGAGCTGTCCGACGGCGCCCGTGTCGTCGGCAACACCGTCCACAACATGTCGGATGCCGGTGTCGTGCTCGAGTCGGCCGACGGCGCCCTGGTGCGCGACAACGACCTGCGCTTCAACGCCGGGGGCATCGAGCTCGGCGGCTCGTCGGGCAACCGCGTCGAGGCCAACCTGGCCAGCGAGACCGCCGGAACCGGCATCGAGGTCGGCGACGGCTCGCTGCGCAACGTCTTCATCGGCAACGAGGCCAACGCCAACGACGGCGCCGGAATCGCGGTCGGTGCGGCCGCACCGGCAGGTGAGGGCAACCTCGTCGACGGCAACACGGCCGACGACAACGCCACCAACGGCATCGAGGTCACGGCGGTGGGCCACATGATCGCCCGCAACTCGGCCAACCACAACGGCGGCTACGGCATCTACTCGGCCCTGGCCACCGTGGCGGGCACGAACGTCGACGGCGGCGGCAACCGCGCCTCGGGCAACGAGGGCGGCGGCATCGACCCGGAGACCGGCCTGGTCATCCAGTGCTTCAACATCTCCTGCGACGGCGGGGCCGGGACCCCCTCCGACACCGTGGCCCCGGACACCTCCGTCATCGACGGACCCAGTGACCCGACGACCCGTACGACCGCGACGATCACCTTCACGGGCAGCGACAACGCCACCCCGGTGACCTTCGAGTGCCGGCTGGACTCCACCGACGCCGGGGCGTTCGCGCCGTGCACGTCGCCGGTGTCCTTCACCGGGCTGGCCGTGGGCGAGCACGTCTTCGAGGTGCGCGCGACCGACTGGTCGGGCAACGTCGACCAGACGCCGGCTCAGCACGCCTGGACGATCCAGGCCCCGGCGCCCGACCAGGCGCCCGAGACCACGATCCTCACCGGGCCCGACGCGACGACGGTGCGCACGGACGCCACCTTCACGCTGGACAGCGACGAGGAGGGCGTGACCTTCGCCTGCAGCCTGGACGGCGGTACGGCCGAGCCCTGCACCAGCCCCGTCTCCCTCACCGGCCTGGCGGTCGGCTCGCACGAGCTCGAGGTCGCCGCCACGGACGTCGACGGACTGACCGACCCGACCCCGGCCACGTGGACCTGGACCGTCACCGCGGCCCCGGTCGCCACCAGCGTCACCTGCGGCCAGACCATCACCTCGAGCGTGCGGCTGACCAACGACCTGACCGACTGCTCCGGCGACGGGCTGGTCATCGGGGCGGACGCCATCACCGTCGACCTCGACGGCCACACGATCGACGGCGTCGGGCTCGGCGCGGGTGTGCGCAACACCGGATTCGACTCGGTCGCCGTCACCGGCGGCACCCTCACCCAGTTCGACGACGGCATCCTGTTCGCCGGCGGGCACGGCATCGTCGACGCGATGACCCTCACGGAGAACCAGGTGTCGGGTGTCGCGATCCGTGGCGGGCCCACGGGCTCCGTGGTGCGCCACACCGACGTGAGCTCCAGCCCGGTCGGCATCGAGCTGTCCGGCGGCACGACCGGTGCCACCGTCCACGACGCCACCCTCACCCTCATCCCCGGTGACGGCGTCCTGCTCGACGGCACGACCGCCAGCACCGTGACCCGCACGGCCGTCACCGGCGCCAGCCAGTCCGGCATCGCCCTCGTCGGGGCGAGCGGGAACACGATCACCGACAACACCCTGTCCTCGAACAGCGGCTCCGGCCTCTCGCTCGACCTCGCCTCCGACGACAACACGGTGCGCGGCAACGACGTCGCCGACAGCGGCTCGGACGGCATCGCGGTCACGGCCTCCGACGGCAACGACGTCGTCGCGAACGTCGTGACGACCTCGGGTGGGTGCGGCATCTCCCTCGACGGTGCGACGAACACCCTCGTGGCGAGCAACGACGTCCGATTCAACGCGGGCGGCATCTGCCTGACCCTGTCGAGCGGCAACACCATCGAGCGCAACACCGTGGCCGGCACCTCCGGCACCGGCATCTCCCTCGAGGGCGAGTCGTTCGACAACGTCGTCCGCCTCAACACCGTGAGCGGCAGCTCAGGCTCGGGCATCGAGGTCGCGGGCGCCGCCCCGGCCGGCGACGGCAACCTCGTGCTGGGCAACTACGCGACCGGCAACAGCGGTGACGGCATCGCCGTCGCCGACGGCGGGCACACCGTGACCGACAACGTCGTCACGCTCAACGACGGCTGGGGCATCCTCGCGGTCACCGGGACCATCGACGGTGGCGGGAACCAGGCGTCGGGCAACGCCGAGCCGGCCCAGTGCCTCGTCGTGGTGTGCACCGTCACCGCCGCGCCTGGTGCCCCTGACACGACGATCGTCGACCGGCCGAGCGACCCCTCGAGCAGCGCCAACGCCCTGTTCACCTTCACCGGCAGCGACAACACCACGCCGACGTCGGCGCTGGGCTTCCAGTGCCGCCTCGACAGCACCGACGAGCTCGACTTCGTCGACTGCGACAACCCGTGGGAGCTGACCGGCCTCCAGCCCGGTGAGCACACCTTCGAGGTGCGCGCCATCGACGAGACCGGCATCGTCGACCCGACGCCGGCGACCTTCACCTGGACGTACGTCGCCCTGCCGACCGGCGTGGCACCCGACACGTTCATCGACCTGGCGCCGCCGGCGGCGTCCCCGCTCCTCGACGTGTACTTCACCTTCTCGTCGAACGAGCCGGACGTCACCTACCAGTGCTCGCTCGACGGCGCCGCCTTCACGTCGTGCGCGTTCGCCGCGGAGTACTCCTTCGAGGAGACCGAAGTCGGCTCGCACACCTTCCGGGTGCGCGCCACCGATCCCGAGGGCAACACCGACCCCACCCCGGCCACCTACACGTGGACCATCACGGGGATCGTCGCGACCGTCACCGGCGGCCCGGCGTTCGTGCCCGCCGAGGGAACCGACCCGGCCACGGGCGGCGAGACGGTCGACACCACGGCGACGTTCACCTTCGAGGCCAACGTCGCGGACGCGACGTTCCGCTGCTCCATCGACGGCCTGGCGTTCACGGCGTGCACGTCGCCCGTCACCTACACCGGGCTCGCGATCGGCGACCGGCTGTTCCAGGTGTACGCGATCGACCCCGAGGGCGCGGAGCAGATCGAGGCGACCCAGTACGAGTGGACCATCGTCTCCGGTCTCGACACCGTGCCGCCCGACACCCAGGTCACGGGCGGTCCCGCCGACCCGACCGGTTCGGCCAGCTTCGAGTTCGCGGGCACCGACAACGTCACCTCGCCGCAGGGGCTGACCTTCGAGTGCAGCCTCGACGACCCGGCCGACGCCGCGTTCGCCGAGTGCACGAGCCCGTGGACCTACCCCAACCCCGACCTGCCCGAACCGCTGGCGCCCGGCACCCACACCTTCCACGTGCGGGCGATCGACGCCGAGGGCAACATCGACCCGACCCCGGCGACGCTCGAGTTCACCCATGCCGCGGACACCGTCGCGCCGACCGTGGCCATCACGGCCCTGCCGGCGACCACGACGGCCACCGCCGTCACCGCGAGGTTCACGGCGAACGACCCGTTCGCGACCTTCGAGTGCTCCCTGGACGGGTCGCTCTTCGAGGCGTGCACCTCGCCCCTCCCGGTGACGGCGGAGGCCGCGGGACCGCACACCCTCGCGGTGCGCGCGACCGACCTCGTCGGCAACGTCGGCACGGCGTCCGAGGCGACGTGGACCCTGCTCGCCGCCCCGGAGACCACCCTCACGGTGACCCCGCCGGCGGAGTCCGTGGGACCGACGGCCACCTTCGAGTTCACCGGCAGCGTGGTCGGAACGACATTCGAGTGCACGCTCGACGCCGGGCCGTGGGCTGCGTGCACCTCGCCGATGACGTTGACCGGCCTGGTCGACGGTGACCACACCTTCGCGGTGCGTGGCACGGCCGACGGGTTCACCGACACGACGCCCGCCGAGCTCACGTGGACCGTCACTGGGGCGCCCGCAGACACCGAGCCCCCGGAGACGGTGATCGACACCGGCCCGCCCTCGGTGACCACGTCAACGACGGCGACGTTCACGTTCTCGTCCCCCGACCCCGGTGCCGGCTACGAGTGCCGCCTCGACACGGCCGCGTTCTCGGCCTGCACGAGCCCGCTCGCGCTCACCACGGTCATCGAGGGCGAGCACGTCCTCGAGGTCCGGGCGCTCGACGCGGCCGGCAACACCGACCCGACGCCCGCCAGCCACACCTGGACCGTGGACGGGCCGCCCGAGGCGACCGTCACGTCCGGACCGGCGGACCTCACGGAGAGCACGACGGCGACGTTCGCCTTCACCTCCGACGAGCCCGGGTCGACGTTCAGCTGCTGGCTCGACGGCGCCGAGGTCGGGTGCACCTCGCCGAAGACCTACACCGGTCTCTCGGTGGGCGACCACGTCTTCGCGGTGCGGGCGACCGACGCCGCCGGCAACGTGCAGGTGGAGTGGACCGAGTGGGAGTGGACCGTCACCCCGGCGGTCGCCCCTGTCACGACGCTCACCGAGGCTCCGACCGGCACGACGACCACGACGTCCGCGACCCTGGCGTTCACCGCTGACGAGCCGGGCACCTTCGAGTGCTCCCTCGACGGCGCGGCGTTCACCGCGTGCACCTCGCCGGTGACGCTCACCGGGCTGGATGCCGGCTCGCACACCTTCGCGGTGCGGGCGGTCGACCTGGCCGGCAACCGTGACGCCACCCCCGCCACGACCACGTGGACGGTGTCGCTGCCCGACACCTCGGCACCCGAGACCACGGGCACCGAGGGGCCGAGCGGCACGACGACGAGCACGACGGCCACGTTCGCGTTCGGTGCGAGCGAGACCGGCTCGACGTTCCAGTGCTCGCTCGACGGCGCGGCCTTCGCAGCCTGCACGTCGCCGACGAGCGTGAGCGGCCTCGCGGTCGGTCCGCACACGTACGACGTGCGCGCCACCGACACGTCGGGCAACACCGACTCCACCCCCTACCGGTGGTCGTGGACCGTCGAGGCGCCTCCGCCGAGCTGCACCGCAGGACCCGTCACGCTGACGGCCAACGGCGACAGCTGGGTCGACCAGGGCAGCCCGTCCTCGAACAAGGGCACGGACTCGGTGCTCAAGGTGATGTCGAAGTCCGGCGGCAACCTGCGGGCCCTCGTGCGGTTCCAGATGCCCACCGTCCCCGCAGGGTGCGAGGTCAGCACGGCAACCTTGCGGCTCAACGCGGCATCCGCCCGCACCGGCCGTACGCTCCAGGCCTTCCAGCTGGGTGGCACGTGGACCGAGTCGGGAGTCACCTGGGCCAACCAGCCCGCGACCACCGGCACGCCGGCGACCACCTCGTCCGGCACCGGCTGGCGCGAGTGGGCGGTCAATGGCCAGGTGTCGGCGATGCTCGCCGCAGGTGGCGGGCACGGCTTCCTCGTCCGGGACGCCTCGGAGAACAACGACCACGAGCAGCAGTTCCGCAGCCGCGAGAACGGCAGCAACCGCCCGCAGCTCGTGATCACCTGGGCGACAGCCGGCTCCGGCTCCGGCGGCGGTGGCAGTGGTGGCGGCGGCACCCCCGCTCCGGTGTGCTCGACTGTGACGGTCGACGCCTCTGCCGACACCTGGGTCGACCAGTCGAGCCCGTCGCAGACCAAGGGCACGGACTCGGCGCTCAAGGTGCGGTCCAAGAGCGGCCAGAACGTGCGCACGCTCGTGGCGTTCCCGCTGCCCACGGTGCCGGCCGGATGTGTCGTCGACTCGGCGACGCTGCGGCTCAATGCCGGGTCGGCGGCGGCCGGGCGAACCCTCCAGGCGTTCGCCGCGGCATCCTCGTGGACCGAGGGGTCGGCGTCGTGGGCCAACCAGCCCGCGACCACGGGCTCGGCAGTGACGACGACCTCCGGCACCGGATGGCGGGAGTGGGGCGTCGGCGGCATCGTGCGCTCCATGTACTCGGCCGGCGGTGGGTCCGGGTTCCTCGTCCGCGACTCCGCGGAGGGCGCCAACGCCGAGCAGTCGTTCCACAGCCGCGAGAGTGGCTCCGACCTCGCACCGGAGCTCGTCGTGCGGTTCGTGCCGGCCCCCTGACCAGCGCGCCGCACGTCGACCGGCCCCCGCTCCCGACCCTCCGGGGGAGCGGGGGCCGGCTTCGCCGCATCCGCCCCAAGGCCCGGACGCCCGGGTGGACGCACCGCTACGCTCGCGAGATGCGGGACTTCATCCGCACCCAGCGGCTGTTCGGCAACATGCGCCTGCGCATCCTTGCCGCCATGGCCATCCTCCTTGCCTTCTCGTACGCCGTGTCGCTGGTGCTGCTCCGCAACGTCCTGGCCGAGCGCCTCGACGTCGAGATCCGCACCGCGCTGACGCGCGAGCTGGAGGAGTTCCGCCTGCTCGCCGCGGGCACCGACCCCCTCACCGGCAAGCCGTTCGGGGACGACCTCGAGGCGGTCTTCGACCTCTACTACGCCCGTGAGGTCCCCGACGAGGGCGAGACGCTGCTGACCTTCGTCGACCGGACGCCCTACAAGACCGAGGCCGACTCGGAGGCCCTCCCGGTGACCGGACTGGCCGCGCCGATCGAGTTCTGGTTGAGCCAGAGCGAGCCCCTGTCCGGGACCCTGCCCACGGAGGCCGGCGACATCAGCTACGTGGTCCTGCCGATCTCGGCGGGCAACCGGCAGGGGCATTTCATTGCGGCGAACTTCCCCCGAGCCGAGCGTGCCGAGATCGACGACGCCGTCACGACCCAGGCCCTGATCCTGGCGGCCACGATCGTCGTGGCGACCCTCATCGGGTACGCCCTTGCCGGCCGGGTGCTCCGACCGCTGCGACAGCTCGCCGACACGGCTCTCACCATCACCGAGACTGGCCTGACCCAGCGGATCCCCGTGCGGGGCAGGGACGAAGCCTCTCAGATCGCGATGGCCTTCAACGACATGATCGGCCGCTTGGAGTCGGCGTTCTCCAACCAGCGGCGTTTCCTCGACGAGGCCAGCCACGAGCTCAGGGCGCCCCTCACGGTGATCCGCGGACACCTCGAGCTCCTCGACCTCGAGGACGAGCCCGAGGAGCGGGCGGCCACGACGGCGCTCATCACCGACGAGATAGACCGCATGAACCGGATGGTCGAGGACCTGCTCACCCTGGCGCGTGCCGAGCGCCCGGACTTCCTCGACCTCGGCCCGCTGGACCTCGAGGAGTGGACGCAGGACGTGTTCCGCAAGACCTCCGTCCTGTGCTCGCGGGCGTGGGTCCTGGAGAGCGCAGCGCATGCGACCGTCGTCGCGGACGCCCAGCGCCTGACCCAGGCCGTCACGCAGCTGGCCGAGAACGCCTGCCAGCACTCGCCGGCCACCGCCACCGTTCGCCTCGGGTCGGCGGTCGACGGGAGGGCCGTGGTCATCTGGCTCGAGGACGACGGCCCGGGCGTGGCACCCGGTGACGAGCAGCGGATCTTCGAACGGTTCGCCCGGGGTCGCGGCGGGCGCAGCTCCGGCCTGGGGCTGTCGATCGTCTCCGCCATCGCGGAGGCCCACGGCGGGACGGCCCGCGTGGTGCGGGGACGGGGCGGCCGGGGTGCGCGCTTCGAGGTCTCGTTCCCCGCAGAGGTCGTCGACCGCAAGCAGTGATGCCCCATCGGGTGGGTCGAGTCGTGCCAGGACGCATCTCACCCATGACGACCCCCCGGTGATGCTGCGCGGGACCCTGACGTACGGCAGTCGGATGACGGCGGCGGCCGGCGGTCAGTGGGCCCGTCCCGTCCCCCGGACGACTCTCTTCGGGTCGGTGCGGTCAGCGGGGCCCGAGGGAGCCTTCCACGGCCGCAATCAGGTCGGCGAGGGGAAACGGCTTGACGATGTAGCCGTGGACGCCGAGCGTCGTGGCCTCCACTCGATCGCCCGGGTCGCTCCGCGAGGTCACCACGACCACGGGAAGGTCGGACTGTGCAGCCCTGAGGCGGCGCAGCACCTCGAGCCCGTCGATGTCAGGCAGGCCGAGGTCGAGCAGCAGCACCCCGGCCGGGCCTGAGGTCGCCCGCTCGAGGGCGGAGTGGCCTCGTTCGAAGGACTCGACGTCGTAGCCCTTCTTGCGAAGCGCCTTCTCCATGAAGGCAGAGATGAGGGGGTCGTCCTCCAGGATGAGCACGGTGCGTTCGGTCGAGCCCGTCATCCCGTGCTCCCTTCCCACATACGTGCCAGTGCACAGCGTAGGGCTGAGTGGCCACGAGCACGCTCTCGGGGTCGAACGGCGCGTGAGCCCCGGAGCGGTGCCCGTGCTGGGCGGGACGTGGTCGCTCCCGTCCGGCCCTCACAGGTCGGGCCCGGTCAAGGATCCGGTGATCTGGTCGGCCAGGAGGACTGCGACCCGTCTCTGGCGTTCGCTGGGGCGGGCGACGTGAGACGCGGCAGTCAGGAGGAACCTGCCGCGAACCTCGCCACCGGATCGAACGGGCAGGACCACGACCGAGTCGACGGGTAGGCCGTCGTGGTCGACGTCGACCGTGCGGCCGGCCTGGGTGACGGATCCGTCATGGTTCAGGGTGAAGGCCCAAGGCTCTGCCGTCGGGCCGACCTCGAAGCGACAGGAATCGAGATCGAGCACCTCTCGGATCCGCAGACCGATTGCGTTCGCGTGCTCCTCGGGAGTCCTCCGTTCGCCCGCCACGCTCTCAGCCGCCGCCAGCACGCCGTCGACGTATGCCACTTCCGTGGCCAGTGCGGCCTCGTTGCGCTGTCCCCACAGCGCGGTCTCGGTGACGATGCCGCCGATCACCAGCAGCAGCACCGCGGCTTCGAGGTCGTTGGGATCGGTGATCGCGAACGAGTTGTACGGCTCGGTCAGGAAGAAGTCGAACCAGGCGGCGGAGGACAGCGCAGCGGTGAGGCCGGCCTCGCGAAGACCGGTGGCGCTGAAGACAACCACGACCGCGACCAGTACGAGCACGTCGGTGGCCGCAGTCACCGTGTCGCGCACCAGCGACAGAAGTGCAGCGACGACGAGCGGGGACGCGGCCGCGGCCACCACGGCTGCCACTCGGTACTTCCTGATCACACGCTGTGCGTTCATCCGGGGATCACGCCTCCTCGATCGACACCACGTCACGTACGTCGGGGTCACGCTGCTGCTCAGTCGTCATCTGAACCCACCCATCACTCGACGAGGCGGTAGCCGATGCCGGGCTCGGTCAGGATGTGCAGCGGACGGCTGGGGTCGGGCTCGAGCTTGCGGCGCAGCTGGTTGCCGTACACCCGCAGGTAGTTGGACTCGCGGCCGTATCCCGGGCCCCACACCGCGCGCAGCAGGTCACCCTGGGTCACGACCTTCCCCCGGTGCCGGGCGAGCTCGGCGAGCAGGCGCCACTCGGTCGGCGTGAGGTGCACGGGCTCGCCGGCCCGGGTCGCGGTGACGGTCGAGAAGTCCGCGGTGAAGTCGGCAGTGGTGACCTCGGGGATGCCGGTGAACGAGTCGGCATCCGCGCCGCCCCGGCGCAGGGCCGAGCGCACCCGGGCCATCAGCTCGTCCATGCCGAAGGGCTTGGTGACGTAGTCGTCGGCTCCCTCGTCGAGCGCCTCCACCTTGTCGTCCGACTGGTGGCGTGCCGAGAGCACCACGACCGGCACGCTCGACGTGCGTCGGAGGGTCCGCAGCACCTCGACTCCGCCGATGTCGGGCAGGCCCAGGTCGAGGACGACGAGGTCGGGGGGTGCGTCCTCGACCGTCGACAGGGCGTCACGACCGGTGCCGACCACCTCGACGTCGTAGCCCCGGGCGCGCAGGTTGATCCGCAGGGTGCGGCGGATGGTCTCGTCGTCGTCGACGACGAGAATGCGCTCAGCCATGGCGCGCCCCGTCCGTCGCGGTCGATCTGGTGGGCGCGGTCGACGTGACCGGTGGACTCGACCCTTCAGGAGCGGTGGAGCTGCCCTGCACTGCCGCGCCGAGCGGTGCGGTCGAGCCGAGCGGTGCGGTCGAGTCGCCTGGACGTCCCGGCTCCCCCGGTGCGGCCGGCAGCTCGACGACCATCGTGAGCCCTCCGCCGGGCGTCTCCTCCGCCGACACCTCACCCCCCATCGCCTCGGCGAGGCCGCGCGCGACGGCGAGCCCGAGGCCGACTCCGTCGCCGGACGGGGCGTCACCGGACCGCTGGAACGGCAGGAAGATCTGCTCACGTGCCCGCTCGGGCACGCCCGGCCCGGTGTCGACCACGCGCACCTGGGTGCGCCCGCCGAGGCCACTGGTGGCCACACGCACCCTGCCCGGGGCCGGCTGGTGGCGCAGGGCGTTCTCGATGACGTTGCCCAGAACCCGGTCGAGCAGCCCCGCGTCGGCGAGCACCAGGCGGGCGTCCGGGTCGAGCGACCAGTCCACGCGGTCCGGCTCCGACACGGAGGCCACTGTCGCCGGCACGACCTCGCCCAGGTCGACGGGGCGAGGAGTCGCGACGAGCGCCCCCGCCTGCAGGCGGGACATGTCGAGAAGGTTGCCGATGAGCGAGTCCAGCCGGTCGGCCGAGTCCTCGATGGCGGCCTGCAGTTCCGCCTCGTCCTCCGGCGAGAAGGTCACCTCGTGTGAGCGGAGGCTCCCGATGGCCGCCTTGATCCCGGCGAGTGGTGTGCGCAGGTCGTGCGACACCGCCGAGAGCAGTGCCGTGCGCGCGGAGTTGTCCCGGGCCAGCAGGGCGGCCTCACCCGCGGCACGTTGCAGCGTGCGGCGCTGGAGGATCGCCCCCGCGTGGGCGGCGAAGGCCGCCAGAAGGCGCTGCCGGTCGGCAGGTACCGGGGCACCGACGAGCACGAGGTCGTGCGTGTCGTCCGCGGCGGCGCGGCTCTCGGTGACGTCGCTGGATGCCGCACTCTCACCCCCGGTCGGGACGGGCGTCGCCGCCTCGCTCTCGGCCACGACCTCCGCGGGCTCGTCCGCAGTGGCCCGGCGCACGACCTTGGCCGAACGGGCCCCGAACATGTCGACGGCATGGTCGAGCAGCACGCTCATCTGGTCGGTGGACCCCAGCAGGGTGTGGGTCAGCTCGGCCAGCGCTGCCGACTCCCGCTGTGCCGCCACCGCTCGCTCGGCCCGTCGTGCGCTCGTGTGGACGACGAAGGCCACCACGATCGCCACGAGCACGAACACGACGAGAGCCACGGCATTCTCCGGCTGCGAGATCGTGAGGGTGCCGACCGGGTGGGTGAAGAACCAGTTGAGCAGCAGCGACGACAACACGGCGCCGAGGAGCGCGGGGCCGATGCCACCCAGCAGCGCGACGAGCACCGTGAGCAGCAGGTAGAGCGGGACGGTGAGGGGCAGGCCGGGATCCTCGGGCAGGAGGACGAGCAGTCCGGTGAGCACGGTCGGGGCGATCAGAGCGGCGGCGTAGCCCAGCCGAACCCGTCTGCGCGGCAGCGCTGCTCGCGGCACTCGCCACCCACGACCGGCGGCGAACGAGTGGGTCACCACGTGCACGTCGATGTCACCGGAGTGGGTGATGACCTCCTCGGTCGTGCTCGGCACCGCAAGCGTGCGCCACCGCGGTCGGCGGGTGCTGCCGATGACGACCTGGGAGGCGTTGACGCCACGGGCCACGTCCAGGATCGCCTCCGCGGGGTCCTCTCCCGTCACCGTGTGCCACGAGCCGCCGAGCTCGTCGGTCAGTCGCCGCAGCGTGGCGAGAGCGGGCAGCGGGGGGCCGCTGAGACCGTCGGACCGGGCC
Source organism: uncultured Actinomycetota bacterium (assembly GCA_963763015.1). Classification (GTDB taxonomy): domain Bacteria; phylum Actinomycetota; class Actinomycetes; order Actinomycetales; family Dermatophilaceae; genus Fodinibacter. Next base: position 161,953 of record CAVXML010000007.1, on the reverse strand, counting down.
ACGTGCACGGCGAGCAGCTCGCCCCCGGCGCCGCGCGAGGCGATCCGCGCCCCGCGCCGCAACAGGGTCTCGCCCTCGGGGCCGCCGGAGAGGGCCACGACGACCCGCTCCCGGGTGGGCCACGACGAGTCGATGCCGTGGTCGGCCCGATAGCGGCCGAGGCCCTCCTCAACCCGGTCGGCCAGCCAGAGCAGTGCGAGCTCGCGCAGCGCGGAGAGGTTGCCGACGCGGAAGTAGTTCGCCAGCGCTGCATCCACCTTCTCGGCCCGGTAGACGTTGCCGTGCGCCAACCGGCGGCGCAGCGCCTCGGGCGTCATGTCCACGAGCTCGATCTGGTCGGCTCGACGCACCACCTCGTCCGGCACCGTCTCGCGCTGAACGACGCCCGTGATCGACTCGACGACGTCGTTGAGCGACTCGAGGTGCTGGATGTTGACCGTCGAGATCACGTCGATGCCCGCATCGAGGAGCTCGTCGATGTCCTGCCACCGCTTCTCGTGGCGTGCGCCCGGAGCGTTCGTGTGGGCGAGCTCGTCGATGAGGGCCACGGCAGGCCGACGGGCCAGCACGGCATCCAGGTCCATGTCCTCGAGCTCCACGCCGCGGTGGATGACCCGCATGCGCGGCACCACCTCGAGGCCCTCGACCATGTCGGTGGTGTAGCTCCGGCCGTGGGTCTCGACGAGGCCGACGACGACGTCGGTGCCCCGGGCGAGACGTCGTCGTCCCTCGTCGAGCATGGCCACCGTCTTGCCGACCCCAGGGGCCGCCCCGAGGTAGATGCGCAGTCGGCCGCGTGCCATGGGGTCATTCTCCCGGACGAGCGGCGGAGACCGCCGCCGTCGCCAGGTCGACATTGAGCTCGGTCACGTTGACCCGCTCCTCACCCAGGAAGCCGAGGGCGGCCTCCTCGGTGTGCTCGGCGATCAGCGCCTCCATCTCCTCCAGCGAGATGCCGCGCACCTGCGCGACCCGGGGTGCCTGGTACGCGGCGTACTCCGGCGAGATGTGGGGGTCGAGACCGCTGCCGGATGCCGTGAGCGCGTCGGGTGGGATCTCCGCGGGCGCGTCGGGGTTGGCCGCGCGCAGCGCGGCAGCCCGGTCCTCGACCGTCGAGGCGAGCTCCTCGGAGCTGGGGCCCAGGTTCGACCCGCCGCTGGTGTCACCGGCGTGGCCGGACGCCGAGGGGCGGGCGTGGAACCACTCGGGACCCTCGGCGGCCTGACCGAGGAGGCTCGAGCCGACGACCCGGCCGTCGACCTCGATGAGGGACCCCTTCGCCCGGATGGGCATGCCCAGTCCGACCCCCAGGATCGCCGCGGGGTAGAGCACACCGAGCACGACGGTGAGCACGAGCAGCACCTTGAGCGATGCGAAGAGCTGGCGGGCGACGGCCACGGCGATCACCGGAGTCCGGGGAGGAGGGACACGACGAGGTCGAGGAGCTTGATCCCGGCGAAGGGCGCCACGAGGCCGCCGAGCCCGTAGACAAGCAGGTTGCGGCGCAGCATCCGGTGCGCGGACACCGGCCGGTACGTCACGCCTCGCAGCGACAGGGGGATGAGCGCGACGATGATGAGCGCGTTGAAGATGACGGCCGACAGCATCGCCGACTCGGGGCTGGACAGGTCCATGACGTTGAGTGCGTCGAGGCCCGGGTAGATGCCGACGAACATCGCCGGGATGATCGCGAAGTACTTCGCGACGTCGTTGGCGATCGAGAAGGTCGTCAGCGCTCCGCGCGTGATGAGCAGCTGCTTGCCGATGGCCACGACGTCGATGAGCTTGGTCGGGTCGCTGTCGAGGTCGACCATGTTGCCGGCCTCCTTGGCGGCCGAGGTGCCGGTGTTCATCGCCACGCCGACGTCGGCCTGAGCCAGCGCCGGGGCGTCGTTGGTGCCGTCGCCGGTCATCGCGACGAGCTTGCCGCCCTCCTGCTCGGCCCTGATGAGCGCCATCTTGTCCTCGGGCGTCGCCTCGGCGAGGAAGTCGTCGACACCCGCCTCGGCGGCGATCGCGGCGGCCGTGCGTGGGTTGTCGCCGGTGATCATCACGGTGCGGATACCCATCGACCGCAGCTGGTCGAAGCGCTCCCGCATGCCGGGCTTGACGATGTCCTTGAGGTGGACGACACCCAGGGTTCGCGCCGGTTCCCCCGGTTCCGAGATGGCGACGACGAGGGGGGTGCCGCCGGTCGCGCTGATGCCGTCGACGGCGTAGTGGAGGTCGCGGGCGACGCGGCCACCGGAGGCCTCGACCCACGAGGCGACGGCGGACCCCGCGCCCTTGCGCACCGACGTGCCGTCGGGGAGGTCCACGCCGGACATCCGCGTCGACGCCGTGAACGGCACGAACTGCGCGCCGGCCCGGCGCAGCTCGGCGAACGAGCCGGTGGACGGGTCGATCCCCGCCGACAGCGCGTGGTCGACGATCGAGCGGCCTTCGGGGGTCTCGTCCGCCAAGGAGGACAGGTACGCCGCACGGAGCACGTCCGCGCGCTGGGCCCCTTCCACGGGAACCACATCGCTCGCCTGGCGGTTCCCGAAGGTGACCGTGCCGGTCTTGTCGAGCAGCAGGGTGCTCACGTCGCCGGCGGCCTCGACCGCGCGGCCGGACATCGCGAGCACGTTGTGCTGCACGAGGCGGTCCATGCCGGCGATGCCGATGGCCGACAGCAGTGCCCCGATCGTCGTGGGGATGAGGCAGACGAGCAGGGCGACGAGCACGACGAGTGACAGGCGCGACCCCGAGTAGATCGCCATCGGCTGGATGGCGCCGACGGCGAACATGAAGATCAGGGTCAGCGTGGTGAGCAGGATCGTCAGGGCGATCTCGTTGGGCGTCTTCTGACGGGCCGCGCCCTCGACGAGAGCGATCATCCGGTCGATGAAGGTCTCACCCGGCCTGCTGGTCACCCGGACGACGATCCGGTCCGACAGCACGGTCGTGCCACCGGTGACGGCGCACCGGTCCCCGCCGGACTCGCGGATGACGGGTGCGGACTCCCCGGTGATCGCCGACTCGTCGACCGTCGCCACTCCCTCGACGACGTCGCCGTCGCCCGGGATGACCTGGCCGGCCTCGACGACGACGAGGTCGCCGACGCGCAGCTCGGTGCCGGGCACCTGCTCCTCGGTACCGTCCGCGCGCAGGCGCCGGGCAGCGGTCTCGGTCCGGGCCCTGCGCAGCGTCTCGGCCTGGGCCTTGCCGCGGCCCTCGGCAACGGCCTCCGCGAGGTTGGCGAACAGCACGGTGGCCCAGAGCCACACGGTGACCCAGATCGAGAACACCGAGGGGTCGACCACGGCGAGCACGGTGGTGAGGACCGACCCGACCCACACGACGAAGATGACGGGTGCGTGGAACGTGTGACGGGGGTCCAGCTTGGCGAAGGCCTGGGGCAGGGCGTCCCACGCCGTACGGGCGAGCGGTGCAATCGTCATGACAGGGCCTCGGCGAGCGGGCCCAGCGCGAGGGCGGGGAAGAAGGTCAGTCCAGCGACGATCACGACGGTGCCGGCGAGCAGGACGGTGAACAGGGGGGTGTCGGTCGGCATCGTGCCGGCGGTCACGGGGCGCCTGCGCTGGGCGGCGAAGGCCCCGGCCAGGGCGAGGACGAGCACGATCGTGACGAACCTCCCGGCGAACATGCACAGCGCCAGGGTGAGGTTGAGGAACGGCTGGTCCGCAGTGAGCCCGGCGAAGGCCGAGCCGTTGTTGTTCGAGGCCGACGTGAACGCATACATCATCTCGGTCAGGCCGTGCGGTCCGCTGTTGAGCAGCCCGGCGGTCGCCGCCGGCAGCACGACCGCGAGGCCCGTACCGATGAGCACGAGCGCGGGGGTCACGACGACGCTGAGCGCGACGTAGGTGACCTCCCTGCGCCCCACCGTCTTCCCGAGCAGCTCGGGGGTGCGGCCGACCATCAGCCCGGCGATGAACACGGCAAGCACGACGTAGACGAGCAGGTTGTAGAGCCCCGTGCCGACACCGCCCGGCGAGACCTCCCCGAGCATCATGTTCGACAGCGGGACGGCGCCACCGAGGGGGCTGTAGCTGTCGTGCATCGAGTTGACCGCGCCGGTGGAGGTGCCCGTGGTCGCCGTGGCGAAGATCGAGGACCAGGAGATGCCGAAGCGTTGCTCCTTGCCCTCCATCGACCCCAGTGCCGACCCCGAGGCCGAGTACTCCGCCCACGTCGCGAGCCCGATGCTCGTGACGAGCAGACCGGCCATGGTCGCGGTGGCGACCACGCCCTGCCGCGTGTTGCCGACCATCCGGCCGTAGGCGTACGGCAGCGAGAACGGGATGACGAGGAGCAGGAAGATCTCGAACAGGTTGGTCCAGGCGTTGGGGTTCTCGAACGGGTGGGAGGAGTTGGCGTTGAAGAACCCGCCACCGTTGGTGCCGAGCTCCTTGATGGCCTCCTGCGAAGCCACAGGGCCGCCCTGGATGACCTGCTGGCCGCCGGTGATGGTCGTGACCGTCGTCGGGTCGGTGAGGTTCTGGATCACCCCACCGACCAGGAGCACGATCGCGGCGACGACCGCCATCGGCAGCAGGATGCGCATCGTGCCGCGCACCAGGTCGACCCAGAAGTTGCCGATCCGGTCGGTGGTGTGCCGCGCGAGCCCGCGGATCAGCGCGACTGCCACGGCTAGCCCCACGGCGGCGGAGGCGAAGTTCTGGACGGTGAGGCCGACGGCCTGGACGGTGTAGCCGGCGCCGGCCTCGCCGGCATACGACTGCCAGTTGGTGTTCGTGGTGAAGGAGACGGCGGTGTTGAGCGCGGTGTGCCAGCTCATCGACCGGTCGAGCGCCCAGGGCAGCCACCCCTGCACCAGGATGAGCAGGAACAGCGCGACGACGGAGACGACCGAGAACGCGACCACGGAGACCGCGTAACCGGTCCAGCGTTGTTCGGTGCGGGGGTCGACCCCGACGAGGCGGTACAGGGCTCGCTCGAGGCGCCAGTCCTGCTCGTCGGTGAAGACCTGGTGGATCCAGCTGCCCAGCGGCACGTGGACGAGAGCGAGCAGGGCGCCCAGGGTGAGGACTGACGCGCCAGTGACCAGAGCGGGGTTCACGCCGCCGCCTCAGAACCGGTCCGGATGCACGAGCGCGTAGAGGAGGTAGGCCACGAGGACCAGCCCCACCGCGGCGCCGACAACGTCTTCCCACATGCCGTCCACGACACACCCCGGCCAGGGTCGGCCGGGAAGCCGTGACGGCGCCCTGATGCGTCTTGACGTGACCTTTACGCCGCCTCGGCGGGACAGGGCCTCCGGTCGCGGCTGACGGAGGACGGGCTTGGCCCCAGCGAGCTCCGGCCTGCGTCACGCCAGTAGGGCAGGAACGGTGACAGGGTCGCGGTCACCCCACCGGACGTGGTGTGCCATGGGCGGCAACCGTCGGCTCGGTACCCCCGTCGTCGGCGGCCCGGAAGCTCGGTGCTGCGTCGCAGATGGGTGCCACCCGGCGGCCGGCCCGCATCACCGTGAAGTCGGGCCGCACCAGTGCGGCCCGCGCCCTGCCCTCCGTGAGCCAGGTGTGCAGGGCCGAGCCGGGTGCCACCTCGAGAACCTGGGTCCCGCGCTCCGCGAGCACCGCTCGATGCTCGGAGGAGACCGCCACGCGGGTCACGAGCACGAACCCGCGATGGGTGGCCTCGTCGTACCGGATGCCGTTGGCCAGGGGGGCGTTCGGGCACAGCCGCCCGTTGAGGGATGCACGAGGTCCGCGTCGCCCCACCAGGGCCGAGCGGGAGAGCGGCGGTGTCTCGCTGTCGAGGAGGCGGGCGCGTACACCCGGCACTCGGTGCAGCTGCGGCGCGATGGCCCTGCGCAGCAGGTCACCTGCGCTCCCGCCACGTGTCATGGCGACGCCGATGAGCTTGGCGAGCTGGATGAGGGCCCGGGCGTGTGGCTTGCGCTCGACCTCGTAGGTGTCGAGCACCGAGTCGGGCAGGTCCCCGGACAGGACACCGGCGATCTTCCAGCTGAGGTTCATCGAGTCGCGCACGCCCGCGCACAACCCCTGACCGACGAAGGGAGGCGTGAGGTGGGCCGCGTCGCCCAGCAGGAACACGTTGCGGTCTCGCCAACGGTCCGCCAGCTGTGCCCGGAAGGTGTACTCGGCGACCCTACCGAGCTCCAACCGGTCGCACGGGATGTCACCGACCCACGGCCCGATGAGGGGCATGAGCGCGTCGACCGACTCGAAGTCGGCAGCGGTCTCCCCCGGGAGGAGCCGGAACTCCCAGCGGTACCGTGACTCGCCGATTCGCATGTACGTCGCGGCGCGCTCAGGGTCGCAGAGCTGGTGCACACCCTCCCACTGTTCGAGCTCGACGGCGCTGTCGAGGTCGACCACGAGCCAGCGCTGCTCGAACTTCAGGTCCTGCATGGTCGAGCCGATCGCCGACCGGACCACGCTGTTGGCCCCGTCGCAGCCGAGCACGTAGGTCGCCAGCACCGACGCGTGCTCGCCACTGAGCCGGTCGGTGAAGTCCACCCGGACCCGGCCGCGCCCGTCCTGGGCGACGTCGGTGACATCGATGTTCCCTCGCACGGTGACCGTGGTCTGGTCCTCGAGGTTCGTGCGCATCAGCTGCTCGAGCTCTGGCTGGTCGAACATGTTGGCCTTGGGGTGGCCGTGCCGGCCGTGCTCGCCGTCCCGGTCGAACACCGCGAACACCCGGTGATTCCGGTCGACCAGCTGGAGCCCCCGGGTCGCCCGGGACACCGCGGCGAACTGCTGCCCGATGCCGAGCCGCACGAGCACCCGGTAGGTCTCGTCGTCGAGGTGCACGGCCCGCGGTTGGGGGTAGACGCCGTCCCAGCGGTCCAGGACGAGGCAGCTCACGCCGTACTGGCCGAGCAGGGTGGCGGCGGCGACGCCCACCGGACCGGCTCCCACGATCACGACTGGGAGCGGATCGGCGCTGCCCTGCCGGGAGTGGTTCATCGCAGGTCCCCGACCACGAGCAGCACGTAGCCCAGCGTGGCCAGCCCGAGGACGAGCGCCGGGGCGATCTCGCGCGGGCCATCACCGTTGCGCAGGTGGGTCACGACGGCACCGCCGAGGAGCAGGAGCAGCCCCACGGCGGCCATGGCACCGATGGCCGGAACGAACGCGCCGACGATCAGGCCGAGAACGGCGAGGAGCTCGAGCAGCCCGATCCGCCGGTACCCGGCGACGCTGAAGCCGACATGTTCTGCCCGCGCCCGCATGGCGGGAACGGCGGCCACCTTGGCGGTACCGAGTGCCGCGAACGCGAGAACCAGCAGGACGGCGAGAATCGTGGTGAGGGTCATGACAGTTCCAATCTCCAGGTGATGGCCAGGTGGCCGAGTGCTTCCTTGACGGGGGTTTCGTCGGCGCCGCGTGCCAGGCCGATGACGGCGACGACCGCGCCGTCCTCGACACATCCGCGGATGCCGGTGACGGCGGGGACGTCCCGGAGCGCCTCGGCGACGGCCTCTCTGGTGGCCTCCGCGCGCAGCGCGGGCTTGAAGGGCTTGCCCACGAGGGTCATGGGGAGCTCCTCCAGCACGGTGACGGCCTTGGGCGCGGCTGCCTGCTCGGGCACGCGGTCGCCGGCCCAGGCACGCAGCTCCTCGGGGGTGGCCTTCGACCCGGGGGCGAGCGTGACGAAGGCGACCGGCACCTCGCCGGCGTGCAGGTCCGGGCGACCCACCGCCTGTGCGCCGGTGACCTCCGGGTGGGCCAACAGCACGCTCTCGATGAGGGCCGGGTCGATGTTGTGACCGCCGCGGATGATCAGGTCCTTGGCACGCCCGACGAGGTGGATGAAGCCCTGTGGGTCGACCCAGGCCAGGTCCCCGGTGTCGAGCCAGCCGTCGCGCAGCTTGCCGGTGCCCTCGAGCACGGGCCCGTCGGGTGTGCGGCCGGTGACGTAGCCGGCGAACACGGTGGGCCCGCTGATCGTCAGCACCCCCACCCGGCCGGCGGGTAGGTCGACCCAGTTTCCGTCTTCCGTGACGTGGACGGCCTTGGCTTGCTGGTACGGCAGGCGCTGGCCCACGGATCCCGGTCGCGGCTGGTCACGGAAGTTCAGGGCGCTGACGCAGGTGGCCTCGGTGAGGCCGTACCCCTCGACCAGCCGGATGCCGGTCGCGGACTCGAACTCGTCCCGGACCGCCTGGGGCAGCGGCGAGGCGCCGACCACCGCGAACTGCAGGCTGCTGATGTCGGCGTCGACGGGGCGCCCGGCGAGGACGGAGTACACGGTGGGCACGGCGCTCATCGTGGTGACCCCGTACCGCTCGACGATGGTCCAGAAGTGGGCGAACAGGGCCTGGTCGCGGTAGCCCTGGGGTCCGGCCCAGATGACCTGAAGACCCCTGAACAGCGGGGCCAGGACGGTGACGATGAGCGCGTTGACGTGGAAGAGCGGCAGCGCCGCGAAGACGACCGCGCCGTCGTGCAACACGCTGGTGGCGGCGATCATCCAGGCGTCGCTGACCTCGTTGGTGTGGGTGTGCGCGGCGAGCTTGGGCGTGCCGGTCGTTCCGCCCGTGTGGAACAGCGCAGCGAGGTCCGAGCCCGAGGGAGCTTCACCGGCGAAGGCGTCGTGGGGCTGTTCCGCGGCCAGCGCTGACAGGTAGCCGACGGGAACCCCGTCGATCGGCTGCAGCATCCGGCGCGGCCGGGCCGGCCCCGGTCGGGCGCAGGGCGAGCAGGGCGTCCACCCCGCCCGCGGCGGCGAGGCCGCGGGCCCGCTCCCACACCTCCGGGGCGAGTTCAGGGCCGGCCGCCACCAGAACCCGGGTACCCGACCTGCGCAGCAGCTCGGCGATGTGCTGCCCGGAGAGCCCACTGTTGATGGGGGCGGCGATCCCCGCCAGCTCGGCGGCCAGGGTTGCGGCGACGAGCTCGTGACAGTTCGGGGCGAGGAGGGCGACACCGTCGGTTCGGCGTACCCCGAGCTCGTGGAGCGCGTTGGCGAACCGGTGCACGTCGTCGAGCAGCTGGGAGTAGGTTCGCTCCGCCGGTTGCTGCCACCGTTCGCCGTCCTGGAGCACGGACAGGGCGACGCGGTCCGGCCACAGCTCGGCAGCCCGGATGAGCAGCTCGTAGGTCGTCCCCGGGAGGCCGCGGTCGGGGAGCGGCACGGCCTCGATCGCCGCGACGTCGTGCGGCCGGTCGTACCTCGGCCAGAGCAGGCTGCCCATCAGGCGGCCCTCACGACCGTGCGCTGGCGACCGAGGTCGATGGCACCGTCGACGGTGCCGACGGCGACCTCGACGACGTCGCCGGGCTGGAGGTACTTGGGGTTGCGCGCCTGACGCTTGAAGAAGGTCTTCCACTTCACCGCGGGGGGCAGGAGCGCGGCGATGAGCTCGACCGGCTTGGGCGGTGCGCTCAGGGCGGTACCGGCCGGTGTCCCGGTGAGGAGCAGGTCACCGGCATCCAACCGCTGGAACCGGCTCAGCCCCTGCAGTGCCTGCAGCGGTGAGTAGACCATGTCGCCGTCGACCACCGAGTCCTGGCGCAGCTCCCCGTTGACCCACAGGCGCAGGCGAAGGTCGCCGAACCGCTTGAGCTCGTCGGTGTCGAGCAGGACCAGTGCCGGCCCGACGGGCGTGAAGGTCGGGTAGGACTTGGCTTCGAAGAACTGGGTCTTCGGCAGCTGGACGTCCCGGGCCGAGACGTCGTTGGTCACCACCAGTCCGGCCACGTAGGTGGTCCAGTCGTCGTCGGTGACCCGAGTGCCGACCGGCAGCGCCCTGCCGACGACCAGGCCGATCTCGACCTCGTAGTCCAGGAAGCGCACGTGCGCGGGGCGGACGATGTCGTCGAAGGGGCCGCTGATCGAGCCGGACGTCTTGCGGAAGAACGTCATCGGGATTCGTTCCGGGTCCAGTCCCGAGTCCCGCACGTGGCTGGCGAAGTTCGTCATCTGCGCGACGATCCGGCAGGGTGCAGTCACCGGCGACACGAGGTCGAGGGTGGCCGGGTCGACGGTCGCCCCGTCGCCGCGGGCTGCCTCGACACGCTCGCGGTCGGCGAGCAGCTCGCCGGTGGTCGTGGCCTCGGTATCGATGCGTGCGGCCCCTGTGCGGGTGTTGACCCACCAGGCGTCGGGTGTGCGAAGAATCGTGGTGCTCATGAGCTCGTCACCTTCAGGAGGCCACGCAAGCGGGTCAGGTCGAACTCGTTGTCGTCCTCGCGCAGCGAGCGCGCCATGGACGCCAGCTCGTGGAGGAGGTCTCGACCCGGTGTGAGGCCGAGGAAGTCCTTGGTGGCCGGCGGGCCCCACTGGGCCAGCCCGGAGGCGGTCATCGGCGACCACCCGGGCTCCAGGGTGCTGTCGAAGAGGTCCCCGTCCGCGTAGTGCTCGACCAGGAGGCCGTCCGCGTCGCGCCAGTAGTCGAAGATCTGGCTGCCCTCGATGTGGCGCCCGATCCCCCAGGAGCGCTGGAAGCCGGCGTCGTGGAGGTACTCCCCACCGGCCGCCAGCGTATCCAGGTCTGCCACCTGGTAGGCCGAGTGCACGTACCGGTTGCTCGGCCCGAGCATCATCGCCAGCGTGTGGTGGTCCGTGGGGGTGCTGCCGCGGTCACACCGGATGAAGCTCATCGTCGGGCCCCGCTCCCGCTGCCCCTCGTAGTACTTGAAGTCGCTCACGATCAGACCAAGGTGCTGCAGGTACCAGTTCAAGGACTCGAGGTACCTCGTGCTCTGCAGCACCACATGGCCCAGTCTCTGGATCCGCGCCGGGGCACGCGCAGGGCGCTGGGTGGAATTGGCACGGACCACCTCGTGCCCGAAGTTGAACGACTGGGTCGCCTGGGGCTCCATGGCGGCGAGCTCGTGGGTGTCGGCGACGACCCGCACCATGACCCCGTTGGGATCGGTCAGGTCGACGGTGACCCCGCCGAGGTGCTCCGGGAGCCGCTCGACCGTGGCGCCGGTGGCGTCGGCCAGACGTGCCACGTCGGCGGTCTCCACGGCGCGGAAGGCCGCACCGAGGTACCTCGAGTGTGGTCCGCGACGGACGACCACGGCAGGCGCACCGGCGTCCGTCCCGCGCAGCAGCAGCTCGTCCGCCGTCCTGCCCACCGTGGTGAACCCGAACGCGTGGGCGAAGCGCTCCGAGGCGGCCAGGTCCGGCTTGACGAACTCCAGCCAGGCCAGGTCGAGCACCTTGATGACGGGGTTGCGTGCTCGTCCGGCGTGCTCGCCCGAGAGCGCACCCTGCTCACTGTGCAGGTCGTTGTGGGTCCCGTGATGACTGGTCATGGCTACTCCTCCGGTGATCGACTGAAGTAATCGTCACTCATGAGGGATGGTTCAGTCAAGCCCTTTCTGACCAAATCGTCATTCCTGACTCCCCGAGGCTAGAATCAGGGCCACACAGCAGCAGAGACGCAAGGAGCCGCCATGAGCAGTGCACCCACCCAGCAGGTCAACCGCCTGGACCGTCGCAAGGCCAGGACGCGGGCGGCCCTCATCGCCGCTGCCCAGACGCTCATCGCGGAGGGCCGGACGAACGTGCCGATCCTGGAGATCACCCAGGCCGCCGACGTGGGGATGGGCTCCTTCTACAACCACTTCGAGACAAAGGAGGAGCTGTTCGAGGCGGCCGTCGAGGCGGTGATGGACGCCTACGGCGCGCTGCTCGACACCCTCACCGCCGACATCGAGGACCCAGCGGAGGTGTTCGCCTGCAGCTTCCGGCTGACTGGGCGGCTGCACCGCCGAGAGCCGGAGCTCAGTCAGGTCCTCCTCAACAACGTCCTGCGACTGCTCAGCGCCGAGGACGGCCTGGCGCCCCGCGTCCGCCGGGACATCGCGGCCGCCGTGGCCGCCGGCCGCTTCGACGTCGAGGACCTCGACGTCGCGGTCACGATGTCGGCCGGGGTCCTCCTCGCGCTCGGTCAGCTCTTCCACGACGACCCTGACCGTGACGTCGAGGAGACCACAGACCGGGTGACCGAGGACCTCCTACGCATGTTCGGCCTGCCATCCAGGGCGGCTCGTCGCATCGCGAGGCTACCGCTGCCCGATCTCGCGGCACCCTCTGCCTCCTGAGGACGTGCCCCCGCAACCCCTCAGCGGCCGCCCGGTCGCCTCGTCGACGTGATCGGTGACGACCTCGGCTCGGCGCCCTCCATGTGACGCCTCCAACACCGGCGGCCGCACCCAAGCCCTCGTGCGGTTTACTGACGAAATCGTCATTTTCGGATCGTCCCTCAGCCATGGGCTCGAGGGCGCGCCGGGAGCACGACATCCACGTCACCCCCCGACCAGCACGAGGAGTCCCTCGATGACCACCGCCGCCGAGCCCCCCACCGAGACCGCCGCTGCGCTGGATGCCCTTCTGGTCGACGCCGCGCTCGGTCCCGTACGCCGGTTCGTCCCCGACCAGTCCATGGCGAGGTGGGCGGTCTCGCTGGCGCGCCGGCCCGCCGTCACCGCACGCCGACTGGGGGGGCTGGGCGCCGAGGCGGGCCGCGTCGTCACCGGCACCTCGACGCTGGCGCCGAGCCGTGGCGACCGTCGGTTCACCGATGTCGCGTGGGCCGAGAACCCCTTGCTCAGGCGCCTCGTCCAGCTCTACCTGGCAGGCAGCCGCACCGCCGAGCAGCTGCTCGACGAGGCCGATCTCGGTCCCCGCGACCACAAGCGAGTGCGGTTCCTCCTCGAGAACGTCATTCAGGCGACCGCGCCGAGCAACGTCCCGCTGGTGAACCCGGCCTCGGCGAAGGCGGCGATCGACACCGCGGGGCTGAGCCTGGTTCGTGGTGGCAGGCGCCTGGCCGCGGACCTGGCCTCCGCACCGCGCCTTCCGGAGATGGTCGACGGCAGCGGCTTCGTCCTGGGCGAGAACATCGCCGCGACGCCCGGTGCGGTCGTGTTTCGCAACGAGGTGCTGGAACTGATCCAGTACGCGCCTCAGACCGACGAGGTCTACGAGGTACCGACACTGCTGGTCCCGCCCACGATCAACAAGTACTACGCGCTGGACCTCGCCCCGGAGCGCAGCCTGGTGGAGTACGGGGTGCGGCAGGGCCGCCAGGTGTTCCTCATCTCCTGGCGGAACCCGGACCGGCGCCACGCATCGTGGGGCCTCGACACCTACGTGCAGGGTGTCCTCGACGCTCTGGACGCCGTCGAGGAGATCACCACCACCTCGCGCACGGTCCTCGGCGGGGCGTGCTCCGGCGGGATCCTCGCGAGCGTCGCAGCGGCCTACCTCGCCGCCGTGGGTCGGCAGGACCGGCTGGCCGCACTCTGCCTCGCGGTGACGGTCATCGACAACCGGGATGCCGGGACGATGGCCGCCCTCGTCGACGAGCGGCTGGCGAAACGGGCCAAGGCAAGGTCCGCCCGGAACGGCTACCTCGACGGCCGCGACCTGGCCGAGGTGTTCGCCTGGCTGCGGCCCGGCGACCTGGTGTGGAACTACTGGGTCAACAACTACCTGCTCGACAGGCGACCGCCGGCGTTCGACATCCTGTTCTGGAACTCCGACACCACCCGGATGACCGCCGCCCTGCACGCCGACTTCGTCGACCTGGCCATGACCAACCCGCTCACCCGGCCCGGGGCCCTCACCGTCCTCGGCACACCGGTCGACCTCGGTACGGTCACCGTGGACTCCTACGTGGTCGCCGGCATCGCCGACCACATCACCCCGTGGGAGAGCTGCTACCGCAGCGCCCAGCTCTTCGGCGGCACCACTCGGTTCGTGCTGTCCACCAGCGGTCACATCGCCGCCCTCGTCAACCCGCCGGGCAACCCCAAGTCGTCCTTCCACACCAACGACGACCTGACGTCCGACCCCGCGACCTGGCTGGAGGACTCCGACGTCCATCAGGGCACCTGGTGGACCGACCTCGGCCTGTGGCTCGACGAACGCTGCGGTGAGCTGCGCCCCGCGCCCCAGGAGCTCGGGTCCGGCCGTCTGAGCGTGCTCGCCGAAGCGCCCGGAACCTACGTCTTCGCTCAGTGACCAGCTCCAACCGCGTCCGCATCCTCGGTCACGACATCCGCGTCGCGGTTCGGCCGGGAACCGAGCCGGGCCCACCCCTGGTGCTGTGCAACGGCATCGGCGCCAGCCTTGACGTGCTGCAGCCGTTCGTCGACGAGATCCATCCGCGAATCGAGGTTGTCCGCTTCGACGTGCCCGGTGTTGGCGGGTCTGCCGACCCCAAGGTGCCCTACACGTTCGGGACGCTGGCGTGCCTCGTCGCGACCCTCGTCCAGCGCCTCGGCTACGACCGGTTCGACGTCCTCGGCATCTCCTGGGGCGGCGGCCTGGCCCAGCAGCTGGCCTTCCAGTACCCGCGGCGCTGTCGACGTCTGGTGCTGGTCAGCACCGGAACCGGCATGGTGATGGTGCCGGCCCGCCCCTCTGTCCTGGGCAAGATGCTCACCCCGAGGCGCTACCGCGACCCGGCGTACGCCGAGGCAATCGCACCAGAGCTGTACGGCGGCAAGATGCGCCGGCGCCCCGACGAGGTCAGGCACGTCGTGTCCGAGAGGGAACAGCCCGGGTCACGGACCGGATACGCCCTGCAGCTCCTCGCCGGAGTCGGCTGGTCGAGCCTGCCCTGGTTGCCGCTCGTCCGGCAGCAGACGCTCCTCCTCGCCGGCAACGATGACCCGATCATCCCCACGGTGAACGCCCGAATCATGCACGCGCTGCTCCCTCATGCGACGCTGCACGTCTACGACGACGGCCACCTCGGCCTGCTGACCTCCGCCGAGGAGCTCGGCCCGCTCGTCTCGAGGTTCCTGGCCGCCCCGCGCAGCGGTGACGAGGCCACCTCGAGCGGCTGACGGCGCGTGACGTCGCTCTGCTGCGGCTCAGGCCCACGATGACCAACCCTGGCGCCCCTCGTCATCCGAGCCGTGCACCGGTCGTCTACCGCGGCACGCTGAGCTTCCGGATGACCGGCCGGCTCCACCAGCAGCATCCCGAAATGGTGAGGGTGCTCCTCAACGCAGGGCCGAGGGTCCTCGTGCACGACGCCGGGCTGGCGCCCGCGCCCGCCAGGACATCGCGGCCGCCAAGGAGGCCGGCCACTGCCGACGCAACTGGCCCTGAGCCGTCCGCCGGGCACAGGGGCCCACTGTTCAACACGTCACACCACCGTCTCGGGACTTGCACGAGTGCAGTACTGACGATATCGTCAGTACTGCACGAAACATACACATGGCCCGGAACGGGGCCCGACACAATGAAGGTGGAACTCATGACACAGAACACGAACTTCTCCACGCGGCTGGATGCTCTGCAGCAGCGGGTCGCGCAGGCGAAGGTCTCGGTGGAGACGGCCGTGGACGAGACCGATGCACAGCTCGTGCAGCGGATCACCTCGGCCGAGGCCGACCTCGACCAGTCCGTCCGCAACGCCAAGCAGGAGGTCTCCGAGGCGGCCGACGGCGCCCGGGCCAAGTGGGCGCAGCTGAAGGCTGACGCCGCGGCCAAGAAGGGCGAGGTCAAGGCGAACATGGACAAGCGCGAGCTCCACGTGGACGCCAAGGTCGCTGCCACCGACGCGGACTGGGCGGAGGCCGACGCGGCCGAGGCCCTCGACTTCGCAGACTGGGCGGTCGGGAACGCGCAGCTGTCGATCCTCGACGCCATCCACGCCCGCGCCTACGCCGACAAGCTCAAGGCCGCGGACACCAAGTAGCCCCCCGGACTGGTGGCCAATAGCCCCAGTTCTCACTCACAGCAGTTGCGCCGCCGCGGGCAGGAACGCCCAAACGCCCTGCCCGCGCGGCCTCACCACAAGGAAAGTGTGCAATGACAAGCAAGTTGAAGACCCCGGAGACAACCAAGGTGGAGACCCCGGACCCGCTCCTGAACACCATCCGCGCCGGTGCCCACGAGGTGTCCGCGGCGTGGGGATGGATCGTGGCGCTGGGGGCACTATGGATCGGCTACGGGATGTTCGTCCTGTCCTTCCAGGTGGAAAGCCTGGTTGCGGTGGCGGCGCTCGTCGGCGTGGCATTCCTCTTCGGCGGCACCACCCAGCTCCTGATGGCGGCCCGTGAGCGCACGATGCGCTGGCTGAACGTCATCGGCGGGATCCTCGGCGTGGCCGCCGGCCTGGCAACCTTCGCCTGGCCCGGCATCACCCTCTATGTCGTGGCGGTCCTCGTGGCCTGCTACCTCATCGTCTACGGCATCATCCACATCGTCAGCGCCCTGGCCGGACCCAAGCTGTCCTGGTGGTGGACGGGGTTGCTGCTCGGTTTCGCCGAGCTGGTGCTGGGCGTGTGGGCAGCCGCCTCCTGGGAGTCGTCGCTACTGACTCTCGTGACCCTGGTCGGGGTGTGGGCCATCAGCCGCGGCGTCAACGAGATCGTCGCCGGCCTCGCGCTGCGCCAGGTCGGCAGGCAAGCCGACCAGCTGGCCGCGTAGCGCCCATCCACAGCGGCCGCCTCCGCAACCGCCCAAGGCCGGAGGTGGCCGCTCCCCACCCGACTTCGTGCCCGGTCACGCCGGGCGCGAGGCACCAGGAGCCCCCGTGAGAACCACCCATTCGCAACCCAGCAGCCCGGCGCTGCTGCAGCATCTCAGCGAGCGCAGCAAACGCCGCGAGAACCGCGTCGCGGACCAGATCACCCGGTTCGCCGGCTCGATGAAGTTCGTGTACATCCACATCACCTGGTTCACCCTCTGGATCGCTCTCGGCGTCGAGGACTACCCCTTCGGGCTGCTCACCATGATCGTGTCGCTGGAAGCCATCTTCCTGTCCACCTTCGTCATGATCAGCCAGAACCGTGCCGATGAGAAGCGCCTGGTGATCGCCGACGAGGCGTGGCACACCGTCCAGGAGGAAGAGCGCCAGAACGAGAGGCTGCTCCTGATGTCCAGTGAGATCCTCGACCTCACGCGGCAGATCCAGAGGGCGAGCACGTCTGCCACCCCGGCTCCTCCTGCACGGGCGCAGTGAAGAGCACGCAGTGGGGTGGTGACGGACATCGTGTCCCGTGCCTCCCGTGCGCAGTGCCACCGACGTCCGCGTCGAGAAGGGGATGGGTATGAACCGTCCGAGGTACCACGTGCCACGTGTGGCGCTGACGAGCCGTGGCTGGAACGCCGTCGCCTCACCTCGACAGCCCGTGCTGGTCGTCAACCCCAGGTCCGGCGACGGTGCGGCGGCCCGCTACGGGATCGTCGAGGAGGCCCGTGACAGGGGGATCCGAGCAGTGGTGCTGGGTCCCCGCGAGGACCCGAGCACCGTGGCCCGGGAGGCCCTGGCCGATGGTGCAGACGCTCTCGGGGTTGCTGGCGGTGACGGGTCGCTCTCGGCCGTTGCGGCGGTCGCCGCCACGCACGCCGTGCCATTCGTCTGCATCCCCGCCGGAACGCGCAACCACTTCGCACTGGACGTCGGCGTGGATCGCCGGGACGTGCTCGGGGCTCTTGACGCGTTCACCGACGGGGTCGAGAGCCTGATCGACGTCGGCGAGGTGAACGGCAGGATCTTCCTGAACAACGTCTCCCTCGGCATCTACGGAGAGGCGGTCCAGCTGGCCGGCTACCGCGACACCAAGGTCCGCACCCTGGCGGAGACGGCACGCGGTGTGCTCTCTCCCAGCGGACGCACGCCGTCGCTTCGGTGCGTGGACGACACCGGTCGAGAGCACACCCGGCTCGCCGTCGTGCTGGTCTCCAACAACCCGTACGCGTTGGCCGGACCCGCTCCCGGGACCCGACCAACGCTGGCCGGCGGCCGGCTCGGGATCCTGGTGCTCGACACGCCGGACGAGATGCCGCACCCACCAGGGAGGGCGTGGAGCGCTCATCACCTGGAGGTCACCGCCCCAGGGACGGTGCACGCGGGTATCGACGGCGAGGCAGCCGAGCTCGCTGCTCCCCTGGAGTTCGCCGCGCGCCCAGCGGCGTTGCGCGTCCGGATCGCCAGACGGCATCCGGGAGCTTCACCGTCGGCCCGGCCCCCCTTCCCGGCGCCGCGTCGAGCTGCTGCGCCGACCACCTCCGTCGCCGAGGAACCGGCAGCTCCCCACACCCCACGATCACCGTCCTGAGGCAGCCACCGCACTGCTCACCTCGTCGAGGATGTGGCGGACCTCGGGACGTGAGGCTGCGACGCGCTCGCGCAGCGTCGGCCCGTGCTGCTCGGCGAGCCACTGGTGCAGAGCCGAACGGAACAGGGCGAACCCCAGCACGGCGAGAAGGTCCGCGGCGTGCGGTGTGAACCCTCGCTCGACGAGGGCACCGGCGATGGTCGACTGCCAGCGCGCCTGCTTCGCGAGCTCGCGGCCGGTCAACGCCACGTCGCGGTCGATGAGCCGCTGCCTCTCCCTGAGCCGGGGCCGCGTCGGCTCCATGGCGACGGCCAGGACGCCGAGGACCTCGGACATGAGGTCCTGCGCCTTCACCGGGTCCCGGCCAGCGGTGATCGTGTCGGTGATGACGGGCAGCAGCTGGTCGTCGTGCGCGAACAGGACCTCCTCCTTGTCGGGGAAGTGGCGGAAGAAGGTCCGTGGGCTCACCCCCGCCCGCCACCCCCTCCTGCACGACGCGTACGTCGAGATGGGCCGGGTGACCCACGCCGAACCGCTCACCTTCGACGAGGAGCGCCGCCGGGTGCTCTGGGCGTGGTGCGAGGGAGCCCTCGGGGCTCGAGGGACGCGCTGGGCGAGCTGACGCCACCGGCGGGCGTCTCCTGAGCCCGACGGCCCGATCGTCCGTGTCGTCGCACCGGTCCACGGCGTGCGGGCCTACATTGCAGTCATGGCAGACATCGTCCTGGGCCTCTTCGCGATCATCGCCGGAGGCGTCATGCTCTTCGCTGGGCAGTTCGTGCTTCGGATCGTGCTCCCGATCTGGGGCTTCTTCGCGGGGTTCGCCTTCGGGGCCGGGCTGTTCGCCGGGCTCGCCGACGAGCGCTTCCTCGGCACCGTGCTCGGCTGGGTCACCGGACTCGTGTTCGCGCTGATCTTCGCGGTGTTCGCCTACCTCTACTACGCGGTGGCCGTGGTCCTGGCCATGGCTGCCTTCGGCTTCGCGATCGGTGCCGGCCTGGTCGTCGCCCTGGGCATCGACTGGAACTGGGTCGCCGTCCTCGTCGGCCTCGTGGTGGGCGCGGCCCTTGGCCTGGTCGCGGTGATCGGGAACATGCCGATGATCGCGCTGGCCGTCTTCAGCTCCTTCGCCGGTGCCATCAGCGTGGTGGCCGGCCTGATGCTGCTGGTGGGCTCCCTCGAGTCCGCCGACTTCACCCGGGGCGCCTTCACCGATGCCGTCCAGGACAGCTGGGGCTGGTACCTGCTGCTGCTTGCGCTCGCCCTGGTGGGCATCGTCGTCCAGACGCGGCAGAGGGTCGCCATGCGCCGCACGGTCTCCGAGACCTGGTACGTCGAGACCCGCTGACCTGCGGTCAGGGGCGCGCCGGGTGGGAGGGGCGCTTGGCCCGCCCACCGTGCCGGGCGCTCACACGCCCGCGCCGGCTCCCACCGGGACGATGCGCGTCGACCGTCCGGTCGGAGCGGCCGACGGCTGGTCGGCTGCCTCCACCGGGTCCTGGCGACCCGAACGGCCGGCCGGCAGCAGGAACGCCAGAGCGAACGCTGCCGCGAGGGCCACCCCACCCGTGGCGATCGCCGGGACCGCGGCATCCACGTAGCCTGCGGGCGTGAGCTGGCCACCGGCGCCGGTGAACACCACCGTGAGCACCGCGATGCCCAGCGCGCCGCCCACCTCACGCAGCGTGGAGTTCGTGCCACTCGCCTTCGCGTGGTGCCGTTCGGGCATGCGCGCCAGCACTGCGGTGGCCATGGGGGCGAACACGAGTCCCATCCCGACGCCCGCCACGACGAAGGGTGGGACGAGCGTCGCGAACGACACGTCGGCCGAGAGGACCCCGGCGATCCAGAACAGGGCGACCGACTGCGCGCCGAGCCCGGCGACCATGAGGGCTCGCGTACCGGTGCGCGGGGCGATGAACCCGGCGATCGGCGCCACCACCATGGGCGCGATGGTCCAGGGGGTCGTCATGAGGCCGGCCTCGAGGGCTGAGTGGCCCTGGACCACCTGCAGGAACTGCACCAGCAGGAAGATCGAGCCGAACATCCCGAAGCTGAAGGTGAGGCCGACCGCGTTCGCCACGCTGAAGCTGCGGTCCCTGAACAGCGAGAGTGGGAGCACCGGTGCGGTGGTGCGGGCCTCCCACACGATGAAGGCGACGAGGAGCACGGCGCCCGACCCGAGCGACGCGAGCACCTCGGCGCTCGTCCAGCCCGCCTCGTTCCCCCGCACGATGCCGTAGACGACGCCCAGGACGCCGAGACCGGCCAGGAAGACGCCCGGAAGGTCGAGCGGGCGGCGCTCGCCACGCGTGTCCGGCAGCACCGCAAGGGCGAGCGGGATGGCGAGGATGCCGATCGGTACGTTGACCCAGAAGATCGACTGCCAGTTCCATCCCTCGATGATGAGTCCACCGACGAGGGGCCCGAGCGCGACGCCGAGGCCGGAGACGCCGCCCCAGATCCCGATGGCCGCGGGGCGGAGCCTCTCGGGTACCGATCCCGCAAGCAGCGTCAACGACAGTGGCATGATCGCCGCCGCGCCCAGGCCTTGCACGGCCCGCGCGCCGATCACCATCGACGGCTCCGTGCTGAGGGCAGTGAGCACGCTGGCCGCGCTGAACACCGCGATGCCGGCGATGAAGACGGTGCGACGACCGACACGGTCGCCGAGGGCCGCCGCCGGGAGGATGAAGGTGGCGAAGGCCAGGGTGAACGCGTTGAGGAACCACTGGAGCTCCTCGATGGTCGCGCCGAGGTCGGTCGCCATGACCGGGAGCGCGTTGGTGATGACGAGGTTGTCGAGCGTTGCCATGAACATGGGGAGTGACGTGGCGACGAGGACCAACCAGAGGGGCGCCCTGCGGGAGGTTGACATGGGTGGAGCTCCTGGTGGCGGGACGAGGTAATCAGATGATTACAAGCGGCAATGTAGTTATCAACTGATAACATGTCAACCATGGCGACTCGAGCAGACCGCATCCCCGCCGAGCAACGGCGGGAGCAGATCCTCGACTCCGCGATCGCCGTCTTCGGTGAGCTCGGCTACGCCGGCGCGACGACCGATCGCGTCGCGCGCGCGGCGGGGATCAGCCAGCCCTACGTCGTCCGGCTCTTCGGCACCAAGGAGCAGCTGTTCATCGAGACGCTGCGCCACACGCTCGGCCGGCTCCTCACGACGTTCCGCGAGGCGCTGCCCGCCGACGGCGACACCGAGTCCGCGGAGCATCGTCTGGGCGAGGCCTACCTCCACCTCGTGGAGGACCGAGGCGTGCTCCTCACCTTGCTGCACGGCTACCTCATGGGCACCGACCCCGTGATCGGCCCGATCGCCCGCGACGGCTTCCTCCAGGTCTTCCGGATGCTGCGCGACGAGGCCCGGTTCACGCCCGACCAGATCCACAGGTTCCTCGCCGACGGCATGCTCATCAACACGCTGCTGGCCACCGGCATCGGACTCGACGTCTCGCGCGACGACGATGCGGCCGACCTGATGCAGTGCACCTTCGGCGAGCACGTCACCGAGGTGCTCGCCCGCGCCTCCGCCTAGTCCGGGACCTCCCCCGCTCCAGCTCACCCACCGGCCACGGTGGGGACGGTGCGCGCACGCGCAGCGCGCTGCGCCCGGTGGCGGCGGATCAGCACGAAGATGATGGCCACCGCGAACGTGCTGACCAGGGTCGCGAGGACCAGGGCAGCAATGGGGTTGTCACCCAGCGCGGTTCCGAGGGCATAGGCGGTGAGGCAGGTGACCACCGACCACAGCGTCCCACCGATCGAGGACCACAGCAGGAACCGGCGGTAGGGGTAGGGCGCGAGACCGCAGGAGGCGTTGACGACGAACCTGAGACCGGGCACGTACCGGCCGACGACGAGGAGCAGCGGCGCACTCGACCCGATGAGGTCCATCGCCTCCGCGACCCTGGCGTTGTTCAGCGCCGCGTCGAGCTGGGACTGGAACCGCCGGCGGCTCAGCCGTGCCAGCCAGTACAGCGCGGAGTCCCCCGAGACCGCGCCCACCGCCCCGGCGAGAATGACGAGGGGTAGCTCCAGCAGTCCCTCGACCGCCAGTGCGGATGCCGTGATGAGCGTCGTCTCGGCCGGGAAGAGCGCGCAGACACCGTCGGCGAACACGAGCAGCGCCGACAGGACGTAGGCCCACGTGGCGGTGACCTCCTGCGCCAGGTCCACCTCACCCGCGGTGAGTGCCAGCTCACGCACCAGGGCACCGACGGCGAGGAGGCCGACGGCCACGAGGATCCACACCCAGGGTCGGCGCGGGCTGAGTACCCGACGGTCCCGCGGTGCGGACGAGGTCCCCCGGCCCTCCCCTGGTGGCTCGCCGCTCATCACGAGGTCCCGGGGGTGGTTCGTGCGCGTTCGGGGGCGACTGCGGCCTGGGGGCTCACCTGCGCCGGCATCCCCCGGTGGCGCCGCCTGCGCACGACCTTGCCCAGCTCGACGGTCAGTGGCAGCAGGGCGGCCAGGCCGACACACGTGAGCCACTGCCCGCCGGTGAGGGGAACGGTGAGCAGGGCGTCCTGCAGCGACGGGAGCTGCGTGGCGAGGAAGACCATCACGACCGGGACCAGGCCGATGGCGAGCGCCTTGGCGATCGGCGGCGTCAGGCCGCTCGTGGGGTCGCGCCGGTTGACCAGCGCGTTGAACACCGTGCCCACTCCCATGACGACGAAGGCCATGGTCATGGATGCGGACGGCTGGTCCGTGCTCGGCTCGTCCGGTCCCGCGACGAGCGGGATGAACGCGGCGACGAACAGCACGCTCGCGTAGACGACCCAGGAGACCACCGCGGACCGGTTGGTGATCGGCACCGCGGGGTCGCGGGGCGGCCGGTGCATGACGTCGGGGTCGCCCGGGTCGACGGCGATGACGACCACGCCACCCGCCGTGGCGAAGAAGAGCAGGAAGAGCACCATGGTGGGCGTCATGGCGACGCCCTCGTTGACGTTGAACAGGGTCGCCGCGAGGAAGAGCATGACCAGCGACAGCAGCTGGGTCATCTGGTAGCGCACGTACGACACCACCTTGTCGTAGATGCGCCGGCCGATCTCCACCGCGTGCACGAGGGTCCCGAAGTTGTCGTCGGTGAGCACCATCCGTGCGGCCTGCTTCGTGACCTCGCTGCCGCTGCCCATCGCGACGCCGATGTCGGCCTGCTTCAGCGCGGCCGCGTCGTTGACCGCGTCACCGGTCATCGCGACGATGAGCCCTTCCTCCTGCATGGCACGGGCCAGCCGCAGCTTGTCCTCAGGCGTGACCCTCCCGAAGACGTGAAGCTGCGGCAGGCGCTGCTTGAGCTCGTCGTCACTCATCCCCTGCAGCTCCGCGCCGCTCACCGCACCGGGCCCCAGACCGAGCTCCTCGCCGATGGCATGCGGCCGTCACCGCGTGGTCCCCGGTGATCATCCGCACGTCGATGCCGGCTGTGAGCGCCGTGGCCACCGCGGTCCGAGCCTCCGCACGCAGAGGGTCGATGATCCCCGCCAGCCCCACGAAGGACAGCTCGCGGGTCAGGGACATCGGGTCGTCCGTCATCACGCGGAGCTCGTCGGGGTCGATGAGCCGCGCGGCGAACGCGAGCACCCGCAGGCCCTTCTGCCCCATCCGCTCGTTGGCGGCCTGGATGCCGTCGGCGGCCTCGGTGATCGGCACCTGCGACCCGCTCAGTGGCCCGCCCGCCATGCTGCAGCGCGCGAGCACCACGTCGGGCGCGCCCTTGACGAGCTCGATGACGTGCTGGACACCGTCGACGGGCACTCGGTGGAACGTCGCCATGAACTTGTAGTCGGAGTCGAAGGGCACCTCGGCCAGGCGGGGATAGGCGCGTCGGGTCTCCTCGGCGTCGACGCCGAGCTTGGCCGCGAGGACGACCAGGGCCGCCTCGGTGGGGTCGCCGATGACGGAGCCGTCGTCGGCCACCACGGCGTCGCTGTCGAGGACCAGCCCGAGCGCGAGCCGCGTGAAGTCGGGAGTCGGGGTGCCGGCGACCGACCGGATGGCGCCGGTCTTGCGGTACCCCTCGCCGTCGACGGTGAACCAGGCGCCCCCCGCATACAACGTGGAGACCATCATCTCGTTGAGGGTCAGCGTGCCGGTCTTGTCGGTGTTGATCGCGCTCGTCGCCCCCAGGGTCTCGACGTCGGTGAGGTTCTTCACGACCGCACGGGCCTCGGCGAGCTGCTTGGCGCCCATGGACAGCAGCCCGGAGACGAAGGCAGGCATGCCCGTCGGGATGGCGGAGATCGCCATGGCCGTCCCGAGCAGGAGAAGCTCCTCCGCCGGCATCCCCCGGATCAGGCCGGCCACGACGATGACGGCGACTGCGCCCCACGCGATGGCCCCCAGCACCTTCGTCAGGGAGTCGAGCTCCCTCTGCAGCGGCGACCGGCTGCGCGTCACCGAGGTCAGCATCGTCGCGATCTGGCCCATCTGGGTCTGCATCCCCGTGGCCGTCACGAGGAGGGCGGCGGTGCCCCGGGTGACGGAGGTGTTCTGGAACAGCATGTTCGTGCGGTCGCCGAGCGTGACGTCGCCCGAGGGCAGCACGGCGGTGTCCTTGGCGATGGGCGCACTCTCCCCGGTGAGGGCAGCCTCCTGCGCCTCGAGCGTGGCCGAGCGGAGGATGCGCCCGTCGGCCGGCACGATGTCGCCCGCCTCGACCTGGACGAGGTCGCCGGGCACGACCTCGGTGGCCGGCACCATCACCAGGGTGCCGTCTCGGATCACCCGCGCCTGGGGCACCTGCATCCTGGCGAGGGCGTCGACGCTCGCCCGGGCCGTGAGCTCCTGCCTGGTGCCGAGGACGATGTTCAGCGCGATGAGCAGGCCGACGATCACCGCGGTGGAGACCTCCCCGATGAGGAGGCTGACCACGACGACCGCGACCAGCATGAGGTTCATCGGGTCGCGCAGCTGTTGCGCCGCCACGGCCCACGGTGACGGCGGCTTCTCCGCCGTGATCTCGTTCGGGCCGTGGCTCGCCAGGCGGCTCGCAGCCTCCGTCGCCGTCAGACCCCTGGTGGCGTCGGAACCCGCCGCCGCCAGCACCTCCTCGCCGGTCAGGGCGAAGGGTGGCGCTTCTGCTGCCGTGGTCGACGTCTCTCCGGTCGGGCTGACGCTCACTGTCTCTCTCCTCGCACCCGGTGGGTCACCGGCCCGGCCTCCGGCGCGGTGGTACCCGACGCTACGTCGCCGAGCCCTCGGCGGGCACCACCCTCCGCGGGTGGTGTGCCCGTGCAGGCTCGCGGGCGTGGGTGAAACGCCGGCCGGCGCTCCCGTGACGGGGAGACCTCACCTGGCTACCGACCCCCGAAGGTCTCCAGCAGCACGCGCCGCTCGGCCTCGGTGAGGTTCGTCGCGATGAGCGTGCTGTGCGGCGCCTGGAACCGCTCGCCGACCCGGTCGAGGTCCGCCTCCTCGGTGACGACGAACAGGGCGGAGGTCCCCGGCGTCACCTGGGTGCGGATCTTCTCGAGCTGGTCCTTCGTGATCCCGGTGTCCTGGGTCATCTTGCTGATCGCACCGATCGCCGCCCCGGCGACACCGCCGACGACCGGCACGAAGAACAGGGCGCCGAGCAGCACACCCCAGAACGCGCCCCAACCCGTTCCGCGCCAGGTCTGTTCGTGGCCCTGCTTGGTGATCGGGTGCTCGGCACCCTCGGGCCACGAGACCACGGCATGGTCGAGGATCTTCACGATCCCCTCACGCTCGCACTCCTTCAGGCTCGAGGCGGCCCGCTCGGCACCGTCGGGGCCGTCGAACTTCCACACCGTGAAAGCGGTCATGTCGTGCTCCTCGTGTCAACCCCACTCGCTCCGCCCGGCGCCCGGTCGTCCGGCGTCGCCGTGGTGGCCAAGGATACCGTTTCGCTCACCCGGAGCCCGCGCCGTGGTGGTGTTCGTGGGTCATCACTGGCACGCTCGGACCGTGCACGAGCCGGTGGATGCCGCCGCGGCACCCGACGCCGTCGCCGGGGTGGGCCGGTGAGCGGGCTCGAGGTTCTCGGCCGGGTGGGGCCGGAGGGGCCGGCCATCTTCGTCCTCTACACCGGTGGCACCTTCGGCATGGGACCGGACGCGACCGGCTCGCTCGTGCCGCTCGACCTGCGGGAGATCCGGGACCACCTGCCGTTCCTTCGCCGGCTGCCCCTCGCCCTGACCGTCGCGACGTTCACCGACCCCATCGACTCGTCGGCGATGCGCCCATCGCGCTGGGTCGACATCGCCGACGCCATCGTCGCCCACGCGCCGGGACACGCCGGAGTCGTGGTGCTGCACGGCACCGACACGATGGCGTACACGGCATCCGCGCTGAGCTTCCTGCTGGAGGGCATCGACATCCCCATCGTGCTGACCGGAGCGCAGCGGCCGGTCACGGAGCTGCGGTCGGATGGCCGGGAGAACCTGGTGACCGCCCTCGCGATCGCTGCTGGGCACCTGCGGGGTGACCCTCTCGTGCCCGAGGTGACGGTCTTCTTCGCCGACCTCCTTCTCCGCGGGAACCGGTCCGTGAAGGTGCACGCCGACAGCTACCACGGTTTCGCGTCCCCGAACCTTCCGCCGTTGGCGACTGCCGGCGTGACGATCGACTTCGCATCGACCGTGATCCGGGAGCCGAGCGCCGGTCCCATCCGGCGCAGTCGTGGCATGAGCTCCGCCGTGGCGGGGATGCGGCTCCATCCGGGGGTCGCCGGGTACGACCTCGAGGCAGCCCTCGCCCGACCGGGCCTGCGCGGACTCGTCCTCGAGGCCTACGGTGCGGGGAACGGTCCGACCGAGCCCTGGTTCCTCGACCCGTTGCGCTCCGCCGCCGACCGCGGAGTCGTGGTCGTCGTGACGACCCAGTGCCGGGCGGGAAGCGTGGTCGGCGGTCGCTACGCCACCGGTTCGGCGCTGCTCGGCGCCGGTGCGGTGCCTGGGGGCGACATGACGTTCGAGGCCGCTCTCACCAAGCTCATGGTCCTCTCGGACGGTCACGGTGCCGACGACGTGCGGCGCCTGATGCAGCAGGACCTGGCCGGCGAGCTGAGCACCTGAGGCTCGCAGGTGGGCCTGCGCGGCATACGGCGCCGGACCGGGCGCCGTCGGCACCGAGGCCGTGTGCGGTGCATCTCCACCGGGCGACGAGAGTGCCCGTACGGCGGACGATGGTAGGGAGGGTCTGCCGAGGCAATGATCCGAAGGGCCTCACCTCCTCGCTCCGTCAAGGAGGGTGGTTCCTCATGGTTCTCATGCAATCCGACGCGACGACGGAACGGCCGGTGACGGCGCGAGACGGCGTCCGAGCGGCATGGTTCGCCTACTGCGTGCTCGCCCTGCTCCTGCTGGCCGTCGTCGACCTGCAGCTCTGGGCCGGCATCGTCATCGTCGGTGCCGCGGCGCTCGCGACGGTGCCCGGGTTGCGGCCGTCAGCGAGCCACACGGTCGACAGGACCGACCTGCTCGTGGTCGCGGCACTCTACGTCGCAGTGGTGGCCGCCTTCCGGCTCGCGTTCGGGGTGTTCACGACCGACAACGTGCTCGGGCTGTTCCTGTCCTTCGCGGCGGGGATGCTGCTCGGCGTGGTCGGGCCGGTGGTGTACCAGGTGTGGGTGCGCGGCCGGGACCTGCGGTCCCTGGGCATCGGCCTCCACCAGTGGCGGGCCACCGTGGCGATGGGACTGGTCCTGGCGGCGGTGCAGTTCGCCGTGACCATGGTCGGCTACTCGATGCCGGATGCCGAGCAGTGGGTTCCGCTGCTCGGGATGTCACTTGTCGTGGGGCTGTTCGAGGCCGTGTTCTTCCGCGGGTTCGTCCAGGGCCGTCTCGAGGCCAGCTTCGGTCCGGTGGCGGCTGTCGCCGGTGCCGCCGTGCTCTACGCGGCGTACCACGTCGGTTACGGGATGGGCCTGGACGAGATGTGGTTCCTGCTCGGCCTCGGTGTTCTCTACGCGGTCATCTACCGGCTCACCACGAACATCCTGATCCTCTGGCCACTGCTCACCCCGCTCGGCGCCTTCTTCAACAACCTGGACAACGGGGACATCGAGCTCCCCTGGGCGTCGCTCCTGGGGTTCGCCGACGTCGCGATGCTGATGCTCGCCGCGCTCTGGCTCGCCCGCCGTCGGATCCGCCGTCGCGACGCCCGCCCGGACTGAGGCTGGTGCCGCCGTGGCCGTGACGCTGCGCGACTCCTCATGCCGAGTCGGTCCCGGTGCCGAGGGGCCGGGGGCGCTCGAGACGTGGGCTGCCTCCCGCCGGCTCTACCTGGACAACCTCAAGGTCCTGCTCATCGCAGCGATCATCGCCATCCACGCCGTGCTCGGGTATGCCTCCACCGTGGAGGCGTGGACCTACACCGAGCTGCGGGAGGTCACCCTCGCACCGGCCACCGAGGTCGTGCTCTTCGTGGCCGGCGCCCCGTTCGGCCTGTTCCTCATGGCCCTCTTGTTCCTGGTGGCCGGACTCCTCACCCCACCCTCGCTCGAGCGCAAGGGAACCCGGCGGTTCGTCGTGGACCGGCTGGTTCGCCTCGGATGCCCCTTCTCCCTGTACGTCCTGGTCGTCCAGCCCGTGCTGACCTATGCGCTCGAGCACCCGCTCGGGCGTGCGCCTCGGTCCTTCTGGGAGGAGTACGGGGGCCCCGAGCGCCGCCTGGACACCGGCCCGCTGTGGTTCGTCGGGGTGCTCCTCGTCTTCTCCCTCGGGTACGCCGCCTGGCGGGCCGCCGGGGTGCGCTGGCTCCGCCGTCGGGAGTCGCCCGACGGAGCTCGGCAGATCACCGCGCGGACCCTGACGGTTGCGGCGGTGGTCGTCGCCCCCTTCTCCTTCGCCGTGAGGCTGGCGTACCCGTACGGCTCGGAGAGCGGTGTCAGCGACCTCAACTTCTGGGAGTGGCCGGCCTGCATCGCCGTGTTCGGTCTCGGCGTGGCGGCCAGCCGGCGGGGGTGGGCGGCCGACGTCCCGGCCCGGATCGCGCGGCAATGCGGTGCGGTGACGCTGGCGGGCGCGGTGGCCATGGCCGTGCTGGTGGTCTTCGTCGGATCACAGGGCTCGGTCGACGAGGCGCTCGGGGGAGCCCACGCGGCTGCACTGGTCTTCGCCGCGGTCGACGGCGTGCTCACGGTGTTCGGCTCGGTGTGGCTGCTGAGCGTTGCACAGCACCGGCTGGACAGACCACTCCCCCGAGGGCAGCGGCTGAGCCGCAGCGCGTACGGGGCGTTCATGCTCCAGACGGCCTTCCTCCTGGCCTTCGCGGTGGCCCTGCGACCCGTCGGGCTCCCCGCCGAGGTCAAGGCGCTGCTCGTCGCGGCGGGCGCGATCGCCTGCTCGTTCGGCGCCGCGTGGCTGCTCATCACCAGGGTTCCGGGCGTCAGCCGCATCCTGTAGCCCGGGCGCAGCGCCGGTCGGGTGGCGCGGGTCACGACTGCTCCGCGCGGGTCACTGCTCCGGGACCTATGGTTGGTGCAGGACCTGTCGGACACTCAACCCGGGATGACGCCATGGCCAAGGGCGACAACGAGGGCCTGTCGTTGTGGTACCGGATCATGTACCGCATCAAGTACGTCGGCCTGCACCTGTACGGCCCCGCGCAGCTGGGAAGCGAGGACGACCCGCAGGCGCGCCTGGTGCGTGAGCGGCAGGCGAGGGTCGCGGCGGCCCGGAAGGCGCGCCTCGAGCGTGAGGCGCGCGAACGGAGGGCGCAGGAGGGCCGATGACCACGGAGGCCCGCACCGGAACCTGCGACCTCACCACCGTGGGGCGTCGCAGCGGCCGGCGGCGGCGGGTGGAGATCTGGTTCGTGGTGGTCGACGGCCGGATCGCCGTCACGGGCACTCCGGGTGCGAGGCACTGGCTCGCCAACCTCCGCGAGAACCCCGAGGCGGTCCTCCACCTACGGCGTCCGGATCGCGACCTCGTCGTGACGGCGACGGAGGTGACCGACGAGGCGGCGCGCCGTCGGATCGCCACGGAGGCCTGGCGCCTGCAGCCGTGGTACGCCGACCAGCCCTACTCCCTCGCCGAGTGGGTGGCAAGCTCACCGATGGTGATCCTGACCCCGCTCCGCCGGGACCGCGCACCCCTGCCTGGTACCGCGCCGCCCGCCGACGGGTGAGGGCGTGGCGGGGCTCAGCCACCGTCACCGCTCGGCGGCGGGTCCCGGGGCCCTCAGCCGTCGGTCGACCGCTCTCCGGAGACCCGCGGCGACTGCCCCTGGAGCTCCTCGATCAGCGTCGAGGCCTCCGCCTTGCTGATGGCCTCGGGCACCTCACGACCGCTGTCCTGGGCGAGGGTCCTCAGGTAGGACAGCTGCGCCCCGGTGGCCGGCTCGTCACCCGTGGCCCAGTCGTCGGGGTCCTTGGCGGCGGCCGTCGTGTCGTTCGTGCTCATGGGATGCCGGTACCCCCGCCGCGCGCCGGTACACGCCGCCCACCGCGAAGACCCTCAGGGACCGGCCTCGATGCGTTCCTCCATGGCCGCGAGCGACCACGCGAGGCCGTCCTCGTGGCCGTAGCGCCACGGGTGCACCGCCTCCACCCACCACGTGGCTCCGGCCATCTCGTGCTCGGCGACGCGCTCCTCGCGACCGAGGTCCGACGGGTCGCTCTCGCCGGGCACCGCCACGTCGAACGACGCGTCCTGCGAGAGCCCGTGCTGCCGGACACGTCGCGTCACGGCCAGCGTGTCGGCCACCGTCCACGTGCCGTCCTGCCGCATGGGCACGACCCCGTCCCACCGGGCCGCCCGGACGAAGGGCCGGTCCCCCGGGCCAGGTGCCGCCCACCCACACCGGGATCCGGGGCCGCTGCAGCGGCGGTGGCCAGCACACGGCGGCCCAGTCCGGGCCGGACAGCCGGTAGTGGCGGCCCTCGTGCCTGACCGGCTCCCCGTCCACAGACGATCGAGGACCTCGAGGTGCTCGTCGAGCATCTCGCCCCGCACGCGGGCTGAGCTCTCCTCGCCGCGGTACTCCCACTCGAACGGACCGGCACCGCTCCCCACGCCGAGAACCAGGCGCCCACCACTGAGGCGGTCCAAGGAGGCGGTCTGCCGGGCGACGACGACCGGCCTCCGGCGCGGCAGGGGCGTCACGAGGGTGCCAAGCCGGATGGACTCGGTGGCACAGGCCGCTGCGGTCAGCGCGATGAACGGGTCCACCGCGTCGACCGGACCGCTGGAGAACGCGAACAGGTGGTCCCACAGGAAGAACCCCGTCCCAGCCGGCGACCTCGGCCGCCCGAGCCCACCGCGCCAACCGGGCCGCGTCGACCCCCGTGCCGAAGCACGGCACCGACAGGCCGAAGCGCAGGCCGCGACTCTGGGCGCCGGTTCGAGGCAGGTGCTGCGCTGCGGTCCTCAGGACTCGACCCGGGTCCCGCTGAACGAGCGCACCAGCACGGCCGCGACACCCAGCGCGATCGTCGCCGGCTCCTTGCCGGCCAGGGTCGGGTCTCCGATGGGAGAGGTGATCCGGTCGACCTGCCCCTCGGGATGCCCCTCGGCCAGCAGCGCGTGCCGGAAGCGCTGCCACTTCGCGGACGACCCGATGAGCCCGATGGTTCCGAGATGGCCGCACCTCAGGGCCGCGTCGCACAGTGCGAAGTCCTCGGCATGGTCGTGCGTCAGGACGAGGACGTGGGCCCCGGCCGGCAGGCCGCCGAGCACCATCTCGGGCAGGGGGGCGTGGTGCACGTGCACCGAGCCCAGCGCGTCGGTCAGGCATGCGAGACGGTCGTCGGCCAGCTGCTCGGACCGTGAGTCCACGAGGTGCAGCTCGACGTCGTGCCGGGCGAGGATGCGGGCGAGCTCGAGGCCCACGTGACCCACACCGAAGATCGCCACGGCCGGTACCACCGGCAACGGCTCGAACAGCACGGTCACCTCACCGCCGCAGCACTGCCGGCCGTGCTCGGTGCGCGACTTGTCGGACAGCGCGACGACCAGCGAGCTCGGTTCTGCCGCAGCGGAGTCGATGAGCACCCGCGCACGCGAGATCGCGGTCTCCTCGAGGTTGCCTCCTCCGATGCTGCCCCACGTGGCACCCGCCGCCACCACCAGCTTCGCGCCCGCGTCCCGTGGTGCATGTCCTCGCACGTCGGTGACGGTGACCAGGACGCCGGGACGGCGCTCCTCGCGAAGCCGTCGCACGGCATCCGACCAGTGCACGTCAGGCGCCCGTTCCGACGTGCTGCTCCGAGCGGGGGTGCAGCAGGGGGTGCCCCGGAGCCGGCTGGGCCGGCTCGACGCCCGGTGCGCCCACCGCCACCCGGCCCGCGCCACCGCGGCGGGCCCGCTGGATCGCCCAGTAGACGGCCTCAGGCGTCGCCGGTGACGCGAGGTCCACGCTCACCCCCTCGGGTCCGAATGCGGCCACCGCCGCTCGGAGCGCCTCGCGCACCGAGAGCGCCAGCATGAGCGGCGGCTCCCCCACGGCCTTGGACCCGTAGATCGCACCGTCCTCGTGCGCGCGATGCAGCATCCGGACGTGGAGCTCCTCCGGCATCTCCGACCAGGCCGGCAGCTTGTACGTCGAGGCGGATGCCGTGAGCAGCCGGCCACGGGACTCGCCGTCGGACTCGTCCCAGCGCAGGTCCTCGAGGGTGAGCCAGCCGGCTCCCTGGACGAAGGCCCCCTCGATCTGGCCGAGGTCGACGAGCGGCGACAGGGAGTCGCCGACGTCGTGGACGATGTCGACGCGACGCGTCCGGTGCGCGCCGGTGAAGCCGTCGACCTCCACCTCGCACGCGGCGACGCCGTAGGCGAAGTACTTGAAGGGGTGTCCCCGCATCGCCGTCGAGTCCCACTCCAGACCCTCGGTCCGGTAGAACCCGGCCGCCCACAGCTGGACCCGCGAGAGGTACGCCTCGCGCACCAGCTGCTCCCAGGTGAGGTCGCGGCCGGCTCGCACCCGCTCGAGGCGGGCGAGGATCTGCTCGCAGGCGTCCTTGACCGCGGCACCGTTGAGGTCGGCGCCGGAGCTGGCCGCCGTCGCGGAGGTGTTGGGCACCTTGTCCGTACGCGTCGGGGCGAGCCGCACCCGCCCCAGCGGCACCCCCAGAGCGGTGGCGGCCACCTGGAGCATCTTGGTGTGGAGCCCCTGACCCATCTCGGTCCCGCCGTGGTTCACGAGCACGGAACCGTCGGTGTAGACGTGCACGAGGGCCCCGGCCTGGTTGAACGCGGTGAAGTTGAACGAGATGCCGAACTTCACGGGCGTGACCGCGAGGCCCCGCTTGGTGTGCGGGTGCGACCGGTTGAACGCGGCCACGTCGGCGGAACGCCGGGCGACCTCGCCGTCCCGCAGCACCTGGTCCCACGCGGCACGCAGTCGGTCCGGATGCCGCACCGGCTGGCCGTAGTGGGTCGACTGCCCCTCGGCGTAGAAGTTGCGACGACGCAGCTCGGCGGGCTCCATGCCGAGCAACGGCGCGCAGCGGCCGAGGACGTCCTCGATGACGAGCATGCCCTGGGGTCCGCCGAACCCACGGAAGGCCGTCTGCGAGGTCTTGTGGGTGTGCGCCACGCGGCCGTGCACCCGGACGTGGGGGATCCAGTAGGCGTTGTCGACGTGGCACAGCGCCCGGGCGAGAACCGGCTCCGAGAGGTCCAGGCTCCACCCGCCGTCGGACGTCAGGGTCGCGTCGAGGGCCCGGAGGCGCCCGTCGGCGTCGAAGCCGACCCTCCACTGCGCGTGGAACCCGTGGCGCTTGCCGGTCATCGTCAGGTCCTGGCTGCGGGTCAGCCGCACCCGCACCGGGCGACCGGTGAGCACCGAACCGAGGGCCGCCACCGCGGCGTACCCGTGGGGCTGCATCTCCTTCCCACCGAAGCCGCCGCCCATCCGCAGGCACTGCACCGTGACCGCGTGGCTGGGCACACCGAGCACCTGCGCGACGATCACCTGGGTCTCCGTGGGGTGCTGGGTGCTCGACTGCACGAACACCTGGCCCGCCTCGTCGACGGTGACCAGCGCGCAGTGCGTCTCGAGGTAGAAGTGCTCCTGGCCCGCCATCTCGGTCTCACCGCTGAACACGTGAGCGGCTCCCTCCAGTGCCGCGGCCACGTCGCCGCGGTGCACCGTCGGCTGCCCGCCCTGGAACGACTCCGCGGCGATCGCCTCCCGGAGGCCGACGAGCGCTGGGAGCGGTTCGTAGTCCACCTCCACCGCGGCGGCTCCCAGCCGGGCCGCCTCGAGGCTCTCCGCGAGCACCCAGCAGACCGCGTGACCGGTGTACATCACCTCGGCGGGAAAGAGCGGCTCGTCACCCTTGACGCCGGCGTCGTTGACGCCCGGCACGTCGTCGGCCGTCAGCACGCGCACCACTCCCTCGACGGCGAGGGCGCGCCCGGTCCGCAGCGTCGTGACGCGCGCATGGGCATGGGGCGACTGCACGGGGTGGGCGTGGAGCACGTGGGGAGTCCGGCGCAGCAGGTCGTCGGTGTACAGCGCCTGCCCGGTGACGTGCAGCGCGGCGCTCTCGTGGGGCAGCGCTGCCCCTGCCACCGCCCCGACCGGCCGCTCCGAGAGGCGGCTCATGCGAGGACCGCATCGAGATGGAGGCCGCCGCGTTCCACTGCGAGCCGCAGCAGTGAGGTGCGGAGCATCGCGACCCGGTAGGCGGCACTCGCGCGGACGTCGTCGATCGGTGTGCCCTCGTGCCCCAGCACCTCGGCGGCCTCGAGGACGGTCTCGGCCGACCATGGCCGGCCCTCGAGGGCCGCCTCGGTGGCGAGCGCGCGCACCGGAGTCGCCGCCACCCCACCGAGGCCGATGCGAGCCCGGCTGACCACCCCGTCGGCCACGTCGAGCGCGCACGCGACGGCAACGCCGGAGATGTCGTCGGCACGCCGCTTCGCGACCTTGTGGAAGCCGGTGAGGCGGCTCAGCGGCAGCGGAACCCGGACGGCCCGGATCAGCTCGTCAGGTTCGAGGACGGTGCGGCGGTAGCCCGTGAAGTAGTCCGCGAGCGCCACCTCGCGCTGGCCCCGCACCGAGACGAGGAGGAGGGTCGCCTCGAGGGCCAGCAGGGCCGGGGCGGTGTCGCCGACGGGCGACGCGGTGCCGAGGTTGCCCCCGAGCGTCGCGCCGTTGCGGATGAGCCGTGAGCCGAACTGCGGCCAGAGCTCGTCGAGGAGCGGCACCCGGCCCGCGAGCAGGGCCTCGAGCTCGGTGAGGGTCAGCGCAGCCCCCACGGTGAGCGCGTCGTCGGCGAGGTCCACGGCGCGCAGCTCCTCCAGCCGGTCGACCATGACGAGCGACGAGGCACGGCGGCCCCGGAGGTTCACCTCGACTCCCCAGTCCGTGCTGCCGGACACGACCGTCGCCCCGGGATCCTCGGTCAGTGCGGTGAGGGCCTCTCGGAGGTCGGCCGGACGGGTGAGCACACCGTCGGATGCCGCCACGACGGTCGCCGCCGCGCTGGGTGCCGGGTCCGTGAGCCGGGCAGCCAGCGGATCCCGCACGTCGGGGACCCCGAGGGCGAGCGCGGCATCCCGGATCGGCCGGTACCCGGTGCACCGGCAGAGGTTGCCCCCCAGCGCCTCGAGGTCGAACGCGCTCCGACGCCGGTCCGAACCCGTCGTCCCCGGATCGCGGGGCGCTGCGTCCGGGCCGGTAGTACTCCGCTGCCATGCTGCAGACGAAACCCGGGGTGCAGTAGCCGCACTGGGAGCCGCCTCGGTCGGCCATCTCCTGCTGCACCGGGTGGAGCCGGTCGGGCGACCCCAGCCCCTCGGCCGTCACGACCTCCTGGCCGTCGTAGGCGGCGGCAGCGACGAGGCACGCGTTGAGAGCCACCCAGCGGGTGCCGGAGCCGTCGGGACGGGCGACGAGCACCGCGCAGGCCCCGCACTCGCCCTCCGCGCAGCCCTCCTTGGCTCCGGTGAGCCCCTGCGCCCGGATGAAGTCCAGGAGCGTGGTGTGGACCGGAACCCCGGCGAGCGCTCGTAGCGACCCGTTGACGGTCACCGCGGCGGAGCCGATCATTGCGCCACTGTAACTCCGACCACGCGGGCTGCAGCGGGAGGTCGAAGGTCCTCAGCCCCCGAGGATCTTCGCCTTCTGGGCGGCGAACTCCTCCTCCGTCAGGATCCCGTCGCTCTTGAGCTGTGCGAGCTCCCTCAGCTGGCTCACCATGTCTGGCGCCTGGGCGGCCGGCGGAGGCGCCGCGGGCGCCGGGGCGTACTGCACCGGGGGTGCCTGGGCCGCCAGGTCCTGTTGGTACGCCACGGTTCGGTCGGCGGCCACCTGTGCGTCACGGTCGGCGTACTTCGCCGCCTGGCGGCGCTGGACCCGCCCGCTCACGGCGCTGGCGGTCCCCGCGACGACCGCGGTGCGGGCCACTCCTCGCAGTAGTCCTGGCATGTCGTCCTCCTCCTCAGGCCGTCTGCTCGAGGGCGTCGAGCGCGGCGATCACGTCGGTCGCAGGGATACGGGCACTTGCCACCATCTCGCCACCACTGTTCCGGACGGCGGCGACGAAAGGCGCAGCCCAGGTGTTCTCGTACACGATGAGCGCCGCGACGGTGCCGGGCCTCATCGCCTCGGCCGCCTCGCGCACGTCGTCGTCGCCGAGCATGCCCGAGTTGGCACCGGCGAAGTAGGAGAACCCACTGTTCTCCGCGAGGGGGTCGGTCAGCTCCAGGACGTCGACGGAGCCGTCCTCGCCCTTGCTGACGACGAGGAGGTCGAAGAGCCGGATGACTCCGCGTTCCACGAGGTCGAGCAGCGCCGGCGCTGCCTCGCCGGTCAGCCGGTCGCGGGGGAACTCCAGGAGCACGAAGTCGATGGGGCCGTGCAGGTTGTGTGAGCTCTGGGCGGTTTCTGCGGTCATGGGTCCTCCTGGGGTGGGTCGGGTGCTCACTCGTCGACCATGTCGCGGCCGTGGAGGATCACTGCCCAGATCACGAAGACGTCGAGGGCGATGACCAGGATGCTCCAGAGCGGGTAGTAGGGGAGCCACACGAAGCTGGCCACCATGCTGATCGCCGCCACGATGACCGCGACCGTGCGCGCCCACACCGGGCCGCTGAGGAGGGCGGCGCCGGCCACTGCGACGAACACACCGAGGATCAGGTGGATCCAGCCCCAGGCGGTGATGTCGAACTCGAAGACGTACTCGGAGCCCACGACGAAGAACTCGTCGTTCAACAGCGCCACGAGACCCTGGATGGCGTGGAAACCGCCGATCATGATCATGAGCACGGCGGCGAAGATGATCACGCCGACGGCGCCACTGCTGTACGACGGGTTGCGACCGTCGAGGTTCGTGGTCATGGACGTGCTGTCGTGCGACATGGTGCTCCATCCCTTCGTCCGGCATCACGCGTGGATGCCCTGGTGGCGACGCTGGTGCTCGTCAACCACTCAGGTGTACCCCGGCGTCGCGGGTGACCGCCTCACCCGTCCCGGGTGACCCGTCCCCCTGCGCTCAGCCATCGTCGGCGCCGAGCACCGTGCGCTCAGCCCTCGTCGGCGCCGAGCACCGTGCGCACCCCTTCGGCGACCACCGCCGTGTCCGTCGTCACCGCCAGACACCGGATGCCGTGCCGGCGCAGCAGGGCGGCGTTCCGGGGGCTCCCCGCGAAGGCTGCGACAAGGACCCCGTGCCGCCGCGCGGCCTCCACCACACGCCCCACCGGGTTTCCCGGTCCGCGGTCGCCGAGGAGGTCGTCGACGGCGGTTCCCAGGGCGAGGGCGAGGTCGAGGGGCCCGACGAGGAGCCCGTCCACACCCGCAGTACCAGCCATGTCATCGACCGCCTCCAGGGCCCCGACGGTCTCGACCATCACCAGGCAGCGGACCGCGGCGTCGGCAGCCGTCACCGAGGGGGCGGTACCGCCCCACAGCGGCGGGAACGGCCCCCAGCTCCGGTCGCCGAGCGGGGGGTACCTGGACGCGCGGGCCGCCGCGACGGCATCCGCGACGCCTGTCGCCGACGGCACGACGACGGCAGCGGCGCCGGCGTCGAGTGCTGCGCCGACCCAGCTCCCGTCGACCCCGGGCACCCGCACCACGAAGGGCGCCGGCGCGCCCTCGAGGGCTCGCCCGATGGCATGGAGACTCGTGCGGTCGACCGGTCCGTGCTGGGCGTCGACCGCCAGCCAGTCGAAGCCGCTGCCGGCCAGCCGGCGGAGCAGGTCCAGGTCGGTGGTGAACGTCCAGATCCCGCGCGAGGCGGTGGCCAGACCGGCAGGTGGTGCCCCCGCGCCTCCGTCCTCGATGCCGTTCACCACCATGACCCCTGGCCCTCGCCGCGGACGCTGACCTCCGGACCCTAGCCGAGCGGGCCGCTGCCCGGCCCGGGCAGGGTGACCCGCGTCCCACCCCCGACGCGACGGTTGCCCGCGGTGACAGCATGGAACCGGACCATCTGTGGCCCGGCGCCAGCCGGGCGCC
Source organism: uncultured Actinomycetota bacterium (assembly GCA_963763015.1). Classification (GTDB taxonomy): domain Bacteria; phylum Actinomycetota; class Actinomycetes; order Actinomycetales; family Dermatophilaceae; genus Fodinibacter. Next base: position 123,512 of record CAVXML010000007.1, on the reverse strand, counting down.
GGGCCGCGCCGAAGCGGAGGCAGACCCATGGCCACCACCCAGCACCCCACCCCCCACGCGCCGCTCCACGCCAAGCCCGTGGTCGGGCCGATCTCCCGCCGGGTCGGGTACACGATCGCGGTCGCGCTCAACGTCGCGCTGCTCGTGATCCTCAACGAGACACCCGGCTGGGAGGCGCTCCCCTTCCTCACGGACGACTTCACGCTCGTCCTCGGGGTCGTCAACGCCTCGATCCTCGCCGGTGTCGTCGCGAACGCCGTCTACGTCGTGCGGGACCCCGCCTGGCTGCGGGCCGTGGGTGACATCGTCACGACGGGTATCGGCCTGGCCGCCCTCGTGCGGCTGTGGCAGGTGTTCCCCGTCGACTTCACCGTCACCGCCGTCGACCTCGACCTCGTCGCCCGGTGGGTGCTCGTCCTCGGAATCCTCGGAAGCGTCATCGGCATCGTGGCGGCGGCTGCCCGCCTGGTCCGGGCACTCACGCCACCGGAGTGACGCCGGCCTCCGCGCGGCGGGATGCCGGCCGGTGCGGGCCGGTGCGGGGCAGCGTTCCCCGCACCGGCCACCGTCAGTCGGCCCGCCGCATCGTGACCAGGCCGACGAGCAGCCCGACGACCGCCACGCCCGCCGCTGCGGCCACACCGGCGGTGATCGTGTCGGCTGGGAACTGCCCCGCGAACAGCGCCCGCTCGGCCTCGACGATGTAGGTGAGCGGGTTGAGGTCGGCGAGGAACCGCAGCCAGGCCGGGGCGCCCTCGTCGACCGGGAGCAGGACCCCGGCGAGCAGGAGGAGAGGGAAGATCAGCGTCTGCTGGACGGTCCAGAACAGCCAGTCCTGCCCCTTGGACACGAGTGCCAGCGCGAACGACAGAGCCCCGATGCCGACGGCGAACACCGCCACGAGGACGAGCCCCACGACCACCCCACCGACGTACAGGTCGAACGAGAACGGGGTCACGACGGCGACGATGAGCAGGCCCTGGGCGAGCACCGGCACGACCTCCTTGAGGGCTCGGCCGACGAGCAGCGAGGAGCGCCGCAGCGGCGAGACGAGGAGCCGCTCGTGGGAGCCGGTGTTCATCTCGAGCGAGAGGTTCGACCCGGTCATCGAGGCCCCGAGCAGCGCGGTCATGACGATGATCCCCGGCACGAACCACTGCAGTGCCGAGCCGCCCTCGACGTCGGGCAACAGTGGGGCGAACAGCCCGAGGAACACCAGGGGCTGCACCATGGCGAACAGGACCGACACGGGCTCACGGAGCATCGGCCGCAGCTCGCGGGTCATGACGTTCCACGTGTCGGCGACGAACCCGGGCGCGCGCCGGGCCGAGCCGTGGCGCTCGGTGGCGGCGGATGGACGGGCGGTTGCCGTGGTGGTGGTGGTGCTGGTCATGCCGCTGCTCCTTCGCTGGCGCCGGCGGTCGCCGGGCTGTCGTGGTTCTCGGTCCCCTCGCGCAGGCTGCGCCCGGTGAGGTGGAGGAAGACGTCGTCGAGGGTCGTTCCGACGACCTCGACCCGACGGGCCGGCACGCCCGCCGCCGCCAGGTCGAGGAGGAGGGATGCCGCGAGCTCGCGCCCGTGAGGCACCCGCACCTCGACGTCGCCGCCGGTCACGGTGACGGTCGCGGCCTCGAGGCGCGCCGCTCGGGAGGCCGCCGTGACGGCATCCGCCTCGCTGGAGAAGCCGAGCGAGACCAGGTCCCCGAGCCCGCTCTTGAGCCGGGACGCGGTGTCGTCGGCGATGATGCGTCCGTGGTCGATGACGACGACCCGGTCGGCGATCGCGTCGGCCTCCTCGAGGTAGTGCGTGGTGAGCAGGATCGTCGTGCCGAGCTCGCGGTTGAGGCGCAGCACCTGCTCCTGGAGGTTGACCCGGTTCTGCGGGTCGAGCCCCGTGGAGGGCTCGTCGAGGAACATCAGCCGCGGCTGGTGGACGAGCCCGATGGCCACGTCGAGCCGTCGGCGCTGGCCACCGGAGAGCGTCGACACCGGGCGGCCGGCCTGCTCGGTGAGGTCGAAGGCGGCGAGCAGCTCGTCGGCCCGGACGTTCGCCTCGGCGCGCGAGAACCCGTGGGCCCGCGCCTGGCTGACCACCTCGTCGCGGCCGCGCTGCTGGTGGCCGGCCGCGTTGCCCTGGCCGACGTAGCCGATCGAGCGGCGGACGGCCCGCTGGTCGCGGACGACGTCGAAGCCGGCCACGAGCGCCGTGCCCGAGGTCGGGGGGATGAGGGTGGTGAGCATGCGCAGCGTCGTCGACTTGCCGGCGCCGTTGGGCCCGAGGAACGCGACGAGCTCGCCGTCGGCGACCTCGAGGTCGAGGTCGCGGACGGCCTCGACGCTCTGCTTGCCCCTGGTGAAGGTGCGCGTGAGTGCATGGGCGGCGATGACGGGGCCGCCGAAGCCGTGGTGTCGTCGGGTGTCCATGCCTCGACGGTACGGAGGATATAGGACAGTTTTGGTCCTCAATAGCGAGTAGTCTGGACTCATGTCCACGAGCGCACGGATGCTCAGCCTCCTCTCCCTCCTCCAGACCCACCGGTACTGGCCCGGTGAGGAGCTCGCCGACCGGCTCGAGGTGAGCGGACGCACCCTGCGCCGGGACATCGAGCGGCTGCGCGCGCTCGGCTACGTCGTCGACGCGACTCGCGGGGTTGCCGGCGGCTACCAGCTGCGCGCCGGCGGCCAGCTGCCGCCGCTGCTCCTGGAGGACGACGAGGCGGTGGCCATCGCCGCCGGGCTGCGCACCGCTGCCGCCAGCTCGGTCGGTGGGCTCGAGGAGACCGCGGTCCAGGCGCTGACGAAGGTCCTGGCCCTCATGCCGCCCGGGCTGCGGCGTCGGATGGATGCCCTGGCCAGCCAGACCGACGCTCCGGAACCCTGGTCGAGCGGCCCTCGTGTCGACGCCGGCGTGCTCACGACGCTTGCCCAGGCCTGCCGGGACGACGAGGCGATGACCTTCGGTCACACGACCCGTGGTGGCGAGGTCACCCGCCGCCGCGTGGAGCCGCACCGCCTGGTCTCGCTCGGCCGTCGTTGGTACCTCGTCGCCTGGGACCGCGACCGGCAGGACTGGCGGTCGTTCCGCCTCGACCGGATCCACGACGTGGTTCCCACCGGGCAGCGGTTCCGCCCGCGTGAGCTGCCCCACGGCGACGCCGTCGCCTTCGTCGAGGCCGGGTTCCGGCGCATCCCGCAGCGGTACTCGGTCCGGGTCCGGGTCCAGGCCCCCGCCCGACGGGTGCGCGAGGCGGTGTGGCGGTACGGCGACGTGACGCCGCTCGACGAGGGCAGCTGCCGGCTCGAGATGGGCGTCGACTCCCTGGTGTGGCCGCTGATGGTGTTGGCGCAGGTCGGCGCGCCGTTCGAGGTGGAGGCCCCGGACGAGCTGCGGGCTGCCTGCGCCACCGTCGCCGGCCACTTCGCCGCCGCGGCTGCCGGCTGACGCCGCTCCTGGGTTCAGTGCCGTCGCCCGGCTCGTGTCGGGTCACCCGTCGTCGTGTCGGGTCACCCCGCCGGGGTGGTCGCCCAGCGCGACCAGGGTGTCGATCGTGTCGGCCTCCTCGGGCGGCTTGTCGTCGCGGTAGCGCAGGACTCGTGCGAAGCGCAGCGCGATGCCGCCGGGGTAGCGCGACGAGGTCTGCACACCGTCGATGGCCACCTCCACCACCTGCTCCGGGCGCACCTCGACCACCCAACCCTCGGTGCCGCCGACGGCCAGGTCGGTGAAGCGCTCGGTCTGCCAGCGCAGCATCTCGTCGGTCATCCCCTTGAAGGTCTTGCCCACCATGACGAAGCCGCCCGTGCGGGGGTCACGCGCGCCCAGGTGGATGTTGGAGAGGGATCCGCGCCGCCGCCCGGAACCCCACTCGACGGCGAGCACGACGAGGTCGAGGGTGTGCGTGGGCTTGACCTTCACCCATCCGCTGCCCCGCCGGCCCGCGGCATACGGGCTGCCGGCAGCCTTGACCACCACTCCCTCGTGGCCGGCCGTGACCAGCTCGTCGAAGAACGAGGTGGCGGCCGCGGGGGTCGAGGTGACGAGGCGCGGCACGAGGAGGTGCGGAGCCAGCTCGGCGAGCGCCTCGTGGCGCCGGAGCGCCGGCTCGTCGATGAGGTCGACGCCGTCGCGGTGGAGGACGTCGAAGAGGTAGGTCGTGAGCGGGACAGTCGCGCGCAGCCCTGCCACGTCGGCGGAGCTCGCGGTGCGCGACCCCGTCACCTGGAACGGCGCCGGACGACCACCGTCCCGCATGACGATGGCCTCGCCGTCGAGCACGAGGTCGCCACCGGGCAGGGCGGTGACCGCCTCCACCACCTCCGGCACCCGGTCGGTGATCTCGTCGAGGCTCCGGGTGAAGACGCTCACTGCGCCGTCGCGGCGATGGACCTGCACCCGGATGCCGTCGAGCTTGCCGTCGACGATCAGCTCGCCCCCGCCGATCGCCTCGACGGCCTCCTCGGCGGTCTTGGCCGAGGCCGCGAGCATCGGCCGAAGCGGCCGGCCGACGACGAGCCCCACCTCGGCGAGGGCGGGCTCGCCACCGTGGGCGGCGAGGCCGGCCACCTCGGCCGCGGTGCCGGCGAGCATGGCGGCCCGGCGAACGACCGGCTCGGGGACGGCATACGCCCTGGCCACGGCCGCGAGCACCACGCCGTCGAGCGCTCCCTGACGCAGGTTGCCGGTGATGAGGTCGCGGAGGAAGGCCTGCTCGTCGGCCGTGGCGCGGTGCATCAGCGCTGCGAGCTCGGCGCGCCGGGACGCCGTCGAACCGGCGCCGGCGGTGGCCGCCAGCCGGTCGAAGGCGGCATCGACCTCTCCCACGGTGAGCGACGGCGCGGCGGCGGCGGCGGGCAGGGAACCGAGGGAGCGGAAGCCCACACCGAGCCGCCGCTGCGGCAGGACCCCGGAGAGGTGCGCCACCACGACACCGACCTCGTCGGCGTCGCAGCGGGCGAACAGCGTCGCCAGGGCCTCGGTCTTGGCGGTGCGCGAGCGCGTGGCACCCACCGCACGCGAGACCGCCACGACGTCGGCCAGCATCACGTCCATCCGCTCATCCTGCCCGCGCCCGCCGACAGGGCCAACGGACGAGGCCGCGGTCAGCGGACGGGGTCTCGGTGCCCCCGGTCGACGCGTAGGTCGATGGGGGTGCACACCCCGTTGTTGGACTTCTCGGCCGAGCACGCTGTGACCCCCACGAGCAGCGGCATCCGAGCCTCGATGGTGAAGCGGTCGCCGGGACGGGTGGGGGGAGGGTCGATGTGCAGCTCGCCGCGGTCGTCGGTCCACACGTCCATGAAGACGTTGAGGGTGGTGCCGATCCGGTCCGGGTCGACGCCGTGGGGAGCCAGGGCACCGACGAGGTTGGCGAAGCAGCTCGGGTGCGGGGCACCACCGAGGTCCGGGTAGAGGATGTCGAAGGTGTCCTGGCTGCACGGCGTGAGGGTGAGGTCGTGCACCCCGACGGTGTCCTCGACGACCTCGGCGAGCACCCGGCTGCGGTTGCTCCAGAGGAGGGATCCGGCGGACACGTAGACCGAGTTGCCGTAGTCGGTCGTGCGACCGGAGGAGAAGACCTCGGCCCGGTCGTCGGCTGCGACGAGGTAGAGGTCGCTCACCTGCTCCCCGCAGGGGTCGAGGACCGTGAGCCGGTCGCCTCGTCCGAGCCGCACGTCGGTGCCGGTCTGGGGAGCGACCCTGGTCCAGCCCTCACCGGGGCGGTCCTGGGAGCCGTCGTACTCGGGGGGCTCCCCGTGCCGTGGGAACCGTCGTCGTGCGGGGTTCACCGGCCGTCCTCGGCGCTGGCGCCGTCCGGGTCCGGCTCGAAGGGCGGCGTCCACCCCGGCGGCACGGCCCGCCCGGCGTACTGACGTGCCTCCGAGGTCTCACCATGGTCGCTCACCATGGGGTTGAGGGAGCCCTGCAGCTCGGTGTCCCGGCGGCGGATCGTGTCACGCATCCGCTGGTAGCGGCCGTCGGCTCGCAGCCGCTCGAACTGCTCGTGCAGGTTGAAGACGAGGGTCGGTACCGGCGCGCGGCGGGCCACCCGGGATGCGGCGGGGTGAAGGCCGACGACGAAGAACGCGGTCCCGGCGACGCTGAAGGCGAAGTGCGGGTTGTCGGGGTCGGCCGCCACGCCGTCCGCCCAGGGCTCGGCGTCACGGTCGTGCAGGTGCTGCAGGGCGCCCCAGAGGAGTGCCTCGAACTCCCTCTCGCTCTCCGGGACGGGGCCGCGGAAGCAGGCGACGAAGGACACGAGGTCGCCGTCCACGTCGACGTCACCGACGTACCTGGTGAGCAGCTCGGCGAGCTGGTCGAGCGCGCCACCGGGCGAAGTGTCATCGAGGGCGTCGAGGACGACCACCGTGACGGCGGAGCGGCGAAAGACCGATCGGGCTCCGAGACAGGGATACTCGGGGTGGGCCACTATCTGCTCGATCGCGTCGACGATGTCGCGGCGCGGGGCGTCGGCCAGGTCCTCGGCTGCTCTCCCCTCCAACACCTCGACCAGTGGGTCGGTCATCGCTCGACGTCGTGTCGCGGGTGCACGGCGGCTCCTCTCCAGGGGGATCACACCGTGACACATACCCTTGGCCCAGCGGGGGTATGCCGCCGGTCGCCGTGACCCCTGTCTCGACATCCCGGGCTGTCGAAGCCTCCCGACCCGTACGGCAAACCTCACCTACGCAGGGAGGTGACCCCCGGAAGGTGAACCCTCCGGCATCCGGCGGGGAAGGTCGGGATGCCGTCAGTCGCTGGAGCTCGTCAGGCTGTGCGGCGCCCCGACCTCCTTGCTCTCCGGTGAGCCGCGCTCACGCAGGTAGATCGCGAAGACCACCATGGTGCCGATCGCGAGCAGCTCGGACTGCCAGTTCTGCAGCGTGCGGCTCCAGAAGTCCGGTGCGACGAGGTACTCGCCGAGGGAGAGGGGGTCGAGCCGGTCGCGCAGCCGCTGCTCGTTGTTGGCCACCCGTCCAGCGACCGCCTGGGCCGTCCACGCCAGCACGAAGATCACGCCCATCGCGGTGACCAGCGAATGGGAGTACAGCCGGGTCCGCCAGCCGCCGACCTTCGCCCAGGACGGTGAGTCGCGCCTGGCGTGCCGCTCCACCAGCTGCTGCTCGTCGGACTCCCGACCCTCGTCGCCCGGCTTCTTCGACTCCGAGGACCCGCGCTGCACCAGCCAGACGGTCAGGAAGATGTAGAGCACGAACTGGAGGAACTCCGACTGCCAGTTCTCGGCGACGTCGACCGCGAACGTCGAGGACGTGACGTAGCGCCACAGCGAGATCTGCGAGAACCCGGCGGTCCTCGCCTCCTCGTTGTACAGGGCGACACCCCACCACGCCTGACCGGCGAGGGTGATGAGGAGCAGGCCGCCGAAGACCAGCGAGAGCGAGTTGTCGCGCCAGAAGGACCGTGGCGAGGCTGCGCCGCTCACCGGGCCGTCACCCCCACCCAGATGAAGTAGACCAGGCCGACCGCGATGAACGCGGCATACGAGAAGAACATCACCCGCACGTCGTCACCCTCCTTGCACGTCGCAGTCGTACGGCTGGGCAGGGTCGCCCGAGGACCGCTGGCAGCCGGCGGCGGTGACGCGCCATCCGTCGTCGAAGAGGCCGAGGAACAGGGTGTCCCCGGCGTACCGCACCTGCGCCGCGTGACCGGCCACGTCGACCGCCTCGGCTGACCCTGCACCCTGGAGGCCCAGCTCGCCCAGGGCGTCCTCGCAGCTCGTGCCGGCGTCCGCCTCGAGGGTCTCGCGGGTCTCGGGCGCCAGCCGCTGGCATGCCGCCGCCGGGTCGCGCTCGAGGTCGGCGACGAAGGCGTCGGCGGCACTCCGGGCCTCCGCCTCGGTGGCGCCTGCGCCGCACCCCGTGGCCACCGTCGCGACGAGCACGGCGGCGGCGACCGCCGGCAGGCGCCGGCGTCCTGGTCGTGCGACTCCGGGGGCGTCGAGCATGCCCTGCAGCCTAGAACCGTCCCGGCAGCGGTCGGCAGGTCACCGGCCGGAGAACTCCGCCCGACGCTTGGCGACGAAGGCCGCGACACCCTCGCGGTAGTCGGCGGTGTCCATGAGCCTCAGCTGCCCGGCCTCCTCTCGTCCGAGCGCCGCATCGACGTCGACGGATGCCGCGTTGACGGCCGCCTTGGTCTCGCCGAGTGCACCGGTCGGGCCCGCGGCGAAGGCGGCGACCAGCGCTTCGGCCCTGCCCTCGAACTCCTCGGACGGCACGCACTCGGCGACCAGCCCCCACGAGGCCGCGGTGACGGCATCCAACCGCTCACCCGTGAGCGCCAGCCGCATCGCACGGGCGCGTCCGATCGAGGCGGCCACCAGCGCCGTCGCCCCGCCGTCGGGCATCAGGCCGATCCGTGCGAAGGCGAGGACGAAGGAGGCCGCCTCGCTCGCGAGCACGTAGTCGCACGCCAGGGCCAGCGGCACCCCGATGCCCGCGGCCACACCGTGCACCAGGGCCACCACCGGGGTGCGGCAGGCCAGCACCGAGCGCACGAGGTCCGCCCCGGCGTACAACGTGCCCGTGGTGGCACCGTCGGCCGACAGCGGAGCGCCGGAGCAGAACCCTCGACCGCTGCCGGCGAGGACGATGACCCTGATCGCCGGGTCGGTGTCGAAGCGGTGCACCGCCTGGGCCACGGCCATGCACATCTGCGGGTCGACGGCGTTGAGCCGTTCCGGCACGTTGAGCGTGATCCGGCCGACGGGGCCGGCTGCGTCGACGAGGACAGGGTTGCTGCTCATCCCGCCAGTCAACCGCAACGGTCAGCCCTGGACGACGGCGCCCGCGTCGACGAGCGCTCGCACCTCCTCGGCCGTGAACCCGTGCGCGAGGAGGTATGCCGTCGTGTCGGCTCCGGGCGCCGGCTCGCGACCCGGGTCGAGGGCCGGGGTGTCCGACATCCGCGGGCCGGTGCGCGGGACGAGGTGCCCCCGCGCGTCGGCGACGAAGGTGCCGCGGGCGACGAGCTGCGGGTGGCGGGGCGCCTCGCTCAGCGACAGCACCGGAGCGACGCAGGCGTCCGTGTCCGCGAAGTGGGCGGCCCACTCGTCGCGGGTCCGGGTGAGGAAGGCAGCGGTGAACGCCTCGCGCTGCGCGGGCCAGGTCGCAGGGTCGTACTGCTCACCGCCCACCTCCACGCCCAGGCCCGCCACCAGCTCGGCCCAGAAGCCCGGCTCCAGTGCCCCGACGGCGACGAACCGTCCGTCCCTGCACTCGTAGACGTCGTAGAACGGCGCACCGCCGTCGAGCAGGTTCTCGCCCCGCGCATCGGTCCACGCGCCGGCGCCGAGCAGGCCGTGCACCATGGTCAGGAGGTGGGCGGAGCCCTCCACCATCGCGGCGTCGACGACCTGGCCCCGGCCGGTCGAGGAGCGGGCCACGAGTGCCGCGAGGATGCCGGTCACGACGTACATCGAGCCGCCGGCGAAGTCGGCCAGCACCGGCACGGGCACCACCGGGCGCTCAGCGGGGCCGAGCGCGTGCAGCGTCCCTGACACGGCGGCGTACGTGATGTCGTGCCCTGCCCGCTTCGCCCACGGACCGGTCTGCCCCCACCCCGTCATCCGGGCGTGCACGAGGCGCGGGTTGCGCGCCAGGCAGTCCACGGGCCCCAGGCCGAGGCGCTCCGCCACGCCCGGGCGGTACCCCTCCAGGAGGACGTCGGCCCCGTCGACCAGCCGGTGGACGACGTCCCGACCGGCCTCGTGCTTGAGGTCCACGACGATGCTGGGACGTGAACGTCGGAGCCCGCCGGCCAGCGCCAGCGGGTTCGTCTCCCCCGGTCGGTCCACCCGCACGACGTCGGCGCCCAGCTCGGCCAGGTACATGCCCGCGAAGGGCGTGGGTCCGATGCCGCCCAGCTCGACCACCCGGATGCCGGCGAGCGCGCCGGTCACCCCGGCACCCCTCGGACGTTCACGGCCGGCGGGCGCTCGCCACGGATCGAGGCCACCATGTCGACGACCCGCCGGGTCGCGCGGACGTCGTGGGCCCGGAACACCGTGGCTCCGAGCCACGCGGCGACGGCCGTGGCGGCGAGAGTGCCCTCGAGCCTTTCGTCGGCCGGAAGGTCGAGGGTCTCGCCGACGAAATCCTTGCGTGAAAGCGCCTGCAGCACAGGGAACCCCAGGACGACGATCGACTCGGTGTGGCGGAGCAGGGTGAGTGAGTGGGCAGTGGTCTTGCCGAAGTCAAGAGTGGGGTCGACGATCACCCGGTCGGCTGGGATGCCGGCTGCCACGGCCCGCTCGGCGCCCTCGCGCAGCGTGCGCAGAACGTCGTCGAGCACCCCGAAGGGCTCAGGTGGGTAGGTGACCGCATCTGGGTCGGTTCGGGGCGGGAGGCCGCCGGTGTGCGAGGCCACGTAGCCGGCCCCGACCTGCGCGGCCACGTGCACCAGGTCGGGGTCGTGGCCCTGCCAGGTGTCGTTGACGAGGTCCACGGCCGCCTCGGCCGCCGCGGCCCGCGCCACCTCGGCCCGCCAGGTGTCGAGGCTGAGGAGGACCTCGGGGTGCGCCTCGCGCGCCAGCAGGAGGAACGGCACGACGCGCTCCACCTCCTCCATGGCCGACACGACGGCACCGTCCTGGCCCGCGCGCACTCCCCCGACGTCGACGATGTCCGCCCCGGCCGCGACGGCCTCGTCGAGGGCCGCCCGGGCCGAGTCGAGGTCGGCGTGCCGGTTCCCCGCCCAGAACGAGTCCGGCGTGCGGTTGATGACCGCCATGACCGCGGGACGGGACGCGTCGAAGACCCGGCCCCGCAGCCGCAGCGCCGCCGGTGTGGTCGGCACCGGGGGTGGGGTGGCGCCGCTCACCGGGCGAGAGGGGTGAGCTCGCGCAGACCGGGGAGGACCTGCTCGCAGAACGTCGAGAGGAACCGCTCCTGGTCCTGCCCCGGACCGTGGATCACGAGGTGGTCGAAGCCGAGGTCGGTGTAGAGCCGCAGCGCCTCGACGACGTCCTCCGGCCGGCTCGCCACCACCCACCGCCGGGCCACCTGCTCGATGGGCAGCCGGTCGGCCGCCTCCTCCAGCTCGACCGGGCTGTGGACCGAGTGCTTCTGCTCCGGTGTGAGCGACAGGGGGGCCCAGAACCGGGTGTTCTCCACGGCGCGCTCCGGATCGGGGTCCCACGAGAGCTTCACCTCGATCATCCGGTCGATCTCGTCGAGGTCGCGGCCGGCGCGCTGGAGCCCCTCGTCGACCGCCGGGAGCAGCTGGTCGGCATACAGCTCCCTGCCCTTGCCCGACGTGCATATGAAGCCGTCGGCCAGCCGGCCGGCATACCGCGCCACCATCGGGCCAGCCGCGGCGACGTAGATCGGCACGGGTCGGTCCGGGCGGTCGAACACCATGGCGTCGACGGTGCTGAAGTACTCACCGTCGAAGGTGACGCTCGGTTCGGTCCACAGGGCCCGGATGATCCGCACCGCCTCGCGCATCCGCCCGAACCGCTCCTTGAACTCAGGCCACTCCCCGTCACGCACCGACCCGACGGCCACCTCGTTGAGCGCCTCGCCGGTGCCGATCCCGAGCATGACCCGGCCCGGGGCCAGGCAGGCCATCGTCGCGAACGTCTGGGCCACCACCGCCGGGTTGTAGCGGAAGGTCGGCGTCATCACCGAGGTGCCCACGAGCACCCGCTCGGTGCGGGCCAGCACCCACGGCATCCAGGCCAGCGAGTTCGGGGAGTGTCCGCCCTCGAGCCGCCACGGCTGGAAGTGGTCGGAGACGGTGACGGAGTCCAGGCCCAGCTCCTCGGCGCGGACGGCGTAGGCCGCCAGCTCGCCGGGTGCGAACTGCTCGGCGGACGCCTTGTACCCGATCCTCAGCACGACTGGCTCCTCGGTGGTGGATGCTCCGGAGGGCCAAGTCTCACACCTGGGACGGGCCAACCCGCGCTCCGTCGAACGTTTGCCCCACCCTGGCCCTGCTCACCCCTGGCCCTCGCTCACCCCCGCCCTGTGCGCACCCCCACCCTCGCTCACCCCCGACCTCGCTCGTCCGTAACCTCTGCTAGCAGAGGTTAGGTCTCGAACCACAGGGTGCACCCTGTGGATGTGGTTCCAACCTCTGCTCACCCCGACCTCGCTCGTCCGTAACCTCTGCTAGCAGAGGTTAGGTCTCGAACCACAGGGTGCACCCTGTGGATGTGGTTCCAACCTCTGCTCACCCCGACCTCGCTCGTCCGTAACCTCTGCTAGCAGAGCTTGGGTCTCGAACCACAGGGTGCACCCTGTGGATGCCTCCCCAACCCCTGCCAGCAGAGGCCAGGGGGGCGGCGGCGATAGCGTTGAGGCCTCTCGCCGACCCCCCTTGCAGGAGCCAGCATGGCCACCGACCTCATCGACCTCGCCGGCCACGAGCAGGTCGCGTTCTGCGCCGACCCGGACTCCGGGCTCCGGGCGGTGATCGCCCTGCACGACACCTCCCTCGGACCGGGACTGGGCGGCACGCGGTTCCACCCCTACTCCTCCATGGATGCCGCCCTCGTCGACGTCCTGCGCCTCTCCCGGGCGATGACCAGCAAGAACGCGGTTGCCGGCCTCGACCACGGCGGCGGCAAGGCCGTCGTGCTCGGCGACCCGCACCGCGACAAGACCCCGGAGCTGCTGCGCGCCTACGGCCGGTTCGTCGAGTCGCTCGGCGGGCGCTACGTCACCGCGTGCGACGTCGGCACGCACGTCACCGACATGGACGTGGTCGGTCAGGAGACCCGCTGGGCCACGGGACGCTCACCCGGGCTGGGCGGGGCAGGGGACTCCTCGGTGCTCACGGCCTACGGCGTCTTCCAGGGCATGCGCGCCGCGGCGCAGCACCTCTGGGGCGAGGCGAGCCTCGCCGGCCGCAGGGTCGGCATCGCGGGTGTGGGCAAGGTGGGCCACCGCCTGGTCGAGCACCTCCTCGAGGACGGCGCCGACGTCGTCGTTGCGGACCTCGACCCGGATGCCGTTCGCGCGGTCCTTGACGACCACCCCGCGGTGGCTGCGGTCGCCGACGTGGAGGACCTTGCTCGCGAGCAGCTCGACGTCTTCAGCCCGAACGCCCTCGGCGGTGCACTGGACGAGTTCACCGTCGAGGTGCTGCGCGCCCGGGTCGTCTGTGGAGGGGCGAACAACCAGCTCGTCAGCGAGGGGCCCGGCGGGACCGCGGACCGCCTGCGGGAGCGCGGCATCCTCTACGCACCGGACTTCCTCGTGAACGCGGGCGGTGTCATCCAGGTCGCGGACGAGCTGCTCGGGTTCGACATGGAGCGGGCCAGGCGCCGCACCGAGACCATCTTCGAGCACACCCTCGAGGTGCTCCGCACGGCCGACGAGAACGACGTGAGCCCCGCCGTGGCGGCCGACCGGGTGGCCGAACGACGCATCGCCGCAGGTGGGCGGCGTCCGTGGCTCCCGGGGGACCCCGTCGGCGCGCGCGAGACCCGGACCTGACCCGACCGGCCCGTCCGGGAACACCGTGAACGGGCTCGCCGTTGACCCGGACGGCGTCGCCGGAAACGGCTTCCCTGTTGTACCGTTGGCGTCACGACACACACACGATTCCCGGGACCGCTCCGCGACGTGGGATGACCCTGCAGGACGGGGCCGTCCCACTCGTGATGCCGCCCCGGCAGACGCACGAGGGGGTCACGCCATGGGGCGCGGCCGAGCCAAGGCCAAGCAGACGAAGGTCGCTCGCGAGCTGAAGTACTTCAGCCCCGACACCGACCTCTCCGCGCTTGAGCGAGAACTGCACGGGTCCACCCAGAACGGGAACCGCTCGGTGAGCGACGACCGCGACGGCGAGGACGACGACGACTACGGGCAGTGGTCCCCGGGCCGGCGTTGACGCCACCCTGACCCAGCCCCTCGTGCGACCCGCGTCGACGGCGCGGGTGTCGAGTGCGCCCGCTCCGTGACGAGCCACTTCCCTCTCCGAACGGCGCCCGCAGGCCTATGCTCGGCCCCATGAGCCAGACGACGGCCCGCCCCACCAAGCGGCTCTCGGTCGAGACCACCGGCATCGAGATCATCGACGAGTCGGAGCGCACCGCCCGGCCCAGCGACCTCTTCTGGCCGTGGTTCGCGGCGAACGTGTCCGTCTTCGGGATCTCCTACGCCGCCTTCGTCCTCGGCTTCGGCATCTCCTTCTGGCAGGCCCTCGTCGTGACGGTCCTCGGAATCGTCATCTCGTTCCTGCTGTGCGGCATCGTGGCGATCGCCGGCAAGCGCGGGTCGGCCCCGACGATGATCCTCTCCCGGGCAGCGTTCGGCGTGAAGGGGCAGAAGCTCCCCGGCGTCGTCTCCTGGCTGGTCTCGATCGGGTGGGAGACGTTCCTCGCGATCCTCGCCGTCCTCGCCACGGCCACGATCTTCGAGCAGCTGGGGTGGGGCGGCGGCACCGCCACCAAGGTCGCAGCGGCAGTCGTGGTCGCGGCGGCGATCGTGCTGGCCTCCGTGGCGGGCTACCACATCATCATGCGGATGCAGTCGGTGCTCACGTGGGTCACCGGCATCGTCACGATCCTCTTCGTCGTCGTCGCGACGAGCGAGATCGACTGGGCCGCCGTCACCGCTCTTCCCGCCGGGCCGGCCCAGGCGGTGGTGGGTGCGTTCGTCCTGCTCATGACCGGCTTCGGGCTCGGGTGGATCAACATCGCCGCGGACTGGTCGCGCTACCAGCAGCGCTCCGCCCGCGGTGCGGCGATCGTCTTCTGGAACACCTTCGGGGGTGCGATCGCCCCGGTGCTCCTCGTCGTGTTCGGCCTCATGCTGTCGGCCTCGAACGAGGAGGTGCTGGCCGGCATCCCCTCCGACCCGATCGGCACGCTGGCCACCGTCCTGCCCACGTGGTTCCTCGTGCCGTTCCTCGTCGCGGTGGTCCTGTCCCTGATCTCCGGGGCCGTGCTCGGCATCTACTCCTCCGGCCTGACCCTGCTCTCCCTGGGCGTGCGCATCCCGCGCCCGATGGCCGCCCTCGTCGACGGTCTGCTCCTCACCCTCGGAACGTTCTTCGTCGTGTTCGTCGCCGAGGACTTCCTCGGGCCCTTCCAGAGCTTCCTCATCACCCTGGGCGTCCCCCTCGCCGCCTGGGCCGGCATCATGATCGCGGACATCGCCCTGCGGAAGCGGGACTACGACGACGACGACCTGTTCGACGCCCGCGGGCGCTACGGCGCCTTCGACTGGGTGTCGATCGGCACGATGGTCGTCGCGTCGGTCGTCGGCTGGGGGCTGGTCGTCAACAGCTTCGCCCAGGACGCTGCCTGGAACAACTGGCAGGGCTACCTCCTCGGTCCGCTGGGGCTCGGCACGTACGTCCCCGAGGGGGAGGGCGCCCCCTACTGGGAGGGCAACTGGCCCTACTCGAACATCGGCGTCCTCCTCGCCCTGGCCATCGGCTTCCTCGTCACCCTCGTCGCCCGGCGCGGCACGGTCCGCCGCCAGGAGGAGCAGGTGCCGACGAGTGCAGGCCGCGGCGTCACCCGTGAGCCGGCCCGGTGACGGACCCGGAGGGCTGGCTCGTCGTCGTCGACCCCCAGGCCGTCTTCGCCGACCCGGCCACCTCGCCCTGGGGCTCCCCGATGTGGGCGTCGACCGTGCCGCACATCGTCGAGCTCGCGGCGACCTTCGGGCCGTCACGCACGGTGCTCACCCGCTTCGTGGCCGACCCCTCGCTCGGCGGCTCCTGGGGGCCGTACTACGAGGACTGGCCGTTCGCGCTCGTGCCCGACGACGACCCGCTGTACGCCGTGGTGCCCGAGCTGCGGGATGCCGCCACGCACGTCCTCACCGCCGGCACCTTCGGCAAGTGGCCCGCGCTGCGCGGGCTGCTGGGCGACGACGCGCGGGTGACCCTTGCGGGGGTCTCGACCGACTGCTGCGTGCTCTCCACCGCGCTGCCGGCTGCCGATGCGGGCGCCACCGTGCGCGTCGTGGCCGGCGCGTGCGCGGGGTCGACGCCGGCGAACCACGAGCGGGCGCTCGCGGCGATGGCGCTCTACGGGCCCCAGATCACCATCACCTGACGCGTCGGAGCACGCGGTCCGATCAGGCGGGGTGTTCGCCCACGACCTGCACCGAGCCGCCGTCGACACCCTTGGCCCCGCGGACGACCTCGACACCCTCCTCCGGCGCAGTGGCCTCGGCAGCGAGCACCTCACCCATCACCCACGTGTGGATGCCGCGCGCCTCCAGCAGCGCCGTCGCCGCGTTGACGCCCGCCGACGGCACCACCGCGACGAAGCCGACGCCCATGTTGAGGGTGCGCTCGAGGTCGGCCCGCGGGACCGAGCCCAGCCGGGCGACGGTCGCGAAGACCGGTGGCGGGGTCCAGGTGGACCGGTCGAGGCGAGCATGCACGTGCGGCGGGAGGACCCGGGCCAGGTTCGCCGCCAGGCCACCCCCCGTCACGTGCGACAGCGCGTGCACGGCGACATCATCGGTGCGGACCAGGTCGAGAAGGTCCGCGGAGTACACCCGGGTCGGCTCGAGGAGCTCCTCGCCGAGGGTGCGGCCGAACTCGTCGACGTGTCGGTCGAGTCCCCAGCCGGCACGCGCCACCACCCGCCGCACGAGTGAGTAGCCGTTGGAGTGCAGGCCACTGCTCGCCAGGGCCAGCACCACGTCACCCGGCACCACGCGGTGCGGTCCGAGGACGCGGGAGTGCTCGACGACGCCGGTCGCGGCACCGGCCACGTCGTACTCGTCGGGCCCGAGGAGGCCGGGGTGCTCGGCGGTCTCGCCGCCGATGAGCGCCACGCCGGCCTGCTGGCACGCGGCCGCGATGCCGGAGACGATCGCGGCGATCCGCTCGGGCACGACCTTGCCGCAGGCGATGTAGTCCGTCATGAACAGCGGCTCGGCGCCGCAGACGACGATGTCGTCGACGACCATGCCCACGAGGTCGAAGCCGATGGTGTCGTGGCGGCCCAGGGCCTGGGCGATCGCCACCTTCGTGCCCACCCCGTCGGTCGACGTGGCCAGGATCGGCCGCTCGTACGCCGCCAGTCCGGTGGCGTCGAACATCCCGGCGAAGCCGCCGAGGCCGCCCAGCACCTCGGGCCGGGTCGCCCGCCGGACGCTGGCCTTCATGAGCTCGACCGCGCGGTCCCCGGCCTCCACGTCGACGCCCGCGTCGGCGTACGTGACGGACGTCGGCTGGTCGGTCTCGCTCACGCGGGAAGACTACCGAGGGCCGTGCCGCTCACCGGCATCCCGGCATGACCTGAGGGCGGTCGAGGCTCACAGGGCCTTGACGATGTCCTCGACGCGGTCCTTGGCGTCCCCGAAGAGCATCGAGGAGTTCTCCTTGAAGAACAGGGGGTTCTGCACTCCGGCGTACCCCGTGGCCATCGAGCGCTTGAAGACGACGACGTTCTCGGCCTCCCACACGCGCAGCACCGGCATCCCCGCGATGGGTGAGCCGGGGTCGTCGTAGGCGGCCGGGTTCACCGTGTCGTTGGCGCCGATCACGAGCACGACATCGGTGCCCTTGAGGTCGTCGTTGACCTCGTCCATCTCGAGGACGATGTCGTACGGGACCTTCGCCTCGGCCAGCAGCACGTTCATGTGGCCGGGCAGGCGTCCGGCGACGGGGTGGATGCCGAACCGCACGTCCACGCCACGCTCTCGCAGCCTGCGGGTCAGGTCGGCGACGGGGTACTGCGCCTGGGCGACCGCCATGCCGTACCCCGGGGTGATGACGACGGAGTGGGCGTTCGTGAGCAGCTCGGCCACGGCCTCTGCCGAGATCTCCCGGTGCTCGCCGTAGTCGACGTCAGAGGCGACGGTGCCGCCCTCGACACCGAAGCCGCCGGCGATGACCGAGATGAACGAGCGGTTCATGGCCTTGCACATGATGTAGGAGAGGTAGGCACCCGATGAACCCACGAGGGCACCGGTGATGATGAGCAGGTCGTTGCCCAGGAGGAAGCCGGCCGCGGCCGCCGCCCACCCCGAGTAGCTGTTCAGCATGGAGACGACCACCGGCATGTCACCGCCGCCGATCGACGCCACGAGGTGCCAGCCGAGCGCCAGGGCGATGACCGTGACCACGCCGAGGACCGACGCCCGGGCGAAGGTCGCGTCGGCGGGAAGGACGACGTAGACCACGGTGAGCACGAGGAACGAAGCGATGGCCGCGAGGTTGATGACATTGCGCCCGGGCAGCATCAGCGGGGCCGACTTGATCCGGGCCGACAGCTTGAGGTACGCCACGATGGAGCCGGTGAAGGTCACGGCGCCGATGAAGACGCCGACCATCACCTCGGCGTCGTGGATGTTCGGGTAGGGCGTCTCCTCGTACGAGCTGTTCCAGCCGACGAGCACGGCGGCGAGCCCGACGAAGCTGTGGAGCATCGCGATGAGCTCCGGCATCCCCGTCATCTCGACCCTGCGGGCCCGGTCGAGGCCGATGAGAGCACCGATGACCATCGCCGCGGCGATGAGGCCCAGCCCGAGCCACCCGCTGCCGTCCTGGTCCAGCACCGAGGGACCGTCGGGCGAGGCGTCGACGCCGGCGGTGGCGGCGAGCACCGTGACGACGAGCGCGACGGCCATGCCGACGACGCCGAACCGGACCCCGTTCCTGGCGCTCTCGTGCCGCGAGAGGCCGGCCAGGGCGAGGATGAAGAGAAGGCCGGCGACGATGTAGGCGCCCTGGACGAGCGAGAGGGTGGGCGTCATCGGATCGCCTCCTCGCGCTTGAACATCTCGAGCATTCGAGCGGTGACCCTGAAGCCGCCGAACACGTTGATGCTCGCCACGAGAATGCCGATGAAGGCCAGGGCCGAGACCGCGACGCTCCCGTGCCCCACCTGGAGCAGGGCGCCGACGATGATGATGCCGCTGATCGCGTTGGTGACGGACATCAGCGGCGTGTGCAGCGCGTGGTGGACGTTGCCGATGACGTAGAACCCGACGACCACGGAGAGCATGAACACCATGAAGTGGCCGAGGAACGGCTCGGGTGCCACCGAGGCGGTGAGGAGGAACAGCAGGCCGGCTCCCACGAGCAGCGCGAGCCGTCGAGTCGCACTCATCGGCCGCTTCTCCGGTGGGGGGGCCGGCGCGGCGACCGCTGCCGGCGCACCCGGTGCAGCGGAGACCTGGACGGGGGGCGGAGGCCACAGCACCTCCCCGTCACGCACGACCGTCATGCCGCGCTGCACGACGTCGTCGAGGTCCAGGGCCAGCTCACCGTCCTTCGCCGGCGTGAGGAGCTTGAGCAGGTTGACGACGTTGGTTCCGAACATCTGGGAGGCCTGGGTGGGGAGCCGGCCCGGCAGGTCCGTGTAACCGAGGATGGTCACCCCGTTCTCCGTGACCACCTTCTGCCCGGCAACGGTGCCTGCCACGTTGCCCCCGTTGGCCGCCGCCATGTCGACGACGACGGACCCCGGCTTCATCGACGCGACCATGGTCTCGGTGAGCAGCCGGGGGGCCGGCCGCCCGGGGATGAGCGCCGTCGTGATGATGATGTCGACGTCGGCCGCCTGCTCCGCGTAGAGCGCGGCCGCCTTGGCGTCGAAGTCCGCGCTGGTCTCCCGCGCGTAGCCGTCGGCGGAGGGGCCGGTGTCCTCGACGTCGACACGGAGGAACGCCGCCCCCATCGACTCCACCTGCTCCCCCACCTCCGGGCGCGCGTCGAAGGCCCGGACGACTGCGCCGAGCGAGCTGGCTGTACCGATGGCCGCGAGGCCCGCGACCCCGGCCCCCACGACGAGGACCTTGGCCGGCGGCACCTTGCCCGCCGCCGTGACCTGTCCCGTGAAGAAGGAGCCGAACTCGTGAGCGGCCTCGATCACCGCGCGGTAGCCGCCGATGTTGGCCATCGAGGACAGGACGTCGAGCGACTGGGCGCGGGAGATGCGCGGCACGGCATCCATGGCCAGGGCGGTCACACCACGGCCGGCCAGCATCTCCACGAGGTCGG
This sequence comes from uncultured Actinomycetota bacterium, assembly GCA_963763015.1. GTDB lineage: Bacteria > Actinomycetota > Actinomycetes > Actinomycetales > Dermatophilaceae > Fodinibacter. The sequence goes on along the minus strand of CAVXML010000007.1, from coordinate 103,564 downwards.
GGTCGAGCGCCGGCGCGAGGAGGGAGACGAGCACCTGCCCCGGGCGCAGTTTCGCGACCTCCGCGTCGGACGGCGGGTTCACCTTGAGCAGGACGTCGGCGTTCCAGACGGCGTCGCCGATGACGTCGGCACCGGCGTGGACGTAGGCCGCGTCGTCGAAGCTGGCGCGCTCGCCGGCGCCGCTCTCGACGAACACGGCGTAGCCGAGGGCACGGATCTGCTCGACGGTCTTCGGGGTCGCGGCGACCCGCGTCTCGCCCGGTCGGGACTCTCTGGGCACTCCGATGCGCACGGCGGTTCCTCTCGGCCTGCAGGGGACGGGACGAACCTATCGGCTCGCCCGCGGCCCCACCCGCAGGTGTGACCGCCCTGACCGCCGGTCAGGAGCCGGCCCGAGTGGCCGCGGTGGTTCGCCGCCTCAGCGGCCGGCGCGCCGGAAGCCGGCCCGCTCGGCGGCGCCCTCGTCGTAGAACCAGACGTCCGGCTCGGCGGTGTCGTAGCCGGGGTCACCGGGCATGTGGAAGCTCTTCGACTCGCGATGGCCCTGCACCGGGTGATCCAGCGGCTGCGCGCCGTCGTCGAGCGGCGCGGCGGAGCCGACTCCGAAGCCACCGTCGCGCAGCTCGTCGAAGTCGGAGATGCGCCTGGCCGCTCGCTGCGCAGCGCCAGCCGCCGCGCCCGGCGCGGCGCCCGTGGCCGCGTCCGTCGAGGTGCCGCTCGACGTGGCGAGGTCCTGACGCTCCTCGGCCAGGCGATCACCACGGTCGTGCGTCTCGTCGAGCAGCTCGCCCTCCTCGGCCGCCCAGTCGCGACTGGGGCGGTCGCCGGTCGTGCGCTCGGCGTCGTCTCCTGCGGTCCACGTCGACGCGTCGTTCTCGGCGACCGCCGCACCGGTCTCCGCCGGGGCGTGGGCGTCCGGGTCGGCGAGGTCACCGGCGCGCGACGTGCGGTCGTCGGCCGCCAGCGCACGGTCGGCGTCGACGCCGCCGTCGGGGGTCCGTCGGTCGTCGTCGTCGGACCGCGCCCCACCCTCGCTCGCGAGCAGCGGCTCGGTGGAGGCGTACTGGTCGGGGTCGGCGACGATCGCGAGGTCGCCGGAGCCGGCGGTCGCGGCCCCCGGCTCCGCGCCGGCATCCGCCCCGTGGTGGGCGGTGCGCTCCGCACCGGCGTCCGCGCCGTGGTCCGCACCGGCATCCGCGCCGTGGTCCGCACCGGCATCCGCGCCGTGGTCCGCACCGGCGTCCGCCCCGTGGTCCGCCCCGGCGTCCGCGCCGTGGTCCGCCCCGGCATCCGCATCGTGGTCCGCCCCGGCGTCCGCGCCGTGGTCGGCCCCGGCATCCGCGTCGTCGTGGGTGGCACCGGCCACCGACGACTGCCGCTCGCCCTCGGACACCGGCCGGGGCTCGACGGGAGGGGTCTGGTCGTCGGCGAGCACGGGCTCGGTGGCGGCGTACGCCTCGGGGTCGGCGATCACGGACAGCGGGGCACTCTCGTCGGCCCCCCGGTCGGCGCCGTCGTCTGCCACCCGGTCGGCACCCTCATCCATCCCATGACCGACCCCGACGGGTGCATCCCGGTCGACCTCGGCGTCCTGCCGCGGACCGCCCCACTCCCCACGGGGCGACTCGACGTCGTGGGAGACGTCGGGGTCCCGGGACGTGGTCGGAGCCTCACCCTCCCGCTCGGTGCCGAGGTCGTCGTTGTCCGGGCGGGCGTCGTCGCTCATGCCGCCCGCCCTACCCACGGGCGCGCCGCCGGAAACCTCGTCCTGGCGCACGGCATCCGAGGTGTCGTCGCGGTAGTCAGCAGCCGAGGCGATGCGCTCGCTCTCCGGATGCCGCTCACCGTCACTGCGGCCCCACAGCGCGGCACCGGCCGCGGCGGCACCGGCCCCAGCGGCACCGGCCCCGGCGGCACCGGCCCCCGCACCGGCATCCGCGGACGGGCGGTGCGCGTCGTCGTCGACCGGCGGGAAAGAGGACTCGGCGACATCGGGGTCCACGTCGTCGGCCCGGCGCATCGCCTGCTCGTAGTCGCGGCGGGCCGCCTCGGCCGCCGAGCGCTGCTCGGCCGCCTCCTCCTCGAGGCGCGCGGCCTCGCGGGCCCGCTGCTCGGCCTCGGCACGAGCCACCTCGGCTCGCTCGGCGGACTGCTGCGCGAAGGCCGCCTGGCCGGCGAGCCGTGCAGCGATCTGGTCGGCGTCGGCGCGCAGGGTCGCCGCCTCGACGCGCTGCTGCTCCTTCCTGGCCGCACTCCTGCGCACGAGGAGCACCACGACGACGGCCACCACCAGCACGAGGAGGAGAAGGAGGATCAGTCGGCCGGTCTGCATGCGGGGTTCCTGTCGTCGACGGTGCCCGGTGGGCGCACTTCGCGGGACAACCTACTCCGCGGGCGGGGGCGTCCGCCTCGCGGGAGCGGCCCGTCCCGGGAGGCGGTCAGAGCCCCAGCTCGGAGATGCTGACGTCGCGCATCTCCACCTTGCGCACCTTGCCGGTCACTGTCATCGGGAACTCGTCGACGATCCGCACGTATCGCGGGACCTTGTAGTGCGCGAGCCGACCCGCGGCATACTCCCGCAGCGCCTGCGCGGTCAGCGGCTCGACGCCATCGCGCATCCGCACCCACGCGCACAGCTCTTCGCCGTAGCGGGAGTCGGGGACGCCGACGACCTGTGCGTCGAGCACGTCGGGGTGGGTGTGGAGGAACTCCTCCACCTCGCGCGGGTAGATGTTCTCGCCCCCGCGGATGACCATGTCCTTGATCCGCCCGGTGATCTGGACGTAGCCGTCGGCGTCCATGACGGCGAGGTCGCCGGTGTGCATCCACCCGTCGACGAGCACCTCGGCGGTCTTCTCGGGCTCGTTCCAGTAGCCGAGCATCACCGAGTACCCCTTGGTGCAGAACTCCCCCGCCTCCCCACGCGGCAGGGTCTCGCGGGTCACAGGATCGACCACCTTGATCTCCAGGTGTGGGTGCACCGCCCCCACCGTGCCGACCTTGCGCTCGAAGGAGTCGTCGGTACGGGTCTGCGTCGACACCGGCGAGGTCTCGGTCATGCCGTAGCAGATCGTCATCTCGTCGATGCCCGCGTCGATCAGCTTCTCCATCATCGACGCCGGGCACGGCGAGCCCGCCATGATGCCGGTGCGCACCGTCGACAGGTCGTGGCCGGGAAGGGCTTCGCCCTCCGTGCTCCCCTCGGACTCCAGAAGGGCCCACTCGGCGATGAACATGGTCGGCACCCCGTAGAGCGAGGTGCACCGCTCCTCGGCGACGGCGGACAGGGTCGCGGCGGGGTCGAACCCCGGCGCCGGGATGACCATGCACGCACCGTGCGTGGTGGCCGCGAGGTTGCCCATGACCATGCCGAAGCAGTGGTAGAACGGCACGGGGATGCAGATGCGGTCCTGTTCGGTGTAGCGGCAGAGCTCGCCGACGAGGTAGCCGTTGTTCAGGATGTTGCGGTGCGAGAGGGTCGCACCCTTGGGGAAGCCCGTGGTGCCCGAGGTGTACTGGATGTTGATCGGGTCGTCGGGCTCGAGACCGGCCTGCACCATGGTGAGCCGCTCGGGGCTCACCTCGTCGCAGCGGCCGAGAAGGTCGGTCCACGACTGCTGCCCGAAGACGACGACGTGCTCCAGGTCGGGGCACTCGTCGCGCGCTGCCGCGACCATCGCGACGTAGTCGCTCGTCTTGAACGACGGGGCGAGAACCACCATCCGGATGCCGGCCTGGCGCAGCACGTACCCGAGCTCGTGCGAGCGGTAGGCCGGGTTGATGGTGACGAGGATCGCACCGACCTTGGCGGTGGCGTACTGGGTGAGGACCCACTCGATGCGGTTCGGGGCCCAGATGCCGACGCGGTCGCCCTTCTCGATGCCGGCCGCCACGAGCCCGCGGGCCAGGCGGTCGACCTCGGCGCCCAGCTCGGCGTACGTCATCCGGATGCCGGCCGCCCGGTCCACGAGTGCGTCACGGTCGGGCACGCGGGCGACGGTCGCGTCCAGGTTGTCGCCGATCGTCTGCTCGAGGAGGGCGGGCTCCCGGGACCCCACCGTGTGCGAGAGCGCGGGGTCGGGTGTCGGGTCGCTCATCGTCGTCCTTCGGTCCGCGAGGTGGGCCACACCAGACAACACCCGGCCCAGTCGGGAGGCAACCGGGGGTCCTCAGGGGCCGGTGGGACGGGACAACCGGTCCAGGACGGCGAGCAGGAGCGCCTCCCGGAGCGCTGCCGGACAGCGGTCGAGGAGCGCGTTGACAGGCGCCATCCGGGTCGGCAGCGACAGGCTGCCGTCGCTCCCGGCCAGTCCAGCGGCTGCCAGCAGGCCGGTGAACCCGTCGTCGTCCAGAGTCGCCGGGTCCAGGGAGGCGAGGAGGTCGGTCAGGGACGGGTCGACGGGCACCGGCCCCGCCGTCCGAGCGGCGCTGACCGCGCCGGCGAGGGAGGCGACGAGCTCCGGCACCGACGGCGCCGTGGCGGCCGACAGCGTGAGGTGGAGGGTCGGTGGCAGGTCCCTGAACGACAGCTGGGGCTGCAGGTACCAGCCGCTCGCCAGCATCTCGTCGGCCACGGTGAAGACGTCGCACGAGCCGTCGGTGGCGAGCGCCAGCAGGGTCGCGTCCGGTTCGGCCACCACGCTGAGCCCCGGGATGCCGGCCACGGCGTCGGCGACCTCGACCGTCGCCTCCCGGGCCCGGCGGGCGAGGGTCTCGTACCCATGGAGGCCGATGTGTCGGGTCACCGCCCAGGCCGCGGCCATGGGCCCGCCCGAGCGCGTGGACTGCACCGTGGTGTTCAGCATCGTGTAGCCCGGCCAGTCCGCCGAGGCGAAGAAGTGACCTCGGCGCAGCGCCGCCGTGCGGTGCAGCACGACGGAGACACCCTTCGGCGTGTAGGCGTACTTGTGCAGGTCGACGCTCAGGCTCGTCACGCCCTCGACGGCGAAGGTCCACGGAGGGACGTCCTCCAGATGCGGGAGCACCCAGCCGCCGATGCACGCGTCGACGTGGCACCGGATGCCGCGCTCCGCCGCCACCCCCGCGATCTCCGCCACCGGGTCGACCACCCCGTGCGCGTACGACGGGGCGGAGGCGACGACGAGCACGGTGGACGCGTCGGTGGCCTCGGCCATGGCGCGAGGGTCCGCGCGCAGGCTCTGCGGGTCGACGTCGACGACGACGGGCCGCACCCCGAGGTACTTCGCCGCCTTGAGGAACGCTGCGTGGGCCGAGGCGGGGAGCACCATGCTGGGGTTCGCCCTCCCCGCACCCTCACGAGCCGCGAGCACCGCGAGGATGATCGACTCGGTGCCGCCGGAGGTGACGGAGCCGACGTAGCCGGTCGGTGCGTCGACCAGTCCGCCGGCCAGGGCGACGAGGTCGTTCTCCATCTTCTGCAACGAAGGGAAGGCGGTGGGGTCCAAGGCGTTCGACGACGCGAACATCGCGAGCGCCTCCAGCCCCACGGCATCCGCGTCGGCCAGGCCGGAGTCGTAGACGTAGGCGAGGGTCCGCCCGCCGTGGGCAGGCAGGTCGGCGGACTGGAGCTCCCGCAGCGTGGCCAGAACGTCCTCGGTCGGCATGCCCTCACGCACGTCGGTCATCTGGCGACCTCCTGGTCGAGCCGGTAGGTACGGAGAACCACAAGGGAGGCCGCGACGAGAGCCGCGGGCACGACAGTGAACCCCAGCGCGATCGCGAGCCGAGCGGAATCGGGCTGTGCAGCACCGGCATCCGTCGAGGACACGTAGCCTCCGACAGCGAGCATCCCGGCGTACAGGAACGGCCCGACGGCGAGGCCGAAGGTCTCACCGGCCGTCCAGACGCCGGTGTACGTGCCGGCCCGGTCCTCGCCCGTGCGAGCGGTGTCGGCGGCGGCGACGTCCGGGAGCATCGCGAGGGGGAACATCTGGCAGGCCGCGTAGCCGGTGCCGACGACGGCCACGCTGAGCGCCGTCGCGGCGACGCCGAGCCGCACGGTGAACAGGGTGGCGAGCGCACCGAGGGCGAGGAGCACCGAGCCCCAGGCGTAGCCGGTACGTTTGCCGCGCGCCTCACCCACGCGCTGCCAGAGCGGGGTCACGAGGAGGGCCGGCGCCACGAAGCACACGAACAGGACGGTCGAGGCGCCGCTTTTGCCGAGGAGGACCCTGGCGACGTAGTCGACGCCAGCCAGCATCGCCCCCGTGGCGAGTGCCTGGAGGACGAAGACCGTGAGGAGGGTGCGGAACGGACGCGAGGCGGCGATGATCGCGAGCTGGTCACGCAGGCTGCCGCCGGCGGTCGCCGCCCGGCTCATCGCGGTGGACCGGGTGCCCCACCAGGCGCCGACCGTGCCGACGAGGATCAGCGCGCCGACGAACAGCCCCACGCCCCGGTACCCCCACTCGGGCCCCAGGGCGTTGCGGATGACCGGTGACAGGCCACCGCTCACCAGGATGGCCAGGGCGAGGATGGCGACCCGCCACGTCATCAGGCGGGTGCGCTCGTCGTAGTCGTCGGTCATCTCGGCCGGCATCGCGACGTACGGCACCTGGAAGAACGCGTAGGCGCTGGCGCAGGCGAGGAACAGCACGACCACCCAGGTGGCGGCGACGCCGGTGGGCGACGTGGGACCCCAGAAGAGCAGGACGAAGGCGAGCGCCAGCAGGCAGCCGGACCGGATGAGGAAGGGACGCCGACGGCCGGCCTGGTTGGTCGACCGGTCGCTGATCCGGCCCGCGATCGGGTTGAGGACGACGTCCCAGGCCTTGGGGAGGAAGACGATGAGCCCCGCGATGCCGGCGGCCACTCCGAGCCGGTCGGTGAGGTACGGCAGGAGCAGCAGCCCAGGCACGGTGCCGAACGAGCCGGTGGCCACGGAGCCCAGGCCGTACCCGCGCCGCGCCGCAGGCGTCAGGGCCCTGGTGGTCCCTCCGGTGGGCGCCGCTCCCATGCCCGGACCCTAGTGCGGACAATGGGGGGATGGGTGCCCGTCAGCGGTTTCGGGGACGGATCGCGGGCGTGGGCTCGAGAAGTGGCGTGCGGGTGGTCGTGGGGTCCTGGCACGAGAGCCCCTTCGGTGTGTTCGGCGACGCGATGGTCGAGCGGGCCGACGGCCACCGGATGCTGCTCGCCCCCGACGCGGAGGCCGCCGCCCTGGTGTCGGGGACCTACGTCTTCGACGAGGTGCGGGTCGAGCCCTTCACCGTGGATGCCGGCACCTCGGCCTGGGGGGTGGTCTCACCCTCCCTCGACCTCCGGTTCACCGTCGGTGGCCGGATGCCGTTGGGTCGCCTCCTGCGCCTCGTTCCCCGGCCGCTCGCGGAGAGCGTGGCCTGGGCGGCGGCGGTCGACCCGGTATGCCGGGTGGCGATGCACGGCGTGCGCACCAGGGGCGTCGCACGGGAGGGCCGCCGCGAGTTCTACGGGGCGACCGACGTGCACGAGGTGACGTCACTCGAGGGGCGGCTGGACGGCATCCCCCTCGGCGACCTGCGACCGGTGGACCCGCCGTGCCGGTTCGGCTTCTCGTCGACACCGCGCCATCCCTCCGTGGTCGACGTGGTGACCACGATCGTCCACACCTGACAGCTGGACCATCCGCCAACCGGCCGGGGCGGGCCGGACGACCGAGCAGGACATGCGCGGGTCGTCCCGGTATCCCGGGCATGTCCTGATCACTCGATGCGCAGTGCCGCCGGATCGAGCGACATCGCCGTCGCGAACCGTCGAAGGGTGGCGCACCGTCGGGGAGCGCGGAAGACGTCCTCCGCGTAGAGCTCGAGGAGCGTCCACCCCTCGTCGTAGGCCAGGCCGGCTCGGCTGGCGTCGTGGCTGCGTCGGGCGATGGACGCATGGTCCCGACCCTGGTACTCGCCGATCACCCTGTGGTCGCGCCAGACGAGGTCGCCCTCGAGGAGCCAGCCGCCGTCCTCGAAGGACACCAGCGCGTTCAGCTCTGGCTCGGGAAACCCCGCCCGGTGGAACATCAGCCTCGCCCGGGTCTCCATCGGCGACGCCGACCCCGAGCGGATGAGGCCGAGCGCCTCGCTGAGCATCGCCTTGCCTCGTGGCCGCGTGCGGGCGTGGAGGCAGGCGGCCAGTGCGGCGACGCCTCCGGGGGCGTCGGCCCGCTCGCGGTCGTCCGCGGACCCGCCGCGCGCCGCGAACCGGGGGCGGGCGGCATCCATGCGGGTGGCCACGGCGTCGCCGACGACGACGAGGTCGTCGAGCGTCAGCCCGCGGGCGGTCACCTCGCCGAGGTCGCACCAGGTGTCGACCGGCCCGACCATCCGCAGACCTCGCACGACGACGGACCGTCGCGACTCCGTCCCGCGGTGCCCGATGCACCCAGCCCGGCGCACCTGCGACTCCGACGACGGACGCATGACGTCGAGGTCCACCTGTCCCTCGAGCGCCGGCGGGAGCGGCAAGCGGAGCAGCTGCGCGGCCGTGACGTGGGAGTAGCTGGCATCACGGGGCATGGCGGGGAGGTAGGCAGCCGCCCGCTCGTGGGCAGACATCGGCTCGGATGCCGTGCGCACGCCACGCGTCGGACGGTGCAGACCGACACCGCGCAGGTCCGATGCGCGCAGGCCGCGTTCGGCCGCCTCGCGCACGGTGAAGGGGCGCCCCAGAAGGTCGTCCGGCAGGCCCCTCTCCCCCATGGTCCGAGGCTGGCGCACCCGATCGCGCGGGAGGCCCGGTTGTCCACAGGCGGATGCGGGCGCGCCACCACCGGAAGGCCGAGCGGGCCCGGGTCGAGCGAGCAGGACACGCCCGAGAGGTGGCGGCATCCCGCGCATGTCCTGCTCGGTCGACTCGCGGGGGTCAGGTGCGGGGGGTGATGCGCAGGAGCTTGTCGTCGTCGCCGTTGGTCGTCGTCACGTAGAGCGCGCCGTCCGGCCCGAGGCGCGCCGCGCGCAGGCGACCATAGGGCCCGTCGGTCTCCTCGGGCACGGACACCTCGGCGAGCGCCCCGTCGTCCCGGAGCCTGAGGACCAGCAGCTTGGCCCCCCTGAGCGCCGTCACGACGAGCGCGCCCTCGAGCCCGGCCCACTGCTCCCCCTCGAGGAACTCCGCCGAGCAGATGGCCTGGGTCGTGCGGCCGGACTGCCAGACGGCGGGCACGGCATCCGGGAAGCGCTCGCGGTCGGTCATGGGGACGCTCTCGTCGTAGCCGTCCCGGGTCCCGCCCCGAGACGGGTCCCAGCCGTAGTTCGCCCCGGGCTCGATGCGGTTGACCTCGTCGTTGTTGCTCGGTCCGTGCTCGGCGGTGTAGACCTCACCCGTGCCGGGCCGCACGGCCACTCCCTGGATGTTGCGGTGCCCGTAGCTGTAGACGTAGCGCTCCCGCTCGTTGCCGGCCGTCGCGAAGGGGTTGTCGGGCAACGGTTCGCCGGTCCGGAGGTCGAGCCGCAGTACCTTGCCGCCGAGGCTGGTGCGGTCCTGCGGCACCCGCCCCCGGGCGACGTCTCCGGTGCCGACGAGGAGGGCCCCGTCGGCCGCGATCTCCGGGCGGCAGCCGGAGTGCCGGCCCGAGGAGACCGGCAGCCCGGTGAGCAGGTTCCGCACCCGCTCGGCGGACGAGCCGTCCTCGCTGAGCCGCCACGTCACCAGCCGGACGTCCTCGGGAGAGCCACCCTCCTCGTGCGTCTGGCACGTCGTGAACAGCCGCGAGGTCGCGAAGTCGGGGTGCACCACCATGCCCATCAGGCCGCCCTCGCCCTGGACGAACACGTCGTCGAGGTCGGCGTCGACCCGGCTGACCCGGGCACCCTCGCGCAGCCCGGACACCAGCGAGAAACGCCCGGGCCGCTCGGTGACGAGCACCCGTCCGTCCGGGAGGAAGCCGACGTCCCACCCGTGCTCGAACCCGGCAGCCACGACCTCCACGGCGAGATCCGGCACGGCGGTGCTGCGCGGCGCAGGGCTCACCGGCGGCGTCGCGGTGGGGCTCGTGGTGGTGGATGCCGGGGCGCTGGTTGATGGGGTCACCTCACCCGCGTCGTCGCTGCCGGAGCAGGCGGCGAACGACGTCGCCGAGAGGACGCCGAGCACCGCGAGCCGCGCGGCCGCATACCTGGGGGTCACCATGCGCCCATCCTCACCCGGGTTGCGCGAGATCGGCAGTCGCCCGCTCCCAGTCCTTCGACAGGCGGGCCAGGTCGGCCCGGTGGTCGGCGATCCGGCAGCCCCGTCCGTTGCGCTTGAGGAGGATCCCCTCGGCGGCCCACCGTTCCCGCACCTCGTCGAGGAGCGCGGTAGGCAGGTCACCCGAGGAGCTCGTCACCCGCCACCACGCCACGTTGGACCCGTAGAGCCGCATGATCGTGCCCACCTGGCGGGGCCCGATGCCCACGAGCGCCGCGACGTCGCCGTACGACACGACGCGGCCACGGGGCACCTGCTCCACGGCCCGCAGCACCCGTTCCACCACGAGGTCGTCCACCCCGGCAGTCTGCCGCGTCACGAGCGGCCGATGTCCGACCCGATCTCCCAGGGCGCCACGGGCGAGTTCTCGAGCACCCATGCCTCGACGTCCTGCATCAGCCCGGTGGCGATGAGCACCCCGAGAACGACGAAGAGCACGCCGAGCCCCCGCCGGAAGGCCGAGTCCGGGTCGGCCGCCCAGCGCAGCCGCACCACGAGTCGCTGGCCGGCCACGGCGATGGCGAACAGCACGGCCACCAGACCGACCACGTAGGCCGTGAGGAGCGCCAGCCCCCGAGCAGGCTCGGCCGGCAGCACGGTCACCACGACGTACGCGAAGAGCGGGCTGCACGACGTGAACACGGGACCGAGCGCCGCCCCGGTCAGGACAGCACCCACGGTGCCACCACGCCGGTGCGCCGCCGACAGACCGCGTGCGCTCCTCCCGCTGAGGCCCGACGCGACCGCCACGCGGTCCCACAGGCCCGGGAAGATCGCGGCCACGCCGAGCAGCACGAGCAGTCCACCGCTGAGCCAGCGCCACGCCGAGGGTGGGATGTCCAGGAGTGCCGTCGACGCCTTGAGCGCAAGGGTGAACACGAAGACGGACGCACCGAGCGAGCCCGTGACGATCACCGCCCGGCGCACGGCGGCACCGTCGGCGGCACCGGACACCGAGCCCCCGACGACGACCGGCAGCAGCGAGAGGGCGCAGGGCGCCAGGGTCGTGAGGGCGCCGGCGAGCAGCGCCCCGCCGAGGGCGAGCAGCACCTCAGACCGTCTCGGCCTTGATCTCGACGCCGCTCCTCGAGCCGGTCCACTTCGCGAGCTGCTCCCCGTCCGGACCGACCTGCACGAAGGTGTGCTGCTGGGTGACTCCGTACTCACGTCGGAGGTCCGTCTCGGTGTCGAAGTCGACCTTGACGACGGTCAGGCCCGCCGGGATGCCGTCCTCGTCGATGGCCTCCTCGGTCGCCCGACAGTCGGGGCACCAGGGCGCGTGGAAGAAGTAGACGACGGCCGTCCCCTCGCGGGCGGCCATCTGGTCCTGGTACTCCGCCAGGGTCAGGTAGGCGCCGGCGGCCATCGCGTCGCCGGCCGCTGGGGTGGCCCCTGCGGAGGACGTCGCCGTGCCGCCCGACGGCGACGGGCCGCTGGTGCTCGCGGTGACGTCCGAGCCTGCGGGCTCCTCGCCGGTCGACGATCCGCAGCCGGCCAGGGCGAGCGCCGCCCCGAGTGCGGCGAGGAGGAGAAGGGGACGGGTGCGCATGGCGGCTCCTGGCGGGAAGTGGTGGGGAGTCCAGTGGATGCCGGGCGCCCCCGCCCCGGCCACCTCCGGTGGAGGACCGTCACCGTCCGGTAAGAATGACGACCGCGGTCCTCGGATGCCCACGTCCGGCTCCAGGAGGGCGGCGCTCGCCTCACGGGGCTGCAGGCAGGGCGAGCGTGACGGAGCACCCCGTGTCGTCGGGCCGGTTGGCGACACTGGCGTCGCCGCCGTGACTGCGGGCCACCTCCCGGGCGATCGTGAGCCCGAGACCCATCCCACGGTCGTGGCGCGCGGCGTCCCCGCGCCACCCGGCGTCGAACACGCGCGGCAGCACGGCATCCGTGATACCACCGCACTCGTCGGCCACCTCGACCAGCACCACACCACCACGGCGAGTGGTGCTCACCCCGACCCGGCCGCCGGGCGCGGTGTGCTGGACCGCGTTGCGCACGACGTTGGTGAGTGCGCGTGTCACCGGGCCGACCTCGACCTCGACGACGGAGCCCGACAGCGTCGTTGCGACGACCTCGACCCCTGCGGCCCGGGCCAACGGCGCCACCGTCGCCACGGCATCCGAGACGAGGTCGTCGACGGACGCCGGCTCCGGCCGGACAGGGCTCGCCGAGCCGTGCAGGCGCGACAGCTCGGCGATGTCCTCGACCATGGCATCCATCCGGTCCACCTCGTGGACGATCCGGTCGTGGGCAGCGGCCGGGTCGGTGACAGCACCCGCAGTCAGGGACTCGGCGAGCGCCCGGATGCCGGCCAGCGGCGTCCTCAGGTCGTGGGACAGCCAGCGGATCGTCTCGCGGCGGGATGCCTCGACCTCTCGGAGCCGCTCCCGGTCGGCTCGCTCACTGGCCGCGTCCTGCTCGAGCCGCCACACCCGTCTGGCGAGGACGACGCCGACGAGCACGGCCATCGGCGCGCCCGCCAGCAGGACGAAGACGAGGGTGCGGTAGTCGTCCTCGCCGATGAGCATCGAGCGGCTCGCCACCGCCACCCCGGCCCCCAGGGCCGCGACGAGCACGATCGGCGCACCCAGTGCTGCGACCACCGGTCGCTCGCGGGCCACCCGGGCGAGCACGAGCGCACCGGCGGTGCCGACCCCCGCCGTGACGACGGCCGAGAGCAGGACTGCGCTCGCCTCAGGCCCCACGTCGACACCCCCCAGGACCGGCGGCCCCCAGCGGGCAGTCCTCCACCCTGTTCACGGCCGGTTGTGTGGCTCTACCCTCGCACCCAGGGCCCGGACCGGTGGGCCGCCAACGGAGAGGTCGGTGGTCGTCGTGACGGGGCAGCGTGTCGCAGCGCTCGTGGTTCTGGTCGTGCTGGGAGTGCTCAGCCTCCCGTTGGTCGCGGCGATCCTCGACGGCGAGGGGACGGAGAACTGGATCATCCCCGTCCAGCTCCTTCTCATGGCTGCGGTGGGCGCGCTCGTCGGGCGGCTGATGCCGGCGCTGGCCGGCCCCGGCGCCACCAGGGGTCGTGCCGTCCTGGTCGGCGTGGTCGCCGGGCTGGCAGCGGCGGCCCTCGGCCTGATCATCTTCTTCCTGCTGCTGAGCGGGCTCGACGGCGCCTGACACCCGGTCACCCCTCCTGCGGGTGGGTCCGCACCCACCGGTACCCCCGACCGAACACGGTCACCAGACGCTCCGGTGAACCAGGGGTGGCCTCGACCTTCTCGCGGAGGCGGCGCACGTGGACCGTCACCGTGGACGAGTCGCCCACGTCCCAGCCCCACACCTCGCGGATCAGCTCGTCACGTGACCAGACGACTCCGGGATGCTGCACCAGCCAGACGAGGAGGTCCAGCTCCCGCGCGGTGAGCGGGACGCCCGCGCCGCCGCGCTCCACGCTGCGTGCCCCGAGGTCGACGACGAGGTCTCCGTCGCGCAGGACTCCGCTCACCTCCGCCGGCGGCGCTGCCGCACGACGGAGCACCGAGCGAACCCGCAGCTCGAGCTCCCGCAGGCTGAACGGCTTGGTCAGGTAGTCGTCGGCGCCGTGCTGGAGCCCCTGCACCCGCTCGTGCTCCTGCCCGCGGGCGGTGACCATGATGAGTGGCAGGTCGCGTCGCATGGAGCGCAGCCGCCGGCACACCTCGAACCCGCCCATGCCGGGCAGCATGAGGTCGAGGAGGACGAGGTCCGCCGGCGCGGCGGTGTAGCGCTCGATCGCGACCGGACCGTCCCCCACCGCGTCGACGACGTGGCCGGCACGCGTCAGGTACGCCGCGACGGCATCCCGCACCGTCGTGTCGTCCTCGACGTACAGGATCCGCACCACGGGCCCAAGGGTAGGCCCGCTGCACCGGATGCTCGGCGGGGCCGGCGGCACCCGTAACACCTGCGTCACCGGGCCACCGGTGGACCTGCAGGCTTCCGACGTCGCCGGGCTGCGACACTGGGGGCCATGCGCCGGATCGTCCAGAGCAGGAAGCTCCAGAACGTGCGCTACGACGTGCGCGGCCCGATCCTCGTGGAGGCGCACCGGCTGGAGGCCGAGGGGCACAAGATCCTCAAGCTCAACATCGGCAACACCGCGCCGTTCGGCTTCGAGGCGCCCGAGGCGATCGTCGCCGACATGGTGCACAACCTGCCCGAGAGCCAGGGGTACGCGGACTCCCGCGGGATCTACTCGGCCCGGACCGCTGTCGCGCAGTACTACCAGTCGCACGGCCTGACCGACACCGCCGTCGACGACGTCTACATCGGCAACGGGGTCTCCGAGCTGATCGGCATGGTGCTCCAGGCGTTCGTCGACGACGGCAACGAGGTCCTCGTGCCCGCACCGGACTACCCGCTGTGGACGGGCGCCGTGTCGCTGTCGGGGGGCACGCCGGTGCACTACCGGTGCGACGAGGCCGACGGCTGGAACCCGGACCTCGAGGACATCGAGGCCAAGATCACCGCGAACACCCACGCCATCGTGGTCATCAACCCGAACAACCCCACCGGCGCCGTCTACTCCGAGGACACCGTTCGGGCCCTGGTAGACATCGCCCGTCGCCACCGGCTCGTCGTCATGGCCGACGAGATCTACGAGAAGATCCTGTTCGACGACGCGGTCCACCACCACGCCGCGACGTATGCCGAGGACGACGTCCTGTGCCTGACGTTCAGCGGGCTGTCCAAGGCCTACCGGGTCTGCGGCTACCGCGCCGGCTGGGTCATGGTGTCCGGCCCGAAGCACCTCGCCGAGGACTTCCTCGAGGGCCTCACCCTCCTCGCCAACATGCGGATGTGCGCCAACGTGCCCGCGCAGCACGCCATCCAGACCGCCCTCGGCGGCTACCAGTCGATCACCGAGCTCATCGTCCCGGGCGGGCGCTTCCGGGAGCAGAGCAAGCTCGCCGCACGCCTGCTCAACGAGATCCCCGGGGTCTCGTGCGTGGAGCCGCGCGGAGCCCTCTACTGCTTCCCCCGGCTCGACCCGAACGTCTACGCCGTCGAGAGCGACGAGCAGCTCGTGATCGACCTCCTTCGGGCGAAGAAGATCCTCGTCACCCACGGCACGGGCTTCAACTGGTTCGAGCCCGACCACTTCCGGCTCGTCACCCTGCCGGACGTCGAGACCCTCACCGAGGCCATCGGCCGGATCGCCGACTTCCTCGAGACCATCCGGGACTGAGCCTCCGTGCCACCCCGCACGGCCGTGACCGCGAGCGTGCTCATGGCCGTCGCCGTCGGCGGAGTTGTCGGGTCCCTCGGCCGGTATGCCGTCGGGCTGGCGGTGCCACCGGCGGCGGGCGGGTTCCCCACGGCGACGCTCCTCGTCAACGTGACCGGCGCCTTCGCAATGGGGCTGCTTGTGGCGTTCCTCGTGGACCGGCCGGGGGTGCATCCCCTGGCCCGCCCGCTCGTCGGCGTCGGGGTGCTCGGTGGCTGGACCACCTTCTCGGCCCTGGCGGTCGACGTCGTCGACCTCGTCGCCGTCGACCGGGTTCAGGTTGCGCTGCTGTACGTCACCGCGACGTTCGTCCTCGGCACCCTCGCCGTCCCGGCCGGGGCCGCGGTGGGGCAGCGGGTCTGGCCGGGGCCGTGACGCCGCTCGAGGCAGGGCTCGTCGCCCTCGGCGCCGCGGTCGGTGCGCCGCTCCGCTACCTGGCCAACCACGTCGTCCGGGAGCGTCTCGGGGGCACCCCGGCCGCCGGCACCCTGCTCGTCAACGTGGCGGGGTCCTTCGTCCTGGGGATGCTCCTGGGTGCGGGCTCGACCGGCTGGCCACTCGCCCTGGTCGGTATCGGCTTCTGCGGGGCGCTCACCACCTTCTCGACCCTGGCCCTCGAGGTCTGGGACGCGATGAGCGACGACCGCTACCCGCACGCCGTCGCCAACGTCGGTCTGTCCCTCGCCCTCGGGGTGGGCGCCGCCTGGCTCGGCTGGGCGCTCGCCCAGGCCTGAACCACAGACGGCCGGATGCCGCCCGCTCGGGTGAGCGGACGGCATCCGCGCGCGTACCCCGATCGACCAATAGGTCACTCCAGGTACGCCTCAGCATCCGCGCCCGACTCCCGAAGCGACCAATAGGTCACACCAGGCACGCCAGCGCATATGCCCCCCGTGCCCCGAGTGACCTATTGGTCGATCGGGGTACAACTGAGCTCTGGCAACCGGTCTTCCGCCGCCTGGCTGCGCTCAGCCTTCGCTCCTGCCTGACCGCGTCCGCGGCCAACCACAGACGGCCGGATGCCGCCCGCTCGGGTGAGCGGACGGCATCCGGGATGGTGGTGCGTGCGGGTCGTCAGCTGACGATCCCCAGCGCGTTGACGATGCCGTCGCCGTAGAAGCCGTTGAAGTCGGCCGTTCCGACGCAGGTCGCCGTGAACTCGGCGGAGCGTCCCTCACGGAGGTACTCCTGCACGCCGCCCGCGGGGCAGGCGTGATCCGTCGCGGTGTCCATGAGGAGGGCCCGGGTCTGGGCGGGGGCGAGACCGAAGGTCGCCTCCGTGGCTCCCGAACCGTGGGCGGCGACACCGAGAGCCGCGACACCGGACGCGTGCGGGGCCGCCATCGACGTTCCCTGGAGCCACTGGTAGTACGCGCACTCCGAGGTGTTCTCGTTGTGCTTGCCGTTGACGCACGACTTCAGGACCCCGAGGTCACGGCCGAGCTTGGTGATGTTGCCGTTCTTGTCGACCTCACCACTCTCCTGCAGGACGTTCAGCGGGGCGGCCGACAGGATGAGGTTCCCGTTGGTGCGGGAGGAGTCCGTCCCGTAGCCGTCACGGAACCACCCGCCGGGCGCCGATACCTCGATCTCGCCAGAGTGCAGGTCGGTCGTGTAGTTGGAGAAGTCCGACTTGGTGCCGGACGGACCCACGGCCGAGACACCGATGACGTTCGGTCCCTCGACCGGGAGGTCGAAGCACTTCGCGTTGTCGATCGTCCGCTCCCACGGAGCCGTGTCCCAGGCGTAGATCGGGTTGTCGTAGTCGGGGCTCGAGAAGTCGTGCCGCGGCTTGGAGAGGTCTTCATGGTTGTTGCCGAGTGCACCGACGAGTGCGACGCCGTGAGCCGTGGCGTAACCCAGGGCGCGGGTCATCGCGTCGATGATGAGGTTCTGCTCGGCGACCGCCTCGGGGTACTTCTGGTCCTCCGGCGCACCCCCCTGGCAGTTGTAGAGCCACGGGTCCACGTAGAAGGACATGTTGACGACGTCGAGGCCGTTGTCGCCCGCGTGGGTCAGTGCGTCGACGACCGGGCCGAGGAAGAAGTAGCCGCTGTCCTGGCCTCCACGGAGGTTGACCAGCGTGGCGTCGGGCGCAATGCCGCTCATCCCGACGCCGTTCAGCGCCGCGCCGATGGTTCCGGCGACGTGCGTGCCGTGGCCGTTGTCATCGTGGTCTGCCGGGTCGAGGCAGCCGGCGTACTCGCACGCCCCGTCGACGGCGGGGATGTCCGGCGCGAAGTTGCGCGAGAGCGCGGCGTCGAAGTTCGGCGCGATGTCGAGGTGGTCCCCGTCGACTCCGGTGTCGAGGATGCCGACACGGACCTTGTCACCGGTCTCCTCCGCCCGCGCCTCGAACGCGTTGACCATCTCGTGGCCCCACAGCAGGCCGTCGAGCGGGTCGGCGGCCTCGGGAGCGGCCGGGAGCGTGGTGGATCCGTTGGCGCGGCTCCGGTTGAAGACGTGCTCCTTCTCCACCGGGTCCGGCTTGGCCTTGTAGCTCGTCGGCGCCCGACCGACCGAACGGTCGGCGGCAGCACCCTGGACACCCGCCAGGCCCCTGGCCTTGGCCGCGAACCGAGTGTCGGTGGACGTGACCGTCACGAGCCCGATCGCGGTGTTCGTGCCCGTGACCTTGGCTCCGGCCGCCCTCAGCGTGCGGGCCAACGTGTCGGCCGAGACGCCGGACGAGGCGAGGACCTGGAAGGTCCGCGTCTCGGTGGTGGCCGTGCTCACGGTCGGTGCCGCGCTCACGGGTCCTGCTGCCGCAGCCGTGGCACCGAGGGCGGTCGTGGCGAGGGCCACGACGCCGGTGACGGCGAGCATGCGAGATCGTCGCATTCGTCTACTCCTTTGTAGGGACACGGGGGGCGTCCCTGCCCCCCGCGCCACCGTAGGCGACGCCTCTCCGTCATCGGGAGATCGTGACGTCCGGGCATTCGAGCCCTCGAACCGTATGCTCAGCCCCATGCGTCGCCGCTCCGCAGGACCCGTGCCCGACGTGTTCGAGACGTTCTCGCACCTCGTGGACGACGATGACGGTGCGACCACGGTCCCCGCCGCCGGTGCCGTCGCCCGGTCCGCGGGCATCACGGTGGGCCTCATGGTCCTGACGTCCGTGGCGTTCGTGGGTGGCGCCTGGCTGGCGGGGCGGGTCCGGCCGGAGCTCGTCTTCACCAACCTCTTCTGGGAGGGCGTGGCGATCGCGGCCTGGTCGTTCCTCTGGGGTGCGCTGGCCGCGGCAGCCGTGCTGGCCGTCGGTGTCGTGGCGGTCGGGGTGCCGTGGGTGCGGCGTCAGCGCGGGGCCCGGGCCACCTCGACCTCCACTCCGTAGCTCCAGCCGGCGCGCAGGGCCAGGGTGTCGCCGCTCCAGAAGCGGCCCGGGTCGTACCAGCTGGCGGGCGCGTCGTCCTCGAGGATCCCCATCGCCTCGAGGGTCACCGCGACGACCTCGGCGCAGTAGGCGTCCTCGGGCCGGGTCGCCTTGCGATCGGCCTCGCGCCGGCTGAGGTGCGCGTCACGCCCGCGCAGCCACCGCCAGGCGAGGGCAGCGGTCGAGGGGAAGGAGACGCCGTCGAGGCGTGCGATGGTGCGCAGCAGCGCGTCCTCCTGCTCCTGCCCCACCTCCGGCGTCAGCTGGCGGAGCCAGGCACGCTGCCCGTAGCGCACCTGCCAGGTGGTCACCGCCTCCCGCAGGTCGTGCAGCTGGACGCCCCGGTGGTGGTCGCCGGTCCAGTGGTCGCGCATCGAGCGGCCCAGCTCGGCGTGCCACATCAGGGGCGGCAGGTCGTCGAGCACCACGGCCATGCCGACGTGGTTGACGGGGGCGTTGCTCGCCGTCTGGATCACCCGGTCGGCGACGGTGCCGCCCCGGAACATCCACAGGTCCCCGGTTCGGGTGGCCTCGACCGCCTCCTCGAACGGGGCTGCCGTGGTCCGGGAGCGCACCATGGCGCCAGTGTGCCGAACGCCTGGCTAGGGTGACGGCATGTCCGCCTCGAACCGCCTGTGGAAGCTGGCCGGAGTCGCGAGCATCGTGGGCGTCGTGGCCACCGGGGCACTGCTCGCGCGCAGCGAGCGGGAGCGCCGGTCCTATACCCCGGACGAGGTGCGGGACCGGCTCCGCGAGCGCTACGAGGCGGCCGAGGGCGGGACGGAGCCCGGGGGCGGTCGCGGGCCCGTGGGCCGCTGAGCCCGCGACGGACCCTTCGTCACCCGCCCTCGACCGGACGCGTGAGCAGCGGCCGCTCGGCCCGGGCGCGGATCTGCTGCACCACCCACGAGTTCCCGTCGAGGTCGGAGAACCCGAAGAGCGTGCCGCCGTCGCGGGGGTCGATGACGGTGACCTCACTGCACTCGACGCCGCGGGACACGAGCTGGGCTCGGGCCGCCTCGGCGTCGGCGACGACGAGCTGCACGCCGTGCAGGCTGCCGGGCGCCATCCGGCGCGCCGACGGCAGGTCTCCGACCACGATGGAGCAGCCGGAGCCGGGCGGGGTGAGCTGGGCGAAGCTCACCTGCTCCGTGCGGGTCTCGTGGTCGAGCGAGAAGCCGACCTGGTCGCGGTAGAAGGCGATGGCGGCGGCCAGGTCACTGACGGGGACGACGATGACCTCGAGGGTCCAGTCCATGCGTCTCTCCTTGGCTGGGTGGACACGTGATGTGCCGGGTGGGTGGGCGCTCCCGGTGGAGTCCGGATGCCGTGCGCGCACCTCGCCGTGCCGGCGACGGCGGGTGCCGGGCCCGCGGAAGGCCGGCCCGGCACCCGTCGGCGGTCACGGCCGGGTCAGGTGGTGGTCACCCGGTCGCGAGGGTGTCGTGAGGAGGCGACGAGTGCCTCGAGGCGGTCGTAGCCCTCGGCCATCCCCTTCTCCATGCCTGACTCCACCATGGCGTCCCGGCCCTCGACCGTGCGGCCGATGCTCCGGCCGCGCAGCCGCGTCCGGCCGTCTCCGAGGTCCTCGAACCACATGAACTCCAGGGCCACCTCGTCGGGTGCGCCGTCGAACTCGAAGGTCTGGAGTGCGAACTCGTTCTCGCGGATCGTGTGGAAGACACCCCGGAAGCCGAAGGTTCCGTGGTCACTGATGTGGGTGTACCGGTAGCCACCGCCGGTCGTGAAGTCCCACTGGTCGATGTCCATCTGGTAGCCGTGCGGCCCCAGCCACTGACGCACCTTGTCGGGGTCACGGTGTGCGTCGAAGACCGCTGCGACCGGGGCGTCGAAGTCCCGGGTGAAGTCGATCCAGGGAACGCCTGCGGGGATGTCGAGGTGAAGGCTGTTGCTCATGACTGCTCCTGTTCGGTGGGTGATGGGGTGCCGGCCCCGGCCGGCGGGGACGACAGCAGGGCGTCGAGACGACGGAACCGCTGCTCGTGGACCAGCCGGTAGCCGTCGATCCACGCGGTGAGCGCCTCGAGCGCATCGGGGTTGAGGTGCACGGGCCGCCGCTGGGCGTCCCGTGTCCGGGTGACCAGGCCCGCGTATTCGAGGACCTGGATGTGCTTCGAGACCGCCTGGAGCGAGATCTCGAACGGTTCGGCGACCTCGTTCACCGTCGCCGGCCCCCGGCTGAGGCGCGCGATGATCGCCCGGCGCACCGGGTCCGCCAGGGCCGCGAAGCCCAGGTCGATCCTCTCGTCGCTCGCCGCCATGCGGTTATTCAATCCTACCATTGATCAACTGTCAAGTTGATTTACACCACGATCGCGGCGGCCTGCGGCCGACCCCTTCGCCGCCCGCTCCGGAGGGCCCGCGCGGACCGCCTGTCTGTCAGGATCACCCGGTGACCACGCCTCCCCGCCGGCTGGAGCTGCGCACCACCGACCTCACGCTCGACCTGCTCAGCACCGGTGCGGCCGTCCACCGGCTCCTCGTCAGCGGGCCGGGCGGCACGGAGACCAACGTCGTCCTGGGCCACCGCGACCCGGACGCCTACGCCTCCGTCGGTGGCTACTTCGGCGTCGTCGTGGGACGGGTCGCGAACCGCATCGACCGTGGTCGCTTCTCGCTCGACGGCGTGGACCACGAGGTGCCGACGAACGACCGCGGCAACGCGCTGCACGGTGGGCCGGACGGCTACGACCGCCGCGAGTGGGCGGTCGAGAGCGTGGGACCGGATGCCGCCACCCTGTCCTTGACGAGCCCGGACGGTGACCAGGGGTTCCCCGGTGACCTGCTCGTCGAGGTGACCTACACGGTGGCACCGGGCGAGGTGAGCATCGACTACCGGGCCACCGCGACGCGCACCACGGTGGTCAACCTCACGAACCATGCGTACTTCAACCTCGACGGCGAGGGCCGCGGGACGATCGAGGACCACGTCCTCTCCGTCGACGCGGATGCCGTGACGCCGCTGCGACCCGACGGCGTGCCCACCGGTGAGATCGCCTCGGTCGACGGCACGCCGTTCGACCTCCGCAGCCCCAGGCGGCTGGGCGACGTGCTCGCCCAGCCCTCGGAGCAGCTGGCGTTGGCCGGCGGTCTCGACCACAACTTCGTCCTGTCCGGGACCGGCTTGCGTCGCGCGGCCCGGCTCACCGGCCGCTCCGGCATCGGGCTGGAGGTCGTCACCGACCGCCCGGGCGTGCAGGTCTACTCCGGCGCCTACTTCGACGGCTCGGTCACCGGCCCGTCCGGTGCGCCGTATCCCCAGCGGGCGGGCATCGCCCTGGAGACCCAGGGGTTCCCGGACGCACCGAACCAGCCGGGCTTCCCTTCGGTCGTGCTACCGGCCGGTGAGACGTTCGTGTCGCGCACCGTGTGGCGGCTTCGGCACCCGGCCTGACCTCGCGACCTCGCCTGGCGCAACACCGGCGGATAAGGAGGAGCGGGAACCTCAGCGGGTGGCCGGCGCCTCGGGCCCGAACCGACCCGCGTCCCGGCCCGGGTCGTCGGTCCCCCTGCTCGGCGTCCGGGCAGCCCGGGTGCGCCAGCCGCGCCGCGCCGCCTCGCTGCGTCGCCGCCGCGTCGCCTCGAGCTCCGCGGCCTGGCGCTCGGCCTCCCGCCGCCGCGCTCGTTCCTCGCGTCGCTGCGCGTTCTCAGCCCGCCGCCTCTCGCGTTCGACCACCGCCGGCGACCGGTGCGGCCAGTGGTACGGCAGGTCCGGAGGGACGTCCGGGAACAGCGGACCGTAGTGCTCGGGGTCCTTGCGTACCAGCGCGGAGCGATGGGTGCGTTGCAGCTCCTCGTCGAACAGCCACGGCGGCAGCGCATCGGCGGCTCTGAGCTCGTCGTACCCGCGGATGCCGTCGACCCCGGCCGCCGCCAGGTCCCCCACGATGGTCGCCGCGCAGGTGTCGGCGAAGCCGAGCTCGCTCCACACCTCGCACATCGTCAGGCCGTACCGGCCCAGGGCCTCCTCGTAGCCGTTCCACATGAGTACCGCCGGGTGCGACGACCACGCGTAGCCGGGGACCGTCAGCGCGCGGACGATCTGGATGACCTCGACCCGTTGCTTGCCGAGCCGCTTGGGGTCGAGGACGCGCGCGGTGTCCTCGAACACGGCATACGGGACGAAGGTCTGCATGGCACCGGGGTGTCGGGGTCGGGTCGGGTGAGCGAGGAGTGTATGCCGGGCCTGTCGAGCTCAGCGGGCCGGGCAGCGTTCGGGTCCTCGTCAGGCGCCGACCGGTGGCACACCGAGCGAGTCGAGCAGGGCGAGCACGCGCTGCCTGATGTCGTCGCGGATGGGACGCACCGCCTCGACTCCCTTGCCCGCGGGGTCGTCGAGCTCCCAGTCCTCGTACCGCTTCCCCGGGAAGACCGGACACGCGTCACCGCACCCCATCGTGACCACCACGTCGGACTGCTGGACCGCCTCCGTGGTCAGCACCTTCGGGCGCTCCGTGGTGATGTCGATGCCGTCCTCCCTCATCGCCGCCACGGCGGAGGGGTTGACCTCGTCCGCCGGTGCCGAGCCGGCGGACCGGACCTCGACCGCCCCGCCGGACAGGTGCGCGAGGTAGGCGGCGGCCATCTGGGACCGCCCCGCGTTGTGCACGCAGACGAAGAGAACGCTGGGCTTGTCGGTCATCGGGGCGCTCCTGCGGGGTCGTGGAAGCGGCGTCGGAGGGCGAGGCTGACGTAGACGAGCGCCACCAGGGCGGGCACCTCGATGAGAGGGCCGACCACTCCGGCCAGCGCCTGGCCGGAGGCCGCGCCGAAGGTCGCGATGGCGACCGCGATGGCGAGCTCGAAGTTGTTGCCGGCCGCCGTGAACGCGAGCGTGGTGGTCCTGGGGTAGCCCAGCCCGAGGCCGGCGCCGAGGGCGAACCCCCCGCCCCACATGACGGCGAAGTAGACGAGCAGCGGCAGTGCGATCCGGGCGACGTCCCACGGTGAGGAGGTGATCGCCTCACCCTGGAGCGCGAAGAGGATGACGATCGTGAACAGGAGGCCGTAGAGGGCCCACGGTGCCACCCGGGGGATGAACGACTCCTCGTACCACTGCCGTCCGCGGCGTGCCTCCCCGACCCGACGGGACAGGTACCCAGCCAGGAGAGGGATGCCCAGGAAGAGGAGCACAGAGCGCGCGATGTCCCACGGGGAGGTGTCGATCCCCGTCTGCGACAGCCCCAGCCATCCCGGGAGTACCGAGAGGTAGAACCAGCCGAGCGCCGCGAAGGCCAGCACCTGGAACACCGAGTTCAGGGCGACGAGCACCGCCGCGGCCTCACGGTCCCCGCACGCGAGGTCGTTCCAGATGATCACCATCGCGATGCACCGCGCCAGGCCCACGATGATGAGGCCGGTGCGGTACTCCGGCAGGTCCGGAAGGAACACCCAGGCCAGGGTGAACATCAGAGCCGGCCCGACGACCCAGTTGAGGACGAGTGAGCTCACGAGGAGCCGCGCGTCGCCCGTGACCGAGTCGAGGTGGTCGTAACGCACCTTGGCCAGCACCGGGTACATCATCACGAGCAGGCCGAGGGCGATCGGCAGCGACACCCCGTCGACCTCCACCCGGGCCAGGCCTCCCCCGAGGCCCGGGACGAGGCGGCCGAGCACGAGCCCCGCCACCATGGCGAGACCGATCCACAGGGGGAGGAACCGGTCGAGGGTCGAAAGCCGCTGGACGACCGGGTCGGCGCCGGCGATCGTGTCGACCGGGGCGGGGCCGTTCGTCGTGGTGCCCACCGCGGCCTTTCGGTCGGTCGGTCATTGTCCGACGCAGGCATATCGACCTTCGTCGATCTCGACCCTCACATCGGGCACCGCTCCATGTCAAGATGACGGCAGCCACGTCACACCGCAGGAGGTCAGGTATGCCGACGTTCCCGACGATCAGCACCTCCCGCGACGCCACCGGCGAGTGCGTGGCCTCGGCGCTACCGGTCCTCGACCGAGCAGAGGCGGATCGGCGAGCAGGCGTCCTCCGAGCGCTGGCCGACCCGGTGCGGCTCCAGCTGCTGAGCATCATCGCCTCCGCCCCCGACCGTGAGGCGTGCGTCTGCGACATGACGGATGCCGTCGAGGTCTCACAGCCGACGGTGAGCCACCACCTCAAGGTGCTCACCGAGGCTGGCGTGCTCACCCGCGAGCGCCGCGGCACCTGGGCCTGGTTCAGGCTCGAGAGCGCCCGGCTCGAGGAGATACGGGGCTTCCTCGCCTGATCTGGCCAGCGGTTCCGACGGCGGGTGTCACCGGCTTCGGCCGCGCTCGCGGCTCCTCAGCGTCCAGGCCTCCACCCTGGCGAGCAGCAGGACCAGCCCGAGGACGAGCAGGGGGGCCGCAAGGGCGAGCACCTCCATCATCGTCCCGCACCTGCCACGGGCGCGGGCCCGGCACGGGCGGGCAGGGGTTGGCGAGCGATGACCGGCATGCGGGCCTCCGTGGGGCTGAACGATGGACGACGACAGTGGCGCTGGGGCTCGAGCGCTCCTGCGCGTTCACCACTGATGACCCCGCCGGCAGCCGCGCATGACGCGGGAGCCGACGGGGCCACTGCGTGCCGCCCGGAGT
Organism: uncultured Actinomycetota bacterium; assembly: GCA_963763015.1. Lineage (GTDB taxonomy): Bacteria > Actinomycetota > Actinomycetes > Actinomycetales > Dermatophilaceae > Fodinibacter. The sequence continues at coordinate 78,242 of CAVXML010000007.1, read as the reverse complement.
GGATGACGCACCGCACGCCGTCCCGCGGCAGACGTCAGCCGAACGTCCCGCCGATGCCGCCCAGGAGGTCGGCCGGGTTGATGCCGAGCTGCTCGAGCTTGGCGCGGTGCTGGTCGGTGTCCACCCGCTCGGGCAGCTCCCTCTCCGCCTGGTCCGCGATGTCGTCCTCGCCTCGGCCGCGCAGCAGCTCGATGATCTCCTGCTTGTCGATGTGCATGGGTTCCTCCGTGTCCGCTTCTGCCTCGGTCGTTCAGATCTCGTCGAAGCCGGCGCGGTCCACCCTGCGGTGGAAGCGCATGCCGGCGATGCCGCCCAGGACAGCGCCCGCGAGGCTCGTCACGGCCACCCCGACGGCGGCCAGGATACCGACCGTGGAGAGGTCGCCCTCACCCACCGGGATGCGGGGGAAGCTGTTGAGGTCGGCGAGGACGTTGAACTCGCTCCCCACCACGGCGCCGAGCAGCGCCACGAGGATCGCGATGAAGAGCGCCCACAGCCAGACGGCGACACCCTGCTTGGCGCCGTCGAAGCGCGCCATGCGTCCGGCGACGTAACCACCGCAGTAGTAGGCCAGGAACAGTACGGCCAGCAGGACCAGGGCACCGATGAGCCCGATGGTGCCGGGGTCGCTGGTCGCCTCGGATGCCGCCTCGTCCGCGGTCGTGCCGGTGGCGAGGCCCACGGCAGTCCCGGCTGCGGCGACGAGCGCCGTCAGGAGGACCGCTGTGCCGGTGGCGGTGAGCCAGCCGAAGAAGGCGGAGCCGATCTTGACACCGCCGTAGCGCTCCTTCTCGCGACTCACCACCTCGCGCCGGTCCGGCCCCGTGGCGCTGACCGAGTAGGTGTCGGGGTAGGTGTCGCCGTCACGATCGATGTTCGGGTTGGTGCTCATGGTGCCTCCCTTCGCGGGCACGGAGTGCCCTACCTGAGGGGTACCCGGCCGCGGCCCCTGGAACACCCAGGGCCGCGGCCGGTCGAGACCCGCCGGCTCGCCGTCAGTACCGCTGGTTGGGGTCGTACGCGGACGCTCCAGTGGCCTGGTCGTACACGGGCGTCTGCTGGGGGATGACCGCCGTCGGCTGATCCACCGGGGCCGCCGGCTGATGCGTCGTGGTCGCCGGCTGGCGGTACTCCGACTGCAGCTCGTCCTTCTTCCCCTGCACCTGGGCCTTGACGCTGGGAGCATTGCTGGCCTCCTGGCGGATCCGGGGAGCCTCGGCCTCGGCCTTGGTGAGGTAGGACTCCCACCGCGACTGCATCGGCCGGATGAGGCCGCCACCGACACCCACGATGAGGATGCCGGCGATGGTCGCCAGGACCGCGATGAGCACCGGCGTGGTGACGGTGGTGGCGATGCCGACCTGGTTCAGCGCGGCGATGATCCCGAGGCCGAGGATGAAGACGAACGCGATGTTTGCCAGCACTCGTCCGTATGACAGACCGCCGAGCGTGCCCTCGATGAGGCTCTTGGCCCCAGCGGCGATGGCCGCCGCCACCACGACGATGATGATGGCGATGAAGAGCTTGGGCAGGAAGGCGATGATCGCCGTGAGCAGCACGCTGATCGGGTTGGGCCCGAAGGCGCTGAACGCCAGCTGCAGGGTGAAGAGCAGGACGAAGTAGTAGACGATCTTGGCAAGGATGTCCGAGGCGTCGTACTTGGACCTCTCCATGGCCTTGGCGATGCCGCCGCGCTCGATGGCGCGGTCGAAACCGACTCGCTCGAGGATCGCGTTGACGGCCTTCGCCAGGACCTTGGCAACGATGATGCCGACGATGAGGATGACGAGGAACAGCAGCAGCTTCGGGACGAAGGTCGCCACGGTCCTCAAGCCGTCGTCAAGTGCGTCTTCCATGTACGTCTCGCTCTCTCTGGGGCTGGCCTGTCCGCCTCTGAAGACGCCGGCCGAGGTGGTCCATGACGTGATGCCCGGCTCGTTCACGCGGTAAACCTTCGACAGCGTGGTGGCCCTCAGACGACCATGACGGCCCCGGGACGGTCCGGGAGCGGGCGGAGCGACCTCGCGGCATGGCCGACATCGAGCCGGGATCGGAGGACCCATGTCGGATGCCGTGCGCGCGGTTCGCCGGGCTCAGCCCCCGGCGTCGACGATCTCCGACTCGGCCGGCATCCACGTCGCGTTCTGCCGGCTCCCGACGGCCCCGGGTCGACGGAAGACCATCGGGACGCCGCGTGCCGTGGGCCAGTCCAGCGAGTCGGTGACCTGCACGTGCACGTGCGGCTGGGTGCTGTTGCCGGAGTTGCCGCACTCGCCGAGCACCGTCCCGGGTGACACGACGTCACCCACGGCGGGGCGCACGGTTCCTCGCCGCAGGTGGGCCAGCCCGACGAAGGGCCCCCTCGGCCCGATGCCGATCACGACGTGGTTGCCCGCAACGGCCGCGATGCCCCGCCGCACCCGCTGAGCCTGTCCCGCCGCATAGGGAACGAGCGCGAGCTGGGAGCGTCGTGCGGCATGGTCGGGTTCTCCGTCGTGCACGGCCACGACCTCTCCGGCGACCGGGGCCAGGACCGGCCGGCCGAAGCCTTGGAAGGTCTCTGGCCGCTCCGTGGCGAACAGGGTGCGCCACGTGCGCGGAGCCGGAAGGCCCGACTCGTCCACCGCGACGAAGTCGATGGCATAGGTGACGCCGAAGAGGTGCGTGCCATGGCTCGGGACCCGCCGCGCCGGGCTGTTGCGGGCGAACCACCGCCCGCGGAACGGCAGGTCGAGCACGACGGCATCCGCCATGGTGTCCCCCTGTCCCGCGGCACGATGCCGCCCGGACCAACTTATGCGCCGCAGCGCGCGTTCACCGGGGGACGCCGCGTGTCATGCTCCCGTGATGAGCACGCTGGAGGAGAGCGCGCAGGAGCTCTACGCCCTGGCGCCGGGCGACTTCACCGCCGAGCGGAACCGCCGCGCCAAGGAGGTGCGGACCGCCGGGGACGCGACCCTGGCCGATCGGATCCAGAAGCTTCGCAAGCCCACCACCTCTGCCTGGCTGCTCAACATCCTCGTCCGCACCCATCGCGACGAGGTCGACCAGGTCCTGGCCCTGGGGGCGGAGCTGCGGGCGGCCCAGGGCGTGCTGAGCGGCGACGAGCTGCGCGCACTCGACCGAACCAGGCGGCAGCTCACGCACGCCGTCACGGACCAGGCGCGCGCCCTCGGGCGGGAGGCCGGTCACCCGGTCAGCGAACAGGTCGCCAGCGCCGTCGAGGAGACGCTGCGGGCGGCGATGACCGACCCGGCTGCGGCGGCCGCCCTGTCGACCGGCCTGCTGACCGACGCCTTCTCCTCCACCGGGCTCGACCCGGTCGCCCTCGACGGGCTGGTCGCCGTGCCCACCACCCTTCCGGCGTCGGATGCCGTGGCACCCCCGCCCCGCGGCCGCCGCGCCGCCAGCACCGAGGGGACAAGCCCCGACGCCTCGACGGTGCGGGCCGCCGAGGTGGAGCTGGAGGAGGCGGTTGCCGCCCTCGAGGAGGCCCACCGCGTCGCGGCCGAGGCGCGGGAGGCGAGTACTGCGGCCCACCGGCGCCGGGACGACCTCGAGGAACGGCGCGAGGAGCTGGAACGGCAGCTCACCGACGTGGGGCGCGACCTCGCCGACGCGAGGGAGGCGGAGCGCACGGCGGCGCGGCTCGTCGAGGCCTCCGCTCGCGAGGAGCGCGCCGCCGCGACGCAGGCCCAGCGCGCGCGCGCACGGCTCGACCGCCTGGGGTGAACCTCACCCGTCCGGGCCCGGAACAGGCCGAGGCAGTGCGCGAGCGCTTCCCCCGGAGGCGGCCCGGGCCTCAGGTGGTGGACGCCGCGTAGATCGCGGCGATGGAGGCGTCGAGGGCCGCGTCGAACTCCTCGTCCCCCATCCGGGCCGTCAACCCCTCGGTGAGGGCACGCGAGAAGCTGGCGATGACGCCCGGGTTCCGCGCCAGGCGGGCCACGGCCTCCTCGCGGGAGTACCCGCCCGAGAGCGCGACGACGCGCAGGACCCGTGGGTGATCCAGCAGGTCCCGGTGGAAGCCGTCCTCCTCCGGCAGCGTCAGCTTCAGCATGACGTCCTGCCCCTCCGCCAGGCCGTCGAGGCCCATGAGCAGAGCGTCCTTGAGCAGCTTCTCGGCGTCGGCCTTGCGAGGGCTGTGGATGTCGACCTCTGGTTCGATGATGGGCACGAGGCCGGCGGAGAGGATCCGCCGGGCGACGTCGAACTGCTGGCCGACGACGGCATCCACGCCGGCCGCGTCCGCGGTGAGCACGACGGACCGCATCTTCGTGCCGAAGACCCCGTGCTGCGTCGCGCGCTCCAGCAGGCCGTCGAGATCCGGGATCGGCTTCATCATCCGAGCCCCGTCGTGCTCGTCCATGAGCCCCTTGTCGACCTTGAGGAACGGGACGACCTGCTTCCGCGTCCAGAGGTACTCCGCCGTCCCCAGCCCCGCCACCTCGCGGTCCATCGTCTGCTCGAACAGGATGGCGGCCAGGATCCGGTCACCCGTGAAGACCGGGCTGGTGACGATGCGGGTTCGCATGGCGTGGACGAGGTCGAACATCTGCGCCTCGTCCGCGTAGTCCGATTCCGGGATGCCGTACAGCCGCAGCGCCTTCGGGGTGCTGCCCCCGCTCTGGTCCAGGGCGGCGACGAAGCCCCGGGCGTTCCTCACCTTGGCCAGCATGTCCTGGTTCACGACGCGACCTCTCCGCTGGAGCGCCCCATCGCGGTCGCGGTGGCCGGCCACCAGCGTCCGGTTCCAGCGTGGACCCGGTCAACGGCACCGCACAAGCGATGTTCGTCACCCCCGCGGCGCACCGGCCGGGCTGGGCGGCGTGGTCACCGTCATCACCGACTGCGCCGCCGCCCTGCGGAAGAGCCAGGCCGACAGGCCGAAGAGCCCGGCGTACATGACGGTGAGCGCGACGACGTCGAGGACCGAGACGTTCTCCGCGTCGGGGAACCCGCCGACCAGCGCGACCACGGCGACGAGCACCTGCGTGACCGCCGTCGCGGTCAGCGCAACCGCCATGCCGGCCGGCCGTAGCCGGGCTGCGACCGTGCCGACCACGAGAACCGCGAAGACCGCCAGGTACATCCGGTCGGCCCGCCCGCCGTCGCCGATGATGCCGAGGGCCCCGATCCCGAAGGCCAGGAAGAGCGCCGTTCCGAGGGCAACCGCGACGGCGAGGCGGTAGGTCGAGCGTGCTGTTGTCATGGTCGTGCTCCTGTCGAAGGGGTCATCGGTTGGCGTCGGTGCGCAGCAGGCGCCACCCACCGGTCAGCAGCGCCGCGACGGCCCACGCCGCGAGCGTGAGGCGGGCGGAGGTTGTCGTCATGTCGTCGCTCGGACCCTCACCGAAGATGAGGAAGAGGGCGCTGGACCCGGGCATGAGCGAGGACAGGGTGAGTGCCCAGTCGTAGGGCAGCTGGGCCAACAGCGGGGGCAGGACGAGCACGAGGGCGATGACGGTGACCAGCCCACCCGCGGTGCTGCGTAGGAGGAGTGCCAGTCCGACTGCGAGCAGCGCCCCGCAGGCGTAGACGTAGGCCAGCCCCCCGAGCACCTCGGCCCCGTCGGCCGCTGGGAGCCCCAGCCGGGGCAGGAACCTCCAGACGACCACGCTGGCTGCCGCGACCAGCAGCACTCCGAGAAGGGTCGTGGTCGCGACGACGACGCCTGCGCGAGCCGCGAGGAGCACGCCCCGGCGAGGCGTCCACTGCAAGGTCGGGACGATCGCGCCGGTGCCGTGGTCGGCCGCGCTGGTCACGACGGACAGGGCGAGGATGCCGAAGAGCGCGAACATCCCGGTGAACTGTCCCCCGTCCCACGCCGTGGTCCCCGGTGGCGGCCCCGTGGCGTCGCCCGCCGTGTCCGCGCCGATGATCGTGCCGAGCCCGACGACCGCGACCGACGTCACGACGGCGAGCACCCAGCTCGAGCGCACGCTCCAGATGCGGGCCCACTCGGCCCGGCCCGAGCGAGCGAGGATCGTGACGGTGCTCATCGGGCGACCTCCTGCACGACCGGCTCGGCGGGTCGCCCGTGGTAGTCGACGCTGTCCTCGGTGAGCGACAGGTAGGCGTGCTCGAGGGACTGCTCGACATCGGCGAGGTGGTGCACGGGCACGTCGTGGGCGTGTGCGAGGTCACCGATCTCCGTCGCGGCAAGGCCGGTCACCTCGAGCTCACCCGGCGCGGTCCCGGTCAGGGTGGCCCGGCCGGCCAGCACCCGGTGCAGCTCGTCGACCCGTGGGCTGCGGACCCGGACCCGGTGGCCGCCGATGCCACTGAGCACGTCGTCGATGTCCGCGTCAGCGATGAGGCGGCCCCTCCCGATGATCACGACCCGGTCGGCGATGAGCTGCATCTCGCTCATGAGGTGGCTGGAGACGAGCACGGTGCGTCCCTCGTCCGCGAAGCCGCGGAGCAGTGCCCGGATCCAGCGCACGCCGTCGAGGTCCAGGCCGTTGACCGGCTCGTCGAAGAGGAGCACCTGCGGATCCCCCAGCAGCGCTGCTGCGATCCCGAGCCGCTGCCGCATCCCGAGCGAGTAGCCCTTCACCCTCCGACCCGCCGCAGAGCCCAGGCCCACCTCGTCGATGACCTCCTCCACCCGAGTCGACGGGATGCCGTTGCTGAGGGCACCGATCCGCAGGTGAGCCCGACCGGTGCGGCCGGGGTGCATGGCCCCCGCGTCGAGCAACGCCCCGACCTCGCGCAGGGGCGCCTCGTACTCGACGTAGTGGTGCCCGTTGACGGTCGCGGTGCCGGCGGTGGGGCGGTCGAGCCCCAGCACCATCCGCATGGTCGTGGACTTCCCGGCCCCGTTCGGGCCCAGGAAGCCGGTGACCTTGCCCGCCTCGACGTCGAAGGTCAGGTCCTCGACGGCGTGCACCTCGCCGTAGTGCTTGGTCAGTCCTCGCATGCGGATCATGGAGACGACGCTAGGGGCGGCCCGCAGGCCGGCTCGGGAGTGACGTGTGGAGGTTCTGTGCAGATCTGGGTGTGCGATGCGGTGGGGGTGCGGCTCGGGCCGGGGCTGTCACGCCTCCGAGGCTCGTGGCCGGTCCTGGAGCCGGTGGGCCATGTCGAACGTCGACAGGACCTCGACGAGGAACTCGGCCGCGGCCGACGTGAGGGCGGGGGTCTCCGCCGGAGGTGTGTCGACGAGCACCTCCGCCAGCACCCGGTGGTGCACCGAGGTGACGTCGAGCATGCTCACCCCCTCGACGACCGCCCGACGGCCCAGCTCGTAGCCGACCGTGAGCGCCGCTTCGCTCCGGGCCGGCAGGTAGCGCAGGAACGCCGCACGGTAGTCCCTCGTGAGGTCGTCGACGTCGCTCACGTCGGCGACGTCCCTCGCCCGTTCCGCAGCCTCGACAGGTAGGCCAGGCCCTCCTCGAGGTCCAGGGCGGTGTGGGCGCCCAGCGCGCCCATGCCCAGCTGCACCATGGCGTAGGCCACGTCGGGCTGGATGCCGACGATCACCGTGGCGGCACCGCGCAGCCGGGCCATCTCGGCGATCGTGCGCAGCGTTCTCGAGCCGAAGCTGTCGAGCACGTCGAGCGCGGCGACGTCGATGATGACGCCACGGGCGCGGTGTTCGCCGATCTGGTGGACGAGGTCGTTCTGGAACCGGACCATCTCCGAGTCGTCCAGGGCAGTGTGGACCGACGCGACGAGCGTGTCGCCCTGTCGCAGGATGGAGACCAGTGCCGGTCCGTTGCTCACGAGGGGTCGTCCGCCTCCATCCGTGTCACCCGGTAGCCGAGCAGCCGCTCCGCCTCCTCGAGCCCGCCCTGCAGGTCACCGATGGTGTTCATCTTGCTGAGGTCGACACCGATCGTCACGAGCGTCTGGGCGATGGTCGGGGACAGACCGGTGATGATGACGCTGGCGCCCATGAGGCGCGAGGCGTCGACCGTCTGCACCAGGTGGTTGGCCACCGTCCTGGTCGACGTCGGGTGCGCCGGTGATGTCGATGACCACGACCTTCGCGCGATGGGTTCGGATGCCGCGCAGCAGCTGTTCCGTGAGCTGCCTGGCGCGCTGCTGGTCGAGGACGCCGATGATCGGCAGGATGAGAAGGCGCTCCCGCACCGGGAGGACCGGCGTCGACAGCTCACGGATCGCGTCCTGCTGCTGGCGGATGACCCTCTCGCGCTCTTCCACGAAGCTCACGGCGACGGTGTTCGCGATGCGGTTGGCGGCCGGCTCGTAGGCGTCGAGCACCTGGTTGAGCAGGGGGAGGTCGCGTTGGTACTTCTCGAACAGCGAGCGGGCCAGCACGTCCCGCAGCAGCAGCACGATGCCGACCACCTCATGGGTCTCGACACCTCGGGGGATGATGCGCTCGGAGAGGTCCCGGGCGTAGTGCTGCAGGGCCTCGACGCTCCCCGTCTCGAGCACCTCCACGTAGTTGTCGTAGACCGACGTGGTCTCGGCGGCCATCTCCTGGGGAGTCATGGCGTCGAGCAGGTGCGCCTCACGGATTCGCGAGGCCCACTCGTCACGCAGCCGCTCCCGGTGCTCGCGCAGGTGCGCCACCAGCTGGGGGAGGAGCTGGTGCCCGTCGAAGGAGACCACCGTGTGGTCGCTGTCGTGGCTCTCGGGCTGTTCGCGGTCGTGGTCCTCGCGCTCGGTCTCGTGTCTCGGCTCGGTCTCGTGCTCGCGGTCGTCGTTCATCGTCAACCCTTCCTCTCGAACCACTTGGTCATGCTGATGGTGGTGCCACGACCGGTCTCGGAGACGATGGAGAACTCGTCCATCAGCCGTCGAGCCCCGGGGAGGCCGAGCCCCAGGCCCTCGTAGGTGCTGTACCCGTCCGCCAGCGCCTGGTCCACGTCGGGGATGCCGGGCCCGGTGTCCCGGGCGACCACCCGGATGCCGGCCTGTGGGTGCTCGACGAGCTCGATGGTCACCTCTCCGCTCGACGCGAACTTCACGATGTTGCGGGCCACCTCCGACACGGCGGTCGCGAGCACGGTGAGGTCCGTGCCGGTGAACCCGGCCCGCACGGCGAGCTCGCGGGCAGCCTGTCGCGCGGCCACGATGTCCGGGTCACCGCTGATGGGCACGTGGACCTCGTCCTCGCGCACAGGTCCCCGGCCGAGCAGCGGCTCACTGAGGCGGGCGCACAGCTCGCACTCGAGCAGGTGCCGGGGGGCGTCCAGCTCCCGCTGGCGCCGGCGCTCGGCGCTCGAGATCGCCAGGAGCACCGGGCGGCACCGGTCCGTCGGAGGCTCCGCCCCCTCGAGTGCCAGCAGGTACTCCACCCTCAGCCGAGCCCTCGTCCGCTTGAGCTGAGCCGCCACGGCGCCGGCCGTGCTGCCGGCCGCCTCGGCCAGGGAGCGGGTGTCCTGCCCACGTACCTCGTGCGCGAGCAGGACCTCCCGTTCTCGGTCGGTGAGCCTGCCGAGCGCCTCGGTGATCGCCGACTGCTCCTCCGTGGAGACGATGGCGCCCTCGACGTCGTCGGAGTCCTCGGGCTCGTGGAGCCGGTGGCGGTTGCGCAGCTCCCGGTCGTCGCGGCGCCACATGGTGGCGACGAGGTTGCGCACGGTCGTGATGGCGTAGGGCTCGAGCATCCCGGGCTCGATCCGGTCCTTGGCGGCCAGCACCCGGACCAGCGTCTCCTGCACGAGGTCCTCCGCCATGGGGTGCGACCCCACCCTCGCCCCCACGATGCGACGCAGCATCGGGATGAGGGCCGCGACGTCGTCGCCCGGCCCACCGGCTTCCGGCGGCTGCTCGGCCGCCGCGGCTCCCGAGGTCACGGCTGCGACCCTACTTGCGCCCGGGACGCCGAATCGGTCCAACGTGCACGTCGCTGTGACTCGCCTCGGTCGCACGGCCGCGCCCTGCGTGCCGGCCTCGGAGGCGTTGTGCACCGCGCGGTGCCGGGAGAGATTCCTCGAATCCCGGCACCGCGCGGCTGACCGGATCCCTGCTCTCAGGGACGTGGTCGACTCCTCGGGCCGGCGGCGGCCTGTCGACCGGACTCCTCGGTGGTGTCGGTCGTCAGCCCGTCGTGGAGCATCCGGCTGCCCTCCAGGGGGTCGACGTAGCCGGGCGGGGCCGGAGGGTCCCGCAGGAGGGCGATCCGCTCGGCCTCCTCGGTCGCCGACGGCAGCTGCTCGGTCATCGCCGCAGCACCCGCCGGACGTCCGCGACAGCCAGCGCGAGCACCTGGCCGGCGAGCACCCAGACCCGGCTCACGAGGTGTCACCGCCCCGGTGGCCAGGTGCACGCCACGCCGTGGCGGCGGGTTCTGCACGTGGGATGCGCGCACCTGGGGCACCGATCGTGAACCTCTCCACGTGGACCGTGATGCCCATGAGGTCGAGGTCGAGCGGACCGATGACGAGCTGGCGACAGCGCTCCTGGCGCACGAGCTCGGGCGCGACGGTGGTGCGTCGGCTGTCGACCCCGATGCGGGTGCCGTCGGCCTCACGCAGCTCGGCGGTGAAGACACCCGTGAGGCGCACGCCGGATGGCGCCCGGCGCAGCTCGGCCACCCGCAGGATGCCGTGCATCTCACCCGACCGTCCGCGCGGGGAGCGGAACGTGCCGGTGACGGCATGGTGGCTCCCGGCATCCGCGAGGTCGGTGCCCGCTGGGCGGGGTGGGAACGCGATGACCGTCATGACTGGTCCTCCAGACCGTGGGATCCCTCCACACCCCTGAAGACGCCGGGACCCGCGCGCCATGACGCGGCGACCGTGCCCCGCCTTCCAGGTGAAAGCGGAGCCTCTGCCCACCCTGGGCACCCCTGCCGGCCGATCAGCCGTGAGCGCGTCACGCGTTCACTGGTGATGAGGGCGCGCACGGCATCCTCATCGCAGGTGGCCCTGGGCGCGGAGCCACGGGATGTCGATTCGCGGCAACGTCTACGACGGCGGGTCGTCTGGTCGACGGAGGGCCACGACGAGCCGGATGACCTCACGGCTGGAGGCCCGCAGCGCCTCCCGGGTCACGGTCGGGTCGATGGCCGCCGACAGCGTGAGAGGGCCGCGGTGCACCGGAAACACCGCGTCGAACGGAGAGGGGGTCGTGGTGGCGGGGGCGTTGTCGTCGAGGTCGGTGCGGTCGACGATCTCGCCGGTCAGCGCCACGACCACCGCCGATCCGCGGGCCCGCGCCAGCTCCGCGACGCGGTACGGCCCCTTTCCCAGGGCGGTCTGGGCGTCGATCCGGCCCTCGCCGGTGATCACCACGTCCGCGCCGGCCAGCAGGGGAAGGAGCCCGACCTCCTCGGCGACCCGGTCGAAGCCCGGCACCAGCCGGGCGCCACACGCGGCAAGGGCCGCGCCGGCTCCACCGGCGGCCCCCGCCCCCGGCAGGTCTCGGACGGAGCGCCCCGTGCGTCGCTCCAGAGCATCGGCCCACAGAGACATCCGGTGCTCGAGCTCGCGAACCTGGTGGGTACTCGCCCCCTTCTGGGGGGCGAACATGCGGCTGGCGCCGTCGGGGCCGAGCAGTGGGCTCCGGACGTCGGTGAGCACCTCGACGGAGCGAAGGTCCGGAAGCTCCGCGACGGTGAGGAGATCGTGCCGGAGCAGAGGGTTGCCCACGATGTCGACGGGGTGGCCGGCCGCATCGGTGACTGCGGCACCGAGGGCCAGGAGCAGGCCGGTGCCACCGTCCGTGCACGCGGTTCCGCCCAGGCCCACGATGACGTCGTCGGCGCCCGCCCCGAGGGCATGCCTGAGGTGCAGGCCGAGGCCTCTTGAGCTGGCCGCGGCCGGAAGTGCGTCGTCCACGGCGGCAGTACCGCCCAGGCCGACGGTTCGGGCCGCCTCGATGACCGCGGTCGAGCGGCCCCCACTCCGGCGGAGTCCGTAGGCCGCGCGGAGGGGGCGACCCACGGCATCCACACCATCGACCTCGACCTCGTCGAGGGCGCCGGCGAAGGCGTAGGCGTCGATGGTGCCCTCACCCCCGTCGGCGACGGCCACGACGTCGACCACTGCCTCGGGTGCCGCCTCGAGCACTCCGTCGCCGATTGCTGTGCCGGCCTCGACGCTGCTCAGCGAGCCCTTGAACGAGTCGGTCGCCACGACCACGCGCAGCGGCCGGCCGGCGTCACCGGTGGGCGTCGCGGGTGGGCGTGCCATGTGGTCACCTCACCCCGGACCGTCACCGCGCGACGGCGTCAGGGTGCGGGGTCGACCTTCTTCGTGGCGCACTCCTCGCACCACTCCACATCGTTCTCACCCTTGCTGGAGCTCGTTGCGACGTCCTTCTCCCAGAGGGTCTGCACGATCCTCGGCGACACTTCCACCGCCGGGTCGGCCAGGAGGGAGCACTCCTTGCGGGCGTGCAGGAACAGGTGGCCGCCCGCGCGTCGTGTCGAGTAGTGGACGTGATCGGGTGCGGTGAGTCCCCAGAGCACTCCCTCACGCGTCATGGTGTTCATCATCTCTGCTCCATTCTCGTGTGGTGACTCTCGCACCCCGGCCCGGCTGTGGTCACCTTCGCTGGGCAGTGGTCAGCCCCCAGCGTAGGAGGCGCGCGCCATCGCGCCAGCGCTCAGTGCCAGTTGCTGATCCGCACGTCGTTCGGCGCGGGCTCGCCCGTGCCGGTCTCGACGAGCCTCTTCAGGCTCAGGAGGAACGCGGCCCACTTGGTGCTGCAGTGGTACATGAAGTCCACCGGCTCGCGCCAGCCTCGGTGGCTGAACAGCACGACGGTGTAGTCGTCCTCGGTGCTCAGCTCGAAGTGGATGGTCGTGCCGATCCACTCCTCCACGCCGCCGACGACCTCCCAGACCACGCACCGGCCCGGCTCGTTCTCCCGGACCAGCATGTCGAAGCCGGCAGGCGGCGGCGCGTCCTTGAAACGGAACCGGATCACGCCACCGACCGTGTCCTCCCCGGTGGTGTCCTCCGTCCACCAGCCGGCCAAGCCGTCGATGGTGGTGAGGGCGGCGTAGACGTCGTCGAGCGGGGCGACGGCGCCGATGCGATGCAGGATGTCAACCATGTCGATGTGCCTTCTCTGTCGGTGCCCGGCTTCGGGCAGGTTCGATGAACCTCGCCACGGTCGTGACGACGTTCTGGTGGTGTGGACGGCGGGTTTCAGTCGCTCTGAGTGCGCTGCACTGCCTCGGCGAGCCGCTTGATCCGGTTGAGTCGGCCGTCCCAGGTCGAACCGACCGACACGAGGTGTTCGCTGGCCAGCGCGAGCCGGTCTGGGTCGACGTCGTATCGGCGCTCGCGTCCGGACGTCGAGCTGCGCACGAGCCCGACCCGGCTCAGGACGACGAGGTGCTTGGCGATCGCCTGCCGGCTCACCGGAAGGTGCTCGCTCAGCGTGGTCGCTGTCCCTCCGTTGCTGTCCAGCAGCAGATCCAGCATTCGCCGCCGGGTCGGGTCACCGATGGCCGACCACAGCTGGTCGTCGGCCGTTCTGCTCATGACACGGGGGTCAGCCGGTCGACGTAGCGGACCAGGCGGGGTAGGAAGTGGTCCCAGCCGGACACGTGGTCACGGTAGGTCTCCTCGACCACGGAAGGCTCCCATGCCCGGTCCGCGAAACCGGTCTCGCGAAACCGGAGCAAGGTTCCGGTACCACTGGGCGCGAGGTCGAAGGTCACCAGCAGCGAGGTGTCCGGGGACGGCGTGACTCCCTCGTCGTACACCCAGCGGAAGGAGAACCGGCGGGGAGGGTCGGCCTCGACCACTGTCAGCGCGACCACCTTCGCCTCCGGCGTGCCCGGTTCGCCGAACGTGACGGTGCCGGTTCCGCCGGGCACCGGCTCGAGCTCGGCCTCGTCCGGCCACCACTCGCACAGGTGCTCAGGGGTACTGATCACCCGGTAGACCACCTCCGGGGTTGCCTCGATCTGGATCTCCCGCTCGATGACGCTGTACTGCTCCATGTCCTGCTCCTGTTCCTGTTCCGGTCGTGGTGCAACCTTTCGTTGCACATCAGCGTAGAGCAGGTCGCTGCGATTACGCAACCAAACGTTGCATCCCGCGCGTCACCCCTCGACTGGGGGTGGCCACAGGCCCAGAGCGGCCGTCACCATGACGCCTTCCGGGAGGGGCCCCGCCGCGTCACGCGCGACGAGTGGCCAGCTCGGCCTCGGCGGGCAGCTCCGGTACCTTCTCACGCCGAGGCTCGAGCTCGTCGCGGACGATGATGTCGGCGTAGACGTACACGGCGTTGAGGGCCACGAGCGGCACGAACAACGCGTAGACGATGCCGGCCACCGCGTTGCTCACCGCGAACGGCAGCGAGGTGCTCAGGATGAGGACCGTGCCGAGCAGCGGCCCGACAGCGAGGACGAGGGCGTTGGTCAGGGCGACGAGTACGACCACCTTCAGCCAACGTCTGCGCACGAGGTGCGCGCTTCGTCGAACTGCCGGCCACCCGACAAGGCGCTCGAACAGGACGACCGGCGTGATGAGCAGGCTGAGCACGACGATGACCAGAGCGACGGGGAGGAGCACGACGGTGACCGCCAGCAGCACGATCACGGCGAACACACCGAGCTGGGTGAGCAGCAGTGGCACCGCGCTCCTCAGGGCGCCGGCATAGGCACTCAGCGGACCCACAGGGCGGTCCTCGTCGATCTCTCGCGCTGCGAACATCGTCGCCGCCTGGCCCAGCGACAACGTGATGGGGGACAACGCGGCGAGGACCAGCCCGCTCAACCCGACGAGCACGGCCCTGGTCGTCGAGTCGCCCTGCAGTGACTCGAGGGTCGACGTGACCCACACCGTGGCGACGCCCGGCAGGATCGTCGCGACGGCGATCGGGACGCCGATCCCGACGAACAGCAGGAGCCGGCGAAGGTACATCCGCCAGACCGCGGCGACGACCTGGCCGGTGCTGCGGCGCCGGACCAGGCGCAGCGGCGCGGAGGGGCGCCAGGTGGTGCGGCGCACGAGCCAGGCGACGACCCCGCCGATGACGAGCAGGCCGAGGGCTGCGATCGCGAGGTTGTTCATCGCCAGGCGCAACGCGTCCGAGCCGGTCGCGACGATCTCGCAGAACGAGCTGGTTGCCTGCGTCCCGAAGAGACCGCTCGCGGGCACGGCATAGGCCGTGGCGGCCCCCTCCTCGTCGGTCCAGGTCAGCGGCCTGGTCCACTGGTCCTTGGTGTTGGGGCCGGTCGGACCGTTGTAGAAGCTGGTCTCCCTCTGCCCCCAGCGCCCGGTGTAGTCCAGCCACGGATACTCACCGCCGACGGCATCCGGGTCGGACGGCACGAGCTTCATGTCGGGCCGGATGTCGGTGCTCGGCGCGCGGCTGTCGTCGCAGCCGAACCCCTGCTGGCCGGAGCGCCCGAGGAAGAGGGCGGCGTCGAAGTAGTTCGCGTGCGACCCGGCGGCGGGATGCACCACCGGGCGGGTGCCGTCGAGCACCTCGAGCTTGGGGTCGCCCCAGCCGGCGAGCTCGACGCCTTCGTGCTGGCTGTACCCGACCCGGATCGGCTGCTGGGTGAGGGCGGTCGCGGCGTCGGAGGCAGCGAACTCGACCTGGATCATCTCCCAGTCGCTCTCGTGCTTGTTGTTGAAGTCGTTGAACGGGTAGTAGAGCCAGTACTGCACCGCCAGCCCCTCGCGCCCTGGCTCGGTGACGACGCGGGCATAGGTCGTGGGGGTCGAGCCCGCGGTCAGCTCGTCGGACCACTCCTCGTAGGAGCACCCGGGGTTCAGCGGGTTGCCCGGGAAGTCGAGGTGGTAGCCGGTCAGTCCTGTGCCGAGGTCCGCGGCAGCGGGGCCGATCTGCACCAGGTCGTCGGTGTGCCAGGGGCCGCGCAGCGCGACCGTGTCGTTGCCCAGCAGGGCGTCGACGTCGGTCGGCACGAACGGCTCGCCGGGGCCGCAGTCCTCCGCCTGCACCACCAGGCGCACCACCGGAGCGAACCGTTCGGCAAGCGCCTGCTCGTCCTCGACCGACGCGCTGGCCAGGGCTGGCACGGTGGGCACGCTTGCGAGCCCCGGGGTGGTGGCGCTCGCTGGGGCAGGAGCCACCAGAGCGGTGACGACCAGACCGAGCACGGACCACGCGCGGAGTCGACTCACGATGCCAGCCACGGGGACCTGGTCGGGTCGGCGGACGAGGGCGTCACACTCAGGCTGCCGTGGTGATGGAGCCGAACCGCGTCGGCGGGATGCCGCCGATGACGAAACAGGAGCGGGTCGTCCGTTCACCCTCCGCAGTGTGGCCGACTCCACGGCCAGTGCGAGGC
Organism: uncultured Actinomycetota bacterium; assembly: GCA_963763015.1. GTDB lineage: Bacteria > Actinomycetota > Actinomycetes > Actinomycetales > Dermatophilaceae > Fodinibacter. The sequence goes on along the minus strand of CAVXML010000007.1, from coordinate 62,041 downwards.
ATCCACGGACAATTGAGCGACCAAGCACGAGGGATGGCTGCCCCTGTCCGGTGCGCCACGGCCACGTCCTCGAGTGACGCGGAGAGCAGGCCGCGCACCGGGCGCCCCGGCCGACCTTGCGCTCCGTCACAGTGAGGACCGGGACGTCCTGGAGTGGCGCGGATGTAGCCGCGCCACGTGCCAGCTTGCGCGTCATCACAGTGACGACCCGGTAGCTCGATGGGCTCGCCCGTCGAGGTACCGGGCCGTGTGTCGCCCCGCCGACCTGCACATTCCATGCGGATGCCGGACAGCGCAAGGACGTTGGGCACGGTGCGCGCAGTCGACGTCAGCGGGTTCGGGTGCTCCAATGGCCCGATGGACGCGGCGGACCTCGCGCGACGCTTCGCTCTCGGTGGGGCCGCGACACTGTCGGACGGTCCCGTCGCGCGCGGCAAGCAGGGTCATGTCTGGCGGCTCGAGACGACAGAGGGCAGATGGGCCGTCAAGGTGCCGTTCGTGCCATCGTCCGAGGACGCGGTGCGTTCGTCGACGGCCTTCCATGAGGCGGCCTACGCCGCCGGTGTGCCGACGCCCCAGGTGCGCCGCACCACGCAGGGATCCGTCTTCACCTCCGTCAACGGTGGCCAGGCGCGGGTGTACGCATGGGTCGATCTGCGACCGCCCGATCCGGGTCTGGATCCGGCTCAGGTGGGCGATGTCGTCGCCGCTATTCACCGCGTGCGCGTCACCCACACGTCCCAGGCGTGGATGGACCCGTGGTACGGCCAGCCCGTCGGCGCGGACCGCTGGGACCAGCTGGTCGAGCAGCTCGCCCAAGCGGGCGCGCCCTTTGCCCGCCGATTGGCCGACCTGCGTGACGAGTTGGTCGCCCTGGAGTCCTGGGTCGAACCGCCGCAACAGCTGGCAGCCTGCCACCGGGACCTCTGGGCCGACAACGTCCTGGGGACCGCCGACGGTGGAGTGTGCGTCATCGACTGGGAGAACAGTGGGCCCGCCGATCCAAACCAGGAACTCGGATGTGTGCTCTTCGAGTTCGCCCGCGGCGATCCGGGTCGCGCCCGTGATCTGGTCACCGCCTACCGGGACGCTGGTGGTCCAGCAACGGTCAGTCGCCGCGGGCACTTCTCGATGCTCATCGCGCAGCTCGGGCACATCACGGAGATGGCTGCTACCGACTGGCTGCAGCCCAACCACCGCTCCCCCGACCGTGCGGACTCCGCTGCATGGATCCACGAGGTGTTGGACGAGCCGCACACGCGCGGACTTCTGGAGTCCCTCCTGCGGGCGCTGTGAAGGGCGTCGAGGACCGCCAGGTCCCGCCCTTGCCCGGCGACGCTGGGTAGTTCGCGGTTTCCAAGGAGCACGCGCGGTCGCGGCCTTCGGCCGTGAAGCACGCAACCTGCCGGTCCGGGCGGAGCGACTCAGCTGCTCCGAAGTCGATGCGCGGGACAACCTGGTGAACATCTACGGGGGGACGGCTCCGATCCGGACCTGCCGGTCCTCATCGACCCAGATGAGCCGCTCCACATCGAGTGCTGGGTTCTGGAGCTCGAAGGGAAGACCGTCGTCGTCGAGGCGCGTCACGAGGGCACGCCCCCGGATGCGCTGATCCAGCAGCTCGACCAGGTACGCGAGTCACTGACGTTCGGGATCCGGCAGTAGACCACGCTGTTCGCCGGCTCGACCGGCGAACGGCTGCTGGCCACCGGCCGAGATGTTCAACGCCTCACTCCGACAGTCGAATCCGAACCGGGCGGCGACTCCGGACCTCACGCCTGGTCAGGAGCACCGTGACCGGCCATCTCTGCGGTCGGTGAAATGAGCACCAGCCGGAGTTGGGTGCGCCGTCCCTCCCCCTGATACCGCCGTGCTTCCCCGCTGCAAGGAATCCACGTGGGGCAGTGCCGGAGTCGCTGGGACTCCTGCTCAAGGTGCGTGCACTCAGCCGACCCAAGGTAGAGGCGGCCTAGGATTCCGAGGTGAAACGCCGTCGCCGTCGACCAGCGGCTGCGGTTGACTGGCACTGGCAGCGGCATCCGGGCGAGGCGCCTGCAGTCGTCCGGGCCGGGTCGTCGGGAGGTGCACGGGTGCGAGGTGTCGGCGAGACGAAGAGCGGCACGGTGCCGCGTTGGGTCGGCTCGCCGCCGTCCTCCGCTGAAGTCGCCCCTGTCCTCTCGGCGCTTCTACGCGATGATGCAGGCCAGCCCGCTGGGGATGGGGATGTTCGTCATCGGCTTCCCCGTGCTCGTGTGGTGGCGGGTGTGGCCGTTGGCGCTGACGTTCCTCGCCGGGATTGCGGTGTGGACAGGGGTGATGCTCCTGGCCAGGCGGGGACAGGTGCAGGCCAGCGCGGGAGTTGCCCACGCGACGATGTGTGCCGCCGCGGTGCTGGCAGTGGTCTTCGTCGGGTGGGACCTTGGAGTGCAGTACGTGCTGGTCGTGCAGGTCGTTGTATCCATCCTGAACCCTTGGCCACGTCCGGTGTCAGTGCTGCTGGCAGCGACGTCGGCGATCCTGTTCGTGGCCCTGTACCTCTACGCCGAGCAGACGGCTCCGCTCTACGCGGTGGACCCGCTGGCACTGAACGTGGCCGGGACGATCAACACCCTGGTCACCTTTGCCGTCGTCGCGGTGATGGTGTCCCTCCCCGTCGGTGCGGCGGATCGTGCCGAGGCCGCGCTCGCCGCCGAGCACGCCCGCAGCGAGCGCCTGCTCACCAACGTGCTGCCCGTCGCCGTCGCGGATCGGCTCAAGGCGGGCGAGGAGCCCATCGCAGACGACGTCCCAGCGGCCTCGGTTCTCTTCGCTGACATCGTGGACTTCACCCCGTACGCGGCTCGGCTCCCCGCGCGCGAGGTCGTCAGGCTGCTCGACGGGGTGTTCAGCACCCTGGACGACCTGGTCGACGAGCACGGCTTGGAGAAGGTGAAGACGATCGGCGACGCGTACATGGTCGCGGCCGGCGTCCCGACCCCACGGCCTGACCACGCGCACGCCCTGGCCGCCTTCGCGCTCGCCGCGAGCGACCGCTTCGCAACCCAGCGAGGCCTCTGGCCCGCTCTGCAGCTTCGCATCGGGATCGGCTCGGGCCCCGTTGTCGCTGGGGTCATAGGACGTCGACGCTTCCTGTACGACCTGTGGGGCGACACCGTCAACACCGCCTCGCGAATGGAGTCGCACGGCCTGCCCGGGCGAATCCAGATCGACGACGAGACCCGCCGACTTCTTGGCGACGACTTCGAGGTCGCCGACCGAGGCATCATCGACGTCAAGGGCAAGGGCCTCGTGCACACCTGGTTCCTGACCGGCGCGCACCACCGCGCAGGGCAGCCCGGCTAGTGCGACGGGCGACGCCGTTCGGCGTCTACAGGTGGTAGTGGGGCTTGTCCGTCAGATCGAGAACTGCATCGACGAGCTCGGCGGCGACGGAGATGTTCTTCTCGGCGATCTCGAGGCGGGTTTGCCGGTTCCATGGCGCTCGCGTGGGCGTCTCCAGGTCTTCACCGGACACGCTCACCCAGGTGCAGAGCCCGAATCCCGCTCGAAGGACGCCTTGAGCGCGTCGACCGTTATCGTGCGCTCCTTGACAGCGAGCCGCCGCCAGATCGGGTTGCCCAGGCGCCACACACCGTAAGACATCAGCTTGCCGCGATGGCGGACCAACGTCTCGCTGTCGCCAGAGGGCTGCAGGTGGTAACTCGGCCAGCCCTCGAACTTGAGCTTGCCCGACGTCGACTTCTCCCACCAGTGGTAGACGATCGTGTGTGGCGCGATGAGCTCGGCTATCTCCCCGGGCGTGGTGCCCTGGCTCGTCTCATCGACGAACGTCGTTCCGACGACGGGCTCCCCGGGACTGGTTTGGTGGGTGTGCCTCAGCATGCTTCCCGTATCCGCCATCCAGACGTTGTGCCCCTCGATGTCGATGAGCCGTGCGAACACCTGTTCAATCGGTGCCCGGATCGTGCGCTCGAGCTCGAACTCGATGGGGCTCATACGGAGCCAGCATCCCCGCCCCGCGTGTGCCCCGCAACGCGCCCAGCTGCGCCAGGCCAGCTGGCGCAGGCCAGGCGTCTGTGGCTGATGCCTCCAAGCGCAGGTGCGACCACTCCTGCCAGTTGACCGTTTGCCCCGGTGCTGCTGCAGCGACGGAGTCGTCGCTTCGGGGGGCAGGGCATGCGTCGCTTCACCCGCTCTGCCCTACACCATGGGGGCGTTGACCACTGACGGCGGGCGGCGGATCATCGGTCCGGTGGAGCCGCAGACGCGCTATGCCCACAGCGGAGACGTCGCCATCGCCTACCAGGTGGTGGGCGATGGACCGCACAACCTCGTCCTCGCCCCGGGCTTCATCTCCCACGTCGAGCTGTGCTGGGAACAGCCGGCGCTGCGACGGTTCCTCCTCCGGCTGGCCTCCTTCAGCAGGCTGGTGATCTTCGACAAGCGGGGCACGGGCCTGTCCGACCCGGTTGCATCGGCACCGACGCTCGAGGAGCGGGCTGACGACCTGCGAGCGGTGATGGACGCAGCCGGCATGGACCAAGCGGCGCTGCTGGGGCTCTCCGAGGGAGGGACGATGGCGCTGATGTTCGCGGCGAGCCATCCGGAGCGGACCTCGGCCCTCGTCCTCTACGGCACCTGGGCGCGTCTCGGCTGGGCCGAGGACTACCCCGACGGTGTGGAGGAGCGGCTGCTGAGAGGTCTGACCGCCCTGGTCGACCACTGGGGGTCTGGAGTCGGGCTCTCGGCGTGGGCACCCTCCCGCAGGGACGACGCCCAGCTCCGGATGTGGTGGGCACAGCTCCAGCGCTCCAGCGCCAGTCCTGCCATGGCGCGGACCCTGTTTGCGTCCTACCCGGACCTCGACGCCCGCTGCCTGCTCCCGAGCATCCAGGCGCCGGCGCTCGTGCTGCACCGGCGCCACGACCACATGGTCCCCCTGGCGCTCGGACGCTACCTGGCCGACCACCTGCCGCATGCGAGCTTGGTGGAGCTGCCCGGCGAGGACCACCTGTTCTTCGTCGGCGACACGGATGCCGTGCTGGACGAGACCGAGCTCTTCCTGACCGGCGCCAAGCCGCCCCAGTCGAGCGACCGCGTGGTGACGACCATCCTGTTCACCGATGTCGTCGGGTCGACGGCGCGTGCCGCGGAGCTCGGGGACCGGCGTTGGCGCGAGCTGCTGGAGGGTTTCAAGGACACGGTGCAGCGTGAGGTCCGGCGGGGAGGAGGACGGCTGGTCGACTTCTCCGGGGACGGCGCGCTCGCGGTCTTCGACGGCCCGGCCCGAGCGATCCGGTGCGGAGAGCTCCTGCACCGAGTGGTGCGCCCTCTCGGGCTGGAGCTTCGCGTCGGGGTGCACACCGGAGAGGTCGAGCAGCTGGCAGGGGGTGACGTCGGCGGTCTGGCTGTCCACCTCGCCGCCCGGATCATGTCCGAGGCGGGTGCCGGGGAGGTCCTGGTGTCCAGCACCGTCCGTGACCTTGTGGTCGGCTCGGGCCTCACGTTCGTCCCCCGAGGGACCTACAGCCTCAAAGGGATCCCGGGCGAGTGGAGCCTGCTCGTCCTCAAGTCCTGAGGGGTGCCGCCTCGACGGCCTTTCATCCGCTCGGGGGAGCAGGGTGTCGACGAGGTCGCCTCTTGGCTCACTGAATCGCGCACCTCGCACATCCCGGCGGTCGCGCCGGTGGCCACGCCGTCCTCGACGGCCTCGCTGATCGCCCGACGCCGGCCAGCGGTATGCGCTGGTCATGCACGACCCCTGCGACAAGCTTGCGCCGGTCCGCCTCGACCAACGCCGGCCGTTGATCGAAGCAGACGCTGTCACGGTCTGGGCTGCGGCGCCGCTTCGGGGCACACTGAGTCTCACCGCGCGCGAGGAGGGCGTGATGTCACGCGATGACCAGATGATCGTGGTGACCGGGGCGACGGGCCGCCAGGGCGGAGCCGTGGCGCGTCGCCTGCTGGCCGGTGGCTGGACAGTGCGGGGTACCACCCGGAACCCCGGGTCCAGCGCCGCTCACGAGCTCTCGGCCCTCGGCGTGCAGGTCGTTCGGGCCGACATGGCGGAACCGGATGCCGTGCGGGAGGCCTTCGCGGGGGCGCACGGTGTGTTCAGCGTGCAGAACCCAATGATCAGCGGCGCTGCCGGCGAAGCCGCGCAGGCCAGGAACGTCATGAAGGCGGCAGTCGCCGGCGGCGTCGCGCACGTGGTCTACGGGTCGGCCGGTCCCGGCACACCGGACACGGGCGTCGCGGCCTGGGACGTGAAGCTGGACGTGGCCGCGTACGCCCGCAGCGAAGGCGTTCCCCTGACCGTGCTGCGGCCCATGGCGTTCATGGAGCTGATGACCGACAAGGACCTCTACCCAGCCGTGGCTGCGTGGCACCTGATGCCCCGCCTCGTCGGCGAGGACCGGCCTATCCCCTGGCTGTCCGCCGAGGACGTTGGTGCCATGGCGGCGCGGGCCTTCGCCGAGCCCGACTCGTACATCGGCCTGGATCTGCCGCTGGCCGGCGACGTCCGCACTCTGTCGGAGTGCCGGGCGACCTGGCGTCGCGTGACCGGCCGGAACCCTCGGCGGGCGCCGATGCCGGTCTGGCTGTTCGAGCGCTTCGTCGGCCCGGACCTCACGCGGATGTGGCGCTGGCTGGCAGTCAACGAGGTGACCGTCGACCCAGTGGAGACACGTGACCGCCTTCCACAGGTGGCGACCGTCGAAGACCTCATCAGGCGACGTCACGCGCATGCGAACCCATGACAGGCGACAGGTGCCGGCCAGCCCGGCCGACGCCCTGCATGCTCCTTGAGGGCGCACGGTCGGGACGCCTCCGAAGGCCTTGCAGTCGAAGCAGTCGCACGCGCGGCGGTCCGCTCGTGTCGGCGAGGACCCAGGCGTTCGGTCGAAGGGATTCCCGTCAGTGAATCGGAGCGGGAGAATGACTTCGTGAGCGTGGACGTGCAGGTCGAGGTCGTCATCGATCGTCCGGTCGTGGAGGTGGCGTCGTTTGCGGGCGACCCCGGCAATGCCCCGAAGTGGTACGCAAACATCGACTCGGTGTCGTGGCAGACAGCCCCACCGGTATCGGTCGGCTCGCGCATGGACTTCGTGGCGCGCTTCCTCGGCCGCACCCTGGCTTACACCTACGAGGTCGTGGAGCTCGAGCCGCAGCAACGGTTGGTGATGAGGACGGCCGACGGCCCGTTTCCGATGGAGACGACGTACACGTGGTCCGAGGCTGATGGCGGGGGTACCCGGATGACGCTGCGCAACCGGGGAAGGCCGGCCGGATTCGCCAAACTGACCGCGCCGATGGTGGAGCGGGCGATGCGACGGGCGACCACGAAGGACCTCGCCAGGCTCAAGCACCTGCTCGAATCCGACAAGGGAGGTTGACGTGGCCTACGACGAAGACCTTGCGGGACGACACCGATCTGGAGTCATGGGTCGTGCAAGCGGTTGAGTTCGCGAGGTCCCACCGAAGAAGTCACCCGAAGGTTCGAGGAAGAAGTGAGGACGAACCGATCTGCCGAGGTCGAGGCCTGGTTCGAGTCGTACGACAACCCGCAGAGGGACCTCGTGATGGCCGTCCGCGAGGTCATTCTCGACGTGGACGACAGGATGACCGAATCGATCAAGTGGAAGGCCCCCACGTTCATGTACCGGGGGAATCTTGCGTCGTTCTACCCCCGATCCACCAAGCATGTCGCGCTGTTGTTCCACACTGGTGCCAGCATGCCCGACCCCACCGGGCTCCTCCAGGGCACCGGGGACACCTCACGTGTCGCCCGTTTCATGAGCACGGAGGATCTCAGCGCCAAGGAGGAAGCACTGCGCAACCTCGTGCGCGCCTGGATCGTGAGCAAGGAATGACCGGCTAACTCGGCCCACGAGGTGACCCGACACTTGCGGTCCAGGACTGGCTTCCGACGCCCATGCAAAGTCCGCATCGGAGTCGTTTGGCGGCGGCGCGATGGGTGTAGCTGTGGCCGCGTTCGATCCACCAGCTCCCAGAGGTCACGTTATGTGGCTCAGGCACCAGTCCCACAGGAATCTCACCCAGGGCGGGGGGCTCTGGGACGGCGTCCATTGTGAGCAGGATGCGCGCGGGGCGCGAAGCGAGGACAGTTGGGTCATGAGGTACGACGGACCGGTTGAAGTGGATGCCGGGGCGATCCTGCTGGACGGGCCGGCGGACTCGGCGTCCAGGCTGGCGGTCATCCAGCGCAGCTCGCATTCCGACTGGACGTTGCCCAAGGGGCACCTGGAAGGTGGTGAGTCCTTGGAGGACGCGGCTCGTCGAGAGATTCGGGAGGAGACAGGGTATTCGGCCACGTGCTTGGGTATCGCCGGCGCGATCGCCTATCTCCGTGATGGGCGCGCCAAGAGTGTCACCTTCTTCTTCTTCAGGCGCGATTCCGAGTCGCCGGAGCATGACGACCTCGACGGTGTGGAGTGTGTCGAATGGCTCACCTTCGACGAAGCAAGGGGACGCGTCAGCTACCCCGAGCTCAGCGATCTGCTCGCAAGGGTCCAGGGTCACCAGGGGGCAGTGTCCGGGCAATCCAACACTCGTCACGAGCAACAGCGGAGGGGCGGGTTGGGTGGTCTGAGCACTCGACACGACAGGCTCAGTGTCGCTCGCGAGACGTACGAGCAGGAGCTGACGGCGTTGAGGATCATGCCTCGGCGACCAGCCGCGGCACACGAATCGGCCTGGTGGCGCCCAGCTGCCGTTGCGCTGCTCGAGCTCGCGCGAACCCTGGAAGGCGAGGGGCGTATCGACTCGGCGTGGGACGCCTTGAACAGCTCTCGCCGGCTCTCACTGAACGAGCTGGGCCAAGCCGAACTCAACAGCCGCGCCGCAGTAGTGCAGGCAGAGGTCGACACCAAGCTCGGTGGATGGCGTCGACAGGCCGCCTCTGCGGCCCTCTCCCGCACGGACAAAGCTCAGCCGTACAGCGTTGAAGATGTCGCGCTCGCCCAGCGGATGCTCGACGAGGAAAGCACGAACAAGTACATCCGGCTCAAGATCGCTGGGCGTCGACTGCTCATCGCGGCGCTGTTGCTCGTCCTCACCATCATTGGCCTGTGGACTGCCACGGCGTTGGGTTGGTTCGAACGCATCGAGGTCGACTCCTCCTCGTTCGTCCTTCACGACGGGGGACTCTTCGGGGGTGTTCTGTTGCTCGGAGTCTTTGGGGCGATGCTGAGCCTGGCACTCGACCTCTCCCACTCCAGTGCCACACAGAGCCGCATCTACGACCTGGCTACGACACAGGTCGCCGCACCCTTGGCCCGTATCTCGATCGGCGCAGGCTCCGCGGTGCTCACGGTTGCCGCCGCGCAGGCAGCCCTGGTGGGTGGGGACGCCCCTTGGCTCTATCTCGCGGCCATCCCGGCCGGCTTCAGTGAGCGTCTCGTGCGCAAGTCCGTGGAGAACCTGGAGGTTGCTTCGACGGGCCCAGTATGACCTGGCCTACTCGTCGGGCCACGGTCCCCAGAGGCGTTAGCCCAACATCCTCTGAGGATCCTCGGCGGGTTTCGTTTCTCGTGGCGGTGGTGTCCGCCACGAGTTCCCCGGCGTTGGTGCTGGGTAAGCGTAGCGTCGTTGCGCCGGGGAGTCGTGCGTTGACATTGCGGTCCGTCGGCCCGGGTCCAAGTCGGCTGACCCTCCTCGACGGGCGTGGCGGACGGCGCCCTCAAAACGAGCGACCCAGGAGCTCGCCCCCGTACGTCGATGGGGGTGATGCACACCCGGTCGCCATTCTCGACGCCTCAGGTCCGAGATAATGCGGACATGGCCTACGACCAGGAACTTGCCGACCGTGTCCGCGAACTGCTCATGGGCGTGGACAACCTCGCCGAGCAGAAGATGTTCGGAGGCCTGGCGTTCATCGTCAACGGCAACATGGCTGTGGCAGCCCGCGGGGAGGGCGGCCTCCTGGTTCACGTCGACCCCGCCGATGCGGATGCGTGGATCGACGGCGAGCGTGTCGCGCCCATGGTGATGCGGGGGCGGGAGATGCGGAGCTGGCTGACTGTGGTCACGGATGCTGGCGGGCACGATCTGGATGAGTGGGTCTCGCGTGGCGTTGCCTTTGCTCGTTCGCTGCCGCCCAAGACCAAGTAGCCCTCTTGGGCCTCGCCGTCGGTCATGGTCCCGCGGGGCCGGCGAAATGACGCGGGTCGCCGCTGCCTGCTGCGCGGGTGGCGGTGTGTTCGTGGGCGCGGCCCTGGGCCCACGCCGGATCGGGACTCCTCATCGAGGCCACGAACCGGTCACGCTCAGTGCGTTCGACACGCACCGAGCGGACAAGGTGAGACCGCGGGACAAGCGGTGGTAGGCGGCGCTCCGCCGCAGCTGTGAGGGGGGACGTGACTCGTAGCCGGAGGCTCGGGCGCGCGGATCCAGGTGGAGCCGGTTTTGCGGATGTGATCCTGGCCTATCGCACCATCATGGCTCTCACCTGTCGCAGCGTCATTGCGCACGCTTCCCGACCTGGGTCCAGCCGGTCCAGCCGCGCTGGCCGACGAGCTCTCGAAGCCGCGCGACGGCCGGGTGGGCGGCGTCTGCGAATGAGTCCATGAGGCCGATGAATGCGGGGTCGTCCTCGCCCTGCCAGTCCAGCTGCCCGGTGGCCGACGCTTGCACCAGAAGCTCATGGATGACGTCGGCCGTCTCCTGCAGGAGCTCCTCGTCATCCCAGTCGTCAACGACTCGAGCGATCAGCTGGTAGAGCCGCACCACGTTCGGGTTCTCCAGCTGGCCAACCTTGTCGGCAATGAGCGCTGAGAGCGCCTCCGGCCAACGCGCTGCCATCAGGATCCACGCGTCGCGCTCGCGTTCGACAAGCTCCTCAGGGGCCCCAATGGCTCGCAGGCGGTCGAGGTAGTCGGCTACTTCGGGTGTGATGGCCAGCGAGGCGCCGGATCCGAGCTGTGCGATCCTGCGGCGGTGCTCCTGGAGTGCCCGGATCTGCGCCCTCAAGTGGCGATCGATCTCGGTTGTCGCGGCGGCGAAGGTGGTGGGGTCTGCGTCGAGGAGCTCACGGACCTGGGCCAGCGGCACTCCTGCCTCGGCCAGAGTGCGGATCCGGATCAGTCGCACGACCGCTGCTGCGTCGTAGGTGCGGTAGCCGGATGCGTCGCGTTCGGGCTCCGGGAGGAGCCCCACCTTGTGGTAGTGACGCACAGCCCGGATGGTGACCCCGGCATAGGACGCCAGTCGCCCGATCGTCAGCATGTGGTCAGCCTGCCCGACGCCGCACCGCTTCAGGCGACCCGGCGGCGGTAGGCGAGCATGGCGAAGCCCGTATGCGACCAGGAGCAGCCCGAGGCACCACCCGAGGGCGACCCAGATCTCGGTGCCCACCGGTTGCCCGGCGAGCAGGTTGCGGATGGCGTCGACGATGGCGGTCACCGGCTGGTTCTCGGCGAAGGCGCGCACCGGGCCGGGCATGGTGCCCGTGGGCACGAAGGCCGAGCTGACGAACGGCAGCAGGATGAGCGGGTAGGAGAACGCGCTCGCCCCGTCGACCGACTTCGCCGTCAGGCCGGGGATGACGGCGAGCCAGGTCAGCGCGAGCGTGAACAGCGCGAGGATGCCGGTGACCGCCAGCCACGCCAGCACGCCCGCGCCGGAGCGGAACCCCATCACCAGGGCGGAGAGGACGACGACCGCGACCGACATCCCGATCGCGGCCAGCGAGGTGAGCACGTGCGCCCAGAGCACGGCCGACCGGGCGATCGGCATCGAGTGGAACCGCTCGAAGATCCCGCTCTGCAGGTCGAGGAAGAGCCGGTAGGCGGTGTACGAGACGCCCGACGCCACGGTGATGACCAGGATGCCGGGCAGCAGGTAGTCGATGTACGAGCCCGACCCGGTGTCGATCGCCCCGCCGAGGACGAAGACGAACAACAGCAGGAAGGCGATCGGCATGATCGTCGTGGTGATGATGGTGTCGAGGCTGCGGGTGATGTGGCGCAGCGAGCGCCCGGTCAGCAGGGCGGTGTCACCGACGACGTGGGTGGTCATGGCTGGTCCTTTCGGGTGCCGTCGCGAGCGACGAGGCTGAGGAAGACGTCCTCGAGGGTCGGCTGCTTCTCGACGTACTCGACGGTCGCCGGGGGCAGCAGCGCCCTGAGCTCGGCCAGGGTGCCGTTCTCGACGATCCGGCCCTCGTGCAGGATGGCGATCCGGTCGGCGAGCTGCTCGGCCTCCTCGAGGTACTGGGTGGTGAGCAGCACCGTGGTGCCGTGCCCGGCGAGCTCCCTGATGGCTCGCCAGACTTCGAGGCGCGCCTCGGGGTCGAGCCCGGTGGTCGGCTCGTCGAGGAACACCACCGGGGGGTCGCCGATCAGGCTCATCGCGATGTCGAGCCGGCGGCGCATGCCCCCGGAGTAGGTCGACACCTTGCGCCCGGCCGCGTCGGTCAGCGAGAACCGGGCGAGCAGGTCGTCGGCGATCCGCCCGGCATCCGGCAGGTGCCGAAGCCGGGCCACGAGCACCAGGTTCTCCCGCCCGGTGAGGATGTCGTCGACCGCCGCGAACTGCCCGGTGAGGCTGATCGACTCGCGCACCTCGGCGGCCCGGGTGGCGACGTCGAAGCCGGAAACGGCTGCCTCGCCCGCGTCGGCCCGCAACAGCGTGGCCAGGATGCGCACGACCGTGGTCTTGCCCGCACCGTTCGAGCCCAGCAGGGCGAAGATGCTCCCGGGCTCGACGTCGAAGTCGACCCCGCGCAGCACCTGCAGCTCCTTGAACGCCTTGTGCAGGCTGTGCACGTGGATCGCCGGTGCGGGGCGGGGCGTGGATTCTGTTGCGGTGTTCATCGTCATGCAGCCACTGTGAAGGGTTGACCTAGCGTCAAGGTCAAGCGTCGAGCGCCGGGAGGCTCCTACTCACAACTTCCAAGGCTCGCTCACCCGACTTCCGCGACGACCTCGAGCGGGGGGCCGCGCCAACGGCCTCACACCGCCCCCTTCACCTGAACCGCAGTCACACACGGCCGGCAGGGGGCTTCAAGACGCAGGTCGCCGCGGCGGGTCCGCTGGGGTCTCTGCCGGCCAAGGGGTGCGCCACTCGGGGGCCTCCCAGCCGTCCATGATGTAGATCCGCTCGTGTTCGACCTTGTCGCCCTGAACTCCAACAGGTTCACCGAGTACATCCAAGGCTTCCCGTCATAGCTGATGTGGTTCTCGGCGACGACGAGGTCGTCGCGCACCGTGATTTCGTCGAATGTAGAACTTGAACGCAGCTGGGTACTGCTTGCGCCAGGGTCAAGACCGACGCCCGTGACGCCCACTCGATCGCGGTCGTCGCGGTGCGGACCAAGACCTTGCGGGTGTTGCAGGTCGACGATGAGCTCCAGGGCGCTCAGGTTGCTGGTCGACCACCGTGACGCCCTGAGCCGGCGCGGGGCCCAAACCGTCACCATGCGACCTGTGCGTGCTGTTGCCCGGTACCGTGATGGTGATTGGGCTGGAACCAAGGGAGGCCTGCCATGAGCCGAGAACAGCCCGCCACACGGGCGGTCAAGATGCTCTATCGGCCTTTCGCGCTGATATTTGGCACAGCCGGTGGCCTGATCGCCGCACGCGTGTTCCGCGAGCTCTGGATGCGAGTCACTCCCCACCATCGCCTTCAGGCCCCGACGGCCCTTGAGTCGCAGTACAACGTGCGGCAGGTCCTTGTGGCGGCTGCTGTACAGGGTGCGGTTTTCGGGGTCGTCAAGGCTGGCATTGACCGCGCGGGGGCCAGGGCCTTTCAGCGTTGGACGGGCGAGTGGCCGGGGAAGTGAGGTAGACCCGCTTCAATGGTCGGCGTGATCGATTCCTGCGAGTGACGCCCGGTGCTCGGCAGATCTCTTGGACGACGACCGAGCCCCTCTCGACGCGGCGCTGTAGCGGGATGTCCTCGCGCTTCAGCTGTCCCCGTCGCCGACCGTTGACGACGACCTGGGTCGGCGATCCTTGCGCTGTCAACGTCGACGACGCCGAGGGCGGCATCGACGACGACTCGCGCAGGACCTCGAGCTCGCGGTGGGTGTGCTCCCACTGGCCCGTGGGCTCGCTCGGGGGCGGCAGATGTTCCCTTGTGCTGGCTACACCCGCCCGAGCGGTCAGGCTGCTGGAGCTCAGCGCGTCATCCCGACGAACCGTCGGCGCGTGGTCGGCAGGCGTCGACGGCGGCGGTTACCGTGCCGTGGAAGTGATCGGTACCGATCGTGTCGACCAGGCCGACCGAGTCGAGGCGCTCCCGCAGCTCCAGGGTCGCGCGGGCGAGGTGGAGTTCGATGTTGCGCTGTGCTAGCCCGTCGATGATCTCACGCAGTGCCTCCTCGGCGCTCGCGTCGATGTCGCTGATGAACGACCCATCGAGCACAACGTGCCGAACCGGCTTGGGGGCGCCGTCCACCGCGGCCCAGATCCGGCGCTTGAAGAAGTGGGCGTTTGCGAAGAAGAGCCGGTCCTGGATGCGGTAGACGACCACTCCGGCGGTGATGCCGGCATCAGGGTGCTCGACGACGTCGACGTACCGGTCCTCGGAGGCGGACCAGCCGAGCACGGCGTCCGCGGGGCGGGCCGCGCGGCGGATGATGTCGGCGACCGACAGCACCACGGCCACGACGAGCGCTTGCAGCACTCCGACCATGACGACACACGCGACGGTGATGGCGGCGATCACCACCTCTACCCTGCTGCTGCGAGTCAGGGCCTGCCACTGGGTGGGGTCGATCAGCTTGGCCCCGGCATACATGATGATCGCGCCGAGAACCGTGGAGGGCAGGTACTGGATGGGGCCGGTGAGGAACATCAGGATGGCGGCGATGGTCCCCGCCGCGGCCAGCCCGCTGACCTGGCTGGTCGCGCCCATGTCGTCATTGACCGCCGTGCGGGATCCGCTGGTGCCGACCGGGATTCCCTGGGTGACGCCGGCGGCGATCTGGGCGGCTCCGAACGCGAGCAGCTCCTGGTTGGCGTCGACGACCTCGTGGTGGCGGGCCGCGAAGGAGCGCGAGATGAGGATGGAGTCGGAGAAGGCGACGAGGAAGACGGCCAAAGCCGCGACGACGAGGGAGGCGACGTCGCCGCGGCTCAGGTCGGGCACCTCCAGCTCGGGCAGACCGCTGGGAACGGGGCCGGTGATCGACACACCCTGGCCCGCGAGGTCCAGCGCCCACGACGCGGCGATGCCCGCGACGACGAGGATGAGCGCGCCCGGGATCCGGTTGTTGACCCGTCCCGCCACGACCAGCAGGGCGATGGACAGCGCGCCGACGACGACCGTCACGCCGTTGGCGTCGCCGAGGTGTCGCAGGATGTCGATGGACTCGCGGATGGCGCCGTCTTCGTCGCTGGAGATACCGAGCAGCTTGCCGAGCTGGCCGAGGATGAGCACGACGGCGACCCCGGTGATGTAGCCGACCAGCACCGCTTGGGAGAAGTAGTCGGCGATCCAGCCGATGCGGGCCACGCGCGCCACGAGGAAGACCACCCCCACCATGACCGCGAGCATCGCGGCGAGCGCGGCGTACTGCGGGCTCCCGCTGATGGCGAGCGGAGCGATCGCCGTCGCGACGAGCAGCGCGACGGTGCCCTCGGGCCCGACGGCCACCCGCGGCGAGGAGCCCAGGAAGGCGTACGCCAGGACCGGGAGCAACAGTGCGTAGAGGCCGGCGCTGACCGGGACACCGGCCAGCTGCGCGTACGCCATGGATGCCGGCAGCGCCAGGGCCGCCACCGTGACGCCAGCGACGACGTCGGTGCGCAGCCGCCCCCGCGAGTAGCCGGCCATCGACCTCGCGAACGGCACGTACCGCGTCGTCATCGGTGGCCGGCTCGCCGACGCGAACGCGCCGCGCCCCTTGTAGGCCTTGCTGAACGGCTGCACGTTCCCATCTGATCGCAGCCGGCGGCATCCGTCATCGCCCGCCGCGGATGAGTCGCTGGAAGCAAGAGCCGTCCGGGGAGCGCCTCGGTCGCAGCCAGCAGCGGTGGCGCGAACAGCCGACCAACTGATGGTGTGCGTCCCCACAGCCAAGGCTGATGCTGGCGGCGCGCTGCAAGGACCCTGCCAACCGGGACCTTGGATGCCGATGGTTCCAGCACGCGCAAACGCGGTTCCAGTGCGAGCGTTCACCCGCACATGACGATCTACCCGCGTCCGACGGCGGCGACGTGACGCAGGTTGACGCTCGCGCTCATGTCGAGTATCGGATATTCCGGATTGCGTGCGCCGCATGGCCGAAGAGCCTCATACTCGCATCACTCTGACCTGGGTCGTCCGGGTCGCTGTCCAACGAGGTGTGCCGCCATGGCCTCTACCGACCCGTCGTCTTCCGCCCCGACTGCCACGCCCGACCTGACCCGTTCCCGCAGCGTCATGGTGGCGATCGCCGCCTCGGCGATCCAGATGCTCATGCTGGTTCCCGGCTACAGCGAGGACGGCTCCTTCCAAGTCGGTGAGTGGCTCGTGGTGCTGGCGATCTCGCTCGTGCTCAGTGTTGCGCTCTTCCTGTTCGCTGTTCCCAGGGGTGGTGTCATCGCGGGCATCGTGCTGGGTGCGCTGGCGGTGGTCAGCGTGTTGGTCTTCTGGGCCGGCATCACGCTGCCGCTGGCGGCGGCATCGGCCGCCGTGGGGTGGCGGCTCCGCCAGGGCGGCAACACCGCCGCCGGCCCGCTCGTGGTGCTCGCGCTGGCTGTACTGGCCATCGTGGCGTTCGTCGCGATCGTCATCGGCGACGCTGTCGCCAACTGATCGGACGAGTCACCGCACCCCTGAAGGGGAGCCAGGCTCGAGACGGCCTGATGGTCCGATCGCGGCCGTGGGACGCCGACGGGAATCCCCAACGATCACGCGGCCTACTGGGAACTGGTCGAGCTCAGCTGGTCCGTGAGCTTGTCCAATGCCATCGCCCATCCAGCTGCGCCGGGTGAGCCTTGGGGGATGCCGACGTGAGTGATAACCATTCGGGTTCCGCCACTAACGGGCTCGAGCTCCACCCGGACTTCGGTGATCGCGGGGTGACCGGCCGGCATGCCCATCTGTTCGGGGGCGAGCACGTTGCCGTGTTCGTCGGCCATGGCATCGGTGTACACGAGCCGCTGGTTCTCGACGACCTCGAGATAGGTGCCGGTGAACCACATCCGCCTGGAGCCTTGGGGTGTCTGCACCTCCATGCACAACAGGCGTGTTCCGCCGACGCGCACGTCCATCTCGGCGACCGGGACCGTGCTGCCCTCGGGGCCGTACCAGGAGGCGAAGTGCTCCCGCTGCGTCCACAGGGTCCAGATCGCCTCCGGCGGCGCGGGGAGCGTGCGTTCGATCGTCACCCGGTCGGGTGTCTTCGTTGTGGCCATGGTGTTCACGCGTCCTTGTCGTCTCGTGAGAGCTGCTGCAGGTAGGTGTCCATCCGCTCCAGGCGGGCCTCCCAGACCGGGCGGTACTGCTCGGCCCACGTCGAGACCTCCTCAAGGGGGCCCGGGTCAAGAGTGCGTGGGCGGTACTGCGCGTGCTGGCCGCGCACCACCAGGCCGGCCCGCTCCAGGACCTTCAGGTGCTTGGAGATGGCCGGCAGCGACAACTGAAACGGTTCGGCCAGCTCGTTGACGGTCGCCTCGCCGTGGGCGAGCCGCGCCAGCATCGCGCGACGGGTCGTGTTGGCCAGGGCCGCGAACGTCGCGTCAAGCCGGTCCTCAGTTGTCGTCGCCATGTCACTCCATGGATTGCTAGGTGGTTAAATAACCGTTCGGTAAATTACTGGAACATCGTGGGCGTGTCAATGGTGTGTGCGCCGGCCCTCGGCAGGGCAGGTGCTGGGTGACCAGCACGCGGCTGCTGGACGATTGTCGGTAGGACCGGTGCCTGGCCAGACTGGGTCCAGGTGTTCGGCGGGAAGCGCTCCATGGGGCGCCTACGGGCAGGCCCGCCCGGCCCGGTCGCGTACTGGCGGATCACACCTCGAGTGCTCACGGTTCTGCGGGTGCGAGCACGACGTCGAAGACCGTCCGCGACCAGGTGCCCTCGATCACCCGTCCGTCGGGCGTGGGTGTTCCCGGTGCTTGGCGGTGGAAGTCTCGGATGAGGGAGTCCTTCACCCCGAACACGGCGTCCGAGTCCAGGAATGCGTCACCACGCACGAAGATGTGCGTGACCAGGGTCCGGTGACCGGGCGCCTTCGCCATGAGGTGCAGATGTGCCGGCCGCATGGGCGACCGCCCCGTCGACTCGAGCATCTTGCCGACTGGGCCGTCGTGCGGGATCGGATACGGCGTCGGGGTGATTGCCCAGAAGCAGTATGAGCCGTCCTCCCCACTGAACAGATGACCGCGGGCAGCTGTCCTGTCATCGCCGTACTGCATGTCGTAGAAGCCGTCGTCATCGGCTTCCCACACCTCGAGGCGGGCAGCGACCGGGTGACCGTCGGTGTCGCGGACCGTACCCTCCACCCAGCAGGGTTCACCGGCCGCACCGAACGCGATGTCCCCGCCGGTGCCCACCTCCGGAGAGCCCTCGACGAAGAACGGACCGAATACGGTCGCCTCCGTGGCGTCCCCGTGCGCCTCGTTGTTGATGGCGACGGTCTGCATGGACGCACCGAGGGTGTCCGAGAGCAGGATGAACTCCTGGCGCCGATCGTCGGTGATGTGACCTGCCGCGGCCAGGAATGCGATGGCCACTCCCCACTCCTCCTCGGTCAGCCTGACGTCTCGCAGGAAGGCGTGGAGGTGGGTGACAACTCCGCGCATCAGTTCCCGCAGTCGCGGTTCAGCGCAGCCGTCGAACGATGCCAGGACCCGCGCGACGACCTCGTCCTCGCGCGCGCGCTGCTCCGCCGACATGTCGTGGGGCCGCCTCGTGGTTTCAGTCATTTGGGACTCCTCTCCTGCCCAAAGCCGCGTGCAGGAGCGCGGTCAGGGTCTGCTTGGTCGTGGATGCCGGATTCGAAGCGGGCGCGATGGCACGCACGTCCTCCACAGTGTCAGGCAATCGACCGGGGTGCCGGTGTCGGGCCAAGTCCGACCAGTTCGTGCCCCGTCGCCAGAGCCGTCTGACTGATGTCCCAGGCTTCTCAGGGTCCCGCCTGTGACCCGCCAGGACCCCACCTGGCCCGACATCTTGGGCCCCTCCCCCGATACGTCCGTCATCCGGGCACGAGTACGGCCCCCGACCGCGTTTCTGCTGGTCGGGGCCCCGTCGCCGGTCTCAAGACAGAGCGCGCCCGAAGGGATTCGAACCCCTAACCTTCTGATCCGTAGGAACTCGATCAGCGCGACAGCCTCCGAAGCCACCCGTCTCGTGAGCTCTCTCCACAACGACGTCTCCGCAGGTCATAGGGCAGAGGACGGGATGTGGCGGGCTGGGTCGGATCGGTACGCAACCGGGATCTGCCGATTTTGGGGCCCATTTGGGGTCATCCGATCCGGCCACCTTGCAATGGCCAGCGCGGTCGTGAGGCACCCCGCCAGCCACCTGCCTGCCGCGGCCGGCCGGGTGCTCCTCCGCCCCTTGCCCTCGTCCAGTCAACCGCGATGCAACGGCTCTGGCCCGGCGCCGGCCCGGTGCGAAAGGCGGCGTATGACGGGGGTCGAGCACACAGGGGGCGGTGACGTCTTTGTCGGGCGCGGCGGCACCCTAGGCGGCGTCGAGCTTCCCCACCAGCTTCGTCAGCATCGTGACGTTGCGACTCGTGCTGGTCAGGGGGCCGAGGATCTTCTCCCAGTCACGCTTGCTGAGGTGGGAGTCGGTGGAACGGCCGTGCATGCGCCAGTGCACGTCGGAGCCGTGGACGACCAGCGTGTCGAAGTCGTTCGACAGTCCCTCCAGACGCTGAGCATCGCTCGGGGACGGCGCCTTCTTCAGGAACGTCACGAAGTGTGTGTCGCCCGCTGCCAAGTTGAAGGGCCGGGTGTCGAGGACGTTTCTCAACTGCTTCGCCGTCCGGACGAAGGTCGTGCACTCGAACCCGAACTCGTCCTCCAAGGCCTTCTGCATCGCTGCTTCGACCGATGTCCGCGCTCCGGTCGTGTCGAACACGACGTTGCCGCTGTTGACGTACGTCCACACATCGGCGTAACCGAGGCTCTCGCAGACGGCCACCAGGCGGATCATCGGCACACGTCGGCCTCCCAGGTTCACCGCGCGCAAGAATCCGACCCGGACGCTCATGCGCCCCAACTGTAGGGGCCGGCGACCGTCCGATGCCTGGCCCCCCAACGCTGTGGCACTGGTTGCTGGCGGAACCGGACCGGGACCGCGACCTCGCATTGCGCTGATCCACTCCGCCCCTGCATCCCGGTCCGCCTTCACGAGGCGGGGGGGCCGCGTCCTACCGGATCAGCAAGGCGGCAATGAACGCGATGGCCAGCACGTTGGCCGCCGAACTGCGGGAGAGTCCGGTGCTCGTGAACGCGGTGTGCCCCGGGCTGACCGCGACATATCCAGGAGCCGAGGCGATGGGCGCACGACCACCTGAGGTCAGCGCCAAGGGCGTCGTATGGGCCGCGACACTGCCGGTTGGTGGCACATCTGGCGGGTTCTTCCGCCACCGTCAACCACTGGCCTGGTGAACCAGCGCACTCCCAACTGTTGCTGTCCATGGAGGTGCGCCTATCCGCCGCCTGCCGCCGGGCTCTTCTCGGAACGAAGGGCCGTTGAGAAGCCCGGGATGGCTCCCTTGGCGGCGTTGGCCCTAGGCAGGCCCCGCCTTGGGGGCCATCATCGGGGAATGGACGGCGACGGTCCGCTTGGTCGGGGGCGGTCCGCGCTTGTCCGAGGCGAGTGGGCTGAAGCCAGAATCGCGTTCGAGGCTGCTTGGGCTGCGGAGCCATCTGCTGACGCCCTGGACGGGCTCGGCCGCAGCCTGTGGTGGCTTGGTGATGCACCTGGCGCGTTGGATGCGCGGTCCCGGGCCTTCGGTCTGTTGCGCCGCGAGGGACGTGATCGTGAGGCGGCCGCGGTAGGCGTCTGGCTCGCCCGGCAGTATGACAGCCTGGTCCACCGGAGCGCGATGGCCGCGGGCTGGGTTGCCCGCGCCCGGTCCCTGGTAGCGGACCTGCCCGACGCGGGCAGCCTGGACGGATGGCTGGCGTTGGTGGACTCCGAGGCCGCCCGGCTCGACGTCGGACTGGCCGACGCGGAGCGCGCCGTGGCTGTCGCGCGGAAGCACCGTGATGTGGATCTGGAGATCGTCGCCCTGTCCCGTCTGGGCGCGTGCCGGGTCGGTACCGGTGCGGTCGCTTCGGGCATGTCAGACCTTGAGCAGGCGATGACCGCCGCCGTCTCGGGCGAGGGCCAGGAGGTGGAGTATGTCGGCGAGGCTCTGTGCACGCTGTTGGAGGTCTCCGGCTGGCTGGGTGACCAGGCGATGGTCCAGCCGTGGGCCCAGGACCTGGCCGAGTTCCGGTCGGCCTACGCGTTCGGCCCGCTGCTCCCGCTGCAGACGACGTCGGGCGCGGACCTGATCTCGGCGTTCTGCACCGGCTGCTGCGGCGGGGTCTACTTGGTCACCGGACGCCTGGACGTCGCGGAGCGTGAGCTCGCCGATGCCGTGACCCAGCTGGCCACGACCGGGTACCGGCCGCGGTGCATGCACCCGGTCGCCAAGCTGGCTGAACTGCGGGTGCTCCAGGGGCGCCTCGAGGAAGCCGAGGCGCTGCTGGTCGGATTCGAGTCCGACTGGGAGTGCGCCGTGGTCGCGGCGGCCCTGGACCTGGCGCTGGGTCGGCCCCAGCGCGCCGTAGCCGGGCTGCTCGCCGCCCTCGAAGACCTCCTAGCCGTGCCGGTCATCTGCGTCCCACTGCGGGCGCAGCTGGTCGACGCCGCGCTCGCCGCTGGTGACGTGACCTTCGCCGAGCACACCTCGAGCCAGCTCGCCCACGTGGCCGTGGCTACCGGGACCGCGCTGCACCGGGCGCAGGCGGACTTCGCCGCCGGCAAGGTTCTGCTGGCCCGGAGTGACCCCGACGCGCCCACGCGCCTGCGGGCCGCCGCCCGGACGTTCGCCGAGTGCGGAGCCCCGCTGGCCGCCTGCCGTGCCCGGCTGGCGCTGGCGAAGTCGCTGGCAGATCGGGACCGCGGAGTGGCGGTTACCGAGGCCAGGAGCGCCCTGCAGGCATTCGACCGGATGGGGGCGACGTCCGAGGCGGACCGGGCTGCAGCATTCCTGCGGGGCTTGGGGGTCAAGGGCCGCACCGGCCCCAGGGACGGAGTCACCCTGAGCCGCCGGGAGCAGGAGGTGCTCAGCCTGGTCGTCGAGGGACTGTCCAACGCCGAGATCGCCGAGCGGCTCTTCATCAGCGTCAAGACCGCCGGACACCACGTGAGCAACATCTTGACCAAGCTCGGCGTCCGCAGCCGCACCGAGGCCACGGCGTACGTGCTGCTGCATCCCGTCGCAACTCTCCCGTCGGCAAGTCGGGCGACGAAATAGGGAGGGCTCCCCATGCTCGACCCACACGCCGGGGTGGAAGGTCGGTGAACCAAGCAACACAAGCCGAGGAGGAGCCAATGGACACCACCGAGAAGCAAGTCATCCGCCACTACTACGAGCTGGTCAACGCCGGGTCGCCGGAACGGTTCGACGAAGTCTGCTCGCCCGACCTGAAGGGTCACGCCGGTGCGGGCGCGGACCTGGCCGAGCTGAAGACCTCGGTCGCCAGCTTCCTCGCCCCGTTCCCAGACCTGACCGCCGAGCTGCGGACCCTGGTGCAGGAGGGCGACCTGGTCAGCGTGTGGATCAGCTACACCGCCACCCAGCAGGGCGACTTCGCCGGCGTCCCCGCCAGCGGACGCCGAGTCAAGTTCGCCGCCTGGGACCTGATCCGCGTGCGCGACGGGAAGATCGTGGAGATCACCCAGTACTGCGACCTGTTCACCATCATGTCCCAGATCGGTGCGCTGCCCACCGCGGCGCCGGCGTGACGGGCGGTGGAAACCATGACCAACCCGGCCAGAATCCTTGGCGCCACCATGGCGGCGGCCCTCACTTCGGCCTTCCTGATCACCACCACCGCATCGGCCGCGCCCAGCTGCGTCGCCCAGTCGGTGCAGTCCGAGCACCAGCTCTACGCAACGGCTTGGGGGCATGACCTGGTCGCCTACCTCGCCACCCACCCCGACGAGCTCGCCGCGTTCGGATTCGACAGTTTCGGCGACCTGGCCTCCTATGCAGCGCGCCAAAGCCACACCAACTGCCCCGCAGACCTCTAGCCGTGCAAGACCCGCCGTCCAAGCGAGAGCTGTCAACGGGTGCCAACGACGGGTGAACGACGGGAGCTCGGGGAGGCAGGTGACAGCAAGTGGGACGGCAGAGCCGATGGGTCGGCGGCGCTCGAGCCAAGGCGCTCGAAGCTGTCGATCGTGTCGACAACGGCCGTTTGCCAGCGCCGCTGGCCCGCCGCTTCTTGGCCCCTGCTCCAGCAGGGTGAGGAAGGCCTCCATGTCCGCCTCGGAGCGGATGGCGGCGTAGGGCAAGGCCCGGTCGGCCACCGGGAGCAGGCCGCCCTCGGTGTCGGCGCAGCTCGGGTGGATGGGGGGCGATGGCCGAGAGCGGGTCTTGCCTGATCCGGCTGGCCGGGTGAGGAGGAACTTGAGCTTGTCCTATCCACCTTCGAGGTACGTGAGGGCGTCCATAGCCACAACCTGCGGCAGTGAACATTTCCTCTCCAGACGTGTGCTGACCGCGGATGCGCTGACCCGGTTCCCCCACCCCTTAGGCATGAGGTGCGCTGTTGACCAGTGGGGTGTCGAGTGGGACAGTGCGAAGTCGAGAAGGAGGTGCCCATGACCACTCAGCAACTGATGATCACCGGCACGGTGCTCGGCGTCGTCGCCGTCATCCTCTTCGTCCTGGGCCAATCAACCCTCGGCGTCGTGTTCATCCTCCTGTCGGGCCTCGCGTGGACGCTGACGCAGTACCGCAGAACTCCCAGCGGACGCGAGGACGACAAGCCCTCGGCGACTGGTCGCTAGGATTCGCCAGCCAGCGACGCGCCGGGTCGCTGAGCCCCTGCCTCCCGCGTCGCGAGGGCCCGGAACTTGGGGTGATGTGACCCCAAGTCACCTGATGGCCACCAACTCAGGGCTGAACTGGACGACCGAATTGGCCTACAAGCGGATGACGTAACCCGGTCCAGACCGACCCTCTCAGGCCGGATCCTTGGGGGCCACTGGCAGAAGGAGCCTGAAACGGCATCCGCCGTCGACGTTGACGACCTCGGTAGACCCCCCGTGCGCTCGGGCCACCCCGGCCACGATCGCGAGCCCCAGGCCCGACCCCCGGCCGCTCCCCGGGCTGCGCGCGGCGGTTCCCCGGTAGCCGGTCTCGAAGACCCTGGCGATGACGTCGTCGGGGATGCCGCCGCACCGGTCCTCGACCGTGACGGCCACTACCCCGGCGTCGCAGGCCACGGTCGTGCTGACCTCACCACCACGGGGGGTTTGTTGGATGCCGTTGACGACCAGGTTGGCGACCGCCCGCCGCACCTCCCGGGGTGCCACCTCGGCACCCACCCCCGGCCCGGCCGAGCCGGTGAGCCGCACTCCTCGGGCGTCGGCGAGGGGGAGCAGGGCGGCGACGGCGTCCGACACGAGGTCGCCCATGTCGACCTGGCTCATCTGCAAGCCGGGATCGGCGGCCTGCAACCGGGACAGGGCGAGCAGGGTGTCGACGAGCTCACCCATCTGGCCCACCGACTCGCGCACCTGGCGCATCGCGGCGGTCACGTCGGTGGCCACGCCGTCCTCAACGGCCTCGCTGATCGCCCAGATGCCGGCCAGTGGTGTGCGCAGGTCATGCGAGACCCAAGCGACAAGCTCGCGCCGGTCCGCCTCGGCCCTGGCCTCCTGCTCGCGGACCATACGCTCGGCCGTCGCGGCGCGATCTGCGGCGATGACCCGCCGGGCCACGAGGCCGCCCAGCACGGCGGCGACCGGCACGGCGGCGAGGAGAACGAGCAGCACCGTGGTGGAGTCCTCGGGATGGAGGAACATCGCACGTGAGCTGGCGTAGACGCCGGCGGCAACCGCGACGACGACGACGACCGGGGCGGCGACCGCGGCTCGCCCCACGGACCGGCGGGACAGTGCCACCACGATGATCATGCCCACCAGCCCCCCCACCAGGGTGACGGCCGCGGACAGGCCCACGGGGGCGAGCTGGGAGGGCATCACGGGCGATCCGGTGGCCGGGCGTCCCAGCGGTAGCCGACGCCGAAGACCGTCACGAGCCGGCGCGGCGCGGAAGGCTCGGCCTCCACCTTCTCGCGCAACCGGTGGACGTGGACGGTCACCGTGGACTCGTCGCCGAAGTCCCATCCCCACACGGCCCGCAATAGTTCGTCGCGGCGGTGAACCACACCGGGGTGGCTGAGGAACCAGTCGAGCAGGGTGAACTCCCGCGCCGTGAGGGCCAGCTGGTTCCCGTCCCGGCGCACGACGTGCGCGGGTCGGTCGAGCACGAGGTCGCCGTCGGCGCTGACGTCGGGAGACACCCCGACCACCCCGGTCGTGCTGCCCGATGCCGGCTCGGCACCCGCCGATGCCCGGCGGACGACCGCCTGCACGCGGAGCACGAGCTCACGCGGGCTGAACGGCTTGGCTACGTAGTCGTCGGCTCCGACCTCGAGCCCGAGGATTCGGTCCTCCTCCTCGCCGAGCGCAGTCAGCATCACCACCGGAACGCGCGGGTGGTCGCGACGCAGTTGCCGGCACACCTCCAGCCCGCCGATGCCGGGCAGCATCAGGTCAAGCACCACGACGTCCGGAGCCGTGTCGGCCGCTAGCTGCAGGGCGGTGGCGCCGTCGGCGGCCCGGTGCACGGTGAAGCCCGCGCGGCGCAGGTACGCGCCCACGACGTCGCCCACGGTGCGATCGTCGTCGACGACCAGGGCGGTAGTCATGGTCGAAGGATATGGGCGGGCCGGTGGTCCGACCGGGCGGGGCCAGGTAGGTCAGCACGTCGTAAGGAGGAGGTAACTCCGGCGTCATGGTGCCCGCTGTCACTCATCGGTTGACTCTAACCAGGCCACCACGAGGGTTGGCCAGAGAGCGAGGAAACCGATGAACCACAACGCAATCCGCACCCTTGCTGTGGTCGCCAGCACGGCAGGGGCCGTACTTGGGTTGAGCGTGACGGCGCAGGCGGCGGGGGTCTCTGGGCCGGCCATCTACGTCGACCACGTGCTCTACCGAACGGTCGCGACGCCCAACGACCTGTCCGGTACCGGGGCCCCGGCGCAGAGCTGGGACACGATCTACAACTTCTTCGGGGCGCAGCCCAGCGTTGCCACGGCCGCGCCCGGTGACCCGGGCTACAACGGTGGGCGCTGGGAGGTGCACAAGGTCTCCACCCCGAACGGTTACGCCGCGGCCCTGGACGCCGGCGACCTCGACGGCAACGGGGTGCTCGATTCGGCTGACGAGATTGACGCCGCGATGGACTCGGGTGCGCTGGTCGACGACGGCATCGTCAAGTACTTCGTGTGCACGCTGAACAAGGTGCCGAACGGTTCCTGAGCCAGCGCCGAGCGACCCCCGGCTCCTGGTGGTGCGCCCAGGCGCCACCATGAGCCGGGTGCCGTCAAGGGCCGTAGCCCCAACGCGCCGTGGGACGCTCTGCCACCAGGGTGCCGATCCCATCGAAGCCTGCGTCCACGCCCAGAACAGGAGAACCTGCGCTGCACCAACCACACGGGGACATGGGGGGCTCGATCTCGCCCGATTCCTGATCCGGTCGCGACCACGAGCCGGGCGTCGGTACCTCGCCATGATGCTGAGGTTGGGATAGGCCAGTGGGCGACCCCGGTAGGTCGAAGGAGCACGGTGGGGGAACGCGCGACGACGCAGGCGCTCAAGGCGTCGCTTCCGGCTCCCCGGAAAGGTCCTCCTTGGCTTCCGGAGCGTTCCAGACCGAGGCTCGCAACGTGGTGCTGCTCGGACCGCCTGGCACCGGTAAGACCCACCTGGCCACCGGCCTGGCGTAGCCGCCGCCCACCACGGCCACCGGGTCATGTTCGCCACAGCGACCGAGTGGATCACCCGCCTCACCCACGCCCACCGCGCCGGCCGGCTACCCCCACGAGCTCACCCGGGCTGCGGCGCTACGCCCTGATCATGTGGACGAGGTCGGCAACCTGCCCATCGAGCAGGACGCCGCGAACCTGGTCTTCCAACTCGTCAGCAGCCGCCACGAACACGCCTCGCTGATCCTCACCTCCACCCTGCCCTTCAGCGGTTGGGCGGCGTCTACGGCGACCAGGCCGTCGCCGCCGCGATGATCGACCGCGTCGTCCACCACGCCGACGTCCTCACCGTCAAAGGCGCCGGCTAACGGCTCCGTACACGCGATGGCCGCGCCGGGCGACTTACACCACCCGAGGGGACGTCACCACTCGTGCTGCCTCCCTTCCGATGTGGGAGCCAAGATGAAGCCAACGGTCATCTATCCGTCATCGCACCTCGACCACGTCAGACCTATACGCGACCGATCCGCGGCCGGTCGGCGATGGTCGTCGGCTTCGGAGCGGCTGAGCGGACTCGGTCAGGTCGCGGGGATGTACCGGACGTCATCCGTGGCAGGTGATGCCGACGTCCGCGCCGTGGTGGGAGCGTGGAGCCCTGCACCTGCCATGGGATCAGGTGACGTCTGTGAAACTTGGAGGGCCTCGTGAATTCTGATGGACGGTCTGCACCGGCGACAGCAACCGCGCCCGGAGCGCGTAGTGCGGTGCGAAAGGTGGCGCACCTAAGCCCTGAGGAGCGGGTCGCCAGGGGAAAGGCGGCCCGCAACGAGACGCCTCGCCGCAGCCACGGAACGTGGCAACCGGGGGCGCACCGCCCCGACCCGGTGGCGCTGCTCGAGGAGCAGGGCCAGAGCAGGGTGCCCGAGCTGGTTCCGTTGCGGTACGGGCGGATGCTGGTCTCGCCGTTCACGTTCTACCGGGGTGCGGCGTTGATCATGGCATCCGACCTGGCTTCGACCCCTCGCTCGGGCCTGAACGTGCAGATCTGCGGCGACGCGCACCTGTCGAACTTCGGGGTGTTTGCCTCCCCGGAGCGGAAGGCGATGTTCGACATCAACGACTTCGACGAGACCCTTCCCGGGCCCTGGGAGTGGGACGTCAAACGGCTTTCGGCGAGCTTCGAGATCGCCGGCCGCGACCGCAAGTTCGTTGCCGCCGACCGGCGCGCGATCGTGATGGCGGGCGTCGCGGAGTACCGGACGCGGATGCAGCAGCACGCGGCCGCGCGCAATCTCGACGTCTGGTACGCCCACATCGAGGTCGACCGGATCTTGGAGGAGCTCAAGGGCAGCGCCACCAAGAAGCAGCAGGCGAAGGCCAAGGCGAACGTTGCCAAGGCTCGGACCCGCGACAGCATGCAGGCCTTCACCAAGCTCACCCACGAGGTCGACGGCCAGCGCCGGATCATCTCGGACCCACCCCTGATCGTCCCGATCGATGAGCTCATCCCACCCGGAACAGCCCTCGACGACATTCAGGGCGAACTTCGGGACCTGATCAGGTCCTACCGCCGCACCCTGGAGACTGACCGCCGAGAGCTGCTGGAGTCCTTCGACTACGTGCACGCCGCCAGGAAGGTGGTCGGGGTCGGCAGCGTCGGCACCCGCGCCTGGATCCTGTTGCTGCTCGGCCGCGACGGTCAGGACCCGCTCTTCCTGCAGGCCAAGGAGGCTCAGGAGTCGGTGTTGGAGCGGTTCGTGGGCAGGAGCAGGTACCCCAACCACGGCCAGCGCGTCGTGGCCGGCCAGCGTCTGATGCAGGCGGCCAGCGACATCTTCCTGGGCTGGCAACGCGTGAAGGGACTCGACGGGCAGGTGCGGGACTTCTACCTGCGCCAGCTGCGTGACTGGAAGGGCTCGGCCGACGTCGACCACATGACTACGAGCCTGATGACGGCCTACGCCCGCTTGTGCGGGGCGACCTTGGCGCGCGCCCACGCCCGCTCCGGGGACCGCATCGCCATCGCGTCCTACCTGGGCGCCAGCGACACCTTCGACCGTGCCATCGCTGACTTCTCCAGCGCGTACGCCGACCAGAACGAGCGCGACTACAAATCCCTGGTCGACGCAGTGACCTCCGGCCGGCTCGAGGCGCAGACCGGGCTCTGATGACACCGCCGGCTCGTGCAGGCCCCGAGTCACGAACCGCCCATAGCCACCAGCAACGATGACCGCCCGCCGACGACGGCAGCACAGGAGAGCGATGACCGACTCGACGAGCCCAAACAGCACACCGCCGGAACAGGGAAACCGGCGCCTGATGGTGCTGCTGGCCATGGCGATGTTCGTGCTCGTGGTCGACACCTCGCTCATGAATGTGTCGATCTCGGCGGTGATCGAGGACCTCGACACCACGGCCAGCGGCGTGCAGTCAGCCATTGCACTGGAGGCGTTGGTGTCCGCGGCGTTCATCCTGATCAACAGCAAGGTCGGCGACCTGATCGGCCGCAAGCGGGCCTACGTCCTCGGGCTGCTCGCCTATGCCGTGGGGGCGCTGGCCATGACCCTGGCGCAGAGCCTGACCGCAGTCGTCATCTTCTGGGCGATCATCGGCGGGCTGGGAGCGTCCCTCCTGCTGCCAGCCATGCAGTCGCTTGTCCACGGAAACTTCTCCGGCGCAGCCCAGAAGCAGGCGTACGCGCTGATCGGTGCGGCCGCCGCCATCGCCGCCGCGATCGGGCCCCTGCTCGGAGGCTTCGTCACCACCTACCTCTCCTGGCGGGTTGGCTTCGCGCTCGAGGTGGTGATCATCGCGGTGGTGCTCAGCCAGATCCGGCTGGTCAAGGACGTCGCCTACACCGGGTCCCGCAAGGTTGACGTCGTCGGCGCACTTCTATCGGTGGTCGGCATGGGCGGCGTCGTGCTCGGCATCCTGGTGTGGCAGGAGGGCGGCGAGTTCGTGCTGGTCCTGATGGCCGTGGGCGCCCTCGCGCTGGGGTCGCTGGCCTGGTGGCTGCTGAGGCGCAGCCGGTCCGGACACGTCACCCTGCTCGACCCAGACCTGTTCCGGTCACCGAACTTCACCACGGGCATCTCCTCCCAGATGCTCCAGCAGGTCGCCCTCGGTGGGGCGATGATCGCCCTTCCGCTGTTCCTGCAGATGACGCTGGAGTACAACGCCATGGAGGCCGGCCTGTCGCTGGCGCCCCTGTCGCTGACCATGTTTGCGGCGGCCGTGGTGGCCGGGAGGAGGGCGGGCAACCGGCGCCCGGCGAAGATCATCCGGACCGGCTTCGTCCTCGCCGCACTGGGGGTGGCCATCATCATCCTGATGGTGCCCGTGATCGACAGCGGCTGGTACCTCGTACTCCCCCTGGCCATCACCGGGTGCGGCCTTGGCTTGCTCGTCTCGCAGCTGAACAACTACACCCTCGCCCCGATCGAAGAGGAGCGGATCAGCGAGGCGGCCGGGGTGAACTCCGCGGCAGGGTCGTTCGGCTTGTCCTTTGGCCTGGCGATGGCGGGCGGACTGATGTTGGCCGCCTTGTCGTTCAGCTTCACCAACCTGACCGAAGCGAGCACCGTCATCCCACCTGCCCAGCAGGAGCAGATCGCGGTGGCCCTGGAGAATGACGCCGAGGTCATGAGCAACACCGCCCTCGCGGAGCAGATCGTCGGCCAGCCCGCCGAGGTCGAGGCGGCGGTCCTGGAGATCAACGACGAGGCCCGCAACCGCTCGCTGCAGCTCGCCCTGCTGGTGCCGCTCCTCGCGGCGCTGCTCGGGCTCGGCAACTCTTACCGGATGATGCGACTCCCGGACCTGAAGCCATCCGCGGGTCTTGACGGAACGAACTTCGGCTGACCTGAGCGCCAAAGCACACCCGGCACTTACGGCCTGCGGTGCCGGGCAGCACACGAGGCGCTCCACTCGACCGGAAGGAGTACGTCACGCGCCACGCGGGTCAGGGTCTTGCAGTCGGGCTAAGAGACGTGGGACACCCACCCTTCAGGGAGGTCCCACGCATGATCGAGGCAAGGGTGCGACGCCTTGGGCTCATCGGCGAAAGGCCGACGGTCGGTGCCGCTGCAGAACGGTGATCTGCTCCTACGGTCGCGGGAAGGGTCATCGGGCCTAGAGGGTGCCGGCTGATGAGCGACTCGCGTTGCATGCCCTGTGTTTTGCATAGGGATGGCACTCCGCGCCGGCAACTCGATCGGAGAATGACCTTATCCGTCGAAGGTCGCGCACACGATCGCGATCCTGATGTGGGCGTTGACCGGGTGCGCTCTCACGGCCAGTGTGGTCTGCGTGCGACGCGAGGCATTGTGGGAGTACATCCGCGGGGCGTTGTGGGTGCTGCCCACGGTCGCGGTGGTCATGGCGCTCGGCATCGGTCTGCTGCTCTCGCAGGTCGAGGTGTCCTCGACCCGCTGGTTCGTCTTCCAGGGAACCCCGGACGACGCGCGGACGCTGCTCATCGCGATCTCGAGCACCCTGGCCACCGTGATCGCTCTTGTCCTGGGCCTGACTGTTGTCGCGCTGCAGCTGGCGTCGACGCAGTTCTCACCCCGGCTCCTGCGCAGCTTCCTGCGAGACCGGACCAACCAGGTGGTGCTCAGCGTTTTCGTCGCCACGTTCACCTACAGCACGGCCGGCCTGTTCACGGTCGGAGTCGCGGCGGGACAACGGGTGGAGGACTACCCGCGGCTCGCGGTCAGCTTTGCACTGGTCCTGCTCTTCGTCAGTCTGCTCAGCCTGGTGTTCTTCGTGCACCACCTGGCGCACTCCATCCAGATCGACGAAGTCATGAGGAGCGTCGAACGCAGCACGCTCCGGGTGATCGAGCACGACCTGCCCTCGCAAGGAGTGACCGCCGAACCGGCACCATCGCCGCCCGCCTGGGCCGTCGCGGTGCCGGCGTACCAGTCTGGTTGGGTCCAAACCATGCGACCCGACGTGCTCCTTCCGCTGGCGCGGGACCACGACCTGGTGGCGGCTGTGTCCACCATGGTGGGCGAGTATGTCGTGGAGGGAGCACCGCTGTTGTGGTGGTGGACACCGTCCCCGGACGCTCCTGCACCGGACCCGGCGACCTTCAGCGAGGCACTCCCCGTGGCGGTCCGTCTGGGCTTCGAGCGCACCGCCGAACAGGATGTGGCGTTCGGGGTGAGGCAGCTCGCGGACATCGCCGTCAAGGCGCTGTCTCCGGCCATCAACGACCCGTACACGGCGATCCAGGCGCTGGAGCACCTGGGGGTCCTCCTCGCAAGACTTGTGAGTCGGCCGCTCGGCAATCAACGCCTCTACGACGATGCCGGCACGATCCGAGTCGTCGTGCCCGGCAGGGATCTGTCCTACTACCTCGACCTGGCCACCGGCCAGATCCGCCGGTACGGGTGCGCCGAGCCGCGGGTGGACCGGGCACTGCTGCGGGTGCTGGCCACCACCGGCAGGTTCTGCCACGACCCGCACGACCGGGCGCTCATCGCGGGGCACGTTCAGCTCGTGGTCGACGACGCCCAGCGGAGAATTCCACAACCAGCCGACCTGGCGCCGGTCCGCGCTCACGCTGCCCAAGTCCTCCGTCAGCTCGACGAATCGGCGTAACGCCACCACCCGGTGTCATGACCAAGAAGCCCACAGCCTGTCGCGGTGTCCACCGACACATCACACCCCGGCGAGCAGGAGCCACGATGCCAAAGGGCGAGCCGTCAGCCCACATCGGATCACCCACAGACGGGCGCCGATAGGCACCGAAGTCGGGCAGCCGGGAAGCCGCGGTGATACGGGCGGGCGGGAGACTCCGCCGCTTCATGGCGGTGAGCGGGCCCTGCCGACCTTTGTCCATCGGGCAGCGGTCAAGCGCCGTTGCCCGGCGCCGCCTTCAGTTCGGGGAAGGTCACCGGAGTAAGCAGCTGTCGGGTGACGAGGCCGACGATGGATGCGCGCGAGTCCAAGTACGCCGAGTACGCGTCCTTGCGGCCCTGCAGGGCCCACTGGACTGTGGCACTGAGCCAGGCGGCGTCGCGCGCGGCCTCGATGCTCCAGCCGCCAACGATGTCCAGCACCGGTGATGCTGCATGGTCGACCTGGAGGGCGGCACCGGCAAGGTAGGACTCGCGCACTTCCTGAACGGCACCGGCGAGGATCGCGTTGACGGCAAGGAAGTCGGCACGGACCCCGGGCGAGTCCAGCTTCCGACCGAGCTGGCGGCAGGTGCGCACGAGGGCCAGACCGAGGTCGAAGTTGATGTGGGCGTTCATCCCGGCCAAGGCGTATTGCAGGCTTGCCGTGCCTGGCTGCGCCCTGAGCGCGAACAGCGGCTGCCATGCACTGCTGCGGCTTTGGTCGGTCGCGCGGCAGGCGTCGAGGTAGAGGCCGGCGAAGACACAGTCGAGGCGCTCCATGAACGCCGCGTCTTGGAAGGAGCGAGTTGCCGCCGCTGCGCCCACGAGCTCGGTGACGTGCAGGTACATGCGGTGGAAGTCTGCAACGCCGTCCTCGGCGGGCATCGCGGCGCCCAGGAGCCGCATCTCCTCGATGACCTGCGCGATCGAGGTGGGCTGGCCGGGTGGCGGGTCGACCGTGGTCAGGCCGGGGCGGCCGTTGACGGCGGCGGTCACCCTGGTGACCGCCCCGGAGGCCTCCGTAAGGCCCCGGCGTACGGCGTTGGCCACCTCCCTGAGGAAACCCATCGCTGACCCCTCGCTCGTCTGTGACCGATGCGGCTCACCATAGGGCGTGTAGGCGACCTCGTCACCGGGCCTCGGCCGAGACTGGCCCTGCACCGAACCGGCCTCGCGGGTCCGCCGGGCGGCTACTGGACGCGGGGGCGAACGCCAAGCACTGTCAGTGCTCCTGGCTGCTCGACGCTCCGCGGTCAAAGCCTCCACCGACGCGCAGCTGCAGGTCTTCAGCCTGGTGATCGCCGCACCCGAATCCATCCGAGGCCGGTTCCGCGGCCAGAAGCTCGCCGCGATGCTCAACACCGCCCGCGAAGCTGCGTGTCCACTCAGAGACGTCGAGAGGGCCAGCACTGTCGTGGCGCTGCGCACCCTGGCTCGTCGCGCGCACACGATGCTGCAGGAGGCCCGGGTGCTGGAGAAGGCGATCGTGGCCATCATCCGCAGCTGGCGGCCTGACCTGCTCGAGGAGTTCGGGGTCGGGCCGATCGTGGCTGCCACCTTGTTGTGCGCCTGGTCCCACCCCGGCCGGATCCACTACGCAGCCGCGTTGGCGATGCTCGGCGGCGCGGCACCCATCCCGGCGAACAGCGGCCAGGTCACCACCCGGCATGGGCCCAACCGCTACGGCGACCGGCACCTCAACCGGGCACTGCACACCGTGGTGCGGATCCGAATCCAGTACCAGGCAGCCACCCGAGACTATGTCGCCCGCCGCACCGCCGAAGGCAAGACCAGCCGAGAGATCAAACGCTGCCTGGCTCGCTACGTCGCCCGCGACCTGTACGTCCTACTCGAGGACGGGGCCGCAGCCGCTTGACGAACCATAGGAGCGTCGCACCCGCGCGTTCGCGACAGCGGGCGAGCAACCGATGATTCGGCCTTGGGGCCAACGGCCTTTGGCATTCAGAACACCCGAGAGCGTCTGCGTCGTCGAGCATCGGTTGGCCCAAAGCAGCGGGCCGGGTCGCTCGGGCCGTTCCGTGCGGAGATCACCGGGGGTAGCGCTTTGACCCGGTTGGGATGGGGGTCTGGTCCTTCTGAGCCATGGACTGTTCCGAACACGCGGTGGTGCAATGACCCTCGTGTGGTGGCGTTCCGGCGGGTGGCAACCGACGCGAGCGGTGGGACTAGCGATGCTCGTCCTGCTCGTGGCGTCGGGATGCGCCGGTAGCGAGTCGCCCGCGCCGGTTCCGAGCGCCGCGCCCTCGGCGACGAGCAGCTCGACCCCGATGACGACGAGCAGCGATCCGTCGCCCAGCGCCGGCTCCGGCATCGTTGGCGAGTGGGAGCGCATCACCACGTGTGAGGAGCGAGTCGGGGCCCTTGCACGCGCCGGGTTGGGCCGCTTCGCGGCGGAGCATGCCGCCGGAGAGGGATGGCTCCCAGGTATCACAGGCCCCGAGCAGATCGAGAACCCGGAGAATCCCTGCGCCGGGGCCGTCCCTCTCAAACACGGGCACTTCTTCACCGCCGATGGCATCTTCGGATCTCGGGACGCGCAAGGCGACCAAGTGGACGACGGCAAGTACCGCAGCATCGACGACGACACGATCGTCGTGCAGAAGGAGTTCGGTGAAGTCACCTTCGACTACGAAGTGCTCCCGGACGGAACGTTGCTCCTCAGCCCTGTCATGCCCGCCTGCGCACCCTCGGGGTGCTTCGCAGCCCAGTGGGCGGTGTCCGTCGCCTACCCAGGGCTCCCCTGGGAGCGTGTCGGCTGAGCCGCTCCGGCGAGCGGATGGTCGACTGGCGGCGATGAGACGCACACCAACTGTGGGGCGAGCCCGCCACGGAGGGCATCTCGTTGTGCTGAATACCGGCCGCCAGTCAAGACCGTGCAGCACAGGCTTCACCCTCGCGTCGGGGCAGGTCCTTCACCTGCGGCAACCTCGATCTCCCAGCGGAGCAGGTCCCCGGGCTGGCATTGCAGCACCTCGCAGAGCGCAGCGAGCGTGGCGAAGCGCACGGCCTTGGCGCGCCCGTTCTTGAGGACCGCCAGGTTGGCGGGGGTGATCCCTACCCGGTCTGCGAGCTCGCCGACGGACATCTTGCGCCGAGCAAGCATCACGTCAATCTCGACGACAATCGGCATCAGATCACGTCGTCCAGCTCAGCCCGCAGATGCGTCGCTTCGACATCGCGCGCGACGGCCTGGACGAGAAGCATGCGCATCACGTACACGACCAGTGCGACGCCCAGGATTGCCACTCCCACTCCCGCCATGATCACCGTGACGCCCGGATCGTCCCGTTGGCCCGGCGCGTTGACTGCCGTCACCGCGAACCACAAGAGGGCCGCAGCCACGAACGCGCCGATCACGCCGTCGACGTACCGAAAGGCGGCCTCGGAGAACACGGTTCGCTGTCGCACCATCGAGACCAGCCGCCATACACAGACCAGGACGACCTGGGCTGACACCATGCCCAAGATCGTGATGACCCGCAGGGCGGTGAGGGGCAACGTGCCGTCCTCGGGGTCGCTCCCACTGATCACAGCCGCCACCATCCCCACCTGGATCAACAGGGTGCCGGCCAGCAGCGCCACGATCACAG
The DNA here is from genome assembly GCA_963763015.1 of uncultured Actinomycetota bacterium. Lineage (GTDB taxonomy): Bacteria > Actinomycetota > Actinomycetes > Actinomycetales > Dermatophilaceae > Fodinibacter. Next base: position 25,834 of record CAVXML010000007.1, on the reverse strand, counting down.
CGCGCAGCGCCCGCACGATCACTGTTCCCATCAGCCGCTCCTTCATCGAGAGACGACACAAATCTATCGAAAGACGATAGGTTCAGGCAATGGTTGATCCCGGACCGGACGCGGCATCCGGTCTGCGCGAGATGATGCCGCGCTTTCGGTTAGGGCCCGCGCGCGGCGCAGTGCCGCAGTCAGGTTGTGTTGACCTGCCGAGTCGGCGTGGCCGTGAGCAGCTGCTCACGGCCACTGGCGGCGCACCCGATCGCGTGCGACGCCCTTGGCAGGTCGGCCAAGAATGGACGCGCGGGTTTCGACGAAACCGATGTGCGTGCCTGCTGGTCAGGGCTGGCGCCGTTGACCGTCGCCCGCAGGTGTGGGGACCATGGAGTGGTGATCACCGAAGACCTCCAGGCGGATCGGTCGGTTGCCATGTCTGCGGCATCCTGCTGACCGCGACCACGGCCGAGGCTCACACAGCCACGGCATGACCGCGAGGAGGAGCGACTGCGCCCTGACCCGCTCGACCCCGGAGGGATTCGACCGACTGCATGGCACGCCATCCGGGTGGGATCTTCTGCGGTCCCGAGTGGAGGCCGGCCAGCGACGAATGCACGGAAATCAGGAGGACGACATGACCGCCGTCTACACGTTCGATGTCTTCACTAGCCTCGACGGCTTCGGTGCCGCCAGCGCGGACTGGAGCGGATACTGGGGCAAGCAGGGTCCCGAGCTGCTCGACCACCGCCTTGCCCAGTACGGCCCGGAGCAGCGGATGGTCTTCGGGGCCAACACGTACCGGGCCTTCGTACGGCTGCTGGCCTCGAGCTCCGAACAGCCCGAGGTGCTGGACCCTTGGGTCACACGGATGCGGACCCTACCGACAACGGTGGTGTCGACGACGCTGGAGGATCCGCTCGACTGGCCGAACGCGACGGTGGCGAGCGGTGACGCCGTCGACGTCGTCGCTCGGCTCAGGGAGGAGTCCGGGGTGCCGCTGCGCTCGCACGGCAGCCTGTCGATGAACCGCGCGCTGATGGCCGCCGGCCTCGTCGACCGCGTGCAGGTGACGCTCTTCCCTGTGATCACAGGCCAGACCGGTCTGGACCGGATCTTCGAGGGTGCGGCCGACTTCGACCTGGAGCTGCTCGAGAGCCGAACGCTCGACGACCACATCCAGGAGCTCATCTACCGACCCACTCTGCATAGACCGATGGACCGTTAGGCCTGCGCCATCGCCGCCGGGCACCAAGGTCCACTCGTCTCATCCCCGTCGCCGCGCGGACAGGTTCCTTAGCTCCCGCTCGACGCGCGGCACATTGACGCACTTCGGTCATGACCGTCGTTGCTGCCAGCAGGACGTGTCCTCCTCGAGCAATCACGGTGGATCCTTGGTCGATGGCTCGCGATGGGCCAGCGAGACGATTGGTTGTGACCGGCAAAGCGCCCGGAAGGATCCAGCATGGCGAGACCATTTCGATTCGGGGTCGTTGCCCCAGTCAGGACCGATGTGCCGAGTTGGCTGGATCAGGCGCGCCGGATCGAGGACGGCGGATACTCCACGTTGCTGATGCCGGACTTCCCGCAGCTGCAACCGGCTCCTGGCCCCACCTTGGCCACTGCCGCCGCCGTCACCAGCCTGCGCGTTGGCACGTGGGTGTACGCGGCGCCGCTGCGCCCGGCCTGGATGATGGCGTGGGAGTCGCACTCCCTGTCAGAGCTCACGGGCGGTCGCTTCGAGCTGGGAATCGGCCTCGGCCGGCCCGGGATCGAGGACGAGCTCCGCGAGAAGGGTCTGCCCGTCGACTCGCCGGGCCAGCGGCTGGTCTGCGTTCAGGAGACCGTCGAGCTGCTTCGCGACCTCGACGGGCCCGGGGCTCACACGCCCGTGGCCATGGCCGTTCGTGGTCCACGCGCCCGGGCTCTGGCGGCCGAGGTCGCGGACACGGTGACCTTCGCGCAGCTGCCGGGTGAGTCTCGAGGTGAGGTCGTGACGCTGGCCCGGGAAGTCCGCGCCGTCTGCGACATGGAGTTGGCGCTGCACGTGTCGGTCATCGGCGACCGGGTCGCCGCCTTCATGGCACCCCCTGACACTGATACCGCTGCGGCGCGCCGGGCGGACTCGCTGGCCGTGCTGCCGCTCGATCCGGCGGCCGCCGTCGAAGAGCTCCAGCGACGACGGGAGGAGATCGGCTTCTCCTATGTCGTCATCGGTGCCGACTTCGCCGACACATTCGCACCGGTCGTCGCTGAACTCGCCGGCCACTAGCGCAGGCCCTCTCGGCGAGGACTGGCGACCCAGTCGGTTCCGAGCACCACGCCGCTCCTGCGTCGCCTCCGCCGGCGCCCGTGGCCAGCACGCGGCGAAAGGACGCACCTCGACGTTGGCCCCTCCTTGGTGCTGCCCAGGGGCGCCAGTACATTCACTGGCAATTGTCCGGCGGCACGAGACCGACCATCACGGTGCGCAGCCACGACTTGGGGCCGGTGACGCCAGCTACCGTGATCTACCAGCGCCACCTGAACCACGGGGCGCCACGCTAGAGGCGGGCTGCCAGGCGGTGGTAGGCCGCGCTCCACCGCAACTCGTTCTCGACGGACGGGATGGTGGTCGAGGCGTCTATGACGACGAGTTCGGTGGACAGCATCGTTGCCAGGTCGCGGAACTCCGGGGTGCCGACGGCGGTGGACAGCACGGTGTGGTGCGGGCCGCCGGCGAGGATCCAGGCCTCGGCGGAGGTGGCGAACTCCGGCTTCGGCTCCCAGACGGCGCAGGCGACCGGGAGGTTGGGCAGGGGTGCGTCGGGTTCGACGACAGTGACCTCGTTGAGGGTGAGCCGGAAGCGGTCGCCCATGTCGTTGATGCCGACCACGACGGCATCACCAGGTGCTGCTGTGAAGCGCAGCCGGACCGGGTCCTCGCGCCCGCCGATGCCCAGCGGGTGGATCTCCAGAGTCGGGCGGGTGCCGGCGATGCTCGGGCACACCTCGAGCATGTGGGCGCCGAGGATCTTCTCCGAGCCTGGCGTGGCCAGGTCGTAGGTGTAGTCCTCCATGAATGAGGTTCCGCCCGGGCGGCCGGCAGCCACGGCCTTGGTGGTGCGCAGGATGACGGAGGTCTTCCAGTCGCCCTCGCCGCCGAATCCGTAGCCGTCGGCCATCAGCCGCTGGACGGCCAGGCCCGGCAGTTGCCGCAGCCCGGCGAGGTCCTCGAAGTTCGTGGTGAACGCGGTGAACCCGCCGTCGGTGAGGACCTCGCGCAGCCCGATCTCGATGGCGGCGCCGTAGCGCAGCGAGTCGTGGCGGTCGCCCCCGGGCCGAAGCTCAGCGGCGACGTCGTAGGCGTCGAGGTACTCGGTCACCAGGTCGTCAATGGCGGAGCCGCCCGCGTCGTCGACCAGTTCGACCAGCTCGGTGACGCCGTAGGTGTTGACCGAGACGCCGAACCGCAGCTGCGCCTCGACCTTGTCGCCTTCGGTGACGGCGACCTCGCGCATGTTGTCGCCGAACCGGGCCAGGCGCATGGTGCGCAGCTCGTGGGCGCCACGGGCGGCGCGGGTCCATGTGGCGACACGTTCGATGACCATGGGGTTGCTCACGTGTCCCGCGACGACCTTGCGGGCCACGCCCAGCCGCGCCCCGATGTACCCGAACTCGCGGTCACCGTGGGCGGCCTGGTTGAGGTTCATGAAGTCCATGTCGATCGTCGACCACGGCAACGCGGCGCCGGCCTGGGTGTGCAGGTGCAGCAGCGGCTTGCGCAGCGCGTCCATCCCGGCGATCCACATCTTCGCGGGCGAGAACGTGTGCATCCAGGTGATGACGCCGGCGCAGTCCGGATGGGCGTTTGCCGCGAGCACCTGGGCGTGGATGGTCGCGCTGTCGGTGAGGACGGGCTTCCACACGACGGTGGCGGGCACGACCCCCGAGTCCTGGAGTCGCTCGACGACCTGCTGGGACTGCTCAGCAACCTGGCGCAGCGTCTCCTCGCCGTAGAGGGGCTGGCTGCCGGTGAGGAACCAGATCTCGAGGGGGCGCTCGGCGATGGGTGTCATGAGAGGTCCTTGTCGGTCGTGGGCTGCGTCGCTCGGCGCTGGCCGTAGACGTTCTGGTAGCGGTCGAACAGGGAGTCGACGTGGCGCGGATCGATGACCGCCGGCTCACCGAGCTGGCGCGCGATGTGCACGGTTCGGGCGACGTCCTCGCACATCACCGCGGCCTTGACGGCGGAGCGGGCGTCCTGGCCGATCGTGAAGACACCGTGGTTGCGCATCAGAACCGCCGGGGACCTACTGCCGGCGAGGGTGTCGACGATGCCCCGCCCGATGGAGTCGTCGCCGATGAGGGCGAACGGCCCGACCGGGACCTCGCCCCCGAACTCGTCGGCCATCATCGTGAGCACGCACGGGATGGCTTCGCCGCGCGCGGCCCAGGCCGTGGCGTAGGTGGAGTGCGTGTGTACCACTCCCCCGACGTGCGGCAGGTGCCGGTAGACGTACGCGGCGGCAGCCGTATCCGAGGACGGGGCGCGGTCGCCCTCGACGACCTCACCGTGCAGGTCGCACACGACCATCGACTCTGGGGTGAGCTCGTCGTACGCGAGCCCGGACGGCTTGATGACCATGAGGTCCTGCCCGGGTACGCGGGCAGAGACGTTGCCTGCGGTCCACATGACGAGCTCGTACCGGGTGAGCTCGGCGTGCAGGTCGCTGACCGTACGGCGCAGCAAATCGATGGTGGCGCGGACGTCGTGCGAAGCGGTCATGTCAGCGACCTCCTGGGTGTGCGGCGGTGCTGCGGCGAATGACGAGGGGCGGCGACAGGAGTGGGACCGGGGACGCACTCTCCCCGTGGATGGCCGCCATGAGGACCGTGATGGCGCGCGCTCCGACGTCGGTGAAGTCCTGGTGGACCGTCGTCAGCGGAGGGGTGAGGAAGGCGGCCTCGGGAATGTCATCGAAGCCGACCACGGACACGTCGTCCGGCACCCGCCGACCGGCCTCGTGCAGGGCCAGCAACACGCCGAGCGCCATCTGGTCGTTCCCCGCGAAGACCGCCGTCACGCCGGGGTCCGCCGCGATCACCCGACCCGCTTCGAAGCCGGAGGCGGCGGACCAGTCACCCACCAAGGGCTCCTGCGTCGCCAACCCGGCCCCGGACATCGCCGTCCGCCAGCCCTCGACGCGCGCCCGGGCCTCGGCCCAGTCGGCGGGTCCGGCGACGTGGACGATGCGCCTGTGTCCGAGCCCGATGAGGTGCTCGACGGCCACGGTTGCGCCGGCGACCTGGTCGACGCCGACGCTCAGCGGAGTGCGCGACAGGTCGCCCTCGACGACGACGACGGGGAGCTCGCTGGGGCGGGACCGGGCTGCGTCGACCGCGGCATCGTGCCCGGCGACGACCACGACGCCCTCGACGCCGATCCGGGCGAGGTCGTCGATCGCGGTGGACAGCTCGTCGCGGGTCACGTCGGCCAGGTCGATCGAGGCCACCGCGAAGCCGGCCGCCCGCGCGGCCGAGCCGACCCCGTGCTGCGCGCTGCGCGGCCCGAAGTACGACCCGGAGGCGGTAACGATGCCGACCATCCCCGAACGCCCCCGGACCAGTGCGCGCGCCGCGGTGTTGGGGCGGTAGCCGAGCTGGTGGATGGCCTGCTCCACCTTGGCGCGGGTCGCGGGGCTGATGTGTGGGTGGTCGTTGATGACGCGCGAGACGGTCTGGTGCGAGACACCGGCCAACCGGGCGACGTCGCCCATCACCGGCGCGCGAGCTGCACTGCGGTGCATCGCCGGAACCTCGTCGGCTCGGCTCACACCACTGTTGACGCTGACGGTCGAGGCCCCGGGTCCTCTTCGTACTGGCAAGCCATGTCCCTTTCCCTTCCCGGTTAGTGTTGTTAACGCTAACATACGAGGCTGCAAGGCCCCGTGACCGGAAGAGGAGGGCCCACATGACGATCCGCCCGAGCGGCAGCGACGTGATCACCGAAGGGCGTGCCGTCCTCGGCATCGAGCTGGGCTCCACCCGGATCAAGACGGTGCTCATCGACCCGTACGGCACCACGATCGCCAGCGGCAGCCACGCCTGGGAGAACCAGTTCGTCGACCGCATGTGGACCTACTCACTGGACGATGTCTGGTCGGGGGTGCAGGACAGCGTCGCGTCGGTGTGTGCCGATGCACAGGAACGGCACGGGGCATGCCCCACCACGCTGGCCGCGGTCGGGGTGTCCGCGATGATGCACGGCTACCTGCCGTTCGGTGCCGCCGGCGACCTGCTGGTGCCGTTCCGCACCTGGCGCAACACGAACACGGAGCGAGCGGCCACGCAACTCACCGAGCTGCTGGAGTTCCCGATTCCGTTGCGCTGGTCGATCGCGCACCTGTACCAGGCGATCCTCGACGAGGAGCCCCACGTCGCGCAGCTGGCGTCCATCACGACTCTGGCGGGCTACGTCCACCAGCAGCTGACCGGGCTGCGCGTCCTCGGCGTCGGTGACGCCTCGGGTATGTTCCCGATCGACGCGGCGACGAAGACCTTCGACGCCCAGCGCCTCGCGCAGTTCGACGCGCTGGTCGCCCAACGCCATCCCGACCTGAAGCTGGCCGGTCTTCTCCCCACGGTGCTGACCGCCGGCGCAGAGGCCGGCCGGCTCACCGCCGACGGCGCCGCACTGCTGGACCCCACCGGGCGGCTACGCCCCGGCGCTCCCCTGTGCCCGCCAGAGGGTGATGCGGGCACCGGCATGGTGGCCACCAACGCCGTGGCACCGCGCACGGGCAACGTCAGCGTCGGGACCAGCATCTTCGCCATGGTCGTCCTCGAGCGGCCGCCACAGCGCGTGCACCGCGAGATCGACCTGGTGACCACCCCGGCAGGGGACCCGGTCGCCATGGTTCACTGCAACAACGGCGCCAGTGAGCTGGACGCCTGGGTGGGGGTGTTCCGCGAGTTCGCGGGGGCGGTCGGACACACCATCGACCCCGACGAGGCGTTCCGGGCGCTGCTGCACGAGGCCATCTCCGGCGATGCCGACGCGGGCGGGCTGCTCGCCTACAACTACCTCTCGGGCGAACCCATCACCCAGGTCGTCGAGGGTCGCCCGATGATGCTGCGCAGCCCGGAGAGCCGGCTGACCCTCGGCAACTTCGCACGGGCCCAGGTCTATGCCGCCTTCGCCACCTTGAGTCTGGGCATGCGCGTCCTGGCCGAGGAGGGCGTCGAGCTCGACGTGATGGTCGCCCACGGTGGCCTCTTCCGCACCGAGGGTGTGGCCCAGCGCCTTCTGGCTGCGGCGATGGGAAATCCGGTGGCAGTCGGTCGGGATGCCGGCGAGGGGGGCGCCTGGGGCATCGCCCTACTGGCCTCCTACCTGGGGCACGCCGAGGAGTCCGACCTCGCCGGCTACCTCGCGACCCGGTTCGCCAACGCTGGCACGTGGACCGCCGTCCGGCCAGACCCGGCCGACGAGCGCGGCTTCACGACCTTCTTGGAGCGCTACGAGGCGGGCCTGCCCATCGAGCGGGCGGCGATCACATTCAACCAGGACCCGCCCAGCACCCTGGTCACCAAGGGCGGGTCCAGGTCCCAGCAGTGACCCACCAAGGAAGCGCCTCGTGTGACTGCTACCGCTCACGCGTCGACTCGCGCACCACGAGTCGCGTCGGCAGGGGCGTGTCGGGGGTGGCAGGCTCGTCCTCCTCGAGTGCCAGGAGGACCTTCTGCATCATCAGCTCGCCCAGCGCCGCGAAGTCCTGCCGAACTGTCGTCAGGGGTGGGTAGAGGTAGGCCGCCTCGGGCACGTCGTCGAAGCCGACCAGGCTCACGTCCCCGGGTACGGACAGCGCGCGCTCACGAAATGCTGCCATCAGGCCCATGGCCATGAGGTCATTGGAGGCGAAGACGGCTGTGCCCGGCTCGACCTCGATCTCCTTTCCGATCAGGTAACCCGATCGGGCAGTCCAGTCGCCGACGATGGGTTCCGGGATGCTCAACCTCCGTTCGGCCAACTCGTCGCGCCACCCCCGAACGCGCTCCATCGAGTCGGTGGCGCGTGGTGGGCCGGTCACGTGCACGATGCGATCGTGCCCCTGCTCGGCCAGGTGCCGAACCGCGGAACGCGCACCGCGGTACTGGTCGATCGACACAACGATCGGGCTGCGCCGCGGCGTCGAGGCAGAGGCGATCACGGGGACGCCGAGCTCGAGTCCCCGGACCATCTCCAGAACGGCGCTGTCGATGACGATCAGCACGATCCCGTCGACCCGCTCTCGCAACAGCGCCTCGACGGTCGACTTCACGCTCGCAGGGTCGTCGCCCGCGGTACTGACCGTGTCGACGCGGTACCGCGCATCGCGCGCCGCCATGTTGAAGTGCATCGCGATGACATTCGGCCCGTGGTCGGCGACGCTCGGGGCGATCAGGCCGATGGTCCGCGTGCGCTTCGTGACCAGCGCCCGAGCCTGGGGCGACGGGCTGTAGCGGAGCTGGGCGATCGCGCGCTCCACCCGCTCACGCGTGGCCGCGCGCACGTTGGGCGAGCGGTTCAGCACGCGCGAGACGGTCTGGTGGGAGACCCCGGCCAACCGCGCGACATCGAAGATGTTGGGAGCCCTTTCGGGCCTGCTCTCAGCCACGTTCGTCATCAGGCTCTGGCACGGAGGGCCGCGCCACCAGGGCGAGGAGCTGGTCCACGGACACGTCGGTCGACCGCACTGTATCGATGATCCTGCCGTCCTTGAGGACCGCCACCCGGTCACCGACGCGCAGCACCTCCTCGAGCTCCGCGGAGACGAACACCACCGACAGGCCATTCCCTGCGAGCTCGGACACGAGGTTCTGGATCTCGACCTTCGCTCCGACATCGATCCCTCGGGTCGGCTCGTCCAGGACGAGCACCCGGGGGGACACCGCGAGCAGGCGCGCCAGCAGGAGCTTCTGCTGGTTGCCACCCGACAGCTGGCCCGCCGGCCTGTCGAGGTCGGGTGGCCGGATGTCGAGCGCCTCCACCCAGCTGGCCGCGAGCTCGCGCTGACGTGCCGTGCTGATTCGTCGCATGATCCCCCGCTGGGACTGCACCGACAAGGTGATGTTCTCCTGCACGCTGAGATGGCTGACGATGCCGTCGGCTCGCCGATCCTCGGGGGAGTACACCACGCCCAACGTCATGGCCCTTCGCGGGTTCGCCAGGTTCTCGTCGTGCTGCTCCAGGCGGATGGTCCCCGACTGGAGGCGATCCACCCCCGTGAGCGCGCGCGCCAACGGCGTCCGCCCCGAGCCGAGCAGGCCCGCCAGGCCCAGAACCTCGCCCTCGGCGACGTCCAGGTCGGCGTCCGCGATGCCGGGAGCGGCCGTGATGCCGCGCGCGCTGAAGAACGCGGGCCCATCACCCTCCGGTGCCCCGCCGCCCGGGCTGGCGTGGTAGCTGGAGACGTTGCGACCCAGCATCTTCTGGACGAGGTCCACGCGCAGCAGATCGCTCGTCCGGTACTCCCCGACGAGTCGTCCGTCGCGCAGGACGGTGACCCGGTCGCAGATCTCGTAGACCTGGTCGAGGAAGTGCGAGACGAACAGGATGGCGACGCCGCGCTTCTTGAGCTCGCGGATCACGCGGAAGAGCTCGGCCACCTCGTTGAGGTCCAGGCTCGACGTCGGCTCGTCGAGGACGAGCACCTTGAGGTCTGTGGAGATGGCGCGCGCGATCGCGACCAGCTGCTGCACCGCCACCGGATGGGTTCCCAGGATCGAGGCGGGATCGATGTCCAACCCCAGTTCGTGCAGCGCGGCAGCGGCGTCCCGGCGCATTCCACGCCAGTCGATCACGCCGAACCTGCGCGACTCGCGACCGAGGGCGATGTTCTCGGCCACTGACACGTTCGGCAGCAGTTCGATCTCCTGGTAGACCGTGCTGATACCCGCTGCCTGGGCATCGTGAGGGGTGGCGAAGGTGACCACCTGCCCCTCGAGCCGCAACACCCCGGACTCCATCGCCAAGGCGCCCGTGATCGCCTTCACCAGGGTCGACTTGCCGGCACCGTTCTCCCCCATGAGCGAGTGCACCTCGCCGGGGAACATCCGGAAGTCGACGGCATCCAGCGCAGTCTCCTCGCCGAAACGAACCGTGGCCCCGGTGAGCTCGAGCAACGGTCGCGCGGCTTCCACCCGCTCATTGTCGTCGTCGGTCGCGGCGCTCATCTGCGACACACCGATCCCCTGCGGTGTCTACTCCCGACGCTCTGACCGGGAGACGATCAAGCGCTGGATCAGGATGAACAACAGCAGCAAGCCGCCGACGATGATCTGCATCCACGCCTGCTCCGCGCCCAGGAACGAGATCATCGTCTTGATCGTGCCGTACACCAGGACGCCGATCATGGAGCCGAGCACGTACCCTCGGCCGCCCGAGAGCAGGGTGCCGCCGATGACGACCGCCGCGATCGCGTCGAGCTCGGTGCCGATGCCGTTCCGGGGATATCCGGCACCCGAGTACGCGGTGAGGATCAGCCCGGCCAGCCCGGCAAGGCTGCCTGAGATCAGGTAGACGAGCACCTTGGTGCGTGCCACCCTCAGGCCCATCAGCCGCGCGGACGGCTCGTTGCCACCGATCGCGTAGACGGTGCGGCCGAAACGCGTGTACTGCAGGACGAAGGCGCCGATACCCACGGCCAACAGGGCGATGATGCCGGTCGGGGTGATGTACCAGCCCCCGACCTGGAAACGGGTCGACTGCAGCCACAGGACCGAGGGGTCGTCCACGCGGATCGACTTGAGGCTGACCACGAACGCCAGCCCACGGGCGAGGAACAGTCCCGCAAGGGAAGCGATGAACGGCTGTACATCGAAGTACTGGACGAGAATGCCGATGAGCAGACCGATCACGGCGCCCGCGACGAGGATGACCGGGACGGAGACCGTGGCCGGCATCCCGCGCCCGAGAAGGCTGGCCAGCAGGATGCCGGTGAACGCCATCACGGAGCCAACCGACAGGTCGATGCCGGCGGTGAGGATGACGAACGTCATGCCGACGGCGATGACCATCAGGTAGGCGTTGTCGAGCAACAACGCCGACATGTTGCCGGGGCTGACGAAGTCACCGAAGTACAGCTGCGCGGCGATGAGCAACAGGACGAGCACCCCGAGCGCGGCGAAGGTCGGCATCAGCGAGGCATGCCTGTTGATGAAGCGGTCGTCGGCCTTCTTGAGGCTGGCGCGCGTGGTCTCGGTCGTCTCCATGGTCGTCATGCCCCAACCTCCACCTTCGCGGGCGTCTCTGCCGTTTCACCGGATCTGGTCACGCCACGGGACCTTCGTCCGAACTGGCGCACACGCGGTGACTGCACGATGACCACGAGCACCACCACCAATGCGAAGAACACCGGGCTCTGCGCCGAGGGAACGCCGAGGAACAGGATGGTCGAGTTCAGGGTCTGGATGATCAGGACGCCGATCACGGTGCCGGCGATGCTGAACTTGCCACCCTGCAGTGACGTGCCGCCGAGCACGACAGCGAGGATGGCGTAGAGCTCGATGAACAGGCCCGCGGCGTTGGCGTCGGCGGCCCGGATGTTCGAGCTGTAGATGACGCCCGCGATGCCGGCCATCAGCCCGCTGACGACGTACACGCTGAAGATGATCCCGCGCGACCGGACACCGGCCAGGCGGCTCGCCTCGGGGTTGATGCCCACCGCCTCGGTGAGCATGCCGAGCGCAGTCCTGCGTTCGAACGCGCCGATCACGAGGATTGCCGTCAAGGAGATGAGGAACGCGAACGGAAGGATCAGCAGGTACCCGGTGGCGATGTACTCGAAGGGCCCGCTGTTGACGGTGGTGATGAAGCCCTCGGTGATCAGGAGCGCCACACCACGGCCCGCCAGCATGAGCACGAGCGTGGCGATGATGGGCTGGATCCCCAGCACCGCGATGAGGATGCCGTTCCACGACCCGAGTACGAGCGCCACGAGGAGCGCGGCAACGACCGCGGTCACCACCGTGCCCAGGTTGTCAGGATCGCCCGAGCCGTCGATGATCGTCAGCGCCACGGCACCCGACACCGCCATCACCGCGCCCACCGACAGGTCGATGCCGCGGGTGGCGATCACGATCGTCATGCCCAGAGCCACCAGCATGAGCGGTGCGCTGTTGCGCAGGACGTCGATCAGCGCGCCGTAGAGCTGTCCGTCGCGGACGGTCACCTTGATGAACTGCGGCCGTGCGACGGTGTTGATCACCACCAGGGTCAGCAGGGCGGCGATGGGCCAGAAGAGCCGATGCTTCACGACACCCATCAGGCAGCGCTCCCCTCACCCTTGTTGGCGATGTACTCGATGAGGTCATTCAAGCCGACCCGGTTGGAGTCGAGCTGCCCGATCTCCCGGCGGTCACGCATGACCACCACCCGCTGGGCCAGGCGGAGGACCTCCTCGAGCTCGGAGGAGATGAAGATGACCGAGAGGCCTGCCGCCGAGAGCTCGGCGACCTTGCGCTGGATATCGGCCTTCGCGCCCACATCGATGCCCCGCGTAGGCTCGTCGAGGATGAGCAGTTCGGGTGCAGTCGCCAACCAGCGGGCCAGGAGCACCTTCTGCTGGTTTCCGCCCGACAGTGTGCTGACGACGGCGTCGGGGTTCGCCGGCTTCACGTCGAGCGCCTCGATGTACTCGGCGACCACGGCATCCCGCTCAGCCTTGCGGATCTTGTGCCGCCAGCCGCGACGGGCCTGGATGCCCAGCACGATGTTCTCCGCGACCGTGAGGTCGGAGACGATGCCTTCCCCGCGACGATCCTCGGAGGAGAACACGATCCGCTGCTCGATGGCGTGGCGCGGAGTGCCGATCCTCACGGGCTCACCGTTGACGGAGATCGATCCGGTGTCGGCCCGATCGGCTCCGTAGAGCAAGCGGGCGAGCTCGGTGCGGCCCGAACCCAGCAGGCCGGCCAGACCCACGACCTCTCCTTCGAACACCTCCAGGTCTGCAGGCTCGAGAACCCCCCGGCGCCCCACGTCCGTGGCCTTGAGGACCGGCACGCCGGATCGGTCGACCTCTCGGTTGGAGGCAGCGGAGATCGCTTCCAGGTCGTCGAGCTCGCGGCCGATCATCTTGGTGACGAGGTCGTGACGAGGCAGGTCCTCCATCAGGTACTCACCCACCAGCTGGCCGTTGCGCAGCACGGTCACGCAGTCGGAGACCTCGTACACCTGCTCGAGGAAGTGGCTCACGAACAGGATGGCCACCCCCGCGGCCCGTAGCTCGCGGATCACGGCGAACAGCTGCTCGACCTCGCCGCGGTCCAGGCTCGACGTGGGTTCGTCGAGGATGAGCACCCGCGATTCCAGCACCATGGCGCGACTGATCGCAACCAGCTGCTGGATGGCCAGCGAGTGGCTGGACAGCATCGTGTGGGTGTCGATGTCCACGCCGAGGCTTCGCAGATGCCTCGCAGCCTGCTCGTGCACGCCCTTCCAGTCGATCCGGCCGCCCCGGTGCGGCTCATGGCCCAGCATCACGTTCTCGCCGACGGACAGGTTGGGGCACAGGTTCACCTCCTGGTACACCGTCGAGATGCCGGCGACCTGGGCGTCGGCGGTCGTACGGAACACGACCGGGCGGCCGGCCACGGTGATCGCGCCGGAGTCGATCGGGTACACGCCGGTCAGCGCCTTGATGAGGGTGGACTTCCCCGCCCCGTTCTCGCCCATGAGCGCGTGGACCTCGCCCGAACGCAGACTGAAGTCCACATCATCGAGGGCCAGCACCCCCGGGAAGCTGATGGTGATGCCCCGCATCTCGACGATCGGGGGTCCTGCGGGGCTCGCCCCGGAACTGCTCACGTCAGCCACCTCTCCGGTGTGGGCTGCACTCGATCGGGGGGCCGGAGGACCAGCCCCCCGATCGCGTGCTCAGGCGTCGTTCGAGGGAGTACGAGTTCCCTCAGTACTTACGTGAATCGATGACGGCGGCGGCCTGCTCCTGGGTGAAGGAGTCGTCCTCGACGTAGATCGCCTTCTCGACGGTCTTGCCGGCGAGCACGTCCTTGACCAGGCCCGCGGCCAAGTCACCCAGCAACGGGTTGCACTCGACGATGTAGTTGATCTTGCCGTCGATGAGCGCCTGCATGCCGTCCTTGACCGCGTCGATGGAGACGATCTTGATGTCCTGCCCGGGCTTGGCCCCCGCGGCCTCGATGGCCTCGATGGCGCCCAGGGCCATGTCGTCGTTGTGCGCGAAGACCAGGTCGATGCCGTCAGCGCCGTACTTCTGCAGGAAGCCCTCCATGACCTTCTTGCCACCGTCACGGGTGAAGTCGCCCGTCTGCGAGTCGATCTTGGTGATCTTGCTGCCTGCAATGGCCTCGTCGAACCCGGCCGCGCGGTCGTTCGCCGGCGCCGAGCCGGTGGTGCCCTCGAGCACGACCATCTTGGTGTCGGTGGTGCCGTACTGCTCCTTGGCCCAGGTTCCGGCCGTCACACCTTCCTTCTTGAAGTCCAGACCCACCCAGCTCGCGTACATGCTGTCCGGGGCCGTCACGGTACGGTCCTCGAGGATCACCGGGATCTTGGCGGCCTGGGCCTCCTTCAGGACGTCGTCCCACCCGTCCTCGACGATCGGGGCCATGACGATCGCATCCACCTTCTGGTTGATGAACGAGCGCACTGCAGCGATCTGGGCCGCGGGGTCGTTGTCCGCGGCATTGAACGTGAGGTCGAACCCGTTCTCCTTGGAGAAGGCGGTCTTCATCGACTCCGTGTTCGCCGAACGCCAGCCGCTCTCCGATCCCGTCTGGGCGAAGCCGACCTTGATCGGCTCGGATGCACCGCCGCCCGTGGCCGTGGAACTGCCGGTTCCCGTATCCGTGTCGGACCCGCAGCCCGCGATCGTGAGCGACATCGCCCCGATCAGAGCCACTCCTGCCAGCATGCGCTTCCTCATTGTGGTCCTCCTTGACCTGGTCCGGCTGTGTCGCCGGAGATGGGGCTTGCTCTCTCGGCCCGAGAGGCCGTGACGAGAATGTTAGCCCTAACATCCCGCTGATGCACAAGAACTGGAAGATCACGAATCAGCCAACATGGCAGGCCCTTGCTCCGTGGTCACGCTGCACTCCCGACGCGGACAAGACGTCCGTGGCGGCGATAGTTAGCCTTCACATCGCATACCCGGCGGGCCGGTTGCTTGTCCACCGCACACCCGGCACGACCTGGCTCGGCATCTTGGGTCAGTCCTGAGTGCGCCCACGGCCGATCGACGTCACGCCATAGGACCGCTGTCGCACGCGGCGGTGTGGCGCGGGTAGGACCTCGTGGATCGGTCGGACTCCACAAGGCTGGGCTTCACGGCAGGTGGGCTCGCGCTGGTTCCGCAGGAACCGATGGGCGGCGTCCTCCGCGATCAGTCCCTCGTCCGCCAGCCACTGGCCCGGACCCGTGCCCTGGCATCCCGCAGCGTGCAGCAATACCACCGTCGCCTCCGTGAAGGACGGCGTGGACCTGGCGCGTCTGGAGCAGGAGTGTGCGGAGTTCGTGCAGGCTTGCGACGCCGCCGGCCCTGATCCCTCGGAGGAGGAGCAGGAGTCCCTGCTCCGGTGGTTTCAGACCATCCTCGCGTGGCGCTCGGAGCTGCACTCGGCGGTGCGCAGGGTCGACGGCGCGACCCGACGGCAGGCGGCGCACCCTGCCGAACCCACGTCGTCTCGACGCCATGACACCCCTCGCCTTGCAACATACGAGCAACAGTGGCGACTAGCCCTGTCCACTCTTCTCAACCCCTGTCCCTACGAATCACGTTGCGACAAGGACGAATTGGCCGAATTTCCTGTTCATCGTACCTCACGAAGACAACCCGAAATCAGGTTCAAATCCTGTCACCCGACCCTGGGATGTCTCAGGACATCGGCGACAGGGCGAACCCGTCGGGGTCGCCCTGTCTCGTCGTTCGGGGCCGGCTTCCGCTACTCGGCCACTCCAGCGGCATCCCCGCCGTGTGGTTCGGCACGTCGCACAGGCAGAAGCGTGAGCGGCGGCTCACCCGCAAGGAAGTCGGCTGTCAGGCGTCCGAGGAGCTCTGGGTGCTCGACCGGGAGGGCGTGCGATGCTGCCGGTACGACAGCCAACTGTCCCTGGGGCAAGGCTTCGTACAGTGAGCAGGTGTGGGAGAGCGGCATCGCGTCGTCATCGCCTGCGACGACAAGAGTGGGGTGCCTGATGCCCGCGATGTCGGACGTCGCCAGCGTCGGTTCCGAACTGAGCATCGCAATGGCTTTGGCATAGACGACCTCGAGGTGCTCCGGCCCGTCGGGTGATCGTTCGGTGTATGCCTCGCCCAGTGCCTGCATGAGCGGGGACGCGGGATCTGGCTCGACCGGCAACAATCCACTGTGGTGGTAGTTGGTGCCGATGACGACGAGCTTGCGCACCACATCGGGACGCTGGAGGGCCACGAGCAGGGCAACGATCCCCCCGTCGCTCCACCCCACGAGATGAGCTGGACCGCCGACCATCTCGTCGATCACCTGAACAGCCTCCGTTGCCATGTCCGAGTAGTGGAACGGGGCATCGGTGTCTGCCGTGCGGCCGTGACCTCGGCGATCGAACGCGAACACGTGCTGGCGCTCTGCGAGGCTCGGTCCGATGCTGTCAAGGAGGAGGTCGCTGTTGCTCAGACCACCGTGCAACAGCACGACCGGCTCACCGGATCCGCCCCCGTCCACGACCCACGTGGGATGTCCGCCTATCTCCACATACGCAGACATGCGCTCATCTCGCATGGCTGTCGGCGTCGCGAACCTGGGCCAGTTCTGCGGCGATGACCGGCTCGCAGTCGGTGGCCACGGACTGCCCGACGCGTGCGCCGACGGACTCCAGGGCGCGCAGCCCGGTGAGTGCCTCCTCGAGCACCAACCGCCGGTCCAGTTGCGGCAAGGTGGCGAAGCGGGGATCCTCGCAGCGAATGTCACCCGCAAGGAGGCCCACCCTTCCGATGTTGACCGCCACCTCCGTCGAAAGGTGTTCCTTCGGCGAGCCCGCCCACATGACGCGCAGGTACGCCGCCCACTGACGTCCCGCGATGCCGTCCGTCACGACCCGGAGTCGCGCCGCATCCCACGCCGATGATCTGAGTTCGAGCACCTGAGCCTCCTCCGCAGCGAGGAGATCTTCAAGCACATGCGCTTCCACGTCGGACGACAGATGGAGGTCGCGCAGGCTTGAGACGAAGAGGGAGTTGAGGATGAGAACGACCGCCTGCGCCGGCGCATGCGGTAGGTAGGTGCAGTCACCGTCGGAGAGGTCGTCGCAGAGATTGAACGCTGCGAACGCGAGGAAGCAGGTTGCGGCCCGGTCGATCGCATCACTGCGGTCCAGACCGGCATCCTGGCCCGCTTCGAGCAGCAAAGGGCAGGGTCCGGGCGCTGCCGCCCTCAGCGCCGCCACCACGAGTCCATCCGCCTCAGGGTCGAGCCGACGAGCGGCAAGGAGGCCGAATGCCCGGCGGAGTACCTCACCGCCCGTCATGGCTAGAAGCTGCCGGTCATGACTAGAAGAAGACCTTCCCGGGCCCCTTGGGCCGCTTGTTCCACTCGTCCTTGACCTGGACCAGCAAGGTGTTGAAATCCTTGACGACCGTGGCGTTGCCCGGGGTGTCAATGGTGATCGACACCGATCCTCCTCCAAGCACGTGGTGCAGTGCATCGAGTACGGGCTGGACGCCGCCCTTGATGTCCTGCTGCCCCGCTCCGCCCTCCAGAAGGCCAGACTCCTCCAATCGTTCGAGGTAGGCCCGCGCGCTCGGCGTGACGGCGATGTTCTGGGGCGCATTGCCTGTGCTGTTCATCTGAGTTCCACCCTTCCTGCTGGTTTCTTCCTTTGCTGGCTATGTCCGCGCAAGGGCGCGAGCACGCTCCACTTCCGGGGACCAGGAGCCGTCCGGCAGGTCACGGACCCGGTCCGCGACCTCAGCGACCGCCTGGTCCAACCACTGGCGGTCGCCCGCCTCCCTCGCGAGCTCGGCTCGAGAGGCGGCAACTCTGACCCCGAGGAGGACTGCGCCCTGTTGGCGCGCCAACCGCGCCGCTTGTCCCAGGAGCTCGTCTGCTTCCTCGGTCGCACCCCGGTGAGAGGCGACGATGACGGCCCCGAGCCGCAGGGCCTCGACCTGGTGATCGAGATCGCCGAACGCAGTCGCCCTCCTCCTCGCCTCGGCCAAGGCAGCCAGTGCTGCTTCTCCGTCGGCGAGGTGCCACGCCGCCTCACCAAGGAGGGTGAGATGGTGCGGAACGAACATCTCTGCTCCACTCGACCTGTAGGTGTCGAGGCCGCTGCGAAGGCGGTCGAGACCGGATGGGTCGCCATTCTCGATGACATCTGCCCAGCCCGACCACACGGTCGCCTCTGCGATGAACAAGGGGAAGCCGTGGTGCGACGAGATGTCGAGCGCCTCGGCGGTGGCTCGTCGCACGCCGCCGACATCGCCCATGTAGTGGTACAACCGGGCGGCTATCACCAGTGTCTGGGCCAGAGTGAACGAGTGGTCGAGAGACCGTGCGACCTCCAGCGTCGCCTCCATCGACGTGTTGGCTTCGACCGGACTCCCTCGCAGCCAGGCGAGCAAGCACGCGACACCCCTGCAGATCGTTCCCGGGTCCTCACCGAAGAGGAGTCGGTACTCGCTCTGACGGACAGGATCGTGATGCGCGATGCACAGCTCTGCGTGCTTCGCCGCACTCCGGAATCGGCCCATGATGAAGTCGGTCTGGGCGCTGGCAGCGTGGGCCAGCATCGTCAGGTCGTCGTCGCCGGCTTGGCTGGCCGAGTGCCGCAGCCGTGCCGAGAGCTCCGAAGCCGTGTCCAGCTGGCACCGGACCGCGGAGTAGGCGACAAGCCCGTAGAGCACCGGAAACAGCTCGACACGGTCGCCGAGCTCGTCGATGAGCTGCTTGGCCTGCCGGAAGGTCTCGGCGACCTCTTCGTGGGCGAAACCGAGACTGGCCATGAGCGCCGGGCCCTTCATGGCCAGCAGCTCGAGTGACTGGCCGGTGCGCTCGGGACCTGTCGGCGTACCGTCGACCAGTGACGTCGCCTGGTCGATGAATGTCAGCGCCTCTTGGTTGGCCCCGGTGGCCATCGAACGGGTAGCCGCCATCTGGAGGTGTTGGATGGCCTCCGGGATGAGGTCGCCTTCGCGACAGTGGTAGGCAATCACGTCGGGTGTGCTCGCATACTGCGGCACATCCTCGCCCTCGTCCTCGATGAGAACGCGTGCAACGGCGGCGTGGAGCGACCTGCGCTGACGGAGGAGAAGCGTGGAGTACGCAGCGTCACGCAGCATCGCGTGCCGGAAGGTGAAGCTGCCTGCAGGCGGGCCCGGAGCCCGGATGATCAGTGCGGAGACATCCGGCCGGCGGATCGTCGCCTCCGTCTCCGCGAGGTCCTCCTCACGAATGGCTGCCAGGAGGGCGATGTTCACATCGCGCCCGATCACCGCCGCGGCCTGGACGAGGGCCTTGCCGTCGTCGAGCTGGTCAACCCGGCTGACGAGGAGGTCGAGTAGTGATTCCGGTACCTGCTCGACCGCTGTCTCGCCTCCTTCATGGGCACGCGCCACCACGAGCGCCGCGACCTCCTCGAGGAACAACGGCACGCCATCTGATCGCTGGACGATGGTCGCGAACAGCTCATCCCTGAGCCAGCTGCTGTCGGATTCTCGGGTCAACCAGGCGACGATGTCGTACGCCGAGCGGTCGTCGAGGCGACCCAGCTCAAGACGATCCACCTCCGTGCTGCCGGTCCAGGCGGCATCGAACCCGGTTCGCGCGGTGCAGATCATCATCACCGGCCTGCCCGCGTCTCGCCCGGGGAGCGAACGGACCAGCTCGAGCGTGGTCGGATCCGCCCACTGCAGGTCCTCGACGAGCAGGAGAAGGGGACGGGATCCTCCCCCACTCAGAAGCACGACGCGAAGAGCCTGGAGCAGCATCTCCCGGCGCAGCTCGATGCCTTCAGGCAGGGGGGTGTCGTCGCTCGCGGGAGGAAGGTCCATCAAGGAGCCGACCAGGGTGAGGGCTGGCTCCACGTCTATACCGAGGTCGACCAGAATGGCCCGCAGCTCGTCCACCTGTTCACGCGGTGCGATGCCGTCCTCGACCGACCCGAGCCGGGCCTGCAGGTGCCCGATGACCGGATAGAGCTGGGCGTTCTCATGCAGGGCCGAACACTGCAGCTCCACCACGTCGTGCTCGGTGTCCTGGAGCCACTGCCGGAACTCCCACAGGAGACGGGTCTTGCCGATGCCGGGGTCCCCGATGATGAGCGTCGCGGCGACACCTGAGGTCGACGCGCGCCAACGTTGCTCGAGGTGGGCGAGATCCGCCGCCCGCCCGACGAACGGGGTGAGACCCCGACTGGAGGAGCGGTAGAAGCGCGTGTGCTCCGGGTGGGATGCGCCCGGGCTGTAGACAGCGACCGGTTCGCCGATGCCCTTCAGCCTGAAGGAGCCCATCGACTCCAGGTCAAAGTATCCGGAGACCAGGGCAGCTACCGCTCCGCTGATGACAACGGAGTTCGGCGCGGCCAACTCCTGCAACCGCGCTGTCACGTTCACGGCCGAGCCGATGAGCTCGTACCCGGTGCGCCCGTCGGGCAGGCTGACGACGCCCACCACGACCTCTCCGGCATGGATGGCGACTCGAGCTGCCATGTCGCCGTTCTCCCTGTGGGCGATGCGAGTCGCGATGTCGAGCCCAGCCATCACCGCTCGTCGCGTGTCCTCCTCGGTCGCGGAGGGATAGCCGAAGAACGCAACCACTCCGTCACCCAGGAACTGAGCGACTCGTCCGCCGTACATGGTGACCGACTCCGTCGCGATGCCCTGGTACTCGTGGACCATGTCCCGGTAGTCCTCGGGATCCAGGCGTTCAGCAAGGGGCGTGGAGCCGACGAGGTCACAGAACATCACCGATACGTGACGGCGCTCCCCGTCCCCCTCGTGACGGTCGACGTTGCGCGGGACCCTCCCGGAGGGCTCAGCCGGGGGCACAGCGGCTTCCTTGGTCGACAGCGCTGGCCCAGTCGAGGCGGCGGGACGAAGACGTGTGTGCGAGCGGATGCAGACCACCGCGCGCGCCGGCCCTTGCACGGAGGATCACGGCATCCAGCGTGACCTCAGCGATGTGCGGCTGCCATGGAGAACGGGTTTCTCCTCCGGCTCGCACGGAGCCGGGTCGCGACCTGCGCGGCATGAGGCAGGGCCTCACGGCGTGAGAGGTCCACCTGCTGACCGTGCCCATCCGCGCATGCACAGGCCCTTCCCCTACCTCGTGCCTGGTTTCCGCCAACAGCGTCTCACGTGCTGACCCACGGGCCTAGCCCTTTCCGACGTGGTTCGGGTGGCGGTGACTCCGGAACCACTCGACGACCCGCTCCATCAGGCGGTCGTCGGCCGGGAGGGTGAGCCCCAGCGCGTCTGCCAACCGACGAGGTCAGTCAGGAACCGAGAAGCGCAGTATCTATCGTCGGAGTCGGGGCCTCCCGTGCAACGGTGCCGCCGTGGTCTGTGGGTGTCTCCGGCCACCCAGCGCCGCTTGTCTTCGTGACGAGTCCGCTTGGTGTCGGCGGGCGCCGCGCGTATCCAAGCGGGCGGCGACGGCCTCCGCCGATACCGGGCTAGGCGATCGATGCCTGAGCGAGACAGCGCCCCTTCGACGCTCGTGTGCCTGGGGGCAGCAGACGCGGAATCAGGACCGATAGAGGGTGTTGCCCGGTGGGCAACACTGTTGTTGGCCCTTGCTGTAAGCACCGGGTCGTGGGTGAGTGAGCCATCCGAAACGTGAGTGTCAGCGCTAACGCAGCGGACGGCACCTCGGTGCGGCCCGCGAGCTCGGGATGGGCTTCGTCCCCTACTCGCCCCTGGGCCACGGACTGCTCACCGGGCAGATCCGCACCGTCGCCGACTTCGCCAACGACGACTGGCGCAAGACCAACCCGCGCTTCACCGGGGAGAACTTCACCCATCGTCGACGAGGTCAGGTCCATCGGCGCCGAGGTCGGCGCCACCCCGACACAGACAGCCCTGGCCTGGCTCCTCACCCGCGGCGACGACATCGCTCCCATCCCGGGCACCGCCGCGTGGCGCGGGCCGAGGAGAACACCGCCGCCGACGCCATCGAGCTGACCCCGGACCAGATCCACCGTCTCGACACCCTCACACCCGCCGTCGGCGCGCGCCACGACGACACCAACATGGCGACCATCGACACCTGACCCGGCGATGTCAACGACGGATCGCTCGACGCATGACCAGCGGCATGGGCGCGAGGAACCATGCGCCTCCGCGCGCGATCGGAGGGGGCCTGAGCACCCACCGCGGCGCTGATGGTGATCATCGTCAAGCCCATGAAGATGAACGGGTCACTGAACTCGTAGAACCGGCCGGCGAGTGCCGCCGGAAGCCACAGCACCACGCCGACGAGCACGACACCGACGACCAGGCCGATGAGCGCCCCGGACCTGGTCGACCCCTCATGGCCGAGTGCGGCCACGACGGTCCACCTTGGCAACCTGCCCGAGCGTGGAAACACCGATCGCGGCATGAGCGGACGCTACTCCGTTGCTTCCGCGACGGGTTCAGTCCCCGGACAGCGCGACTCTTCCCAGGAACGTCAAGATCGGTTGTTGCAGCGACCGAAGAAGTTCTGCGTGCCGTCCGGCCGCTCGTTGAAGTGAATCATCTCGTTTTCCGAGTACTTCGAGCCGTCCGCGCCGTGCAGAGTGAGGCTGAACGTGAAGACGGAGATGAAGGTGGAGGTGTTTCCGTTGAAGGCCCCGCCACCCGTCCAACGCCCGGTATAGATGGGCAGGCTCGAGTCCAGCGGAACGGCCACGACCTTCCCGGTGAAGTGGTCCGTCCCGTGGAAGGTGCCGTCTTCCTTGACGGTCTCCTTCGTGACTTGGTTGGTCGTCGTGGTGACCGTGTAAAGCGGTCCTGCCTCGTCGCACCCGTTGATGACGCCGACGAAGGTGTCCACGAGGTGCTTCTCGTGGGTGATTGTGGTGACGGGCGCGGCGGATGCGTGTTGGACCATGCCCGCGAACAGCCCCAGTGTGCTGAGCAGAACAATCGACAGGCGGCGCACAGACCCGCCCTCCTCCTGTGGCTGGGCAGTCCTCCCCATGAATGTACTGCCCGATGTTCTTGGTACCTAGACCGTTGGGCACTCTTCCTCGAAGCCACCTCACCCGACCGACGCGTTGCGGTGCTCGGCAAGGGATCCACCAGACGGGCCTGTGTAGTTTCCGCATTGTGGAGGCGAAGGCCCCGACCGCGTTTTCGCTGGTCGGGGCCTTGCCTACTGTTTCAACACAGTGCGCGCCCGAAGGGATTCGAACCCCTAACCTTCTGATCCGTAGCAACTCGATCAACCCGACCCCGACCGAAGCAGGCCGCCCTCAGACGAAGTCAATTCGGATGTTTGCGCAGGTGACCGGCGTGAGGACGCGCTAGGTGTGATGTCCAGGGAGGTTGGTCAGTCGGGTGATCGGCGGCTGGCCTCCGATGGCGGAGTGGGCTCGGTGGTGATTGTAGAAGTGCACCCATCGGGGCAGCGCGGCTCGGCGGGCGGCTTCTGAGTCGTACATGCGGGCGTAGGCCCAGCCGTCGGCCAGGGTGCGGTGGAAGCGTTCGATCTTGCCGTTGGTCTGTGGCCGGTAGGGCCGGGTCCGTCTTCGGGGTGATGCCGAGCTGTTCGCAGGCGTCGCGCCAGGCGTAGGACTTGTAGGCCGAGCCGTTGTCGGACAGGACTCGCTCGACGGTGACGCCACGTGCGGCGTACCAGGCCACCGCCCGCTGCAGGACGCCGATCGCGGTGGCGGCCTTCTCGTCGGAGCAGATCTCGACGTAGGCGACGCGGGAGTGGTCGTCGATGACGGTGTGCAGGTACGCGGTGCCGATCAGCGGCCGGTAGGCGCTTGCCGCGCTGACCGGTTCGTCGGGCGGTGGCCTGCGCTGTTGTGTCGACCCCTGGACGCGCCCGACGTAGCGCCAGCCGCCACCGTCGGGGATGTTGGCGAACTTGGTGACGTCGACGTGGATCAGTGAGCCGGGGTGGTCGTGCTCGTAGCGGCGCAGGGGTTCGCCGGTGACCCGGTCGATCCGCGAGAGCCGGTTGACCCGGCACCGCACCAGCACGGCGTGCACCGTGGAGGCCGGCATCCCGAGCCGGCCGGCGATCTGTACCGGCCCGAGCCGGTGGCGCCACCGCAGCCGCACGATCGCGCGCACCACCGAGGTGGGTGTCCTGGTCGGGCTGTGGCGCGGCCGCGAGCTGCGGTCGGCCATCCCGGCCGGGCCCTCGAGCCGGTACCGCTCGGCCCACTTCTTCGCGGTGCGCGGGGCGACCATGAACATCTTCGCGGCGGCCGAGTAGGTCCAGCCGGCATCGACGACCAGCCGCGCCAGGCGCAGTCGGGTGATCGGGGTCAGGGTCGCGTTAGCGTGGGACACGAAGGCCTCCTGGTTGGTGAAGCGGTTCCTCGACAGCTCCACTTCACAACCGGAGGCCTTCACCTGTCAGCCCGACTCACCGCCGCTGGGCGGGACAACCTCCCTGGACAGCGGGCCCGGTCGGGGTGTTACGGAACTGAGATCCGCGGAATGTTGGGTCACATTCTGGGTCACCGCGGCCAGCTCGGGTGAAACCCTGGGCGGCGGTCGGTACGCGCCCGCAGTGTCCGTCCTCGAGTCCCTGCTCGGCGACCGTCTCGGCGCTGCCACCGCGGCGGTGGTGAGCACGTCGAGGTGACCAACGTCGAAGTGCTAGATAGACGTGGCCCATAGCCCACCAACCACCTGCGAACCGGGTCCCCGACCACGCACTCGCAGCGCCCACCGACGCAGCCACTCCGTTCGCTGTCGCGGCGTCCGCTGGGCATCAGCGCGAACTTCGCGGCATCTGGGCCGGCCGGCGACCGCCTCATGGCAAGTGCGACCAGCTTGATTTCCGGCCGACTCGGTGCTGGAAGGGCTCTGACAGCGGAAACGTTTGCAAGACAGCGGTGATCTGCATGACCGCAAGAATTTTCACGCCCAGCGCCGGGCGCGGGGCGCTGCTCTGCCTCCTGGAACAGCGCGCCCGGGGGCCAACCCAGTGGCCAGGGCAACATCAGCATGGCGAGGCTGCGGGCTGCCTGCTCTGCCGACGCGTTCTTTCTCGTGGAAGGCGAAGCAGCGAACCGATTCGCACGCCTGGCACGCATCACGCTTTCGGGCACGGCGTCATAGGGTCGGTCCAGTCGAGTCGCGCAAGACCAACTCGGTTGGCAGCACGATGCGGGGCTGGTCCCCGGGTTCACGAACATCGGCGGTGAGCAGTAGCTCGACGGCCGCACGGCCCACATCGACGTGCGCACCACCCAGCGTCGTCAGTCGTGGCGCCGAGATATCGGCGGCGAAGATGTCGTCGAAGCCGACCACGCTGACATCGCCCGGCACCCGGAGCCCTCGGTGGGCGAGTCGCTGCATCACCCCGATGGCCAGCAGATCGTTGTGGGCGACGATCACGGTCGCGCCGGCGTTGAGTGCGCCGTCGGCGGCGGCTCCACCTTGGCTGACCTTCGGGGTGAAGGGCCCGATCCGTCGGGTTGAGAGCCCGAAGTGCTGTCCAGCCGCCTGCAGCGCCGCCCACCGCGTGCCGGCCATCCAGGAGTTGCTCGGGCCGGCCAGGTACACGAGGTCGCTATGGCCGAGCGAGGCGAGGTGGGCCACAATCTGACGACAGCCCTCGACGTGGTCCAGCACCACGCTGGCGAGACCCGGGAGCTCCCGGCTCATCAGGACGACCGGTCGCTGGGCCGCGACCTGGTAGGAGT
>CAVXML010000006.1:0-424492 GCA_963763015.1 uncultured Actinomycetota bacterium | reverse complement strand
GTGCCCGCTCTTCGCGTCTGGTAAGCACCGTCCCCGTCCTCCCGTGTCCTTGGCGTCGGCTCACCAAGCGCCAGGGCGACCGCCTCGACGCGCTGGAGCGCGCTGCCCTCGCCCTCGAGGGCAGACCACCGCTGGCTGCCGAGCGCTCGCCGTGCCGAGTCCACGTACTCCGCCCGGTAGCGAGCCAGTGGGGCGGGCAGGTCGGCCGGGATCGACCGCCACACCGCCTCGGCCGCTCCAGCCAGCCGGGCTGCCTGCTCCGACTTCTCCTCCGCAGCCGCCGACCACGCCAGAACCTCGACGCACCGGGCCACCCCGCTGCGGTCGTCGACCTGCCGCATGAGGTGCAGCGCCTCGCGCCCGAGGGCCGTCGCCCCTTCGGGGTCACCGGTGCGTAGCCGCACCAACCCAAGACCCCACAGGGCGTGCGAGCGCGTCCATGGGTCTCCGCCCTGGTTGCGCACCAGGCTTTCCTCCAGCGCAGCGGCGGCATCGGCGTAGGAGCCACCAAGCCAGGCCGCGATCCCCGCATCCGCGAGGGGGAAGGCGCTCCAGTGCGGGTCGGTCTCCATGTACCGGTCGGCAGCGAGCCGCAGCAGGGTGTCGGCGCGACCGAGGTCGCCATCGAAGAGCGCGGCCTGGCCGAGGAACTGCGTGGTGAAGACCTCGAGAGGCACCTGCCCTGTGGATGCCGCCTCGACTGCAGCCCTTTCCAACAACGGCACGGCACTTGCCGGGTCGAACGTGGACAGGGCGAGGAAGCCGGCGGCCGCAAGGCCCCGAGCATGCACCGGCGCGTCAGCCTCCACGGCTGGCAGCAGGGTCTCGAGCCAGCGGCGACCCTCCCCCACGTATCCACGCGCCTGCCAGTACAGCCACAGGTCGGCGGCCATTCCCAGCCCCGCCTCCTGTTCCCCCGGGGTCGCGACGCAGTACCCCAGTGCGGCGCTGATCTCCGCATGACTGGCGGCCAGAGCGTCGAACGTGGCGACCTGCCGCGGCCCGAGGAACTCCGCCGAGGCGCCGGCGGCCCGCCCGGAGCACCACGCACGGTGCCGACGACGTGCCGCCTGCTCCTCACCGGCATCCGCGAGCTTGTCCCGCCCGAAGGCCCGCACGCTCTCCAGCATCCGAAAGCGTGATCCCTCCGGAGCTCGGTCCACCTCGAGGAGGGACGTCTCGACCAACCTGCTCACCCCGTCGAGCAGGTCCTCGGCGGGCAGGCTCACGTCGGTGCAGACCTGCTCGACCGTCGCGAGGCCCACAGGACCCGCGAACACCGACAGGCGACGCCACAGCAGCCGCTCCCGTTCGTCGAGCAGGTGGTAGCTCCACTCCAACGTGGCCCGGAGGGTCCGATGCCGCTCCGGGACGGCTGCTCCCGATCGACGCAGGATGCGGAACCGGTCACCCAGCCGGGCGAGGAGCTCACCGGGTGTCAACGTGCGCAGTTGCACCGCGGCGAGCTCGATGGCCAGGGGAAGGCCGTCGAGCCGCCGGCACAGCTCGGCCAGGACAGCCCCGTCTGCGGGGGTCAGGGCCAGCATGGGCGCCGCCGCCCGAGCCCGCTCGGTGAGGAGCTGCACCGACTCGGACGTGCCGACCTCCCCGTCCTCGTCCGGCCCGGGTGCCGAGAGTGGGTGGACGAGGAACACGGCCTCGCCGTCCAGGTCCAACGGTTGCCGGCTGGTCGCAACGATGCGCAGCTCGGGGCACGCTGCCAGCAGGGTGTCGGCCAGGACTGCGCAGGCGTCGCGCAGGTGCTCGCAGTTGTCGAGGACGAGCAGCACCTGTCGGGCACCGATCACCTCGGTCAAGCCGCCGAGGAGCCAGCTGCCCGAGACGTCGCGGACGTCGGCGGCGGCTGCCACCTGCCCCGCGACCAGGGCAGGGTCCTGAACCGTCTCGAGAGCGGCGAAGACCGCGCCGTCGGGGAAGGAGCGACGCAGGTCCGCTGCGAGGCGCAGGGCCAGCCGGGTCTTCCCGACCCCACCCGGCCCCACCAAGGTGACCAGGCGCGACTGCCCCACCAGCTGGCGCAGCTCGCCCAGCTCCCGCCGCCGCCCGACGAAGGAGCTGCGCTCGGCGGGCAGCCCCACGGTCGCCTGTCGGTGGCGGACCCTCGCCATACCCGTCGACGATACGGGGGTTGCGAGCCGGCGGACAGGACCAGTACCCGTACCCGTGATCCTCCCGGTGCGCCCAGCGCTCCCCGGTCCGACGGTGGGGTGGTGACCAGACAGCACGGCACCGAGGGCTCTGGGTCCCATGGCCGGATGCCGTTGTTCCTCGTCGACCTCGCGGCCGGCTCCCCGAGCGTCGACGGCGTCGAGCGGATGCACGCGGCTCTCGAGCACGCGGTGTCCCGCCGAGCCGCCGCCGGGGTGACGATCAGCTGGGTCGGTGGGCTCCTCGTTCCCTCGGCCGACCGCTGCCTGTGCCTCGTCGCGGCAGAGGACCGGGACGACGTGCTGCGCGCCCGCGACCTCGCCGGTCTCCACCTCGCCGACGTCCGGCCGGCGTACCTGCTGCCCCGCCGCCAAGGAGGGGTTCATTGCGCGGAGCCAGATGAGCCTCGCGCGCATCGAGAGGAGTCGACATGACGCACGACCAGTCAACCGACCTGGTGTCCGGTGAGGACACCGCCGCACGGCAGGAGACGCTGGCCCGTCGGCGGCCCGTGGCGACCTTCGCCCTGATGGCCTTCGCGATCGGGCTCCCCGCGCTGAGCGTGCCGGCGGTGACCGACGCACCCAGCGAGCCGTTCCTCCTCGTGCTGCTCTTCCTCGCACTCCTCGGGCCTGCCCTGCTCGTCACGCGCTGGGCGGACGGACCCGGGGCGGTGCGGAGGCTGCTGTCGCGAGTCCTGATCTGGCGCTTCGGGTTCGGCCGCTGGATGGTGGTCCTGTTCGGCGTTCCGGTGGTGACGATCGCCCTGGCAGCCGGAACGGGCACCCTGGGCAGCCCCGAGGCCGGGTGGGCGGCTGCGACGGGCTGGTACCTCCTCGCGACGCTCGTCACCGGCGCGCTCATCGCGAACCTGTGGGAGGAGACCGCCTGGGGCGGGTTCGTCCAGTCCCGGCTCATGGCCCGCCACGGCCTGCTCGTCGGGTCGCTGCTCACGGCACCGCTCTTCGCGCTGATCCACGTCCCGATGTACTTCGGGGAGGAGGCCACCGGAGCGGAGCTCGCGCGCAACCTGGCGATCCTCTTCCTCATGGCACCCATCTACCGCTACCTGCTCGGGATGCACCTGATCGACACCGGCGGCAGCGTCCTCGCGATCGGTGTGCAGCACGCGGCCTGGAACGCGGCGCTCGACCTGGATGCCGTCGACGGACAGTGGCAGGCCGTCGTGGCGGTCGTCGTGCTCACCGTCCTCGTCGCGGTGGGGCGCCGGATCCGGCCCCCCGCCTCCCGACCCTTCGGCCGGGACGCGGAGAAGGCCGCCGCTTCTCGCTGGATCGCGTGATCAAGGATGTGGGTTGGGCATCGATGGCAGCCGGCGTGAATGAGGGAGTCGATGGCGCCCACGCAGCAGCGTCGGTGCCGTCACTCGGCCGGCGAGGAGCTCTCGTGCACGAGTGCCGCGGTCAGCACACGCCGCCAGTCGACCGTGGCCGACCCGGCCCGTCCTCCGGCACCGCAGGCGCAGCTCCAATGCCACCGGCCGAGGTCGTCGTGCGTCACCGTCGGGTGGTGGACCCGCGCTCCGTTCCTGTGGCGGCCCTTCGTAGCACCGCGAGGGTGGGCCTCCACAGTCGGGAGGACGCGCGACGGTGCAGCGTCACCGTCGTCACCCCTCGCCGCCGTGCGGGATGGGGTTCCGACGAGAACGGTAACCCCACTAACCGTCTGCCTTCCGGCGGCGCGTCGCCGGCGCCTCCGGAGGCCTGCGGGGTACATCACGCGAACGGCATGGCGCGACCGCGTGGGGTCCCACCTCGTGGGTCGCCCGGGTCGTCCTTGCCGCAGCGTCGGCACCGGCGGTAGGTCTCGCCGGCGGGGTTGTAGTGGTTCTGCCACCGGTGGTGGAGGTTGAGCAGGCAGAGCAACGGCTTCCGGGATCGGGTCGTGGTGACCGTCATGTCCTTCCCCTTCGACAGGGCTCGCCGGAGCGCCCACGACGTGGCGAGCGCCCCGACGGCGTAGTGGACCTGGGCACCGGCCGGAAGGGCACTGAGCTCACCCAGGTGCTCGAGGCGGTAGCGGTCGCGCACCGATCCCGAAGGCAGCGTGGCTGTCGCGGCGCCCACGAGCGCACGCGCCGGTCTGGTGACGTGGGTACTGCCCGGTGCAGTCGTCATGTCAGCCCCGGTTCCGGACGTGGCGCGAGTCGGCCCGGCTGGGGGCGAGGAACCCTGGCAAGCTCTGCCCGGGCAAGCCGCACGCCCTCCCCCGTGATCCGGTAGTACCGGCGGGCGGGCCGGCCGGCGACCTGGGGGTCGACGTCCTCCCACCGGGACTCAACCCAGCCCGCCGACTCCAGCCGCGCCAGGATCGGGTGCACCGTGCCGCTCATCAGACCCGCGGCGTCGCCGATCTCGCTGCCGTACAGCTCCTCCGTCGGGTCGGCGAGCAGGGCGCGGAGGACCAGCTGGGTGGCCATGGTCATCCGAGGGGGGCGTGACATGGTCGTACTCTACCTAGCCCCTAGGTAGAGTACAAGTGAGCGAGATCTCGAGGATCCGCCCGCTTCAGGCGAGGTCGTGCTCGAAGGCATAGGCCGCGGCGGCGGTGCGCGAGGGCACACCCGTCTTGGCGAAGATGTTGCTCAGGTGCCGCTGCACCGTCTTCTGGCTGAGGACCAGGCTCGCCGCGATCTGGGGGTTGGTCTGTCCGCTCGCCACCAGCCGGAGCACCTCCACCTCGCGCGGCGTCAGCCCATCGGGCAGGTCTCGTCCGAGAAGTCGCTCAACCTCCAGCCGGGCCGGCTGGGCACCGATCTCGGCGAAGGTGCGCCCGGCCACCCCGAACTCCGACAGCGCCGAGTCCTCATCGCCCAGGGCCCGGCAGGCGAGACCGATGCGCACCCTCGCCCACGCCGCCTCGTAGCGCGCGCCGAGGTCGATCCACAGCTTCCAGGCGCGCCGCAGGTGCGGCAGGGCCTCGGAGGCCCCCTCGGCGCCATCGCCCAGCAGGTGGGCCGACCCCAGGGCGTAGGCACCCGCTGCCTCGACCGCCTCGCAGCCGAAGTCAGCGGCCAGCGCCGCGAGCTCGTCGGCAGCCAGCCGGGCGGCATCCGCGTCACCCCCGGCGAGGAACACCTCGACCGCCGCAGGGAGGTGAGCGCTGCGGTGCACCGGGTCCGACGTCTCCTCCATGAGCCGGCGCACCATCGCCACGGCCGCGGTGCCCCGCCCGCGGGCGAGCGCCAGCAGGGCCTGGCCGGGCTGCGGGTCTCGCCCGAACGCGTCGGCCTCCTCGAACGCAGCGGCCGCGGCCACGTAGTCCCCCTGCAGTCGAAGGACCTCACCCCGCTCGTAATGCGCCAGACCCGCTGCGGGAGAACCGCCCTCGGCGACATATCGCCGAATGGCCAGTGCGAGCTCCTCGAGCGCCTCCGGAAAGGCACCGCGCGAGCGCATGATCTGCGCGCGGTGCACCGCGCACTGCCCGGTGAACGGCACGAGATCAGGCTGCATCTGGCACCACCGGGTGAGCAGGGTCGTCCACTCGGTCATCCGCCGGTAGTCGGCGAGCTCCTGGCACGCCTCGACCATCGAGCAGTAGACGTTCCCGGCGATGATCGGCGAGACGTCCGGGTCGGTCAGGCCGACCATGGCCTCGTCGAGCAGGGCCAGACCGTCGCGCACCCGTCCGGTGTAGATGAGCAGCCGACCCTGGCACGACAGGCCGAGGGCGACGAGGTTCGCGTCGCGGCACCGCCGTCCCGTCTCCGAGACGCCGACGGAGAGCTCGAGGGCGTCGGAGTACTCGCCGGCGAAGATGCACCGGAACATCTCGTGCACGGCCTGGTACCCGTGCTCCACGGCATCCGACGGAGCGTCCTGGAGGAGGCGGGCACCCCGCGCCACCCATCCACCGCCCACCGCCGGGTTCCCGCTGGTGTTGTGGTGCATCCCCAGCCAGAAGGCGTCACGGACCGCGGCAAGCGTGGCTCCGGTCTCGACGTGGTGGCGGTACGACTCCTGCAGCACGCGGTCGGCCGCCTCGCGGTCACCGGAGAGGAACGCCGCCGTGGCAAGCGCGAGCCGGTCCGCGTCACCGAGCGCGTCGGGGTCCAAGGAGACCAGGCGTTCATACGCCGAGGCCCAGGCGCGCTCCTCGAAGGCTTGCCTCCCGAGCGCGAGCTCCGCGACCACGTCCACAGGGCATCACTCCCTCGTTCGGAGGGTACTCGCGCGACTCGAACCCGTCGCCTGGCTCTGGGGGTTCGGTGCCTGGGAATCCGGGCTCCTCACGGCTCAGGCGACCGCCTGAGGTACGCGCCGGGACACGCCCGTCTGCCGCCTCTCGATGAGCCGGGCGACGTGCGCCGCGTCGCGGCCGGCGCCGTGGATCGTCATGGATGCGGCGGAGTACTGGAAGCACAGCCCGCC
Organism: uncultured Actinomycetota bacterium; assembly: GCA_963763015.1. Classification (GTDB taxonomy): domain Bacteria; phylum Actinomycetota; class Actinomycetes; order Actinomycetales; family Dermatophilaceae; genus Fodinibacter. The sequence goes on along the minus strand of CAVXML010000006.1, from coordinate 417,929 downwards.
GAAGAACAGGCCGGGGGCAGAGGCCACCTCGCCGCGGTCCTCCAGTGGCCAGCCGTCCGGTCCGAGTACCGGCACGTCGATCCACCGGAAGTCCTGCCGGAAGCCCGTGCACCACACCACCGTCGAGACGTCGACCACTCGCTCGTCGTCGATCACCGGACGGCCGTCACGAACACCGGTGACCCGGCCCGGCACGAACTCCACACCACGCTCCCGAAGGTCGCTCGACCGGACCCGCAGCCTCACGAGCGTCCCCCCGTGTCGGAAGTCAGCGACAGCCTTGCGGCCCAAAGGGTTCGAGCGGGTCAGGACGTGGGTCCACCTGAAGACGTGGCCGATGAAGAAGACCTTGGCCACGGGCGACGACAGGGGCACGGGGATCTCGCCGGCATCCGGTCCACAGAGGACAACCCGGTGAAGGGCGGCCGCGTCGTACGCGATGTCGCACCCCGAGTGTGAGGCGCCGACGACGAGGACCGGGCCGTCGGCGAGCTGCGAAGGCCGCCGGTACTCGCTGGAGTGCAGCTGTCGGATGGTCGGGTCGAGCTGGTCGGCGAAGCTCGGCACCCGTGGCGTGAGGCCGAAGGTCCCCGTAGCGACCACCACGTTGTCCGCCTCGACGCGGCTGCCCTGGGTGGTGACGGCATATCCGTCCCCGCTCCTCTCCAGCCGCTCCACCCGAGTGGAGAGGCGCACGGGCAGGTCGAAGCGGGCGGCATACGCCTCGAGGTAGTCGGCGAACTCGTCCTTGGTCGGGAACGACCAGCGGGGTCCGGGGCGGGGCATCCCGGGGAGGACGTCGGCCCAGGCGGGGGTGAACAGCTGCAGGGTGTCCCACTGGTTCCTCCAGCCGTCGCCGACTCGGGCCTCGGCGTCGAGGATCAGGAACGGCCGTCCCGCACGCTGGAGGTGGTAGCCCGTGGCGAGGCCGGCCTGGCCCGCCCCGATGATGACGGTCTCGATGTGCTCAGTGCGCATGGCGAACTCCTTGAGGTGTGGCGGCAAGGGCCGCGGGGTCGTCGACGGGGCTGGGGCGCCCGCCGTAGCGCACGCTCCAGATGAGCATCAGCGCCGAGGAGAGGATGTAGAACGTGTGCAGCAGCCAGATCGGGCCTGGCGGCAGGGTGAAGACGTAGACCGAGTAGACGGCGTTGCCGACGTTGGCGAGCACGAGGTTGCCGCGGCTGTAGGACCTGAGGTCCCTGCTCCGGATGGCCTTGCCCAGCATCGGCAGGACGCTGGCCGCGAAGACCACTGACGCGATGACACCGGCTGCGAGCGGGATCGAGCTGTCCATGGCTGCGACGCTACGAACGGCGGTGCCCCTGCTCATCGGGCGTTCTGCCCATCCTGTCGGCCGGTGTCGTGGGTGCATCCACCCATGGATCGCGGCCAGCGGGACCCTCAGCGGGCCAGGCGCACCTCACGTTCGAGGCTCGTCAGCTTGTCGGGGTTGCGGACGAAGTAGAGGGAGCCGACGACGCCGTCGACCGCATCAAGGGTGATGACGGAGTCGAGCACACCGTCCATGAAGACGACCAACCCCGGCTGTCCCCCGACGGACGCGACGCGGAAGCCGATCTCGGCGTCCTTCGGAGTGACCGCCTCGAGGAACCGGAGGACCTTCTCGCGGCCCAGGATCGGGCGCAGCGCCGCCTTGCGCACTCCCCCGCCGTCGGTCACGAGCACGACGTCCGGCGACAGGACCTCGACGAGCGCCTCGAGGTCACCGGTACTCGCCGCCGCCCGAAACCGCTCCAGCACCGCCGCGTGCTCGCCGCGGTCGACTCGCTGCCGGGGCCGACGGGCCGCCACGTGCTCCCGTGCCCTGTGCGCGACCTGCCGCACGGCCGCGGGCGTGCGCTCCACGGCATCCGCGATCTCGTCATACGGCACGTCGAACACCTCCCTGAGCACGAACACCGCCCGCTCCAACGGGGTGAGCGTCTGCAGTACGAGGAGCATCGCCGTCGACACGCTCTCCGCCAGCTCGACGTCGTCGGCGACGTCGGGTGCGGTCAGCAGCGGCTCGGGCAGCCACGGCCCGACGTACGACTCGCGCCGCCGCGCAAGGGTGCGCAGCCGGTTGAGCGCGAGGCGGGTGACCACCCGCACGAGGTAGGCGCGCTCGTCACGCACCGTGGCGCGATCGACCCGCGACCACCGCAGCCAGGCCTCCTGCACGACGTCCTCGGCGTCGGCGGCGACCTCGAGCATCTCGTACGCAACCGTGAAGAGCAGCGGCCGCAGCGCCTCGAACTCCGCCGGGTCCGGGACAAGGGGCGCGCTGGGCGGTGAGCCGACCGGCATCCGGCTGTCATCCTCTGCGGACCCGCTGCCCCGGCTGCCCCCGCTCACGCCGTCGAGCGTACGGCGAGGGGCAGCTCGCACACCTCGGAGTAGCCCTGCTCCTCGATGCCGGCGGCGCAGTTGAAGCGCGCCCGCATGTTCTCGAGGGCGACGATCTGCGTGAGCTCCACCACCGCCTTGACACCGAGCGCCTCCTGGAGGCGGGCGCTCAGCGCGTCGTCGACCGTGGGGGGCGTGGCCGTCATCGCCTCGGCGTACTCGAGGACGTCGCGCTCGACCGGCGTGAACACGTCGGACTCGCGCCACCGCGGCACCTCGCGCACCTTGGACTCGTCGAGCCCCTCGGTGTGCGCCAGGAAGTAGCCGAAGTCGAGGCACCAGCTGCAACCGATCTCGGCGGCCGTCGCCATGGTGGCGTACGTCTTCAGGTGCGGGTCGAGCTCCTTCCACTTCGCGACCTTGCGCTCGAACCCGAAAAGGGCCCTCATGACCGGACGGTGGTGGAAGACGACGTAGGCCCCGTCGAGCACCTGCCCATACGTGCGGCGACAGTAGGCCTCGAGCATCCGACCGTACGGGCCGGTCAGCTCTGCCTTGGGGATGCGGAAGGTGCTGGACATGGGGTCCTCCCTCATGAGTCGTGGCTGCGGCGCAGCCGTTCATCCCTGAAGACACCGGCGACACCGCAGATGTGACACGTCGGGTGAACGCCGTGGGGATGCCGGGTGCTCGAGCGGCCTGCCGCGCTGGCGGCGAGCGGCTGTCACCGCGTGGTGGTTGGGTGGGTGAATGGCCAGGACGCGGAGCCGGGCGAGAGAGCCCGAGCAGCAGACGTGGGAGACGCATCCGGTGACGCCGGACCGCTTCGAGGACTTCGCCGACGTCATCAACCCCAACCGGCGGGCCACCCACTGCTGGTGCCTCTCGCACCGACTCAATGCCAAGGACATCGAGGCCCTCGGCCACGGCAGCCGGGAGAAGGCGATGCGTACGCTCTGCGAGCGGGAGCACCCGCCCGGGGTGGTGACGTACCTCGACGACGTGCCGGTGGGCTGGTGCAGCATCAGCCCGCGCGCCGAGATCCCCCGGCTGGCGCAGTCGAAGCTGATCCGGCCGCTCGACGACCAGCCGGTGTGGAGCATCATCTGCGTCGTCGTGCGCAGCGGTCACCGCAAGAAGGGGGTGACCGGGCACCTCATCGAGGGAGCCGTCGCCCATGCCGCGGCCAACGGAGCGCCGGCGGTCGAGGCCTACCCCGTCGACCCGGTGGGCCGGATGGACCTCACCATGGCGTTCGTCGGCACGCGGTCGATGTTCGAGAAGGCGGGGTTCGAGGTCGTCGGCACGACGGATGCCGTGGCGAGCAGGATGCCGAGGCTCGTCATGCGCCGGGTTCTCGGGTGACCGGCGGCCTGGCAGTCAGGAGTCCCGGACTGCGATGACGACGTTGCCGACCTTGTGCCCGCCCTCGACGTAGCGGTAGGCCTCGACGATGTCCTCGAGCGGGTAGGTCCGGTCGAGCACCGGCCGGTAGGCGCCGCTCTCCAGCCGCGAGCGGAGGTGCTCGAGGACCTCGGGCGTCTCCATCGGGAACGGGAAGACGACCCTGCGTCGCCGTGCCCGACCGAAGCGGGTGACCAGCGGAAGGGCCGCGTTCTGGGCGAAGGGGCCGAGGTCGGACGACACGTACACGCCCCCCGGGACGAGGATCCGGCGACAGGCCCTGAACGTGCTCTTGCCCACCATGTCGAGGACCGCGTGGTAGGTGCGACCGGTCCTCGTGAAGTCGTGGGTCTCGCGGTCGATCACCTCCTCGGCCCCGAGACGACGCACCAGCTCGACGTGGGAGGTGGACGCCGTGGCGGTCACCAGCGCACCGAGGTCGGCGAGCAGCTGCACCGCTGCCGACCCGATCGCGCCCGTGGCGCCGTGTACCAGCACTCGCTGGCCCGGCTCGATCCCGGCACGCCGGATCGAGGACAACGCGTAGTGACCACCCTCGGTCGCCGCCGCGGCTGTGGGCAGGTCGACGCCGTCGGGCACGTGGGCGACGAGTGACGTCACGCTCACGGCGACGTACTCGGCGTGAGCGCCGAAGCGTCCCTCGGTGTACCCGAACACCTCGTCGCCGGGTGCGAAGCGAGTGACCTCGAGGCCGACTCGCTCGACGACCCCGGCGAACTCGGTGCCCCACACGCTCGTGGCCGGGCGTCGAAGCCCGGAGATCCCGCGGATGAAGAAGGGGGACGCTCCCCGGTAGCCGCAGTCCGTGCGGTTCACGGTCGTCGCGTGGACCCGGACCAGGAGGTCGTCGGGTCCGATGCCGGGCAACGGCGCGTCGTCCACGACCCTGACGACGTCCGGGGGTCCGTAGCGCTCACTCACGGCGGCCCTCATTCGTCGGAGGCTACCCCCGACCCGCACCGCTGGCGCCCGTATCGCGGCGCACCGGGATGGCGGCCACGACGGAGAGTCGAGCAGACCGCCCCTACGACGGCGACAGGAGCAGCGGGTCGCGCAGGTCGTAGTAGGTGACCTCGCCGACCTCGAGGGCAGCCATCTCCTGCATCGTCTCGGCCAACTCCGCGGGCGGCTCAGCCTTCTCGCCCTCCCTCGCCTCGGCCTCCGACGTGAAGTAGATGGCCATGACGTACTCCCCGCCCTCGCTGCTGAGCATGAGGGACCCGAGGATGTCAGGGCGGAACCCCGCCCATGCCTCCGGGTCGGTGCTGACGAGCTCCCGGGCGCGGGCCGGGTCGCTGACCCGCCCTCGCATCACCTGGACGAAGCCGGCGGCGTCCGGGTTACCGACGAGGTCCTCCTCCACGTCACTGCTCTCGAAGAACGACGCCTCACCGTCGAGGTTCGCCGCCAGCGACTCCCACCACTGTCCCTGCTCCGGCCTCGCGCTGTTGGTGCGCGCCGCGTCCTCGGACTCGAAGCGGGCGAGCGCTACCAGCGTGCCGTCGTCGGTGATGCCTCCCGTCGAGCCCAGCCAGCCTTTGGCGTCGCGCCCGGGTCCCGCCGGCCAGCCCTCGATCACGCTCCGGACCGCTGCGGCATCGGTGACCTTACCGGTGAACATCTGCACGAACATGTCGACCTCCGTGGGTACGCCGGGTGTTCCTCCAGCAGCGTGTCACGGGTGCGCCGTGGCGTCGAGCGCAATGTCGGATGCCGCTCCCTTCGCCTGCGGAGCGGCTCCGGCTCAGAGGGAGGGATGTCAGACGTCGGGGCCCTTGGCGCGCAGCTTGTCGACCTCGGCCATGGCCTCACGGAGCTCCCCGAGCCAGGCGTCCGCGTGCTCGCCGACGAGCCGCACCGACCAGGCGAGGGCGTCGCTGCGGGAACGGGCGACACCGGCATCCACGAGGGTGTCGAGGACGGCGCGCTCAGGTTGGCGAAGCCGGGTCATGACCGGGACAGCAAGGTGGGTGAAGAGTGCGGTCGTGTCACCGACCCGCGCGCCCCACGAGACGGTGCGCTGGTAGCGAGACTGTGCCTCGCGCGCGATCTCGATGCGCTGCTCGCGGGTGTCGGCCCGGAACCGACTGATCCGACCCTCCGCCTCGGCGGCGTCGGTGCCCGCCTCGACGCCCGCAAGGGTGCCGATCACGGTGATCTCCTCGCGGTCGACCGTCACGTCGACCGCGTCGAACCAGCCCTCGGGCAGGCGCCCGGCGAACCAGCTCTGAGCGTCGTCGGCGTCCGGGAGGTCACCCTGCTGCCAGCCACCCGCTCGCCCGAAGCCGCGGCCACGGCGGGGACCCTCGGGGCCACCGCCGGGGCCGGGACGCCCGCCTCGCGGGCCGCGGCCCATGCCGCGTGGAGAGGGCCCTCGCCCGCCACGGGTGCGGAGCTCGGTGTCAGGGGTGTGCTCCGGGTGGAATCTGTGGTGCTTCATGTCAGTGCTCCTTGCAGTGATTACTTGATTACAGACTAACAGAACCAGTGGCACCGACGCAACATTCCCGGTGCCGGGACGTCAGTGGCCGGTGCGACCATGACGGGATGAGCGACGCCGGGTTCGAGCGGGTGCACCGGCGGCGGCTGGCCACGCAACGACTGTCCTCGGCGGGCCTCGCCAGCGGCGCCGAGGTCGTGCGCCTGCTCACCTGCGTCCAGTCCCAGGACGCCCCGCTCGCGGCATGGTCACTCGGCATGCGGATGCCGTCCCGGACGACGTATGCCGGAGTGCTCGCCCAGCAGGCGGCCGGTGGGTGGGTGCGCACTCACGTGCTGCGACCCACGTGGCACTTCGTGGCACCCGAGGACCTGCGGTGGATCCAGGCACTCACCGGCCCCAAGGTGGAGGCCTCCCTGGCTGGTCGGCACCGCGGGCTGGGGCTGGACGACTCGACCATGGGCACGGCGCTGGACCTCCTCACCGACATGCTGTCGGGGCCGCTCGCGATGACGCGGCGCGAGATCACCGCGGCCTTCAGAGAGAGGCGGCTGCCCTGCAGCGGTGAGCAGATGGGACACCAGCTCCTGGTCGCCGAGCTCCGGGCGGTCATCTGCTCCGGGCCCCCACGCGGCACGGAGCACACGTACGTCCTCGTCGACCAGACCGTGCCGCCCGGTCCCGCCGACAGCCTCGACGGCGAGGACGCGCGCCGAGAGCTGGTACGCCGGTTCGCCGCCGGCCACGGCCCGGCATCCGACCGCGACCTCTCACGGTGGTGCACCCTCACGCTGACCGAGATCCGAACAGCGCTCCATGAGTTGGGCGACAGCCTGGACAGCGTGACGGTCGACGGGCAGGTGCTGTGGTTCGACCCGTCCGTGCCGGCTCGAACCACGCGCCCACGGCGGGGCTACCTCCTGCCCACCTTCGACGAGGTGTGCCTGACGTATGCGACGACCGGTTTCCCACGGCGCGACCCGGACACCGCGCGGCAGCGGCTGCTCTCGGAGGCGGGAGGCGGCATCATCCTCCTCGATGGTCAGGACGTGGGCACGTGGAAGCGGACCGTCACCACGACGGGGCTGCGCGTCAGGCTCCTCCCCGACTCCCGCCTGGGGGAACCGGACATCGCTGCCGTCACCGCGGCTGCGGAGGCACTGGCGGCCTTCGTGGCTGAACCACTGGAGCTCGAGGTCTCGACTACCGCCGTTCGGCGATGAGCACGAGGTTTGCGACCCGGTGCCCGTCACCACCCGTGAGCGCCCTCAAGCACGTTCGGCAATGACCACGAAGTTTGCCTTGCGATGGCCGTCGCCGCGGAAGCCGAAGGCGTCGTCGCACGTGACGATGGCCAAGCGCGACCGCGAGGTGTTCGGACCCCACACGGCCTGGTCGGTGGTCACCTTTGACTTGTCGATCGCGCCGGCGCGGGTGACGCGGTAGGTGATGGCCTTGCCCTCCTCGACGATCTGCACCCTGTCGCCGACGTCGACGTCCGCCAGATTCGCGAAGACGTCGCGCCGGCTGCCGCTGGCGACGTGTGCCGGCGATGACCGCCGTGCCCACCCGTCCCGGCCGCACTCTCTCGTAGCCCTTGAACCACATGACGGTGCCCGGCTCGGGGTCGATCGTCCCGTCCGAGCTGAGGCCACCGCCGTACATCCGACGGTCAAGGCCGATCTGCGGGATCCGGAGCCGGAAGCCGGATGCCGTGGCCTTCTGAGAGGGCGGCTTTGGTTTCGAGGTTGTCGGCTTGGCGGCGGCCGTGGGGCTCTGGCTGGCACCGGGGCTCGGGGTGGCGGTCGGCGCAGGGGAGAACCGCGGCCGGGGCTCCGCACGCGTCGGCACGCTGGTGGTCGGGGCGGCCGAGGTGGCGCGGGGTGCCGGGGCAGCCTGCACCGGCTCGGCACCCGTGCGCCCCGCCCATGCGAACAGCACCACTGCGAGGACGCCGAGCACCGCAGCCACAGCCATGAGGCGGCGGCCCGTCACCCGAGGGTCCATTCGCCTCACCACCTTCTGCCCACCCCGCGACGACACGTCCGCGGCCACCCTGGGGCGACTACTTCACCACCACGGCCTGTTGCGCCTGACCGAGGTCTCGACCATAACCCGGGGGCCCTGCTCCGTGGCAGACCTGTTTCCCGGCTTTGCGGTGAGGAGCTCGGCGACGTCGCTCTGCCGCCGGGCAATGGCGCGCACGGCGCAACAACGGCAGCCGGCGCCTCGGCGGTGCTGCCTGGCGACAACCAGGTGGATGGCGGCCGTGGTGAGCGGTGAGGGGCTTGTCAGGCCCGCTCGGCGATGACGACGAAGTTGGCCACTCGGTGGCCATCGCCACGGAAGCCGAAGGCGTCGTCGCAGGTGATGATGGCGAGGCGGGAGCGAGACGTGTTGGAGCCCCACACGGCCTGGTCCGTGGTCACCTTCTGCTTGTCGATGGCGCTCGCCCGGGTGACGCGGTAGGACAGGGCCTTGCCGTTGGTGAGCACCTGGACCTTGTCTCCCACGTCCACGTCGGCCAGGTTCGCGAAGACGTCACGGCGGTCCCCTGTGGCCACGTGGCCGGCGATCACCGCGGTACCGACCGCTCCGGGACGAACGCGTTCGAAACCCTTGAACCACATGACCGTTCCCGGCGGAGGGTCGATGGTGCCGTCGGCGCTCAGCCCTCGTGCCGACATCGCGGAGTCGAGCCCGATGGCCGGGATCTGGATGCGGGTTCCGGATGCCGACGTGGTGGCCTTCTTCGTCGGCGACGGACTGGGCTTGGCGGGCGTGCTCGACGCGGTGGGGGTCGGGGATGACGTCGGCGACTCCGTCGCCGTCGTGGACGACGGAGTCGGTGCAACCGCCGACGCCTGAGCCGACTCGCCGCCGCGCTGCATCACCCAGGTGAGCAGCGCGACGGCGAGGACGGTCAGTGCCAAGCCCACCGCGAGCAGTGGGCGGCGTGGCATCAGCGGTGGGCGCCCTCACGACGACGGCTGAGGAACAGCGCACCGGCACCGGCGATCAGCGCACCGCCGGCGATGACGCCGAGCGCGGTGGTGGAGCCGGTGTCAGAGACACGGTCGGTCTCGACGACCGGGCCGGTCTTGGTGGGAGTGCCCGGGGTCGACTTGCTGGGCGTCGGCGTGCTCGTCTCGTCCTCTTCCTCGGCCGTGCAGAGGATGATGTGCGAGTTCCCCGCGCTTCCATGAGACAGGTAGTGGCCGGCCTCGGGCTCGAAGTAGAGCTCGTTCGCCTCGTCACCGGAGCCACCCTTGACGACGGCGACGACGTAGAAGCGGTCCTCGTCCGCGAGCTCAGGGATCAGGAAGGGGTCGGTGAGGGCAGCACCCTCGATCTTCTCGCACTCGACGTTGACGAAGCCGTCCTTCTCGAGCTCGATGACCCAGTTGTCCTCGTTGTTGAAGTACGGGTCGTTGGGGAGGACGTCGTCGGGCTCCAGGGTGTGGGCAGCCTGTGCGGCAGGGGCCAGGAGCGCGACGGGCGCGATGACGAGAGCAGCGGCCCCCATCACGCTTGCGAGGGACTTCACGAAGCGACGGTGCATGGGCGTACGAACCTTTCGACGGACGTGCCCGACGTGCGGTCACGCAGGATGATCTGGGCTGCAGGGGTGGTCGGGCGTCACGACATCGTGACACCCCCCGTGGCAGGGCCGAACCTACCCTCCCTGACGGCCGTCGGTCGACTGCCGCGCCGGGTTTCTGGACGTTCGGCCGATGCGCGCAGACCCACCACCCTCAACCGTCACTGCCACCCCACGAGACAACGACGTACCAGCGTCAGGGAGCCCTCCGGGCGGAGGCCGCAGGCAACGGCGGCCCGTGCGCGGTGGACGCACTGGCGACGCCGAGGAGTCCGCACGAAGGGCGCCGCACCCGCGTGGCGGGGGCGACGCCCTCCGGCGTTCTGAGTCGGGTCGAGGGACTCAGGTCTGAGAGAGTCGGCGGTGTCCTGTCACTGGCCGACTCGAGGAGGCGTCACTCTGCCGGGATGACCAGTTTCTGGCCGACGTTCACCTGGGCGGTGCTCAGGCCGTTCGCCACCTGGATGGCCACGATGCCGGCGCTGATGGAGTGGTCGGGCAGCTGGGCGGCGGCGATCTCGGAGAGGGTCTGGCCCGCTTCCACGGTCACCAGCCGGGGCGACTCGGTCGCTCCCGCCGCACGGAGGCCGGAGAAGCCCAGAAAGGTGGCGAGCGCCAGGACCATCGCCACGAGCACCACCCTTCCCCGCCGCGTGACCCGCAGGCCACCGCTGGTGCCGCGCTCCACTCGTCCGCCGGGCAGGACGACGAGGTGCGGACGCTTCCCGCGCGGGCTTTCGGCATACCCCGTGTCGGTGCCCCAGGTCAGTGCGCTCATGCTGCCCTCCATCCCGGCCGCCACGGCAACCGTCGAACCCGTGTTCGATAGAACGTCTGTACGAGTTGTAGCACGGATGTTCGACGCGATCAAGACACGCCTCGAAGACATGTTTGAAATGTGTGTACGAGAGCCGTACGCTGTCCTCATGGCAGACAGCCTGTCGAAGGCCACCGACAGTCGGCCTGACCAGCACGAACACCGGGCCGCCGGGGCCGGGACAGCGGAGCAGACCGAAGGGGTCGACATGGCACGTCCGAGGAACGCCGACATCCACGAGATGCCGGACCGCGGCGACGGCGGGGCACTCACCCACCGCCAGCGCAAGGTGCTGGAGGTGATCCGCAACTCGATCGACCGGCGCGGCTACCCGCCGAGCATGCGCGAGATCGGCGAGGCGGTCGGCCTGACCTCCCCGAGCTCGGTCGCCCACCAGCTCTCGGCCCTGGAGCGCAAGGGGTTCCTGCGCCGCGACCCGAACCGGCCGCGAGCCATCGAGGTCATCTCGCCGGAGACCGCCAGCGACGAACCGGGCTACCGCGGGGCCCCCGAACACGACGACGTCGACGTCACCGGCATCCGGGATGAGCGCCCCGAGGCGACCTACGTCCCCGTGCTCGGGCAGATCGCCGCCGGTGTCCCGATCATCGCCGAAGAGGTCGTCGAGGACGTCTTCCCGCTCCCCCGCCAGATCGTCGGCGAGGGCTCCCTGTTCCTCCTCAAGGTGGTCGGGGACTCGATGGTCGACGCGGCCATCTGCGACGGTGACTGGGTCGTCGTCAGGCAGCAGCCGACCGCCGACAACGGCGACATCGTGGCGGCCATGCTCGACAACGAGGCGACCGTCAAGACCTTCAAGCGCAAGGACGGCAAGGTCTGGCTGCTGCCGCACAACGCGGCGTTCTCACCCATCGACGGCGACCACGCCACGATCCTCGGCAAGGTCACGGCGGTCCTCCGCCGCATCTGAGGCCGCCCGGCGCACTCGGTCAGTCGTCGCGGTCGCCGAGCCACCCCAGGGCTCGCCGGCAGGCGGCCACCACGTCGGCGGCCAGACCGGCCTCGTCCCAGAGCTCCCACCACTCGTTGTCCTGCGACCGCACCGCCCGGCGCAGCACCTGCCGCGACTTCTCGACCAGCTCCTCGTCACTCGTTGGCAGCGGCTCGGTCGCGAGCCACCGCGGAAGGTATGGCTCACCGGCGGCCGCCTGGGGGTTGAGGGACGCACCCACGGCGGCGGCACCGGCCACCGCCTCGCACATCTCAGGAGCCTCGACGTAGCCGGTCGACAGGAGGACCCCGTCGAGGGCCTCGAGCACGCGACCGCTTCGCTGCTGGGGGGGCAGCGCCTCCAGGGTGTCCATGAAGTCGAGTGCGTCGTCGTTCTCGAACGGTCCCGACCCGGTGGCTCCCATGGGGCCAGACTATGCCCGGGCCGACCCACCCGCGCCCGGGTCCGGGATCCGCTGCCAGAGGGCCGTGTCGACCCACCGGTCGAACTTGCGGCCCACCTCTCGCAGGATCCCCACCGGCTCGAAGCCGACCGCGCGGTGCAGTGCCTCCGACGCCGGGTTCGGCTGGGCGATCACCGCCAGGCACACGTGGATGCCGTCGCCGTCCACCCGCCGCAGCAGCTCGGCGTACAGCAGCCGCCCCACTCCCCGTCCCTGGGCGCCGTCCCCGAGGTAGACCGACGTCTCACGAGTCAGGTCGTAGGCGGGCCGCGGGCGGTAGGGAACGGCATACGCCATGCCGACGACCTGGCCAGCCTCCTCGGCAACGACGACGTGGTCACCGGGTCGCCGCGAGGCGACGCGCGCGGCGAAGTGCTCGGGCGGCTGCGGCTCGACGTCGAACGTCGCGACCGACGTGAGCGCCGCTTCGGTGTACACCTGCGCCATGGCGGAGAGGTCCGACTCGGTCCCCGTCCGGATGGTCACCACGCTCGAACCCGGGTCACGCCGCGACGTCGGCACGCAGGACGGCGTCCAGCGTCGGCGCCAGGGAGGCGTCGAGGCGAAGGGTCATCAGCGGGTCACCCCTCGTCGGCCCCCGGGTGACGGCCATGACGGGGATGCCGCGCTTCGCCGCGTGCCGCACGAAACGCAGCCCCGACATGACGGCCAGCGAGGAGCCGAGCACGAGCAGCGCGGGCGCAGCGTCGGTGAGGGCGTAGCAGGCGTCGACCCGCTCGCGGGGGACGGAACCCCCGAAGAAGACGACGTCGGGCTTGAGGGTGTCGGCGTCGCAGACGAGGCAGCGCGGCAGCCGGAAGGCCGCGACGACCTCGTCGGCCAGCACGATGTCACCGTCGGGGCGGATCTGGCTGCTGACCCGCGAGCCGTCCGGCGCCGCCCCTTCGGCACGCTGCTCGAACCCCGGGTTCGCCTCGGCCATCCTGGCCTGGAGCAGGCCACGGTCGCAGCGGTCACCACAGGCGAGGCAGAGGACCTCGTCGAGGGTGCCGTGCAGTTCCGTGACTCGGGAGCTGCCGGCGGCCTGGTGCAAGCCGTCGACGTTCTGGGTGATGACGTGCCCGAGGACGCCACGGCGCTGAAGGTCGGCGACGGCGTAGTGGGCGGCGTTCGGCTCTGCGTGGGAGAACCGCTGCCAGCCGATGTACGAGCGAGCCCAGTACCGCTGGCGGGCCTCGCTGGACCCGACGAACTCACCGTGCTGCATGGGGGTCACCCGCCGGGCGCCGTCGGGGCCGCGGTAGTCGGGGATGCCGCTGTCGGTGGACATCCCCGCGCCGGTGAGCACCAGCGTGCCCGGGTGGGCGCCGAGGAGGGCGACGAGCGCGGCGGCATCCGGCATACCGGAGATTGTGGCACCTGGCGCCGACCGTGCGGACCGGCCCAGGGAAGCCGCGCCGGGCTCACGTGAGGAGACGTGCGGCGGCGCTCCGCGGCCGCGGAAACTGCCGTGCTCCTTCGGCCCCGTGCCGCGGAACCGGTTGTTACCTTCCCCTGCGTGGTCGCATTCCGCGCGGCCACACGGCGGGGCGCAGGCTGGGCGGAAGGGCAGGGACCAGCATCGGCTCCCGAGGGCCACAACGACGTGGCACACGGAAGGAGCACGACAGTGCACAGACTGACTCGCAGAGTCGTGGCGGCCGGAGCCGCCATGACACTCGCAGCCCTCGGCACCACCGCAGCACAGGCACACACCGTGGGCGAACCGGGCGACGAGACGATGCTCGTCCACCTCAACGACAGCGAGGCCGGTGGGTCCTACCACCAGGAGTTCGAGCTGGTCTACAGCGGAACCGCCGAGCCGACGGCACGCCCGTCTACATCTACGTCCCCGAGGGGGCCCTCGACGGGGTGGAAGGCGTCGCCAGCCTCGACCCGGCCTTCGACCAGAACCCGGATGACGACTTCACGCCGTGCGCCGACAACGCCGCGACCGACTTCGTCCTCACCCAGGAGCAGATCGACGCATCTGGGCGACGAGCTCACCAACGACATCGTCCCGATCAACGAGGCGCACTTCGGCGAGATCGGCACCGCGGCCCGCAGGACGACACGAGCAGCGACGCGCTCGTCATGCTCGTCTACAACGTCCAGGACGAGTCCTACTACGACTGCTCCGTCACCACCTACACCGCCGGCTACTTCGCTCCGGAGTACATCGACGAGGCGGGGATGAACGTCATCGTCGTCGACGCCTTCGACTGGGCCAACCGGATCGGTGACGACGCGGAGAACCCGAACCTGTACGAGGGCGTCATCGCCCACGAGCTCGAGCACCTGCAGATGAACTACTCCGACGCCGGTGAGGTGTCCTGGGTCGACGAGGGTCTCGCCGACATGGCCATCTTCCTCAACGACTACGACATCGGCGGCTCCCACCTGACCTACCACCAGGTGTTCCACCGAGAGACGTCGCTGACCCGCTGGGGAGGTGGTCTGGAGAACTACGGAGCCTCCTTCACGTACTTCCTCTACCTGTGGGAACAGGCCGGAGGAAACGGTGACGGGACCTTCAACGCGGACAAGCACTACGACGGAGCCGGTGGCGACCTTCTCATCAAGCTCATCTTCGAGAACGAGCTCGACGGGATGGACGGCGTGCAGGCCGCCATCGACGAGTACAACGACCTCATGGAGGGAACCGAGAACGACCTTCGGTCCGCCGAGGAGCTGTTCAAGGACTGGGCGATCGCGATCAAGCTCGACGACGAGAGCTCGGACGTCTACAACTTCATCAACATCGACTTCGGTGACCCGGCGTTCACGAGCTACACCATCGACATCGCGAACGACGTGGTCTGGACCAAGCGTGGTCAGTACGTCGGACGCGTTCCTGAGGGGCGTTGGGCGAACAGCAACAGAGTCCCCGCGCAGAGTGCGCTGCCGTTCGGAGTCTCGTACGAGACGTTCCGCAACCTCGGACGGAACGTCACCCTCACCTTCACCGGTGACGAGACGGCGAGGGTCGCTCCGCACAGTGAGCCGGACCACTGGTGGGGTGGCGCGGAGAGCCAGAGCGAGAACTACCTCGACGTCGACACCCCCGTGACTGCGGGCGACGTCGTCGACTTCTGGACCTGGTACTTCATCGAGGAGGGCTGGGACTACGGCTACGTCGAGGCGCTCGTCGACGGTGAGTGGGTGACCGTGCCGCTCTTCGACGACAGTGGCACCGAGGTCACCACCGACGCCGACCCGCACGACAACAACGACGGCAACGGCCTCACCGGGACCTCCGGTGGCGCCTACTTCGTCGACGACCCGGAGTACGTCCACCTGCAGACCGGTCCGCTCCCCGAGGGCACGACCGACGTCCGGTTCCGCTACTCCACGGACGCGGCATACCTCGACACCGGGTTCTTCGTCGACGACGTCGCGATCGACGGTGACCCAGCCGAGCTCTCGTCCCATGACGATCACTGGATCCTGACCGAGGGCCTGCAGACCAACAACTGGGTCGTCCAGGTCCTGTCGCCGTGCGACCTCACGCCCACGTCAAGCGAGAACGAGATCCGCGACAACGCCGGCAACTACGTCTACCGGTTGGAAGGCAACGAGCTGACCCTGACGGGCCTCGACACCACCTGTCTGGGCAGCAAGGAGCAGTTCACGGTCGTCGTCTCCAACCTGACGACCGGGGACATCCAGGTCCTCGATGCCGACTACCGGCTCCGCGTGACCGGGAGCAACAAGAAGAGCTAGGAGGCGCGGCCCGGTCGCCCGGGTCCCAGCATCGGCGAGGGCCGGACTGCACATCGCAGTCCGGCTCTCGTCGTTTCGCATCACCGACCGTTGCACTGAGGTACCGCCCGATAACCCGGCGTTATACGATCCCACCATGATCGATGCTGCGGGACTGCGCGTCATGAAGGCGATCGCCGACGAGGGAAGCTTCACCGCCGCCGCCGCCTCACTGGGCTACACGCAGCCGGCCATCTCCCAGATGGTCCGTCGTCTCGAGCAGCGCACGGGCACCGTGCTCGTCGAGCGGATCGGCCGCAACGTGCGCCTCACCGAAGCCGGTCAGGTCCTCGCGCGCCACGCCTCGCCCGTGCTCGCGGCTCTCGACGCCGCGGAGGAGGAGGTCGCCGCCATCGCCGGCCTGCGCAGCGGGCGGGTCCGCCTCATGGCCTTCCCGTCGGCGTCGGCGACCCTCGTCCCGCGGGCGCTCGCGCTCGTCAAGGAGCGCTTCCCCGACGTCAGCATCAGCTTCACCGAGGCGGAGCCGCCGGAGAGCCTGGCCGCACTGAAGGCGGGCGAGTGCGACCTCGCGGTGGCGTTCGCCTACGAGGGCACCGACCTCGGCCGCGGCGAGGAGGACCTCGATGCCTTCGTCATCACCCCCCTCCTCGAGGACGAGGTGCGGCTCGCCGTGCCGGAGGGCCACCCGGTCGCGGACCAGGAGACCGTCGACCTCGTCGACCTCGCGGACGAGCCGTGGATCGCCGGGTGCCCGAGATGCCGCGGCCACCTGCTGCAGCTGACCCATGACGCCGGCTTCCGGCCGGATGTCGCGTACGAGACAGAGGACTACGTGGCCGTGATGGGTCTGGTCGCGGAGGGCCTCGGAGTGGCCCTGATCCCCGACCTCATCCTGCGCACGGTGCACCACGAGGACGTCGTCGCCCTGCCCATCACGCCGGCATCCCGCCGAGCGATCATGGCCGTCACGACGCCGGACCTCCAACGCGTTCCGGCCGTCAGGGCCACCCTGGACGCGCTGGCCGAGAGCGCGAAGGGGCAGTCGCGGGCTCCCACCGTGCGGGCACCGGAGCCTGCCTTCTCCATCTGACACGGCCGTGGCCCGACGGGGCTCACGCGGCCGGATGCCGGGCGCCTCGTGGCGTGGAGCGGCCGGTCAGGTCGTCGGCGCCGGACCGGTCCGGTAGATGGCTCCTGCCGTGAGGTCGGTGCCCAGCAGCTCGGAGACGGTCACGAGGGCATAGCCCTTCGTGAGGAGCCCGTCGACGACCTCCGGCAGGGCTGCCCGAGTCGTGGCGTGCACGTCGTGCATCAGCACGATCGCCCCCGGCCGCGCCTGGCCGAGCACGCGCTCGACGACCGCTGGGGTGCTTCGCTCCTCCCAGTCGCGAGTGTCGAGCGACCAGAGCACCTGCGGCAGGCGGGACCGTATCGCTGGGCCTTCCGCCGCCTGCCCGAAGGGAGGTCGCATGATGACGGGGCGGACCCCTGTGGCCGCCTCCACCTCGTCGGCCGCGCGGTCGAGCTCCTCGGCGGCGGTGCCCGCATCCGCTCGTGCGAGGCTGACGTGACTCCAGGAGTGGTTGCCGATCTCGTTGCCCGCCTGGGTCGCACTCCGGAGGATCGAGGGATACCGCTTCGCCTGCTTCCCGATGACGAAGAAGGTGGCCCGCACGCCACGGGAGGCGAAGAGGTCCACGACGTCGGCGGTCCGGGGGACGGGTCCGTCGTCGAAGGTCAGCGCGATGCACGGAGTGGTCGCGCAGTCGACCGGCCCCGGGGCCTGGCTCGGCACCGCGGGCTTGTGCGTCGTGGCGCCTTGGCCGGCAGCTGCACCTCCCGGGCCGGGGCGCACCAGGGCGGCCACGGCGGTGTAGAGGCCGAACAGCACGAGGGTCAGGAGCGCCGCGGCGACCAGTCGTCGCCGGGCGTACACAGCCGACGTCGGACGGTCGGCGCGCGGTGGGGTCCCCGGCGAGGGCGGATGCGTCGGCCGCGTCCTCGACCTTCTCGCGGTGGTGGGTCCTCACGGATCGCCCCGCGGTCCCCAGCCTCGGGCCCTCTCAGCCTCTCGGGATGCCGCGGCCGAGCTGTCACCGGACCGACCCCAGGTCCTCGCGTCATGCTCTGCAACGGTAGGCACACACAGGGCGACGGTCAGGTCGCCACGCCCAGCCTGCCGGGAACACGCAGGAGGAACGCGGCTCGAGGAACGCCCTCGAGAAGCGCGCCGCGGACGGGGACGTGACCAACCACGGCGTGAGCCGTCAGCGGCTCGTTGCCACGCGGACCTGACCGTCCCGCTCGACCAGCGCCACGTCGCCGTGCTCGTCGGTGCGGAACACGGCGTACCCGTTGCGGCGCAGCACCTCCAGGTGGCGCGCTGCCGGGTGGCCGTAGTCGTTGTCCCTGCCGACGCTCACCACGCCCACCGGTGCCCGGACGGCCGCCATGAGGGCGTCGTCGAGGTTGGCACTGCCGTGGTGCGGGGTCTTGACGACCTCGAAGCCGCCGGCGGCCACGGCCAGGGACGGCTCTCGCCTCATCCTGAGCAGGAGGTCCCGAGCCGCCTCACGCTCGATGTCACCGAGGAGCAGGGCGTCGACACGTCCCGTGCGAACAGCGAGGACGATGCTCGCGTTGTTGGGCACCGAACCGTCGGCGATGCGCCGCCACGGACTCCACACGACCGCCTGCAGCTCGCCGAGGGTGACCCGGTCACCCGCTCGCACCACCACCACGGGGATGCCGTGTCGCTCGGCGAGCGCGTCCACCTCCTCGGCACTGCTCGCCGGTTCACGCACCGGGCCGACGAGCACCTGGGCGACATCCCTTCCGCTCACGGCGCCGGAGAGGCCGTCGACGTGGTCGGCGTGGAAGTGGGACAGCACCACGGCGTCGAGAGTCGTCACCCCCAGGCGCCGCAGACACCCGTCCACGAGCGGCGGGTCGGGCCCTGCGTCGACGAGGACCGCCCGGTCGGCGCCGCTGCGCAGCACCACGGCGTCACCTTGACCGACGTCGCAGACGACGACGCGCCACCCCTCCGGGGGCCAGGTGACCGTGCGGGTGGGGACGAGCGCCGCGGCCACCAGCACGGCGGTTCCGATCGCCAGAACGGGGTGACCGGCGACCTGGGCGACGAGCGCTCGCCCGGTGAGGAGGACGACGAGGGTGAGCACGGCCAGCAGCACCGCACCCGTGGCGCCGTCAGGCCAGGGCAGCGTGCCACCGGGCACCTGCGCGAACCACCGCGCCACCTCGGCGATGAGAGTGGTCGGCACGATCCCGACCCAGGCCACGAGCTCGGCTCCACGCGGCCACGGGACCGACACCAGCGCCGCCAGAACGCCGGCCACGGTGGCGATCGGCACGAGCGGGGCGGCGAGGAAGTTCGCGAGCACACCCACGGTGCTCACCGAGCCCTGGAGCACGACGACCAGCGGCGCCGTCATGGCCTGCGCGGCGACCGGGACGGCCAGGGCCGGGCCGAGCGGTGCCAGCCGTGCCGGGAGCCGAGTCGCCACGGCGTCGCCCCATGGCCGGGTGAAGAGGAGGAGGCCCACGGTGGCCACGACCGACAGGGCGAACCCGAACGACCTCGCCAGCCACGGATCGAGGACGAGGACGACGACGACGGCAGCGCCCAGGACCGGGAGCCCTGCCGAACGACGGGACCTGCTGAGGCCGATCAGCCCGATGGCGCCCATGGCGGCGGCGCGCACGACGCTCGGCTCTGGCCGCGCCAGGACGACGAAACCCGCGAGGGCGAGGAGGGCGACGAACGGCCGCAGCCGGCGCGGGACCCCGAGGAGCACGCACAGGCCGAGCACCAGTCCGGTGACCACCGCGACGTTGCTCCCGCTGACCGCGGTGAGGTGCGTCATCCCTGTTGCCTGCATCGCCGCGGTGAGGTCCTCGGGGGTGCGGCTCGTGTCACCGATGACGAGTCCGGGCAGGAGCCCCCGCGCGTCGGGCGGGGCGGCATCGAGCGAGCCGCGCAGACCGGCGCGGAGCCGCTCGGCACCGGACGCCACGGCACCCGGAGGTTCGACGAGGACCGGGGCGCCGGACACCGCGAGCACCGCGAGCCGGTCGTCGCCCGGCTCTGCCGGCGCCAGCCGACCACGCACTCGCACTGAGGAACGCCAGCCCGGCTGGACCAGCGACTCGTCACCGGTGAGCAGCACCGGAGCACCGCTGGCGCGCCGCACGCCACGGGCGTCGACCACCACCGCTGTGCCCTCGCGCAGAACCCGGACCTCGTCGTCGCGCCCGTCCAAGACCACCGGGTCACCGGTGACGACGACTACCGCGGTGACGGAGGCGCGGTCGGCGGCCAGCGCGGTGACACCTCCGCGGTCGCGCAGCACCGAGTGCCCGGCGGCGGCCACCTGGAGCAGGGCAACGAGCACCGCGGCCAGCACGGCCGGCCACGGCAGCCCCTCGATCAGCGCGTGGCAGCCACGGGCGGGCGCCCACCCCGAGCCTGGCGCGGGCCCGAGGCAGGACGACGGCCGACACAGCCGCGACGACCGCGAAGACGGCGGCGGCGACGGCCACGACCAGGTGGCCCCGGCCGTCCATGCCGAGGCACGCAGCCGCCACCGCCCAGGCGACCACGGCCGGAGCCAGCAGGCGCAGGTCCGTCACCGGCCCGCCCTGCGCGTGCCTCTCGCGGACCCCCGCTCCAGGGGCCGTCGTCTCCGCCTCGTCGGTCACAGGGTCACGAGCGGCGTGAGCTGGGCCAGCAGCTTCTCGCCGATGCCGCTCACCTCACCGAGCTCGTCCACGCTCGAGAACCGCCCGTGCTGGGTTCGCCAGTCGAGGATCCGCTGCGCCAGGACGGGTCCGACGCCGGGCAGTGCCTCGAGGGTGGTGAGGTCCGCGGTGTTGAGCGCCACGGGCCGTGGAGCGGCACCGGTGTCACGTCCGGCCGCTGCCCCTCCACCGCCCGGAGACGAGGCCGCCGTGCCTCCACCCACGGCGACCGGGTCGGGGTCCCCCGGCGCGGGCACCTGCACCTGCTCACCGTCGACGAGGAGCCGCGCCAGGTTGACCCGCGCCAGGTCGGCCCCACGCGTGGGGCCACCCGCCGCGTCGAGCGCGTCGGCCACCCTCGAGCCGACGGCCAGCCGCAACAGCCCGGGGGCCCGCACCTGGCCGACGACATGGACGACCACGACGCCGGCGCCTCCCACCGCCGGGTCAGTGTCCACACCGGACGAGGCGCCCGGCGCGGCAGACGAGGTCGGAGCAGCACCCGCGCCGCCGGATGCCGCCCCGACCGGCACGCCGACCGGCGCCGCGCCGGCCGTCACCCCCGACGGCCCCGCACGGGAGCCGCCCCCAGGGGCCATCACCCTGCCGTCCTCGTCCGCCTGCGCCCCGGCCACGCGCAGGCCGAACACGGCGACGGCCAGGAGGGTCACGAGGACGACGCCCAGCACCGCCGAACGGCCCGGCTGCCATCGCGCCCCCTCCAGCGCGACGGGTAGCGTCAGCCAGCGCCTCCCGGGCAGCCTGCGCCCGTGCCGGCCGGTTCGCGCGATCCGTCCCGGTTCGTCGACGACCGCACGGCCGCCGGAGCGCGGCCCTCCGCCCAGCGGCGGCGCGGCCGAGGCGGCATCCGAACGGCCCACCAGCCCCACCCCGCCCGCCTGGCCGGTCGGACCCAGCCCAGCCGCCCGGACGACCCGCGGGTCGCGATCCAGCTCACGTGGCGTGGGCACGTAGCCCGCACGCGGCGTGCGGAGGCGGGCCATCGCCCGTGGGGACAGCACGTCGGGGTCGGGTCGTCGCGGCATATGCCGACGCTAGGCACCTGCGGCAGCCGACTCCCGCGACCTCCGCCACCTGTGGAGGAGGCGACCCACACCCCGGCAGTGTGGACGACCCGCCTCTCGTCGGTGCCTCGATCGCAGGCGCCTCAGCGAACCCGCCGGGCCCACCAGGCGACGATGTTGCGCCGGTGGCGCGAGAGCACGACCAGCGCGAGCAGCACGAGCCAGGCGCCGACCACCGGACCCACGAAGGGCGCCAGCCCCACCACCCCGAGCACGCCCACGACTCCGATGCCGGCCACGGTCACAACCGACGCCTCGCCGACGAACGGCAGGACCGTCTTCGCCAGCCCGAACGCGACGACCGCACCGAGGCCGACCAGGGGCTCCACGGCGAGCACCGCACCGAGGGCACACGCTGCACCCTTGCCGCCGCGACCGCCCAGGAACGGGCTGAACACGTGTCCCAGCACCACCGCGAACCCCGCGACGAGCGCCGGCACCGTGCCCAGGGTGCGCAGCACGAGCAGCGTCGGCACATAGGCCTTCGCGACGTCGAGCACGAGGACGAGCAGGCCCCACTTGCGACCGAGCACCCTGCCGGCGTTCGTGGCGCCGGGGTTCCCGGACCCGGAGGTGCGCAGGTCGCGCCCGAGCGCCCGGGCGACCAGGGATGCCGGGTTCACCGCACCGACGAGGAAGCACGCGACGGCCACGAGGGCGACCTCGACGAGGAGCAGGCCCATCGGTCAGTGCGCCAGCCTCGGCACCACGGCGACGGCGAGCGTGCCCGGCCCGACATGGGCCCCGACGACCGCTCCCAGCTCGACGACCCGGACCTCCACCCCCCCTGCCAGCCGGGCCCGGAGCCGCTCCGCGAGCCGCTCCGCCCGCTCGGTCGAGTCGAGGTGGTGCACCACCACGTCCAGCCCCTCGAAGCCGCTCGGCAGGTGGCGGGCCGCCTCGACCGCGAGGTCCTCGAGGCGGGCGATGGCCCGGCTGGAGGTGCGCACCCGCTCGAGGGGGACGATGTGCCCGTCGCGCAGCCCGAGGATGGGCTTGATCGACAACGCCGAGCCGAGCAGGGCCCCCGCCTTGCCGATGCGGCCGCCCCGCCGGAGGTACTCGAGGGTGTCGACGTAGAACACGACGGTCGCCGCCGCGCACGTCGCGCGCACGGCATCCGCGACGACCTCGGCCGACGCGCCGGCGGCGGCCAGCCGCGCGCCGGCGAGTACGGCGTACCCCATCGCCATCCCCATGGACCGCGAGTCGACGACGGTCACCGGCACCGGCGAGTCGTCCGCGGCCAGCCGGGCTCCTGCGATCGTGCTCGACATCTCCCCCGAGATGTGCACCGACACCACGGCATCGGCACCACCCTCGGCCGCCGCCCGGTAGGCCTGCAGGAAGGCGGCCGGCGCCGGGCGGGACGTCGAGACGGGGGTGAACGTGCGCAGCGCCGCGGCCACCGCTCCGGCGTCGATGTCCACGCCCTCGGAGTACTCCTTGCCGCCGACGACGACGTGCAGCGGGACCACGTGCACGTCGAGGTCCGCGGCGAGGTCGGCGGGGAGGTAGGCCGTCGAGTCGGTGACGAGCGCGGTGCTCATGGGACGTCGCTCATGGGACGGTGCTCATCGGGGTGGGCCCGGCCGCGCAGGTCAGTGGCCCGCAGCGGCAGCGCCCGTGCGCGCGGCGAGCTTGGCAGCGCGCTCCTCGCGCTTCTCCACGAAGCGGGTCGCCTCGGCGTCGAGCTCCGCGACCGCCGCCGCGAGCTCGTCGCGCGCGGCCTCACCGTCGGCGTCGAGGCCCTCGAGCTCCATGACACCCCACTGGCGCAGGAGCGGCGCCACGATGTCGTCGTGGTGGATGCGCAGGTCGTAGATGCCGGCCATCGCCATCTGCACGGCCTTGCGCCCGAAGCCGGGGATGATCGCGCCCGGCATCTGGAAGCTCACGACCTCCTCGGTGATCGCCCGCATCGTCTGGCTCGGAGTCAGCTCGAGGGCGGCCTGCACGATGTTCCGGTAGAAGATCATGTGGAGGTTCTCGTCCTTGGCCACCCGGGTCAGCAGCTTCTCGGCGATCGGCTCGTCGGTGTACTTCCCGGTGTTGCGGTGCGAGACGCGCGTGGCGAGCTCCTGGAACGAGACGTACGCGCACACGTTGAGCAGCGGCTTGTCACCCGAGTCGTAGCCGGTCTGCATGGTCTCCATGCGCGCCCGCTCGAGCTCGTCGGGGTCGACGCCGCGGGTCACGAGGAGGTAGTCACGGATGCAGAACGCGTGCCGGCCCTCCTCCGCTGTCCAGCGGTTCACCCAGGCGCCCCACGCGCTGTCGCGGCCGAAGGCGCGCTCGATCTCTCGGTGGTAGCTCGGCAGGTTGTCCTCGGTGAGGAGGTTGACCTCGAGCGCGGTGCGGGCGATCGGCGAGAGCTGCGACTGGTCCAGTGACCACGGCTCGCCGCCGAGCTCCTCGAAGTCCCTCCCCACGGACCACGGGACGTACTCGTGCGGCATCCACTCCTGGGCGATGTCGAGGTGGCGGTTGAGCTCGCGCTCCGCGACCGGCTCGAGCGCCGCCAACAGCTGCGAGGTGTCGAGATCGGCCATGGGTCCTCCTCGGTGCGGGACGTGCCGGGGTGTCACGTCCGTCGGCCCTCAGCCTGCACCCTCTCGCGCGGGCGGACCAGAGATCGGTGCGTTCTTTCCGGATGCCGTGCCTGGGCGAGCCGGGTCGTCCGGCGTTGCGCGCGGCGGCGAGTCCCGAGTATCCGCGCCGCCACAGTGGTGACCCGGAACGTTGGCCGTGGCGCGCACGTATCCGGGCCATGAACGAGTTTCTGCGCCGTCACGGTGACGGCGCGGTTGCGCGGGGGGTCACCAGGGAAGCGGGACGTCCAGCTCCCTGGTGTCGTCGACCGGCTGCCACCCCTGCGCGTCGGTGTGCGCGTACTCGGCGCCCGGCCCGTCGGCGGCCAGGACGGCGACCGCCGCGAGAAGCCGCTCGACGTGCTCGGCAGTCGTCGCGAGGCCTGCGCTCACCCGAACCGCCGTGGCGTGGGCGGAGCCGGCGCCCGGGCCGTCCTCGAGCAGCTCGTCCACGAGCAGGTGGGCGCAGAACTTGCCGGCCCGCACCCCGATCCCGTGCTCCGCCGACAGCGCCGCGGCGACGAGCTGGCTGTCGAGGCCGTCGACGGTGAACGTGACGACGGGTCCACGGTCGTGGTCGTTCCCGAAGAGTGAGTACGTCGTGACCCCGGGGATGCCGCGCAACTCTTCCACCAGGCGCCGGCCCAGCCGTTCCTCGTGCTCCTCGATGGCCGCGCGGTGCTCGCGGATCGTGGCGCACGCGGCGGCGAGCGCGACGGCGCCCAGCACGTTCGGGCTCCCCGCCTCGTGGCGCGCCGGCCCGGTGACCCACCGGATGCCGCGCTCGGTCACCGCGGCCGTGGCGCCCCCACCGGCGAGGTACGGTGCGGCGGCGTCGAGCCAGTCCACGCGACCCGCGAGCGCGCCGGTGCCGAACGGGGCGTGCACCTTGTGGCCGGAGAACGCCACCCAGTCGACGCCGAGAGCGCCGAGGTCGATGGTGCGGTGGGCGGCGTACTGGGCCGCGTCGAGCAGCACCCGTGCCCCGTGGCGGCGGGCCACCGCGGTGAGCCGTTCCACCGGCCAGATCTCACCGGTGACGTTGGAGGCCGCGGTCAGGACGACGAGGGCCGAACGTGGGCGACGAGCGGTGCCCGGCGGCAGGGCGGCGAGCGCTGTCTCGAGGAGCACCTCGGCGTCCCGGACGCTGGCCGGCACCGGCAGCCGCACCGTGTCGCGCGGCGACCAGGGCAGCAGCGTCGCATGGTGCTCGGAGGCGAACACGATCACCGACGTGTCCCGCGGGAGCGAGCGCGCGAGGAGGTTCACGGCATCCGTCGTGTTGCGGGTGAAGACGACCGCGTCCCCCGGGCGGGCACCGACGAAGCGGGCGACCTCCTCGCGGGCCGCCTCGTGGTGGGCGCTCGTGACCCGGGAGAGCCAGCCGGTGCCACGGTGGACGGAGGAGTAGGTGCGGGTCGCCGCCTCGACGGCCCGCACGACGCGGTCGAACGCCGGCGTCGACGCGGCGTGGTCGAGGTTCGCGTACTCGACGCGGTCGCCGGAGAGGGTGGGCACCAGGTCGGGGCGCACCACCGCTGGTAGGCCGGCGCCACCGGGGCGGGTGTGGCGGTGCGGGGCAGGAAGGGTGCCGGCCGTTCCCGCGGGCGCCGCGGCATCCGGCACGGCGGCATCCGGCACGGATCGCAACCGGGGGCGCCGGTGGAAGGTGGGGTGGGTGCTGGCGATCGACACTGGTCGTCTCCCGAGGCCTGAGGACCTGGGAGGTGCTCCCCCGGATCCCGCGCTTGCCGACGCCGAGTGCGGACGCCGACCAGGTCGTCACCCGGAGCACCCCACCGCGGAGGAGGGTTGCTGGCCAGCGAGCCGGGGCTTGTCGCTGGCACTCATGACCTACGCCGGGAAGTCTACGAGCGGAGGCCGGGCCCCCGGCATCCGACGTCCACCACCCGAGACGACCGCAGCCGCCCGCACGCACCAGCGCAGGCCCCCATGACTCGAGAAGCCGTGTCCAGCAAGGTGCGGGTTCATCGGGGTGACCCGATGAACCCGCAGGCCTCAGCGGATCAGGCGGGGACGACGTTGACGAGCTTCGGCGCCCGGACCACGACCGTGCGGATGCCGTCGGGCACGGCCGCCTGCACCTTGGCACTGGCCAGGGCCAGCTCGCGCAGGGCGTCCTCGGAGATGTCGGAGGGGACCTCGAGGCGGTCGCGCACCTTGCCGCGCACCTGCACGACGCACGTCACCATCTCGTCGACGAGCAGGGCCGGGTCGGCCACGGGGAACGGGGCGTGGACCAGCGACTCCTCGTGGCCGAGCCGCATCCACAGCTCCTCGGCGATGTGGGGAGCCAGCGGTGCGACCATGAGGACGAGCTGCTCGGCCGCGTCCCGCGGCACGCCGCCCGCGAGCTTGGTCAGGGCGTTGTTCAGCTCGGTGAGGCGGGCGATGGCGGTGTTGAACCCGAGCTCGGCGTAGTCGGTGCGCACGGCGTCGATGGTGCGGTGCAGCACCCGCGAGGTCGCCGCGTCGAGGGGCGCGTCGACGACGACGACCTCGCCCGTCTCCTCGTCGACGACGTTGCGCCACAGCCGCTGGAGGAACCGCTGCGACCCCACGACGGCGCGGGTGTCCCACGGCTTGCTCTGCTCCAGAGGGCCCAGGCCCATCTCGTAGAGCCGGAAGGTGTCGGCACCGAAGGCGGCGTACATCTCGTCGGGGCTGACCATGTTCTTCAGCGACTTGCCGATCTTGCCGAACTCGCGGCTGACCGGCTCGCCGTTCCAGCGGAACGCCGGGTGGCCGTCGTCGCCGACGACCTCCTCGACCTCCCGGGCCTCGACGTACTGGCCCCGGGCGTCGGTGAAGGCCGGCGCCTGGATGTAGCCCTGGCTGAAGTAGGTGCGGAACGGCTCCTCCGACGTGAGGTACCCGAGGTCGTGCAGCACCTTGTGCCAGAACCGGGCGTACAGCAGGTGCAGCACCGCGTGCTCGACCCCGCCGACATAGAGGTCGACACCGCCGGGGTCCCGGGTGCCGGCGGGCGCCCCGGGCACGGGCTCGGGCCGCGGGCCCATCCAGTAGGCCTCGTTCTCCGGGTCGACCAGGGCGGCGCTGTTGGCCGGGTCGAGGTAGCGCAGGTAGTACCAGCACGAGCCGGCCCAGTTGGGCATCGTGTTGGTCTCGCGACGGAAGCGCCGGGTGCCCCGGCCGTCGCCGAGGTCGAGCTCGACGTCGACCCACTCCTGCACCCGGGAGAGAGGCGGCTCCGGCTCGCTGCTCGCGTCGTCGGGGTCGTACGTGCGCGGGCTGTAGTCGGGCACCTCGGGAAGCTCGACGGGCAGCATCGCGTCGGGCAGGGCGTGGGCGACGCCCTCGTCGTCGAACACGACCGGGAACGGCTCGCCCCAGTAACGCTGGCGGCTGAACAGCCAGTCGCGCAGCTTGTACGTGACCGTGGCGTGCCCCAGCCCCTTCTCCTCCAGGTAGGCCGTGATGCGGGCCTTCGCCTCGGCGACGCCGAGGCCGTCCAGGCTGACCTCGTCGTTGCTCGAGTTGATCGCCGGTCCCTCGCCGGTGAAGGCGGTGTCGGGGTCGTGGCCCTCGGCGGGCTGCACGGTGCGCACGATCGGGAGGTCGAAGGCGGTGGCGAACTCCCAGTCGCGCTCGTCCTGCCCCGGGACGGCCATGATCGCACCCGTCCCGTAGCCCATGAGGACGTAGTCGGCGACGAACACGGGGATCAGCCCCCCGGTCACCGGGTTGACCGCCCAGCCACCGGTGAACACGCCGGTCTTGTCCTTGCCCTCGCTCTGTCGCTCGATCTCGCTCTTGCGCGAGGCGTCGCGGCGGTACGCCGCCACGGCCTCCGCGGGAGTCTCCGCTCCCCCGGTCCAGGCCTCCCTGGTGCCCTCGGGCCACCCGCCGGCCGGAACGAGCTCGTCGACCAGCGGGTGCTCGGGGGCGAGCACCATGAACGTCGCCCCGAAGAGCGTGTCCGGGCGGGTCGTGAAGACGTCGATCCCCGTACCCGAACCGACCAATAGGTCACCGGAGGCACGCCCACGAGGTGCGCCAGCGGCATCCGCCGTACCTGAAGTGACCAATAGGTCACCGGAGGTACGCCCACGAGGTGCGCCAGCGGCATCCGCCGTACCTGAAGTGACCAATTGGTCGCTGGAGGTACGCACGACGGGGAAGGTGACGAGCGCCCCGGAGCTGCGGCCGATCCAGTTGCGCTGCATGATCTTGACCTTCTCGGGCCACTCGACCCGGTCGAGGTCGTCGGCCAGGCGGTCGGCGTACGCGGTGATGCGCATCATCCACTGGCGCAGGTTGCGCTTGAAGACCGGGAAGTTGCCACGCTCGGATCGACCTTCGTTCGTGACCTCCTCGTTGGAGAGAACCGTGCCGAGGCCCGGGCACCAGTTGACCGGCGCCTCGGAGGTGTAGGCCAGCCGCTGGGAGTCGAGGATGTTCGCCCGCTCGAGGTCGGACAGGTCGTCCCAGTCCCGGCCGTCCTCGTTGGGCAGCGGACGGGCGCCGGAGCGGTACTCCTCCTCCAGCTCGGCGATCGGCCGGGCGCGGCCGCGGCCGCCGTCGGGGCGCACGGCATCCGGGTCGTACCAGGAGCCGTGGATCTGGAGGAAGATCCACTGCGTCCAGCGGTAGTAGTCGGGGTCGATCGTGCGCAGCGCCCTGCGGTCGTCGTGGCCCAGGCCGAGGCGGCGCAGCTGGCGCGCCATGATGACGATGTTGTCCTCGGTGGTCTTGCGAGGGTGCTGTCCGGTCTGGACCGCATACTGCTCCGCAGGCAGCCCGAAGGCGTCGTAGCCGAGGCAGTGCAGGACGTTCTCGCCCATCATCCGGTGGAACCGTGCGAAGACGTCGGTGGCGATGTACCCCAGCGGGTGCCCCACGTGCAGGCCGGCGCCGCTCGGGTACGGGAACATGTCGAGCACGAGCAGGTGCCCACCGGAGTGCTCGGCCACGGCGTCGGGGTCGGCCCACGGGCCCGCGGGGTTCGGCGCGTGGTAGGTCCCGAGCTCCTGCCAGCGGTCCTGCCAGGCCACCTCGATCCGCCCGGCCAGCTCGGCGGTGTAGCGGTGCGGGGTCTCGCTCATGTCGTCCTCGTCGTCGTCTCGTCTGCTCTGCGCATGAAAAAACCCCTCGCACAGGAGGGGTCGCCGCGCGGGGCCGTGGGGCTCAGCGCGGCTGTGGAAGGAGCAGCAACCTCGTCACCGGCTCAGGGTAGCGCAGCCACGACGACCCTCGTGGTCGCCGGGGAGGCCGTCGAGGAGGTTGCCGCCGGCGCCAGCCGGCGTGGTCACGCGCCGGTGGCTCGGTGTCCCCAGTGCTCGGCCGCGGCGAGGGCCTCCGCCGCCGTCTCCAGCCCCTCCGAGGTGGCCGGGCTCCGCAGGCAGGATGCCGCCGCCGCCACGCCGAGCCGGAGGCTCTCCTCCACCGGCCACTCCTCGTGGAGGCCGTGCACCACGCCGGCGGCGAAGGCGTCTCCGGCCCCGGTGGTGCTGCGCACCGCGTCGGGGGGCACGCGCACCGAGCCCTGCCGCCACACCCGGCCCTCCGGTGCGGCCGCGACGCACCCCGCGGGGAAGTGCACCACGGCGAGGTGGGCCACCCCGCGCTCGATCAGGTCGCGGGCGAGCCGCTCGAGGTCCGTCCAGGGCACCGGGTCGTCTGCCGCGCCGGCCTCGACCTCAGACCCGCAGAGCGCCGCCGCCTCGAGGTCGTTGATGACGATGGTGTCGAGGTGGGGCAGGCAGGGGCCGGCGACCTCGGCCATCCGCGCGGGGTCGAGGCTCACGAGCTCGAGGTTGGTCCGGATGCCGGCCGCCCGCGCCCGCTCGAGGAGCCGGACCCAGCCGTTGCGCCCGTCGGGACCGGGGGCGTCGAGCAGCGGGTGCAGGCCGGGCGCCCCGAGGTGCAGGATCCGGGCGTTCGTCGACTCCACGTCGAGCAGCTGGGCGGAGAGGAGCGCGTTGGCACCGACGTGGTGGAAGAAGGTGCGGCGCCCACCCCTGCGCTCGACCATGGCGTCCGTGAAGGAGGTGTCCGCGCCCGGCATCCGCACGATCCCGCTCGTGTCGATCCCGACCACCCGGCAGGTCTCGACGACGTGGTCCCCGTGGCCGTCCTCCCCAACGACGCCCGCGAAGGCCACCGGAAAGGGCGCGCCGAGCCGGGCCAGGTCGACGGCCAGGTTGAGCCCCGGGCCACCGGTGCTGACGGAGAACTCCTCGATGATCGCGATGTGGTCCAGCGGCGGGTAGTGGTCGATGACCTTGCTGAGGTCCACCACGGCCGTGCCGGCGCACAGGACGCCCCGTCGCTCCCCCCGCCCGGGCCCGGCCACCGCCGCCCTCACTCCTCGAGGAGTGCCGGGTCGGTGACCTCGAGGTCCGCCTCGAGCGACCGGTGTGGCGTGACGCCTGCGCCGGCCAGCGCCTCGTGGTAGACCCGCACCCCGTCTGCCGGTGACAGCTCGCCATCGACGACCCGGCGCATCGTCGCGAGCAGGTCGAGCTGGGACTCCGAGCGCTGGATCTTGCGCCCGAAGAGCGAGACCCGTGCGCCGGCGGCCTCGGCGCGGTGCAGCAGCTCGAGCGCGTCACGGGTCGTTCCCGCCGACCCGCCGAGGACCCCGACGACGAGGGACGGGTCGTGCTCGACGAGCTCGGCGACGGCATCCCTGCCGTTGTAGGGCATCTTGAGGAAGACCGGCCGGTGCGCGGCGGTCACCCCCGCGAGCAGCCGCACGATGGAGTCGTTGACGAACGCCGGGACGTCCCCCGGGGCCAGGCCCTGTGGCGCGTTGGGGTTGAAGACCTCGAGGAAGTGGCGGATGCCCAGGTCGGCGGCCTCGACCCGGAACTCTGCGTAGGCCTCGAGGGTGGCCAGGTCGCGGGCAACGTCGTTGTTGAGGGTCACCGAGTAGAGCACGAGGTCGCAGAACCGGCGCACCGACGGCAGGTGCGCCGTGCGGAAGGGCCGCGAGGGCAGGGTCGGGTAGACCGAGCCTCGGGCGGTCCAGATGTCGGTGGTGTCGTTCGCGCGCACGGCGAGCGTGACCTCGCCGCCGAGGGAGCCGTCGCCGGCCAGGACCCCTCCGTTGCTCGCCGAGGTGAGCAGCACGTCGACGGCACCGGCGGCGACCTCGGCACGCATCGCCTCGAGGTAGTCCGGCCGGGTGCGGTGCGCACCGGGTCGGGAGCCGGCTGCCGGCCGGGGGTCGAGGGGTCCCGCGGCGACGGCCCCGAACGCCATGTCGGCGTCCTTGGCGTCGGCCAGGACGAAGTCGCCCCGGGTGTACTCCCCCGCGTGGATCCGGCGGAGCTTGCGGTCCAGGGTGCGCTCGGGGCTCACGATGCTGCCGTCGGCCATGCGACCACCCTTCCACAGCAGGTCACGGCACGAGCAGGCCGGCCCAGGCCCACCCACCATCCGGTGCCGACCGGCGCTGAACCGTGGGCGAGGTCAGGCGCGCGCACTCAGCGCAGCTCCAGGCGTCCGTCGTCGATCGGGCCGAGCCGCATGACGGCGAGGTCGTAGAGGTAGCTCTGGACCACCCGCCACGGCCGCCTGCGACCCTGACGCGGCATGAGGTGCGCCCCTCGCCGGATGTACCCGGAGGTGAGGTCGAGCAGCGGTCTCGACTCCTGGCCCTCGACCGGGTCCTCGTCGTATCGGGGGATGACGACCGAGTACCCGTGGCGGTCGAGGTACCGCAGGAGCGAGCAGAACCAGCGTGCGGAGAGGTCGGCGCGCAGGGTCCAGCTCGCGTTGGTGTACCCGACGGCGAGCGCCAGGTTCGGGACGTCCGACAGCATGGCTCCCTTGTAGACGTGGGCCGCCGAGACGTCGAGCGGCTGACCGTCGACGACCACCTCGGCACCCCCGCCGACCTCGATCCGTAGTCCCGTCGCGGTGACCACCACGTCGGCCGGGAGCCACCCACCGGATCGCAGGCGGATGCCGTCGCGCTCGAACCGCTCGACGGTGTCGGTCACCACCTCCGCCCGTCCGTCGGCGAGGACGTCGAAGAGGTCGCCGTCCGGGGCGACGCACAGGCGCTGGTCCCAGGGGTCGTACCGCGGGGAGAAGTGGGTGTCCACGGCGTAGCCCTCGGGCAGCCGGTCCATGACCCGGCGGCGCAGGAGCCGGCGGCCGGCCCGTGGGAAGCGGCGCAGCGCCTGGTACCCGGCCGTCGACAGCAGGACGTTCTTGCCCCGGACCGCCCGGTGGGCCGCCCCCGCCGGGAGCACCCGGTGCAGCCCCGCCGCCACGACGTCACGGCCGGGGAGCGCCGCGACGTAGCTCGGGCTGCGCTGGAGCATCGTCACCCCTGCGGCACCCTGCGCGACGAGGGCCGGCACGAGCGTCACGGCCGTGGCACCGCTGCCGATGACGACGACGCGGCGGCCCGCGACCGGCATCCCCTCGGGCCAGTGCTGCGGGTGCACCACCTCGCCGGCGAACTCGTCCTGCCCCGGGAAGTCGACGACGTGGCCGGACTCGTAGGAGTAGTAGCCCGTGGCGAGGTAGACGAGGCGAGCGGTGTGGACGACCTGGCCGTTCGCGGTGCTCGCCGTGACCGACCAGCGGCTTGCCGGGGAGGACCACTCGAACCGCTCCACGCGCTGGCCCAGGTGCAGGCGCTCGGTCACGCCGAACGCACGGGCCGTCTCCTCGACGTAGGCCCGGATGTCGGCTCCGGCTGCGATGGCGGCGGCGCCGGGCCACGGTCGGAACGGGAAGCCGAGGGTGTACATGTCGGAGTCCGACCGGATGCCGGGGTAGCGGAACAGGTCCCAGGTCCCACCGATCGCCTCACGGGCCTCGAGCACGGCCCAGGCGGTGCTCGGGCTGTGCATCGCCAGCCGGCAAGCCGCGTCGACCCCGGAGATGCCGGCGCCCACGACGAGGACGTCCACGTCGAGCGCGCTGACGGCCGGGGAGGCGGGTTCAGGCACGGCGACAGGGTAGGGCGTCTCCTCCGGTCAGCCGATGAGGCCCTTGCGCTGCAGCCAGGGGTACGGGTTGACCGGGTTGTCGCCGCCGGAGGGGTGGATCTCGAGGTGGAGGTGGGATCCGAAGGAGTGGCCGGTGTTGCCGACGGCGCCGACGACCTGGCCCGGCACGACGGCCTGGCCCTCGCGGACGTCGATGCGGCTCAGGTGGCCGTACCAGGAGACCGTGCCGTTCCAGTACCGGATCTCGACCTTCTTGCCGAAGCTGAACACGCTGTCCGCCAGGATGACGGTGCCCCTGGACATCGCGTAGAGCGGTGTGCCGGTCGGTGCGCCGACGTCGAGACCGTCGTGGGTCTTGCCCCACCGTGGGCCGTAGCGCGAGGTGATGTTCCACCTGGTGATGGGTCGCACCCACCGCTTGGCCTCCCGCTTCGCCTTCTCCCGTGCCCGGGCGGCGGCCTGCGCCGCCTTCTTGCGGGCCGCCTTCGCGGCGGCCTCCTTCTTCGCGCGCGCGGCGGCCGCTGCGGCGGCCTTGCGCTCGGCCTCACGGGCTGCGTTCTGCCTGGCCTCGGCGCGGCCGTGCCGGGCACTGGCCTGCAGGCCCGCGGCCTGCCGCCGGACGGCCAGGTCACCTACCTCCACCTCCAGGGCCGCCTCCTCCGCGCGCACCACCACCCGCTGCTGGGGCGACAGCGCAAGGGACGCGGATGCCGGTGCGGCCTGCCCCCGGCCAGCCGCACCCTGCGCGGTCTCGACAGCCGTCGCGACTCCCGCGGTCACGATGAGCGCGGCCGCCGCCGCCCCGGGGACGAGTGGGGACCGACCACCGAGCACCGACCTGGCAGGGACCGGCCCGGGCGCCGGGCGGTGACGGCCGGCATACGGGTGTCGTGACGGAGACGAGCGGGTCACGGCACCGGGGCCTCGGGCGTGGGGGTCATGGCGGTCCACCGTACGTGATCGTTTCGTGATCTTCCGTCTCCGTCCCCAGCCTGTGGACAGGAGGTGGGGACGACGGCGGCTGGAGACACGCCGATGGCGACCCTCCGTGGCGCGTGAGCGGCCCGGCCACGTCCGGCCCCGTGCCGGACCGACGTGGGTCCGAGGTTCGACGCCCCGTCGGGCCGTGTCGGCCTTTCGTGTGACCATGGGGACATGACCACTCTCTCCGACTTCACCGCGACGACCATTGCCGGCGACGAGCGCAGCCTGGCGGACTACGCCGGCCAGGTCGTCCTCGTCGTCAACACCGCGAGCAACTGCGGCTTCACGTCGCAGTTCGCAGGCCTCGAGCAGCTCTACGCCGAGCACCGGGACGAGGGCTTCGTCGTGCTGGGCTTCCCGTGCAACCAGTTCCGCGGCCAGGAGCCCGGATCGGAGGACGAGATCGCCGAGTTCTGCAAGGTCAACTACGGCGTGAGCTTCCCGATGTTCGCGAAGGTCGACGTCAACGGCTCGGAGGCGCACCCGCTGTTCGAGTGGCTCAAGGAGGAGACCAAGGGTGTGCTCGGGGGTCGGGTCAAGTGGAACTTCACCAAGTGGCTCGTCGGTCGTGACGGAACGGTCCTCGGGCGGTACTCCCCCACCACCGAGCCGGCCGACATCGCCGACGACGTGAGCGCAGCTCTCTCGGCCGCCGCTGCCTGAGCCCGCAGGCCCCGTCATCGCCCTGCACCGGTCATGAGCGTGGACGGTCTCGTCGTGGGGGACGACGGCCTGGCGAGGCCGGTGTGGGCCTCGGCCGACCCGCTGCTCCGCGCGTACTACGACACCGAGTGGGGGATGCCGGTCCGCGACGAGCGTGGGATGTTCGAGCGGCTCTCCCTCGAGGCGTTCCAGTCGGGCCTGTCGTGGCTCACGATCCTGCGCAAGCGCCCGGCGTTCCGTGCCGCCTTCGACGGCTTCGACCCGGAGGCGCTGGCGCGCTACGGCGACGTCGAGGTGGAGCGGCTCATGGCCGACGCCGGGATCGTCCGCAACCGGGCCAAGGTGCTCGCGACGATCACCAACGCTCGAGCGACGCTCGGGCTGCGCGACGACCCGGACGGCGACCTCGCGGCATACGTCTGGTCCTTCCGACCCTCCGACACCCCCCGGCCACGCACGATGGCGGAGGTGCCCACGAGTTCGCCCGAGTCGCTGGCCCTGTCCAGGGCGCTGAAACGCAAGGGGTTCGTCTTCGTCGGACCGACGACGATGTACGCGCTCATGGAGGCGGTCGGGATCATCGACACGCACCTCGTCGGTTCGCACCGCCGCGGCACCAGCGGCGTCTGGCCGGCCTGAGGCGGCGAGGTCCCGCGGGGGTACGCGGGCAACCACCGGGGGGTACGCAGGCGACCACGCCGGGCCACCACGTGGACAGGGCCGGACGCGCGTGGCGTCCGGCCCTGTCGGTCACTCGGTGGAGCTGAGGGGATTCGAACCCCTGACCCCCTCCATGCCATGGAGGTGCGCTACCAACTGCGCCACAGCCCCGAGTGGGCGACCCCCGAAGGGGCGACGGCGAGTCTACCCATGGCCCAGCAGCGACCCAAATCCTCGTCAGGGCATCGGGGACCCGGTCACCGACCCCTCTGCGATGCCGACGTTCCACGTGTGCAGCCGCCACCCGGCACGCCCCTCGTGCAGCTCAGCCCAGTGGCAGTTGCCCAGCGGGGCAAGCACGCGCCACGCCACGGCGAGGTCCAGGTCGAGGAGCCATGCGAGCACCGTCTTGGCTGCACCGCCGTGGGTCGAGACGACCGCGCCGCGCCCCCGAGGGAGGTCGCCGAGCAGCTCGTCGAGGGCGGCCCCGACGCGCACCAGCACGTCGGCCATGCTCTCGCCCGCACCGCCGTTCCCACCCCTGCGGACGTCCTCCCCGCGCACCAGGGCCGCGTGTTCCTCCGGCCAGCGACGCGCCACCTCGGCGGAGGTGAGACCCTGCCACTCCCCCGCGTGCACCTCGCGGAAGCGAGGGTCGACCACGACCGGGATGCCGCACGCCCGCCCCACGCTCTCGGCCGTCAGCCGGGCGCGGCTCAGGTCGGAGGACACGATCCGGTCCGGCGACAGGGCTGCGACCGCCGCGCCCACGGCATCCGCCTGCCGGAGGCCCCGCTCGGAGAGCGGCGTGTCGAGCTGGCCCTGCCAGATGCCGTCGGCGTTGTGGGTGGTCTCGCCGTGCCGCAGGACGACGATCCGCCGACCTTGGGCGGTCCCGGTGCCGGTCACCGACCACCCTGCTCGGTGCCGACGACGCCCAGGTCGATCGAGGGGCAGTCCTTCCAGAGCCGCTCGAGCTCGTAGAAGGAGCGCTCGTCGTCGTGCTGCACGTGGACGACCACGTCGACGAAGTCGATGAGCACCCACCGCCCCTCGCGCTGCCCCTCGCGGCGGACCGGCTTGACCCCCATGTCCCGCAGGACGTCCTCGACCTCGTCGACGATGGAGCCCACCTGCCGCTCGGACTCAGCCGAGACGATGACGAAGACGTCCGTGAGCGCGAGCTGGTCGGACACGTCGATGCCCGTGATGGTGGTCGCAAGCTTGCTGGCAGCGGCGGATGCCGCGGCACGGGCCAGCTCCAGCGATCGGTCGGTGGCGGTCACGGGGCTCCTCGGTCGGGTGGCGCGGGGGCCGCGACGGGTGCCGGCACGGCGTACAGGTGGTGCTTGGAGATGTACTGGACGACGCCGTCCGGCACGAGGTACCAGACGGGCTCACCGGCCCGGACCCGATTGCGGCAGTCCGTCGAGCTGATGGCCATCGCCGGAACCTCCTGGAGGGTCACTCCGTCGGGAGGCAGCCCGTGCTCGGAGAGCTCGTACCCCGGACGGGTCACGCCGATGAAGTGAGCCAGGCCCCACAGCTCGTCCGCGTCCTTCCACGTGAGGATCTTGGTCAGGGCGTCGGCGCCGGTGATGAAGAACAGCTCGGCGCCGGGGCGCTGCGCGGTCAGGTCGCGCAGGGTGTCGATGGTGAAGGTGGGTCCCTCCCGGTCGATGTCGACGCGGGAGACCGTGAAGCGAGGGTTGGATGCCGTGGCGACGACGGCCATGAGGTAGCGGTGCTCGGCGGGCGCGACGTCGCGGCCGTCCTTCTGCCAGGGCTGCCCGGTGGGGACGAAGACGACCTCGTCGAGGTCGAGCAGCGCCTGCACCTCCGAGGCGGCGACCAGGTGCCCGTGGTGGATGGGATCGAAGGTCCCCCCCATCACGCCCAGGCGCACTCGCGCTGCGCTCAGTGCTGGTGCCCGGGGTGCTCGGGCCAGTGCGGCTCGTCACCGGCCCCGCCGTCGCCGAGGCCTTCACCCCGGCGGTCGGGACCGGTCGCGGCGGCGTCCTGACGCACACCCTCGAGGTCGGGGCGGGCGTACTTCTGGGAGGTTCCGCGGAACGACCAGGTGACGCCCAGGAGGAACGCGAAGGCGAGCAGGGCCATGATCCCGAACGTCCACGGGGGCAGCGGGAGCTCGCGGGCGGCTTCCTCGGCGGCACCGAGGGCGACGGGCATCGACATGCCGGCCAGCCTAGCGCCTCCGTCGTCCACCGATCCTGTCCACACGCCTGTGCACGGCGGCCCTCGCGAGCGTGTCGCCTGTGGACGAAACGGTGGGAGCGCAGGATACTCCATCTTCATTCTCGGATTCCCTTGCGCAGCACGGCAGCCCGGCACTACAAAGGCACTACGCCCGAACCGGGGTCGCGTCGGGGGTCTCCGCCGGAGCGACGCCGGGAAGGCAGGTCGTACGGATAACGGCATCGCCACCCTCCGGGAGACCGGGGACGTGGCCTCCGCACGGGGGCCGCACGCGCGCGACGGCGCAGGTGCCGCGGCCGACGGCCTGAGTCGAAGCCGCCCCCGGGCGGCGCCACCGTCGCGTGGCCGACCCGAGGTGACCGCCCCGGGTCCGACCGGCTCGACGCGTCGGCACTCGCCGACGGCCGAGGGCCCCCGAACTCATACTCGGGGGCCCTCGGCCGTCGCGGCCCCGGGACAGCCGCTCGGCCACCTACCCTTGGGCCATGTCCCACTCCCCGGTCGACGTCAGTGTCGTCGTGCCCGTGTACAACGAGGAGGCGGTGCTTCCCCTCCTGGTCGAGCGGCTGCGACCGGTGGCCGAGGCGTGGGGGACGACCTACGAGGTGCTGTGCGTGGACGACGGCTCCACCGACGGCACGCCCGTGGTGCTGCAGCGAGTTCGCCGTGAGTGGCCGCAGGTGCGGGTCGTGCGCCTTCGGGCGAACGCCGGTCACCAGGCGGCCATCTCCGCCGGTCTCGCTCGCGCCCGGGGTGCGTGGGTCGTGACGCTCGACGCGGACCTGCAGGACCCACCGGAGGTCATCGGGGAGATGCTGGCCGTGGCCCGCGGGCAGGGAGTCGACGTGGTGTACGGGGTGCGCCAGGACCGCTCGGCCGACACGACGTTCAAGCGGCTGTCGGCCCGGCTGTTCTACCGGTCGATCCGGGCGTTGTCCGACGTGGACCCACACGTGGATGCCGGGGACTTCCGGCTCATGTCGCGTGCCACGGTGGACGCGGTCAACTCCCTCCCGGAGAACGGCCGGGTGCTGCGTCTGGTCGTGCCGGCCCTGCACTTCCCGAACGCCTCGGTCAAGTACACCCGGGCGCCCCGCGCCGCCGGCACCTCCAAGTACCCGCTCGGGAAGATGATCCGTCTGTCCCTCGACGGACTGACCGGCTTCTCGGTCGCGCCCCTGCGCTTCGCGACCTGGCTGGGGCTGCTCGGCGGTGTCGGGGCGCTGGCCGTGCTCGTGTTCGCGGTGGCCTCGATGCTCCTGGGCACGACGGTTCCCGGGTGGACGTCAACCGTCGTCATCGTGGCCGGTGTCGGAGCGGTGCAGCTGCTGGCGCTGGGCATCCTCGGCGAGTACGTCGGTCGAACGTACGCGGCGCTGCAGGCGCGACCGGCCTACTTCGTCGCCCACGACTCGCTCGACGGGGCTGAGGATCGTCCGAGCGGCGAGCGGGGACCTCAGACCCGGACCTGACCGTCGCCCTCGACGACCCACTTCGTCGTCGTGAGCTCGGGGAGGGCCATCGGCCCCCGCGCGTGGAGCTTCTGGGTCGAGATGCCGATCTCGGCGCCGAAGCCGAACTCGCCGCCGTCGGTGAACCGGGTGCTGGCGTTGACCATGACCGCCGCCGCGTCGACCTCGGCGGTGAAGCGGCGAGCGGCGGCGCGGTCCTCGGTGACGATCGCCTCGGTGTGTCCCGAACCGTACCGGCGGATGTGATCCAGGGCGGCGTCGAGGTCGGGGACGACGCCGACCGACATCTCGAGCGCGTGGAACTCGGTGCCGAAGTGCTCCGAGGTCGCCTGGTCGTGGGCGACGCCGGCGAGATCCGCCTGCGCACCGGCATCCGCGTCGGTGTGGAGGACGACGCCCTCGCCCACGAGGGCGGCGAGGGCCTTGGGGAGGAACGTGGCGGCGACGTCACGATGTACAAGGAGCGTCTCGGCGGCGTTGCAGACGCTCGGCCGGTGGGTCTTGGAGTTCACGGTGATGGCGAGGGCCTTGTCGAGGTCGGCGCCACGGTCGACGTAGACGTGGCAGTTGCCGACACCGGTCTCGATGACGGGCACCGTCGACTCCGTGACGACGGTGCGGATGAGGTCGGCCCCGCCCCGCGGGATGAGGAGGTCGACCAGGCCGCGCGCGGTCATGAGTGCGCGGACCGCACCATGACCGCCCTCGAGGAGGCTGACGGCATCCGCCGGGAGCCCTTGGTCGTGCAAGGAGCCGCGGAGCACCGCGACGAGCGCGCGGTTGGTCTCGGCGGCTGCGCTGCCGCCGCGCAGGATGACGGCGTTCCCGCTCTTGAGGCCGAGGCCGGCGGCGTCGACGGTGACGTTGGGCCGGGCCTCGTAGATCATCCCGACCACGCCCATCGGCACGCGCACCTGACGGATCTGGAGGCCGTTGGCGAGGGTGGAGCCGCGGACGACCTCGCCGACCGGGTCGGGCAGGGCGGCGATGTCCCGAAGCGCCCCGGCGACCGCGGCGACACGGGGGGCGTCGAGGCGCAGGCGGTCGAGGAGGCTGTCGGGCATCCCGTGCTCGCGGCCGCGGGCGAGGTCGCGCTCGTTGGCCGTGACGACGTCGTCGGAGGCGGTCTCGAGGGCGTTGGCGAGGGTGCGCAGGGCGGCATCCTTCTCGGCGCGCGACATCAGCGCCAGGCGGCGGGATGCCGTGCCGGCCGCCTCGGCGAGCGCCTTGACCCGCTCGACGTCCGCGGGGTCGATGTCGGTGGTGCGGTCTGCCATGCCTCCAAGGGTATGCCGGGTCGACCCGGGTCCGCTGCGCGGCGGCCCCCTTCCCACCGCCTCGGACTGCGACGCCGGGTGCGAGGATGAGCCGATGACGACGATCCTGTCCATCCAGTCATCCGTGGCCTACGGCCACGTGGGCAACTCCGCCGCGGTCTTCCCCCTCCAGCGCCTCGGCGTCGAGGTGTGGCCCGTCCACACCGTCCACTTCTCCAACCACACCGGCTACGGGGCGTGGCGAGGGCCGCTCATGCCGCCGGCGGACGTGCGAGAGGTGATCACCGGCATCCAGGAGCGGGGGGCGCTCACCGAGGTCGACGCGGTGCTCTCCGGGTACCAGGGGGGTGAGCAGATCGGCGAGGTCATCCTCGATGCGGTTGCCCGGACCAAGGAGGCCAACCCGGGCGCCCTCTACGCGTGCGACCCCGTCATGGGCAACGCCACGTCAGGCTGCTTCGTGCACCCCGCCATCCCTGTCCTTCTCCGGGAGCGGGTCGTCCCCCACGCGGACGTCATCACCCCCAACCAGTTCGAGCTCGGGTTCCTCACCGAGACCGAGCCGGGCGACCTCGAGTCCACCCTCGACTCCGTCGACCGTGCCCGCGCCATCGGCCCGTCGACGGTCCTCGTCACCAGCGTCCTGCGCCCGGACCGCCCCGAGGGGACGATCGAGATGCTGGCCGTCCAGGGCGATGGCGCCTGGATCGTGCAGACCCCGCACCTGCCGCTGAAGGCCAACGGGTCCGGCGACGTCACGGCGGCCCTGTTCACCGCCCACCTGCTCGAGACGGCGGATGCCGGTCTGGCCCTGGGTCGAACCGTCTCCAGCGTCTTCGACCTGCTCCTGCGCACCCACGACTCCGGGCGGCGCGAGCTGCAGCTGGTGCAGAGCCAGGACGCGATCGCCGAGCCGCGGATGCAGTTCGAGGTCCAGCGGATCCGTTGACCCCGACCGGGCGGTTCACACCGGAGGGTGGTTTCCGGGATGTGGCGGGAACCGTGGGGGGAGCGGCTCAGAGCACGACGAGGTCGTCGCGATGGATGACCTCGCGCTCGTACGCCGGCCCCAGCTCGCGCGCCAGGTCGCGGGTCGACCGACCGAGCAGCTGCGGGAGCTCGGCCGACGCG
Organism: uncultured Actinomycetota bacterium; assembly: GCA_963763015.1. GTDB lineage: Bacteria > Actinomycetota > Actinomycetes > Actinomycetales > Dermatophilaceae > Fodinibacter. The sequence goes on along the minus strand of CAVXML010000006.1, from coordinate 376,364 downwards.
TAGTTCACCAGCCCCCGGGCGATGACCCGGCCGTCGGGTGCGCAGACGTCGACCGGGTCCCCGGCCGCGAACGCCCCGTCGACCGACGTGATCCCGGCCGGCAGCAGCGAGGTGCGCCGCACCGTCACGGCCGCCACTGCGCCGTCGTCGAGGAGCAGCCGTCCGCGGGCCGTCGTGGCGTGCGCGAGCCACCGCTTCCGTGACCCGCGGCGTGCCGCCGCAGCGGCGAAGACGGTGCCCACGTCGGACCCGGCCAGCGCCTCCCGCACGTCCGGAAGCCGGGTCAGCAACGTCGGGATGCCGGCCGCACCGGCGATCGCCGCCGCCTCCACCTTGGTGACCATGCCACCGCTGCCGACCGATGACCCGGTTCCGCCGATGGTCACCGCATCGAGGTCGTCACTGGTCGCCACGAACGGCACCCGACGAGCGCCGTCGGCGGACGGGGGTCCGTCGTACAGGGCATCCACGTCGGTGAGCAGCACGAGCCCGTCCGCACCCACGAGGTCGGCGACCAGGGCCGCGAGGCGGTCGTTGTCGCCGAAGCGGATCTCGTGCGTCGCGACCGTGTCGTTCTCGTTGACCACCGGGACGATGCCGAGCTCAAGGAGCCGCTCCATCGTGCGCCGGGCGTTCGTGTAGTGGGTGCGACGGGTCACGTCGTCAGCCGTGAGCAGCACCTGACCAACGGTGAGCCCGTGCGCGGCGAAGGCAGCCTGGTAGGCGGCGACCAGAGCCCCCTGACCGACGCTCGCGGCCGCCTGCTGGGTGGCCAGGTCGGACGGACGACGCGGAAGCCCCAACGGCCCGAGGCCGGCCGCGATGGCCCCGGAGGACACGAGGACGACCTGCCGCCCTTGGCCCCGCCGCTCGGCGAGCACGTCGACGAGCGCGCCCAAGGCGTCGACGTCGAGGTGTCCGCCGTCCGGGCTCGTGAGCGAGGAGGAGCCGACCTTGACGACGAGGCGCTGGCCCACGCCCATGGCGCGCCGGACGCGGGAGGCGGTGTCCGGCATCCGGTCAGTCCTCCTGGTCCGTGGACGCCCAGTGACCGGCGCGGCGCTCCTCGGCGAGGGTCTCGCGCGCCACCGTCTGGGCGTCCTTGCGGGCGTGGAACTCCTCACGCCGCTCGCCGCGGGTCTTGCGTCCCTCGCTGTCGAGGCGCAGGTCGCTCCCCCGCGGCCCGGCGAGGAGCTCGGCGCCGGAGGACATCGTGGGCTCCCAGTCGAAGACCACGGCGTCGTCCTCGGGGCCGATGAGCACCGTGGACCCGGCGACCGCCCCTGCTTTGAGCAACGCCTCCTCGACGCCGAGGCGGCTGAGCCGGTCGGCCAGGTAGCCGACCGCCTCGTCGTTGGAGAAGTCAGTCTGCCGCACCCAGCGCGTCGGCCGCTCGCCCAGCACACGGAAGACCTCGCCGTCGGGGGTGTTCTCGCGCCGCACGTGGAACCCGGAGTCGTCGACGGCCCTGGGCCGGACGACCACGCGGGGGCGCTCGGCCACCGTGGCGGCCAGCTCGGCCCGGGCGGCGACCACGTGTCGAGCGAGAGCGAAGCCCAGCTCGCGCAGCCCGGTGTGCGCGACGGCCGAGACGATGTGCACCTCGAGGCCACGCTCCTCGAGCATCGGCCGGACCATCTCGGCGAGCTCCCTCGCCTCGGGCACGTCCGCCTTGTTGAGGACCACGACGCGGGTGCGCTCCGACAGTGGTCGGCCGCCCAGCGCGTCGTCCGGGACGTACGCGGCGAGCTCGCGCTCGATGACCTCGAGGTCGGTCATGGGGTCGCGCCCCGGCTCCAGGGTGGCGCAGTCGACGACGTGCACGAGGACCGAGCACCGCTCGACGTGCCGCAGGAACTCCAGCCCCAGCCCTTTGCCCTGGCTGGCACCTGGGATCAGCCCGGGGACGTCGGCCACGGTGAACCGCTCGGAACCCGCCGTGACGACACCGAGGTTGGGAACGAGCGTCGTGAACGGGTAGTCGGCGATCTTCGGGCGCGCCGCGGACAGCACCGAGACGAGCGAGGACTTGCCGGCGCTCGGGAACCCGATGAGCGCCACGTCGGCGATCGACTTCAGCTCGAGGACGATGTCCAGCGACTCCCCCGGCTCGCCGAGGAGGGCGAAGCCGGGTGCCTTCCGGCGAGGGCTGGCCAGCGCCTTGTTGCCGAGCCCCCCACGACCTCCTCGGGCGACGACGTAGGTGGCGTCGTGGCCGACGAGGTCGGCGAGCACGGAGCCGTCGGCCGCCTTGACCACCGTCCCCTCGGGCACCTTGAGCACCAGGTCCGCACCGTCGGCGCCGTTGCGCTCGTCACCGGCGCCGGGCCGGCCGTTCGCCGCCCGGCGGTGGGGCGTGTGGTGGTAGTCGAGGAGCGTCGTCGCCTGCGGGTCGACGGCCAGCACGACCGACCCGCCACGCCCGCCGGTGCCACCGTCGGGGCCGCCGAGCGGCTTGAACTTCTCTCGCTTGACCGAGGCCACGCCGTGGCCGCCGTTCCCGGCGGCGACGTGCAGCACGACGCGGTCGACGAAGGTCGTCATGCTGCGGCTCCTCGGGTGCGGGCGGCGGCCCCACCTCGTCTGTCAGATCGTCGGTTACCCGCCGCTGGTACGGCGTGTCGGCGGCATCCGCACAGACGAAGTCGGGGAGGTCGGGGGGAGTGGGGCGGATGCCGTGAGGGGCGGGCCTTGGCGGGCCCGCCCCTCACGACGTGGTCATGGTGCCCGGTGGTGGTCACCGGACGCTCGTGTCGGTGCCCGATCATGGCCACCGGAGCCACGCGTCACTTCGCGGCAGCGGTCTCCGCCGGGACGATGTTGACGGTCTTGCGGCCGCGCTTGGAGCCGAACTTCACTGCTCCCGCGACGAGCGCGAACAACGTGTCGTCGCCGCCACGGCCGACGCCGTCGCCGGGGTGGAAGTGCGTGCCGCGCTGGCGGACGAGGATCTCGCCGGCGCTCACGACCTGGCCGCCGAAGCGCTTGACGCCGAGGTACTGGGCGTTGGAGTCGCGACCGTTGCGGGTCGAGGACGCACCCTTCTTGTGTGCCATGTCAGTAGTCCTTCAGTGAGTTCCGGGCGAGGTCAGGCGTCGATCGCCGTGATCTTGATCTGCGTGAGCGGCTGGCGGTGGCCCTGGCGCTTCCGGTAGCCGGTCTTGTTCTTGTACTTCAGGATCGTGATCTTCGGGCCCTTGGCGGCCTTGACGACCTCAGCGGTCACCGTGACCTTCGCGAGCTTGCTCGCGTCACTGGTGACCGTGCCCCCGTCGACGACGAGCAGCGGCTGCAGCTGCACGGTGTCACCGGCCTGACCGACCTTGTCGATGAGCAGGACGTCGCCGACGGAGACCTTCTCCTGGCGACCACCTGCGCGCACAATCGCGTACACAGTCGTACTCACTTTCGCTACGGGTGCTCCTCCTGGAAGACCGGCCGATCGCTACCCCGTGACACAGGACATCGGCTCGGTGGGCGCACCGACCTCGCAGCCTACCGGTGCGCCGGGTGGCCCTCCAAATCCCGCGACGCTGCCCGGATGCCGTGCACGTGCGACCCGTTGCCGGCCCTCCTCACTCCACGGGCTCCTCCGACGTCACGGGCCGTGGGGGGCCCGCCGGGGCGACGACCCGGCCGCGCTTGCGGCGAGCCCGGGGCGGCTCGGGCTCGGCCGGCGCCGGCACCAGGGCGGCATCCGGCACGACGGCGGCATCCGGCACCAGGGCGGCATCCGGCAGCACCACGGCATCTGGCAGCACCACGGCGCTGGGGACGGCGACGCCGTCGGGAACCGCGCCGGGGCCGACCCCTGGGCGCGCCTCCTCGGTTCCGACCGCCTCGGAGCTGACCTCCGGTTCCACGGCGGCATCGAGGGCCCCCGTCGTGTCGGCAGCTGACTGTGACTCGGCCTCCTCACGGGGCGGTGCGTCGGGTGACGACGCCTCCGCGGCCTCCACGTCGAGCAGGGGCTGCTCCGCACCGGGCACGGTCGCCCCGACGTCGGGGACGTCGAGCGCGGCGTCGCCGCCGGTCTCCGCCTTGCGCAGCGCCGCCGCGTGGGCCGCCGCCGCGATCTGGGCCGCGGTCGGACCGGACGGGGTGCGCGGCTCCTCGCCGCCCGATGTCCCGCTCCCACCCGTGCCGCTCAGTCCACGCCGGCCACGGCTCGACCGCGAGCCCGCCTGCGACCCGCCCTGGGCCCCTTGGTCGGAGGAGCCACCACGGTCGATGGGCTCGGAGTGCACGATGATCCCCCGCCCGTTGCAGTGCTCGCACTGCTCCGAGAAGACCTCGATGAGGCCCGACCCGACCCGCTTCCGGGTCATCTGCACCAGGCCGAGGGAGGTCACCTCGGCGACCTGGTGCTTGGTCCGGTCGCGGCCGAGGCACTCGAGGAGGCGGCGGACGACGAGGTCACGATTGGACTCCAGCACCATGTCGATGAAGTCGACGACGATGATGCCGCCGATGTCGCGAAGCCGGAGCTGGCGCACGATCTCCTCGGCGGCCTCGAGGTTGTTCTTCGTCACGGTCTCCTCGAGGTTGCCCCCGGAGCCGACGAACTTGCCGGTGTTCACGTCCACCACGGTCATCGCCTCGGTGCGGTCGATGACCAGCGAACCACCGGAAGGCAGCCACACCTTGCGGTCCATCGCCTTGGCGATGGCCTCGTCGATGCGGTGCGCCGCGAAGACGTCCTCCTCGGCGGTCCACCGCTGCAGGCGCGGCGCGAGGTCCGGCGCGACGTCCTCGACGTACGCGCTGATCTCGCTCCAGGCCTTGTCCCCCGAGACCACGAGGGAGGTGAAGTCCTCGGTGAAGACGTCGCGGATGACGCGCACCGTCAGGTCGGGCTCGCCGTGGAGGAGCACCGGCGCCCCGCCGCCCCCGGACTTCTTGGCCCGGGCGGCATCCGCCTTGGCGCTGATCTTCTCCCAGGCGGAGGTGAGGCGCTGGACGTCCGCGCGCAGCTCCTCCTCGGAGGCTCCCTCGGCGGCCGTGCGCACGATGACCCCGGCGGAGTCGGGCACGACCTCCTTGAGGATGGCCTTGAGCCGCGCCCGCTCGGTGTCGGGCAGCTTTCGCGAGATGCCGGTCATCTGGCCCTCGGGCACGTACACGAGGTAGCGGCCCGGAAGCGAGATCTGGGAGGTGAGACGTGCGCCCTTGTGCCCGATGGGGTCCTTGGTGACCTGCACCAGCACCGTGTCACCGGAGGAGAGCGCGTTCTCGATGCGACGGCCCTGGCCGCCCTCGATCCCGGCGGCGTCCCAGTTGACCTCGCCCGCGTACAGCACGGCGTTGCGGCCCTTCCCGATGTCGACGAAGGCCGCCTCCATCGAGGGCAGCACGTTCTGGACCCGTCCGAGGTAGACGTTGCCGGCCATCGACGCGGTCGTCTCGCGCGAGACGTAGTGCTCGACGAGGACGCCGTCCTCGAGGACACCGATCTGGGTGCGGTCGCCGCGGCCACGCACCACCATGACCCGCTCGACGCTCTCGCGACGGGCGAGGAACTCGGCCTCGGTGATGATCGTGCGGCGACGGCCCGCCTCGCGACCCTCCCGCCGGCGCTGCTTCTTGGCCTCCAGGCGCGTGGACCCCTTGACGGCGGTCGGCTCCTCGCGCTGGGAGCGCGGCTCCCGGACCTTGGTCACGGTGCCGGGCGGATCGTCCCCCTCGCCCTCCGAGGCGCCCCGTCGGCGCCGGCGGCGGCGACGGCTCGACCCGGACTCGGTGTCGTCGGACTCCTGCGGACCGGTGTCGCCCGGCTCGTCGTTCTCGCCGTCCCCTGCGTCGGATGCCGTGGGCGCCGACTCGTCGTCGCCCTGGCTCCTGCCCCGGCGCCCTCGCCCGCCCCGACGGCGCCGGCTGCGCGAGCCGCCCTCCGCCTCGTCCGCGGACCGGTCGGGGGACCCGTCGTCGGGCTGGCCCTCGCTGGTGTCTGCATGGTGGTCGGCGTCGCGGCCCGGGTCCTGGTCCCCGCTCGCGGCGGTGTCGGGAGCCCCGGCGGCCGCCTCGGCGGCCTCCTCGGCCGCCGGCCGCTCCGTGGGCGACTGGACCGGAGAGGTTGCGCGCCGTCGGCGCGGCGCAACCGGCTCGGGTGCCTGGAAGACCAGCCCGAAGCTGGGGACGGGCGCGGGACCCTGTGCGCCGTCGGCCTCGTCCTCGGCAGTGTCGTTGCCGGGGGCCCCGACCTCGGCCGCGTGGGCGTCGGCCGCTTGGTCCTCGGTCGCCGCCTCGTCCCCGGTCGCCTCGCTCACGACGGCAACCGCAGCGGAGGGGACCGGCTCGTCGCCCGGCTCGTCCGTCGGGTCGGCTGCGGCAGAGCGCTTCGTGCGGGACGTCTTCTTCGCCGCGCCCTTGCGGGCCTTCTTCTTCGGGGCCAAGGCCTCGGGCGCCGCCCGGTCCGCCGGCTCGAGACCGGCCTGGGCCTGCGCCGCGACGGCGGCCGTGGTCGACGGGGCGCCGTCGTCGAGGGTGGTGGCACCGGCATCCGGCGTCACGGTCGACGCCTCGGGCGCCGGCGCGGCGGCGGCCTTCTTCGCGGCGCGGCGGCGCTTGGGCTTCTCGGCCGGTGCCTGGTCCGCCTCGGTGGGGTTTCGGTCGTTCTCGGACGCCATCTCGGCCTCTTTCGTCACCCACGCGAGGACGACCACACCGGCGTCGGCCCGGGGGCCGGCTCCTCGTCGATCGCGTGGTGTGCGATCACAGTCGTGCGGGGCGCACCCCGTCACGGAAGTCGACTGCTGCCCCGGAGCGGCTCGCGCGGGCGGCGCGGCACCTATCCGGAGCCGGCGACGTCCTTGTCGGCGGCCAACGGGTCGGCCACCCCGGCACCTGCGTCGGTCAGAGGGCCTTGGGCCAGCCGGGTCACCAGGGGTGGGACCGGTGGCGAGAACCCGGTCACTGCGCGCAGTGCGGTCAGGATGTCGTCGGGGCGCACGGACGGTGTGGTGTGCCGTACGACCACCCGAAGTATCGCACACCCCTCCTCGTCGACCCCGGTGACCGCCATCGACAGCACCGCCCCGCGCGTGTCGAAGGTGCGGGGTCCCGTCTTGAACGTCCGGGTCGTCTCGGCGACGTCGCAGGCGAGGTAGGCCTCGACCGCCTGCCGCAGGTCCGTCGGGTCGGCGCCCCGCACGGTGAGCAACCACTCGCTCGCCTCGAGCCGGTCGGCGAGCGCCCCCGGACCCGCCGGCACCACCTCGAGCACGTCGAGGCCCTGCGGGAGGGCCTCGTCGAGCGCGGCCCGGAGTGCCTCTGGGTCGACCCGCTCGGTAACCCGGATCTCGAAGTACTCCGCCTCGCTGGCGGTGCCGGTGGGGGCCGCGTTGGCGTACGAGATGAGGGGGTGGGGGTGGAACCCGGCGGAGTAGGCCATCGGGACACCGGCCCGCCGCAGCGCCCGCTCCAGCGCCCGCGAGAAGTCGCGCGTCGACGAGAAACGCAGCCGCCCCCGCTTGGCGTAGCGGATACGGAGCCTCTGCACCGCCGGAGCGGGCGGCGGTCCGTCGGGCGTGCGCTGGCGGGCCATGCGCAGAGCCTAGTCGGCCGTCCCTCACGGTGACGGAATCGGCATCCGGACCGGCGTTCGAGCGACGGAAAGCGTGGCCCGGAGTCCGGAGGTCCCTCCCATCCGCAGCGCTACAGTGCCGACATGCCCACCATCGACCGGTCCCGCATCCACTCCCTGCTTGCCGCCGAGCAGGCGACCTACACGGAACGGCATCCGCGAAGCCGCGCCCTCTTCGAACAGGGAGACAACCTCTTCGGCCGGGTGCCGATGACCTGGATGAACAAGTGGACCGGAGGCTTCCCCCTGTACCTCGACCACGCTCGAGGCAACCGGGTCACGGACGTCGACCGCCACACCTACATCGACTTCGCCCTCGGGGACACCGGTGCCATGGCTGGCCACTCCCCCCGACCGACCGTCGACGCAGTGGCCCGGCGGATGGGCGAGCTCGGCGGCATCACGACGATGCTGCCCAGCGAGGACGCGCAGTGGGTCGGTGCCGAGCTGGCCCGGCGGTTCGGGATGCCGCTGTGGAGCTTCACGCTCTCGGCCACCGATGCCAACCGGTGGGCGGTGCGGCTGGCTCGCCTGGCGACCGGGAGACCGAAGATCCTCGTCTTCGCCTACTGCTACCACGGTTCGGTCGACGAGACCTTCGCGGTGCCGGGTCCCGAGGGCAAGGCGCAGTCCCGCCCGGGCAACGTGGCTCCCCCGGTGCCGCTGGACCTCACGACCCGGGCCGCCACGTGGAACGACCTCGCGTCCGTCGAGCGCGAGCTGGCCCACGGTGACGTGGCCGCCATCCTCACCGAGCCGGCCCTCACCAACATCGGCATCGTCCTTCCCGAGCCGGGGTTCCTCGAGGGCCTGCGCGAGCTCGCCACCCGCTACGGCTCCCTGCTGATGATCGACGAGACGCACACGTTCTCGGTGGGCTGGGGGGGTGCCACGACGGAGTGGGGACTCGAGCCGGACATCGTCGTCATCGGCAAGTCGATCGGCGGCGGCATCCCGTCGGGCGCCTACGGCATCAGCGACGAGGTGGCGGCATCCGTGACCCGCCACACCGAGTCCGGGGAAGCCGACATCGTCGACGTCGGCGGGGTCGGCGGCACACTCGCGGGCAACGCGGTCTCCACCGCGGCGATGCGCGCGACCCTCGGAGAGGTGCTCACCGAGGACGCGTTCGCGCACATGACCCGCCTGGCCGCCGCCTTCACCGAGGGCGTGCAGGACACGCTCGACGCCCTCGACGTCCCCTGGTCGATCAACCAGCTCGGCGCTCGGGCCGAGTACCGCTTCACCCGGCCGGCACCGACGAGCGGCGAGGAGTCGGCCGCGGCCCACGACGACGACATCGACGCCTACATGCACCTCGCCATGTGCAACCGCGGCATCCTCATGACGCCGTTCCACAACATGGCGCTCATGTGCCCCGACACCACGCGTGCCGACGTCGACCGGCACACGGCGACGTTCCGCGAGGTCGTCGGGGCGCTCTACGGCTGAGCGGTCCGCCGCCCGCGGGCTGCCCCCCGCCCACCGGGAGGGCAGGGCCGTGGCGGCGGCGCTCGCTGAGGATGCCGGGATGCTCCTATGGATGTCAGTCGCCGAAGCGCTCGCGGATCCGCACGAGCTCGACGGCGTGGGCGTCCAAGGCCCGGTCCTCGTCGTTGACCGGCACCCACGTCGGGCAGGGGACCGCGCGGCGGTCCTCGTCGATCGCGACGAAGACGGTGCGGCAGTAGGTCGTGAGCTCCATGCCGTCGGGCCCGGCGGCCGGGTCGCCCGAGCGCACGTGCACGCCGATGTGCATGGAGGTGCGCCCGGTGTGCAGGAGTCGAGCCTCGACCTCGACGACGTGACCGATCCGCAGCGGCCGGTAGAAGCGAACGCCGCCGGTGAAGATCGCCACGTTGCGGGCCTGACCGGTCCACCGGGTCGCGACCACCTGGGCCGCCTCGTCGATCCACCGCATGACGATCCCCCCGTGCACCTTGCCGCCCCAGTTCACGTCGGTCGGTGCGGCGAGGAAGCGCATGACCACGCGGGGTGCCGTGCCGGCATCCGTGTACCGCTGGCCCGCCATGGCGGCCTCGACCTCCGCCCGCAGCTCGCCGCGCCGCACGGCCCACCGCTGCTGGAGCTCCTCACCGAGGGTTCTCGGCACGAACGGGCGGACCGGCGTGGAGCGGCCCTGCTCGTCGACCGCGACGAAGATGATGAGGCAGCGCGTCGCCGGCTCGAGCCGGCGTGTGCGGGGCTGGCCGGACGCCACGTCGACCGTGATGTGCATCGACGTGCGGCCGGTGTGGACGACCCGTGCCGTGACCTCGACGAGCTCCCCCACCTCGACCGGGCGGGTGAAGCGGACGTTGCCCACGTAGGCCGTGACCGCGTAGGTCCCGCTCCACCCGGCGGCCGCCGCGTAACCCGCCTTGTCGATCCACTCGAGGACCCGACCCGCCGAGACCGAGCCGGACTGCCCGGCATCCGTCGGAGCCGCCAGGAACCGGAGGGTGATCTCGGCGGGGGGCGTCTCGCTGGTCATGCCGCCATCATGCTCACCGCGCTGCCGAGAACCGCAGGGCCTGGACCTGTTCGGGGCTCCCGAACACGATGAGGGTGGCGCCGGCCTCGATACGGGTCTCCGGTGGTGGAGTGGGGAGGAAGGCGCCCCTGCGCGGTCGGCGCAGGGCCAGCAGCTGGCACCCGGACAGGCCCGGGACGTCGACCTGCCCCAGGCTCAGGCCGACGAGCGGGCTGGTGTCGCCGAGGCGGACCTGCTCGATTCGGAAGTCGAGGTCGTCCTCGTGCATGACCTCGTCGAGGAACTCCGCCACGTCGGCGTGGAGGGCGAACGAGGCCATCCGGCGCCCGCCGATGAGCTGTGGGTTGACCGCCCGGGTGGCCCCGGCGAGGACCAGCTTCTCCTTGGAGTCCAGGGTGCGGGCCCGGCTGATGATCACGAGGTCCGGCCGGAGGGCCCGTGCCGAGAGTGTCGCGTACATCGTCTCGGCATCCGTCCCGAGCGCGCAGATCAGCGCGCGCGCGTGCTCGATGCCGGCCTCCCGCAGGATGTCGTCGCGCGCCGCGTCGCCGAGGACATGCGGGTCGGTGAGCCCCTCGAGCCGGCTCGGGTCGCTGTCCACCACGACGACGGCGTGCCCCTCGTCGAGCAGGTGGCGGCTCGCGGCGCGGCCGACCCGGCCGTGCCCGCACACGATGACGTGGTCGCGCAGCCGCGCGATGTCCCGGTCCATGCGACGCCTCCAGAGGTGCTCGCGCAGGTGGCCCTCGGTGACGGCCTCGACGAGGACCCCGAGGTTGTAGAGCACGGTCCCGACGCCCAGGACGATGAGGACCATGGTGAACAGCTGGCCCGCGTGGTCGAGAGGCTGTACCTCACGGAAGCCCACGGTGGCCACGGTCGTGACGGTCTGGTAGAGCGCGTCCATCGGACCGAAGCCCAGCGCGACGTAGCCGACCGTCCCAACGATCGTGACCATGCCGAGGGCCAGCACCGCCACGGCGATGCGGCGGACGGCATCCCGCCCCGAGTCGGTGCCCATGAGCAGCGACCGCCGACGGCTGCTCGTGCTCGGGGAGGCCACGGCCTCATCCTGTCACCGGCGAGGCATGGGCATCCTGGGCATGCGGGCGACGACACAACCCGGTGTTCCGTCTGCACTTTCGCCCAGCAGAGGTTGGGTACACGACCACAGGGTGCACCCTGTGGTCCTCGACGCAACCTCTGCTAGCAGAGGTTGCGTCGACGGGCCGGAGCGGGGTCGGGTGGCCGGGGGGTGCGGTGAGCGGCCGAGTCAGGAGTGGGCGTGGACGTGCTCGGCCATCTGGGCTCGGCCGGCACCGAGGACGGTGAGCGGCAGGAGCGTCTTGCCGGTGGGCCCGATCTCGATCTCGGTGCCCATCTGGGGGCAGACGCCGCAGTCGAAGCACGGCGTCCAGCGGCAGTCCTCGACCTCGGTCTCGTCGAGCGCGTCGAGCCAGTCCTGCCAGAGCCACTCCTTGTCGAGGCCGGAGTCGATGTGGTCCCAGGCGAGCACCTCGGTCTCCCCGCGCTCGCGGGTGGTGTACCAGGCGACGTCGACGCCGAAGGGAGCCAGCTCGCGCTCGGCGGCGGCCATCCAGCGGTCGTAGGAGAAGTGCTCCGACCAGCCGTCGAAGCGCCCGCCGTCGCGCCACACCGCCTCGATGACCCGGCCGACCCTGCGGTCGCCGCGCGAGAGCAGCCCCTCGACGATGCCGGGCTTGCCGTCGTGGTAGCGGAACCCGATGGCCGAGCCGTAGCGCCGGTCGGAGCGGATCGCCTGACGCAGCTTGTCCAGCCGCGCGTCGGTCTCCTCGGCGCCCAGCTGGGCGGCCCACTGGAACGGCGTGTGCGGCTTGGGCACGAACCCACCGATCGAGACCGTGCAGCGGATGTCGCGGCGGCCGCTCACCTCGCGGCCGGTGTCGATGACCCGCTTGGCGAGCTCGGCGATCTGGAGGACGTCCTCGTCGGTCTCGGTCGGCAGACCGCACATGAAGTAGAGCTTCACCTGGCGCCAGCCGGCCCCGTAGGCCGCCGCGACGGTGCGGATCAGGTCGTCCTCGCTGACCATCTTGTTGATGACCTTGCGGATCCGCTCGGACCCGCCCTCGGGCGCGAAGGTCAGCCCGGAGCGGCGGCCGTTTCGGGTCAGCTCGTTCGCGAGGTCGATGTTGAAGGCGTCGACCCGCGTCGACGGCAGCGACAGCCCGGTGTTCGTGCCCTCGTAGCGGTCGGCCAGGCCCTTCGTGACGTCGGCGATCTCGGAGTGGTCGGCCGAGCTCAGCGAGAGCAGCCCCACCTCCTCGAAGCCCGTGGCGGCCAGGCCGCGCTCGACCATCTCGCCGATGCCGGTGATGCTGCGCTCACGCACCGGGCGGGTGATCATGCCGGCCTGGCAGAACCGGCAGCCCCGGGTGCAGCCGCGGAAGATCTCGACCGACATCCGCTCGTGCACCGACTCGGCGAGTGGCACGAGCGGCTGCTTGGGGTACGGCCACGCGTCGAGGTCCATGACGGTGTGCTTCGCGACCCGCCACGGGACGCCGGGGGCATCCGGGCTGGGGGCGATCCGCTGGATCCGCCCGTCCGGCAGGTAGCTCACGTCGTAGAACGCCGGCACGTAGACCCCACCGGTCCGCGCCAGGCGCAGGAGGAGCTCACGGCGGCCACCCGGCATCCCCTCGCCCTTCCAGGCGCCGACGATGTCGGTGATGGCCAGCACGGCCTCCTCGCCGTCCCCCACCACGGCGGCGTCGACGAAGTCGGCGATCGTCTCCGGGTTGAACGCGGCGTGGCCGCCCGCCACCACGATCGGGTGCGTGTCGTCGCGGTCGGCGGCGTGGAGCGGGATGCCGGCCAGGTCGAGCGCGGTGAGCATGTTGGTGTAGCCGAGCTCGGTCGAGAAGGAGATGCCCAGCAGGTCGAAGTCGCCCACCGCCCGGTGCGCGTCGACGGTGAACTGGGGCACCCCGTTCTCACGCATGAGCGCCTCGAGGTCGGGCCACACGGCGTAGGTGCGCTCGGCCAGCGCGTCGGGGCGCTCGTTGAGCACTTCGTACAGGATCATGACGCCTTGGTTCGGCACACCGACCTCGTAGGCGTCGGGGTACATCAGCGCCCAGCGGACGGTGGCGTCGCCGGCGACGTCCCAGTCCTTGACGGTCGAGTTCAGCTCGCCGCCCACGTACTGGATCGGCTTGCTCACCTGCTCGAGCAAGGGCTCGAGGGAGCGGAAGACGGACTGTCCGGGCATCCACCAAGGGTATGTGGCTCGGACATGTGCCCCAAACCCCGCACGCTCGCTCGACCGGGTCGACGGAAATCGGCGGGGCGCGGTGGGCTGACGCACGACGTGCGCGCGTGTTTGGCTAGCCCCATGAACAGCGATCGCACCGTCGACCTCGTCGTCCTCGGGCTCGGACCCGGCGGCGAGCACCTCGCGACCGAGGCGGCTCGGGCCGGCCTGTCGGTCGTCGGGATCGACGAGCGGCTCGTGGGAGGGGAGTGCCCCTACTACGGATGCGTCCCCTCGAAGATGGCCATCCGGGCCGCGAACACCGTGGCCGAGGCGCGCCGGGTGGCCATGCTGGCCGGCGACGCCGACGTCGTGCTCGACTGGGGTGCCGTCCACCGGCGCATCCGGGACGAGGCGACCGACGACTGGGACGACCGAGTGGCGGTCGAGCGTCTCGAGAAGGCGGGCGTGCACTTCGTGCGCGGCCATGGCCGACTCACGGCCCCGGGCGTGGTCGAGGTCGACGGCACCCGCTACACCGCTGCCCGTGGGGTCGTGCTCAACACCGGCACCACTCCCTCCGCTCCCCCGGTGGACGGCCTCGAGGACACCCCGTACTGGACGAACCGGGAGGCGCTCGCCACGCCGCGGCTCCCGGCATCCATGGTCGTCGTGGGCGGCGGAGCGATCGGCGTCGAGCTGGCCCAGGCGTTCGCGAGGTTCGGGACGCGGGTCACGCTCGTCGAGGCGGCACCGCGCATCCTCGCGGCCGAGGAGCCCGAGGCGTCCGACGTCGTGGCCGAGGCCCTCGGCGAGGACGGTGTCGAGGTGCTGGCCGGCGCGTCCGTGCACTCGGTGCGGCACGCAGCGGGCTCGTTCACCCTCGAGGTGACGGACGCCGGCGGCGACGCGCGGGAGGTGGTCGCCGACGAGCTCCTCGTGGCGGCCGGACGACGACCCAACCTCAGCGACATCGGGCTCGACTCCGTGGGACTGGACCCGTCATCGCATGCCGTCGACACCGACGAGCGGATGCGCGCCGGGAACCGCCTCTGGGCGATCGGCGACATCACGGGGAAGGGGGCGTTCACGCACGTGTCGATGTACCAGGCGGCGGTCGCCCTGCGCGACGTCCTCGGGCGCGACGGTTCCCCGGCGGAGTACCACGCGGTGCCCCGGGTGACCTACACGGACCCCGAGGTCGGCTCGGTCGGGATGACGGAGGAGCGGGCCCGCGAGGCAGGGGTCGAGGTCGCCGTGGGCTGCGCACCCCTGGCCGCCTCGACGCGCGGCTGGATCCACGGGCCCGGAGGGAGGGGCGTCATCAAGCTCGTCGAGGACCGCACCGCGGGCCACCTGGTCGGGGCGACCTCGGTGGGACCCATGGGCGGGGAGGTGCTCTCGATGCTGGCGACGGCGGTGCACGCGCGCATCCCGACGACCACCCTGCGGGCGATGCCCCTCGCGTACCCGACCTTCACCCGTGCGGTCGAGACCGCCCTGGCAGACCTGGCGGGGTGAGCGTGGCGGGCCGGGAGCGCGTGCAGGCCGCGATGGCGGCCCACCCTCGCGAGCGGTTCCTCCCCCGAGCGGTCCGGCGGAGGGCCCGCCACGACGGCCCCCTCGACATCGGGCACGGCCAGACGAACAGCCAGCCGAGCACCGTGCTCGCGATGATCGAGCTCCTCGACGTCGGCCCCGGGCACCGGGTCCTCGACGTCGGTTCGGGCTCGGGCTGGACCACCGCGCTGCTGGCCGAGCTCGTGGGCCCGACCGGGTCTGTCCTCGGGGTGGAGCGCGTGCCGGATCTCGTGGTGTCGGGCTCGGCTGCCGTTGCTGCCGAGCGGATGCCGTGGGCTCGCATCCGCGCGGCGGCGCCGGGGGTGCTCGGGGCGCCCGACGAGGCGCCCTTCGACCGGATCCTCGTCTCGGCCATGGCAAGGACCCTGCCGGAGGAGCTCGTCGCCCAGCTGCGGCCGGACGGCATCCTCGTGGCGCCGGTCGGCGGGCGGATGCTGCGGGTGCAGCGCGACGAGACAGCCGAGGGTGGGCGCAGGGTGAGCACCCACGGGGCCTACCGGTTCGTGCCGCTGATCACCGACTGACGCCTCACCCCTCCGGGTCCTCCCCGACTTCGTCTGTCAGATGGGTGCCGACACGCCGCCGCTGCGGCGTGTCGTGGCACCCCGACAGACGAAGTCGGGGAGTCGGACGCGAGGGTCAGGCGGTGTAGTGCGCGTCGAGGTGGTCCTTGTACTTCTCCGCGACCACCTTGCGCTTCAGCTTCAGGCTGGGCGTGAGCTCACCCTCTTCCACCGTGAGGTCGGTGTCGAGGATCGTGAACTTCTTGATCGTCTCCCAGCGGTTGAGGTTCTGGTTGAGCTGGTCGACGTAGCCCTCGACCATCTCACGGCAGGCGGGCGAGGAGACGATCTCCTCGTACGACGCCCCCTCCATGCCGTTCTGGGCCGCCCAGCCCTGGACGGCGTCGGGGTCGAGGGTGACCAGGGCCGACACGAAGTTGCGGTCTGCGCCGTGCACGACGAGCTGGCTCGCGTAGGGGCACAGGCCCTTGAAGGTCGACTCGATGATCGAGGGGGCCACGTACTTGCCACCACTGGTCTTGAACAGGTCCTTCTTGCGGTCGGTGATACGCAGGAAACCCCGGTCGTCGAGCTCGCCGATGTCGCCGGTGTGCAGCCACCCCTCGGAGTCGATCGTCTCGGCGGTGGCCTCGGGGTTGTTGTGGTACCCCTCCATGTTGCCGGGGCCGCGCAGGAGCACCTCGCCGTCCTCGGCGATCCGCACCTCGGTCGCCGGGAGCGGCCAGCCCACGCTGCCGTAGCGGTACCCCTGTGGCCGGTTGACGAACGAGGCCGCGGCCGTCTCGGTCATGCCGTAGCCCTCGAGGATCTGCATCCCCATGGCGTCGAACCACCGCGCGACGTCCTGGTTGAGTGCGGCCGAGCCGGAGATGAAGAACCGGATCCGTCCCCCGAAACGCTCGCGGATCTTGGTGCCGATCACCTTGTCGGCGATGGCGTACTTGATTCCCAACAGCCCGGTGGGGTTCTTCCCCTGCTCGCGAAGCTCGCTCACCTCGCGACCCACGCCGCTCGCCCAGACGAAGAGCTTGTGCTTGGGGCCGCCCTCGCTCTGCATCATCGTCGAGATGCGCCCGTAGGCCTTCTCGAAGATGCGTGGCGCGGCACCCATGAAGGTGGGCTTGACGACGGCGAGGTTGTCGACGATCTTGTCGATCCGCCCGTCGATTGCGGTGGGGAAGCCGATCTGCAGCGGAAGGGTCAGGAGCACCTTGCCGAAGACGTGGGCGAGCGGGAGCCAGAGGTACTGCAGGTCGTCCTCCGAGAGGATGTTGGTGGAGGCCACCGCGGCGCCCTCGTAGGTCCACGCGCTGTGCCGCAGGCGGACACCCTTGGGGCGTCCGGTCGTCCCCGAGGTGTAGATGATCGTCGCGAGCTGGTCGTGCCGGATGCCGTCGATCCTCGCGTCGATCGCCCCCGGGTCACCGGCGAGGTACTCCCGGCCGAGCTGGCGCACCTCCTCGAGCGTGAGCGTCCAGGAGTCGGTGTCGGCCGCGCCGTCGAACACGACCACGCGGGTCACCGACGGCGTGTTCCCGTGGATCGAGCGGAGCTTCTCGAGCTGCTCGGCGTTCTCCGCGAAGACGACCTTGGCCCCGGAGTCGGAGAGGATGAACGCCACGTCGTCGGCCATGGTCGTCGGGTAGATCGTCGTCGTCGCGCCGCCGGCCACCATCGTGGCGAGGTCCGCGAGGGCCCACTCGTACCTCGTGCTCGACGCGATCGCCACCCGGTCCTCAGGTTCGACCCCGAGGGCGATGAGCCCGGCACCGATCTCGCGGACCACCTCGTCGAGCTCGGACCACGTCACGGTCACCCACTCGTCGCCGGACTCGGAGACGACGGCGTGCATGTAGGCCGGCCGGTCCGGCGTGGCGGCCACCCGGTCCCGGAACAGGTGGCCGACGCTCTGGGCCTCGTTGTCAAGGACGGACTGGTCGACAGGTTCGTCGGCCGGGGATTGGATCTGGGGAGAAGCGGTGAGCATCGAGCATCGTCCTCATCATTGGGGGCGTTGTGCGCGCATCCTGTCACACCGGGCCTGCACAAGGGAACGGGTTGTTACCGGCGGGTCGCCTCGACGTGGGCGGCATCCACGAGCCCCACGGCCACCCAGCAGACCACCATCGAGGACCCCCCGTACGACACGAAGGGCAACGGCAGCCCCGTGACCGGGAGAAGGCCGAGGTTCATGCCGACGTTCTGCACCACCTGCACCGCCAGCCACGCCGCCACCCCGACTCCCAGGAGCCGTCCGAAGCCGTCCCCGGCCCGCGACGCGACGACCAGGATCCGCACCACGACGAAGGCCAGGAGCACGATCAGCCCCCCGGCGCCCACGAACCCGAGCTCCTCGCCGGCCACCGAGAAGACGAAGTCGTTGAGCTGGTACGGCACGAGACCCCCCTGGGTGCGCTCCCCCTCCATGAAGCCACGCCCCCACAGTCCTCCGGCGCCGATCGCGAGCCGGACCTGCCGCGTCTGGTAGCCGCTGCCCTGGGGGTCCGCGGAGGGGTCGGCGAAGGAGGTGATGCGGTCGCGCTGGTAGTCGGTGAGAACCGGAGTCGTGAGCACGAGGACCACCACGGCCGCTGCGAGCAGGCTGGCGCCGACCAGCCAGCGGCGCGGGGCGCCGGCCACCGCCACGACGACGGCACCGAGGGCGAGGACGACCCCGGCGGAACCGAGGTCCGGCTGCATCAGGACGAGGACGACGGGCAGCGCCACCAGGAGCGCCGCGAGCAGCAGCTCGCGCAGGCCGGGCGCGAGCCCCCGGTCGACGCGGGTGGCCAGAAGCGTCGCGAGCGCCAGGCACAGACCCACCTTCGCGACCTCGGCCGGCTGCACGGTGAAGCCGCCGACCAGCGGGATCCACGACCGCGACCCGTTCACGGTGCGCCCGAGCGGCGTCAGCACCGCCAGCAGCGCGAGGAGCGAACCGCCGTACACCCACGGTGCCGACATCCTCACCCGGTACTGGCCGGCGCGGCTCACGAGCACGGCGAGCCCGGCGCCCAGCCCCGCGGCGACGAGGTGACGGACCAGGTATGCCGCACCGTCGGTGCGCGCCGTGGCCGACCACACGAGGAGAGAGCCGACCACAGACGCCCCTCCGGCGGCGAGGTAGAGCCCGACGTCGTGGCGGGCCCAGCTGTTCAGGCCGGGACGATCTTGGTCAGCAGCTCGCGACACCGCTCGACGTCCTGGGCCATGGCGGTGGTGAGGTCCTCGACGGTGTCGAACCGCAGGGTCGGGCGGATGTGGGCGGTGAACTCCACCATGACCTTCTCGTCGTACAGCTCGAGGTCGTCACGGTCGAGGACGTAGGCCTCGACCGTTCGGGGGTCATCGGTGTCGAACGTCGGGTTGGTCCCCACGCTGATCGCGGCCGGCATCGTGCGGTCCGGGTCCCTCGGAGGGGCCTCGACCCGGGTCAGCCAGCCGGCGTAGACGCCCTCGAGGGGGACGAGGCCGAGGGAGTCCGTGGCGAGGTTGGCCGTCGGGTAGCCCAAGGCGCGACCGCGGTGGTTGCCGTGGACCACGATGCCGACGACGCGGTGGGGGCGACCGAGGATCCGGGCGGCCTCGGCGACCTCCCCCGCCCGCAGGTGCCGGCGCGCGACCGTGGACGAGAAGCGTTCGCCGTCGCCGACGTCGTCGAGGGCGACCACCTCGAAGCCGAACTGTTCCCCGAGGTCGGCCAGCGTCGAGACGTCCCCCGCGTTCCGGTACCCGAAGCGGGTGTCCATGCCCACCACCACCGACCGGGCGTCGAGACCGCGGACGAAGACGGAGCGGACGAAGTCCTCGGGGGTCTGGGCCGCGAACTCCCGGGTGAAGTCCAGGACGAGGAGTCCGTCGATCCCGCACTCGGCGATGAGGTCGTCGCGCAGCTCGGCCGGCGTGATGAGCTCGGGTGCCTCGTGGGGCCGGAGCACCTGAGCAGGGTGCGGGTCGAAGGTGATCGCGACGGCAGGCAACCCGAGCCGGTGACCGGCCTCGACGAGGGCCGTGAGCACCGCCCGGTGACCGCGGTGGACGCCGTCGAAGTTGCCGAGCGTGAGGACGCAGGGCCGCAGGGCCTCAGGGGTCCGGGACAGGTCGGTCCAGCGATGCACGGGGAACACTCTACGAAGTCGAGGGGGCGAACACGACGAGGCTGCGGGCCGTCGGCCGCGATTCGTCGAGGATCGCCACGAGCGTGCCGTCCGGCCCCATGGCGGCCACCGGGTGGCTGCGGCCGGGAACGGCCGAGGACAGCCGCTGCCCGAAGCCGATCGTGCGGGCCTGCGCCTCGTCGAGCTCGCGCACGGGGAAGACGGCGCGGGCGGCCTCGGCGAGTGGCACGACCGGCATCCGCTCACCCTGTCGCGCCTCGAGTGCGGCGAGAGCGTGCGCGTGCTCGATCCCCAGGCCGCCGACCCGGGTTCGCCGCAGGGCGACGAGGTGACCTCCGGTTCCGAGCGCCGCTCCGAGGTCGCGGGCGAGAGCGCGGACGTACGTGCCCGACGACACGGTGACGACCACGTCGACGTCCAGGACCGCGATGCCGTCGACCTGCGACGCGCGTACGTCGCCGACGTCGAAGCGCGAGACCGTGACGGGCCTGGCCGGCAGGTCGACCTCCTCGCCGGCGCGCACCCGGTGGTAGGACCGCTCGCCGCGAACCTTGATCGCGCTCACCGCGCTCGGGACCTGGTCGATCACACCGGTCAACGCGAGTGTGGCGTCGACCACCGCGGCCCGGTCGAGACCGGCGGCCCCGGGCGACGAGGTCACCTCCCCCTCCGCGTCGTCGGTGATCGTGGTCTGCCCGAGGCGGATGGTCGCGCTGTAGTCCTTGTCGGCGCCGACCAGGAAGGTGAGTAACCGGGTCGCCCGGCCGACGCCGAGCACGAGCACACCCGTGGCCATGGGGTCGAGCGTGCCGGCGTGCCCGACCTTCCGTGTCGCACAGAGCCGGCGGGCCCGGGCGACGACGTCGTGGCTCGTCCAGCCCTTGGGTTTGTCGACGACGAGCAGGCCGTCGGGCGTGGATGCCGCGTGCGGCGTCGCGCTGCCGGACCCGGCGTCAGCGCGGTTGGTCACCCGGCTCCTCGGGGGCCGGTCCGTCGGCGTCGTCGGGGACGGGTACCCGGCCGTTGCTGACCGGCGGCTCGTCCTCCCGGTCCTTGCGATAGGGGTCGGCGTCGCCGGCGTACCGGGCACCGGCCGCCGCGCGGGCGACCTCGGCGTCGCGCTCCTTGGCCTCCTTGAGGAGGTCCTCGAGATGTGCAGCGGTCTCGGGGATGGCGTCGGCGATGAACTCCAGGCTCGGCGTGAGCCGGATGCCGAGCTGCTTGCCGACGAAGGAGCGGAGCTTGCCCTTGTTCACCTCGAGGAGTCGGGCGGTTGTCGCCCGCTGCGCTTCATCCCCGAAGACCGTGTAGAAGAGGGAGGCGTGCTGGAGGTCGCCGGTGACCCGGACGTCCGTGACCGTGACGAAGCCGAGGTCCGGGTCCTTGACGATCGCGTCGAGGTTCTCGGCGGTCACCGTCTTGATGCGGTCGGCGACTTTCTGGGCGCGCGCGGTGTCGGCCACGGCTCCTCCTTGGCTCGTCGGGACGGGTAAACCACTGTAGTGATCGGGGCTGTGGCTCCGGCCCGAGCGCGAGCCGGCTGGATGACGGTGTCGAGCGCGAGCCGGGCGGATGTCCGTGATCTCAGGGCGACGCTGGGGTACGCCCGTGCGGAGCGAGCGAGCCACGGAGGATGACGGGGTTGTCCGCTCCGGACGGGTGTACATCCCCGGTTCGGAGCGGACAACCGCGTCAGGGGCCCGCCCGCGCGTGATCCTCTACCTCGGCTCCACCGACGGAGCACGCTGGACGGGCGGTGCAGGACGGCGAGCGGACGGCATCCACGGTCGTGCGCCATCCGTCCCCGCTGCCCGACTTCGTCTGTCAACGTGCTGCGAACCGCCGCTGGAGCGGCGTGTCGCCGGCACTCCGACAGACGAAGTCGGGGAGGCGGGGAGGGTGGGGCTGGGCTCAGGCCCGGGGCTTCTCGCGCATCTCGTACGTGCTGATGAGGTCCTCGAGCTGGAGGTCGTTGAACGACCCGAGGTTGATGCCGCACTCGAAGCCCTCGCGGACCTCGGTGACGTCGTCCTTGAACCGGCGCAGCCCGGCGATCTCGACGTTCTCGGCGACGACGACACCGTTCCGGGTGATGCGCGCCCGGGTGCCGCGCTTGATCTCGCCACTGCGCACGATCGAGCCGGCGATGTTGCCGAACTTGCTGCTCCGGAAGATCTCGCGGATCTCTGCCGTGCCGAGCTCGACCTCCTCGAACTCCGGCTTGAGCATGCCCTTGAGCGCCTGCTCGATCTCCTCGATCGCCTGGTAGATGACCGAGTAGTAGCGGATCTCGACGCCCTCACGCTCGGCCACCTCGGCGTTCTGGCCCTCGGCCCGCACGTTGAAGCCGATGATGATGGCGTTGGACGCCATCGCGAGGTTGATGTTGTTCAGCGTGATCGCGCCGACGCCGCGGTCGATGATGCGCAGGTCGACCTCCTCGCCCACGTCGATCTGGAGCAGGGCGTCCTCGAGCGCCTCGACCGAACCCGACACGTCACCCTTGAGGATGAGGTTGAGGGTGTCGACCTTGCCCGCCGCAAGGGCCTCGTTGAGGTCCTCGAGCGAGATGCGCTTGCGGGCCTTGGCCAGGCTCGCCTGACGGTCGGCCGCCTCGCGCTTCTCGGCGATCTGGCGCGCCGTGCGGTCGTCGGGGGCGACGACGAACGTGTCGCCGGCCCGCGGGACCGTGGAGAGGCCGAGCACCTGGACCGGACGCGACGGGAGTGCCTCCGGGACCTGGTTGCCGTGCTCGTCGAGCATCGCCCGGACGCGGCCGTGCGAGGAGCCCGCCACGATGGCGTCACCGACGCGCAGCGTGCCCGACTGGATGAGCACGGTCGCCGTGGCGCCGCGACCCTTGTCGAGGTTGGCCTCGATCGCGATGCCGCGGGCGTCGCGCTCGGGGTTGGCCCGCAGGTCGAGCGCCGCGTCGGCCGTGAGGAGCACGGCCTCGAGCAGCTGGTCGATGTTCTGCCCCTGCTTCGCGGAGACGTCGACGAACATCGTCTCGCCGCCGTACTCCTCGGCGACGAGGTTGTACTCGGTGAGCTGCTGGCGGATCTTCGCGGGGTTGGCACCCTCGACGTCGATCTTGTTGACCGCGACGACGATCGGGACGTCGGCCGCCTGGGCGTGGTTGAGCGCCTCGATGGTCTGCGGCATGACGCCGTCGTCCGCGGCCACCACGAGGATGGCGATGTCGGTCACCTTGGCACCACGGGCACGCATGGCGGTGAACGCCTCGTGACCAGGGGTGTCGATGAAGGTGATGGGACGGTCGACGCCCTCGTGCTCCTTGTGGATCTGGTAGGCACCGATGTGCTGGGTGATGCCACCGGCCTCGCCGGCGGCGACCTCGGCGCTGCGGATCGCGTCGAGCAGGCGCGTCTTTCCGTGGTCGACGTGACCCATGACGGTCACGACCGGCGGACGGGCCTCGAGGTCGTCCTCGTCCTCGGTGTCGACCCCGATCTCGAGGTCGATGTTGAACGAGTCGAAGAGCTCGCGCTCCTCCTCCTCGGGCGAGACCATGCGGATGTCGTAGCCGAGCTCGCCACCGAGGAGCCGGAAGGTGTCCTCGTCGAGGCTCTGCGTCGCCGTGGCCATCTCACCGAGGTGGAACAGCACGGTGACGAGGGCGCCCGGGTTCGCGTCGATCTTGTCGGCGAAGTCGGACAGGCTCGCGCCCTGGCGGATCTGGATGACGGTGGTGCCGTCACCGCGGGGGACGCTGACGCCACCGATCGACGGTGCCTGCATCTCCTCGAACTCGAGGCGCTTGGCGCGCTTGGACTTGCGGGCGCGGCCGGGACGACCGCCACCGCGGCCGAAGGCACCCTGGGTGCCGCCACGGCCACCGGGACCACCGCGGAAGCCGCCGGGTCCGCCGGGGCGACCACCGAAGCCACCGGCGCCGCCGCCGGCACCGGGACGACCGGCACCGGGACCACCGGGGCGCGCGCCGCCGCGGGCGGGACGCTCACCGGGACGGGCGACCGCGCTGCGGTCGGGCATCATGCCGGGGCTCGGACGGGAGCCGCTGGGGCGCGGACCGGCCGCACCGGCACCGGCCGCACCGGGACGGGCGCCCGGACGGCTCTGCGGCCGCGGCATCCCCTGGCTCGGGGCGAACGGGTTGTTGCCCGGACGGGGCGAGGGCTCGCGGGTGCGGCCCATCCCCTGGCTCGGGGCGAACGGGTTGTTGCCGGGGCGCGGGGCGCTGGCCGGCCGGGGGGCCGGGCGGGGCGCACCCTGGCCACCCGCGTCACGGGCGGCCGGTGCCACCGGTGCGGACGGCGCCGGTGCTGCTGGAGCGGGCGCGGGCGCTGCGGGTGCGGGCGCTGCGGGCGCCGGCGCGGCGGCCGCCGGGGCCGACGGTGCGGATGCCGCGGGGGCTACCTCGGCGGGCCGCGAGGGCGCCTGGGCGGGCGCCGCGGCCGCCGGAGCCGACGACGACGGCGCCGCCGGCGCGGCGTCGCGCGCGGCTGGGGCAGAGGGGGCTGCCGGGGCAGGGGCCGCCGGAGCGGCCTTCTTCGCCGCTGCGGGGGCGGCGGCCTTGGGCGCGTCGTCCGGGAACTTCTCCCGGTAGCGCCGCACCACAGGGGGCTCGATCGTCGAGCTGGCGCTCTTGACGTACTCGCCCATGCCGTTGAGGCGCTCGAGGAGGACCTTGCTGGTCACTCCGAGCTCCTTGGCAAGTGCGCTCACACGGACTTTAGACACGTTTCTCCTGTCCAGGTCCGGGCTCTGCGCGCGGACCGTCGTTACAGCTGGGGGGTGCTCATCGCTGAGTACTCATCGGGTGCTCATCAGCGTCAAACCCGCTTTCGGTTCTTGCTCTCGGACGGTTGGTCCTGCGTGTGTGCCCTGACCCAGTCGGCGATGGCGGTGTGGTCCGGTGGCGTGCTGCTGCGCAGCGCGCGCCCGAACGCCCGACGGCGGACGGCCAGGTCAAGGCACGAGACGACCGGGTGCAGCCAGGCGCCACGTCCCGGACGACGGCGCTCGGGGTCCGGGACGACGACAGGGATGCCGCCCGCACCGGGCCCGAGGACCACTCGCAGGAGTGCCGACCGGCTATCCGCCCCACGACACCCGATGCAGGTGCGCACCGGCTGTCCGGGCCGGAGTCCAGTCCGGTCGGTCTGCACCAGTCTACCGCTACCCGGGGTCGGGCGCGTCACCCGTGTGCGGCCCCGCCGGATCCCGCCCTGCCGGACCCCGCCCTGCCGGACCTCGCCCTGCCGAATCCCGCCCTGCCGAATCCCGCCCTGTCGGATGCCGCCCTGCCGGCGCCGGCCCGACGGTGTCGGGTCGGATGTCGATCCGCCACCCGGTGAGCTTGGCCGCCAGCCGGGCGTTCTGGCCCTCGCGGCCGATGGCGAGCGAGAGCTGGTAGTCGGGCACGACGACCCGGGCGGAGCGCAGCTGGCGGTCCACGATCTCGACGGAGGACACCCGAGCGGGCGAGAGGGCGGCGGCGACGAAGGTCGCCGGGTCCTCGGACCAGTCGACGATGTCGATCTTCTCGCCGTGCAGCTCGCTCATGACGGCGCGCACCCGGGCACCCATCGGGCCGATGCAGGCGCCCTTGGCGTTCAGGCCGGGAACGGCCGAGTGCACCGCGATCTTCGTGCGGTGGCCGGCCTCACGCGCCAGGGCGGCGATCTCGACGCTGCCGTCGGCGATCTCGGGGACCTCGAGGGCGAACAGCTTGCGCACGAGGTT
Organism: uncultured Actinomycetota bacterium; assembly: GCA_963763015.1. GTDB lineage: Bacteria > Actinomycetota > Actinomycetes > Actinomycetales > Dermatophilaceae > Fodinibacter. The sequence continues at coordinate 351,097 of CAVXML010000006.1, read as the reverse complement.
GGGATGGGTGCGAGACAGCCCGATCTGGGGACCGCGGGGCCCGCGCTTCACCGAGACCACGAAGCAGCGCAGGCGCTGGCCGTGCACGTAGGACTCCCCGGGAACCTGCTCGGCCAGCGGCAGGATCCCCTCGACGCTGCCGAAGTCGACCGTGACGTGCCGGGGGTCGGGGCTCTGCTGGATGATGCCGGCGACGATGTCACCCTCGCGGCCCTTGAAGTCCCCGAGGATCGCCTCGTCCTCGATGTCGCGCAGCCGCTGGACGATCACCTGGCGGGCCGTCGCCGCCGCGACGCGACCGAAGCCGGTGGGGGTGTCGTCGAACTCCGGGCCGAGCTCACGCCGCGCACGAACCGGGTTGCCGTCCTCGTCCACCTCGTCCACGACGGGGGCCTCCAGCTCCTCGCGTGCCCACACGACGACGTGGCCGGTCTTGCGGTCGAGCTCGGCGCGGGCGTGGCGGTCATGGCCCTCAGTGCGCTGGTACGCCAGGAGCAGGGCCTGCTCGATGGCGGGGATGAGCACGTCCAGCGAGATGCCGCGCTCCCGCTCGAGTGCTCGCAGGGCCGCCAGGTCGATGTCCATGTCAGCTCTCCGGAGTCTCGTCGGGGCGGGCGAACTCGACCTGCACGACCGCGCGCTCGATCCCGGCATACGGGATGGTCTGGGTGCGGGCCGGACTGCTCCGGCTGGCCGGCACCTCCAGGGTCACCTGCGCCGCGTCGGCAGCGGTCACCCGACCGGTGGTCTCGGCACCGTCGTGCCGAGCCGTGACCAGGCGGCCGATGTTGCGTTGGAAGTGGCGCGGCTCGGTGAGGGGTCGGCCGACGCCCGGGGACGACACCTCCAGGGTGTAGGCCTGCTCCCCCAGCGCGTCGGAACGGTCGAGGGCCTCCCCCACGAGCCGGGTGGCGTCGGCCACCTCGTCGAGCGAGAGCGGCTCGGTGCGCTCGGTGACGGTCTCGCGGCCACCGAGGTCCCGGTCGATGAGGACCCGCACCACGCGGCGCCTCCCCGCCGGGGTCACCGTGACGTCCTCGAGCACGAGGCCGCTGCCGACGAGTGCCTGCTCGAGGTCGGGCCGGATGCGTTCCGCGGTGGTCATGGGGCCCTTCCTCTCTGCAGTTTGACCGTCGGCCGGTGGCCGCCGACCACCACTGTAGGACAGTTCCCGAAGCCCTCGGGGCGCCGTGGGAGGATGCGCGCATGGCGCAGGGAGCAGGTGGGCCGGTGCCCCGTCGCGCTCTTCTCGCCACCGCGCTGGGCGCTGCAGCGCTGCCGTCCGCCTCGTGCGGCATCCGGCTCGAGGACGGCGCCCCGAAGCTTCCGCTCGTGCCGACGAGAACGCCCGTCCCCGCAGAGGCGGAGCTCGTGGCCCTCACCCGTGACACCGCCGCCCTGGCCGACGAGGCCGCTGCGCTCGGGGGCGACCTCGGTGGCGACCTCGCCGCGCTCCACCGCCGTCAGCACACGGTGCTGCGCACCACGCTCGCGCGCCAGCAGGTGCCGTTGTCCGCCCTCGACGCGGCGCCGGCCACCAGGACGGCGACACCGACCGGGTCCGGCAGCCCCGAGCCCCTCGGTGGCGCCCACCGCTCGGGCGGTCGCGGCGTTGGCGGCGGACGAGGGCGCGGCAGCCGCGTCGGCCGGAGACCTCGCGGGTGTCAGGCAGGGACCTGCGGGCCCCCGTGGCGGCACTGCACGCCCAGCGGTATGCCGCCGCGGCCCTGCTCGCCGGACGGCCACCCCGCGTTCCCCTGGATCCGGTGGATGCCGCGCCGGTGGCCGAGCTCGCCCGGGAGACGGCCGCCGCGATCTGGCTCCTCGAGGTCGTGAGTGCCCGGTCCACGGGGAGCCAGCGCGCCCGGTCGGACACCAGCCTCCAGGCGCTGCGCGGCCTGCTCGCCGACCAGGTGGCCGGTGGCGCCCACCCGGAGCAGGACCTCGGCCATCCGCTCCCCTTCGAGGTCCGCACCCCGGCCGATGCCGCCCGGCTGGCCCGCGAGGTTCACGAGGCGCTGCGTGCCGGGTACGGGCCGCACCTCGAACCGGTCGTCACCGCGGCCGGCGTCCTCGGGATGGCTGCCGTGACCCGGTGGCTCGGGACCGTCGAGGTCGAGGCGCACCGGTGGGGCCTGGACCTGCTGCCCTTCCCGGGCCTGGAGTGAGTGCACCGGGCGTTCCCGTCATTCCGCTGGAGTGGCTGGAGTGGATCTCCCGCCTCCCCGCCGAGGGTGGTCCCTCGGGTGCGGCCTGGGCGGCGCGGGCACAACGCCTGCTCGAGGAGCAGTTCTCGAGGTGGGACCTCGAGGCCGACGGCGAGCTGCGCACCGGCTGGACCGCGGTCGTCGCCCCGGTCACGCGGGACGGCCAGCCACTGGTCCTGAAGCTGGTCAGGCCGAGCGAGGACACCGACGGCGAGCCACTGGCCCTCCGGCACTGGGCGGGCAACGGAGCCGTGCGGCTCGTCGCGGCGGAGCCGTCCCGCGGGGCACTGCTCCTCGAACGCCTCGACGCGACCCGCGACCTCAGCCGGGTCGACGTGGAGGAGGCATGCACGGTCATCGGGTCGCTGCTGGCCCGGCTGCACCGACCGGCACCACCGCCCTTGCGCCGGCTGGGGCCGTGGTCGCAGGGGTGGATCGACGAGCTGCAGCGGCGCGACTCGCTGCCGCGCCGGTTCGTCTCCCGGGCGGTCGGGCTGCACCGTGAGCTCGTGCGCCAGCTGCCAGGCGACGAGGCCCTGCTTCATGGCGACCTGCACTACGAGAACGTCCTCGCCGGCGTCCGCGAGCCCTGGCTGGCCATCGACCCCCAGCCGATCGGGGGCCATCCCGGGTTCGAGCTGCACGCCGTGCTGCGCAACCGTACCGACGAGCTGGGCACCGGGGCGGCGTTCCGGTGGTCGGTCCGGCGGCGCGTGGAGCTGGTCTGCGACGCGGCCGGCATCGACGCGGACGTCGCGCGGCTGTGGACGATCGTCCGCTGCGGCATCGAGGCCGTCTGGGCGCTCGACGACGGGAACGCCCACGAGGTGTCCTTCAGCATCGCGCTCGCGAAGGCCCTGGACGACTGACCCGCCGGCCCGGCCACTCCGCGGCGAGCCCCGGCATACGGTGGACCGATGGCGAACCGGCTCGCTGACTCCCTCAGTCCCTACCTCCTCCAGCACGCCGACAACCCCGTCGACTGGTGGGAGTGGGGCGACGCGGCGTTCGAGGAGGCCCGCCGCCGCGACGTGCCGGTGTTCCTCTCCGTCGGCTACGCCGCCTGCCACTGGTGCCACGTCATGGCGCACGAGTCGTTCGAGGACGACGACGTCGCGGCGGTGCTCAACGACCTGTTCGTCGCCGTCAAGGTGGACCGCGAGGAGCGCCCCGACGTCGACGCCGTCTACATGGCCGCCACGACGGCGCTCACCGGCCACGGCGGCTGGCCGATGACCTGCCTGCTCACGCCCGGGGGCGACCCCTTCTTCGCCGGTACCTACCTCCCCAAGCCGCAGCTGCTGTCGTTGCTCGAGCAGGCCTCGCACGTGTGGCGCACGCAGCGGGACCGGGTGCTCCAGTCGGGCGCCCACGTCGCCGAGCGGCTGCGCGAGGTGACCGGCCCACCGGCGCCCGTGGCCCTGGACGCGGGGGCCTGCGACACCGCCGTGCGCCGGCTCCGGACGACCTACGACGAGGCGCGTGGCGGCTTCGGCGGCGCCCCGAAGTTCCCGCCGTCCATGGTGCTCGAGTTCCTCCTGCGCCACCACGCCAGAACAGGATCCGCCGACGCGCTCGCCATGGTGCGCGGAACCTGCGAGGCGATGGCCCGCGGCGGCATGTACGACCAGCTCGGCGGCGGCTTCGCCCGGTACGCCGTGGACGCCGACTGGGTCGTGCCGCACTTCGAGAAGATGCTCTACGACAACGCGCTGCTCCTGCGGGTCTACGCCCACCTGTGGCGGACCACGGGCGACGCGCTCGGCCGGCGCGTCACCGAGGAGACCGCCGAGTTCCTGCTGCGCGACCTGCGGACACCGGAGGGTGGCTTCGCCTCGGCGCTGGACGCGGACACCGTCATCGACGGGCACTCCCACGAGGGCCTCACCTACGCCTGGACACCGGCCCAGCTCGAGGAGGTGCTCGGCCCAGAGGACGGCGCGCGGGCCGCGGCTCTGCTGGGGGTCACTCCCACCGGCACCTTCGAGCACGGCTCGTCGACGCTGCAGCTGCGCCGCGACCCCGAGGACGCCGCCTGGTGGGCCAACACCCGGGAGCGGCTGCGTGCGGCCCGTGACCGGCGGCCCCAGCCCAGCCGTGACGACAAGGTCGTCACCGCGTGGAACGGCCTGGCGGTCGCGGCCCTGGCCGATGCCGGTGCCGTCCTCGGGCGCGCCGACCTCGTGGAGGCCGCCGCCGCGGCCGCCGCCTTCGTCCTCGCGACGCACGACATCGACGGCGTGCTGCGCCGCACCTCCCGCGGCGGCGTGGTCGGCACGGCGCCGGCCGTGCTCGACGACCACGGTGACCTCGCCGAGGGGCTGCTCGCCCTCCACCAGGCGACCGGCGAGCCCGGGTGGACCGACGCGGCCCTCGGCCTGCTCGACCGCGCCCTCGCGGGCTTCGTCGACTCCGACGGCGTCGTGCACGACACCGCGTCCGACGCCCCCGCGCTCTTCTCCCGCCCGGCGAGCCGGTCCGACAACGCCGAGCCGTCGGGGGCCGCCGCGCTGGCTGGGGCGCTGCTCACGGCATCCGCGCTCACCGGCTCCACCCGCCACCGGTCCGCGGCCGCCGAGGTGCTCGCCGCCTGCGGTGCGGTCGCCACCCAGGACCCCCGCTTCGCCGGCTGGTCGCTCGCCGTCGCCGAGGCGGCGCTGGCGGGGCCGCTCCAGGTGGCCGTCGTCGGTGACGGCCCGGCTGCCGACGAGCTGACCGCCGTGGCACGCGCGGCCGGCTCTCCCGGTCTCGTCCTCGTGCACGGGATGCCGGACGCCCCCGGCATCCCGCTGCTGGCCGACCGGCCGCTGGTCGAGGGCCGCCCGGCCGCGTACGTGTGCCGGGGCTTCGTGTGTGACCGGCCGGTCACCACACCCGAGGACCTGCGCGCCGCACTCGGCTGAACCTCGCGCGCGGCCGGGGCGCAGCGTCGCAGGTGCCCGTGCCCGCTCGGCCTCTGCCCCCGGCGGCGGCCTCCCGACGTCCGCGGTGGAAACGCTTCCGCAGATCGGCGAGAATGCCGCCCGTGAGAGCCCCGGTCCCCCCGCCCACGGCCCCCGTGCCACCCGGCATGAGCGAGGAGCGGCAGGTGATGCTCCGGGCGCGGGTCGAGCGCTGGTGGCCCGACCTGCTCTCGGGGCTCACCCCGCTGTACGGGGCCCAGCAGGCACCGATGCTGGCCGCGGACCTCGTGGGCCTGGCCAGCGCCGCGTACGCCGCTCGCTCGGACCGGCTCCACGTCCGCGACCTGGAGCGGATGCTGCGCCCCGACTGGCTCCAGGACCCCGAGATGGTGGGGTATGCGGCCTACACGGAGCGGTTCGCGGGGACCCTGCGCGGGGTCGCCGGCCACCTCCCGTACCTACGCGAGCTCGGCGTCACCTACCTCCACCTCATGCCGCTGCTGCGCCCTCGCGAGGGTGACAACGACGGTGGCTACGCCGTGGCCGACTACCGCGCGGTGCGTTCCGACCTCGGCACCCTGGACGACCTCGAAGCGCTCGCGGCACGGCTCCACGACGCCGGGATGAGCCTCGTCCTCGACCTGGTGCTCAACCACGTCGCGCGCGAGCACGAGTGGGCCCAGCGCGCGCGAGCCGGCGACCCGGCTTACCGCGAGTACTTCCACGTGTTCCCCGACCGCACCGGCCCCGACGCCTTCGAGCGCACGCTGCCCGAGGTCTTCCCTGACTTCGCCCCCGGGAACTTCACGTGGGAGGAGGAGCTCCAGGGCTGGGTGTGGACGACGTTCAACGAGTTCCAGTGGGACGTCAACTGGGCCAACCCGGCGGTGCTGAGGGAGTACGCGTCGATCATCCTCGACCTCGCCAACCGGGGCGTCGACGTGCTGCGCCTCGACGCCCTCGCCTTCATGTGGAAACGGCTCGGCACCGACTGCCAGGGCCAGCCCGAGGTGCACGCCATCACCCAGGTGCTCCGGGCGGTGACCCGCATCGCGTGCCCGGCGGTGGCCTTCCTCGCCGAGGCCATCGTGGCGCCCACCAAGCTGCTCGACTACCTCGGCAGCGGCTCGTACTCGGGCAAGGTCAGCGACCTCGCCTACCACAACAGCGTCATGGTCCACGTGTGGTCGATGCTCGCCTCGCGCGACGTGCGGCTCGCGGAGCACGCCCTCAACTCGCTGCCCCCGAAGCCCCCGTCGGCGACCTGGCTGACCTACCTGCGCTGCCACGACGACATCGGCTGGGCGATCATGGACGAGGATGCCGCCGCCGTGGGCCTCGGCGGTCACGCGCACCGGAGCTTCCTCGCCGACTGGTACGCCGGGAGGTTCCCAGGGTCCCCGGCACGCGGGCTGGTGTTCCAGCACAACCCCGAGACCGAGGACCGGCGCACGAGCGGGACCGCGGCATCGCTGGTCGGGCTGGAGTCGGCGAGCAGTCCGGCCGAGGTGGAGCGGGCGGCATCCGCGCTGCGGCTGGCCCACGCGGTCGTGATCGGGTGGGGCGGCATCCCCGTCATCTGGAGCGGTGACGAGCTCGGCCAGCCCAACGACCCGGGCTGGGCGTCCGAGCCCGGGCACGAGGACGACAACCGCTGGACCCACCGGCCGCGGCTTGACTGGGTGCGCGCCGAGCAACGGAACGACCGTGCGACGGTGCCCGGCCGGGTCTTCACCGACCTCGTCGAGCTCGTGCGTGCACGGACCCGCCTCCCCCACCTGCACGGGTCGGTCGAGAGCCGGATCGGGCCGGTGGACGACCCCGGAGTCCTGGTGACGGTGCGAGAGCACCCCGTGGGGCGGTTCGTGGGCGTCTACAACGTGAGCCCGCAGTGGCGGTCGTGGCCGGGCGGGCGCGTGCGCGAGCTCGGGGTGGCCGACGCCGTCGACGAGATCACCGGAATCGCCCTGCCGTGGGGCGACGACGGGAACGTGTGGCTCCCGCCGTACGCGGTGCTCTGGCTCACGAGCGACCGCCCCTGAGCGAGGGCGTCCCGACCGGGTGCGTGTGATCTCCGGTGCCCTGGCGCCGGAAATTCACACGCATCGGATGCCGCGTCGGCACCGGCCTGTGGAGAACCCCGCGGCCGCCCTGGTCGGGTGGCGATGCTGGACCGATGCCGCACGACCGACCACGCCGCGCGGACCTGCGCGCTGTCGCCACCCGTGCTGCTGAGGAGTTCGACGGGGTCCTCACGATGCGACGGCTCGGGAAGCTGGGCTACGACCATGGCGCGATCGCCCGTGAGGTCGCCGGTCTGCGCTGGCGGCGCCACGGCCGGCACACCGTGGCCCTGCACACCGGGGTCCTCTCCGAGCGGGCTCTTCGGTGGCGCGCCGTCTGGGAGGTCGCCGAGCGGGTGGCTCGGCTCGACGGCGTGTCAGCCCTGCACGCCGCAGGCCTGACCGGGTACACCGACCCGCTCGTGCACGTATCGGTGCCGCGCAACGCCCGGTGCCCTGGTGCCGAGGGGGTGCGGGTTCACCGGGTCCGCCGTCTTCACGACGAGTGCACCGGAGCCGGCGTGCCACGCACGCGTGTCGAGCTGGCCGCGGTCCGCGCCGCGCACTGGGCAGCCAGCGACCGGCAGGCCGCCCTGGTGCTCTGTCTCGTCGTGCAGCAGCGCCTCACGACCGGATCCCGGCTGCTCGACGCGGTCGGCCTCGTCCACGGCCGGACCCGCCGTGCCTTCGTCCGCCAGGTGGCGCTGGACGTCGCCGACGGGGCCCACTCACTCGGCGAGCTCGACTTCGCTGCGCTGTGCCGCCGGCACGGCATCCCGGAGCCCGAGCGGCAGGTCGTGCGCACGACGCCCACCGGCCGCGTCTACCTCGACGTCCGGTGGGCCGGGTCGCACCTGGTCGTCGAGGTCGACGGGTCCGGACACCGCGCGGGCCTCGCCCTGACCGACGACAACCTGCGCCAGAACGAGCTGACCCTCGGCGACGAGCGGGTCCTCCGCATCGACCTCGTCGGCCTGCGGCTGCGGGAGGCCGATGTGATGGCCCAGGTTCGCCGCGGCGTCTCGGTCGACCGCGGGTGCGTGTGATCTCCGGTGCCCTGGCGCCGGAAACTCACACGCACCGGATGCCGGGTGGCCGGTATCCGGGCCCGCTCACCACACCGCCCCACGACCAAGCCAGCCTCACCCCCAACCAGCCTCACCACCAGCCGAGGAGGTCGCCACCGATCCGGACGGTGAAGCCACCGACGACGACGACGAAGACGACCCGGATGAAGCGGTTGCCTCGGACGACGGCGGTCCGGGCGCCGACGTACCCGCCCAGGAGGTTCGCGGCGGCCATCGTGATGCCCACCGACCAGACGATGTGGCCGCCGGGCGCGAAGACCGTCAACGCGCCGAGGTTCGTCGCGAGGTTGGCGATCTTCGCCTTGGCGCTCGCCTCGAGGAAGGCGTAGCCCATGAGGCCGACCAGGGCGAAGACGAAGAAGGAACCCGTTCCGGGCCCGAGCGCACCGTCGTACACGCCGATGACGAACCCGGTCAGCATGGCCGCGACGGTGTGCCGCTGACCCGACCAGCGCAGCTGCGTCGACTCCCCCAGCGAGGGCCGGAGCAGGGTGTAGGCACCGACGACGACGAGCATGACGAAGATGACCGGGTTGAACGCGGCCTTCGGGATGTGCAGCCCGATGAGGGCCCCGACGACGGCGCCCACGTAGGCGACCGCCGCCATCGGCAGCGCCGTCCGCAGGTCCGGCCGCACCCTGCGCCAGTAGGTGACGGCCGCCGTGCCGGTACCCCAGACCGAGCCGAACTTGTTGGTCGCGAGCACCTGCGCCGGGGTGGCGCCGGGAAGCCCCAGCAGCAGGGCGGGGAGCTGGACCAGTCCCCCGCCGCCCACGACGGCATCCACCCACCCCGCGACGAAGCCGGCGAGGCCGAGCAGTGCGACGACCTCGAGGCCCGGGTCCGTCACCGGCCGGCCGACCAGCCGTCGACGATGTGAAGGATGTCGAGCAGCTCGTGCGCGTGCGCGTCGGGCATGGCGGTGACCTCGACCCGCTGCCCGTGGGGGATGTCGGAGTGCGGGATCCAGATGGCGCGCATGCCGATCTGCTGCGGGCCGTGGACGTCCTCGAACACCCGGTCCCCGACGTACACGGCTCGCCGGGGCTCGACGCCGAGCTCACGGCAGATCGCCCGGAACGCCTCCGGGTGCGGCTTCACGTGGTCGAGCTCGCTGGAGTACAGGTCGGCGTCGAGGAGGTGGAGGACCCCGTCGCGCTCGAAGATGCCTCGGTGGTACTCGCGGCTCCAGATGGTGTTCGAGAGCACGCCGACCCGGATGCCGCGCTCGCGCAGCCCCTCCCACAAGGGCCGCACCTGGGGGTCGGTGTGCGTGTGCGGCTCCCAGAACCCGCGGTAGGCGGCGAGCGCGAGGTGGTGCCGGTCGTGCGCCGCGTCGACGCCCGCCGCCTCGAGGATGTCGGTGAGCGCGGCCGAGGAGTGCTCCTCGCGACCACGGCGCCACGCGGCGTCCTCGGCGGCGAGGATCCGGTCGGCCAGCCGGTGTGCCTCGTCGAGGTCGGCCTCAGTGACGTCCGGGGAGTCCACCGGGATGCCGTGCACCTCCCTGGCGAACACGCGCCACTGCTCCGGCATGTCGACCTGGTGCCAGGGCGTCAGCGTGCCGCCCCAGTCGAAGACGACCGCCTCGACGGGCTGGGTCACGAGCGCCCGATCTCGGCGAGGACCTCCGCCACCGCCGAGCCGACCGGCACGTCGCGACGCTCGCCGCTCCGGCGGTCCTTGAGCTCGATCGTCCCGTCGGCCAGGCCGCGCCCGACGACGACGATGGTCGGGACGCCGATGAGCTCGGCGTCCTTGAACTTCACGCCGGGGCTGGCCTGACGACGGTCGTCGAGCAGCACGTCGACCCCGTGCGCCTCGAGCGCTCGGGTGAGCTCCTCGGCGAACGTGGCGACCGCCTCGTCCTTGCCCGTGGCGACGACGTGCACGTCGGCCGGTGCCACGGCCCGCGGCCAGATCAGCCCGAGGTCGTCGTGGTTGCCCTCTGCGACGCAGGCGACGGCGCGCGAGACGCCGACCCCGTACGAGCCCATGATCACCGTGCGCAGAGTGCCGTTCTCGTCGAGGACCTTGAGGTCGAGCGCCTCGGCGTACTTCGTGCCGAGCTGGAAGATGTGCCCCATCTCGATGCCGCGGGCGGACTCCAGCCCGTGGCCGCACGACGGGCAGGCGTCGCCCTCGCGGACCTCGGCGGCCTCGATCGTGCCGTCGGCGGTGAAGTCGCGCCCCGCCACGAGGTCGAGGACGTGACGGCCGGGCTCGTCGGCCCCGGTGACCCACGCCGTGCCCTCGCTGACCCGCGGGTCGAGCAGGTAGCGGATGCCCGACGCCCGCTCGGTGCCGAGCACGCCCGGCCCGATGTAGCCCTTGGCCAGCTCGGGGTGGGCGGCGAAGTCCTTGTCGTCGAACACCTCGACCGCCGCCGGTTCGACCTGTGCCCCGAGCCGCTTCTCGTCGACCTCCCGGTCTCCCGGCAGGCCGATGGCGAGAGGCTCGCGGGTGCCGTCGGGGTGCACGAGCACGACGAGCACGTTCTTGAGGGTGTCCGAGGCGGCCCAGGCACGGCCGTCCGACCGCGGGAACGCCGACTCCAGGTGCGCCACGAGGGTGTCGATGGTCGGGGTGTCGGGCGTGTCCTCGACGTGCGCGGCGGGCAGGCCGGCGGCGTCGACGGCATCCGGTACGGGCACCCGCACGGCCTCGACGTTGGCGGCGAACCCGCAGTTGGTGCAGCGCACGTAGGTGTCCTCGCCGTTCTCGGCGGTGGCGAGGAACTCCTCGGACTTCGAGCCGCCCATCGCCCCGGCCATCGCCTGCACGATCACGTAGTGGAAGCCGAGCCGGTCGAAGATCCGCACGTAGGCCTGCCGGTGCAGCTCGTAGCTCTTGTCGAGCCCTGCCTCGTCGAGGTCGAAGGAGTAGGAGTCCTTCATGACGAACTCCCGGCCGCGCAGCACCCCCGCGCGGGGCCGGGCCTCGTCGCGGTACTTGTTCTGGATCTGGTAGATCGAGAGGGGAAGGTCCTTGTAGGAGCTGTAGAGGTCCTTGACCGCGAGCGTGAACATCTCCTCGTGGGTCGGGCCGAGGAGGTGGTCGTTCCCCTTCCGGTCGGTGAGCCGGAAGACGTTGTCGCCGTACTCCTCCCAGCGGCCTGACGCCTCGTAGGGCTCTCGGGGAAGCAGGGCCGGGAAGAGCAGCTCCTGGGCGCCGATCGCGTCCATCTCCTCGCGCACGATCGTCTCGACCCTGCGCAGCACCCTCAGGCCCAGCGGCAGCCAGGTGTAGATGCCGGGGCTCACCCGCCGGATGTAGCCCGCCCGCACGAGCAGCTGGTGGCTGGGCACCTCGGCGTCCGCGGGGTTCTCGCGAAGGGTCCGCAGGAACAGGGACGACATGCGCATGGCCACGGGAGGCTCCTGGGATGGTGGGGCGGGCCCGCCAAGGATAACGACGTGTGCGGATGCCGCTCACTCGCGTTCCGGCGTCCCTGCAGTCAGCGCTCGGTCTCCTCGTACCGAGCCCGGATGCCGAAGTCGTGGAAGCCGAGCCGGAGGTAGAGCTCGTGCGCCGGGTTGTCGACGTTGACGGCGAGCCAGGCCTGCTCGCACCCGGCCTTGCGGAGCGCGCGCAGCGAGCGGACGACGAGGTGTGCACCGAGGCCACGCCCCCGCCAGGCGGGCACGACACCGACCTGGTCGATCCAGTCGTCGCTCAGGGTGACGAAGCCGGCGGGCTCCCCGAGCTCGTCGACGACGACGCGGGACACCTCGGGCCGGAACCCCGGTTCCTCCTCGAGGCCACCGACCCAGACCTCCAGCGGGGTGTCCGGGAAGCCCGGGCGCTCTGCGAAGGACAGCCGGTACGCGGTGTGGAACAACGCGCTCGTCTCCGCCGTCCAGGCCCTGGAGCGCAGGCCCTCGGGGCGCCTGATCCGCGGGATGTCGGCGAGGGAGTGCCGCATGACGTGCTCGGCGAAGGTGCGCCGGAGACCGATCTGGGCGAAGAAGCGGTCCGAGTCGGCGGAGGTCGTCTCCGCCACGACCCGCAGCAGGGATCCGCCGGAGTGCTCACGGCACCACCTGACGAGCTCCTCGCCGATGCCCTGCCAGCGCGACGACGGATGGATCAGCCCGCTGGCCGTCCGGTGCCCGGTGTCGTCGACGAAGACGGAGGCGACCGCCACCAGGTCACCCGTCTCGTCCCGACCCCCGATCGCCGCGCCGGACAGGAAGAAGCGCCGCAGCATCGCCTTCTCGGCGAGGAGCGGGAGCCCGCCGTCCGCCGAGAGGCACCGGCCGGCGAGCGACTGGAGTGCCGGCAGGTCGTCGTGGGTCAGCGGCCGCCAGGCGAGGGTCGACACGGCGCAGTCAGCTGCCCGCCGCGCGCGACACCGCGAGCACGAGCGTGGGGGGCCGAGAGGTGCCGAGGGCCATGCCTCATCCAACCATTCCCCCGATCCGTCACAGCAGCACGGTCGAGAAGTCCCCCACCTCGCGGAACCCGATCGCGTCGTAGGTGGCCCTGGCGGCGGCGTTGAAGTCGTTGACGTAGAGCGTCACGAGGGGCGCCGGGCCGAGCATGACCTGCTCCACCACGCTGGCCAGCATGGGGATGGCCAGCCCTCGGCCCCGCAGGCGGGGAGTGACCCACACCCCCTGGAGCTGGGCGCAGCCGAGCGCAAGGCTGCCGATGTCGGTCTTGAACACGACCTCGTCGCGGTCGACGACGACGTAGGTGTGCCCACGGGCGGCGAGCGAGGCGAGGGACGCCCGGTAGCCACGGTCGCTGCCCCGGTAGGGCGGGTAGCCGATCTCGGCCGTGAACATGTGCTCCGCCGCGGGCAGCACGAGGTCCACCTCGTCCGGTCGGGCGGGTCGGACCCGCGGGTCGAGCGGCACCCCGTGGGTCGAGGGGAGGCTGTCCGCGACGAGCAGGGGTTGGTGGTCCCTGACCGCCCGTGGCGGCCCCCAGTGGGGCTCCAACTGGTGCCAGAGCTCCTGGACCTCCTCCCGAGGGCCGAACAGGGACGCGCACCGGCCGCGCCACCGACGCACCCGGTCCGCGAACGCCGACCGGCTCTCACGCGTCGTCGCGACCGGCACGACGTTCGCGCTGGCCCAGCACAGCGAGTCCAGCTCGCCGTCGGTGCGGTGCGTCAGGACGCTCGACAGCGACCCGGCGCGCGATCCCTCGAGGATGCGGGCGGCGACGAAGACGCCGCTGGGGAGGTCGCGGGCGCACACGGCGAGGGCGTCGTCGCGCTCGGCGAACGACAACGGACGGACCGGGGAGCGCGTGCGGAGCACGGGTCAAGCGTAGGGCGCGAACGACCTGGGCGGCCCCTGCCCTCGGACGGCCGTGCCGAGGAGTCGACCTGGCATCGCGTCAGCCGTGCCCCCGGGCTGGTCACCGGCATGCCCGTCCTCGCCCGGCGTGGCGCTCAACCGGACGCTGTCGGCCCGACGACGCCACCCGGACCCGCTCAGCTGCCGCCCCTGAGCACCGGCGCCGCCAGGTCGGTGTTGTCGAGAACCCACGTGGCGCGCGACGCGGGGCCGACCTCGTCGAGGTAGAGCCGCTGGCCCCCGACAGGGCGGGCGTTGGCCGCGGATGCCGGGTCGGCCTCCAGCCCACCCACCTCACCGAAGCGGGCGTTCCCGCGCGGAACGGACACCTCGAACGGCACGTCGACGAAGATGCTGGCGTCCCAGAGGTCGGCCAGCTCCGGACGGTGCAGGAAGATGCCGTCGACCAGCAGCACGGCATCCGGCCCCGCGGCCGGCTCGGGGGCCGCCCCGACAGTCTCCTCGCGCTCGAGGTCGTGGATCGCGCGGGTCCACGGCGTCCCCGCCCGGAACGACCCGACGAGGCGCCTGCGGATGGCGTCGTGGTCGTACTGGTCGCGGTAGAAGGTCTCGGGCGTGCGGCCGTGGGCATAGCGCTCGGCCGGCGGGCGGTGGAACCCGTCGACCGACACCCGATGGGCCTCGCGGTGCCGTCCGACGAGATCCAGCAGCTCACGCCCCAGCACGGTCTTCCCGGCGCCGTCGACCCCGTCGATGGCGACGACCGCTCGGCCTCCCGGGCAGAGTGCCACGACGTTCGCCGCCAGCACCCCGAGCACGGGCGCCCTGCCGGACGACGGCGGAGGCGGGACGAACGCGTCGAGGCGGCCGGGCGGCATCCTGGTCAGGACCCCGAAAGGCAGTCGCTCAGCCGACGGTGACCGACGGTGCGCCGGCTGTCTGCTCGTCCATCGGCTCACCCATCTCCTCGGCGATGCGCATGGCCTCCTCGATGAGGGTCTCGACGATCTCGCTCTCGGGCACCGTCTTGATGACCTCGCCCTTGACGAAGATCTGGCCCTTGCCGTTGCCGGAGGCGACACCGAGGTCGGCCTCGCGGGCCTCACCGGGGCCGTTGACGACGCAGCCCATGACGGCGACCCGCAGCGGCACGGTCATGCCCTCGAGGCCGGCGGTCACGGCATCCGCGAGCTTGTAGACGTCGACCTGCGCGCGACCGCACGAGGGGCACGAGACGATCTCGAGCTTGCGTGGGCGCAGGTTGAGCGACTGGAGGATCTGGATGCCGACCTTGACCTCCTCGACCGGAGGGGCCGAGAGGGACACCCGGATCGTGTCGCCGATGCCCTGGCTGAGCAGGGCGCCGAAGGCGGTGGCCGACTTGATGGTGCCCTGGAACGCCGGTCCGGCCTCGGTCACCCCGAGGTGCAGCGGCCAGTCGCCCCGCTCGGCGAGCATCTGGTAGGCGCGCACCATGACCACCGGGTCGTTGTGCTTGACGGAGATCTTGAAGTCGTGGAAGTCGTGCTCCTCGAACAGGCTGGCCTCCCACACGGCCGACTCGACCAGCGCCTCGGCGGTGGGCTTGCCGTACTTCGCCAGCAGCCGCCGGTCGAGCGACCCGGCGTTGACGCCGATGCGGATCGAGACGCCGGCCTCCTTGGCGCGCCGCGCGATCTCGCCCACCTGGTCGTCGAACTGGCGGATGTTGCCCGGGTTGACCCGCACGGCTGCGCAGCCCGCGTCGATGGCGGCGTAGACGTACTTGGGCTGGAAGTGGATGTCGGCGATGACCGGGATCTGCGACTTGCGCGCGATCGCCGGCAGCGCCTCGGCGTCGTCCTGGCTGGGGCAGGCCACCCGGACGATGTCGCAGCCGGATGCCGTGAGCTCGGCGATCTGCTGGAGGGTCGCGTTGATGTCGGTCGTGGGGGTCGTCGTCATCGACTGCACCGACACCGGAGCGTCCCCGCCCACCTCCACCTTGCCGACCCTGATCTTCCGGCTCGCGCGGCGCGGTGCGATGACGGGCGGGGGCAGCGCGGGCATACCGAGGGAGACCGACATGTCCCCAAGACTACGTGGGCTCGCTGGGAGGACCCTCAACGACGTCGGACGTGCCCGTTCACTCCGTGAGGGCGGTGAGGAACACCGACTCGAGGTCCTCGGGACGAGCGGCGGTGTAGGCCTTGCCCTTGGTCACGGCCGAGATGTTGCGCAGGGCCTTGGCGTCCGCCGAGGACCCGAGCGCGATCGTGACCACCTCGACGGGGGTCGCCGGGTCCGCGCCGTCGACGAGGCGCTGCAGCGTCGTCTCGAGGCTCGGGCTGCCGGGGTCCTCGTTCTTGCCGTCACTGATCACGACGACCGTGTTCGGCCCGGGCTGCCACGCGGAGCGGACCGCACCGACGGCGGCGAGCGTCGTCTCGTAGAGCGCCGTGTCGTTCGCGGCCGTGATCTTGGGGACCGCGGCGGCGATGGTGTCGCGGGCGGTGCCGCCGCCCAAGGACCGGTCCAGTCGGCCGAGGGGGACCACCTCGACCCAGTCCTTCCCGCTCTCGGCACGCGAGAAGGTCCAGAGACCGACCGAGGCCTCGTCGGCGAAGAACGGCAGGGACGCGAGCAGCGCGTCCTTGGCGACGTCCAGGCGGGTCTGGCCGGTCGTGCCGACCTGCTCCTTCATCGACCCCGAGGTGTCCAGGACGACGAGGAGCGACCCGCGGCGGTCCAGGGCCGTCCAGTTCTGGAGGGTCCGCGCCAGGACGTCCTGGCTCGGCTGCGCGGGGGTGTAGCGGGGCTGGGTGGCCACGACTCCCGCGGCCCCCGCGACGGCGGTGTCCAGTCGCGCCGCCCGCCACCCGGCGTCGCGCATCGCGGCCCGGGCGGGGCCGCCGACGACGAAGTCCGCGAAGGCCTCGGAGGCGCGTCGCTGGGCCGGGGTCACCCAGTCGGCCTGCAGCCCGAGGACCGGCACCTCGCTGACCGACCACCCGTCGGTCGGGTAGAGCGCGGCGACCTCGACCTTCGGCTTGGCCCCGTTGAAGGCCACGACCTCCTGCTCCGTCGCCGGGACGACCGGGAGGTCGCGCAGCGACGCCGGCGCCGCGGGATCGGCGGTCCGGAGGGCGCCGAGGGCACCGGACAGGTCGCCCGTGGAGTCACTGACCGAGTTGTGCGCAACCACGAGGCGCCGCCTCAGGTCGTCGGTGGCCTCGACGCCGATGGCCAGGTCGCGGTAGACGGCGACGGTGGAGCCCAGTCCGGCGGTTGTCGTGAGCGGGCTGGGCCACTGCAGGCGCATCTGGCCCCACTCGGGGTGCTTGAGCTTCGCCCACCCGGCGGGATCCGCGGCGAGCGAACTGAGCTGCTGCCACGACGGCTGCCGCTCGGGCCAGCCGAGGGCCTCGGCCATCGGCCGGGGAGCGGCGAAGACGACGGGCGTCGAAGCGACGACCGGGTAGTTGCGGGGCAGGACCTGCGCCATCCTGGGGTCGCGGGCGAGCACCGACCGCCAGAGAGCCGAGTCGGGCATCCACGTCGTCGGCGCGCCCGTCGTGTCGCCGTCGAGTCCACTGGACACGGACGCGGCGAACTCCTGGGGCGTGGCGCTGGTGACCTTCGTCGTCGTGCAGGGCAGGCCGTCCCGGTCCTGCACCCAGTCGTCGAAGTCGTCGGCGTAGTCGTCAAGGACGGCCGCCAGCGGTGGCGCTGCACTGATCCTCAGGGCGGCATCCCCGGAGCACTCCCCCGCGGATGCGAGCCCACGCCCCTGGGTGGCCACGAGGCCGGCTGCCGTGGTCACGGCCAGCACCAGCGCGAGCACCCCGACGAGCACCAGGGGCTTCCTGGGGTCGCGTGCTCGGCGCTGGCGATGGCGCCCCCGTTCTGCCCGAGTCCCGGCGCCCTGGCCGGCCGGTGTTCCTGCCGTCATGGTGCGAGTGTGGCTGACGAGACCCCTCCGGACAACGTCAAGGAGCACACGCGGTGAGAAAAGCCACAGTTCGGGATGCCGGATGCTGCGCCTCCACGCGGCGTTCTCGGGGTCCGCGCACCCCCACGGCGAGGTCGCGGGGTCGGCTCAGCCACCCAGGTTCACCGGCTTGACGAGGTCGGCGTAGATGAGCAGCAGCGAGGCTCCGAGCAGCACCATCGACACCGAGTAGGCGACGGGGAGCGCCTTCGCGACGTCGACGTACCCGGGGTCCGGTCGACCGGTCAGCCGCGCGATCTGGCGCTTCAACCCCTCCCAGAGGGCACCGGCGACGTGGCCACCGTCGAGCGGGAGCAGGGGGATGAGGTTGAAGAGGAAGAGCATGAAGTTGAGACCGGCGAGCAGGCTCACCAGGAACCAGAACTTGTCGCCTGCCGACTCCCCCACGAAGGCGTCGTACTTCCCCGCCCCCGCGTCACCCGCCACCCGGCCGACGCCCACGACGGACATCGGGCTGTCGACCGACCGCTCGGCGCCACCGAAGGCGGCCTCCCACACCCCGACCATGCGCTCGGGGACCCTGACCAGGGCCTGGGCGGTCTGGCTGACGCCGCTCCAGATCACTCCGGGTACCACGCTGAGGGGCTGCGGCTCGAACTCGACGGGCGCGGTGGAGCGGACGCCGAGGAAGCCCGCCTCCGTGGTCTGCGGCACCCCGTCAGCGCCCGTGACCGGAAGGCCCTCGGCGTCGAGCACCGGGACGACGTTGCGGATGGGCGTCGCCGTCACGGTGACCTCGCGCCCCTCGCGCTCGAGGACGACCTGGACGGGCTGGTCGACCCGCGGCCGGATGAGCATGCCCACGTCGGTCGTCTCGTCGACGACCTCCCCGCCGATCGACACGATCCGGTCGCCGGGTTCGATGCCCGCCGCCAGGGCCGGCGTGGGAGGACGGCCCTCACAGGAGGTCGCCGCCCCGGCGTCGGTCACGGGAACGACGCACTCCGACACGGATGCGACGACCGCACCCGGCTGCGGCGTCGAGATGCCGTGCACCGTGACGAGGATCGTGAGCAGCACGACCCCGATGAGGAGGTTCATCACCGGCCCGCCGAGCATCACGACCACCTTGCGGGGCACGGACAGCTTGTAGAAGACGCGGTGGTCGTCGCCGGGCCGGACCTCCTCGAGGCTCGCGGCGCGTGCCTCGTCGACGAGCTGGCTGAACCGACCGGTGCTCGAGACCCGGACCCGCCCCGGCTCGTCGCCCGGTCGCGGGGGGAACATCCCGATCATGCGGATGTAGCCACCGAGCGGAACCGCCTTGATGCCGTACTCGGTCTCGCCCCGCGGACGCGACCAGAGGGTGGGGCCGAACCCCACCATGTACTGGGTAACCCGCACCCCGAAGCGCTTGGCCGGCAGGAGGTGGCCCAGCTCGTGCAGGGCGATGGACAGCGCCACGCCGGTGGCCATGAACAGCACACCGAGCAGGAACGCGATCGTGCTCACCGGGCCTCCGTCTGATGGTCGTCGCCGGGCTCGACGCCGAGGAGCTCGGCGGTGTGCCAACGGGCCCACCGGTCTGCGGCGAGCACTCCCTCAACGCTCGAGGCGTCGTGGTTGCTCCCATTGTGCTCCTCGACGACCCGGGTGACGGTGTCGACGATGTCGAGGAAGCCGATCCGGCCGTCGTGGAAGGCATCGACGCAGACCTCGTTCGCCGCGTTGTACACGGCAGGGAAGGTGCCGCCGGCGGCCCCGACCGCCCGGGCGAGCCGCACCGCAGGAAAGGCCTCGTCGTCGAGCGGGTGGAACTCCCAGGTCTGGGCCGAAGACCAGTCGCAGGGGACGTCGACGTCCTCGAGGCGCTCGGGCCAGGACAGGCCGAGTGCGATCGGCACGAGCATCCGAGGCGGGCCGAGCTGCGCGAGAGTCGACCCGTCGTGGAACTCCACCATCGAGTGAACCTGCTGCTGGGGGTGCACGACGACGTCGATCCGGTCGAAGGGGATGTCGAAGAGCAGGTGGGCCTCGATGACCTCGAGTCCCTTGTTGACCAGCGTTGCGGAGTTCGTCGTGATGACCCGTCCCATCGAGAAGTTGGGGTGCGCGAGCGCCTGGTCCGGGGTGACGGCGGCGAGCTCGCGGCGCGAGCGCCCGCGGAACGGGCCACCGCTCGCCGTGACGACCAGCCGGCGCACCTCCTGTGCCCGGCCGCCGCGCAGGCTCTGCGCGATCGCGCTGTGCTCCGAGTCGACCGGGACGACCTGGCCCGGCCGGGCGGCAGCGGTCACCAGCGGGCCACCGACGATGAGCGACTCCTTGTTCGCCAGGGCCAGCACCGACCCGGCGGCCAGCGCGGCGAGCGTCGGTCGCAGCCCGATCGAGCCGGTGATTCCGTTGAGCACGACGTCGGCGCCGCAGCCGGCGGCGACCGTGGCGGCATCCGCACCGACGACCACCTCCGGGCGGTATCGCGGGAGGCCGGCATCCCCGGCGTGGGCGGACAGCGCCCGACGCAGGGCGTCCGTCTCACCCCGGGCGACGGCGACGAGCCGGGGCTGGTGCTGCACGGCCTGCCGGGCGAGGAGGTCCACGTTCCCCCCGGCGGAGAGGGCCGCCACGGTGAACCGGTCGGGGTGGGCCGAGACCACCTCGAGGGCCTGGGTGCCGATCGAGCCGGTGGAGCCGAGCACGGCCACGGAGCGTGAGGTCACCGGGCCATTGTCAGCGCTCGACGACCGTGACGCGAACACGGTGGTCGGCCAAGGCACCAAGCCGACGACGTCGTTCCGCCGTTCGGGTCACGGCGGCGCGAACCAGCCGTCCGCTCCGACGGGGGTGCCCACCCTGGGCAGGCACTCGGTGTTGACCAGGCGCCCCACCAGCTGGCGGCGACTGCTGACCCCGGCCTTGGCGAAGATGCTCTTGAGGTGGTCCTGGACGGTGTAGGGGCTGATGACGAGGGTGCGCGCCATCTCGTCGCGCGTGGCGCCGCGCAGGGAGAGCAGCAGCACCTGGCACTCACGGCGGGTGAGCCCGTAGGCGGCGCCCATGAGCGAGACGATCTCCGGGGGCTGGGCGCGCTCCACCGTCATGACGACCCGGCGCGGTGGATGCTCGGCATCGAAGCGCCCCGCGCGGATGACGAGCCATTCCCCATCGGTCGTGCGGGTGCGGAGCACGGTCGTGTCCTCGCCCGACGCGCGCAGCCGGGCGGCGACGAGGGCCGCGGGGGCGAGGCGCACCGGGCGCCCGGCCTGCCCCCAGCCCAGCCGCTCGAAGAGCTCGAGGGCGGCCGGCGTCGCCATCTCGAACTCGCTGTCGGCGCCCACGACCGCGATGGCCGGTCCCTCTGCTCCTGACGCCGCCCGTGCCGTGCCGTCCCGGAAGAGCACGGTACGCAGCCCCTGCCCGATGTCGGTCAGCACCGACCCGAGAGCCGCTTCCTCGTCCGCGGTGAACCGCGACGACCCGCGACGGGACATGGTCGCGACCCCCCAGACCAGGCCGTCGCCACCGCGAAAGACCATTCGCACCTCGTCCCGCAGGCCGTACGGAGCGAGCAGCTCCGCATAGCGCCGGGTCGCCCGCACCCGGTCACCACTCGTCTCGCGCAGGGTCTGGATGGGCACCCGCCCGTTCACCATCGACTCGAAGCTCCCCGGCTCGTCCGTGTCGCCGTACTCGACCTCGGCGGCGACCGCGTACGCGCGGGGGTCGTCGTAGCCGCGGGTCGTGAGCGAGGTCGGGAGGAGGGCGAAGGGGTCGGTGCCGCCGAGGCACGACGCGTCGAACGGGACGTGCTCGTGGATGGCGTCGAGCACCTCGTGCCGGAACGTCTCGCTGTCGGGCGCCGAGCTGGCCGCGTCGCGGACCCGGGCCCGCAGCCGCTGCGCGACCAGGGGCATGAGCCGAGTATCCCCCTCGAAAGTGGGATTGAGAACCTCGCCCAGGGAGGTCGAGGCTGATGGCGGAGGCGCAGGCCGCACCTCGACGGACCGACGAGAGGACCCGGATCGTGACCACGACCCTCACCGACACGGACATGGATGTGATGCGCATCCTGCACAGCGCGCTCCGACGGGACGGAGCCCGGCTCGAGCGAGCAGCCGAGCGGTACGGCACCCAGGACGAGGAGGCACACGACGCCCTGCTGCTCGGCTGGAGCGGCTTCAGCGCGTCCCTCCACCACCACCACACCATCGAGGACACCCACATCTGGCCGGTCATCCGGGCCAAGCTCGCCGACCGACCCGACGACGTGGCCGTCCTCGATGCCATGGAGGCGGAGCACTCCCGGATCGACCCCGCGCTCGAGGCGGTCGAGCGTGCCTTCGACGACCGGGAGGCCGGCGTCGACGAGGTGGCCGGGCGGATCACCACCCTCGTCGAGCTGCTGCACTCCCACCTCGGGCACGAGGAGCGGGACGCCTTCCCCCTGATCCACACCATGATCACGAGGCGCGAGTGGGACACGCTCACCAAGGCGTCGGTGAAGGAGCTCGGCTACAGCGAGATCGCCAACCTCGGACCCTGGATCCTCGAGGGCGCTCCGCCCGACGACGTCCGCACCGTGCTGGCCGAGCTGCCCCCACCCCTCCGGCTCGTGCACCGCTTCTGGTGGAATCCCCGCTACCACAAGGCCCGGCGCTGGGAGTGAGCGCCTCGTGTGCCCGCCCGCGCGCGGCGGCTCAGCTCGTGTAGACGCGCTCCTCGATGAGGCGCTCGGTCACGACCTGGGCGCGCGGGTCGAAGCGGCCGTGCTCGAAGTCCTTCTCCACCTCCAGCTCGACGTGCCCCATGCCGTGGCGGTTCTTCTCGACGGTCACCACCGACCACCGACGGAAGCGCTGGATGCTCCCGAGGTCGTAGACGAGGTGCTCCCGAGAAACGATGTGCTCCTTGCTCGAGAGGATGAGCACCAGGTCCGCCTCGTAGGCCAGGGCGGACGAGCCGCGCAGGTCACGGGTGCGCATGCGGTGACCGGCGCCGAGGCTCTCGCGGTCCGAGGCCGAGATGCAGACGACGGGGCACTCGAGCTCGAGAGCCATGTCCTTGAGGGTCTCGGTGACGACGGTGACACGAGCCGTCTCGTCGCCGTCGCGACCGTCGAGGGGGAGCTTCTGGAGGTAGTCGACGATGACCATGGGCGTCTCCCCGGCCTCCTCCGTCACGGCGGCCACGACCTCCGCCACCTCGTGCGGGGTGGTCGAGGAGTTCGACTCGTGGATGTGCAGTCGCGGGGCGTACTCCTGGACGGTGGCGAGGGCCTCGCTGCCGTACGGCACACGGTCGAGCGCGTCCGCGAGCCCACGGCGGTCCGGGTCCTCGGCCTCGAACACGGCCCTGACGGCGTGGACGTCGGCGGCGGCCGCCGGGTGCTGCCCGTCGGCCACCGCAGCCGTGGCCGCCTCGAGCGAGATGAGCCTCTGGATGAGGGTCTGGGCGTCGTGCTCGAAGGAGAAGACGACGGCGTGACGCCCCACGCACACGGCGTTGCGCGCCATCTGGACCGCCATGGTGGTCTTGCCCGCTCCCTCGCTGCCGCCGAGGAGGACCAGCTCGCCGGACCGCAGGCCGCCGTCGAGGGTGGAGTCGAGCAGGTCGAAGCCTGTCGGCCACACCGAGGCGCCCGGCCTGGCGCCACGCCGCAGCGCGTCGTCGGTCTGCTCGAGGAGGGCCTGGACCGAGCGGCGCAGCTCGGGGCGGTGTGCGGCGGCGCCCGTGGCCGGGGCCTGGTTCGGCGCGCCCGCCATGCCTGCCGTGTCGGGCGTGCTGGGCGTGGTCATGGAGGACATCCCACCACTGCTCGCCGAGCCGTGCCACGGGTTCTCGCCAACCGACGGACCGACCCCCGTCACAGCGCGATGCCCACGTACTTCGTCTCGAGGTACTCGTCGATCCCCTCGAAGCCGCCCTCACGCCCGAAGCCGGACTGCTTGACCCCACCGAAGGGTGCGGCCGGGTTCGACACGATGCCCGTGTTGACCCCGATCATCCCGAACTCCATGGCCTCGGCGACCCGCAGGACCCGGGCGTGGTCCCGTGTGTAGACATACCCCACGAGCCCGTACTCGGACGCGTTGGCCTTGGCGACGGCATCCGCCTCGTCGGTGAACGTGCACACGGGCGCGACCGGGCCGAAGATCTCCTCCCGCAGGCAGCGGCTGTCCTCGGGCACGTCCGCCAGGACCGTCGGCTGGTAGAACCAGCCGTCCCCGGGAGCCGGCGCCCCGCCGGTCAGCACGGTCGCACCACGCCGGACGGCGTCCTGCACCAGCTCGTCCACCCCCTCACGGGCCTTCTGCGTGATCAGGGGTCCGACATCGACCCCCTCCTCGGTGCCGCGGCCGAGGACCAGCGCCCCCATCCGCTCGGCCATCCGGGAGGCGAACCGCTCGGCGAGGGACTCGTGGACGAAGAAGCGGTTCGCGGCGGTGCACGCCTCGCCGATGTTGCGCATCTTGGCCAGCATCGCCCCGTCGACGGCCGCGTCGACGTCGGCGTCCTCGAAGACGAGGAAGGGTGCGTTGCCGCCGAGCTCCATGGACAGCCGGAGCAGCTGCTCGGCGGACTGCTCGACGAGCACCCTCCCCACGGCGGTGGACCCGGTGAAGGTCAGCTTGCGCAGGCGCGGGTCGCGGATGAGAGGCTCGCAGACGGCGCCGGAGTGGGTGGTCGTCACGACGTTGAGGACGCCGTCCGGCAGACCCGCCTCCCGCATCACGTCGGCGAGGAGGAGCATCGTCAGCGGTGTCTCGTGGGCGGGCTTGACGACCATGGTGCACCCTGCGGCGACCGCCGGGCCGATCTTGCGGGTCCCCATGGCGAGGGGGAAGTTCCACGGCGTGATCATCAGGGTCGGACCGACTGGCTGCTTCATCGTGAGCAGGCGTGAGGCGCCGTTGGGGGCGACGGAGTAGCGCCCGTGGATGCGGACCGCCTCCTCCGCGAACCACCGGAAGAACTCGGCCGCGTAGGTCACCTCCCCACGGGCCTCGGCGACGGTCTTGCCCATCTCCAGGCTCATGAGGGTGGCGAACTCGTCGGTGCGGGCCACGAGCGCCTCGAAGGCGCTGCGCAGGATCTCGCCGCGGTCGCGGGGCGGCGTGGCCGCCCAGCCGGCCTGCGCCGCGTGGGCGGCCGCCAGTGCGGCCAGCCCGTCCTCGGGGGTGGCGTCGGCGCACGTGGTGAGGACCTCACCGGTCGCCGGGTCGCTGACGTCGAAGCGAGCCCCGCCGCTCGCCTCGCGCCACTGGTCACCGATGAGCAGGGACGTGGGGACGGAGTCGATGAGGGAGGTCTGGATGACAGCCATGGTGTTCCTTCCGGATGCCGCGGTGCGGGTGGTCGAGTGGGCGCGGGTCAGCGGTCCTCGAGTCCCCATGGTGACCCGTAGCCCTCGGGCTTCGGCGCGGCGAGGAGGTCGAGGAACGGCACGGCGTCGAAGGCCTCGGGCCCCAGCACCCCCGCCCCGGACCATGCACCCTTCGCCAGCAGCTCCAGTGCCACCACGGGGTTGACGGCGGTCTGCCACACGACGCACTGGGCGCCGTACTCGCGCATCGTGTCGGCGTTGTCGGACACGTGGTAGAGGTACGTGCGGCGCGGCGACCCGTCCTTGCCGGTGCCGGTGACCCACAGGCCGGCGCAGGTCTTCCCCTCCATCCGCGGTCCGATCGTCGCCGGGTCCGGCAGGACCGCTGCGACGACGTCGCGGGGGCTGACCAGCACGCCCTTGACCGACACCGGCTCGGTGCGGTCCAGCCCCAGCGTGTGCAGCGTCCTGAGGATCCCGATCATCTCCTCGCCGAGCCCGTACTTGAAGGTGACCCGTTCAGCCTCGACCCAGCGTGGCATGAGGAGGACCTCCTCGTGCTCCACGTGGACGCACTCCACAGGACCGATGCCCTCGGGGAAGTCGAAGACCTCCGGCTCGCTGAACGGGGGGAGGGTGAAGAAACCCGCCTCCACGTCGTAGGACCCGTCGACGCCCGTCGCACGGTCCCGCTGCCAGACGACGGGTGGGTTGAGGCACTCCTCGATGATCGTCCACATCGAGAAGCCCGGGGCGAAGACCTCGTTGCCCTCCTCGTCGCGGATCACGAGGTTCGCGCCGTCACGTGTCCCGAGCTCGTCGATGTGGTCGAAGAGGTGGTCCGCGGCGTAGCGGGCGAACACGTCGGAGAGCCCCGGCTCGACGCCGATGCCCACCAGGGCGAGCCGGCCGTCGGCCTCCCACGCCGCAGACTGGGCGAGCTGGTCGTCACCGAGCTTGACGCCGACCTTCGCGTAGGGCTCGGTGGGGTGGCGGTGCGAGAGGCTCATCGCCATGTCGAGGTAGTCGGCGCCGGCGGCCCGGGCGCCCTCGAAGATGGGGAGGACGAAACGAGGGTCCACGGCGTTGAGCACGTGCGTCGCGCCGACGAGCCTGGCGAGGTCGGCGACGGCGTGCGGGCTCGAGGCATCCACCTGCGCGGCCGCGAACCGGGTCTCGCCCTCGTGGCGGTCGGTGACCGCCCCGACCGTGCGGTCGGCCCGCTCGAGGTCGTAGTCGGCGACGACCCACTGGTCGAAGAAGCCGCGCTCGGCGGCGATGCGCGCAGCGGCGTCGCCGACACCACCGGCGCCGATCATGAGGACGCGCATGGGCTCTGTCTCTCCTTCGTGGGACGCTGCCCCGGGGTCAGGCCTGCGCGCGCTGCCGGCGCGAGGTCAGCAGCTGGCTCAGCAGGACGACCGCGAGCGCCAGGAGGAACATGATGGTGCCGATGACGTTGACCTGCACCGGCGTTCCACGCTGCGCGGCTCCCCACACGTACATCGGGAAGGTGATGGAGCTCGGGCTCGCGTTGAAGTTGGTGATGATGTAGTCGTCGAAGCTCAGCGAGAAGGCGAGGAGTGCTCCGGCGAGGATGCCGGGTGCGGCCAGCGGGAAGGTGATCCTCAGGAAGGTCTGGGCCGGGTTCGCGCCCAGGTCGGCGGCCGCCTCCTCGAGCCGGGGGTCCAGGGTGGCCACACGGGCCTTGACCGCGACGACGACGAACGAGACGCAGAACATGATGTGGGCGATGGTGATGGCCAGGCCCCCGGAGGGCACCCCCATCATGAGGAACAGCGTCAGCAGGCTGGAGCCCATGACCACCTCGGGCGTCGCCATCGGCATGAAGATGAGGAGGTTCGTCCCGGAGCGGGCGCGGAACCGGTACCGCCCCAGCGCGAACGCGATCATCGTGCCGAGGGCCGTCGCCGTGAGCGCGGCGATCAGCCCGATGCGCAGGGACAGTCCGAGCGAGTCGCAGATGCCCTGCGCCCCACAAGGGTTGGTCCAGGCCGCGGTCGAGAACTCGGTCCACGTGTAGTTGTAGCGGCCCACGGGGTCGTTGAACGAGAACACCGCCACGACGATGTTCGGGATCATCATGTACGCGAGCACGATGATCGCCGCGAAGAGGAGCAGATGACGCCGTATCCAGGCCACGTCAGACCAGCTCCTCGGTGCCGGCGCGCCGGACGTACGTCGAGACGAGGACGAGGATCATGACCAGGAGGATGAACGACAGGGCGGCGGCGAGCGGGTAGTCCAGCACCCGCAGGAACTGGCTGTCGATGACCTGGCCGATCATGACGGTCTGCGTGTTCCCCAGCAGCCGTGAGTTGATGAAGTCACCGGTTGCGGGGATGAACGTCAGGAGGGTGCCGGCGACGACGCCCGGGAGCGACAGCGGCCAGGTGACGTGCCGGAACGCCTGGATGGGGCTGGCGTAGAGGTCCCCGGCCGCCTCGACGAGTCGGTGGTCCAGGCGGTCGAGCGAGGCGTACAGCGGCAGGATCATGAAGGGCAGGAAGTTGTACGTCAGCCCCGCGATGACCGCGAACTTGGACGACAGCAGGCTGTCGTTGCTCGTCAGGGTCAGCGCCTGGAGCAGGTCGGTGAAGCCGATGGCCCTCGCGAACTCGGCGACCGGCCCGGTGTCGGAGAGGATGGTCCGCCAGGCCAGCGTGCGGATGAGGAAGCTCGTGAAGAACGGCGCCACGACGAGCACGAGCATGAGGTTCTTCCACCGCCCGGCCTTCTGGGCGATGTAGTAGGCGAGGGGGTAGGCGAGCAGGAGGGCGGACAGGGTGGCCGTGGCCGCATAACCGACCGAGCGCAGCAGCTGTGGCCAGTACTCGCTGAGGGCGTCGACGTAGATCGACACGTTGCCCGTGAAGGTGTACCCCGCCTCGACCGAGCCCTCCTGGAGGGACTGCGAGAACAGGGTGACCATCGGCGCCACGAAGAACACCGCCAGCCACAGCAGGCCGGGCGCCAGGAGCGCGTACGGGACCCAGTTGGCCCGCCTGGCCGGCGGACGCGGCGTGCCGCCCGCGAGGACGGCCAGCTCAGCCATCGACGACCACGTGCTCGACGCCGGCCTCCTCGTCCTGGGCGGAGTCGAGGACGAACTCGTGCCCCGGATCCCAGGAGAGGGTGACGTTCTCGCCCAGCCGGGCGCGCGCGCTGCCGTCGTTCTGCTGGACGACCATGACGTCCATGCCCCACGGCATCCGGACCAGATACTGCGTGGCCACGCCCGTGAACGAGGCGTCCGTCACGGAGCCGGTCAGGCGGTTCGCGCCGTTCCCGTCACCGATGGCGAGCTTCTCGGGGCGCACGCCCAGCCACACGTCGCGCAGTCCGTCGGGCACCCGGCGGACGTCCACGAGCACCTCGTGCCCGTGGACGTCCGCCGTGAGCCGGTCTCCGCCGGCGGCGCCGGTGATCCGGGCGCGCAGGAGGTTGGACTGGCCGAGGAAGTTGGCCACGAAGGTCGACGCGGGGTTCTCGTAGAGCGAGGCCGGGTCTCCCAGCTGCTCCATCCGGCCGGCGTTCATGACCGCGATCGAGTCGGCCATGGTCATGGCCTCCTCCTGGTCGTGCGTGACGTGGATGAAGGTGAGACCGACCTCGTGCTGGATGCGCTTGAGCTCGATCTGCATCTGCCGGCGGAGCTTGAGGTCGAGGGCGCCGAGCGGCTCGTCGAGCAGCAGGACGTCCGGTCGGTTGACGAGGGCACGGGCCAGGGCGACGCGCTGCTGCATGCCACCGGAGAGCTGGTTGGGCTTCTTGCGACCGGTGTGACCCAGCTCGACGAGCTCCAGGGCCTCCTGCGCTTTGCGCTTGGCGTCCTTGTCACCGCGCCGGCGGAGGCCGAACGCGACGTTGTCCAGGACGTTCATGTGCGGGAAGAGCGCGTAGGACTGGAACACCGTGTTGACGTTGCGCTGGTGCGGGCGGGTGTCCGTGATGTCGCTGCTCCCGATGAGGATCTGCCCCGCGGTGGGCTGCTCGAGGCCGGCGACCATCCGCAGCGTCGTCGTCTTGCCGCAGCCCGAGGGGCCCAGCAGCGCGAAGAACGATCCCTCCGGAACGGTCAGGTCCATGGGCTGGACCGCCGTGAACTCGCCGAACGACTTGCTCAGCGCAACCAGCGTGAGGTCGCCCGTGCCGTGCTCCGCCATCAGCTCGCCGTGAGCTCCGAGAAGGCCTGGGCGTACTTGGTCTCCTCCTCCGCGCTCAACCCACGGAACACCCGAGCGCGCGACAGCACGTCCTCGTTGGGGAAGATGAGCGGGTTGTCGGCGGTCTCGGGGTCCTCGGCGGTCAGCGCCTCCTTGGTCCCCGCCACCGGCGGGATGTAGTTGACCCAGGCCGCGACCTGCGCCATGACCGCCGGGTCGTAGTAGTAGTTGATGAGCGTCTCCGCGTTCTTCTTGTGCTTCGCCAGCGCCGGGATGACGAAGTTGTCCGACCACAGCGTGAACCCGGCCTGCGGCAGAGCGTACTGGACCGCCTCGTTCTCGAACTGCAGTTGCACGACATCGCCGGTCCACGCGACGCAGGCCGCGATGTCGCCCTTGGTGAGGCCGTCGGTGTAGTCGTTGCCGGTGAAGCCCTTGAGCTGGCCGGCGTCCTTGGCCTTCTCGATCATGGCGATCGCGGCGTCGAAGTCGGCGTCGGTGAAGTCGGCGGGGTTCTTGCCCATCTCGCAGAGGACGAGGCCGACCGTGTCGCGCATCTCGGTCAGCAGGGTCACCTTCCCCTTCAGGGCCGGGTCGGTGAGGAGCTGGGTCATCGTCTCGACCTTCTTGCCGCCGGTGGCGTCGAGGTTGTAAGCGATGCCGGCGAAGCCGCTCTGCCACGGGAGGGAGTACACGCGGCCCGGGTCGAACTCGACGTCCTTGAGCGAGGGTTCGAGGTTCTTGATGTTCGGGATGTTCGCCGTGTCCAGCTTCTGCACGTACCCCTGGCGGATGAGGCGGGCCACCATCCAGTCCGTGCTGCACCAGACGTCCCGGCCGGTGTCCTCCCCGCCCTCGAGGAGTGGGCGGACCTTGGCGTAGAACTCGTCGTTGTCGTTGTAGTCCTCGGTGTAGTTCACCGTGATGCCGGTCTGCTTGGTGAACTCGTCGAGCGACGGGCGGGTGCTCTCGTCCTCGGACACGTCGATGTACTGGGTCCAGTTCGACCAGTTGACGACCTTCTCGGTGTCGCTCGCGTCCTGCGCGGCCTTGGCCGTCGGGGAGGCGCCGTCGGCGTCACCGCCGGTTCCCTCGCTGCCGCAGGCCGTGAGGGCGGCCGTCGCGCCCAGCCCGAAGGCGCCGCTGACGACGGCCCTGCGGGTGGTCAGGCCACGCAGCAGCGCGGTGCGGAGGACGGGGGACATCTGGTCAATGGTGGGGCGCTCGCCCATGGGTGCTCCTCGTGTGTCGTTCAGGGTGCAGTGGTGGGGTCAGGATGGTGCCGTGGTGCGGGTTGCGGTGCTTCTGCTGCGTCTCGATCAGGACTCGATGTTGGCCATGACGTGCTTGATGCGGGTGTAGTCCTCGAAGCCGTACATCGACAGGTCCTTGCCGTAGCCGGACTTCTTGTAGCCGCCGTGCGGCATCTCGGCAACGAGCGGGATGTGCGTGTTGATCCACACGCAGCCGAAGTCGAGGGCCGCCGACATCCTCATGGCCCGCCCGAAGTCCTTGGTCCAGACCGAGGACGCGAGGCCGTAGTCGACGCCATTGGCCCAGGCCAGGGCCTCCGCCTCCTCGGTGAACCGCTGCACGGTGATGACCGGACCGAAGATCTCGTTCTGGACCGCCTCGTCGTCCTGACGCAGGCCGGAGAGGATGGTCGGCTCGAGGTAGAAGCCGTCGCCCAGGTCTCCCCGCCGGTTCCCGCCGGCCGAGACCGTCGCGTGCGACGGCAGCCGCTCGATGAAGCCGGAGACGCGCTCGAGCTGGTTGCGGTTGTTGACCGGGCCGAAGAGCGCGTCCTCGTCGTCGGGCAGGCCGACCGGCGCCGAGCTCTTGGCGTACTCGGCGATCGCCGCGACGAAGTCGTCATGGATACCGGGAGCGGCGAGCACGCGCGTCGCCGCGGTGCAGTCCTGCCCCGCGTTGAAGAAGCCCGCGACCGCGATGCCCTCGACCGCCGCCTCGATGTCGGCGTCGTCGAACACGACGACCGGGGCCTTCCCGCCGAGCTCCAGGTGGACCCGCTTGACGTTCGGGGCGGCGCTGGCCGCCACCTCGGCGCCGGCGCGGACCGAGCCGGTGATGGCGACGAGCCCGGGCGTCGGGTGCTCGACGAGAAGCCGGCCGGTGTCCCTGTCACCGGTGATGACGTTGAGGGCGCCCGCGGGGAGGTACTCCGCGGCGATCTCGGCCAGCAGGAGGGTCGTCTCGGGGGTCGTGTCGCTCGGCTTGAGCACGACGGTGTTGCCCGCGGCGAGGGCCGGCGCGATCTTCCACACGGCCATGAGCAGCGGGTAGTTCCACGGCGTCACCTGACCCACGACCCCGATCGGCTCCCGCCGGATCCAGGAGGTGTGGCCCTTCATGTACTCCCCCGCGGCCTTGCCCTCGAGCACGCGGGCGGCGCCGGCGAAGAACCGGAGCTGGTCCACCATCGGGGGGATCTCCTCGCTCGCCGTGAGCGCCTGGATCTTCCCGGTGTTCTCCGACTCCAGGGCGATGAGCTCGTCGGCGCGCGACTCGATGGCGTCGGCGATCTTGAGCAGCGCCTGCTGGCGCTCGCTGGGCGTGGTGCGGCCCCACTCCCCGAAGGCCGAGTCGGCGGCGCCGTAGGCGGCGTCGACGTCCGCCTGGCCGCTCACGGGGGCAGTCGCGACGACGGTTCCGGTCGCCGGGTTGACGATGTCGTGCCTGTTCTCCGTCCGACCGTCGACGTACTCCCCGCCGATGAAGTTGCGCAGACTGCGCGGACCGCTCATGTGTGGCTCCCCGGTAATAGTGGAACGTGCACGTGGACTCTAGACCGCAGAACCGCCGATAACCTAGGCCGCGTCCACCAGCCAACACGAAAAGTTACCGAAGTGCTCCCGACGGTGTGCGGAATCCGTCATACCGCACTTGCACATCGCACGAATCAGCGGCAGCATGACGCCGTGACCAGAGCCATCCGACCGCTCCGCAGCGGCCGCCCCGTGGCCGAGACCCGCCTGGACGACGTCGCCAAGCGGATCATCGAGCTGCTCCAGGAGGACGGGCGGCAGTCCTACGCGGCCATCGCCAAGGCGGTGGGGCTCTCCGAGGCGGCCGTGCGCCAGCGCGTCCAGCGCCTCCTCGACGCCGAGGTCATGCAGATCGTGGCGGTCACGGACCCCCTGCAGGTGGGGTTCCGCCGTCAGGCCATGATCGGCATCCGCACCGAGGGTGACCTCCTCGGCGTGGGCGAGGCCCTCACCGCGATGCCGGAGGTGTCCTACGTGGTCACGACCGCCGGCAGCTTCGACGTGCTCGCCGAGGTCGTCTGCGAGGACGACGACCACCTGCTGGAGCTCCTCACCGAGCGGATCCGCGTTCTTCCGGGCGTCACGACCACCGAGACGTTCGTCTACCTGAAGCTCAACAAGCAGCACTACAACTGGGGTACACGATGACGACCTACCCGTCCGAGGTGTGGGAGCCCAGCTCCGACCGGCACACCGCCACCGGCAAGCTCTACTCCGACGCCGCCCGGGACCACCTGTGGATGCACTTCACGCGCCACTCGGTCTTCGAGGAGCACGAGGTGGGAGGGCTCGGCCACTCGGTGCCGATCATCACCCGCGGCGAGGGCTGGCGAATCTGGGACGACAGGGGGAACGAGTACATCGACGGCCTGGCCGGGCTCTTCGTCACCAACGTCGGTCACGGCCGCACGGAGATCGCCGAGGCGATGGCCAAGCAGGCCTCGGAGCTCGCGTTCTTCCCGTTGTGGTCCTACGCGCACCCCCGGGCGATCGAGCTCGCCGAGCGGCTGGCCCACCATGCGCCCGGGGACCTCAACCGGGTGTTCTTCACCACGGGCGGCGGCGAGGCCGTGGAGACGGCGTGGAAGCTGGCCAAGCAGTACTTCAAGCTCGTCGGGAAGCCGACCAAGCACAAGGTGATCTCCCGCGCGGTGGCCTACCACGGGACGCCACAGGGAGCGCTGTCGATCACCGGCATCCCGGCGGCCAAGGTGGACTTCGAGCCGCTCGTGCCGGGGGGGCACAAGGTGCCGAACACGAACCTGTACCGAGCGCCCGAGCATCTGCGCGACGACGAGAAGGCGTTCGGCCGGTGGGCGGCGGACCGGATCGCCGAGGCCATCGAGTTCGAGGGGCCCGACTCGGTCGCCGCCGTCTTCCTCGAGCCGGTGCAGAACTCGGGCGGCTGCTTCCCGCCCCCGGCCGGCTACTTCGAGCGCGTCCGGCAGATCTGCGACGAGTACGACGTGCTCCTGGTCTCCGACGAGACGATCTGCGCCTTCGGGCGGATCGGCTCCATGTTCGCGTGCCTGGACTTCGGCTACCAGCCGGACATCATCACCACGGCCAAGGGCATCACGAGCGGGTACGCACCACTGGGCCTGATGATCGCCAGCGACCGGCTCTTCGAGCCGTTCCGCTCCGGCACCACGTACTTCCCCCACGGGTACACGTGGGGCGGCCACCCCGTCTCCTGCGCCGCGGCCATGGCCAACCTCGACATCTTCGAGCGGGAGGGCCTCAACGACCGGGTGAAGCAGAACGCACCGGTCTTCAAGGCCACCCTCGACCGGCTCCTCGACCTCCCGCTCGTGGGCGACGTGCGAGGTGCCGGCTACTTCTACGGCATCGAGCTCGTCAAGGACAAGCAGACCCGGGAGACCTTCGACGACGCGGAGGCGGAGCGGCTGCTGCGGGGCTTCCTGTCCAAGGCCCTCTTCGACGCGGGGCTGTACTGCCGGGCCGACGACCGCGGCGACCCCGTCGTCCAGCTGGCTCCACCACTCACGATGGGACCGACCGAGTTCGACGACATCGAGCGCCGGCTGCGCTCGGTGCTCGTCGAGGCCGAGAACCACCTCTGAGCGTGGCGGGGGCGACCCCCGGGACGGCGACCGGGCCGCTCTGGTGGGACGCCGTGGCGGTCCCGTCCGCTGTCGGCGGGTCGGCGGCATCCGGCGCGCTCCCCCAGCGGGCCGATGTCGTCGTCGTCGGCGGGGGGTACACCGGCCTGTGGACCGCCTACTACCTGCTGCGGTCCGAGCCCGGGCTGGACGTGCTGGTCCTGGAGGCCGAGCACGTGGGCTTCGGGGCCAGTGGGCGCAACGGCGGCTGGGTCTCGGCCCTCTGGCCGGTATCGCCGGACACCCTGGCCCGGCGGTCGGGACGCGCCGCCGCGCTCGCCCAGCTCGCGGCCCTGCGGGACACCGTCGACGAGGTCGGCCGCGTCGACGCGCAGGAAGGGCTCGGGGCAGGATTCGTCAAGGGCGGGGCGCTGCTGGTCGCGAGGAGCGCCGCCCAGGAGGTACGGGCGCGCGCCGACGCGGCCCGCGCGTCCTCCTGGGGGCTGGACACCGTCTGGCTGGATGCCGGTCAGAGCCGAGAGCGAATGGACGTCGCAGGGACCCGGGGGGCCACCTACACGCCGCACTGCGCGAGGATCCACCCGCGGCGTCTCGTCGACGGGCTGGCCACCACGGTGCGCCGGATGGGCGCGCGCGTGGTCGAGGGCACGCGGGTCGGCAGGGCGGGCGACGGCGTCGTCGTCCTCGAGGACGGGCGCCGGGTGACGGCGGGGGCGGTCGTCCTCGCGACGGAGGGTTGGACCGGTGCACTACCGGGGCAGCAACGAACCGTTGCGCCGGTGTACTCGCTCATGGTCGCCACCGAGCCGTTGACGGACGACCAGTGGCAAGCCGTCGGCCTGGCGGGACGGGAGGTGTTCGCCGACCACGGGCACGTGACCATCTACGGGCAGCGCACGGACGACGGCCGGATCGCCTTCGGGGGTCGGGGGGCGCCCTACCACTGGGGCTCGTCCATCCGGCCGGAGTTCGACCACGACGAGCGGGTGTTCGAGTCGCTGCGTGCGACCCTGCGCGACCTGCTCCCCCAGCTCGGTGATGTGCGGTTCACCCACGCGTGGGGTGGCGCCCTGGGTGTCGCGCGCGACTGGCACCCGTCGGTGACCTGGGACCCGGTGAGCCGCACCGGCCGCGCCGGCGGCTACGTCGGTGACGGGGTGGCCGCGAGCAACCTGGCGGGGCGCACGCTCACCGACCTCGTGCTCGGTCGGGGCACCTCCCTCACCGAGCTCCCCTGGGTCGGGCACCGGTCCCCACGCTGGGAGCCCGAGCCGCTGCGGTGGCTCGGCATCAACGCGGGGCTGCGGGTCGCGAGGCTGGCCGACCGCGAGGAGCTCGCCTCCGGCACGCCCGCCCGCCTTGGCACCGTGCTCGCCCGCCTCACGGCCCACTGACTCCGCGGTATCCCGAGTCGGGGATCGGTGGCTGCCGGGGCGAGCGTTCCCGGCACCCGATTTCCCGCGCTCGGCGCGGGTAGGTTCGGCGGGTGGACGAGATCGAGAGTCTGCCGCACCTGACGGACACCCTGCGGGCCCGCGTGCCGCTGTGCGGCCTGCGCCTCCAGGACCTCGACCTCACGGGGCACGAGGAGGAGCTGCTCGGGCGCACGGACGTCGAGGGCATGGTCATCCTCGGCGGGCAGCTGACCGACGCCCTCGATGCCCACCTCCGCTCGCACGGGGCGCTGGTCTTCCCCACCGACCCTCACGCGCCGGTCAACCCCTACCGGTCCAGCCTCTACCAGCCCCACGAGCTCTACGAGGGGCTCCGGGAGAAGGGCTACGAGGGCACACCCGACGCCCTGGCCTACCACTGGTCCCGCGACGGTTCCCTCGAGCACGACGCCTTCGTCACTCTCCTCAGGGCGATCCACGACGACTCCGTCACCGACGCGCTCGACGAGTTCATCGGGGACGCGCCCGTCGTCGGGGTCATGGGCGGGCACGCCCTGGCCCGCGACACGACGGCGTACGCGCATGCTGCTCGGCTGGGTCACGGGCTGGCCGCCACGGGGCTCGTGGTGGTGACCGGCGGTGGGCCGGGCGCGATGGAGGCGGCCAACCTCGGGGCGATGGCCCCCGACCTCCGAACGCTGGACGGGGCGATCGAGCGGCTGCGCGGCATCCCGAGCTTCGTGCCCGACATCGCCCCCTGGGCCGAGGTTGCCCTCGAGGTCCACGACGACCTCGTGGCGGTCCCGGTGCCCGACGCGCGGGTGCGCAGCGTCGGCATCCCGACGTGGTTCTACGGGCACGAGCCACCGAACGTCTTCTGCAACGGGATCGGGAAGTACTTCTCCAACGCGATCCGCGAGGACGGGCTCCTCGCCCGCTGCACGGCCGGGCTCGTCGTGCTCGAGGGTGCTGCCGGGACGGTGCAGGAGATCTTCCAGGCCGCGACTCGCCTCTACTATGCGGCCGAGGACGCGACGCTGCCCGTCGTGGTGCTCGTCGGGAGGCGGCACTGGACGCACACGGTCCCTGTCTGGCCGACGCTCACGGCCCTGGCGGCGGGGCGTGCCATGGAGCACCGGCTGCACCTGGTCGACACGGTCGACGAGGCGGCCTCCCTCGTCGCCGGGGCCACGACGCCCTGACGACTCCGCGCGGCTCAGCGGGGGGTCATCAGCACGATGCCCAGGCACATCTCGTCGGTCGTGCCCTCGCCCCAGGCGACGTACCGGTCCTCGGTGCCCTCGAAGGCGGGCAGCAGGTCGCGCAGCTCCTGGTCGTGGGTGCAGGTGACCGTGATCGTGTCACCGGGTCCGACGTCGAGCGGGTCGTCGAGCGGGATGCTGCCCTGGTCGTCGAAGTCCCAGACGGGCACGTCGAGCACCCGGCGCGCGTCCGGCGTGCCCTTGTTGACGTCCACGGTGATCGCTCGACCCAGGAGGTGCATGTGGCCGGACACCGCGCGGATGGTCGCGTCCGCGCGGACCGGGCGCGTGCAGCTCTGAACCGGCCCCGGCTCGACCGGGCCGCACAGGAGGTGCAGCAGGTCGGCGGTGGCCGGGTTCTCGGCGAAGCGGCGCTTGATGTCGGCGACGGCGACGGTGCGGCTGCACAGGCCCTTGGTGCGGTTGTCGCGACAGGGCAGCTCGACCGGCGCGGGGAGGAGCATGGTCTGCAGCGCCTGCTTGTCGCTGCCGGCGGCCTCGCTCACCCGGAGTCGCACCGTGCTCTGGTCGGTGCCGGAGCCCGCGAGCAGGTTGTAGTGCACCTGGACGACGAGCCGGCTGCCGGCCGCCAGGGGGATGCCGATGTCGTCGGCCATGACGCGTTCGCCACCGCCCGGGGCCCACGCACCCACCCAGTCGGCCTTGTCGAGGTTGCCGCCGCGGGTACCGGCCAGCCCGGCCCCGCCGAAGCAGGTCCATCCGTCCCCCGGGTCCCGGGAGTCGAGCGCCTGGGCCTCCCGGACGTCCTCGGGCTCGACCTTCGAGACGATCACGTGGTGCACCATCTCCGCGTTGTCGGGGGCGATCTGCACCCCGCTCACGAGCTGGTCCGTCCCGAGCTGCGGGTCGACGAGGAAGCACCGGTAGTCGTCGGTGCCCGTGCCCTCCGGCGCCTTCGGCGCGTAGGGGGCTGGGAGCCGCAGGCTCTGGAACCGTTCCCCGGCCCGGAGTGGCACGTCCTCCGCGGGCGTCGTCGCGGACACCGAAGGAGAGGACGCGTGCGGCGACGTGTGGGTGTCGGCCGACCGCAGCCCGGCCGGCAGGTCGGCGTCCGACCCGCACCCGGTGAGGGCCAGGGCCAGGAGGGCCGTCACGACCGTGGCGCTGCGTCGCACCCGCTCAGCGTAGACGGCTCAGGCGGTCGCCGCCGCGAGCTGGCCGCAGGCGCCGTCGATCTCCGAGCCCCTCGTGTCGCGCACGGTCGTGGGGATGCCGTGCGCACGCAGGCGCTCGACGAACTGCTGCTCCACACCGCGCCGTGACGCCGTCCACCGGGACCCGGGAGTGGGGTTCAGCGGGATGGGGTTGACGTGCACCCAGCCGCGGCCCCGGGCGGCCAGCTTCTCGCCCAGCAGGTCCGCCCGCCAGGCCTGGTCGTTGACGTCGCGGATGAGGGCGTACTCGATGCTGACCCGCCGACCGGTGACCGTGAAGTAGCGGTGTGCGGCGTCGATGGCCTCGTCGACCTTCCAGCGCGTGTTGATGGGCACCAGCTCGTCGCGCAGTCGGTCGTCCGGAGCGTGCAACGACAGGGCGAGCGTGACCGGGATCCCCTCGTCGGCGAGCCGGTCGATGCCGGGCACGAGCCCGACCGTGGACATCGTGATACCGCGCGCGGACAGGCCCAGGCCCGACGGCGACGGCTCGACGAGCCGCCGGATGGCACCGATCGACGCCCGGTAGTTGGCGAGGGCCTCACCCATCCCCATGAACACGACGTTGCTGACCCTCGCTGGGCCGCCGCCCTCCGCGCCGGAGCCGTCCGCCTCGTCACCGAGCGCCGCCCCGGCGCCCACGTCCCAGGAGGCGGCCAGGCCACCCCGGCGCAGGAGGCGCGCCGCTCCCACGACCTGCTCGACGATCTCGGCCGTGGACATGTTGCGGGTCAGCCCCTCCTGACCCGTGGCGCAGAACGGGCAGTTCATCCCGCACCCGGCCTGGCTGGAGATGCAGACGGTGACCCGGTTCGGGTAGCGCATGAGCACCGACTCCACGAGGGCACCGTCGAAGAGCCGCCAGACCTGCTTGACGGTGGCCCCCGCGTCGGCGGTGAGGCTGCGAACCGGCGTCAGGAGCCTGGGGAGGAGGTCGGCCACCAGGTCGTCGCGCACCGCCTTCGGGAGGTCGGTCATGTCCTCCGGGCGGTCGACGAGCCGCTCGAAGTAGTGGGTCGACAGCTGTCCCGCCCGGTAGGCAGGGTGGCCGAGGGCGGCGACGGCCTCGCGGCGCTCGGCCGGCGTCAGGTCGGCCAGGTGACGCGGCGGCTTGCCGCGCCGCGGGGCGGCGAAGGTCAGCTGGCCCGGAACAGGGCGGGACGCGGGGGTCTGCGACATGGTGGGTCGATTCTCTCAGGTGCGTGAGGGACCGCGGCCGACGGGCGGGCGCCCGGGCACGTGACGGAGCTCAGGTCACCGGCACGAACCACAGGAGGAGGCCCCACGCGATCGGGGCGACGACGACCAGGGAGTCCAGCCGGTCCATGAGGCCCCCGTGCCCTGGGAGCAGGGAACCCATGTCCTTGATGCCGAGGTCCCGCTTGATGCTGGACTCGATGAGGTCGCCGAGGGTGGCGGCGCCGGCAGCGACGGCTCCGAGCACGGCTCCCTCCCACCAGAGCCCGCCCAGGAGCAGCGGCATGGAGATCGCTCCGGTCAGCGCACACGCCACGACCGACCCGGTGAAGCCCTCCCAGGACTTCTTGGGACTGAGCGACGGTGCCATGGGGCGCCGGCCGAAGCGCACGCCGACCGCATAGCCGCCGATGTCGGAGAACACGGTCACGAGGATGAAGACGACGATGCGCTGCCGCCCGTCGGGCGCTGCCAGCATGAGCGAGGCGAACCCGCCGAGGAAGACCGGGTAGAAGGCGACGAGCGCCGAGGCGCTGAGATCCCGGGCTGCACCTGCGAGGCCGTCCGCGACCCGCCAGACGAGCAGGCCGACCATGGTCAGGCCGAAGGTGACGACCAGGGCCTCCGCTCCCCGGAGGTATGCGGAGACCAACATCCCGGCGGTCCCGAGCATGAGGGGAACGAGGGGGATGACGATCCCCTTCGTGGCGATGGCCCGGCGCAGCTCCCAGGCGCCGTAGGCGACCGCGACCACGACGACGACGAGGAACGCCCGGGCGTCGTAGACGAGGGTCCCGATGACCAGCCCGGCCAGGAGCAGCCCGACGCCCACGGCGGCACGCAGGTCCCGGCCCGCCTTGGGGGCTGCGGTGCCCCTCCGGGTCACAGAGGTCGGGTGGTCGGCCGCGTCGGCCCGCGGGGCCGGGAGCCCGGTGGCATCACCAGCGGTCGGGGCGGCCTTCGGCGTGGTCTCGGACTGGGCGTCGGTCATGGTCGGCGGCGAGGTCAGACCTCGAGGAGCTCGGCTTCCTTGTGCTTGAGCAGGTCGTCGATCTGGTCGACGTGCCGCTTGGTGACGGCCTCCAGCTCCTTCTCGGCGCGGGTTCCCTCGTCCTCGCCGACCTCGCCGTCCTTGACGAGCTTCTCGAGTGTCGTCTTGGCGTGGCGGCGGATGTTGCGGACCGAGACCTTGGCCTCCTCCGCCTGGTGGTGCGCCATCTTGACGTACTCACGACGGCGCTCCTCGGTGAGCTGCGGCATGACGCAGCGGATGATGTTCCCGTCGTTGCTCGGGTTGATGCCGAGGTCCGCCTGCTGGATGGCCTTCTCGATGGCGTGCATCGAGCTCTTGTCGAAGGGGCTGATGATGATCGTGCGGGCCTCGGGGTTCTGGAACGAGGCGAGCTGCTGAAGGGGGGTCGGGGCGCCGTAGTAGTCCACGAGCAGCTTCTGGAACATGCCAGGGTGCGCCCGGCCGGTGCGGATGCCCGCGAAGTCCTCCTTCGCGACCTCGACGGCCTTCTCCATCTTCTCCTCGGCCTCGAACAAGGTCTCGTCGATCATGGGGGCGGATCTCCTTCGGTCTGCCGCACGCTCACGTGGCGTGTCTGGTCCAGTGTGTCAAAGACGGGTCCAGCGGTGCTCACCCCGCGGAGACCAGGGTGCCGATCGGGTCACCCCGCAGCGCGCGGGTGATGTTGCCGTCCCCCTCCATCCCGAACACCACCATGGGCAGGCGGTTCTCCATGCACAGGCTGAACGCCGCGGCGTCGACGACCCGCAGGTTGGTGCGCAGCGCCTCCGAGAATGTCACCCGGTCGAGCTTGCGGGCGTGCGGCGTGGTCCGGGGGTCGGCGTCGTACACCCCGTCGACCCCGTTCTTGGACATCAGCACGGCGTCGCACTTGCACTCCAGCGCCCGCTGCGCGCTCACCGTGTCGGTGGAGAAGTACGGCATCCCGGCACCGGCGCCGAAGATCACGACTCGCCCCTTCTCGAGGTGGCGGATGGCGCGGCGCGGGATGTACGGCTCGGCGACCTGGCCCATCGCGATCGCGGTCTGCACCCGCGTGTCGATGCCCT
This sequence comes from uncultured Actinomycetota bacterium, assembly GCA_963763015.1. Lineage (GTDB taxonomy): Bacteria > Actinomycetota > Actinomycetes > Actinomycetales > Dermatophilaceae > Fodinibacter. The sequence goes on along the minus strand of CAVXML010000006.1, from coordinate 310,144 downwards.
CCTTCTCGAGGAAGTCCTGGAGGGCGAGGCAGTTCATCACGGTGCCGAGCATGCCCATGTAGTCCGCCCGGGACCGCTCCATCCCCTTCTGCTCCAGCTCGGCTCCCCGGAAGAAGTTGCCTCCGCCCACGACGACGGCCACCTGGACGCCCTCGCGCACGGCGACCGCGATCTGCTGCGCGATCGCCCGGACGACGTCCGGGTCGACCCCCACCCGGCCCCCGCCGAAGACCTCGCCCGAGAGCTTGAGGAGCACCCGACGGCTCGAGCGCCGCACCTCGGACGTCGGTGCTTCCTCGGTGAGGGCATGGGTGGTCACGGGGCCTCCTCGGCGGTGTTCTCGGCGGTCACCGAATCCTTGCACAGGGGGCCCCGCAGTCCGAACAAGAGTCCTGACCCGCCTGCCGGTCACGGCCTGGGAGGCACCGTCACCAGCCGGCGTTGCGGGTCATGAACTCCATGTCCGTGTTGCGACCGGCCTCCGGGTCGCGGGCCGGCACGACCTCCTGGGTGGTGACCATGTCCTCGGGGCGGATCCGGGGCAGGTCGAGGTGCACCCGCTCCTCGAGGTCGGAGCGCGTACCGGCGCCCTGCTCGTCGTGCTCCTCGATGGACACGGAAACCACCTCCATGCGCCAGTATGCCCCCCGGACCCCTCGGTCGCGGCCGCGGACAGCGCGATGCCGCCCGCTCACGTGGAGGTGAGCGGACGGCATCCGGTCGGTGCACCGACGGGTCGGGAGATCAGCCGCCGACGCGGTAGCGGGCGAACCCGGTGGCGCGGGCCCCGGCCTCCTGGAGCACCTTGTCGACGGTCTTCTTGGGCTCCTTCGCGAACGGCTGCTCGAGCAGGACGTTCTCCTTGAAGTAGCCGTTGACCCGGCCCTCGACGATCCTGGGCAGGGCGGCCTCGGGCTTGCCCTCCTCCTTGGCCGTGGCCTCGGCGAGGCGACGCTCGTTCTCCACGGTCTCGGTGTCGACGTCGTCGCGGGTGAGCACGCTCGGGCTGAACGCGGCGATGTGCATCGCGACGTCACGGGCCGTCTGCTCGTCGCCACCGGCGGTCGCCACGAGCACCCCGATCTGCGCGGGCAGGTCGGGGCTGGTCTTGTGCAGGTAGGACACGACGTGCTCGCCCTCGAGGCGGGCCACGCGCTTGACCTCGATCTTCTCGCCGATGGTGGCGTTGGCCTCGTCGAGCAGCTCCTTGACGGACTTGCCCTCCGGAAGCGTCGAGGTGAGCAGCGCGTCGGCGTCGCCGGCCCTGGTGGCGACCGCCTGGGTCAGCACCTGCTGCGCCAGGGCGCCGAAGCGCTCGCCCTTCGCGACGAAGTCGGTCTCGCAGAGCACCTCGACCAGGGTGCCCTCGCCGGCGCCGGCCTGCGCGGTGACCAGGCCGTTGGATGCCGTGCGGCCCTCCCGCTTGGTCACGCCCTTCAGGCCCTTGACGCGCAGCAGCTCCTCGGCCTGCGCCATGTCGCCGTCGGCCTCGTCGAGTGCCTTCTTGACGTCCATCATCCCGGCCGCGGTCTTCTCGCGCAGCGCCTTGATGTCAGCGGCGGTGTAGTTCGCCATGGTGTGTGGTCGCTCTTTCTGGTGTGCGGGTGGACAGGAACGCGAGGACGGTCAGGCCTTCTCGGCCACCGGGGCCGGCTCCGACTCCGGGGCCGCCTCGGCGACCTCGGCCTCGAGGGCCTCGGCGACCGGGGCGTCGAGGACCTCCGCGACGGGAGCCTCGAGGGTCTCCTCGACCGGGGCCTGCGCGGCGAGAGCCTCGGCAGCGGGAGCCTGGGTGGCCTCCTCGACCGGAGCCTCGGCAGCTGGGGCGGCAGGGGTGTCCTCGGCAATGGCCTCGGCGACCTCGGGAGCCGGGGTCTCCACGACCGCGACCGGTGCAGCCTCGGCGGCCTCAGGCGCCGGAGCCGCGGCGGTGTCGCCGGCCTCGGGAGCCACCTGCTCCGCCGTCTCGGCGGCGGCGCCGGCGAGCAGCTCGCGCTCCCACTCGGGCAGCGGCTCGTCACCCGCGACGGCCTCCTCGCCCTCGGCCGACGCCCCGCCGGAGCGGGCCATCAGGCCGTCGGCGACGGCATCCGCGATGACCCGGGTCAGCAGCGTGACGGAGCGGATCGCGTCGTCGTTGCCGGGGATCTTGTAGTCGACCTCGTCGGGGTCGCAGTTCGTGTCGAGGATCGCGATGACGGGCAGGCCGAGCTTGCGGGCCTCGTCGACCGCGAGGTGCTCCTTCTTGGTGTCGACGATCCAGACGGCCGAAGGGACGCGGCCCATGGTGCGGATGCCGCCCAGGGTGCGCTCGAGCTTGTCCTTCTCCCGCTTGAAGATGAGCAGCTCCTTCTTCGTGTAGCCCGAGCCGGCCACGTCGTCGAAGTCGAGCTCCTCGAGCTCCTTGAGGCGGGTGAGCCGCTTGGAGATCGTCTGGAAGTTGGTGAGCATGCCACCGAGCCAGCGGTGGTTGACGTACGGCATCCCGACCCGGGTCGCCTGCTCGGCGATCGGCTCCTGCGCCTGGCGCTTGGTGCCGACGAACAGGATCGTGCCGCCGTGGGCGACGGTCTCCTTGACGAACTCGTACGCGTTGTTGATGTAGGTCACCGACTGCTGCAGGTCGATGATGTAGATCCCGTTGCGCTCGGTCATGATGAAGCGCTTCATCTTCGGGTTCCACCGTCGGGTCTGGTGCCCGAAGTGGACGCCGCTCTCGAGGAGCTGGCGCATCGTGACGACGGCCATGGCCGTTCTCCTTGCTCTGTGGTTGTCAGTTCCGTCGGCGGCGCATTCCTCCTGCTGGAGGGTCGTCGTCCACCTGCCTGGTGCCCGGCCACACCCCGGACGGATGCCGTGCTCGCGAAGGAGCGGATCCGCCACTGCCGTGGTGTGCCCTGCGTCCCCGGAGGGAGCAGGAGAAGGACACGCGAATTCGACCGGCCGAGACCGGTCGTGGGTCCAGTCTAGGGAACGGCTGCGCCGGGTCCCTAATCGGAGGCTCGGGTGACCCCTGTCGGCGTCGGCCCAGAGGCTGCTGAGTGAACAGTTGCTCCCCGGGTCGCTCTCGCGCATCTCGCGACCTACGCTCATCCCGTCTCGTCCGACGTCCGTGACGAGTCCTCCCCCGCCGGCCCTGTCACCGCAGTCCCCGGCGCCACCACTTTCGAGGAGACCACCGAATGCACCTTCGTCCCCACGGTGTCGGACCCGCAACCGCGACGGTCCGACGCCGGGCGCGCGGGCGGTTCGCCGCAGCGACAGCCCTGGCCACGGCATCCGCCGTCGGCATCTCACTTCTCGGCAGCGCTCCGGCGCAGGCGGCCGAGGTCACCCACACGATCGCCCAGGTCCAGGGCACCGGCGCGGCGACGCCGCTGAGCGGCGTGACTGTCACGGTCGAGGGCATCGTCACCGGTGACCACCGGACCGGTGGCTACCGAGGTCTCTACGTCCAGACCGCCGGTTCGGGCGGGTCGACGGATGCCACACCAGGCGCGTCCGACGGTGTCTTCGTGTTCCTATCAAACAACCCCGCAGCAGGCGTTGCCATCGGGGACAGGGTCACGGTGACCGGCAGAGCCGGCGAGTTCAGCGGTGCGACGCAGATCAGCGCAACGGCCGTCGGTTCGGTCGAGCTCGTGCAGGCCGCCGCCGGCGTCCCCACGGTGACCCCGCTGCCCGCCACCGTGCTCGGGGCCTCGCGGGAAGCGTTCGAGGGCATGCTCGTGCGTCCCTCGGGGACGTACAAGGTCGTCTCCAGCCACAACCTGCAGACCTTCGGTGAGCTCTGGACGAGCGCCGGCAGCACGATGCCGGTCGAGGCGTTCGAGACCGCCGCACCGGGTACGAAGGCTGCGACCGACGTCACCGCCGCGAACAACAACGCCCGGCTCCTCCTCGACGACGGCTACAGCATCCGAGTCGACAACGCGTCGCACCCCGGCGACCAGCCGTACTTCACCAAGGACGTGGTGGTCCGCAACGGCGACGTCGTGAACTTCCCGGCCGGCGGCTCGCTGCTGAGCTACGACTTCAACAACTGGCGGCTCCAGCCCCCGACACCGGTCAACGACGCAAGCACGGCGGACCTCAAGCCCACGTTCACGACCGTCAACGCCGACAAGGTGGTCGTCGGCAACCCGCGACCTGCCTCGGCACCGGCGGTGGGCGGCGACCTCACCGTCGCAGCGTTCAACGTGCTCAACTACTTCACCACTCTGTCGGAGGACAACCCCGACGCCCGCGGCGCGGAGACGGCGGAGGAGTTCGCCATCCAGGAGTCGAAGATCGTCACGGCGATCAACGGCCTGGACGCGGACGTCGTGGCCCTCCAGGAGATCGAGAACTCGGTCAAGCTCGGCGAGGCGCCCGACGAGGCGCTCGCCACGCTCGTGAAGGCCCTCAACAAGGCCGCCGGGTCGACGGTCTGGGACTACGTGCGCACGCCTGCCGCTCTGCACGACCCGGCCATCACCGACGTCATCATGAACGCAATCATCTACAAGCCGGCCGTCGTCAAGCCCTCGGGTGAGGCGCTGACCGTGATCGACGAGAGCGTGTGGGACATCGCCCGCGAGCCGATCGCCCAGACGTTCAAGTTCGGCAAGCAGTTCGTCACCGTGGTCGGCAACCACTTCAAGTCCAAGGGCAACAACCCCGCCGACACGACGCCGGAGCCCAACCAGGACCCGTACAACGGGGAGCGCGTGGAGCAGGCCCAGTCGCTGCTCGCGTTCGCGAACAGCATCTCCGACGGCCGGAAGAACGCCGTCTACCTGGTCGGTGACTTCAACTCCTACGCCAAGGAGGACCCGATCAAGGTCTTCACCGACGCAGGATGGAGCGACCTGCTGCCCAGCCGGGGCAGCAGCCAGTACACGTACACGTTCGACGGCGAGCTGGGCTCCCTGGACCACGTGATCGCGTCCCCGGCGGCGAACGACCGGGTGACCAAGGCAGCGGTCTGGTCGATCAACTCGCCCGAGTGGAGTGGTCGCGAGTACTGGGGTCCCGCGGCCGAGCCAGGCACGCCGTTCCGCTCGAGCGACCACGACCCGATCCTCGTCGGCGTCAGTGCGGAGCAGGTGCCGGCGACCGTGGACATCGACCTCGTCACCGTCAACGACTTCCACGGGCGCATCGAGCAGTCGGCACCATCCGGAGGCATCGCCGCCCTGTCCAGCGCGGTCAAGCAGATCCGCGCAGCCAACCCGAACACCGTGTTCGCGGCTGCCGGGGACATGATCGGGGCGTCGACGTTCACGTCCTTCATCCAGCAGGACGTGCCGACCATCGAGGCGCTCAACGCGGCAGGGCTGGACGTCAGCGCGGTGGGCAACCACGAGTTCGACCAGGGCTTCACGGACCTCACCGACCGGGTCATGCCGTTGGCGCTGTGGGACTACCTCGGCGCGAACGTCTACGAGAAGGGCACCACCATCCCGGCCCTGCCCGAGTACTACACCGAGACCTTCGACGGGGTCACCATCGGCTTCGTCGGTGCGGTCACCGACGAGCTCCCCTCGCTGGTGAGCCCGGACGGCATCAAGGACATCGAGGTGGGGCCGCCGGTCGAGGCCGCGAACCGGGTGGCGAACCAGCTCTCGGACGGCAAGAAGGCGAACGGCGAGGCCGACATCGTCGTGCTGCTCGTCCACGAAGGTGCTGTCGACACGAAGCCCGAGACAGCCACTGACGAGTCCACCCGGTTCGGCAAGATCGTCAACGGCGCCAACGACAACGTCGATGCCATCGTCTCCGGTCACACCCACCTCGCCTACAACCACGTGATCGACGGCCGGCCGGTGATCTCGAGCGGTCAGTACGGCGAGCGGTTCTCCCGGATGGACATCACGGTCGACCGGGTGACGAAGAAGTTCACCATGAAGAACGAGATCCTCCCGCTCATGAACGGCGCTGCCGCCATCTACCCGGACGACCCGACTGTCGCGCCGATCGTCGCCGACGCGGTGGCGGTGGCCAACGAGCTCGGCAGCGTCGTGCTCGGTGAGGCGACGGGCGACTTCGGTCGAGCCGTGGCATCCAACCCGGTCGGTGCGACGTCGTTCCCCGAGAACCGTGGCGGGGAGTCGACGCTCGGCAACCTGGTGGCCGACGTGCAGCTGTGGTCGCTCGAGCAGGACGGCACCCGCGACGTGGACATCGCGTTCATGAACCCGGGCGGCCTCCGCGCCGACCTGGCCGGCGGTGAGGTCACCTACCGCGAGGCGGCCGACGTCCAGCCGTTCGCGAACACCCTGGTCACGCTCGAACTCACCGGAGCGCAGGTCAAGCAGGTGCTCGAGGAGCAGTGGCAGCCGTCAGGCGCGTCCCGGCCGTTCCTCAAGCTCGGAGTGAACAAGGAGCTCACCTACACGTACGACCCCACTGCGCCGGTGGGATCGCGCATCACCGAGATCCTGTTGGGCGGGCAGCCTGTCCTCCCCACGACGACCTACTCGGTCGGCGCCAACTCGTTCCTCGCCGCCGGTGGAGACAACTTCCTCACACTGGCATCGGGCAAGAACAAGGCGGACAGCGGCAAGATCGACCTCGAGTCGATGGTCGACTACTTCGCCGAGTTCGGCACGATCACGCCGGACGTGAAGCAGCGGGCGGTGGGCGTGGACGTCCAGGGTGACGGCACGTATGCACCGGGCGAGTCGGTGACGGTGAACCTGTCGTCGCTCGACTTCAGCCGCACCGAGCCCGCCGCCGGCACGGTCGTCGTCTCCCATGGAGGGCAGACGCTCGCCACGGCGACCGTCGACCGGGCCTTCACGCCGACGGTGGACGAGATCGGCAAGGCCACCGTGACGTTCACGGTGCCGGCTGGGCTCAGTGGCGTGCAGCGGTTCGACATCTCGGTGCCCAGCACCGGGACGACGAGCTCGTTCACCCTCACGGTGGGCTGAGGCGCGACACCGCAGAAGGGAGGGGCCGGGCACCGAGTGCTCGGCCCCTCCCGGTGTCTCCTGCGCTTGCCGCCGCCCGCCCCCTCGCCGGGCTCGCCGAGTGGGCGGCGAGGCTGACGGCACGGCATCCGACCCGCTGGGCACCGGCCCGGCATACCCTGCGGCCATGACCCGCTCCCCCGGCCACCCGGCGCTCGAGTCCTTCGGGACGACGATCTTCGCGACGATGTCGGCGCTGGCGACCGAACACGCAGCGATCAACCTCGGGCAGGGTTTCCCGGACACCGACGGACCGCCCGAGGTTCTCGAGGCGGCCGTCGCGGCGATCCGCGGAGGGCGCAACCAGTACCCGCCGGGCGCAGGCGTGCCCGAGCTGCTGCACGCGGTGGCGCAGCACCAGGAGCGCTTCTACGGGCTGCAGGTCGACCCGCTCACGCAGGTGCTGGTGACGGTGGGCGCCACCGAGGCGATCGCGGCGACCGTCCTGGCGCTCGTGCAGCCGGGTGACGAGGTGCTGACCTTCGAGCCGTACTACGACTCCTACGCCGCGACGATCGCCCTGGCCGGCGGGGTGCGGCGGACCTCGGTGCTGCGCTTCCCCGACTTCGCCGTCGACGAGGCGTCGCTGCGGGCCGCGTTCTCCGAGCGCACCAGGGTCGTGCTGCTCAACACGCCGCACAACCCCACCGGCAAGGTCTTCACCCCCGCTGAGCTCGAGCTCGTGTGCGCGCTCGCTCGCGAGCACGACGCCTGGGTGGTGACCGACGAGGTCTACGAGCACCTGACCTTCGACGGTGCCCAGCACGTGCCCGTCGCCTCGCTTCCCGGGATGTGGGACCGGACGCTGACGATCTCCTCCGCCGGCAAGACCTTCTCGACGACGGGGTGGAAGGTGGGCTGGGTGTCCGGCCCGGCCGAGGCCGTCGCGGCGGTCCGGGCGGTGAAGCAGTTCCTCACCTATGTCGGGTCGGGCCCCTTCCAACCGGCCGTCGCGGTGGGCCTTGCACTGCCGGATGCCGTGTACGTGGACCTGGCCGGCTCGCTCCGGGCGAAGCGCGACCGGCTCGTCTCCGGCCTGCGGACGGCCGGAATGGAGGTGTCGGTTCCGCAGGGCACCTACTTCGTCATCGCGGATGCCGCATCGCTGGGCGCCGTCGACGCCGTCCGGTTCTGCCACGAGCTGCCCGGCCGAGCCGGGGTGGCCGCGGTCCCCGTCTCGGTGTTCCACGACGACGTCGACGCGGCGCGCACGCTCGTGCGGTTCGCGTTCTGCAAGGAGGACGCCGTCCTCGACGAGGCCTGTCGCCGGCTGGCCACGCTGCACGGCTGAGGCGGCATCCCGGTCGCCGCAACACGGGGTGGCGGCGGTCACCAGTCGGTGAACGGCCATGCCGTTGGTCAGCATCTGCACCTCGGGACTCGGCACAGCGGTGGACCGTGGGAGCCGACCTGCTGGTTCTTCGGTGGGCCGCTCGGGCCCTGGTTCAACGTTGGGCCGCCCGGGCTGGCGTCCACAGGAGACCGCGCGGCCGCCGGCCGTCCCCAGGAGTCCCGGCTCGACCGCACCTCGTGCCCCGGCGCGCGACGCTCGACCCATGACCAGCGTGCCCGCAATCCTTCGCCTGCCCACGTCGGGCCGCTCCCTCGTCGCCGCGGCCGTGGTTGCTCTCTCCGCCACCGTCGCCGTCGCCACCGGTTCGGGATCGACGACGGCCCAGGAACGCCTGGTGCGAGCGCCACCGCGCCCGGTCGCGGCTGCTGACTCCAGGTCGCAGGCGGTGGCGGGCAGCAGGCATGACGACGGCGTGAACACGGGTGCTGTGGCGCCACGCTCCACCGCGACGCATCCAGCTGGCAGCGGCGGGGCCGGGGCACCCTTGAGTGCACGGTGGCTCTGGCCCCTCGAGCCTCGCCCACCGGTGGTCCGCCCCTACCGGGCACCCCTCACCACCTATGGGGCGGGACACCGCGGGCTCGACCTCGGCGCGCCGCTGGACGCCACGGTCCGCGCCGTGGAGGCCGGAGTGGTCACCCACGCCGGACTGGTGGGAGGCCGAAGCACCGTGACGGTCACCCACGTGGACGGACTGCGCAGCACCTACGAACCGCTGACGCTCACGGTGGTGCGCGGCGCTCGGATCGAGACAGGGGACGTCCTCGGAACCCTCGATGCGGGCAGCGGCCACTGCCGAGGCCAGGGCTGCCTGCATCTGGGGGCGCGTCGAGGGGACGCCTACCTCGACCCGCTGCCCCTGCTGGTGGCGGGGCGGCTCGCCCTCCTTCCGGTTGGTCCGGGCGGGTGACGAGGGTGTGAGGCGGACGGCGGAGCAGCAGCGGCCGCACGCCTCGACGCGCTCGTCACCGAATGGCCCTCGCCCGGGCATTCGCTCCGGGTAGCCCACCTCCCAGCCATCAGGCTCGAGGGTGCGCCTGCGCGTAGGACGTCTTGAGGCGATCGACCGACACGTGGGTGTAGATCTGCGTCGTCGCCAGGGAGGCGTGCCCGAGGAGCTCCTGGACCATGCGCAGGTCGGCACCCCCCTCGAGGAGATGGGTGGCGGCGCTGTGCCTCAGGCCGTGAGGGCCGAGGTCGGGCGCGTCGGGCACGTGCCGCAGCAGGTCGTGCACCACCGCGCGGATCTGGCGCTGGTCTGCCCGCTTCCCGCGACGACCGAGAAGGAGGGCGGGACCACTCTCCGCGGTGGCCAAGCGGGGACGGCCCCCCTCGAGCCAGGTCGTCAGCGCCCTGCGAGCCGGGACACCGAACGGGACCCGGCGTTCCTTGTCCCCCTTGCCGAGGACCCTCAGCACGTCCACGCCGAGGTCCACGTCGTCGACGTCGAGCCCCACGAGCTCACCGACACGGATGCCGGTCGCGTACAGGAGCTCCAGGGCGGCCCGGTTGCGCAGGTGGAGGGGGTCGTCGTCATCCGCCGCGACGGCCGCGACGTCGAGCAGCGCAGCCGCCGAGCGTTGCGCCAGAACGGGGGGCAACGTCCGGTGCCGGCTCGGCGCGCTGAGGCGGAGCGAGGGGTCGACCGGGACCCGGCCGGTGCGCCCCAACCACCCGAAGAACGTCCTCAGTGAGGCGGAGGTGCGCGCGACGGTGGATCGCGCCGCGCCACGCCGAGACACCGTCCCGAGCCAGGCGCGAAGATCCTGGAGCGTCACCGCGCGCAGCGCGTCGTCGTCGTGGGCACCGAGGTCGTCGAGGAACACCGCGACGTCCCGCGTGTACGCCCGCACGGTGTGCACCGAACGCCCGCGCTCGAGGAGCAGGTGGCGCTCGAACGCATCGAGCGCGTCGGGGCGGCGACCGGTCACGCGCCCACGGTGTCAGCCCTCACCCGCCGGTGCAACGACCGCCGCGGGTCGTCCCGTGTCCGTCTGCGGTGCCGCCCGCCCCGCCGGCTTGCGCCACCGTCCAGCCTCCCGCACGACCAGCCCCGCCCCCTCCAGTGCGCCGAGGACCCCGAGCAGTCTCACCACGGGCACTCCCGCCGCCACGGCCAGCCGCTCACTCGTCGCACCGCCACGGACGGGAACCGCCGACCAGACGGCATAGGACACGGGGTCGAGGTCGTCGGCCGGGGACCTCGGTGTCGGTGGCCGACCGGGCGCCAGGTCGTCACCGATCCGGCCGGCCAGCTCCCCGACCTCCGCCGCATCGGTCACCAGCACCGCACCGGTGTCGCGGACGAGGGCGTGGCACCCCGCCGACCCCATGCTGGTCACGGGCCCGGGCACCGCCCCCACCGGCAGGTGGAGGGTGCGGGCCTCCCTCGCCGTGGTCAGCGAACCGGACCGCAGGCTCGCCTCGACGACGACGGTGGCCCGCGTCAGGGCGGCGATGAGACGGTTGCGTGCCAGGAAGCGGGACCGGAAGGGGGCCCAACCCGGCGGGACCTCGCTGACCACCGCCCCGGTGCGGGCGATGTCGTCGAGGAGGCCGCGATGGGACGAGGGATACGCGCGATCGGCCCCGCACGCGAGCACGGCGACCGTCGTGCCCTCCGCCGCCAGGGCCGCCCTGTGGGACGCGGCGTCGATCCCGTAGGCCGCGCCGCTCACGACGGTCCAGCCGCGCCCGACGAGCCCGTCCGCGAGGTCCGCGGCGACGCGCAGCCCGTACTCGGTGGCGGCCCGTGAACCGACGACGGCCACGCTGCGGTCGACGAGAGCTGCGAGGTCTCGTTCGCCGCGCACGAAGAGGCAGTAGGGCGGGTGTTCGAGGCGGTCCAGACCCTCGGGCCACCCGTCGTCCCCCGGCACGAGGACGTGAAGGCCCTGGCGCTGCGTGGCATGGACCAGGTCCTCGACCCGCAGGTCCGGCAGGCGGGCGTCCCATCCCTCTCTACGGCCCAGCCGGCCGGCCCGCAGCCGGGCCAGCGACTCGACGGCGCCGGACCCGGCGAGGACCCGCGTGAGGGGGCCGCTCCTGGGTTCGGCCAGAAACGACCAGGCGACGCGGGCCCACCTCTCCTCCCGCTCGAGGACACTGCCCGTCTGCGCGCCCGCTGCCCCCTTGGCGGTCGTCACGCTGCCACCAGCTCTCCGCTGCGCAGGGTGAGACCCAGGGCGACGTCATCAGGGGCCGGCACGGTACGACCCGCCAGGTCCGCGGCGGACCACGCAACGCGCAGCACGCGGTCGTAGCCACGAAGGGTCAGCCGTCCGGTGTCCAGGGTCCGGTCGAGAACGGCGGTCGTGGCCGGCGGCAGCCGGAACGGTGGACGGCGCAGGACGTGGCCCGGCACCAACCCGTTGACCACCCATCCACCGGCTCGCCACCGGTCACGTTGGGCACCGCGGGCGGCCAGGACCCGGGCCGCCACGGCGGCGCTGGGCTCCCCCGACTCGTCGCCGAATGCGGCTCGCGCGACGGGCGGGACGTGCACCTGGAGGTCGACCCGGTCGAGCAACGGACCGGACAGCTTCCCGGCATATGACCGGATCTCCATCGGGGAGCAGGAGCAGTCCAGGCCCTTTCCCCACGCCCGCCCGCAGGGGCAGGGGTTCGCCGCGAGGACGAGGAGGAACCGTGCCGGGTAGCGCACGACCTGGCGGGCGCGGGCGATGACCACCTCCCCGGCCTCGAGCGGCTGGCGCAGGGTCTGGAGCACCGAGGTCTTGAACTCGGGCGCCTCGTCGAGGAACAACACCCCACGGTGGGCACGCGAGATCGCCCCCGGCACAGCGACACCCGACCCACCGCCGGCGATGGCCGCGAGCGAGGACGTATGGTGCGGCGCAACGAACGGCGGCGTGCTGTCGAGGTCGGCCACCTCGCCGATCTGGCCCGTCAGCGACCTGATCGCATGGGTCTCGAGCGCCTCCTCCCGGCTGAGCGGGGGGAGGACCGTCACGAGGCGCTCGGCGAGCATGGTCTTCCCGACACCGGGTGGTCCGGCGAGGAGGACGTGGTGGCTGCCCGTCGCCGCGAGCTCAAGGGCCAGGCGGGCCTCCGGTTGCCCCACCACGTCGGCGAGGTCGGGCCCGGTTCTGGACCGCGCAGGAACACCGTGCGTGCTCGCCGCCGGTGGGAGTGGCTCGCCGCGCTCCGCCGCGGCCTTGTACCAGCGAACGAGGTCGGCGAGGCTACCGGCGCCGTGGACGACCATCCCGTCGACGAGCTGCGCCTCGGCGACGTTCTCCATCGGGACGACGATGTGCCTCACCCCGCGCCGGGCCGCCTCGAGCGTCGCGGGCAGCACCCCTCGGACGCCGCGCACCCTGCCGTCCAGCGCCAGCTCACCGAGGTGGACGACGTCACGAGCGGCCTCGCCCGCAAGCAGCCCTGCGGCCGAGAGGACTGCCACCGCGATGGGGAGGTCGAAGCATGCGCCACGCTTCGGGATCGAGGCGGGAGAGAGGTTGACGGTCACCCGGTGGGGAGGGACCGGCACCCCGCTCGTCGCGGCAGCCGGGCGCACCCGGTCCGGCGCCTGGGCGCAGGCGGTGTCGGGCAGCCCACCGATGGCGAAGTGCGGGAGTCCTTGGGCGATGTGCGCCTCGACGTCGACGAGCGTCCCCTCGAGCCCGACCAGTGCCACCGAGCGGGTGCTCCCCAACCCGAAGGTCATGACCCCAGGCCGACGATGTGGCGCAGTACCGGTGGGCGTCCCGGCGAGCAGAGGATGCCGATCACGTCGACCCTCACCGCGCCCGGGCCGCCTGGGTGGGCGGAGAGGTAGGCGCCCGCGAGCCGGCGCAACCGTCTGGCCTTGGCGGCCGTCACGGCCTCGACCGGATCGCCGAAGCCCGACGGCGCACGGGTCTTGACCTCGCAGATCACGAGGCACTGCCCGTCCCGCGCGACGACGTCGACCTCGCCGTGCTCGCACCGCCAGTTGCGCTCGAGAACCTCCAGCCCCCGATCGCGCAGGTACCGGACCGCGAGCTCCTCGCCGTAGCGCCCCAGCGACGCGGTGCGGCGCGGTGGCAGGACCGGTGGTGACGCGGGGCGGTCGCCGTCCGTGGCGCGGGTCGTCGTCATGCGAGGAGCCAACCTCCCGGCCCCACATGACGCGACCGCCTCGGTGACGCTGTGGACGGGCCCACGCACGGGGCCGACCTGTGGACAGGTCCGGGGAAGGAACGACGCGAGCACCGCCCGGCACCGGACGCGGCACCGGCGCCACGGCATCCGTCGCCACTCCACCCGGACAAGCGCCCACCTCACCCGGAAAGTGTCGCCGCCCACTGCGACGAGGAGACGTTGCCCCCTCGGGTCAGAAGCCGCCCTTGGGTGGCTCGAGGTCGCTCTTCGCGAGCTCCTCGACGTTGACGTCCTTGAAGGTCACCACCCGAACCGTCTTGGCGAACCGGGCCGGCCGGTAGATGTCCCAGACCCAGGCATCGTGCATCGTGACGTCGAAGAACACCTCCCCGCCGTCGCTGCGCACCTTCACGTCCACGCTGTTGCAGAGGTAGAAGCGCCGCTCCGTCTCCACGACGTGGCTGAACAGCCCCACGACGTCCCGGTACTCCCGGTACAACGCGAGCTCCGCCTCGCTCTCGTACTTCTCGAGGTCCTCGGAGCTCATCGCTCTCCCACTCGGGTCAGGTCGGTCGGTCGGTCGCGCCCGGCCGACGGGGCGGGCTCGGGCGCCCACTCGGGTTCGGGCGCCCGCTCGGGTTCGGGCGCCCACTCGGGTTCGGGCGCCCACTCGGGCTCGAGCCCATCGAGTCCGGGCGGGCCCGCATCCGGCAGGTACGGCACCACCTCGCCATTCTCGTCCAGCGAACCGGGGAGCCGCCACGAGCGCCGGTGCCACCTCGAGGGGCCCACGCGGCGCAGGGCGTCCATGTGCTCCGGTGCCGCGTAACCCTTGTTCTCGACCCAGCCGTAGTCCGTCACCTCGGCACCGAGCTCCACCATGATGCGGTCGCGCGTCACCTTGGCCAGCACGCTGGCGGCAGCCACCGAGGAGCACTTGAGGTCGGCCTTGATCATCGTGGTGACCGGTGGCGTCGCGACGGGCTCGCCGGTGAAGGCCAGCAGGCCGACGTCCTGCGGCGCCGTCAGCCAGTCGTGGTTGCCGTCGAGGATCACCAGGTCGGGGCGGATGCCGGTCGCGGCGAGGGCACGGCATCCGGCCCGCCGCAGGGCGGCGATGATCCCCACCTCGTCGATCTCGTCGGCGCTCGCGTGACCGACGGCGTGCGCCACCGCCCACCGCTCGATGCGGGGCACCATCCGCTCCCTCGCGTGGGGGGCCAGCAGCTTGGAGTCGCGGACGCCCTGGGGCGCGGTGCGGCAGCTCTCGTCGATCACCACGACACCGACGGTCACCGGGCCCGCCAGGGCACCACGGCCGACCTCGTCCATACCGGCGAGGACCCGGTGCCCGTCGCGTTGCAGGGCCCGCTCCACGCGCAGGCTGGGGCGCCGGGTGGGCGAGGCGCTCATCGTGCGGCCGTCCCGGCGGGGACGTCGGCGAACGTGGAGTGGTAGGCGGACAGCCAGTCGGCCCGCGCGAGGGGCCACACCGTCGCGACGGCGCGGCCGGTGACGGCGTCGATGGGCACCGCACCGTCACGGCCCGTGCCCGAAGGGTCGTGGAAGCGGGAGTCCTCGGAGTCGGACCGGTGGTCCCCCATGACCCACAGGTGCCCGGCCGGCACCGTGACGTCGAAGTCGAGGGTGCTGGGGTCGTCGCCCCGCTTGAGGTAGGGCTCGTCGATGGCGACGTCGTTCACCATGAGGCCACCCTCGGTCGTGCAGCAGACCACGTGGTCACCGGGGAGGCCGATGACGCGCTTGATGAGGTGGTCCTCGGACTCCGCCGGCAGGAGGCCGACGAAGACGAGCGCGTCGTGGAGCGCACCGGACGGGCCGGACCGGGTCACCGGCGGCATGGCGTCGAGCCAGCCACCGGGGTCGCTGAACACGACGACGTCCCCGCGCCGGAGGTCGATCGGGCCGGGCGTCAGCTTGGAGACCACCACCCTGTCACCGACGCGCAGCGTGTCCTCCATCGACCCCGAGGGGATGAAGAACGCCTGAAGCAGCCAGGTCTTGACGACGAACGACAGCCCGAGCGCGAGGACCACGACGATGGCGACCTCCTTGACCGCCGCGCCGAGCACGCCCAGCGCGCTCGTCGAGCCCCTTCCCTCCTGACCCTCGGCCACGGGATCGGCCCCTTGCGCGCTCATTCGGGCACCGCGGCCGGTCTGTCGCCGTCGACGCCGGGCGAGCCGAACCGGCCGAGGGGCCACACCCTGAGGACCACGGTGCCGACGACGTCGGAGCGCGCCACCCTGGTCGGGTCGGGGCCGCCCAGCACGACGTCGTCACCCGACGTCGACCCGACGATCGCGAACCGGTGCGACGGCGCCGCGTGCACCCCCAGCAGCTCAGCCGCCGAGGAGAGGACACGGCCCACCGGGCCGTCGTCCCCCGGCGTCGAGCTGTCGACGCCGGTCGTCGCGCTCGTGTCGACGAGGACGACGTCGCCTGGGGCGGGGGCCGGCCGGACCTTCCACACGAGGACGCGGTCTCCTGGTTCGAGGGTGGGGGCGATGTCCGAGCTGGGGACGTGGGACGACTGGACCACCAGCGCCTGCGCGACTGCCGTGGCGACCACCGCCGCGACGAGGACAGGAACCAGCCCGGGACGACGCGACCCGGCGCCTGCCACACGAGTGGCCGGTGCCGGGCCGGCGTCGGGACGGGCGGTCACCCGGCGGAGCCTAGTCGGCCCATCTGGGAGGGCCGCACCGGAGACAGCGGACGTCTCAGCGGGCGACTGGGGTGTCGCGCTTCTCCTTGATCTTGGCCGCCTTGCCGCGCAGGTCGCGAAGGTAGTAGAGCTTCGCGCGGCGGACGTCGCCACGCGTGACGACCTCGACCTTGTCGATGATCGGCGTGTGGAGCGGGAAGGTGCGCTCCACGCCGACACCGAAGGAGACCTTGCGGACCGTGAAGGTCTCCCCGATACCGCCACCGTGGCGACGGATGACGACGCCCTGGAAGACCTGGATGCGCGAGCGGGTGCCCTCGACGACCTTCACGTGGACCTTCACCGTGTCACCCGCGCGGAAGTCGGGGATGTCGGTCTTGATCGACGCGGAGTCGAGCTCGTCGAAACGCTGCATGACGGATGTCGCTTTCTCGCGGCCTGCCACAGGTCACCCGCGGGTGTCGGAACTGCTGGTTCGAAGGTGCGTCCGCCGGGCCGCATGCCGCTCGGAGAATCCACGGGCACTCCCCCTGTGGCGGGGGCCGTCGAGTCGACGGGACGCAGCCACCCAGTGTGCCAGAGGGTGACAGGCGCCGGGAAATCCGATGCCCGCAGCGGGCGGGAAGGCTGGGGTCAGCCGCGGGGCTTGATGAGGTCGACCGCACCGGGGTACGTGGGCTCACCGGGCGCCCGCCGGTAGCCGGCGCGCCGGTAGAAGCGGTGGTTCGTCGCCGCGACCAGGCCCGTCGTCAGCCAGTAGGTCCTGACCGAGGCCGGGGCGGCATCCTCCGACATGGCGAGCAGGTCGCGCCCCAGCCCCCTCCCTTGGAGGTCCGGGGCGACCATGAGCCGGGCGGTCTCCCAGACCGTCGGGTCCCCCGGACGCAGCCGCCCGCGCACCGACGCGACGAGCCGCCCGCCCCCACCGTCCCCGGATGCCGTGCGCACGACGTACGTCGTCCACTCGCCGAGCCCGGCTGCGACGTCCTCGAGCGACTCGTCGAGGGGCGGCACCACCCAGTCCCCGGACGCCCTGCCCTCCGGCGCCCAGCAGGCGCGCTGGAGCACGAGCAGCTCGGGTGCATCGGCGGGGCGCGCGAGACGCACCTCGAGGTCGGCGAGTGCACCGACCACCGCGGACGGCGGCAGCAGGTCGGGTCGGCGCTCGGCTGTCCGCCGCAGCCGCTGCCGGTGGCGCCACTCCGCGATGGCTGCGTGGTCGCCCGACAGGAGGACCGGCGGGACCTCGCGCACGGTGCCGCCGTCGTCCCAGGCAGCAGGACGCGTGTACACCGGGTACTCCAGGAGCCCGTCCTCGTGGGACTCCTCGACCAGCGAGTCGGAGTTGCCGATCACCCCCGGCAGGAGCCGGCCGATGGCCTCCACCATGGCGAGGACCGCGACCTCCCCCCCGTTGAGGACGTAGTCGCCGAGCGAGACGACCGTGACCGGCATCCGCTCGGCCGCGTGCTCGAGGACGCGCTCGTCGATGCCCTCGTAGCGACCGCAGGCGAACGCCAGCCACGGCTCCCGCGCCAGGCGGCGCGCCATGGGCTGGGTGAACGGCACCCCGCCGGGGCCGGGCACCAGCAGGTGCGGCACCGGTGCCGCCGCGGTGGTCCCCTCGGCGACCAGGCGCCGGAGCATCTCGGCCCACGGCTCGGGGCTCATGACCATGCCGGCACCGCCGCCGAGAGGGCTGTCGTCCACGGTGCGGTGCCGGTCGTGCGTGGCGTCGCGCAGGTCGTGGACGTGGAGGTCGAGGATGCCGTCACGCCGCGCCCTGCCGATGAGCGAGAGGTCGAGCGGCGCGAGGTACTCCGGGAAGATCGTGACGACGTCGACCCGCACGGCGCTCAGGCCCCGAGGTCGAGGAGTCCGGGCGGCAGGTCGGCGACCAGCCGCCCACCCTCGAGGTCGACCTCGGGCACGAGGGCGGCGACGAACGGCACGCGGGCCTCGCGCCCGTCGGGAAGGCGCACGACGAGCCGGTCCTGCGCGGCCCCGAGCTCCAGCCCGCCGACCTCGCCGAGAACCGCACCGGCGGGGTCGACGACGGTCAACCCGCGCAGCTGCTCCTCGGTGAAGACGTTCTCGTCGTCCTCATCTGCCGGCACGGCCTCGGTGTCGTCGAGCACCAGCCGGGTGCCGCGCAGGGACTCAGCGCCCGTGCGATCGGGGATCTCCGAGAACGCCACGAGCCAGATGCCGTTGTGCACGCGGGTCGACCGCACGGTCAGCACCCGGGGCACGCCGGAGCCCGACCCGGCCTCGGTGTCGATCGCCGTACCGACCGCGAACCGGCGCTCGGGCTCGTCGGTGTGCAGCTGCACGGTCACCTCGCCGTGCAGGCCGTGCGGCTTGCCGATCCGGGCGATCACGGTGCTGTGGCTCACGGCCCCATCCTGTCGTGGAACTCGGTGCGGGAGAGAACGGCGGCGGGGTACGCCGGGGAGTCTCCTCCCGGCATACCCCGCCGTCGTGCTGGTCGGGTCAGCGGACCCGGTCGGTGTCGACGATGTCGATGCGCACCTGCCGGCCACCGGCGAGCGCGCCCATGACGGTGCGCAGCGCGCTGGCGGTGCGCCCGGATCGTCCGATGACGCGGCCGAGGTCCTCGGGGTGCACGCGGACCTCGAGGATCTCGCCGCGGCGCAGCTCCTTGCGCCGCACCTGGACCTCGTCCTTGTGGTCGACGATGCCGGTCACGAGGTGCTCGAGCGCCTCCTCGAGCACGGTCAGGCCTGGTCCCCGCCGGCGGCGGGGGTCGCGCCGTCGGCCGGGCTCGCCGCGGGGGCGTCGGCCTGGACGGGGGTGGCCTCCGCGCTCGGGGTCGCAGCCGCGGGGGTCTCGGTAGCGGGCGCCTCCGCGGGAGCCTCGGCGGCCTTCTTGGCCGCGCGCTTGCGCGGTGTCGTGGAGCCGGACGCGTCGTCGGCCGTGGACTTGCCCGCGGCGGCGAGGGCGGCCTCGTAGAGGTCCTTCTTGGAGGTCTTGGGCTCCTTGACCTTCAGGGTTCCCTCGGCGCCCGGCTCGCCCTTGTACTTCTGCCAGTCGCCGGTGATCTTGAGCAGGGCCGCGACGGCCTCGGTCGGCTGGGCACCGTTGCCGAGCCAGTACTGCGCGCGCTCGCTGTCGATCTCGATGAGCGAGGGCTCCTCGGTCGGGTGGTACTTGCCGATCTCCTCGATCGCACGCCCGTCGCGCTTGGTGCGCGAGTCCATGACGACGACGCGGTAGAACGGGCTGCGGATCTTGCCCATGCGCTTGAGTCGGATCTTGACGGCCACGGTGGTGGTCACTCCCTGGTTCTGTGATGAGCGCGGCGAGACCGCGCACGGTTCGCGCGGGGGGCCGGATGCTCCGGTGTAGGCGTCCGGTCCGGCGGGCACGTGGTGCTCCGACCGGACGGGTACAGCCGGCCATTCTGCCAGAGATCGGCAGGGGCACCGACCACGCGGACGACGGCCGGGCATCCGCCGAGCGCGTCAGCGGCTGCGCCAGGCGTCCGGCGCGTCGGCCCTGGTGCGCACCGACGCGGGCAGGTCGCCACTGAGGACGTCGGCGAGGCTGGTGCCGTCGAGCACCTCGCGCAGGGCCCCTCGTACCGCGACCCACACCGTGGGCAGGTGCTCGGCCACGCCCTCGTAGCTCGTCTCGTGCGGCCGCAGGCCCCGCACCTCGGCGAGCGGCCCGTCGACCGCTCGGAAGACGTCGCCCAGGCTGACCTCGGATGCCGGTCGCGCCAGCGCGTAGCCGCCCCGCGCGCCGAGGGTGCTCACCACGAGGCCGGCGCCGCGCAGGTCCGCCACGATCGCCTCGAGGAACCTGCGCGGGAGGTCCTGCCGCTGCGCGAGGGTCTCGACGCTCAGCGGCCCGGCCTCCTCGTCCTGGGCGCGTGCCAGCGCGAGCATCGCCCGGACGGCGTACTCGGTGCGGGCGGAGATGTCCACGGCGCCCAGTGTGGCGCAGGGACCCCTCGCCGGTCCCGTGTGCCGGCCGCCGCGGCATCCGGTCGAGGTGCGCCGCGGCCTCGACCCGGCGTGCTCAGAGCTGGAGGATGACCGCCGAGACGAGGTACGAGGCGGCGACCCCTCGCGGGTCGTGCAGGTCCTTCGGGGTGTCCAGGGCCGCCTGCGCACGCGCCCGGACGGCGCCGCCGGGGTCCTCCGAGACGAGGTCGACGCACAGTCCGGCCACGACCGCGGCGGCGTCGTGCTCGTCGAGGCCGTCGAGGGCGAGGCCGTCGTCAAGCAGCGTCGCCGCCTCGAGGAACACCTGGCGAGCCAACTCGGGGTCCACCTCCGGACGCGCCAGGGCGACCGTTTCCGCGGTCTCGAGGAGCTGGTCGTACGGCGGCTGCACGGTGGGCGGCATGGGCCGAGCGTGTCAGTGGACGGAGCCGACGACAAGCGAATTCACGCTCAGCGGCCGACGAGGACCGCCTGCTGCTGCCGCCTCCGCGAGACCGGCAGGGCGAGCGTGGGCGGGGCGGCTCAGATCGCGAGGGCCGGCTCGGCATCGGTCGCGTCGGTCGGGCGAGCGGCCCGCGCGTGCACGGTCTCGCCGGTCACGAAGCGCTGTCGGTCCGCCTCCGCCCGGGTCACCTGGGCCGCGAACCGCTCCCCGGTGTCCGCCACGAGGTCGACCCGCACCTCGAAGCCCAGCCGCACGACCCGCTCGACGGTGGACGTCACGACGCCCGGGGACCCCGGGGTGCGGGCATCGGCGGCGAGCGCCGCGAGCCGGTCCCGCTCGAGCACGATGTCGTGCGGACGCACCAGCTGACCGCCGAGGCGCGCGACGGAGCCGAGGAAGGACATGACGAACTCGTTCGCCGGCCGCTCGTACAGCGACACGGGGTCGTCGACCTGCTCGATGCGCCCCTTGGCGAGCACGGCGATGCGGTCGGCGACGTCGAGCGCCTCCTCCTGGTCGTGCGTCACGAGCACCGTCGTGACGTGCACCTCGTCGTGCAGGCGCCGCAGCCACTGCCGCAGGTCGGCGCGGACCTTCGCGTCGAGCGCTCCGAACGGCTCGTCGAGGAGCAGCACCCTCGGGTCCACGGCGAGCGCCCGGGCCAGCGCCATCCGCTGCCGCTGGCCGCCGGAGAGCTGGGCGGGGTAGCGGTGCTGGAACCCGTCGAGACCGACGATCTCGAGCAGCTCGTCGACCTTGCGGCGCACCTCGACCTTGGGGCGCCGACGGATGGTGAGGCCGAACGCCACGTTGTCGCGCACGGTCATGTGCTTGAAGGCGGCGTAGTGCTGGAACACGAAGCCGATGCCGCGCCGCTGCGGCGGCTCCCGGGTGACGTCGACGCCGTCGATGGACACCGTGCCACCGTCCAGGCCCTCGAGGCCGGCGATGGCCCGCAGCAGGGTCGACTTCCCAGACCCGCTCGGCCCGAGGAGCGCGGTCAGGGAGCCGGGCGGGATGTCCAGGCTCACGTCGTCGAGGGCGAGGAAGTCGCCGTAGCTCTTGCGTGCGGAGGTGACGGTGATCATCGGGGGCTCCTCTTGCGGTCGAGCAGGGTCATGAGGAGGAGCGTCGCGACGGCGAGCCCCATGAGGAGCGTCGCTGCGGCGTACGCCCCGTACGTGTTGTGGTCGTCGATGTAGCGGGAGTGGACGAGGAGGGTGAGGGTCTGGGACACGCCGGGGAAGCCGGAGGACACCATGATCACTGCCCCGAACTCACCCAGGGCGCGGGCGACCGTGAGCACGATGCCGTAGGTGAGGCCCCACCGGATCGCCGGCAGGGTGATCCGCCAGAAGGTCTGCCACCCCGATGCCCCGAGCGTCGCTGCCGCCTGTTCCTGCTCGGTCCCGATCTCGTGGAGCACCGGCTCGACCTCGCGCACCACGAAGGGAAGGGTCACGAAGATGGTCGCGAGCACCATCCCGGGAAGCCCGAAGATGACCTGCACGCCCGTCGAGGACTCCAGGCCGCCGAACCAGCCCGCGGCGCCCCACAGCATGATCAGCGAGACCCCCACGACGATGGGGGACACCGCGAAGGGCAGGTCCACGATGGCCTGGATGACGCCCTTTCCGGGCAGTCGCCAGCGGGCGAGGGCGATCGCGGTGACGACGCCGAACACGACGTTGAGGGGGACGACGATGGCGATGATCAGGAGGGACAGGTTGAGGGCGGCGATGGCGGCGGGCGTGCGAACGGAGTCGAGGAACGCCCCGAGACCCGGCTCGAAGGTCCGGTAGAGGATCACGACGATCGGGACAGCGAGCAGTCCGAGCACGTACGCCAGGGCGACGGTGCGCAGGGCGAGCCTGGTGCCTCGGGTCGTGGTCATGCGCTGTTCTCCTCCCGTCGCTGTGACCGGCTGCCCCAGAGCCGCAGGAGGAAGAGGGTGACGAAGGAGATGGCGAGCAGGGCGACGGACACCGCCGCCGCGTTGACGGGCCGGTCGATCTCGATCTGCTGCTGGATGTACTGGGACACGACCTGTGTCTCCCGCGGGATGTTCCCGCCGATCAGGACCACGGAGCCGTACTCCCCCACGGCCCGCGCGAACGCCAGGCCCGTGCCGCTCAGGATGGCGGGGGCGAGGGTCGGCAGGACGACCCGGCGGAACGTCGTGGCGCCGGAGGCTCCGAGGGATGCCGCGGCCTCCTCCACCTCGTGGTCCAGCTCGATGAGCACCGGCTGAACCGACCGGACCACGAAGGGCAGCGTGACGAAGGCCAGCGCCACGAGGAGCCCCCACCGGGTCGCGTTCAGCTGCAGCCCGACCGGGCTGCTCGGGCCGTAGAGGGCGAGGAGCACGATGCTCGCGACGATCGTGGGCAGTGCGAACGGCAGGTCGATGAGCCCGTCGACGTAGCGCTTTCCCGGGAACTCGTCGCGCACGAGGACCCAGGCGACGAGGGTGCCCATGACGGCGTTGAGCAGCGCCACGGCTGCGGACACCAGGAGTGTCGTGCCGATGGCGGCGAGCGCCACCGGAGCGGTCACGGCATCCCAGAAACCGGCGAGGCCGTCGTCGAGGGAACGGACGGTGAGTGCCGCCAGTGGGAGCAGGACGATGACACTGAGCCACAGCCCGACCACGCCGATGCCGAGCGAACGTGCCGTCACCGGCCGGCGCCGGCTCCCCTCCGGAGTCGGAGGGGCGCCGGACGGCCGGGCATGCGGCCCGGAGGACGGTGCGACCTCCGGGACCTCACGGGTGGTGGTGGTCATCGCCACTACTGGGTTGCCTCGTCGTAGATCTTCGCGACGGTGCCGACGTCCTTGGCGAAGAGGGTGGAGTCGACGCTCTTCCAGCCTCCGAGGTCCGCGATGGTCCAGAGCTTCTCGGGCTCGGGGAACTCGGGGGCGAACTCCGCCGCGACGGCGGCGTCGACCGGCCGGAACCCGGCCCTCGCCCACAGCCGCTGGGCCTCGGGGGTGTAGAGGAACTCGTTGAACGCCGTCGCCTTCTCCGCGTTCTCGGCGCCTGAGAGCACCGCCGCCGGGTTCTCGATCTTGAAGGTCTGCGGCGGCGTGACGTGCTCGACCGCCTCGCCGCTCCGCTCGATGAACAGGGCCTCGTTCTCGTAGCTGAGCAGCGCGTCCCCGGAGCCCTGGAGGAAGGCCTCGGTCGCCTCGCGCCCGGACTTCGGCTGGATCTTCACGTGGTCGCCGACCAGCGCGCTGATGTAGTCGAGACCCGCCTGGACGTCCTGACCGCCGTTGCTCTTGGTGGCGTACGGCGCCAGCAGGTTCCACTTCGCCGAGCCGGAGCTGAACGGGTTGGGCGTCACGACCTCGACACCGTCTTCGAGAAGGTCGTCCCAGTCCTGGATGTTCTTGGGGTTCCCCTCGCGCAGGACGATCGTCACCACGGACCCGAACGGGATGCCGTTGTGCTCGTTGGCGTTCCAGCTCGGGTCCACGAGGCCCGCATCCACGAGGCGCGTCACGTCGGGCTCCACCGAGAAGTTGACGAAGTCGGCCTCGGCGCCGGCGACCACCTTGCGCGACTGGTCACCGGATGCCCCGTACGACTGCTGGAACTCGACACCCTTGCCTGCCTCCGTCGCCTGGAACGCGGGGATCACCGCGTCGTAGCCGACCTTCGGCACGGCGTAGGCGAACAGGTTCACGGTGCCCGCGGTGGCGTCCTGCTCCGCTGCGGCGGCGGCACCCACCGTGTCGCTCGCTCCGCCACCCGCACACGCCCCCATCACCATCGACGCGCTGATGGCGACGGCGGTGGCGGCGAGGCGGTGTCTCATGGTTCTGGTCTCCTTGGTGTGGTTCGGGAGGGCGGAGGGCGGCGGGCCATCTCCCCTGCGATAGGTAGGAGTTTGTATACGGCGACGTTATTGGTCAAATAACGTGCACTTATGTCTCGGCATGTGAGAGGCAGGCGGCCGATGGTGCCGTCGTCGGGTACGCCGGCTCGGCCGGCGCCGGGACGGTGACCGCGCCGAGGTCAGCCTCGGGCGGCGAGCGGCCGCGGGTACGCGCGTCCGCGCAGCACGACGAGCGCCGGTGACGCGAGGACGGCGAGGTCCTCCCGAGGATCCTCGGGGTAGACGACGAGGTCCGCCTCGTTCCCCTCCTCGAGGCCCGGCCAGCCCAGCCAGGAGCGGGCCCCCCAGCACGCGGCGTCGAGTGCCTCCGCGGTCGTGAAGCCCGCGTGCGCGAGGTGCGCGACCTCGGTCGCGACCAGCCCGTGCGGGAGCGAGCCACCGGCATCCGTGCCGGTGTAGACCGGGATGCCGGCGTCGCGAGCCGCCGCGATGGTGGCGAAGCGGCGCGCGTGCAGGTCGAGCATGTGCCGGTGGTAGTCGGGGAACTTCGCGCGGGCCGGCTCGGCGATGCGGGGGAAGGTGTCGATGTTGACGAGGGTCGGCACGATCGCGATGCCCTGCTCGGCGAACGACGCGAGGGTGCCGTCGTCGAGGCCGCACGCATGCTCGACGCAGTCGGTGCCTGCCGCGGCCAGGTCGCGCAACGACTGCTCGCCGAAGCAGTGCGCGGTCACCCGGGCGCCCGCGTCGTGCGCCGCCGCCACTGCCTGGGCCAGCACGTCGGCCGGCCAGCAGGGTGACAGGTCCCCGGTCTCGCGGTCGATCCAGTCACCGACGAGCTTGACCCAGCCGTCGCCGGAGGTGGCCTCCAGGCGAACCTGGTCGACGAGCTGCTCAGGCTCGACCTCCCACGCGTAGTTGGGGATGTACCGGCGGGTCCTGGCGATGTGTCGCCCGGCGCGGACCAGGCGGGGGAGGTCGTCGCGCCGCTGCACCCAGCGGGTGTCGGCCGGTGAGCCGGCGTCGCGCAGCAGGAGCGCTCCGGCGTCGCGGTCGGCGAGCGCCTGCGCCTCGGCCGTCGCGTCGTCGGTCGCGCCGTGCCGGTCGAGCCCGACGTGGCTGTGCGCGTCGACGAGTCCCGGGAGGACCCAGCCGGGCACGGTGGTGATGTCGTGGTCACCGGCTGGCTGCTCGTAGGTGATGCGTCCGTCGAGCACCCATGCCCGCGCTCGGACGTCCTCGGGACCGACGAGGACCGGACCACTGAGGTGCAGCACCTGGCCCATGACCAGACCCTAGCTTCAGCTCGTCGCGTCCAGCTGGCGCAGCACCCGGCGGAGGGTCTCGGTGACCACCTCGGGAGCCTCGGAGTGCACCCAGTGCCCGACCCCCTTGACGACGACCGGCCGGGCACGCGGAAAGAGGGCCCGCATCTGCTCCGTGTCAGAGTCCTTGACGTACGAGGAGTCGCCGCCGACCAGCCACACCACCGGGCCGTCGTACGCCGGGGCGCCGGTGTCCGGGAAGTCCGCGATCCGCGAGTCCGCCCCGCGCGCGGCATCCCGGGCGAGGAGGTCGAGGTTCGCCTGCCACGACCAGGTCGTGCCGTGACGGCGCAGGTTCTGGAGGAGGAAGCCCCGAACACCCGGATCGGGCTCGACCTCGGCGAAGCGCCGCTCCGCGTCGGCCCGGCCCGTGAGCTCGCCGAGAGGAAGAGCCCGCATCGCCTCGATGTAGTGCACGAAGCGGTCGAGGTCGCCGTAGTCCTTGGGCGCGATGTCGACCACCACGAGGCTGCGCACGAGCCCCGGGTGGGTCAGCGTCGTCACCATCGCCACCTTGCCGCCGAGCGAGTGGCCCACGAGCACCCAGGGCTCCCCCGGTGCCGCGGCATCGAGCGCCGAGGCGACGCGTGCGGCATACGTCTCGTAGGAGAACTCCTGCGTCCACGCGGACCGGCCGTGATCGGGAAGGTCCACCAGGAGGCACCGGGCACCCCTGCCCTCGGGGCCGGCGATCGCCTTGGCGATCTGCGTCCAGTTCCGGCCCTGGCCGAACAGCCCGTGGAGGAAGGCCACGGGGGGACCGGCCACGCCCACCTGGGTGGTGAACAGGCTGGGCGCGCTCTCCGGCGTCACTGCCCCAGGAACTTCTCGAGTATGGCGCGGGTGGCGCTGTGCCTGGTATGCACGTAAGCGGGCCTCTCACAAGCGTGTGGCACGAAATATCCTCTGCTGAGAGGGCGGCCCCCGTGACGCGCTAACGTCCGAGGGCCTGACGAGGAACCGTGGAGGGTTCATCGTGAGGCACAGCGTATCCGCTCCCCCTGACCGAGCACAGACCGCCGAAACGTGCGCGCACCTCAGGTGCCACGTGCCGGCCAGCATCCGGGCCCGTGGGCTCGACTGGTGCCTGGCCCACGGCCTCGTGGCTCTGGGCCGTGGCCGGGAGCGAACGGGCCGGGTCGGCATTGGGAGGGTTCGCCACCACTCTGCCCGCGCACGCGGGTCCGCTGTCAGGAGGCGGCGGGACAGTCACACCCAACAGGAGAGGCACACGTCATGAGCATCAACCGGACCACCCTCGCCGGCAGGATCGACCGCGCACGGCTGTCCATCGCCTGGGAGGTGCACGATCTCGGCTGCAGGCGGCCGCGCACCGCTTCAGCGGCGACCGCACGCCCGGGCCGGCACCGCTCTACATCAATGCGCTCTGGGAGGTGACCGAGGCGGCCGGCGCGTCGGCTGCCGACCTGCTCGAGCAGGCACATGCGGGTGGTACAGGTCGGGACAGCGAAGAGTCATCGACACCGCCGAAGAACTGGTCATGGACCGCATCAGGGCCAGGCGGACGTCAAGATCGTCGCGGACGACGACGCCGGAGGGCGCGACGGCACCCTCGGCGCCTCACACCCAACCGCCCCCGACCTCAGGTGAAGACGGGGGCGGTCCGCTGCGCTCCGCGCGTGGCAACCAGGGTCGAGCGTTGGTTGTCATCAACGGCACAGCTCACCCCAGACGGAGGGAGAGCACACTCCCTAGGGACCGCTCGCCGAGGGCCTGTCGTCCTCGCGACCGCTGGGAGCTCTGCGGTACTGCGTGAGCGTCCACGCCAGGCCCGCCAGGAGGATGAACACGACGCCGAGGGTTGACTGGCCCAGGACGAACAGGATGACGGCGACGACGCCGAGCACGGTGCCGGCGATCATCAGCCGCTGAGCGGTCATGGGCGCCTCCATCGTCCACGTCGGACTGTCCCACTCGGCCTGCCACTTGGTCACCAGGGCGCACGGTGTCGCCAGAGGGAGATGGACCCAGCGGTGAACGTCGACGCCACTCACCGCGGCTCTCGCGTCATGCCTGGGGTCTGAAGGCGTTGTCATCCATGCCCGCGTGCTGATGCCTCGGTGCACGCGGATAGAACCACCTCAACCGAGGTGAGGCAAGACAGTGCCCCCGTCTGAAACGCGGGCGGCGGGGGCGCTGTTCTTGTCTGATGACTGCGCGCGTTGGTAGCCCGGCAGGCGCCGCTCAGCAAGCAGGCCAGGAGAGGCGACGGCGCCCCCGACGGATCACGGGGGGAGATGCGTGGGGGTGCCCTGCGGCCGAGAGCCTGACGAGTCATCGGTGTCGACGGTTGCTCGTTGGACGGAAGAGGCGCTCCTCATCGAGCCGACCGAGCAGCGCTGGAATCCAGCCAGCCCCCGGACAGAGATGGCCTATGCCACGCTGTCGCAGTCCGTACGGGTCTGGGCTGCTGGGCCGGTCTGGGGCCTGTGAGGTGTCACCCGGCGTCGTGCCTGTCGTCCCCCTCCCCCGTGGACCCAAGGGCCGGAGTCACTGCCCCAGGAACTTCTCGAAGCCCTTGGGCAGCGAGGCCGGGTCGATCTCCGCCGGATCGGCGGCGCCGGGCGGGCCGGCCCCGAACGCGCCGCCCGCCGGGGTCGTCGCACGGGAGCCCGCGGCTCGCTCCTCGGCCGCCCGCTTGGCCGGGTTGCCGGACTTCGACTTCCGACGCTGCGGAGCCTGCTGGCGGCCTCGCTTGCCCGGACCCGAGCCGCCACCGGGCATGCCCGGCATGCCCGGCATCCCACCGCCCCGAGCGAGCTGCTTCATCATCTTCTGCGCGTCGCCGAAGCGCTCGAGCAGCTGGTTGACCTCTGAGGTCGAGGTGCCGGAACCCTTGGCGATGCGGGCACGGCGCGAGCCGTTGATCTGCTTGGGGTGGTTGCGCTCGAAGGGGGTCATCGAGCGGACCATCGCCTCGACGCGGTCGAACTCGCGCTCGTCGAACGCGTCGATCTGGGCCTTCATCTGGCCCATGCCGGGCATCATCCCGAGGATCGACTTCAGCGACCCCATCTTCTTGATGGCCGCCATCTGCTGGAGGAAGTCGTCGAAGGTGAAGTCCTCGGCCGCGAGGAACTTGCGCTCCATCTCGGCGGCCTGCGTGCGGTCGAAGGCCTTCTCCGCCTGCTCGATGAGCGTGAGGACGTCGCCCATGTCGAGGATGCGCGAGGCCATCCGGTCGGGGTGGAAGACCTCGAAGTCCTTCACCTGCTCACCGGTGCTGGCGAACATGATCGGCCGGCCCGTCACCGACGCGACCGACAGCGCAGCGCCGCCCCGGGCGTCGCCGTCGAGCTTGGTGAGGACGACGCCGGTGACGTCGACGCCCTCCTGGAACGCGTGGGCGGTCTCCACGGCGGCCTGGCCGATCATGGCGTCGAGGACGAACAGGACCTCGTCGGGCGCGATGGCAGCGCGGATGTCGGCCGCCTGCTGCATGAGGTCGGCGTCGACGGCAAGGCGTCCGGCGGTGTCGACGATGACGACGTCGTGCTGGCTCCGCCGGGCGTGCTCGACGCCGGCGCGCGAGACCGCCACCGGGTCACCGTACGAGCGGGTTCCCTCGCCGGTCGACGTGACCGCGTCGTGGCCGAACACGTTGCCGCGCTCGGGCGCGAACACCGGCACGCCGGCACGCTCGCCGACCACCTCGAGCTGGGTGACCGCGTTGGGTCGCTGGAGGTCCGCGGCGACGAGCAACGGGGTGTGCCCCTGGTCCCGCAGCCAGCGGGCGAGCTTGCCGGCCAGGGTGGTCTTGCCCGACCCCTGGAGACCGGCGAGCATGATGACCGTCGGAGGCTGCTTCGCGAAGCGGATGCCGCGCGTCTCACCGCCGAGGATGCCGACGAGCTCCTCGTTGACGATCTTGACGACCTGCTGCGCCGGGTTGAGGGCCTCGTTGACCTCCGCACCGAGCGCACGCTCACGCACCGCGTGGGTGAACTCCTTGACGACCGGCAGCGCCACGTCTGCCTCGAGCAGCGCGAGCCGGATGTCGCGGATCGTCTTGTTGACGTCGGACTCCGAGAGGCGCCCCTTGGTGCGCAGGTTCCGGAAGGTCTCGGTCAGGCGGTCGGAGAGGCTGGTGAACACCGGACAAGGCTAACGGTGCCGCGCGGCCGTGCCCGCCACGGCCGTGCCCGCCACGGCCGGGCCCTGGTTCGCGGGGAACCTGTGGGTTCGGAACCCGACGGTTGGGGCGGTGCGTCGCGTGACGCTGCCGGGACGGGGTGGGAGCGTCGAAGCGCGGGGGGTCAGAGGCCGTCGCAGGTGTCGATGACCAGGCTGACCGCCTGCGCGACGCGCGCGGGGGGAAGCGGCATCCCGTCGGCGCCGGTGAGGTAGAAGGTGTCGAGCGTCTGCCCGGCGTACGTGGCGATGTGGGCGGACCGCACCGAGATGCCGGCACCGGCGAGGGCGGCCCCCAGCTCGTGGAGCAGTCCCGGGCGGTCCTGGGCGCGGACCTCGAGCACCGTCGCGTCGCTGCTCGCCCCCGGGACCACGAGTGCCCGCGCCTGGCCGGGGCTCCCGAGCTCCGCCCGGCCGGAGGGCCTGGGGGTGTGGGACCGACGGCGATCCAGGGTCGTGAGCGGACCCCGATCGCCCGCGCGCAGGCGGACCAGCCCACGGACGATCCGTGCGGGGTCGGGAACCGCGCCGCTCGGCGACTCGACGTGCCACTCGTTCGCCGCGACTCCCTCGACGGTGCGCAGGATCGCCGTGCGCACCGTGTGGCCCTCGGCGGCCAACAGGCCGGCGGTGTCGGCGAAGAGGCCGACGCGGTCCAGGTCGGTGATGTCGAGGCGGTGCGAGCCACCCGTTGCGAGGACGCGCACCTGAGGGTCCCCCGACCGCACCGCCGCGACGAGCTCGCTCCGGAGGGCCTCCGCGGCGGCGGTCTCTGCGGCGGCCTCCACGGCCGTCGCGCCCGTCGCGGCTCCCCGCAACCGGTCGCGAGCGGCGACGGCGAGCTGGTCGAGGAGGGTGGCCCGCCAGTCGGTCCACGCGAGCGGCCCCGCGGCCGAGGCATCGGCCTCGGTGAGGGCGAGGAGCGTCTCGAAGACCTCCAGGTCACCCCCGACGGCTGTCACGGCTGCGTCGACGGTCGCCGGATCCTGGTGGTCGCGGCGGGTGGCCAGCTCGATGAGGGTCAGGTGCTCGCGCACGAGCGTGACGAGGACCTCGACGTCGGCGGACGGAAAGCCCCAGCGGGTCGCGATGCAGCGGGTGAGGTCGGCCCCGGTCGCCGAGTGGTCGTGGGCACCCCGGACCTTGCCGATGTCGTGCAGCAGGGCGGCGAGGAGGAGCAGGTCCGGCCGGGACACCCGCCGCACGAGGCCGGCGGCGCGGACGACGGTCTCGACGAGGTGTCGGTCGACGGTGTGGCGGTGGACCGCGCTCCGCTGCGGTCGCGACCGCACCGCCGGCCACTCCGGCAGCCAGACGTCGACGATCCCCACCTGGTCCAGCCCCTCCCAGACGGGCCCCAGGCCCGGGCCCGAGGCAAGCAGGTCGCCGAGCAGGTCTCGCAGCTCCGTGGGCCACGGCTGCGGAGGCGGAGGAGCGCTTCGTGCAAGGTTCTCCAGGGTGACCGGTGAGAGGGGCAGGCCGGCCCGAGCGGCCACGACCGCGCCGCGCAACGGCATCCCGGCGTCGTTCTCGGCGAGCCGTGCCGACCCGAGCACCACCTCGCCGTCGCTGGCGAAGAAGCCGTGGCCGAGCGGGGTCATCTGCGGGCGGCGGGGCCCCACCCGCAGCGTGCGAGCCCGCTGCGACTGGCCGGCGCGGCGGAGCGTGCCGTCGAGGGCGTAGGCGATGACCCGGCCCGCGGACGACACCGAGGTCAGGAGGTCGTCCGCGTCCTGGTGCCCGAGGAGGGCAGCGACGGAGTCGTGCTCCTCGCGGCCCAGCCGGTCCCGCCCGCGCCCGGTGACCACGTGCACGGCGTCGCGGACGTCGAGCAGGTGCGCGTGCGCGGCATCCACCCCGCCGTGGGGGCGGTCGGCGAGCCAGGCCTCCGCCAGCGCCAGCAGGACCGTCATGTCCCTGATGCCGCCGTGGGCCTCCTTGAGCTCCGGCTCGAGGGACTGGGCGACGTCACCCTGGCGCTGGTGGCGGGAGGTGAGGGCCTCGACGAGTGAGGGGAGCCGCTTGCGGGCGTTGCCGCGCCAGTCGTGCGCCACCGTGGACCTGGCCGCGGCGACGAGCTCGACGTCGCCGGCGAGCGGGGCCAGGTCGAGCAGCCCCACGGCGGCGATGAGGTCGCCCGCGGCGACCTGGCGGCACTGGCTGACCGTTCGGACGCTGTGGTCCAGTCGCACCCCGGCATCCCAGATCGGGTACCAGATGCGGTCTGCCAGTGCGGTGAGCGCCTTCGCGGGGAGCGAGCGCTCGGAGTGCAGGAGGACGAGGTCGTAGTCGCTGAGCGGCCCGGCGTCACGCCGGCCGAGGCTGCCGACGGCCGCGAGGGCGACCCCCTCGATGCGCGCTCCCCCGGTGGCCGACCGCCAGACCTCGGCGAGCCAGTCCCGGTTGAAGGCGGAGAGCGCCTCCCGGCGGGCCCGGCCGGCACCCGCGACGGCGAAGTCACGGGTGCCGGCCAGGTCGAGCCGCCTGGAGCCGATCTCGCTCGAGGGGGTCGACATCGCTCAGATCGCCTCGACGCCGCGCTCCCCGGTGCGGACCCGAGCCACGTCCTCGACGGGGACGACCCAGATCTTGCCGTCACCGATCCGGCCCGTCTGTGCGGCCTTGAGGATGACGTCGACGAGCGAAGAGGCGTCCATGTCGTCGACGAGGATCTCGATGCGGCTCTTGGGGACGAAGTCGACCGTGTACTCCGCGCCACGGTAGACCTCGCTGTGACCGCGCTGGCGGCCGTAGCCGTGCGCCTCGCTGATGGTCATGCCCTGGATGCCGAAGGCCTCGAGGGCCTCCTTCACCTCGTCGAGCTGGTGCGGCTTGATGATGGCGGTGACGAGCTTCATGAGCTGGCTCCTTCGAGGTTCTTCGAGGACGTGGATGCCGGAGCCGCGTCGGCGCCGAAGCCGCTGACGCCCATCCGGCCACCGACGGCGTTCATGTCGTAGGCCGACTCGGCGTGCTCGGTCTGGTCGATGCCGGCGACCTCGACGTCCTCGGGCACCCGCCAGCCCATGGTCGCCTTGAGGGCCAGGGCGATGACGAGCGTCACGACACCCGAGACGATGAGCGAGGAGAGCGCGATGAGGATCTGGACGACGGTCTGGTCGATCCCGCCACCGTAGAACAGGCCGGTGGAGGTCGCGAGCAGGCCCGCGCCGATGGTGCCCCAGAGGCCGGCGACGAGGTGCACGCCGACGACGTCGAGCGAGTCGTCGTAGCCGAGGCGGAACTTGAGGCCGACGGCGACGGCCGACAGGCCACCGGCGACGACGCCGAGGATGATCGAGCCGAGCGGGCTGAGGGCGCCGCAGGCCGGAGTGATGGCGACCAGGCCCGCGACGACACCGGAGGCGGCGCCGACCGAGGTGGCGTGTCCGTCACGCACCTTCTCCACGATGAGCCAGCCCAGCATGGCGGCACAGGTGGCGGCCGTCGTGTTGACCCACACCAGGGCCGCCGTGCCGTCGGCCGCGAGCTCGGAGCCGGCGTTGAACCCGAACCAGCCGAACCACAGGAGACCGGCGCCGATCATCGTGAGCGGGACGTTGTGCGGGCGCATCGCGACCTTGCCGAAGCCGAGGCGCTTGCCCACGACGATGGCAAGGACCAGCCCGGCCATGCCGGCGTTGATGTGGACGACGGTCCCACCGGCGAAGTCGATCGGCACGACGTTGGCGACACCGTCGGTGACGCCGTAGACGGCGGCCGCGAGGCCCCCCTCCGCACCGGAGAGGAGGCCGCCGCCCCACACCATGTGCGCGATCGGGAAGTAGGCGAGGGTGACCCACAGCCCGGCGAAGACCAGCCAGGTCGAGAACTTGACCCGGTCGGCGACGGCGCCGCTGATCAGGGCGACGGTGATCACCGCGAAGGTCAGCTGGAAGCCGACGAACGCGAGCTCCGGGATGTTGCCGTAGCCCTCGTAGCCGAACGGGTTGATCACCGCCTCGGTCGTGCCGCCCAGGCCGAACTTCTCGAACGGGTTGGCGATGACCCCCGCGAGGTTCTCGCTGCCGAACGACATCGAGTACCCGTAGAGGACGTAGATGATGCCGACGACGCCCATGGCGCCGAAGGACATCATCATCATGTTGAGGACCGACTTGGTCCGGGTCATGCCGCCGTAGAACAGCGCCAGGCCGGGAGTCGTCATGAGGAGGACGAGGGAGGAGCAGAGGATGAGGAACGCGGTTGCCGCGTAGTCGACCTGCTCTGCCGCCTCCGCCAGGGGCATCAGTGATGTGCTCATGGGTCAACGGTGACCGTCCCGGGTTTCGTGGCCCGCGCGGTTGTGTTTCCGTCGTGTTGCATCGGGGGCGTTGGTGTAAGCATCGCGTTTCCGGACGGCGCCGGTCCCGGATGGTGAGACCCTGCGCCCGCCATCCGAGGTGAAACCCGGCGTCAGGGACCA
The DNA here is from genome assembly GCA_963763015.1 of uncultured Actinomycetota bacterium. Taxonomy (GTDB): domain Bacteria; phylum Actinomycetota; class Actinomycetes; order Actinomycetales; family Dermatophilaceae; genus Fodinibacter. The sequence goes on along the minus strand of CAVXML010000006.1, from coordinate 275,878 downwards.
GCACATCACCTCGGATGGCGCGCCCCCCTTGTGTCCTCGTCCTGGAGACGCACCCCGGATGCCGCCCGCTTGGGTCACCGTCACCCGCCGGGATGGTTCCCCAGGCTCGACGGCACGCTGATCCCTGCCGGCAGGACCCGGCAGTCACCGGTGAGCGCCGAGCAGCGGTGGACGACGGAGGCGTCGGGGCTGACCTCGCCGTTCGGCCCCTCGGTCACCGCCCAGGAGAGGAGCACCGTCGACTCCGACTCCCACTGCGCGTCCCACGCGGCCTGCGGGACATCCGCCGGGTCGACCGGCACCTCGAGGGGAACGGTCGCTTCGAGATCGAGGGCGGAGTGGGCCGTGAACCCTTCGCGAGCCAGCTGGACCACGTGCGAGCGGTCGGGGGACCACACCGCGCGACCGAGGGGCACCGTCCGAACCGGTTCGAACGTGCCGTCCCGGGTGACACGGCCCTCTACCGCACCCTCCGGGACCGGCACGGCGAACCCGTCGGGAGTGATGTAGGAGATGCCCGGGAACGGGTCGCTGCTCGTCCACTCACGAGGAAGTCCTCGGACCCTGATCCACCGCCCGCCGTCCAGCACCCAGACGACGCCGCCCTCGACCAGGGCGTACGCCCGCCGCTGGGCGTCGACGCCCTCCAGGGTGGCACCGGTCGTCGGGCCGCTGAGCTCCTCGGGGACGACGGCGCTCGCCACGCGCGCCCCGGCGACGAAGTCGTGGATGACGAGGGCGTCGTCCTCGAACCAGGCCAGATACCTCCCGTCGAGGCTGATCCGGGGGAAGGGCGGCGCAGACTCGCTGAGCTTCACGAACCGGTCGCCGAGGAAGACCTCCAGGCCGTGCGGGGACACCATCACCAGCCGTCCTTCGTGGAACCACAGGTAACGGTGGCCGGGGTTCCAGTAGGTGCAGGGTGTCTCGAACGCCTCGCCTCCCACGTGGAGGACATCACCTGCATGGTCACTCGGCCGCCATCCGCACCACGGGACCGTCGGCGCGGATGGGTCGACCTGAACAGGCACTCGGCGGAGCCCACCCTGCGGGACGATGTCTCGCGAGGCGTCGTCGCCCCCGGGCCCCACCACGGACAACGCGAGCGCGCCGACGACCGCGGCGAGGGCCACCGCCGAGGCACCGACGAGCACGCGGCCACGTCGGCGGCGGGACCGCGCCCCCGCCACGACGGCATCCGGGTCGAACGCGGGCACGTCGTGGCGATCGGCCTCGTGCGCGAGCACCTCGCGGAGCAGCTGGTCCTCGGTGCTGGTCATGCCACCACACCTCCGTCTGCCCTGGCGACCAGTTCTCGTCGCAGCGTGGCAAGCGCGTCGTGCGCCTGGGACTTCACGCTCCCGGGGGAACACCCGAGGACGTCGGCGATCTGCTGCTCGGACAGGTCCTCGTAGTACCGCAGCACGACGACGGCCCGCTGCTTCGTCGGGAGGGCCATCACGAGGGGCCACACCCGCTGGTGCTCGAGGACGGCCTGCTCAGGCGACTCGACGACGGCGTCCGGCGGCGACGGCCGCAGCACCTCGACCCTCCCGGTCGGACGACGACGGCTGGAGACGAGGGTGTTGACCATGAGCCGTCGCACGTAGGGGTACGGGGCGTCGGCATTGCTGACGCGAGACCACCGGAGGTAGACCTTCTCCAAGGAGTCCTGGACGAGGTCCTCGGCCTCGGACGGGGAGCCGGTGAGCAGGCAGGCGAGCCTGAACAGGCTGGTCCCGCGCGCGGCGACGAAGGCGGCGAAGTCCTGGTCCGCTCCCATCTCACCTCCTCGCGTCCTCACCCCTGAGACGCACCGTGGATGCCGCAGGGTTGGGTCACCAGCATGGCTGGGGCGCTGTTGGCCCGCGCCGGCCGCTGGGCACGGGCTCGTGTAGCCGATGCTCATCCTGGACAGTGGAGGACACCGCGCCGGTCATCTGAAGGCGGGGGCGATGAGAGAGGTGAACGCGTCGTTGACTGCGGTGTCGCCGGGCGCCCAGTCTCGTGTTGGGGAGGTGAAGTCCGCCTGGGTCACGACGACGAGGTCGCGGTTTGGGACCACGAGGATCCGCTGACCGAAGCTTCCGTTGGCCGAGTAAGCCGTGTCGCCGTCGACGCGGCTGGTCCACCAGAGGTACCCGTAGCCGATCGCACCGGCCGGAGCGAAGCCTTCGACGCCGGCCTCGAGGGCCACGTGCTCGGTCGTGGCCGCCCTCACCCAGTCCGCGGGGACGACCTGGCGGCCCTGCCAGGCCCCGTGGTTCAGGTACAGCAGGCCGATCGTGGCCATATCCTGGGCGCGTAGCGAGATGCCCAGGCCCCCGAGGTTGGTTCCCTGGGGGTCGACGTACCAGCCGAAGCCCGCAGGGTCGCTCAGGTCGGCCCAGTCGGTGAACGTCGGCTGGGCGGCTGGGCGGGTCGGGATGCCCAGTGGGTCGAACAGCGCGGCGCGGGCGTACTCCAGCAGCGGCATCCCGGTGGCTTCGATGAGGATCGCCGCGACGAGGTGGGCGCTGTTGTTGGTGTAGGAGAACTCGGTGCCCGGGGTAGAGGCCTGCTTCCGCAGGATGGAAGCCACGGCGTTGTCGGCTTCGGGAAGGTCGCCGGCGAGGCCGGCGGTCATTGTCAGCAGCTGTTCCAGAGCGATGCCGGCCACCCCGGGTGTCATGTCGTCCGCGTGGTCCGGCAGGAGCTGGGCCAGGGTCGCGTCGACCCCTGGGATCTTCCCCTCGCCGATCGCGATGCCGACCAGTGTGCAGATGATGCTCTTGGTGACCGACCAGACGTGGTGGTGGTCGGTCGCCACCGACTCGTAGTACCGCTCGTACACCGTGCGGCCATCGGCGAGCACGATGACCGAGGCCAGGCCGCTGTAGTCGTCCGAGGCGAACTCCCGATCCAGCGCCGCGGCCAACCGCTGGTCCACCGCAAGGTCAGGGTTCGATGTCGCGGTCGGCAGCAGTGGAGCCAGCGCGGTCGGCGTGCCTGACGACGCAGCTCCGCCCGGTGGCCTCGTCGTCCCGGCGCAGCCCCCGGCCAGCACGACAACGCCGAGCACCGCACAGACCCACACCGCCCACACCCGATGCGCTGACATCACCACACCTCCTCGTGTCATCACCCCTGAGACGCCCTCCGGACGCCGCCCGGTTGGGTGACCTTCACCCGCCGGGCTGGGCGCCGTTGCCCAGGGCGGGCTGCCCCAGCCGTTCGACCGGCTCGCAGGAGCCGGAGCGGACGTCGCAGCGATACACGGACGACCCACTCTGGAGGCCGCTCACCGCCAGGAGCGACGTCGGCGACTCCCAGATCAGGTCCACCTCCGGCAGACGCTCCGGCCGCGCCGCGAACAGGTCGCGCGGCAGGTCGAGCGCGAGGCGGCGGGTCAGGTCGGCGCTGCGGACCACGACGCCCTCGGGCTGCTGGTCGGCGACGAGGGAGCGGTCGGGCGACCACCGGCCACGGCCGATCGGGACCTCACGCTGGGGCACGAAGCGGCCCGCGTCGTCGACACGACCCTCGAGGGACGCGAGCGGGATGCTGGCGCGGAAGTCGGGCCCGGAGATCACGTCCTCGGCGATCTGCACGGCGAACCCGTCGGCGGTCACGTACGTGATGAACTCAGTGCCCGGGGACTGTGGCAAGCCCGAGACCCGCGTCCACTCACCGGTCGCCGTGTCGTACGTCCTCACGTCGAACACGCCTGTTCCACCATCCGAAGCGGTCACGTAGACCCGGCCAAGATCGTCGATGCCGGCGAGGTTGCCGCAGGGCTCCGTCTCGACGGCGGTCGATGCGACCTCGGTTGCCGTCGCGACCTCGTAGACCTCCAGCGGCAGCAGGCCACAGTTGGTTCCGCCGCTCATGCCCAGCCACGCGGCAAGCCGCCCGTCGTGGCTCATCCTCACGGCCTCGCCGCCGGTGCCCAGCGGCGTCAGCCGGCCGTCGGCGACTCGCTGCACGGTGCCGCTCCTGACGAGGACGGTGGTGCCGGAGTGGTGCCAGAGGTGTGCTTCGTGGATCGCGTGGCACAGGGTGCGGATCGGTGCACCCTCGCCCACGACGAGCTGACCGCCGCTCGGGTCGGGGACGCACCAGGGCACGCCGGTGGACCCGACGCCGGCCGGGGGTCCGGCGGGGGCCCCCGTCGTCCGGGCCTCCCGCACGCCGAGACCCACCCCGACGGCGGCCACGAGGAGGATCGCCAACCCCGACGAGGCCAGGGCCAAGCGCCTGCGGCGCCGCCGCGCCAGACCGCCCGCCCGCAGGGTCACGAGGTCCGGCAGTGGCCCCTCGCGCCGGTCGGCCTGCGCCGCGAGGACCTCACGCAGCTCGTTGTCCAGGCTCATCCCTCGACCGCCTCCCTCGCCGGTGCCGCACCCAAGCCTCGCCGCAGGGCCCGCATCGCGTCGTGGGTCTGCGACTTCACGGTGCCCACGGCGCAGCCGAGCACGTCGGCGGCCTCCCTCTCGCTGAGGTCCTCGTAGAACCGGAGCACGACGACGGCTCGCTGCCGCTCGGGCAGGGCACACACCAGGGGCCACAGCAGCAGGTGGTCGACGACCCGTCCGTCCTGAGGTGGCACCGGGCGCTCGGGCAGCACCGCCTTCAGCCACTCGCGCCGACGCGCGGGGCGGCGGCTCTCGGAGATCACGGCGTTCACCATGAGAGCGCGGACGTACGCCTCGGGCGACTCCATCCGCGTCACCTGCGGCCAGCGCGCGAAGGTCTTCTCCATCGCGGTCTGCAGCAGGTCCTCGGCCGCGGCCTCATCCGTCGTCAGCAGGTAGGCCAGGCGGTAGAGCCGCACCCAGCGCGCCGAGACGAACTCGTCGAAGTCCACGTGCGCGTCCATGCCGCCTCCAGGTGCGAGGTCTCACCCCTAGTAAACGCGCGAGCCGCGCCATCGGTTGGGCGTCGGTCGGGACCGTCCAGATGCTCGTCGGATCTCGTGCACCGTCGACCTCTTGGTCGATGGTGCACCCACGGCGGAAGGTCCTCAGTCGAGAATCGCGTCGACGAAGGCCTCGGGGTCGAAGGGGGCGAGGTCGTCCGGGCCCTCACCCAGCCCCACGAGCTTCACCGGTACGCCGAGCTCTCGCTGGACCGCGACGACGATGCCCCCCTTGGCAGTCCCGTCGAGCTTCGTGAGCACGATGCCGGTGATGCCGACGACCTGCGAGAACACCTCGGCCTGCCGCATGCCGTTCTGGCCGGTCGTCGCGTCGAGGACGAGGAGCACCTCGTCGACCGGGCTCTGCTTCTCGATGACCCGCTTGACCTTCCCCAGCTCGTCCATGAGCCCGACCTTGTTCTGGAGCCGACCCGCGGTGTCGATGAGCACGACGTCCGCCTCCAGCTCGGCGGCGGCCCGGACCGCGTCGAAGGCGACCGCCGCCGGGTCGGCGCCGTCGCGCTCCGATCGCACGGTGGGCACTCCGACGCGCTCACCCCAGGTCTGCAGCTGGTCCGCGGCCGCGGCCCGGAAGGTGTCCGCCGCGCCGAGCACGACGTCCTTGTCCTCGGCGACGAGCACCCGTGCGAGCTTGCCGACGGTGGTCGTCTTGCCGGTGCCGTTCACGCCGACCACGAGCACGCACGCGGGCCGGCCGTCGACCCGGGAGGAGACGACCGAGCGGTCCATGGACGGGTCGACGAGGGCGAGCAGCTCCTCACGGAGCCACCCCCGCACCGTCGCCTCGTCCGTGGACCCCTCCACCGCCACGCGGGTCCGCAACGCCGTGACGAGCTCGGTCGTCGCGGCGACTCCCAGGTCGGCGGTGAGGAGAGTGTCCTCGACCTCCTCCCACGCGGCCTCGTCGAGCCTCCCGCCGGCCAGCAGTGCGAGGAGGCCCTGTCCGAGAGCCGTGTTGGAGCGGGCCAGGCGCGCCCGCAGACGACGCAGGCGGCCGGCGGGTGCCTCCGGGCGCTCCAGGGTCGGGGTGACCGCCCGGGTGTCGGCCTCCGGCACCTCGGCAGGGCGCTCGAGGGTGGCGACGGACCCGTCCTGGCCAGCGTCGACGTCGGAGGTGACACCACCGCCGGCAGCCCCGGAACCCGCGGGCGGCAGGTCCCGGCGGCGGGCGCCGCGACCCCGCATCAGGCCGAGGGCGATGCCTCCGAGGACGACGATGATGCCGACCGCGACGGCGAGGTACTCCCACAGGGTGTCGATGGCGCTCACCCGGTCATCCTTCCAGCCGCCCCATCCCCACCCAAACCGGCGCGGACGGCATCCGCGGTCAGGACGGTGGTCAGAAGATGCGCACGCGGTCCTCCGGGTCGACCCACATGCCGTCGCCCTCCACGACCCCGAAGGTGTCGTGGAACTCGGTGAGGTTGCGCACGGCGTTGGCGCGCAGGTCCATCGGGCTGTGCGGGTCGAGAACGAGCAGGCGCTCGGCCTCCTCACGGCGTGACACCCCGCGCCATACCTGCGCCCAGCCCATGAAGAACCGCTGCTCGCCGCTGAACCCGTCGATCTCCGGCGCGGAGGCGCCGTCGAGGGAGATCAGGTACGCGGAATGGCCGATCGTCAGCCCACCGAGGTCGCCGATGTTCTCACCCACCGTGAGAGCCCCGTTGACCTTCCTCCCGGGCGCGTCCCGGGTCTCCAGTGGCGCTGAACTGCGCGATGAGGGCGTCGGCGAGCGCCTGGAACGCCGCCCGGTCCTCGTCGGTCCACCAGTTGCGCAGTGTGCCCGAGCCGTCGAAGCGGGATCCCTGGTCGTCGAAGCCGTGACCGATCTCGTGGCCGATCACCGCCCCGATGCCCCCGTAGTTGACCGCCGCGTCCGCGGCGAGGTCGAAGAAGGGGGGCTGAAGGATCGCGGCGGGGAAGACGATCTCGTTGAGCCCGGGGTTGTAGTAGGCGTTGACGGTCTGGGGCGTCATGAACCACTCGTCGCGGTCCACGGGCCCGCCCAGCTTGGCCAGCTGTCGGTCGACCTCGAAGGCGATGGCGCGCCGGACGTTGCCGAGCAGGTCGTCGGGGCGCACCTCGAGCGCCGAGTAGTCGCGCCAGCGGTCGGGGTACCCGACCTTCGGGCGGAAGCGGGCCAGCTTCTCGAGCGCCTCGCGACGGGTGGTGTCACCCATCCACGGGACGCTCGAGAGGCTGCGCCGGAACGCCTCGACGAGGTTGGCGACGAGCTCGACCATCCGCTCCTTGGCGACCGGCGGGAAGTGCCGCTCCACGTAGAGCTGCCCGACCGCCTCGCCGAGCGACTGCTCGACGAGGTTCACCCCGCGCTTCCAGCGCTCCCGCATCTCCGGGACGCCCGAGAGGGTCCGGCCGTAGAAGTCGAAGTCCTCCTCGACCAGGGCCGAGGACAGGTAGCCCGCGTGCGCGTGGGCCAGGTGCCAGGCCAGCCAGTCGCGCCAGGCCTGCACGGGCTCGTCGGCGAGGGCTGCGGCGACCGAGCGCAGGTGGTCGGGCTGGCGCACGACGACCGCGTCGAACGCGGAGGCCGGGGCGCCGATGTTGGCGAGGAAGCCGTCCCAGTCGACACCGGGGCTGAGCTCGGCCAGGCCCGCCCGGTCGACGAGGGTGTAGGTCTTCACCGGGTCGCGGTTGGTGACCTTGTCCCAGTGCCCGGCCGCGATGCGGGTCTCCAGAGACATGACGCGCTCCGCCGCCTCCGCGGGCTGCGCCCAGCCGACCAGGGTGAGCATGCGCTCGACGTGAGCCAGGTAGGCCGTCCGCGTCGCGTCGTGCTGCTCCTCGCGGTAGTACGACTCGTCGGGCAGTCCGAGGCCGGCCTGCTCGAGGTAGACGACGTAGCGGCTGGGGTCGCGGTCGTCGGTGTTGACGAACGGCAGGACGAGGCCGAGCACCCCCTCGCGGGCGAAGCGCGCTCCCACGGCGACGACGTCGTCAGGCCCCGACACCGCCGCTGCCCGGGCCAGGTCCGCGTCGAGTGGGGTGCTGCCGAGGGCCTCGACGGCCTGCTCGGCCATGAAGCTCGCGTAGAGGTCCCCGACCTTGGTCGCAACCGTGCCGGGGGCGGAAGCACCGGCCGCGACCTCCTCGATGATCTCGCGCACGTGGTGCTCCGCGGCCTCGCGCAGGACGTCGAACGTGCCGTAGCGGCCCCGGTCCTCGGGGACGGGGGTGGTCGCGACCCAGCGGCCGTTGACGTGGCCGAAGAGGTCGTCCTGAGGACGCACGTCGGGGTCGACGGCGGCGGTGTCGATGCCGGATCTCACGCGGTTGGCTCCTCGGTGCGGTGGGGTCGGATCATCGAACCACACGCCTGCGACGTGCCGCCCGTCCTGTTCGGGCCGTGCCCGTCTCGCCCACCGAGGAGGGTGACCAGAGGGTCAGCCGCGGGCGCTCACGACCTCGTCACGAGGGCTGGAGGTGTCGGGGCTCGGGGTCCCGGCGCCCCGCTGGCGCTCGCGGATCGACTCGAGGACCTGCTCCCCGCGCTCGCTGAGGACGTCACGGCCCTGACGACGCGCCGGGATGGCGACGAGGGCGACGACCGCCAGGGCGAGAACCACGCAGACGAGCATTCCGAGCACCACGGACACCATGTGCCACAGCGTCGCAGAGTGGTCGGGCGCGGTCCAAATCGACACCCCGTCGGCGCCGACCACCTAGGGTTACCCCGTGACTTCCGCCGCTCCCGCGACGGACGGGGCGACGACGCGCCGTCGCCGCCGCCTCCCGATGTTCACCGAGGTCCTCCTCGCGCTCGTCGCCGTGGCGCTCGTCCAGGCGTTCCTGTTCAAGCCGTTCGGGGTGCCGTCGCAGTCGATGGAGCAGACCCTGAACGTCGGGGACCGCATCATGGTCAACCGCGTCAACGACACCGTGGAGCGCGGTGACGTCGTCGTGTTCGGGCACGGTGCCACCTGGCAGGCCGCCGAGCTCCCGCCGGAGACAAACCCGCTGGTGCGGGCGGTTCGCACCTTCGGCGACCTGACCGGCATCGGGCCGAGCAACACGGCCTACACGGTCAAGCGCGTCATCGGCCTGCCGGGCGACCGCGTCGCGTGCTGCAGCAGCGACGGCAGGGTCACCGTCGACGACCAGCCCCTCGACGAGCCGTACGTCTACGAGGACCTGCCGTTCACCCCGGGGAGCAGCGACTGCAGCACCTCGCCGAGGTCGACGCGCTGCTTCCCGGAGATCATCGTGCCCTCGGACAACCTCGTCGTGCTCGGCGACCACCGCTCGCAGTCCGCCGACTCGGTGATCGGGTGTCGGGGGGCGACCGAGGGCCAGGAGTGCGTGCGGCTGGTTCCGGAGGAACGGGTCATCGGGCCCGTCGTCGGCCGGTTCTGGCCGCTCGGCGACATCGGCGGCCTCCCGAGCTGACCTTCGCTCAGGCGCTCGCGGCGACGTCCCGCATCCGCTGCGACACCACCGTGGTCACGCCGTCACCGCGCATCGAGACCCCGTAGAGGGCGTCAGCCACCTCCATCGTTCGCTTCTGGTGGGTGATCACGATGAGCTGGCTGGAGTCGCGCAGCTCCTCGAAGAGGGTGATGAGCCGGCCGAGGTTCGTGTCGTCGAGAGCCGCCTCGACCTCGTCCATGATGTAGAACGGGCTGGGCCGGGCCTTGAAGATGGCGACGAGCAGGGCCACCGCGACCAGTGAGCGCTCCCCACCGGAGAGCAGGCTGAGCCGCTTCACCTTCTTGCCGGGCGGGCGCGCCTCGACCTCGATGCCGGTCGTCAGCATGTCGTCCGGGTCGGTGAGGACGAGCCGGCCCTCACCGCCGGGGAAGAGCCGCTCGAAGACGCGCTCGAACTGCTCCCTCGTGTCGTGGAAGGCCTCGGTGAAGACCTGCTCCACGCGCTCGTCGATGTCCTTGACGATGTCGAGCAGGTCGCGCTTGGAGCGTTTGAGGTCATCGAGCTGGGTCGTCAGGAACGTGTGCCGCTCCTCGAGGGCCGCGTACTCCTCCAGTGCCAGCGGGTTCACCCGGCCCAGTGCCTCGAGCCCTCGCTCGGCCCTCCGCAGGCGTCTCTCCTGGTCCTCTCGGACGTAGGGGGTCGGTTCGGCCACGGCATCCGGGTCGTCGTCCGGCGCGGCGATGTACGGGACGTCGCGGTGCGGCCCGTACTCCTCCACGAGGACGTCGGGGTCGATCCCCAGCTCCTCGACCGCCCGGCCCTGCAGCTGCTCGATCCGGGCCAGCTGGCGGGCCCGCGCCATCTCGTCACGGTGCGCGGTGTCGGTGAGGTCGCGCAGCTCGTCCTGGACGCGGGTCAGCTCCTCGCGCAGCGCGACGGCCTGCTGGTCGCGGGCGGCGCGGTCGGCCTCACCGGCGTCCCGAGCCACCGCGGCCCGGGCCAGGCCGAGGTCCAACCGCTGAACCGCGAATGCCGCCGCGACGCCCACGGCCCGGGCCACGGTCGCCTCCCGGCGGCGTCGCTCCCGGCGCTCGCGCAGCCTCTCGCGGGCCGCGATCTCGTTGCGCGCGGCGCCCTCGAGGGACTCGGCACGCCCGGTCAGCGCCCGGGCCCGCTCCTCTCGCGTGCGCAGGCTGAGACGGAGCTCGGTCTCCGCGGTGCGCGCGCGGGTCGCCTCCAGCTCGAGGCGGTCTCGCTCCTCGGTGGCGGGCTCGGAGGCCTCCGCGGGCTCGGCCTGGGCGTCGGCGAGGCGCGCCTCCAGGGCCTGGAGCTCCGTGTGGTCGACCTCGAGGGCGGCTCGGGCGTCGGCGATCGCCTGCTCGGTGCGATCCGCCTCGGCGGAGGCCGAGCGCACGGCCGCCCCCAGAGTCCCCAGTCGCTCGGCGACCGCGGCCATCCGCGCGTCCGACTCGTGGAGCGCCTCGAGCGCCGCCTCGACCTCCGCGGCGGCGGCTGCCCGGCCGTCGCGAGCGGCGGTGAGCGCGAAGCGGACCCGCTCGGCCCGCGCCGTCGCGGCGTGGAGCGCGCCCCGGGTGTCCTCGGCAGCGGCCTGGAGCTCGAGCAGGCTCTCACCGGCCGCGCCGCCTCCCCGGGCCCAGCCGGGTCCGAAGACGTCCCCGTCGGCCGTCACGGCCGTGACACCCGGCTCGCTGGAGACGAGCGAGACCGCGTGCGCCGTCGTCGGCACCAGCGCGACCCGCTCGAGCAGCTGCTCGACGGCAGGGCGCAGCGGCTCCGGCGCCGCGACGACCTCGCGGGCCCAGACGCCGGCGCCGTCGATCGACGGCCAGGAGCCGGGGTCGGTCGGGGTTGCCGTCGAGCCGACGAGCAGGGCCGCCCGCCCGCCGTGCTCGGAGCGCAGGCTGGCCATGGCACGAGCAGCGTGCTCGACGGTGGGAACCGACAGGGCCTCCGAGGCCCAGCCGAGGGCGGCGGCGACCGCGGCCTCGTGACCGCCGCTCACCTGCAGCAGGGCCGCGACCGAGCCGACGATCGCGTGGTCGGCGTCGGCCGCCGCCAGCAGGCTGGCCGCGCCGTCCCTGCGGCGCAGGCTCAGCTCGAGCGCCTCCAGACGGGCAGTGGCGGAGGACCGGTCCCGGTCCGCCTCGCGCTCGGCCGTGACGAGCCGCTCCACCTCGGCCTCGGCAGCCGCGAGCCGGGCGGCAGCTGCATCGTGGGCACCGTCGAGTCCTTCCTCGCCCTCCTCCGCCACCGCGACGCCGTGCTCGAGGCGCGCGAACTCCCGCTCCGCCTCGGCCGCCCGCTGCCGGGCCGCGTCGACGCTCTCGCGCAGGCGGCCGATCTCCGCCTCGCCGGCCTCGATGCGGCTGCGCCGTGCACCGACCTGTCCCGCCAGCCTAGCCAGCCCCTCGCGGCGGTCGGCCGCGGCCCGGGCGAGCCGGGAGAGGCGGTCCTGCTCCAGGGCGTGGGCGCCCTCAGCAGCCTCGCGGGCGGTCACGGCGGCGGCGAGCTGCTCGGTGGTGCGATGCACCTCCTCGAGGAGGGTCGCCTCCGCCTCGCGGGCCGTGGCGGCCTGGGCCCGCAGCTCCTCGGGGTCTCGCCCGCTGGTCGTCTCGTGCTCCTCGTCCTGGGACAGCAGGCGCACCCGCTCGGCCGCGACCGAGGCCGTGGACTCCATGCGGTCGCGCAGGCTCTGGAGCCGTACGAACCGCTCCTGCGCGCGGGCCAGCTCCGGGGCCGCGGCCGCGGTGCGCCGCTCGACGTCCCCGAGGCGGGTGCGCACGTCGGCCACGGCGAGGTCCACGGCCGCCCGTCGCTCGAGCAGAGCCGTCTCGTCGGCCACCTCCTGCTCGAGCACGGCCGTGAGCTGGACCAGGTCGTCGGCGAGCAGCCGGAGCCGGGCGTCCCGGGCCTCGGCCTGGATGACGGCTGCGCGCCGGGCAGTTTCCGCCTGGCGGCCGAGAGGCCCCAGCTGGCGGCGGATCTCACCGGTGAGGTCCTGGACGCGGGTCAGGTTCGCCTCCATCGTCTCGAGCTTGCGCAGGGCGCGCTCCTTGCGCCGCCGGTGCTTGAGGACCCCGGCCGCCTCCTCGATGAACCCCCGACGCTCCTCCGGCGTGGCGCGCAGCACGGTGTCGAGCTGACCCTGACCGACGATCACGTGCATCTCCCTGCCGAGCCCGGTGTCGGACAGCAGCTCCTGGACGTCGAGCAGGCGGCATCCGGTGCCGTTGATGGCGTACTCGCTACCGCCGCCGCGGAACATCGTCCGGGTGATCGTGACCTCGGTGTAGTCGATCGGCAGGGCGGCGTCCGTGTTGTCGATGGTCAGGCTGACCTCGGCCCGGCCGAGGGGAGGCCGGCCGGCGGTGCCGGCGAAGATGACGTCCTCCATCTTCCCGCCGCGCAGGGACTTGGCCCCCTGCTCCCCCATGACCCACGCGAGCGCGTCGACCACGTTGGACTTTCCGGAGCCGTTGGGTCCGACGACGCACGTGATGCCCGGCTCGAGGCGCAACGTCGTCGGGGAGGCGAACGACTTGAAACCCTTGAGGGTCAGCGTCTTGAGGTACACGTCTGTTCGCAGCTCTCGTCGGTGGTCCGGTCCGCTCCGGGGTCCGGCTCCCCCGGATGCCGCCCGACTCTACCGGCGGGTCACGGCCGTGCCGGGACCTCCGGAGGGGCCGGTGATGCTTGTGTCAGGAGTGATCAACGCGACTGGTGTGACAGGGCGGCTCGCGGGCGGGCGGCATCCTCAGGGGTGACGGACCTGGTGGTCCCGGACCTGGACGGCGGAGGTGGCGTCGGGCTCCGTGTCAGCCGGCGTCGTCGCCAGGGCCTCGTGGTGCCGGATGACCTCGGCGATGACGAAGGTGATGAACTTCTCCGCGAACTGCGGGTCGAGGCCGGCCTCGTCGGCGAGGCCGCGCAGCCTGGCGATCTGGCGCTCCTCGCGGGCCGGGTCGGCCGGGGGCAGGCCCACGGCGGCCTTGAGCTCACCGACCCGCTGCGTCGCCTTGAACCGCTCCGCGAGCAGGTGCACCAGCGCGGCATCGATGTTGTCGATGCTCGAGCGCAGGCTCTGCAGGTCCGGGGGGATGTCGGTCACCCGGCCATCGTAGGAACGCCACAGGCAGGGATCGCTGCGACGTCCACCCCCCGGACTCCCCGACTTCGTCTGTGGGGATGCCGTGAATCGCCGGTTCCGGCGGCGTGTCGGCGCAGTTCCACAGACGAAGTCGGGGAGGGCGGTCCGGGGGCAGAGGGGCGGGCGGGCGCGCCGGGTCAGCGCTCGCGGAAGGCGCTCTCGCCCCGCGGCTCGGCCCACAGCGGCGTCGACACCGAGACGACGCGCCCCGGACGCCGCGTCGTGGACGGGTCCTCCTCGAGAAGGGCCATCAGGCGCCGCAGCACACCGTCGGTCCCCTCGGCGACGACCTCGACCCGGCCGTCGGACAGGTTGCTGGCGTACCCGCTGAGCCCGAGCTCGAGCGCGCGTGCCCTGACCCACCAGCGGAAGCCCACCCCCTGGACCCGACCCCGCACGAACACGGTCATCCGTCGCACGGGCTGGTCACGCGCCGCCGAACCCATGCGGGCATCGTAGGCCGGGCGGCGCCACTCGCCGGGAGCGTCGCTCGATGTCCGTCGTGGCGCCGGTCGCCGACTCTCCGGACGGGCCGACGGCAGGGACCCCGGGCTCGAGGACCTGGTCTTCGCTCCGCTCGCACGTCCTTGACCGTGCCGCGGCGTGAGCCGTATCTTCCCCGGATCGACTGCTCGGCCTCGGGCATCTCGACGACGGCCGGTCCCGAGTGCACCGAGCGCCGGCCCTCGGGACAGGAGTGGCGCCATGAGCACCACGCACGACGATGCACCCGCCCGGGTGCCCGAGCTCGACGAGCTGAGGACCGCGCTCACCGGAACGTTGCTGGAGCCGGGCGATCCGGACTACGACGAGGCACGGCGCGTCTGGAACGGCATGATCGACCGGCGTCCTCGCGCCGTCGTGCGCGCGGGGTCGACGGCGGACGTCGACCTCGTCATCGCCACGGCGCGGCGCAGTGGCCTGCCTCTCGCCGTGCGCGGCGGCGGGCACAACATCGCCGGACACGGCACGGTCGAGGGTGGCATCGTGCTCGACCTCGGCCAGCTGCGCGAGGTGCACGTCGATACGGACCGCGGGCTGGTGACCGTCGGCCCCGGTGCCACGCTCGTCGACGTCGACGCGGCGACCGCACCCCACGGCCTTGCCGTTCCGATCGGCGTCATCGGCGCGACGGGTGTCGCCGGGCTCACCCTCGGAGGCGGCGTCGGCTGGCTCACCCACAGCGACGGCCTGACGGTCGACAGCCTGGTGGCCGCGGAGCTCGTCACGGCCGCCGGAGAGCACCTGCACGTGGACGAGGAGACCAACCCCGACCTGCTGTGGGGACTTCGCGGCGGAGGCGGGAACTTCGGGGTCGTCACGTCCTTCACGTTCCGGGCACGACCCCTGGCGTCCCCCGTGTTCGCAGGCAACCTCGTCTACCGCCGGCCACGGTGGACGGACGCGCTTCGCGCCCTGGCGACCTGGACCGGGGCAGGCCTGCCCGACGCGATGAACGTCATCGCGACCTTCCTGGTCCCCCCGGAGTCGTTGGGGCTCGGCGACGAGCAGGTGCTCATCATCGGGTTCGCCTGGGCCTCCCCCGACCACGACGCCGGGAGAGCGCTTGTCGCCCCGCTGGTGGACGAGGTGCCGCCCGATGAGCAGGAGGTCGGGCCGGTGCCGTGGACCGACTGGCAGTCCGCGATGGACTCCGTGTTCCCCAAGGGTTCACGTGGCTACTGGAAGAACCTCTCCTTCTCCCGGCTGGACGACGAGGTCATCTCCGTCCTCGTCGCTCACGCCGGCGAGGTCGTCTGGCAGGGCACGGGGATCGACCTGCACCACATGGAGGGGGCGTTCGGGCGGGTGCCCGCGGAGGCGACGGCGTTCCCCAACCGTTCGGCGCGGTACTGGCTGAACATCTACGGGTTCTGGCAGGACCCCGCGGACGACGAGCGCCTGTCGGCGTTCGCCCGCCGGATGCACGCGGCGATGCTCCCGTTCGCCGACCAGGGCGAGTACGTCAACTTCCTCGGAGCCGAGGACGCGGTCTCCATGCCGGAGCGGGCGCTCCGGTCGTACGGCGACGCCAAGCACCAGCGGCTCGTGGAGCTCAAGAACCGGTACGACCCGGGCAACCTCTTCCGGGGCAACCACAACATCGTGCCCACGGCCTGAGCGCGACCGGTCACGGCCGAACACCGACGGCAGCCACGACCCGGCGCGGCCGCGGTTGACACCTCGGGCACGAGAAGGAGGACCGGTTCATGAAGGGCTCCCGCCGGATTGGCGTGCCGCACCGCGGGCAGGGCCGACCCGCCTGGCCGTACGCCGCGAGCGACCGGTCGAAGTAGCCGGAGGCGCCGTTGACGTTCACGTAGAGCGCGTCGAAGCTGGTGCCCCCCTGGGCCAGGGCCTCGCGCATGACCTCGGCCGCCTGGTCGAGCACCTGCCCGATCCGTGGCTTGGTGAGGCTGCTCGCGACGCGCTCGCCGTGCACCCGGGCGCGCCACAGCGCCTCGTCGGCGTAGATGTTGCCGATGCCGGAGACCACCGTCTGGTCGAGGAGCACCCGCTTGACGGCGCTGTCGCGCGCCTTCACCCGGCGGACCACGGCGCCCCGGTCGTAGGCCGGTTCCAGCAGGTCCGGCGCGATGTGCGCGATCGTCCTCGGGATGCCGTGCACGTCGAGGTCGGTGAGGGCCAGCCCTCCGAACGTGCGCTGGTCCACGAACCGGAGCTCGGGGCCGGCGTCGGCGAAGCGGAAGCGGGCGTGCAGGTGCTTCTCCTCCGGTGCGTCGGCCGCCTCGACGAGGAGCTGGCCACTCATCCCGAGGTGGAGGAGGAGGCCCAGGGAGTCCTCGAGGTCGAGCCAGAGGTACTTGCCCCTCCGTCGCGCGGCGGTGACGCGGCGGCCGGCCAGCCGGTCGCCCAGGTCCCCGGGGCCTGCCGCGTGGCGGCGGGCGACCCGGTGCCCCCGCAGCTCGACGTCGCTCACGACCCGGCCGACGACGTGGTCGGCCAGCCCGCGGCGCACCACCTCGACCTCCGGCAGCTCAGGCACGGTGCGTGGCGGGTCCGTCCTCGTGTGCGTCGCGGACAGCGGCCCACGCCAGGGCGGCCGCCTGCTGCTCGGCGACCTTCTTGGTGCGGCCGGCTCCGCGACCGAGCACCTCACCAGCGAGCACCACGGAGGCCTCGAAGGACTTCGCGTGCTCCGGGCCGTCCTCGGTCACGACGTACTCCGGCGAGCCGAGGCCGTGGCGGGCGGCGATCTCCTGGAGGCTGGTCTTCCAGTCGAGCCCGGCGCCGAGCGTCGCCGACTGGGCGAGGAGCGGGTCCACGAGGTGGTGTACGAGCTCGGTGGCGGCGTCGATGCCGGCCGAGGAGTACACCGCGCCGATCACCGCCTCGACAGTGTCGGCGAGGATCGAGTCCTTGTCGCGTCCGCCGGTCGACTCCTCTCCTCGCCCGAGGTAGACGTAGTCACCGAGCCCCAGGGTGCGGCCCACGTCCGCGAGGGCGCGCATGTTGACCACGGCCGCTCGCAGCTTGGCCAGCTGCCCCTCGCTCGTCTCGGGGTGAGCGTCGTAGAGCGTGGCCGTGACGACGAGCCCCAGGACCGAGTCGCCGAGGAACTCGAGCCGCTCGTTGTGCGGCAGGCCGCCCGCCTCGTACGCGTAGGACCGGTGCGTGAGGGCGCGCGTGAGGAGCGCCGCGTCGACCGGGGCGCCGGTCACCTCACGGAGGTGGTCCAGCAGCTCGGCGACGGGCCGCAACGGTGTCAGAGCACCGGCCGAGACCGACCCCTTGCCCATGGGGGCGGGGTCAGCCCTGGTGCTCGGTGCGCTCGGCCGCGCCGTAGTGGCGGCCCTTGTAGGTGCCGCAGGACGGGCACGCGACGTGCGGCTGGGTCGGCGCCTTGCACTGGGGGCAGGTCGTCGTGGCGACGGCCGTCGCCTTCCAGTTGGCGCGGCGCGAGCGGGTGTTGGAGCGCGACATCTTCCGCTTCGGAACGGCCACGTCAGGTCCTCTTCTCTGTCGGCGTGGACGGCTGCTCGGCCAGGGCCGTGAGCGCCGCCCACCGGGGGTCGATCGAGTCGTGCCGGTGTCCGGGGTCCTCCGCGAGCGGCATCCCGCACTCGGAGCACAGCCCGGGGCAGTCGGGCCGGCACACCGGCTGGAACGGCAGCGCTGGCACCACCGTGTCCCGGAGCACCGGCTCGAGGTCGATGAGACCGTCCTCGATCCGGAGCTCCTCGGCTGCGTCCTCGTCCCCCACCTCGTGGTGGTGGGCGTGCCGCTCGGCGTACACGAACAGCTCCTGGAAGGCCCCGTCGACCGGCTGGGCGATGGGGTCCAGGCACCGCACGCAGGCGCCGGTCGCCATGCCACGGACAGAACCGGTGACGAGCACGCCCTCGACGACGGACTCCATGCGCACCTCGAGGTGCAGAGGCTGCCCCTCCTCGACGCGCAGGACGTCCGTGCCGAAGTCGCTCGGCGCTGCGACCTCACGGGCCAGCTCATGCATCATCCCGGGCCGACGGCCCACGAGCTTGGTGTCGAGCACCATCGGGGACCGGGGATCGAGTCGAGTCATGGCCTTGGGTGAGGTCGAAGTGGTTCTGTCGCGTCGCACGGACGCAGACCGAGGGTCAAGGTTACCGGTCGGGAGCGATCCCCCCAAACCCGGCCGCGCAGGTCACCGGCCGAGTGCCTCCTGCACCGCCGCGGCCACGCGGGGGGCGAGCGTCGTGGCGTACGACGCGGTGATGTGGTCGCCGGAGCGGTGCACCGCCACGTGGCCGATGACGACGGGGCACCGATCCCCCGGGCAGATCTGCGCCGTGAGGTCGAGCAGGCGCACGTCGGCGCCTGCTGCGGATGCCGTCGCCACCGCCTCCCGCTGCACACCCACCGCGCTGCCGGCGACCGCCGATGCGGCGTCGAAGCCGCATGCGGTCAGCTCCGCCGGGTGCCGGGCTGCGCAGACGTCGAGGTCGTCCGGCGAGACGGGGCTGTCGGCGACCACGACGACCGGCACCCCGGCATCCGAGAGCGTGCGCCAGCGGGACGCATAGCCCTCGACGAGGGCTCCCCGCCCGGTGCCACTGCCGGTCCAGGCACTGGTCGCGACGCCAGAGGTGACCACGACGTCGGGCGGGTCCGCCCGGAGTGCTCCCAGGACCCCGGCGTTCCACTCGTCGCACTGTGGGTAGGCGCCACCCGCCTTCGCGGCCGGTGCGTCGGCGAACGCGCACGCCGACTTCCCCCACGTGACGACGCGCCAGCCCCGGACGGCCGCGGCCCGCTCCAGGGCGGGAAGCCACTGCATCGCCTTGGAGTCCCCGAGGAGGGCGACCGTGGTGCCGCCGCGGGGGTTCCCGAACACGCACCGGACCGGCTCGGTCTCGCCCTCGTCGACCTGGCACCGGTCGACGTCGGCCTTCGGGCGGTCCTCCCCCGACGTCAGGGGGTCGGGCGTCACCCAGTCCGGGTCGTCGACCCCCTCCGCAGGCTGGCCGGGGAGGAGCGTCGCGGCACCGAGCTGCGACCACGGGGGCATTGCGCCGCCGGGCGGCGTGGTCGTGAACGGGGAGCGGAGAACGAACAGCGGGAGGGCAGCGAGCACACCGACGCACGACAGGGCCAGCCCGGCGGCGAGGAGGGCACGCGGGCGGCCGCGCAGCCACGTCCCGTGGTGGATCGGCGACTCGACGAACCGCCACGACAGCCAGGCCGGCGCGACCGAGGCGAGCGCCAGCACGAGCGGCCCCCACGCGGGCAGGGTGGTGCCGAGCGCGTCCGCCGCCCAGCCACCGAGCACGATGACCGGCCAGTGCCACAGGTAGATCGAGTACGAGAGGGCGCCGACCCACACCATGGGTGCGGCGCCGAGCACCGTCAGCGGTCCGTGTGCCGGTCCCTGCCACCCCACCCAGATGAGCACTGCGGTGGGGACCGTGGGAAGCAGTGCCCACGCGCCCGGCCAGTCGAGGCCCTGGGGCAGGAGCGCCGCGACCGCGAGCAGCGCGACGAGCGCGAGCCACCCCGTCGCGGCCGAGCCACGGGCTGGTGTCGCGGGCCGGGGCCTGCCGGCGAGCGCCACGGCGAGCAGCGCCCCGATGCCGAGCTCCCACACCCGCGTGGTCGTCGTGAAGAACGCCGGCTCGGGTGAGGTGTGCGAGAACCACACCGACCACGCGAACGACGACGCGACGAGCACACCGAGCGCCAGGGCGACGGTTCGGCGGCTCGGCCGTCGCGCCACCAGCGCCAGGACGATGAGCAGCAACGGCCAGACGACGTAGAACTGCTCCTCCACCGCCAGCGACCAGAAGTGCTGAACCGGTGACGGCAGGACGTCGGAGGCGAGGTAGTCGGTCTCTCGCCGGGCGAAGACCCAGTTGACGACGTACACGGCAGCGGCCACGACGTCGACGCCGATGTCGCGGCGGCGCAGCCCCGGCACGAGGAACCACGACGCCACCGAGATCGCGACGAGCACGAGCACCGCGGCGGGCAGCAGTCGTCGGATCCGGCGCCCGACGAACCGGATCCACGAGATCGACCCGTTGCGCTCCAGCTCGGTGACGAGCAGTCCGGTGATGAGGAAGCCCGAGATGACGAAGAAGACGTCGACGCCGACGAAGCCCCCCCGCAACGGCAGCCCCGCGTGGTACGCCAGCACGGTGAGGATGGCCACGGCGCGAAGGCCCTCGATGTCGGGTCGGAAGCCCGCGCGGGTGGGGCGGCCCGCGTGGTCGCCGCTCCGCCCCGACCGGATGCCGTCGCCCGCCCCTGCTGGTGGCGAGGTCCGCTCGACCGCGGTCGTGGCGTCAGTGCTCGGCACGCCACCGGGCGGCGAGGGCGTCGCGCACCTCGTCCGGGACGAGGCCCGTGACGTCCCCGCCGTACCGCGCGACCTCCTTGACCAGGGTGCTCGAGACGTGCTCGAGAGCCGGGTCACCGGGCAGGAAGACCGTCTCGACGCCGCTGAGGTGCCGGTTCATGAGCGCCATCGGCAGCTCGTACGTGAAGTCGGTCGTTCCCCGTAGCCCCTTGACGACGACGTGTGCGCCCAGGTCACGGGCGACGTCGACGAGGAGGCGTCCGGCGAAGGCCTCGACCCGCACCCGCTCCCCCAGCCCGCGTCGCTCGAGTGCCCGCTCCACGAACCCGATGCGCTCCTCGACGGTGAACAGGCCGGCCTTGCCGGGGTTGTGCAGCACGGTGACCACGACCTCGTCGTACAGCGCCGCCGCCCGGACGAGGACGTCGAGGTGCCCCAGCGTCATGGGGTCGTAGGAGCCGGGGCACACGGCCCGGCGGGCGCCGGAGGTCACCGCCCCACCGTACCCATGAGCTCGGGCCCGTCGGCCGTGCGGGTGCGGGTCAGCCGGTGGTCTCCTGCTTCGCCTTCTCCTCGATCTCCTCGGCCGTCTTCTTCGCCTCCTCCTGAACGGCGTCGGCCTCCATCCGGGCACCCTCGGGGGCGAGCACCCCCTCCTCCTCGGCCTCCGCCAGGATGGCCCGGACCTGCTCCTCGGACGCGCAGCCGGCATCCAGCAGCTCGTTGCGGCGGGCCAGCCACGCGACGCCGAGCTCGGCCCGGCGCTGCTCCGAGGCCTCGTCGCGGGCGGGGTTGAGGATGGTCGTCTCCTCCTCGGCGGAGTGGTGGTTGACGGTGGTCGCGAGCTCCTCGAGGGTGTCGTCGTACTTCTGGGTGTCGGTGCCTCGCGCCTGGAGGAAGGAGAGGAGCGCCTCGATGATCTCGGCGTGCTCCTCCTCGCTGTGCTCCTCCTCGTGGCCCGAGATGGCGCGGCTGCGGCGGAGCTCGGGGTAGACCGTCTCCTCCTCGGCCACGGCATGGGCCACGAGGACCTCGGCGAGGGCGGTGCGGGCGGCGGCCCGGTCACTGTCGGTGCGGCGGCACTCACGCAGGAGGTCCTCGAAGAGCCGGTGGTCCTCGAGGATCCGCTCGACGACGTCGCCGGCGGCGGGGCGGGGGATCGCTGTGTCGGTCATCGGCACAGTCTGGTCGAGGGGCACGGTCTGGTCGAGCGACAGGGTCTGGTCGAGCGACAGGGTCTGGTCGAGCCGCGCGCCGGGCAGCGCCCTCGGTGCCCCCGTCCGCGCCCCGGCGTCGTGGCGCTCGGCCAGCCAGACCGTCGTCTCCCCGTACCTGCGCGGCTTGCCCGACCGCCGGATTCCGGGCGGCCATGCCGGTTCCGGACTTCGGGTCGAGCGCTCGACGACGAGGATGCCGTCCACCGCCAGCCACCCCGCCGCGAGCCGGTCGAGCACCGCCGTGAGCTCGGGCTCGCCGCTCCCGTAGGGAGGGTCGACGAGGACGAGGTCGGCGGCATCCTCGGGTCGCGGCTGCGGTCCGAGCGCTCGCAGGACCGTCGAGCGGTCCACCCGCACACCCCGCAGCGCCAGGTCGGCGGCGTTGCGGGTGATCACCGCGGCCGCCCGGGGGTCGGACTCCACGAGCACCACCGAGGAGGCTCCCCTGCTGGCGGCTTCCAGCCCGAGGGCGCCGGACCCGGCGTACAGGTCGAGGACCCGGCGGCCCCGCACCGCGTCGCGGGCCTCGAGCGCCGAGAAGACCGCCTCGCGCACCCGGTCGCTGGTGGGGCGGGTACCCGAGCCGGGCGGCGTGCGCAGCGTGCGGCCACCGGCCGTCCCCGCGATGATCCGGGTCACCTCAGCCCCGCTCGAGGTACGCGGCCTGCTCCGCATCGACGCGCGCGCGCACCGTCGCGGCGAGCACGGGGTGCGCTGCGAGCTCCGGGTCGTCCGCGACGAGGGCGAACGCGTCCTCGCGGGCGGCCTCGATGACGTCCTCGTCCTCGAGGATGTGCAGGAACTCCAGCTGGCTGCGCCGGCCGTGCTGCGCCGCACCGAGGATGTCGCCCTCCCGGCGCTGGGAGAGGTCGAGCCGGGCCAGCTCGAACCCGTCGGTGGTGGCGGCCACCGCCTCGAGCCGGGTGGTCGCCGCCTCGGAGTCACTGCCGGTGACGAGGAGGCAGAGGCCGGGGTGGGCACCACGGCCGATCCGCCCCCGAAGCTGGTGCAGCTGCGACACTCCGAAGCGGTCGGCGTCCAGGACCACCATGACGCTGGCGTTCGGCACGTCGACGCCGACCTCGACGACGGTCGTGGAGACGAGCACGTCGAGGTCACCGTGCGAGAAGCGAGCCATGACGGCATCCTTCTCCTCCGGCGCCAGCCGACCGTGGAGCACCTCGACCGACAGGCCGGCCAGGGCCGGCTCCTGCGCGAGCGCCGCGTGCACGGAGTACACCCCGTGCAGCGGCCGGGCCGGTGGCGGTGCCTCGCCGTCGTCGCCGTCGTCGGTCACCTCCTCGCGCAGGTCGGTGTCGTCGTCAGGCAGGTCGTCGTCGCCGATGCGCGGGCACACGACGAACGCCTGCCGGCCGGCGCGCACCTCCTCCGCCACCCGGGTCCAGGCCCGGGCCATCCACCCGGGTCGGCCCTCGGGCACCACGTGCGTCGTGATGGGGGTGCGTCCCGCGGGCAGCTCCCGGAGGGTGGACGTCTCCAGGTCCCCGAAGACGGTCATCGCGACCGTCCGCGGGATCGGGGTGGCGGTCATGACGAGCACGTGCGGGGGAAGGGTCCCCTTGCCCCTCAGGGCGTCGCGCTGCTCCACGCCGAAGCGGTGCTGCTCGTCGACGACGACGAGGGCCAGGTCGAAGAAGTCGACGCTCTCCTGGAGCAGCGCGTGGGTCCCGACGACGATGCCGGCGTCGCCGCTCGCGACCTCGAGGAGGGCCCGTCGGCGCTCGGCGGTGGACTGGCTCCCGGTGAGGAGCACGACTCGCGTCGCCCCGTCGGCACCCCCCAGCATCCCGCCCTCGGCGAGGTCACCCAGCATCGTGGTGATCGTGTGGTGGTGCTGCGCGGCGAGCACCTCGGTGGGGGCGAGCAGGGCCGCCTGCCCGCCGGCATCCACCGCTGTCAGCATCGCTCGCAGGGCGACCACGGTCTTCCCCGACCCGACCTCGCCCTGGAGGAGGCGGTGCATGGGTACCGCACGCCCCATCTCCTCGGCGATGGTCGCCCCGATCTCGCGCTGCCCGGCCGTGAGCTCGAACGGCAGGCGCGCCTCGAAGGCGTCGAGGATGCCGCCGGCCCGAGCCGGGCGCGGCGTCGTGACCTGCCCGGATGCCGCGGCGCGCCGCTGTGCCAGCGTCACCTGGAGGAGAAAGGCCTCCTCGTACCGGAGCCGGCGCCGGGCCTCCTCCACCTCCTCCCAGGTGTCGGGCGTGTGGATGCCGCGCAGCGCCGCCATCCGCGAGAGGAGCCGCCGTCGTTCGCGCACCTGCGGCGGCAGGGGGTCGGGCACCTCGTCGAGGACGTCGAGCACCCGGCGGACGCTCTCGGTGACGGTCCACGTGTGCAGCGAGCCGACCGACCGGTAGATGGGGATCAGCGCCTTGCGCTCCCCAGCGTCGAAGTCGTCGAGCATCGTGTAGCCCGGGTGCGTGAGCTGCAGCCGCCGGTTGTAGGTGCCGACCTTGCCGGCGAAGATCCCCCGGGCACCGGGGACGAGCACCCGTTCGTGGCCCCAGGCCTTGAAGAAGGTCAGGTCGATGTCGTGGCGGCCGTCGGTGATGACGACGTTGAGCATCGACCCCTTGCGCTCGCGCATGCGGCGGGTGGAGGCCGACTTCACCTCGGCCACCCCGACGAGGTACTCGCCCGGCGTCACCGACCCGAGGTCGCTCTCGCGGGTCTGGTAGCGGCGGGGCCAGAACGCGAGGAGGTCTCCCACGGTGTGGATGTCGCGCGCCGCGGCGAACTTCTTCGCCGCGGTGGCGATGATGGGGGACAGCCTGCTCGCCTCGGTGGCCACTCAGCGCACCCCCACTCACTCCACCCCGATGAGGAGGGGGTAGACCGGCTGGCCGCCGTCCACGACGACGACCTCGACGTCGGGCCGCTCCTGGGCCAGGGCGTCGGCGGTCCGGGCGGCGAGGTCGGGGCCGGCGTCCGCCCCGACCACGAGTGTCACGAGCTCGCCGCCGGCCGACAGGAGCCGGCCGAGCACCTCGCGGGCCGACTCGGCGAGGTCCGTGCCGAGGAACGCGACGTCGCCGTCGACGATGCCGAGCACGTCGCCCGGGTGGCACACCCCGGCCCACGTGAGCGCCTCCTTCGTGGCGACGGTCACCGCCCCGTGCCGCGTGGACACCGCGGCCCCCGTCATCGCGACCACGTTGGCGTGCACCGAGCGGGTGGGGTCGTGCACCGCGAGGGCGGCGAGCGCCTGCACCGTCGTCCGGGCCGGCACGACGTGGACGTCGAGGCCCTCACCGGCGGCGGCCTGTGCGGCGATCTCGGCGGCCATGAGGGTGTCACGGTCACCGGGAAGCAGGACGACGGCGGTCGCGCCCGTGGCCCGCACTGCCTCGAGGAGCTGGCCAGCCGACGCCCGCCGGGCGGGTCCCGAGGGGACGACCACGGCCCCCGCCTCCTCGAGGAGCGCGCCGACGCCTGGCCCTGCGGCGCACGCGACGACGCCCAGCCGGCCGACGCCGTGGTCCCGGGCGGAGACCTGGCTCGCGAAGTGGGTGATCCGGATCCGCTCCGGCCGCCCCGCGCTGATCCCGGCCTCGACGGCCGCGCCCGCGTCGTCGACGTGGACGTGGACGTTCCACAGGTCCGGACCGCCGACGACGAGGAGTGAGTCGCCGAGCCGGTCGAGGGTGCGCGTCAGGGTCTGGACCTCGGCGGGGGTCGTGTCGGTGAGCAGGTACATCACCTCATAGGCGGGGCCGGTCCCGAGCGGCTCGCCCTCGCCGTCGAGCGGGTCGTGGCCCGCGACCTGGTGCGCTCCGCCGGCGTCGGAGCCGGCGGGCGGGGCCTGGATGCCGCCCGGCTGCGACTCCGATCCCGCCGTGACCGCGGGAGGCTGGCCGGTTGCGCGGGCCAGGTGCCACTCGTCGCGCCGGTGGAGCGGAGGGCCGGCGGAGAGGAGGCCCTCGTCGGTGGCGCTCCAGCGGCCGGTGACCACCCGCTGGAGCGACTCGAGCAGGAGCACGCAGCCGGCTCCTCCGGCGTCCACCACGCCGGCGTGACGGAGCGCCTCGAGCTGGTCGGGGGTGCGGGCGAGGGCCTCGTGGGCCGCGTCGACGGCGGCCTGGCAGACGTCACCGAGCGACCCACCGGCATCCGCTGCCGCGGTGGCCGCCGCGGCGCCGGCGTCGGCCACCGTGAGGATCGTGCCCTCCTGGGGGTGCGCGACGCAGTCGCGTGCCGCGGCCGCACCCCGGGCGAAGGCCTGGGCGAGGAGGCCGGCGTCGACGGCCTCGGCGTCCCGGTCGACGATCGCCGCGCAGAGACCGCCGACCAGCTGGCTCACGATCACCCCGGAGTTGCCGCGGGCGGAGAGGAGGATCGCCCGGGTGAGCGACCGGCACTCCTGGACGAGCGTGGCGTCGCCGAGGATGCCCTCTGCCCCGTGCATCGCGGCGACCTCGTCGATCGCGGCGTCGAACGTGAGGTAGAGGTTGGTGCCGGTGTCGCCGTCGGGCACGGGGAAGACGTTGAGCGCGTCGATCTCGGTGCGCCGGGCCGCCAGCGCCGCTCGGGTCAGCAGCGCCCAGTGGCGGGCGTCGGCGGCGGTGAAGAGGTCGGCCACGGGCCACAGGGTAACCGGCAGGTCCCCCAGCGGCCGGGAGGCGTTTTGGCCGGCCGGGCGGGGCTCGGCTACGCTGGTCCGGTTGCGCGCGCGCACTCTTGCGCCGCCGACGACACCATCCACCACTTCCGTAGGAGTTCACCCGTGGCTGCCAACTGCGACGTCTGCGGCAAGGGACCCGGTTTCGGGCACAGCATCTCGCACTCGCACCGCCGCACCAAGCGCCGCTGGAACCCCAACATCCAGCGGGTCAAGGCGCTCGTCGGCGACGCCGGTGTGACCCCGAAGCGGCTCAACGTCTGCACCTCCTGCCTCAAGGCGGGCAAGGTCAAGCGCTGACCTCCACGCACGGCTGACGCGGGCGGCTCCCCACCAAGGGGGCCGCCCGCTCCGCATCCCCGGCCCCTCCCCTCCTCCCCGCCTCCCCGACTTCGTCTGCCGTCGTGTCGCCGACACGCCGCCATCGGGGCGCGGAGACGGCATCCTGACAGACGAAGTCGGGGAGCCCGGAGCGGGACAAGCAGCCCGGATGCCGGTCAGCGGGCGAAGTGGTCCCAGCCCCTCGCGTCGGGCACGACGCCGTCCACGGTGACCGAGGGCCCCTGGGGTCCCGCTGCGATCACGCGGCCGACAACCCGCCAGGGCTCGTCCCCGCCCGGCAGCGAGGCGGTGTCGGCGAAGGCGCCCACCAGCGAGTGCTCCTCGCCCCCGGCAAGCACCTGACGCAGGGCCTCGTCGTCACCCAGGGCGAGGGCGAGGGGACCCGCGGCGTAGCGCTCGCGCAGCACCGAGCCGTCGAGGTCCACCGAGACCCCACTGGCCGATGCGACCCGGCCGACGTCGGTCACCAAGCCGTCGGAGACGTCGACGAGCGCATGGGCCCCCGCCGCCGCGGCCACCGACCCGCACCGCCAGGGCGGGACGGGGGCGCGGTGGTGGCGCATGAGCGCCCGCACGGCGAGCGTCCGGTCCGAGAGCACGACGTCGCCCACCGCGTCGGGGTCGGCCTCTCCGCGCTGGTACAGCGCCAGCCCACCTCCGGAGAGCCCCAGGGATCCGCAGACCGCGACGACGTCGCCCACCCGAGCACCGGAGCGAAGGACGGGAGCCAGCCCGCGCAGGTCGCCCAGCGCCGTCACGGAGACGACCACCACCCCGGGCGGTGCGGCCGACAGGTCGCCGCCGACGACCACCGCACCCGCCTGATCCGCCAGCGACGCGATGCCGCGCGCCAGGTCGACCGCCCACCCGACCTCGAGCGCCGGGTCTGCCGCGAGCGAGACCAGCAGTGCGGTCGGCACCGCACCCATCGCCGCGATGTCCGCGACGTTCTGCGCCGCCACCTTGACGCCCACGTCGTGCGCCGACGACCACTCGTCGCGCCAGTCCAGTCCTCGCACCATGGAGTCCGTCGTGGCGACGACCGAGCCACCGGGCGTGCCGACCACTGCCGCGTCGTCACCCGGCCCGACCGGCACGGAGCCCGGGTCGGCCGGCGCCGCCCCCGCATACACGGGGAACACGAGGGCGAGCAGCTCGCCCTCGCTGATGTCGCGCAACCGCACCGGCACCAACCCTCCCGAGACGTGGGGACTCCCGGCACGGTAGCGTCTGCAACGCGCCGCTCACGACGGGCGCCTCCGACACGACGGGCCGGTTGCGGCCCCCGAGCACAGACGAAGGGGTGGCACTGCAGTGGTACAGGCCTACATCCTGATCCAGACCGACGTCGGTCGCGCCGCGACGGTCGCCGCGGCGATCGCGCAGATCGAGGGCGTCGCCCAGGCCGAGGACGTGACCGGCCCCTACGACGTCATCGCCCGCGTGGAGGCCCAGACCGTCGACGAGCTGGGCAAGCTCGTCATCGCCAAGATCCAGGACGTCGAGGGCATCACCCGCACCCTGACCTGCACGGTGGTCCACGTCTGACCACGACGGCAACCCTGTCGACGGCGGCGGCGCTCGGCGCGGCCGCCGTCGTGCTGTCGGCGTGCAGCTCCGCCGTCGAGGTCACGGTTCCGGGGGCGGGGACGGGCGCCGAGTGCGCCGCCGTCGGGGAACTGTGGCCGGTGGAGGTGTCCGGGATGCCGCGACGGGACACCGACCCCGCCTCCCCCGCCGTGGCCGCCTGGGGTGACCCGGCGGTCGTGGCCCGGTGCGGGGTGGCCGCTGCCGCCCCCACCGAGGTCGACTGCCTCGAGGTGGACGGCGTGGGCTGGATCCCGGAGGAGCTGAGCGACGGCATCCGGTTCACGTCGTTCGGCACCGAGCCGGCGGTGGAGGTGCTCGTGCCCAGCGCCTACGCGCCGGAGGGCCTCCTCCTGCCGGCCTTCGCCCCGGCGGCCCGGGCGCTCCCGCCGAACGGCCTGGCCTGCCGCTGACGCGCCTCATTCTCCTTTCGCCTCGCGCCGGCAGCGTCGGAGCGGGCTGGGCGAGCGGATGGCTGGGCGGCGGCGGGCTCAGCGCAGGCCGGTGCGGCGCTCGAGAGCGAGCGCGATGAGCTCGTCGATGAGCTCGGGGTAGCCGACACCGGATGCCGCCCACATCCGCGGGTACATCGAGCTCGGGGTGAAGCCCGGCATGGTGTTGACCTCGTTGAGGAGGACGTTCCCCTCCTCGGTGAGGAAGAAGTCGACCCGGGCCAGGCCCTCGCAGCCGGCCACGTCGAACGCCAGGGCCGCCAGGCGACGGATCTCCCCCGCCACCGCCTCGGGAAGCTCGGCGGGACACTCGAGCCGCACGTCGTCAGCAGCGAGGTACTTGGCCTCGTAGTCGTAGAACTCGTGGTTCCGCACGACGATGCACTCGCCGAGCTCGCTGGTCCGTGTCGGGTCGGTGCCTCGCCCCTCGAGCACGCCGCACTCGATCTCGCGCCCGAACACCGCAGCCTCCACGACGACCTTCGGGTCGTGCTCACGGGCCGCCTCGATCGCCGCCTCGAGCGCGTCGGGGTCGCTCACCTTCGAGATCCCCATGCTCGACCCGGCCCGGGCCGGCTTGACGAAGACCGGCCACGACATCCCGTGCACGGCATCCATCACCGCGGCCCGGTCACGGCGCCACTCCTTGTCGGTGATGGCGACGTACGGTCCGATCGGCAGCCCGGCCGACGCCAGCAGCACCTTCATGACGTGCTTGTCCATCATGGTCGCGGATGCCGTGACACCCGACCCGACGTAGCGCACGTCCGCGAGGTCGAGCAGCCCCTGGATCGTGCCGTCCTCCCCGAACGGCCCGTGCAGGAGGGGAAAGACGACATCGACCTCGCCGAGGGTGCGCGGAGGGTGTCCGGCCTCGTGGACCACGAGGGTCCGGTCCGTGGCGCTCGTGGGCACGACCACGCTGGCCGCCCGGGTGTCGACCTCCGGCACATGGCCGGGTGCGAGGCGCAAGGCCACGGGGTCGTCCGGGGCCAGCACCCAGTGACCGTCCCTGGCGATGCCGACCGGCACGACGTCGTAGCGGTCGCGGTCGAGTGCCTCGAGCACGCTCGCCGCGGTCGCGCAGGACACGGCATGCTCCGAGGAGCGGCCTCCGAAGACGAGGGCCACGCGGACGCGTCGGCGCCCGGCCCCGTCGCTCGCTGGAACGGGGTACGGCTCCTCGGTGCTCATCGCCCGCGACTCTAGCGGCTGGGCACCGACGCCCCGCCCCGCGGTGTGGCCCTCGTGCCTGCGTGGCCGCCACTCACTGGAGCGCCACCCACCACGGCGCCGCCCGAGGTCAGAGCTGCGGCACCGCATACCCTGACGGGCGTGACGCACACGTCTCCCGAACCGCCCCACGAGCTCTCCCCTGCGACCCGCGTCGTCGCGCTCGGCCGCGAGCCGGCTGCCCCCGGAGCGCAGGTCGGGGCTCCGCTCGTGCTGAGCTCGACCTACCACGCCGGCGGCGACGTCGTGTACGCGCGCACCGGCAACCCGACGTGGAGCGCCTTCGAGGCCGCCGTCGGCGACCTCGAGGGGGGTGAGGCACTCGTGTTCGCCTCGGGCATGGCCGCCGTCACGGCCGCGCTCTCGCTGCTCCCCCACGGGGGCACGGTGGTCGCGCCCGACGTCGCCTACAACGGCGTGGTCTCCACCCTGGCCGAGCGTGAGGCGGCGGGCTCCGCAGTCGTGCGGCGGGTCGACGTCACCCAGACGGATGCCGTGCTCGCGGCGCTCGAGGGCGCCGACCTGCTCTGGCTGGAGTCACCGACCAACCCCCTGCTCGACGTGGCCGACCTCGAGGCCCTGCTCGCCGGTGCCCGCGAGCGCGGCGTGCTCTCCGTCGTCGACAACACCTTCGCCACACCGCTGGTGCAGCGCCCGCTGGAGATGGGCGCCGACGTCGTCGTGCACTCGGTCACCAAGTACCTCTCCGGGCACAGCGACGTCCTGCTCGGGGTCGTCGTCACGGCGCCGACGGACGAGGGACGCGCCCTGGCCGCCCGGCTGCTCACCCACCGGACGCTGCACGGGGCGATCGCGGGGCCGATGGAGGTGTGGCTGGCGCTGCGCGGGTTGCGCACGCTGCACCTCCGTGTGGAGCGGGCCTCGGGGAGTGCGCGCGAGCTGGCGAGGCGGCTGAGGAGCCACCCGGCAGTGGCGCGCGTGCGGCATCCGGGCTGGGGTGCCATCGTCTCGATCGAGGTGAACGGCGGCGCCGAGGCGGCCGACCGGGTCGCGGCGGCCACGCGGCTGTGGGTCGACTCGACGAGCCTCGGTGGGGTGGAGAGCCAGGTCGAGCGGCGTCGGCGCATCGAGCACGAGCCGGTTCAGGTGCCGGAGAGCCTGCTGCGCCTGTCCGTGGGCATCGAGGACGTCGACGACCTGTGGCGCGACCTGGCGCAGGCCCTCGACCACGTGTGACCAAGGGGCCGGAACGCACGCCCCCTCCGCCCGCCCCGCCGGCCTCCCGCCGGCGCTCTCCCCCACTTCGTCTGTGAGGATGCCGTCTCGGCGCCCGCGAACCGGCGTGTCGGCGACACCGCCACAGACGAAGTCGGGGAGGCCCCCGGGGTTGGTCAGCCGGTCTCGGCCTTGCGCGGGCGCGCGAGGAGCGCCGCCACGACCTCCTGGGCGGTGCGTCCGTGCTGGATCATCGCGTCGACCTGCTCGATGATCGGCACGTCGACGGCGTTCTTGCGAGCGAGCTCGAGGATCGACGTGCACGACTTGACACCCTCGGCCGTCTGCCTCGTCACGGCGACCACCTCGGACACCGCCATCCCCTGCCCGAGCCGCACCCCGAACGAGTGGTTGCGCGACAGCGGCGACATGCAGGTCGCGATGAGGTCGCCCACTCCCGCCAGCCCGGCGAAGGTCACCGCCTCGCCACCCAGCGCGAGGCCGAGGCGCATCGTCTCGGCCAGCCCGCGGGTGATGATCGACGCCTTGGAGTTGTCGCCCATCCCGAGCCCCTCGGCCATCCCGACCGCGAGCGCGATCACGTTCTTCACCGCGCCGGCGATCTCGGTGCCGACGACGTCACCGCCGGTGTACGGCCGGAAGTACGGTGCCGCACAGGCCGCCGCCACGCGCTCGGCCATGTGCTCGCTCGTCGACGCCACCACGGATGCCGCAGGCTGCTTCACGGCGATCTCGCGCGCCAGGTTCGGCCCCGACACCACGACGATCCGGTCCGGCTCCACGCCGGCCACCTCGGCGACCACCTCGGACATCCGCTTCGTCGTGCCGAGCTCGACGCCCTTCATGAGCGAGACGACCGCCGCGTCGGAGGGCAGGGCGCCGCCCCACGCGACGAGGTTCGCGCGCAGCGTCTGCGACGGCACGGCGAGCACCACGATGTCGGCCCCCGCGGCCGCTTCGGCCGGGTCTGCGGTCGCCCTGATCGCCTCCGGGAGCCGGAGCTCGGGAAGGTAGTCGGAGTTCACACCGGCGTTGATCTGGTCGACCACCTCGGCTCGTCGGCCCCACATCGTCACGGTCGTGCCGGCATCCGCGAGCACCGACGCGAACGCCGTGCCCCAGCTGCCCGTGCCGAACACCGCTGCGCTCGTCATGAGGCCTCCTCCAGGGGACGTGGCTTGCCGGTCGACGTCACGCCGTGAGCCCTTGGGTCGAACCGCAGCGCAGGTGCCTTCTCGCCGCGCAGGACCTCGAGCTCCGCCGTGATGGACGCCACGATCCTGGCCGTCGCCTCGGCCAGCACCTCTGCGGTCGCCGGCTTGCCGTACAGGTCCCCGAGTGGGACGGGGCGGCCGGCCCGCACCTTGACCGTCCTCCGGGGGAGCACGTGCAGTCGCCTGGAGTACGGGGGAAGAATCTCCTGCGCCCCCCACGTCGCCACGGGGATCACCGGGCACCGGGTCTCGAGGGCGACCCGCGCTGCCCCTGTCTTGCCCCGCATCGGCCAGAGGTCCGGGTCGCGGGTCAAGGTGCCGTCCGGGTAGATCGCAACACCCTTGCCGGCGCGAACGGCCGCCACCGCCGCCCGGTAGGCGCCGGCGGCCTTGTCGGACTCCCGGTAGACCGGGATCTGGTCCGCGCCGCGCACGATCGCGCCCACGATCGGGGCCCGGAACACCTCGACCTTGCCGAGGTAGCGCGGCGCGTGCCCGTTGTCGACGAGGAAGTGCCCGAGGACGAGGGGCTCGACGTAGGAGTAGTGGTTCGGGCACACCACGTAGCCGCCCTCTCGCGGCAGGTGCTCAGCACCGCTCCACTCCCTGCGTGTCAGGGCCATCAGGAGGGGCCGGATGATGGCGATGGCGAGACGGTAGGCGAAGGGCCGGGAACGGTCCGTGGGGGTCGTCACGCGCTGCCTTCCCGTGGGGGGTGGTCACGGGCATTGTGGTCCCCGCGTTGGGGGGATGTCGAGCACGCCGCCCGGGATTGGGAGGATCAGCGGGTGCACACCTCCGCCACCGGCTGGGCGGCCGTCGTCCCGGTCAAGGGTGGCCCGCTCGCCAAGAGCCGCCTGCGCCTGCCTCGAAAGGAGCGCGCCGACCTCGCCGAAGCGTTCGCGCGGGACACCGTCGCGGCGGTGGCCGGTGGTGTCCCCGGGATGCCGGTCCTGGTCGTGACCCCCGACCCCGAGGTCGTCGGCTGGGCGACCTCCGCAGGACACGACGTCGTGCCGGATGCCGGTCACGGCCTCGACGCGGCCGTTGCCGCGGGCGTTCGCGCGGCTCGGGCCCTCGGGGCGGTTCGTGCGGCCGTCCTCCTCGGCGACCACCCCGCCCTCAGGCCCGAGGAGGTGGGTACCGCGCTCACCGCAGTGGCCCGGCATCCGAGGTCCGTCGTCCCGGATGCCGACGACGACGGCACCGCGCTGCTGACGCTGCCCACGGCTGAGCCGGTGCGGACGGCGTTCGGTCCGGGAAGCGCTGCGGCCCACCAGGACCTGGGCCACGTCCGCGTCGCACTCGAGCTCCCCGGGCTGCGCGTCGACGTGGACGACGCCGCGTCGCTCGCCGAGGCGTTCGCGATCGGGCTGGGCCCCCTCAGCGCCGCAGCCCTCGCTCGCGCTACCCTTCCGGGCGTGCAGGCGACGATCCACCGCATCGGTGAGGACGGCTCCGGCTCGGCCCTGCTCGACGACGGCCTTGAGGTGGTCGTGCCGCCCGGGGCGGCGGCCGCAGGCGGCTTGCGTCACCTGCGCGTCGGCCAGCGGGTGAGCGTCGAGCTCGACGATGCCGGCCGGGTCGCAACCCGCGTGTGGGTGGTGGGCATCGGGCCGGGAGAGACGATCCGCTGACCCGGGCGGAGGCGGTCAGCGCCACCTCGCCCGGCCCGCCGCACACGGCGGCGACGGCTGCCCGTCACCGCCGTGTGTCGGAGCAGGAGCTGCTCAGCGGGAGCCGGTGCGCGCGGGGGCCTTCTTCGCGGTCCTCGACGTGGTCTTCGCCGTAGCCTTCCTGGCCGTGCCCGCCCCGCCTGCAGCGGTCCTCGCGGGAGCCTTCTTGGCCGGCGCCGTCTTGGCGGATGCCTTCGTCGCGGGGGCCTTCCTGGTGGGCGCCTTCTTCGCCGGGGACTTCTTCGCTGCTGCCTTCGTGGCGGGCGCCCTCTTGGCCGCCGCCTTGGTGGCGGGTGCCTTCTTGGTGGCTGCCTTGGTCGCGGGCGCCTTCTTCGCAGCTGCCTTGGAAGCGGCGGGCGCCTTCTTGGCGGACGTCTTCCTCGCGGCCACCTTGGTGGCGGCGGGCGCCTTCCTCGATGCGGCCTTGGTGGCGGGCGCCTTCTTCGCCGGCGTCTTCCTCGCGGCACCGGCAGTCGACGACGCGACCTTTGCCGCTGCCTTGACCGGCGCGCTGGCGGCCGCCGCGGCGGTGCGAGCTGCGGCCTTGACCGGCGCCGTGGCGGCGGAGGCGACCGCACCGGCCGCGTTGACGGCGGCGCCGGCGGCCGCCCGGCCAGTGGCCGGAGCCGACCTCGGCAGGGTGCTCGGCTTCTTGACGTAGGTCTTGAAGGAGGTCCCGGCGCGGAACCGTGGGGCCTTGGCCTTCGGGATGCGAACCGAGCTGCCGGTGTGGGGGTTGCGCCCCGTGCGGGCGGCGCGCTCGACGCGGTCGAAGGTGCCGAACCCGGTGATCGAGACCTTTCCGCCCCGCACCACCTCGCGGACGATGGTGTCGAGGACCGCCTCCAGGGCGTCGTTGGCAGCTCTGCGGCTGCCGAGTCGCTTCTCCAGCTCCTTGACGAGATCTGCCTTGTTCACAGTGGATCCACTCCAACTCGTGACGGCGTCGGGTGGGCGCCCGACGGCGGTGTCGGCCGGCGGCTGCCGGTCCTGAGCCGACGCTATGCCTCCGCGCACCCATTCGCCATCATCTGTGCGGCGTGTTTTGCCCTGTGCCGCAACAGGTTCGCTCCTCCATGTGAACCGACAAGTCGCCACAACAGCCACACCTGCCACATGACGCCGTGCTACCTCAAGCACGGAGGCAGCGGAACAGGCTGTCCCACACCGCCTTTGGGACCGGCCGTCAGGCGGTCAGGGCAGGACGCCACCTCGGGCGCGAGGTCTCGTACGCCGTGACCTCCTCCTCGTGGCGCAGGGTCAGGCTGATGTCGTCCAGTCCTTCGAGCAGCCGCCAGCGGGTGTAGTCGTCGACCGCGAAGGAGGCGACGACGTCCCCAGCAGTGATGGTGCGGGAGACGAGGTCCACCGTGACGGAGGTGCCCGGGTGGTTCTCCAGGAGCTTCCAGAGCAGCTCCACGTCGTCCTGACTGCACTGGGCGGTGAGCAGGCCCTGCTTGCCGCTGTTCCCGCGGAAGATGTCGGCGAAGCGCGACGAGATGACGACCCGGAAGCCGTAGTTCATCAGCGCCCACACGGCGTGCTCGCGCGAGGACCCCGTGCCGAAGTCCGGCCCGGCGACGAGCACCGAGCCCGCGGAGTACGAGGGGTCGTTGAGCACGAACGTCTCGTCGGCCCGCCAGGCCGCGAACAGGCCGTCCTCGAAGCCCGAGCGCGTGACGCGCTTGAGGTACTCGGCCGGGATGATCTGGTCGGTGTCGACGTTGCTTCGGCGCAACGGGACCCCGATGCCCGTGTGCGTCGTGAAGGCGTCCATCAGGCGTTCCCCTCGGTTGCGCTCTCCAGGTCGGCCGGGCTCGAGAGCGTGCCTCGCACGGCGGTCGCGGCCGCGACGAGCGGGCTCACGAGATGCGTGCGGCCGCCCTTGCCCTGGCGCCCCTCGAAGTTGCGGTTGGAGGTCGACGCGCTGCGCTCACCGGGCGCGAGCTGGTCAGGGTTCATGCCGAGGCACATCGAGCACCCGGGGAGGCGCCACTCGGCCCCAGCCGCGGTGAACACCTCGTGCAGGCCCTCGCTCTCCGCCTGGAGCCGCACGCGCGCCGAGCCGGGGACCACGAGCATCCGCACGCCCTCGGCGACGTGACGACCGCGCACGACCTCCGCGGCGGCGCGGAGGTCCTCGATCCGACCGTTGGTGCACGAGCCGAGGAAGACGGTGTCGACGTGCACGTCGCGCAGCGGGGTGCCGGGCTCCAGGGCCATGTACTCCAGGGCCCTGCGCGCGGCCGCCTTGTCGTTCTCGTCGGGCATGAGCTCCGGGTCCGGCACGGCGGACCCCAACGGGGCGCCCTGCCCGGGGTTCGTTCCCCAGGTGACGAACGGGGTGAGGGCCGCGGCGTCGATCACCACCTCGTCGTCGAACTCGGCGTCGGCGTCGCTGCGCAGGAGCCGCCACGACGCCACGGCGTCGTCCCAGTCGGCGCCCTTGGGAGCGTGGTCGCGACCCTCGAGGTAGGCGAACGTCGTCTCGTCCGGGGCGATCATGCCGGCACGGGCGCCCGCCTCGATGGACATGTTGCAGACGGTCATCCGGGCCTCCATGGACAGCGCACGGATCGCGCTGCCCCGGAACTCGAGGACGTAGCCCTGGCCACCGCCGGTCCCGATCCGGGCGATGACGGCCAGCACGATGTCCTTGGCGGTGACTCCCGGTCCGAGCTCCCCCTCGACGGTGATGGCCATCGTCCGGAACGGCGTGAGCGGCAACGTCTGTGTCGCCAGGACGTGCTCCACCTCGGAGGTCCCGATACCGAACGCGAGGGCCCCGAACGCTCCGTGCGTCGAGGTGTGGCTGTCACCGCAGACGATCGTCATCCCCGGCTGGGTCAGCCCCAGCTGGGGGCCGACCACGTGGACGATGCCCTGCTCGGCATCGCCCATGGGGTAGAGCCGCACGCCGAACTCCTCGCAGTTGCGCCGCAGGGTCTCGACCTGCGTGCGGCTCACCGGGTCGGTGATGGGGCCAGGGGTCGTCGGGACGTTGTGGTCCTCGGTCGCGAGGGTGAGGTCAGTGCGTCGGACCCGCCGGCCGGCCAGCCGGAGGCCGTCGAACGCCTGGGGGCTGGTCACCTCGTGCAGGAGGTGCAGGTCGATGTAGAGCAGGTCGGGCTCCCCCTCCCCGCGTCGCACGACGTGCGACTCCCAGACCTTCTCGGCCAGGGTTCCGGCCATGAGCTCTCCACCTCCACGACGGACCGCCCAGGGCGGTCTCAGGTCTCTCCACGGGCGTCGCCAGACGGCGGCACCACGTCTTCCGAGATTCGCACGGCGACGGTGTCAAGGAACGTGCGTCTCAGGCACTGAGACGTTAGTATCACGACATGGACGACACATCCGGGGTCGGTGTCCTGGACAAGGCGGCGATCGTCCTGAGCGCCCTCGAGGCCGGTCCGTCCACGCTCGCACAGCTCGTGACGGCCACCGGTCTCGCCCGCCCGACGGCCCACCGACTCGCGGTTGCCCTGGAGCACCACCGCCTGGTCACCCGCGACCTCCAGGGCCGCTTCGTCCTCGGACCTCGACTCGGCGAGCTCGCCGCAGCGGCCGGCGAGGACCGCCTTCTCGCCGCCGCCGGTCCGGTGCTCGGTGCCCTGCGCGACCACACGAACGAGAGTGCCCAGCTCTTCCGCCGGCAGGGCGAGCACCGGGTGTGCGTCTCCGCCGCGGAGCGCCCGGTCGGCCTGCGCGACTCCATCCCGGTCGGCGCGGCCCTGTCCATGCGCGCCGGCTCGGCGGCCCAGGTGCTGCTCGCCTGGGAGGAGCCCGACCGACTGCACCGCGGTCTGCAGGGCGCCGCCTTCACGGCCACCGCCCTGTCCGGCGTGCGGCGCCGCGGCTGGGCGCAGAGCGTGGGGGAGCGCGAGCCCGGCGTCGCGTCGGTGTCGGCGCCGGTCCGGTCGCCCTCCGGCCGGGTGATCGCCGCCGTCTCGATCTCCGGGCCCATCGAACGGCTGTCACGGCAGCCGGGCCGGCTGCACGCGGCCACGGTCATCGCGGGTGCGAACAAGCTGACCGAGGTGCTGGCCCGTCACGCGGCCCAGCAGGAGGCGCAGAACAACGCGTGAGCACGGCATCCGAAACACGGATGTCACACGGCGAGCGCTCGACGGCAACGTCGCGCGGGCAGGGTTCGCTCATCAGTCGTGTGCCGTGCCAGGAGGTCCCGCCGTGTCCCTCACCGCCGGGCAGCGCATCGCCCGTGACCGAACCAGGCTGCTGGGCTTCCCGCGGCCCGACCGCCGGGCCATCGTGGTGGGGGGAGGTCCGCTGGCGGCTCGGCGAGCCGCCGCGCTGACCCGGGCGGCGACGCCGGTCGCCGTCTTCGCGCCGACGCTGTGCGACGAGGTGTTCGACCTCCTGGCCGAGCGGCTCGTGACGTGGGAGAACCGATGGCCGACGCTGGCCGACCTCCGGGACGCCTGGCTGGTGCATGCGGCCACCGGTGACCCCGAGATGGACGCGACGGTCTGCGGCTGGGCGGCCGCCCTGCGTCCGACGGCCTAGGGACCTCCGCGACGGCATCGAGGAGCACCACGGACCTGGCGAAGGCCCGCATCAGGGTCCGGGCATTCGACGTCGGTGCCTCGGCGGGAATCCCACCCGGTCACCTGACACCGCGTCGGAGACCCACCGATGGAATCCACGAACCCCGACAACGTGCCGGCGTTCGATCGACAATCCGGCCTTCGGACTGGATCCGCGGCACGGTGTCCGTTCACCCGTGCCTTGACGTCGGCCCGACCTGCTGCCGTACTGGAGTAAGCCATGGCGATTCCTCGTCGCGGCGAACCTGAGGGGGTCGTGCTCGTGGACGAGACCGTCGCTGTCGACGACGACGGAGTCCGCGTCTCGCACACCCTTCTGCTCGGCGTCGGAGATCGTGACGAGGTCCTGCCCGCGTCGCGAGCCGCCGACGACGAGCGGACCTTCACGCGGACCGAGCCACCACCCTCAGCACCCATGCGGATGCCGCCCAGCCCTGGCGGGCGTGCACCGTCCACGCCCACCCCGATTCCCGGCTCGCCGACCGCCCGCCACCCGACCCGCTCACCGACACCTCCTCGAAAGGGACCGTCATGACCGTCACCAGCGAAGCAGCCCGGACGGCTCCACCCCTCACGACGGACCAGCTGCGAGCGATCCACCCCTTCGTCGTCTGCATGGAGGACGGCAGGCTGGCGCAAGGGGCGTCCACGCTGCCCGTCGGGGTCGAGGACTTCACGACGGTGCGTGCCGACATCGACGAGCTGTTCAGCAAGCGACTCCCGGACTTCATCACCACGCACGCGAAGCCGGTACCCGTGGTCCTGTGGGCGCACGGTGGGCTGGTCGACAAGGCCACCGGCCTCCGCGTGGCCCACAACCAGGTGGCCTGGTGGCAGGCGAACGGCGTCTTCCCCGTGCACTTCGTCTGGCGCACCGGCCTGGCCGAGTCGCTGTGGGATGCCGTCAAGGACAGCCTGCCCGGCCGGGCGCGAGGGCTCGAGGACGTCTTCGACACCCTCATCGAGGCGGCGGTGCGCGGCGCGCAGGGCAAGCAGGTGTGGACGGCGATGAAGACGACGGCGAAGCTTTCGAGCGAGAAGGACAAGGGCGGCGCCTGGTACTTCGCCCAGAAGCTGGCGGAGTTCACCAAGGCCAATCCGGGCAGCGTCACCGTGCACGCCGCGGGTCACAGCGCCGGGTCGATCTTCCACTCCTACCTCGTCCCTCAGCTGCTCTCGGCCGGCGTCGAGGAGATCGCGTCGCTGAACCTGCTCGCGCCGGCCATCCGCGTCGACGAGTTCAAGCAGCGGATCCTGCGGAAGCCGGTCGCCGACAGGATCACCAAGCTCACCATGTTCACCATGTCGGAACCCTTCGAGAAGGACGACACGTGCCTGGGGATCTACCGCAAGTCGCTGCTCTACCTCATCCGCGCCGCCCTCGAGGAGGAGATCGGGGCGGAGATCCTGGGCCTCCAGGAATCTGTCAACCGGGACAAGGAGCTTGCCGTGCTCTTCGGGAAGGCGGGATCGAGCGGCAAGGGTGAGGTGATGTGGTCCCGAACCGTGGGTGGCGGACCGCGCACCAGCAGCCTGTCGAGGACCCACGGCGGCTTCGACAACGACGCCGCGACGATGGACAGCCTGGCCCGACGGGTCACCGACGACGACCAGCTGACCGCCGGCTATGGGACCGTTGCCGGAACCCGGGCACGTGCCGACGACACCTCCCCCTGGCCATCCGAGAAGGAGGCCCTCGACTACATCGCCTCACGCCAGGGAGCACAGCCGCAGCGCAACGGGAAGCGGGCCCTGTGCATCGGGATCGACATGTACCCGTCCGTCGGGGACCGGCTCGGCGGGTGCGTGGCCGACGCCCGGGCGTGGAAGCAGGAGCTCCAGCACGTCGGCTTCACCGTCGACGTCCTCGAGGACGGCGCGGCCACCCGGCAGAACATCGTCAACGGCATCCAGGACCTCATCCTCCACAGCCGCGCCGGGGACGTCCTGGTGGTCCAGTACTCCGGCCATGGCACCACGATCGAGGACCTCGACGGTGACGACCTCGAGGAGGCCCAGCGCACCGGAGAGACCAGGGACGAAGCCCTGTGCCCCGTCGACTTCCGCGAGGGCGAGCTCCTGATCGACGACGACCTCGGCCAGCTGTGGGACCTGCTGCCCGAGCGCGTCAACCTGACCGTGTTCTTCGACTCGTGCCACTCCGGCGGGGGTCAGCGCAACATCCTGGAGCCGGAGACGGGGGGGCCCACGAGGAAGGCCCGGCTGGTGAGGATGACGCCGGCGAACGTGGCGGCCTACAAGGCCAAACGAGGAGGTCTGCCGCAGGCGACGAGGTCACTCGACACGGAGCGTTCGGTGTACTTCGGCGCCTGCCAGGCGACCGAGCTCGCCTTCGAGAGGGACGGGCAGGGCGACTTCACGCGGATCGCGCTCCCCCGCGTCCGGGAGTCCCTCACCGGGACCAACCAGCAGTTCTTCGATGCCGTCCTCAGCGACTTCGGAGGCGCCAGGAGGCAGACACCGGTGCTGTTGCCACCGGTGCTGGCGGCCAACGTCTTCCTCGCCCCCGTCTCCCGGGAGCCGACGAGCGGTGTGTCCGCCGAACCGACCGAGATGCCCGCTCCCCCACCACGATCCGGGATGCCGGCAGACGCCACCCGCCGGGACCAGGCGGTTGCGTCCATCCTCCGGGGGGTCGCCGACCTCATCGAGTCCTAGCTCAAGGCGCTCCGCGAGGAGGACCCGGCGCACGGGTCGTCGCGTCACTCGAAGAGCGCCTGGGTGAGGGCATGCCAGGTGACGGGACCGACCACGCCGTCGGCGGGTGGCGCGAACATCCTCTGGAACTCCCGGACGGCGGCCTCGGTCAGGGGACCGAACGACCCGTCGACCGTGAGGCCGCCGGGTACCAGCGTCTGGGCGGCCCTGACCGCCTCGCCACGGTCACCGGAGCGGACGGTGACGACGAGCGACGGCCAGTCGAGCTGGCCCAGCGTCGTGCCGATCTCGGTGGCGCGCAATGTCTGCTGAAAGGCCCGGACCGCCGCACCGCTCGCCGGGCCGAAGCTGCCGTCGGCGGCGATGGTGGCTCCCCTCGCGCGCAGCAGGTGCTGGGCCGCGAGCACCCTCCAGTTCGTGGACTGGGTGGCCCCCTGCCTGACCAACGGCCACGGGCGCGGACCCGGGCTCTGTGTGCTGAGGAAGGACCACGTCTCGGGGCCGGCGATGCCGTCCATCCCCAGTCCCCACGAGCGCTGGAAGTCGGTCACTCGGGACGTCGTTGCGGGTCCGTACGACCCGTCGACGACGAGGGGCTCCTCGCCGGGCGACGGCACGAGCCCGAACTGCTGGACGGCACGGACCGCGTCACCGGAGGAACCGCCACGTGTGGGAATGACGAGCCGCGCCCACGTCTGGGGCCCCACGACCCCGTCGGCCGCCAGACCGGCGGCAGCCTGAAAGCCGGCCACCCCGGCCCTGGTGGCCGGCCCGTAGGAGCCGTCCACCGTGACGAGGTGCCCGTGCGCCCGCAGGAGGTACTGGATGCCCGACACCGCCGACGACACCGCCCCCACCCGCGCAGTTCTCCACGGCTTGGTGTTCATGACGCCCCCTGCTCCTCGACTCCGCGGAACGAGGCCTCCCCCAGGAGGAGAGGTCCCGGCTCCCTGGTACATCTGACGTGATCGCTCTTGCCGCTGCTGCGACTTCTGGCGGTCCGGTTGGGGATCCGGGGCCCCCACCGGCATCCGACAAGGTCAGAAGGACAGCATCCCGCTCACGAGGGCCTGCCAGGTCATCGGTCCGACGATCCCGTCGACCGCCATGGTCGGGATGTCGGTGTGGAGGGCCTCCTGGAAGCCACGGACCGCCGCCTCGGTGAGGGGTCCGAACCTGCCGTCAACGGCCAGGCCCAGGCTGGGGTCACCGGACAGGTTGCGGAACTGGAACTCCTCCTGAACCCCGCGCACCGCATCGCCCGTGCTCCCCCGCCGCACCGTGATGATCAGGGCCGCCCACGTGTGCCGGCCGACGATCCCGTCGACGACGAGGCCCTTCTCCTGCTGGAACGCCCGGACCGCGGCGTCGGTGAGCGGCCCGAAGCTGCCGTCCACCGCGACGCTGTGGTTCCGCGCCCGCAGAAGGTGCTGCAGCGTCTGCACGGGATGCTCTCGGTCTCCTCGGCGCACCTGGGGCCATGGGCTGATCGAACCGGTCATGA
This sequence comes from uncultured Actinomycetota bacterium, assembly GCA_963763015.1. Lineage (GTDB taxonomy): Bacteria > Actinomycetota > Actinomycetes > Actinomycetales > Dermatophilaceae > Fodinibacter. Next base: position 233,293 of record CAVXML010000006.1, on the reverse strand, counting down.
CGAAGCTCCCTCCCACTCATGGGCCGACACACCACCGCCGCCCTCCAACACCATCCCGCCAGTCCGCTGCCACGTCAAACGGAACCGGGAACGTGTGCCCCCCACCCCCCACCCGGAGGCCGAGTCGGCGCACTGGCGCGTGACAGGGTCCGAGCGTCGACGTGTCGGTGTCGTCCGTGACTACGTCTCGGTGCCTTCCGCGAGGGACCGGAGGCGGAACCCCGGGTCCCCGTAGCACTGGTACGCCGCCCAGGTGTTGGTGCGCGTCGCCGCGCGGCGCGCCGAGGTCACCGCCTCACCGAACGTGACGCCCTCGTCGAGCAGCTTCCCGTAGAACGTGGCGGCGAAGGCTTCGGCGTCACGGTCGTCAACCGCCCAGCCGGCCGCCACGACGGCGCGCACGCCGACGAGCAGGAGCGAACGCGCCACGCTCGCCGCGAGCCGGTTGGCGGAGGCCCCCGGCACACCCAGCCTTCCGTCGGTGCCCGCTCCTCCCACTGCCCCCACCCGACCGCTGTGGCAGCAGTTGAGGAAGACGAGCTCTGGAATCACCGGCATCCGGTTGATCGTCGTCGCGGTCAGGAACTTGCCCGGGCCGATGAGGATCCCCGAGTGCGACGGGTCGTCCGGGTCGAACGAGCCATGGGCGGCCACGTGGATGATGCGGTACTCGTGCCGGTAGAGCGCGTTCACGACGTGCGTCCACGGCATCCCGGACTCGGCCGGGGGCAGGCCCTCGGCCTCGACGCCTATCTCGTCCCAGATCAGGGAATGGACGTCGTACGGGGGGTGGTCTCGACGGCGCTTGCGGAGGATGCCGGCCACCCGGCGGCCCTCAGCCGCCGCACCGGGGAGGGGGGCTGCCGCCTCCCCTGCCGGTGGGTTCGCGATGACGAGCACGTCGGCTCCGGTGGGCCGGCGCACGGTGAAGCGCGCCTCGCGCGCGTCGCGCTCACTGAACTGGCGCAGCACGCCGTAGCGCAGCGCGAACCGGGACTCACCGGCGGTCTCCAGGCTGCCCGGCGGGTCGGACGCGAGGGCCTCCCACGGATACTCCGCGGTGTCGGGGTCGACGACGAGCTGGATGTTGCCGCCGGTCAGCAGTCCCGGCTTCAGCTCGTGGGGCACGAGCAGCTCGAACAGCGTGTTGCCGAGCTGGGGGTCGGGGCGCGGCGACGTGACGGAGGACTGGACCAGGCCGTCGATGGTGTCGGCCTCGATCCGGGCCACGAGCCGGTCGGCGGTGGCTCGACGCCCCAGGGACGTGTACTCGAGATCGCGGTAGCCGGCGGGCGGCTGGGTCACGGCGTCGACCCCGAGGATCTGGATGCGCCACCACCCCCCGCTGGTGTAGTCGGTGGGCGGAGCTCCCGGGAGCCCACCCTCACGTTCCTCGACCTCGGGCGCGACGTCCAGCGTCACCGAGGGGCTGGCGAGGGTGGCCGTGTCCAGCTGCTGGAGCAGGGACGACGCGGAGCGGGCTCGCTCCTGGTACAGCTCGACGATCTCGAGGGTGGCGACGCGCACCAGTGACCGCAGGCGCACACTGCTGCGGATGAGCTGCTCCGCAGAGATGACGCCGTCGACGAGGGCGGAGAGGGAGTCCTGCAGCGTGATGCCGTCGAGGGGATTGGTGCCGACGAGGGCGGCCGAGACACCGATTGGAACCGGTTCGTCCGGGCTGCCGGCCATCGCGTCGGCCTGGTGCAGGGCCCACTGCAGCACGGCGGCCGTCATGGCGCGGGTGACCTTGCTGATCGTCACCTCCCCGGCCGACCCCAGCCCGAGGACCAGCCCGCCGGGCGGCGAGGACTCCGGTGCCGGGACGAAGACGGCCTGCCCCTCGACGTCGGGGTACGCACCCACGAGCAGCCGGTCCGACAGGCGCCCACCGAGGCGACGGTCCAGGACGCCCTCGGCGCCACGCAGCGGCATGCCCTGCACGTGGCCCACGGCCAACGGCCACCGGGCGTGCTCGAGCGAGGCGTGGACCACGCTCACGGCGAGCCGGATGCCGTCGGGCCGGCTCGGGGGGGTGCGTCGCGCTGCTCGGGGCACGCCGACCCCTCAGAACCTCAGGGCGGGCCGCCGCAGGACCCGGACGTTGCGACGGCCGACGACGTAGTAGTGCGGTGTCTGCGTCGCCGGCATCAGGTGGGTGGTGAGGTTCCGCAGGTCGTGCAGCGACCCCTGGAAGGCGCCGCCGTCCCACACCTTGAGCAGCTTCTCGGTGAAGAGACCGTTGCGGGTGCCGTCCAGGCTGGTCTGGTTGTCCTGGCACCCGGAGATCAGGCCGACCGTGGCGCCGATCTTCGTGCTCTGCCTCGGCGGCACCTTGCTCTGCACCCGGGTGTAGACCCCGGCCCGTTCGCGAGCGACCTCCTCCGCCTTCTCGACCGGCATCCCACGGTCGCCGAGTGTCTGCTGCGGGAGGCGCTCCCGGCCGACCTTCGACGCTCCTGCGAGCACGAGGTCGAAGTCCGGTGCCTTCCGCGTGACCGTGCCGCTGTGGCAGGAGTCCGAGAGAACGACGACGAGGCAGCGGGCCGGGAAGTCAGCCCACAGGGCGTACAGCTCGTCGTCGACCAGCTGACGGTCGAACAGGCACCAGGTCTCGTCCTTGGCGTCGGCGACCTCACCGACCTCGCCGTAGTCGCGGGTGGACTCGTCACCGTTGGTGTCGTTGACCTGGCCACCGTGCCCCGCGTAGGTCAGGAAGAACGTGTCCGAGGGACCGAGCGACTGCGCGGCCGATCGGATCGCCGAGACGACACGCCGCGTGGTGGCCTGCTCGGTGAGCAGCACCGTGCTCTTCGCGTAGCCCAGGGACCTCGCGACCTCGGCCATGTCGTTCGCGTCGTTCTCGCACGCGGCGAGCGGCCCGCTCCAGCCGAGGTAGTGGCTCGGGTCGACCGCGTTCAGCCCGATGTGCAGCGAGATTCCAGTGGCCATCGTCAACGCCTCCTTGTCGGGACGCCGGCCTGGGCGGACTCCGGGGCCAGCACGGTGAGCAGCTCGGTGTTGGGGTTCATCGTGCCGCCGTCCTCGGGTGCCACCGTCACGCGGTAGATGCCCTCCGGCATCGGCCGCAGCTCCTCGTGGTACGTGCCATCGCGCCGGCGCCGGAGCGCCCGAGAGCGCACCACCCTGCCGGTGTCCACGTCGGTGGCGGTGACCCGCACGCCGGCGGCGGCGCCCTGGGTGGAGGCACGCACGGGAACCGGCTCGTCGGGTCGCACGAGGTCGGGGACCTCGAGACGGAAGCCGTCGAAGGGCGTGTCCCGGTAGGCCGTCAGCCTCTTGCGCGTCAGACGCCCGACGATGTGGTCCAGGATGGGTCCGTACCCCTGCAGGGACCCGTGGATGCAGGCGGCGTACGTCTCGGTCGGGGACTCGGACAGCTCGATCGGGGTGGCCGACACCCGCGGCACGGTGCCGTCACCACCGTCGTCGGCACCGTTGTAGTCGGGCGACGCGACCACGCCGTTCCCCCGGACGGTGGCCGACTGCGCCGTGACCTGGAGGATGCCGACGAGCGGGCTGCACGTGTAGCCGCCGTTGACGTACGCGTCGCTGTCGGCGTTGGACTTCTGCGCCGCCTCGATGTCCCGGTGGAACGCCAGCGCCTGCTGGGCGCGCGACCGGTCGATGTTCGGGACGTCGGTCTCGGCGACCCTGGCGAGTTGCCCGCCCCCGCTCGGTCGCACGCTGGGGTAGATCGGCAGCAGCTGGTACACCGACGTCATGGACCGGAGCAGCTCGGAGAGGTCGACGGACAGCGGCCCCCAGCCCTTCTTCATCCCGTTGGACAGGAACTCGACCGCGTTGATCGAGCCCCGGTACGGCGTCCCGAAGGTGAGGAGGTGGCGGGTGTCCTGCCACCCGCCGAGGACCTCGAGGTAGTGGCGGGCGACGAGCCCGCCCATCGAGTGCGCCAGCAGGACGAGCTTCGCGTCGGCGTTGCCCGACGACTGGCGCCACTGCGCGAGCCACCGTGGAGCCTGCTCGGCCAGGCGGTGGGCTGCCGCACGGTTGTCGCGGCGCCAGTCGTAGGGGAAGTCGAACCAGTTCTTGCCGCGGTCGACGGTGAGGTCCTTCGAGAGCCGCTCGTGGATGCCGCTGTAGCCGTCGATCTTCCAGAACCCCGGGATGAGATGGACGTCGGAGACCAGCCTGGGGGCGGTGACCCCGTCACCGAGGGTCGGGGCGGTCGGGTCGTCGGCGCCGAGCCGCAGGTCCTGCAGCGAGCGGCCGAGGCTGAGCAGCGCCGAGAAGGCCGCCCCTGGGGAGACGGCCCAGACGTCCTTTCCCTCCTTGGCCAGCACGCTGCCCGTGATCCCGGGGAGCAGGACGACGACGTCTCCGAACTTCTTACGCGCCATGGCGGGTCTCCTCGTGGGCGGCGGACCGGCCGGCATCCGGTCTCGTCGCAGGGCCGGCAGGGGGGCCGGGTGCCGGGTCCTCGGTGCCCGGCACCCGGCCTCTGGTGAGCCAGGGCCGGGCCGAGACCGGGACGGTGGTCGTGATCGTGGCCCGCTTGGTCTTCGCCTCGCGCCCGGTGCGCTGCGCCTGCACGCCCTGGGGCGACACGTCGAGCCGGGGCTTCCAGTTGCCCAGCAGTGACGCGGTCGCGCCGGCGGGGCTGAGCTGCCCTGCGGCGGAAGCACTCTCGCGGAAGGTCGGATGCCCGGCGGGGTCCTGCCCGATGACGAGCACCCGCGCGCTGCCGTCGAGGCGACCCCGACGGGCCAGGGGCCCCCATTGGGAACGGAAGTCCCGTGGCGGGAAGACGTCCTCCGCGGGGTACTCCGGCACCAAGGTCGCGAACGGCTCATTCGAGTAGCCGGGGCAGAATGCGTGCGCCACACTGAACCTCCTCGCACCACACGCCTCGGTTCGCGGAAGGAGCGCCAGATGACGCCTTCCTCTCCCCTCGCCGCACGGTCGCCGCGTTCCGAGGCTATACCGGTGCCGACCGTTTCGCTCGACGGTCAGGAAAATGCCGACGACGTGCCGTCGGCGTTCGACGCGGCCTATCTCGAGGGCGTCACCGAAGAGCTGGAGGCGCCGCCACGGGAGGAGGAGAGCGGGACGAGGGCCGCTCCGCCGCAACCGTTCGCGCTCCGGGGCACCGTGTTGACCCAGACCGGCGCTCTCGCCCGCGGGTACGTCGTCGTCGCCAACGGCCTCGTGGACGAGGTGCGGACCACCCGTCCCTCCGGCGTGCAGGTGCTCGACACGGATGGCGTGATCCTGCCCGGGCTCCTCGACCTGCACGGGCACCCGGAGTTCAACGTGTTCGCTGCCTGGGAGCCCCCGCGCCGGTTCTCGAACCGCTACCTGTGGCGCAGCCACGACCTGTACCAGCAGCTCGTGCGAACACCGCAGAACCGGCTGCAGACGGCCCTGCCGCCCACGACGCAGCTCCGGTACGCCGAGGTCCGGGCCATGGTCGGTGGCGTCACCGCCATCCAGGGAGCCAACGCGCGCATCGCACGCACCCCGGACCACGAGCCGTTGATCCGCAACGTCGACCTCTGGATCTTCGGCCGGCACCGCGCCCGCTCGCTCATCGACCTTCCCTCGTCGCGCTCGGGCTTCGGCTGGGAGAAGCTCTCCACGGTGCTCGCGGAGATCGGCCGCGGCGAGGTGGACGCCTTCTACCTCCACCTGTGCGAGGGTCGCCGTGACGACCAGCGCAGCCAGACCGAGTGGAAGCACTTCCTCGAGCTGGGTGCCGGTACTCCGGCCACCGTGGTGATCCACGGAACCGCCCTGTCCGCGGACCAGCTGGACCAGCTGCACGGCCTCGGCTGCTCCCTGGTGTGGTCACCGCAGTCGAACCTCCGGCTGTACGACCAGACGACGCTGGCCGCGGACGCCCTCCGGCTCGGCATTCCCGTCGCCCTCGGCGCGGACTGGCTGCCGACCGGGTCGACGAGCCTGCTGGCGGAGACGCAGGTGGCGCGCAGGGTGCTCCACGAACAGGGGCTCGACATCGGCGCGGACCGGCTGGTCGACATGGTCACCGCCACGGCGGCCCGGATCGCCGGGCTCGAGCAGGAGCTCGGCGTCCTCGCCGCCGGGCGGCCCGCGGACCTCGTCGTGCTGGCCCGCCGTCACGACGACCCCTACGAGAGCGTGTGTCAGTCCGACCCGGGTGACGTCCAGCTCGTCTGCGTCGGCGGGGACATCACCTACGGCAGGCGGGACTGGTTCGACCTGCTGTCCGCATCGGCGACGGCACCGACGATCGAGGACCTCACCGCCTGGGGCCGGCCGATGCGGCTCGACACCGGCTACCAGGCGAGGCCCGGGGACACCAGCCCGTCCCTGAGGGAGCTTCGCGCGGCGCTCATCGGTGCCTACCCCCCGGTGGGTCCGGTCTTCGCCTGATCCCCGGTCGACCGTGCGCCGGGTGGGTGCGCGCTGGGAAATGCCGAACCCCCTGGCTGACCAGGGGGTTCGGTGGTGTAGCCCCGACGGGATTCGAACCCGCGCTACCGCCTTGAGAGGGCGGCGTGCTAGGCCACTACACAACGGGGCCGTGACCTTCTCCCACCGCGAGGTGGTGGGCACCGGAGAGGAACCATACCGAAACGGCGGGTCTTCTCCGAATTCGCCCACGGGCTGCTGCGGCCGCGGACGAGAGCTGGGGTACCAGGACTCGAACCTAGAACGGATGAACCAGAATCACCAGTGTTGCCAATTACACCATACCCCACGGGGTATGCCGTCAGACCTCCGGCGGGGCAGGCGGTCGTCCGGCGAACCGAGCATCGATCCTACCGGGCTCGCTCGCCCGCACCCAAATCGCCTGCCCGCCGTGCCCGACGTCCCACCCGCGACAGCAGCCATGGTGCCGACGCGTGCTCAGAGCGTGGCGCGCAGCGTCCGCAGCCTGGTCAGGGTGGAGTCCTTGCCGAGAATCTCCATCGACTCGAAGAGCGGTGGGGACACCCGGCGGCCCGACACGGCCGTCCGCAGCGGACCGAAGGCCGACCTCGGCTTGAGGCCGAGCCCCTCGACCAGTGCCGCGCGGAGCGACGCCTCCACGGCCGCGGCGGTCCACGTCGTCTCCGAGCCGAGGACCCCGGAGCGGTCATCCGGCACGGTGCCGAGCGCCTCGACCGCCGCATCGAGCACCTGCCCGGCGTCGGCCGTGAGGGACGCCCGGGCGTCCTCGGCCACCGCCACCTCGTCGTCGGGCACGTAGAACGGCCCCACGAGGTCCGCCCCCTCGGTGAGGTGGGCGATGCGCGTCTGGATCAGCGCTGCGACCCGCCGGAGCCGCGCGAGCTCACCCAGGGAGGGGTTGTCACCCAGCACGCCCTCCGCACGGAGGAAGGGAAGGAGGCGCGAGGCGAAGTCGTCCAGCTCGAGGGAGCGGATGTGCACCCCGTTGAGCCAGTCGAGCTTCTTGAGGTCGAAGATCGGTCCCACCGGGTTCACCTGCGACCAGTCGAACCGGGCCGAGAACTCCTCGAAGGTGAACACCTCCACGTCCTCCCCGTCGGGCCCCTCGGCGGGCGGGTAGGCGAGCAGCGCGAGGAAGTTCACCAGGGCCTCCGGGAGGTACCCCTGCTCCTGGAACCAGGTGAGCCGGGCAGCGGGGTTCCTGCGCTTGGAGATCTTGGACTTGTCCGGGTTGCGAAGGAGGGGCATGTGGGCGAACCGGGGCGGCTCGACCCCCAGCCACTCGTAGAGGAGCACGTGCTTCGGGGTCGACGAGATCCACTCCTCGCCGCGCACGACGTGGGTGATGCCCATCTCGTGGTCGTCGACGACGACAGCGAGGTGGTAGGTCGGGAACCCGTCGGCCTTGAGGATCACCTGGTCGTCGGGTCGCGGGGCGGCCACGCGGCCACGGATGAGGTCGTCGAACTCCAGCGGTGCGTCGTCGGGGACGAGCATCCGCACGACCGGGGTCGGCGAGAACCCCGGGAGCGCCCGCCGCTCGTCCTCGGTCCTGCCGAGGCAGAGACGGTCGTAGCCGGTGGGCTGCTTGGACCGCTGCTGCTCCTCGCGCATCGCCCCCAGCCGCTCGGTGGAGCACCAGCAGCGGTACGCCTTGCCGGCGGCCAGCAGCCGGTCGACGTAGGGCCGGTAGGTCTCGAGCCGCTCGCTCTGCCGGTACGGCTCGCACGGTCCCCCGACGTCGGGACCCTCGTCCCAGGTGAGCCCGAGCCAGCGCAGCGTGTCGAAGACCTGGGCCTCCGAGTCCTCCCGGAAGCGCATCCGGTCGGTGTCCTCGATGCGCAGCACGAAGCGCCCGGCCTGCTGGCGCACGAACGCGAGGTTGAACAGCGACATGTACGCCGTTCCGACGTGGGGGTCCCCCGTGGGCGAGGGCGCGACCCGCAGCCGGACGGCTCCGGGCAGGCCCCGCCCCGGATGCGCACGAGTTCCTTCAGCGGTGGCGGGGCCGGCGGGGTCACCGGCGGGACCGGCTTTCGTGGAGTCGCTCATGGTGGGCCCAGCCTAGTGACGCACGAAGGGGTTGCTGAGCAGCCCGATGCCGTCCACCTCCACCTCGACCCGCTGTCCCGCCTCCACCAGGCCCACCCCGGCCGGGGTCCCCGTGAGGATGACGTCGCCCGGCAGCAGCGTGAAGGCCCTGGACGCGTGCGATACCAGGGCCGGGACGTCGTGCACCATGTCGGACGTCGGCCCGTCCTGCACCACCCGCCCGTCGAGCCGGGTCGTGATGCGCTGACCCGCCGGGTCGAGGTCCGTCTCGATCCAGGGGCCCAGCGGGCAGAAGGTGTCGAACCCCTTGGCGCGTGCCCACTGCCCGTCGGCGCGCTGCAGGTCGCGGGCGGTGACGTCGTTCGCGACCGTGTACCCGAAGACGGCGCCGAGCGCGTCCGCCGGGCCGAGGTCCTTGGACAACCGGCCGATGACCACCGCCAGCTCACCCTCGTAGCCGACCTCCGTGGTCTGCGGGGGCATGACCACCGGGTCGCCGGGCCCGACGACCGCGGTGTTGGGGACGAGGAACATCATCGGTTCGGCGGGGGCCTCGCCGCCCATCTCCTTGGCGTGGTCGGCATAGTTTCGGCCGATGCCGATGACCTTGCTTCGGGGGATCACCGGTGCCAGCAGGCGCACGTCCAGTACCTGGTGCACGGCCCCGGTGAGCTCGATCCGTTGGTAGAGAGGGTCGCCGGTGATCTCGGCGATCCTCTCGCCGGCACCGTCGACGAGCCCGTATGCCGGGTCGTCCCCCGTGGTGAACCTCGCGATGCGCATGGGGCGAGCCTACGGTCGCGGGGAGCAGCGGGCGCCCAAGGGACCGCCGGACGGCTCGCACGCCGATGGTGGCCCACCGCGAACGGCGAGCGGTCACCGGGAGGCCGACACCCCGGCATCCTGCGCCGCCTCCGCAAGGACGCGCGCCACCGTCGCGGCCCCCTCGTCGGTGAGGTGGATGTCACCGACGGTGCAGATGTTCGTCAGCGTGCAGATGCGGGCGGCGTTCTCCGGCACCGTGCGGCCGTTGATCTCGGTCGGCGTGGTGTCCGTGGTCGCGAACGCCTCGTCCAGGCCGACGAAGGTGGTGTCCGTCGCCTCGGCGGCGCTGCGGATGGCGCCGCTGAGCGCGGTGTAGGCCGTGGCCGCCTCGTCCAGCCCCTGCACCGGCTGGTCGAGCGCCTTGGCGGCGAGCCAGGGGTTGTAGTAGCCCAGCACGAGCACAGGTACTTCCCCGCCCGCTGCCCTCCGCAGCCGCTCGAGGATGGTCGGCAGGTTGTTCTCGACGGTCTCGACACCCTCGGCCACGCACGTGGTGTCGATCTCCGCTCCCCCCCTCACGCACCGCAGGAGGTCGTTGCCACCGATGTCGATCGTCACCAGCGCCACGTCGCCACGCCGTGCCTGGAGCAGCGACTCCGCCCGGGCGAGCTGGCTCCCCTCGGCGAACTCGCACGTGCCACCCTCGAGCAGCGAGGTCGTCGTCTCGCCGCTGCACCCGAGGTTCTCGACGGTCAGCTCCGGCCCTTCGGCCGCCAGCCGGCCGGCCGTGAGTGCGGGGTACGCGGTGTCGCGCAGCTCGGTGCCCCCGGGCTGGTACCCCGCGGCGAGCGAGTCACCGAGGGCCACGTACAGGGCACCGCCGTCGGATGCCGTCGGCGAGGGTGAGACGGATTCCGACGGGCTCGCTGAGCTCACCTCCGGTGCGGTGCTCGACGTCTCCGGCTCCGGGTCGCCGCCGCAGGCGCTGAGGGCGAGCGCGAGCGCCGCCACGGCGGCGAGCGGAACGGTCCTGCGCATGGTCGGCCTCGTCGGTCGGGTGGTGCGGACCGGTCGGACCGCACGTCGTGCACCATCGTGCATCACGACGAACAGCACCCCTTCGTGGGTTCCCCGCCCCAGGTCGACGGCGACACGGAGCCGCCGGCGCCCGAGCCTCCCCCCACCGTCGTCGCGTCATCGCTACCTTCGTCGGCAGGAGATCCGCAGAGGAGATCCCCGGAACCCGGAGGCACCATGTCGTTCGGACAGGCGGTCACGACCGTCTTCAGGAAGTACGCCACGTTCTCAGGGCGGGCCCGCCGCAGCGAGTACTGGTGGTGGTACCTGTTCGTGACGCTCGTCTTCGTCGTCGCCGCCATCATCGACCGCGCCGCCGGCCTGACGTACGGCGACATGACGTATGGCGGCGGCTGGATCTCCAGCATCGCCGGCCTCGCCCTGCTCCTGCCCAACCTGGCGGTGGGCGTCCGCCGGCTCCATGACACGGGCCGCAGCGGCTGGTGGCTGCTCATCGGGCTGGTCCCGTTCATCGGCATCATCGTGCTCCTGTACTTCTTCATCATCGACAGCGAGTACGACAACAAGTACGGCCCCTACCCCAAGGACTGAGCGTTCGCCGGATGCACGCCCAGAGCGGCATCCGGACGCTGGTCGGAACAGCAGTGCGACTCCTGCTTGGGAGGATGCACCGTGACCTCGGTGCCGCCCCCTCCGCCGAGCGTGCTGGCAGCCTTCGGCCTGGTGGGACCCGCCGTGCGGCTGACCGGCGGTCGGGGGACGTCGTGGCAGGTCGGCGAGGTCGTCCTCAAGCCAGGCGTGGACCCGGCGTTCCAGCAATGGCTCGGGACCCTGGTCGCAGCGATCCCGCAACGAGGCTTCCGGCTGCCGGACGTTGCGTCGTGCTCACGACGGTGCGTGGGTCGTCGAAGGTTGGAGCGCCCAGGTGGCGATGCCTGGCGCGACCGTCCACGAGGGAGTGAGGGACTGGCGCTCGATCGTCGGGGCGGCCCGCGCGCTGCACACCGCAACCGCAGGCCTGCCACGACCGGACGTCCTGGACCGACGCACTGACCCGTGGGCACGGGCCGACAGGGCCGCCTGGGGCGAGACGCCCCGGCTGGTTGCGCCCGAGCTGCGCGACCTCGTCGAACGGCTGGATGCGGTGCGGCCTCCGGCCGGACGTCCCCAGCTGGTGCACGGCGACCTGACCGGCAACGTGCTCCTCGTGCCCGGTGAGCCGCCCTCCATCATCGACTTCTCGCCGTACTGGCGCCCGCCGTCCTACGCGGAGGGCATCGTCGCCGCCGACGCGCTCTGCTGGCACGGTTGTCCGCCCGAGATCCTCGACGAGGTGGGCGTGCCGGTCGAGGCGGTGGCCCGAGGGCTCCTGTTCCGGGCCTTGACCTCCAGCCGCCTCCACCGGTCAGGGCGTGCCGAGCTCTTGGACGACGCTCAGCGGTACCGGTCGGTGACGAGCGCTCTCGGCCTCTGACGTCCACGAACGGCGGAGGAAGCCAGCCAACAACCGCGCCGCACCAGTGATGACGCGGATGTCGGCAGATGTCGCGGGTACTTCGGCGCCATCGCCGGACAACCGCGTCATGCCGGTGGCGCCACGGGCAGGTGGCCACCACGACTCCCCCGCTGCGGGTCAGCGGGGGGCGACACCCGCGCGGACCAGGCCGTAGGTCACCGACTCCACGAGGGCGTCCCACGACGCCTCGAGGATGTTGGCCGCGACGCCGATGGTCGTCCAGGACGTGGTGCCGTCGGAGGTCTCGATGAGCACGCGAGTCACGGCATCCGTGCCGTGGGCCGCCTCGAGGATGCGCACCTTGTAGTCGATGAGCTCGAGGTGCCCGATCTCCGGGTACGCGGAGGAGATCGACTCGCGCAGGGCGTGGTCGAGAGCGTTGACCGGGCCGTTGCCCTCCCCGGTCGCGACGACCCGCTCCCCCGCGGCGCGCACCTTGACCGTCGCCTCCGACAGCGCCTCGTCGTCGCCGCGCGCGTCGGTGATGACGCGCCACGACTCCACCTCGAAGTAGCCCGGCAGGCCCCCGTCGAGCTCCTGGCGCAGGAGCAGCTCGAAGCTGGCGTCCGCCGCGTCGAAGGTGTAGCCGCGAAGCTCCCTCTCCTTCACGATGCGCAGGACGCGGGCCAGGGTCGCGTTCTGCTCCTCGTCGGCGGAGTCGAGCCGGAAGCCGAGCTCGCGGGACTTCAGCTCGATCGAGGCCCGGCCCGCCATGTCGGAGACGAGCATGCGCATGTCGTTGCCGACGTGCTTCGGGTCCATGTGCTGGTACAGGTCGGGGTCCACCTTGATGGCGCTGGCGTGCAGGCCCGCCTTGTGGGCGAACGCGCTCGACCCGACGTAGGGCTGCCGGGAGTAGGGCGGCACGTTCGTGACCTCGGCGATGGCGTGGGCGATCCGGGTGGACTCCTGCAGCCGGTGCGGCTCGAGGAGGGACAGCCCCTTCTTCAGCTGCAGGTTCGCCACCACGGTGAGGAGGTCGGCGTTGCCGGTGCGCTCGCCGTACCCGTTGACCGTTCCCTGCACGTGGGTGGCGCCCGCGTCGACGGCCGCCATCGAGTTGGCCACCGCGCAACCGGTGTCGTTGTGGCAGTGGATGCCGATCCGGGCCCCGGTCGTCGCGACGACGTCCTCCACGACCTCCGCGACCTGGCTGGGCAGCATCCCGCCGTTCGTGTCGCACAGGGCGATCACCTCCGCACCTGACTCCGCCGCCACCCGCACGGCCTCCAGCGCGTACCCCCGGTTCACGGCGAACCCGTCGAAGAAGTGCTCGGCGTCGAGGAACACCCGCCGCCCCTCGGAGCGGAGGAACGTGACCGTGTCGCGGATCATCTCGAGGTTCTCCTCGAGGGTCGTTCGCAGGGCCCGCTCCACGTGGCCGGTGTGCGACTTGGCGACCAGCGTGACCACCTTCGCGCGGCTGTCGAGCAGCGCCCGCACCATCGGGTCCGTGGCGGCTCGTCCACCGGCCCGACGTGTCGCACCGAACGCCGCGAGGGTGGCGTTGTGCAGGACCAGCCCGTCGGCGGCGCGTGCGAAGAACTCGGTGTCCTTGGGGTTCGCACCGGGCCAGCCGCCCTCGATGAACCCGACGCCGAGCTCGTCGAGGTGCGCCGCGATGGCGAGCTTGTCGGCGACCGTGAGGTTCAACCCCTCCTGCTGCGCGCCGTCACGCAGCGTCGTGTCGTAGACGTGGAGGTCGGCCATCGGTGCTCACCTGCATCGGTATGCCGGTCGCCCGGCGTTCGTGCCCCGGCCCGAGACGGGCCGGGGCGCTGACGTGTGGTGCTCGTGACCCAGAATCGGGCCGGCGCTGCCGCCGCGCCGCCCGGAGTGGGGGCGGTGCGACCCTGCCTCCCGGTCTCGCCGCCTCCGCGCCGCTCCCGACAAGCAAAAGACCCCCCGGGTGCGGGAGGTCTGCGCGACGAGGAGTCCTCGTCGCGCTAGCCGATAATGAGCGTGGTGGTGACCACGTCACGAAGCGTCACGCCGACACTCTCCCACGAGAGCGGGCCCGAGTGACACGGTTCGTCCACATGCTGGCCGAACGGGCACCCGGCACGACCCTCGGAAGCGGATACTCCTCACATGGGCGGGTGCTGCCAGCCGGAGGCCTACGACGCGACCTTCGGTGCCTCCTTCTCGCACCGGCTGGCCCGGCGCTACCGCAGGCGTGGCCTCGACCGCACCGCCCGCAGGATCCTCGACGTCGTCGTCGAGCGAGGGGTCGAGGGACGAAGCGTCCTCGAGGTGGGAGGAGGGGTCGGGGCGCTGCAGCTCGAGCTGATCCGGCGTGGGGCGGCGCGAACGACCAACCTCGAGCTGGTGGACTCCTACGAGGCGGATGCCGCGGCGCTGGCCGCGGAGGCAGGGTTCTCCGACCGGATGGTTCGGCGCCGTCTCGACCTGGCCGGAACCCCGGACGCGGTTGAACCGCACGACGTCGTGGTCCTGCACCGGGTCGTCTGCTGCTACCCCGACCACCAGGCGCTGCTCACGGCCGCTGCCGACCACGCCGACCGCCTGCTCGTCTTCAGCCACCCGCCCCGCAACGTGCTCACCCGGGCCGCGGCGGCATCCGAGAACCTCCTCTTCCGGCTGAGGCGCAGCGGGTTCCGCACCTATGCCCACGACCCCGAGGCGATGATGGCCGCCGCCGGGCGGCCGCACCTGGAGCTGGCGTACCGGCGCCGGGGGCTCCTCTGGCACGTCGTGGGCTACGCGGCCCGCACGGCCCGCCCATTGCCCGGGTGAGGGCAGACTGACCCGATGGGTCTCACGGTGGCCGTCACCGGTCCGACGGGCGAGGTGGGCACCGCCTTCGTCAGCGTGATGGAGCGCGAGCCGGGGATCGAGCGCATCCTCGGCATGGCGCGCCGGCCGTTCGACCCGGGCGAGCGCGGGTGGCACAAGACGGTGTACCGCCGGGGTGACGTCCTGGACCGGCCGGCGGTCGACGAGCTGGTCGCGGAGGCGGACGTCGTCGTGCACCTCGCCTTCCTCATCCTCGGGTCCCACGCGGAGACCGGGCGGGTCAACCTGGAGGGGGCCAGGACCGTCTTCGAGGCGACGGTGGCGGCGCCCCGGCCCAAGCGGCTGGTCTACACGTCGTCCCTGGCCGCCTACGGCTACCACGCGGACAACCCCGTTCCCCTCACCGAGGACGTCCCGGTCCGGGGGTCGGACGAGCACTACTACTCGAGGCAGAAGGCGGAGTCGGAGGCCCTGCTCCGCGAGGTGACGGACGGGTCCGGACTCGAGGTCTACGTGCTGCGCCCCTGCATCGTGGCGGGGCCGAACGCCACGGTGCTCGCCGACTCGATGCCGTGGAACCAGGCCGGCGACCTCGTGTCCAGGACGGTGCGAGCGGCCGGTCGGGTGTCGTCACTGCTTCGGCCCGTGCTGCCCGACCCCGGGGTCCCGCTCCAGCTCGTCCACCCCGACGACGTCGCTGCGGCGGGCACGGCCGCGGTCATGGGCCGGGGCGCTCCCGGCGCCTACAACCTGGCCGGCGAGGGAGTCGTCTCGTTGAGCGATGTCGCACGCTCCCTCGGGGGGCGCGGGCTACCCGTCCCGCGCGCTCTGGCCACGGCCGCGTCGGCGGTGCTCGCCCGGTCACCGGTGAGCCCAGCGACGGCGGAGTGGGTTCACGTCGTGCGCGTCCCCATGCTCATGGACACCACCCGCGCCACCCGCGAGCTCGGGTGGACGCCGGCGTTCACCAGTGCCGAGGCGCTGGCCGCGATGGCCCACGACGTCGCCACCCGGTAGGCCCTCCCCGACCTTCGGCGGTGACCACGCGGTCAGGCGAGCTCCCACCAGGGGTCCAGCCCGGGCGGGTCCGCGACGTCGACGCGGTCTCCGACCCGCGGGACCGCCACGGGGATGCCGTGCTCCGCCGCCGCCACGAGCAGCCGCTCGACGGGCTCGGCCCAGGGATGGGGGGCGAGCACGAATGTGCACCAGTGGATGGGCAGCAGGAGCCCGCCGTGCAGGAGACGGGTTGCCTCGACCGCCTCCTCGGGGTCGAGGTGGATGTCGTGCCACGCCACGTCGTAGGCGCCCACCGCCATGAGCGAGACGTCGAACGGCCCGTGCTCGGCTCCGATTCGCGAGTAGCCGTCGAAGAAGCCGGTGTCACCACTGAAGAAGACGCGGCTGGAGCTCCCTGCCAGCACCCAGGACGCCCACAGGGTGCCGTCGCGTCGCAGGCCGCGCCCCGAGAAGTGCTGTGCCTCCACCGCGGTGACCCGTACGCCCCCGACGTCGAGGCCCTCCTCCCAGTCGCACTCGACCACGCGCTCGGCGGGCACCCCCCAGCTGTCGAGGTGGGCGCCGACGCCGAGCGGCACGACGAACACGGCCTCCGAGAGCTCCACGAGCGAGCAGATCGTGTCCATGTCGAGGTGGTCGTAGTGGTCGTGGGAGATGACGACGGCATCCAGGTGGCCGAGCCCGGTGAGCGGGACCGGCACCGCGTGCAGCCGGCGAGGACCGACGTGCCGGCTGGGCGAACACCGGTCGCTCCACACCGGGTCGAGCAGCAGGCGAACCCCGTCGATCTCGACCAGACATGACGCGTGGCCGAACCAGGTGACGTGCAGGCCGACCGTCGCCGGCTCGCGGGAGCCGCTGACGACGGGGATCGGACCGGGGGGACGGCGCAGCTCCGAACCGGCGAGGAACCGTCGCAGCGCGTCACGCTGACCGGCGGGCAGCACCGACGTGCCCCGCTGGCTGTTGTGGAAGGCACCGGCGCGGAACTGGGGTGAGCGCTGCATCCGCTCGAGCCGGTCACCGCTCGCCCGCCCACCCATGGACGCGTTGATGCCCCTGCCGGTCACGGCGAGCGCGCCCAGGGCACTGGCGGCGCCGGCCGCGACGGCGAGTCGGTCGAGCTTGGTCACGCGTCCATTGTGCGTTCTCCGGCACGAGCGCGCCGGGCGTCTCGTGAGGTGGCGACCAGCGCGTCGAAGAGCCGATGGTCCTCACCGGCCTCGGGGTGCCACTGGACCGCGATCCGGAACCGCGCCGTGGGGTCCTCCATCGCCTCCAGCGTCCCGTCGGCGTGCCAGGCCGACGGGCGGTACGCCGTGCCCTCGAGGGACTCCGGCCGCACGGCCTGGTGGTGGTACGTCGGGACGTCGAGCGGCTCGGTGCCCAGCAACGACGCCAGCCTGGTGCCGGCGACCGGAGTGCAGTGGTGCGAGGTGTACTCCCCCGGGCGCGGGCAGTGCGCGTCGTGGCCGACGACGTCGGGGACGTGCTGCAGGAGCACGCCGCCCACGGCGACGGCCATGACCTGCATGCCGCGACAGATGCCGAGGACCGGCAGGTCCCGCTCCTCGGAGGCGCGGGCCAGGGCGAGCTCCCACTCGTCGCGGTCCGGACGCGCGGGCTGTGAGGCCGGGTGCGGCTCCTCGTCGTAGCGGTCGGACTGCACGTCCGCACCACCGGCGATGACCAGGCCGTCGAGGCGGTCCAGCACCGTGGCGGCCAGCTCGTCGTCGGCGTCGGGGCGCGGGGGGAGAACGACGACCAGGGCCCCTGCCCGTTCCAGCTGGGCGACGTACCGGTGGGGCAGGACGGCGCTGCGCTGGGACTTCCAGGGCGAGCGGTCCACGTCCTCGACGTAGCAGGAGACCCCGACGACCGGTCGCACGGCGGACACCACGACAGCCTCAGAGGGGGGTGACGTAGGCACCGGAGATGCCGCCGTCGACGAGGAACGTGGAGGCCGTCATGAAGCTCGACTCGTCGGAGGCCAGGAAGAGCACTGCGTTCGCCATCTCCTCCGGCTCCCCGAAGCGACCCATGGGCACGTGCACGAGGCGGCGCGCCGCCCGCTCGGGGTCCTTGGCGAACAGCTCCCTGAGCATGGGCGTGTTCACCGGGCCCGGACACAGCGCGTTCACCCGGATGCCGTCGCGCGCGAACTGCACGCCGAGCTCCCGGGTCATCGCGAGGACGCCGCCCTTCGACGCGGAGTAGGAGATCTGGGACGTCGCCGCTCCCATGACGGCGACGAAGCTCGCGGTGTTGATGATGGAGCCCGACCGGCGCTCGAGCATGTGGGGCAGGGCCGCCTTGCAGCACAGGTAGACCGAGGTGAGGTTCACCTCCTGGACCCTCCGCCACGCCTCGAGGTCCGTGTCGAGGATGGAGTCGTCCTCGGGGGGGCTGATGCCGGCGTTGTTGAACGCGACGTCCAGCCGCCCGTAGCGCTCCACAGTGGTCTCGAACAGCCGGTCGACGTCCTGCTTGCTCACGACGTCGGTATGCAGGAACAGGCCGCCCACCTCGGTGGCGAGCGCCTCGCCGGCCTCGTCGGAGAGGTCGGCGACGACGACGGTGGCACCCTCCTGCGCGAACCTGCGCACCGTCGCCAACCCGATGCCGGAGCAGCCGCCGGTCACGACCGCGACCTTGCCCTCGAGCCTGCCTGCCATGGACCTCTCCTATGCCTCGGTGCTGAGGAAGACGTTCTTGACCTCGGTGAAGGCGTCGAGGGCGTCAGGGCCGAGCTCGCGGCCGATGCCGCTGGCCTTGAAGCCACCGAACGGCGTGGAGTAGCGCACCGAGCTGTGGCTGTTGACCGAGAGGTTCCCGGCCTCGACGCCCCGGGCCACCCGGATCGCGCGGCCTACGTCGCGGGTCCAGATGGAGCCGGACAGCCCGTAGGCGGTGTCGTTGGCCTTCGCGACGGCATCCGCCTCGTCGTCGAACGGCATGACCGCGACGACCGGTCCGAACACCTCCTCCCGCCAGATCCGGTCCTGCGGGCCACGCGGCAGCACGACCGTCGGCGGGTACCACCACCCCGCGCCCTCCGGTGCGGATCCTCGGAACGCCACGTCGACTGCGACCCCGGCGGCGGGGTCGTTCCCGTCGACGAAGCCACGCACCGTGTCGCGCTGGCCCGCCGACACGAGCGGCCCCATCTGGGTCACCTCGTCCGACGGGTCACCGACCACCACGCCCTTGACCGCCCGTTCGAAGCGCTCCATGAAGGCGTCGAACACGGTGCGCTGCACCAGGATCCGCGTGCGGGCGCAGCAGTCCTGCCCGGCGTTGTCGAGGAAGCTCATCGGCGCCGTGGCCGCGGCGGTGTCGAGGTCCGCGTCGGCGAAGACGATGTTCGCCGACTTGCCCCCGAGCTCGAGAGTCACCCGCTTGAGCTGGTCGGCGGCCTTGCGCATGATCCCCTGCCCGACCGCCGTCGAGCCGGTGAAGCAGACCTTGCGCACGTCGGGGTGGGTGACGAACCGCTCCCCCACGATCGAGCCCTTGCCGGGCAGCACCGTGAGGACTCCTTGCGGGATGCCGGCCTCGAGCGCCAGCTGCCCGAGCCGCACCGCGGTGAGCGGTGTCAGCTCGGCGGGCTTGAGGACCACGGTGTTCCCCGCGGCGAGCGCGGGCGCCAGGCCCCAGCCGGCGATCGGCATCGGGAAGTTCCAGGGGACGATGACCGAGACGACCCCGAGCGGCTCCTTGAAGGTGACGTCCAGCCCGCCGGCCACGGGGATCTGCCGCCCGAAGAGCCGCTCCGGTGCGGCGGAGTAGTACCGCAGCACGCCGACGACGTTGCCGACCTCCCAGCGGGCGTTGCCGATGGTGTGGCCTGCGTTGGCGACCTCGAGGCCCGCCAGCTCGTCGGTGTGCGCCTCGACGACGTCCGCGAACCGCCGGAGGAGCATGCCCCGGTCGGCGGGGGTCACCGCCCGCCAGGCGGGTCCCGCCTCGACCGCACGGGCGATCGCGGCGTCGGTCTCCTCCCGCCCGACCAGCTCGATCGTCGTGACGACCTCCTCGGTCGCGGGGTTCACGACCTCGTGGGTGGTGGTGCTCATGGCGCGCTGCTCACAGCCTCTCGAAGCCGCGGACCCGCTCCCAGTCGGTGACCGCGCGGTTGTAGGCGGCGAGCTCCACGTCCGCCGCGTTGACGTAGTGGTCGACCACCGCGTCCCCGAACGCCTCGCGGGCGATGCTCGACGCCGCGAGCAGCTCGCGCGCCTCCGACAGGGTCGTCGGCACGTGCTCGTAGTCCCCGACGTAGGCGTTGCCCTCGCAGGGCGGGGGCAGCGGCAGGGCCTCCCGGATGCCGTGGAGCCCGCCGGCCATCATCGCGGCGACCGCGAGGTAGGGGTTGACGTCACCTCCCGGCACTCGGTTCTCGACCCGCAGGCCGCCGCCGTGGCCGACCACCCGCAGGGCGCAGGTGCGGTTGTCCGTGCCCCAGGCCACCGCTGTGGGTGCGAACGACCCGGGCTGGAACCGCTTGTACGAGTTGATGTTCGGGGCGTAGAAGTATGAGAGCTCGCGCATCGTGGCCAGAACGCCCGCGAGGAAGCGGTCGAACAGCTCACTGCGTCCGCCGTCGCGGTCGTCGTCGGCGAAGACCACCGTGCCGTCGGTGCCCCGCAGGGACAGGTGGATGTGGCAGGAGTTGCCCTCCCGCTCGTCGTACTTGGCCATGAACGTCAGCGACTGGCCGTGGCGGGCCGCGATCTCCTTGGCTCCGGTCTTGTACACGGAGTGGTTGTCACACGTGCGCAGCACTTCGTCGAACAGGAAGCCGATCTCGTGCTGGCCGAGGTTGCACTCGCCCTTGGCCGACTCCACCGTCATGCCCGCGGCGTACATCTCGTTCCGGATCTCCCGCAGCACGGGCTCCACCTTGCTGCCGCCGAGGATCGAGTAGTCGACGTTGTAGCGGTTGGCACCGGTGAGGCCCTGGTACCGCCGGTCCCAGGCGGCCTCGAAGGAGTCCTCGAAAAGGATGAACTCGAGCTCGGTGCCCGCGTACGCGGCGTACCCGTCGTCCTCCGCGGCAAGGATCTGTCGCTTGAGGATCGAGCGCGGCGACTGGGCGACGTCTCCCGAGCCGTCGAGCCAGGTCAGGTCGCTCTGGATCGTCACGGAGCTGGGGTGCCCGGGGGTCCGCCGGAGGGTGCTCAGGTCCATCTCGAAGAACATGTCCCCGTACCCTCGCTCCCACGAGGAGATCGCGTAGCCGCCGACGGTGTTCATGTCCACGTCGACGGCGAGGAGGTAGTTGCAGCCCTCGGTCCCGTGGTCGAGGACGTGCTCGAGGAAGAAGTGGCCGTGCAGACGCTTGCCCTGCAGGCGCCCCTGCATGTCGGTGAACGCAACGATGACCGTGTCGACCTCGTTCGCCAGGACCGCGGCTTTCAGCTGGTCGACCGTGAGCCGAGGCGGACCACCGTGGTGGATCGGGCTGGGCATGAGGCTCCTCCTGGCTATCCGATGAGGCCACGGAGCAGCGCCGACGTCGCGTCGCAGTGCTCCTCCATGGCGGTCCGGGCGGTGTCGGGGTCCTCCCGCAGGATGGCCGCGACGATCGCGTCGTGCTGGTCGTGCGAGTGCTCGATGTTCGTGCGGAGCACGGGGATGGCGGCCAGGAGGTCGCCCAGTGCCGCCTGGGCCCGGGTGACCGCCTCGACGACCATCGGCGAGCCGGTGAGCGTGGCGATCGCGAGGTGCAGCCGCGAGTCGGCTATCCGGTGCCCGGTGAGGTCGGCCTCGCGGACCGCGCGCCGTGAGTCGTCGAGCCACTCCCGCTGGTCCCGGGACAGGCGGCGGGTCGCGGCGAGGCGAGCTGCCCCCGGCTCGACGACCCTGCGGAAGTCCAGCGCGTCCTCGAGCGCCGCCCCGTGCCGCAGGGCAGGGCCCTCCCCGGCAGGTGAGCCCGACCCGGCGAGCGGCGGACCGGCATACGTCACGACGGTCCCGCCGCCTCGACCACGCCGCGTGGTCACCAGCCCCGAGTCGCGCAGGGCCGCGATCGCCTCGCGCAGCGTGTTGCGGGAGACGCCGAGCCGCTCGGCGAGGTCCCGCTCGGCCGGGAGCTGCTCACCGGCGACGAACACGCCGAGGCGGATGGCCGTGCCCAGCTGCTCGACGGTCGTCTCGAAGACGTTGCCGACCGCCGGTCGGAGGACGGCGTCGGGCAGCCGCGTCCGCGTCGGTGGGGTCTGCTCCGGGGTCACGGCAGCGAGTATGCCGTGTGAAAGGTCCTCGCGTGGACCTTTAGGTCAGGCCAGGCGGGTCAGCCACCCGTGGGTGTCCTCGGCGCGGCCGTACTGGATGTCCAACAGGGCCCGCCGGACGGCGTGGGTGACCTCACCCCCGTCCTGCCCGGCGGTGGACGCGGCTGAGCCGCCCTCCCACCGGAGCTCTCCGACGGGCGTCACCACGGCTGCCGTGCCGCACGCGAAGATCTCGCGGATCTCGCCGCTCGCGACGCCCTCCTTCCACTCCTCGATCGGGATGCGGCGCTCCTCAGGGTCCAGTCCGAGCTCCTTGGCGAGCTCCAGGATCGAGCTCCGGGTCACCCCCTCGAGGATGGAACCGGTCAGCTCGGGGGTGACGAGGTGGTTGTCCCGGGTGACGAAGAACAGGTTCATCCCGCCGAGCTCCTCGATGGCGGTCTGGGTCGAGGAGTCGAGGAAGACCGCCTGGTCACACCCGTGCTCGATGCCCTCGAGCTGACCGGCGAGGGACGAGGCGTAGTTGCCGCCGCACTTCGCGGCCCCCGTGCCACCGGCGCCCGCCCGGGCGTAGTGCTCGGACAGCCACAGGGTCACCGGCTTCAGGCCTCCGGCGAAGTACGGACCGGCCGGTGACGCGATGACGCTGTACGTGACCTCGTCCGCGGGTCGCACGCCGAGGAACGCCTCGGAGGCGTACATGAACGGTCGGAGGTACAGGCTGGTCTCGCCCGTCCCGGCCGGGGGCACCCACGGCTCGTCGACCTCCAGCAGGGCGCGCAGCGACGCGAGGAAGTCCTCGGTCGAGAGCTCGGGAAGCGCGAGGCGGCGGGCGCTGCGCTGCATGCGCTCCGCGTTCGCCTCGGGCCGGAAGGACCACACCGAGCCGTCCTCGTGACGGTAGGCCTTCAGGCCCTCGAAGATCTCCTGGGCGTAGTGCAGGACGGCCGCGCTCGGCATCATCTGGATCGGCCCGTAGGCGCGCACGACGCCGTCACCCCAGCCGCGTGCCTTGGTCCAGATGGCCATGACCATGTGGTCGGTGAAGTGGACCCCGAAGCCGGGGTCGGCGAGGATCTGCGCCCGACGGTCCGCGCTCGCCGGATCGGGTCGGCGGTGCAGGTCGAAGGTCAGGCTCATGGGACTGGCGGGTCCTTCCGTGATGGAGCGGGGCGCTACCCGCAGGCTACCGGGCCCGCAGCACCGCGCCGTCCCTTCGCGGCCGGCCGGGCTCCGGCTCAGAGGCGACCGGCGATGGCGTCGCCCACGGCGGCGGTCGGCCGTGCCGTCCGGCCGCGCTCGGCGAGGTC
Source organism: uncultured Actinomycetota bacterium (assembly GCA_963763015.1). Lineage (GTDB taxonomy): Bacteria > Actinomycetota > Actinomycetes > Actinomycetales > Dermatophilaceae > Fodinibacter. The sequence goes on along the minus strand of CAVXML010000006.1, from coordinate 210,182 downwards.
GGCCGCCACCGCCCGTTCGACGCGCTCGGCCTCGGCGGGGAACCGGAGGTGGGCGAGCAGCATCCCGACCGAGAGGATCGTCGCCGTGGGGTCGGCGATGCCCTGGCCCGCGATGTCCGGTGCCGAGCCGTGGACCGGCTCGAACATGCTCGGATGCCGGCCCTCGGGGTTGATGTTGCCGCTGGCGGCCAGCCCGATGCCCCCTGCCACGGCGGCCGCGATGTCGGTGATGATGTCGCCGAAGAGGTTGTCGGTGACCACGACGTCGAAGCGGCCGGGGTCCGTCGTGAGGAAGATCGTCGCGGCGTCGACGTGTTGGTAGGCCGTCTCGACGTCGGGGAACTCGGTGGCGACCTCCTCGACCGTGCGCCGCCACAGGTGCCCGGCGTGGGTGAGCACGTTGTGCTTGTGCACAAGGGTGAGGTGCCGGCGGGGGCGCGCCCGGGCACGGGCGAAGGCGTCCCGGACGACCCGCTCCACGCCGAAGCGGGTGTTGACGCTGACCTCGGTGGCGATCTCGTGGGGGGTGCCCGTGCGCAGCGACCCCCCGTTGCCGACGTAGGGGCCCTCGGTGCCCTCGCGCACGACGAGGAAGTCGATGCCGCCCGGCGCCACGCGGTCGACCGCGAGGGGGCTCTCGACACCCGGGTACAGCTTCGCCGGGCGCAGGTTCACGTAGTGCTCGAGGGCGAAGCGCAGGGGCAGGAGGACACCACGCTCGAGGACACCGCTCGGGACGCCCGGGTCGCCGATGGCTCCGAGCAGGATGGCGTCGTGTCCGCGGATCTCCTCGAGGACGGACTGCGGCAGCGTCTCGCCCGTCGCGTGCCAGCGTCGGGCACCGAGGTCGTACTCGGTCGTGGGTGATCTTCGGACCGGCGGATGCCGTGACCGCCTCCAGGACCTTCAGCCCCTCGGCGACGACCTCCGGTCCGATACCGTCGCCCCCGATCACCGCGATGTCCAGGGTGCCCACGGTGCTGTCGGTCATGGTCGGCAGCCTAGAGCCGGGTATCGGGATGCGGACGGCCGTCCCAGCCCGTGGAAGGGTGGGACGGCCGTGGGACTCCGTGCGTGCCGGTGTGGCGCAAAGGACGCCACCGCACCCGGGGGTCAGTCGTCCGTGTGCCCCTGGTCGCGCAGGTCCATGGACTCCTGGAGGGCCTGACGGGCCAGGGTGGCCTCGTCCAGGGTGCTGTTCTCGTTCACGACGTTCTCGCTTCCGCGGCCCGGAGGGCCGCTCGGGTCTTGGGGTGGTCTCGGTGCTCGAACCGGAGGTCGTACCGGCGAACGGTCAGCGGCGTCGCGGGGTCTCCGCGGCGTGGATGCTGACTACCGAGCCCCGCCGCGGCCGGGAATGAGGATGTCCACCCGCCGCGTCACGACGCAGACGCTACGCGGGCGCCCACCGAGGTGTCACCCGGCTTCCAGCATCCGGACGCTCGACCCACGGGACGCGCGGGAGAAGGGCGGTGGGGGCAACGAAATCCTGGGGTGGGCAGGGGGCCGCGAGGAGGAAACCGTCGCACGGGCCTGCGGACGGCGGGCGCACCCGTGCGCCCCTCCGGCCCGCCGGTCGGACAGCGAGGCCGTCACGGCCGCTCGCGCACACCGGTCTCGCCGGTCGCGCCGGTCTCGCCGGTCTCGCCGGGGCGCACCGCGCCCGACTCGTACCCGAAGATCACCGCCTGGACCCGGTCGCGCACCTCCAGCTTGCGCAGCACCGCATTGACGTGCGTCTTGACCGTTGCCTCGCTGACGAAGAGACGCTGCCCGATCTCCCGGTTCGAGCAGCCCGTCACGAGAAGGCGGAAGACCTCCTCCTCCCGCTGGGAGAGCCTCGCCAGCCGGTCACCTCGGCCGGGGTCCGGCTCCGGGGACCGCGCGAACCGCTCGACGACGGCCCGCGTCACGGCCGGGTCCAACAGGCCGTCACCGCGGGCGATCGTGTGCACGGCGGCGATGAGCACCTCCGGGGCGGCGTCCTTGAGGAGGAAGCCGCTCGCCCCCGCCCGCAGGGCCCCGAAGACGTAGTCGTCGAGGTCGAAGGTCGTCAGCACGAGGACTCGCGGCGGGTCAGGAAGGCGGGTGGCCTGCCGGGTGGCGTCGATCCCGTCGAGGACCGGCATCCGGATGTCCATCACCACGACATCCGGTCGAACCCTCCGGGTGAGCTCGACCGCGGCCCGGCCGTCCGCCGCGACGCCCACGACCTCGAGGTCGGCATCGGCCTCGAAGATCTTCCGCAGTCCTTCCCTCACCAGCGGCTGGTCATCGGCGACGACGAGACGCACGGTCATGGCCGTGGCTCGCGCTGGAGCCGTGCCGCGACGCGCCAGCCGCCCGTCGGTGACGGCCCTGCCTCGAGCGACCCGCCATGGGTCAGCACCCGTTCACGCATCCCCGTCAGACCCTGTCCCTGCGACCCCGCTGGTCCCGGCCGACCGGACCCGTCGTCGCTGACCTCGACGTCGACCGCATCGGCGCCCCCCTCGCGCACGACGACTCGTGCCCTGCGGGCCTCGGCGTGCTTGAGCACGTTCGTCAGCGCCTCCTGGACGATCCGGAACACCGAGACGTCCAGGCCCGGCGACAGGGGACGGAGGTCGTCCGCGACCTCGACGTCCACGACCAGGCCCGAGCGGAGCATGCGCTCGGCGAGTGTGTCGAGCTGGTCCAGGCCGGGAAGAGGGGCGAGGTCCGGGGCCTCCTCCGGGGTGCGCAGCACGCCGAGCAGGCGACGCATCTCCTGCAGGGCCGCTCGTCCCGTCGTCTCGATCCCGGCGAGCACCCGGGAGGTCTCCGGACGGGTGTCGCCCAGCGCCAGGCGCTCGGCCCCTGCCTGGACCGTCATGGTCGCCAGTGCATGGCCGACCACGTCGTGGAGCTCGCGGGCGATTCGAGCTCTCTCCTCCGCGACCGCGTAGCGCTCCGCGTTCGCGCGCTCCTGCTGGAGGGCGGCGGCCAGCCGCTCCCGCGACTGCATCAGCCGTCCTCCCGCGAAGACGCCGGCCATCAGTGGACCCAGGACGATGACGTCGTCCGGTTGGTGGACCAGAAGTGCGAGCAGCGCGAGGCCCAGGCTCCACCAGGACCTCCGCCCGGGGAGCACGTACGCGCCGAGGCACCAGAAGGCCAGGGCGACCGACAGCAGCTCCGACTGCGGCTCCTGCCGCCAGTCCCCGACGAGCGACTGCCCGACCCATGCGCCCAGCACGACGGCGACGACGGGCACCGGGTGTCGTTGGCCCCACACGAAGGGCACCGTCATGGCGAGGGCCACGGGGACGCTGAGCGCGAGCGGGACGTCCTGGTCCGTGCTGAGCACCTCGAACAGCACGCTGACGACCAGAACCAGCACCAGGGCGTCCCAGGCTCGCGCACGGAGGGTGCTCACCGTGCCACGGTAGACCTCAGGGAGGAGTACACGCCTCCACCTCCGGGTGGAGGGCGAACCGGTCGCACGGGTGATGTGACGAGCGCCTGTCGGTCCCTAACGTTCGACGGCATGGACACCTCCTCGAAGCTCTTCCGCACCTCTGCCGCAGTCCTCTCCGTCGGCGGCCTCTGCTGGGTCGTCAAGTTCGTCGTCATCGCGGCGACGGACGGCGCCCTGACCGGCGCGCCCGACGCGGTCACCGGCGTCCTGTACCTCGCCGGTGTGGCGCTCATGGCCCTGGGCCTGGCCGGTCTCGCCGTCGCGGTCCTGTCCGGTCGGCACCCTCTCGTGCGCATGCTCGCCGCGGCCGGCGGTCTGGTCCTCTGGGCGGTGAGCTACACCGTGATCGAGGGAGTCGCCCAGTCGATCGTCGGCGACACCGAGCCGGTGTGGCTCGGGGAGGAGATCGGCATCCTCCTGACCGGGGCCGTGCTCATGACCCTCGGGCTGCTCATGGTCCGCCGCCGCTCCGGGCGCAGGCAGCCCGTGCCCGCCGCCGCGGTCTGACCTCCGGCCGCGAGACCCCGGGTCCCGGGATGCCCGGGTCCCGGGTCCCGGGCATCCCGGCTGTCAGACCAGGTTGACCACGCGGACGGTCTCGGCGCCGATCTCCCGCTCGATCGCGACGAGCACGTCGTCGGGGATGCTGTCGTCGACGGTGAGCGCGACGAGGGCCTTGGCCCCCTCGTCGTCGCGGGAGACCTGCATCCCGGCGATGTTGACGTCGGCGTCGCCGAGCAGCTTGCCGACCGACCCGATGACGCCGGGCCGGTCCTCGTAGGCGAAGAACGCCATGTGCGTCGAGATGGGGATCTCGAGGTCGTAGCCGTTGATGCCGATGAGCTTCTGCACCATCTTCGGACCGGTGAGCGTTCCGGACACCGACAACGTCGTCCCGTCGGACAGCGTGCCGTGCAGCGTCGTGACGTTGCGGAAGTCCTCGGAGACAGCGTCCGTGACGAGGCGGGATTCGCAGCCACGCTCCTGGGCGAGCAGCGGCGCGTTGACGTAGGTGACGGGGTCCTCGGTGATGTCGGTGAAGAGGCCCTTGAGCGCCGACAGCTCCCAGATGGAGACGTCGTGGCTGGTGATCTCCCCACGCACCTCGACGTCGAGCTGCACCGGCACGGATCCAGCGAACGCGGTGAACACCCGCCCGAGCTTCTCCACGAGGTCGATCCCCGGACGCACCTCCTCGGCCACCGCACCGCCCGAGACGTTCACGGCATCCGGCACGAGGTCGCCATCGAGCGCGAGCCGCACCGACCTCGCGACGGCGACACCGGCCTTCTCCTGCGCCTCCTCCGTGGAGGCGCCCAGGTGCGGGGTGACGACGACCGACTCGTGGGCGAACAGCGGGCTGTCGGTGCACGGCTCGCTGGCGAAGACGTCGAGTCCGGCACCGGCGACCCGCCCCTCGGCGATGGCGTCGGCGAGCGCCTCCTCGTCGAGCACCCCGCCGCGCGCGGCGTTGATGATCCGCACGGTGGGCTTGACCTTGGTGAGCGCCTCCTTGCCGATCAGGCCGAGGGTCTCCGGGGTCTTCGGCAGGTGGATGGAGATGAAGTCCGACTCCGCGAGCAGCTCGTCGAGGGTCACCAGCCGGGCACCGAGCTGGCCGGCTCGTTGCACCGAGACGTACGGGTCGTAGGCCAGGATCTCGACGCCGAAGCCCTTGAGCCGCTCGGCGACCAGCTGGCCGATGCGACCGAAGCCGACGATGCCGACCTTCTTCTCGAGCAGCTCGACGCCGCCGTACTTGCTGCGCTTCCAGGCGCCGTTCTTCAGGGCCTCGTTGGCCGGCGCGATGTTGCGCGCACAGGCGAGGAGCAGACCGACCGCGAGCTCTGCGGCGCTCGTGATGTTGGAGGTCGGCGCGTTCACCACCATCACGCCCGCCTTGGTCGCCGCCGGCACGTCGACGTTGTCGAGACCGACGCCGGCCCGCGCGACGACCTTCAGGGCCTTCGCGGCGGCGAGCGCCTCGGCGTCGATCTTCGTCGCCGAGCGGATGAGCACCGCGTCGACGTCCGTGAGAGCGGGGAGCAGGGCAGCCCGGTCGGCGCCGTCGACGTGGCGGACCTCGAAGTCCGGTCCGAGGGCGTCGAGGGTGGCGGGTGAGAGCTCCTCGGCGATGAGGACGACGGGCTTGGTCACGAACGGTTCCTGCCTTCGGTGCTGAGGTCGGTCACCGCCGGTGTGAGCGGATGCCGGTGCCCAGGTGGGCGGGCCCTGATGTCGCGCGGGCGGGGCCCCGGCACGTCCCTGGGCCGGGACTCCATGATAGGCAGGTGCCAGCATGTGGACGGTGCCGCCCAGCATGTGACCACCGGGTCGTCGAGCGCCGGGTCACCTCGAGTCGGCTGGAGCTTGAGGGCCGGGGCCCTCCGCCGGCGCATCGGGTGCCGGTCGCTCGAGGAGACGCGACACGAGCACGCTGGCGCCGACGGCCGCGACCGCGACCACGGCCCACCACCAGGACAGCCTGCCGAGCCAGGCGTCGACGACGGTGAACCCGACGGTCGTGTAGAGCACCGACCACAGGGCGGCCCCGAGGGCGACGGCGGGCAGGAACCGGCGCTGCGGCATCCGGAGCATGCCGGCCGAGGCGTTGATCGCGGTCTGCACCCCCACGGTGAGGAAGCCCAACGTCACCGCGGGGGCACCGAAGCGGCGCACCCACCCCTCTGCGCGGTGCACCAGCGGGCTGTCGAGGCGGTCGCCCCAGCGCGACCTCCCCCCGCCGGCGCGCACGCCGCGGCCGACCCAGTAGGTCGCGGTACCGCGCACGAAGGCGCCGACCCAGAGCACGGCGAGGACCACCCACACGGGCCACCCGTCGACGAGGTCCTCCACGCGACGATCGTAGGCGGAGCTTCCCCGACCCGGTCGAGAGGAGGGAACACGCCGCCCCGCCGGCGGTCGAGGCGGCGTGTCCTCTCCCGTCGACGCGGGCCTGGGGCCGTCAGCGGGCCGCCGAGCCCTCCACGTAGTCCTGGTCGCGGTCCGAGTCCACCCACGCCATGAGCTTGCGCAGCTCACGGCCCGTGGCCTCGATGGGGTGCTGGGCGCCCTTCTCGCGCAGGGCCTTGAACTCGGGCGCGCCGGCATCCTGGTCCTCGATGAACCGCCGGGCGAACGCTCCGCTCCGGATGTCGGCGAGCACCGCCTGCATGTTCTCCTTGACCGAGGGGTCGATCACCCGGGGGCCCGAGACGTAGTCGCCGTACTCGGCGGTGTCCGAGACCGACCACCGCTGCTTCGCGATGCCGCCCTCGACCATGAGGTCGACGATGAGCTTGAGCTCGTGCAGGCACTCGAAGTAGGCCACCTCCGGCTGGTAGCCCGCCTCGACGAGGGTCTCGAAGCCGTACATGACCAGCTGGGAGGCGCCGCCGCAGAGCACCGACTGCTCACCGAACAGGTCGGTCTCGGTCTCCTCCGTGAACGTGGTCCGGATGCCGCCCGCGCGCAGCCCGCCGATCGCCCTGCCGTACGACTTCACGAGGTCCCAGGCGTGGCCCGAGGCGTCCTGCTCGACGGCGAGGAGCACCGGGACGCCGCGACCGTCGACGTACTCCCGGCGGACGAGGTGGCCGGGGCCCTTGGGCGCGACCATGATGACGTCGGAGCCGGCCGGCGGCTGGATGTAGCCGAAGCGGATGTTGAAGCCGTGGCCGAAGAGCAGCGCCGCTCCGTCCCGGAGGTTGGGCGCGATGTGCTCGGCGTACACGGTGCGCTGCACCTGGTCGGGGGTGAGGATGACGACGAGGTCGGCCTCCGCGACGGCGTCCGCGACGCCGAGCACGCGCAGGCCCTCCGCCTCGGCCTTGGGGCGGGACCGCGACCCCTCGGCGAGACCGACGCGCACGTCGACCCCGGAGTCGCGAAGGTTCAGCGCGTGGGCGTGGCCCTGGCTGCCGTAGCCGATGACCGCGACCTTGCGGCCCTGGACGACGGACAGGTCGGCGTCGTCGTCGTAGAACATCTCGGCCATCGTGTCGGCCTCTCCTTCGGTGGTGGTGGGGGTCGGTGGGACTGTATGCCGTGCGGCCGGCCCGACGCGGGGTGTCTCAGGCGCTGCGCAGCGACCGGTCGGTGATGGAGCGGGGGCCCCGGCCGACGGCGACGATGCCCGACTGCACGAGCTCCTTGACGCCGTAGGGCTGGAGAACCTCGAGCAGGGCGCGCAGCTTGTCGGTGGTGCCCGTGGCCTCGATCGTCAGGGAGTCGGTGGCGACGTCGACGACCTTGGCGCGGAACATGTGCACCATCTCGAGGACCTGGCTGCGGGTCGCCGCGTCGGCACGCACCTTGATGAGCATGACCTGGCGCTGGACGGCCGAGGTCGGTTCCAGCTCGACGACCTTGAGCACCTCGACGAGCTTGTTGAGCTGCTTCGTGACCTGCTCGAGGGGCAGCTCGTCGACGTCGACCACGACGGTCATCCTCGAGATGTCGGAGTACTCGGTCTCGCCCACCGCGAGCGAGTCGATGTTGAACCCGCGGCGGGAGAACAGGGCGGCGATCCGGGCGAGGACGCCCGGCTTGTTCTCGACCAGGACCGACAGCGTGTGCTTCGACATGGTGCGCCCTTCAGTTCCGGTGGGACCCGGAGGGGATCCCGTCGTGGTCGGCATCGGTGGACTGCTCGACCGCGTCGGACTCCTCGCGGTCCCACTGGGGGGCCGTGTCGCGGGCGACCTGGATGAGGTCGTTGCTCACCCCGGCGGGCACCATCGGCCAGACCATGGCGTCGCGGTGCACGACGAAGTCGACGACGACGGGACGGTCGGTGACCTCCATCGCCGCCCGGATGGTGGCGTCGACGTCCTCCGGCCGCTCGCACCGCAGACCCACGCAGCCGTAGGCCTCCGCGAGCTTGACGAAGTCGGGCACCCGGGACCCGACGGAGGTGTGCAGGTCGGTGTTGGAGTACCGCTCGTTGTAGAACAGGGTCTGCCACTGCCGGACCATCCCGAGCGAGCTGTTGTTGATGATGGCGACCTTGATCGGGATGTTGTTGATGACGCAGGTCGCGAGCTCCTGGTTGGTCATCTGGAAGCAGCCGTCGCCGTCGACCGCCCACACGGTGCGGTCCGGCTCGCCCACCTGGGCCCCCATGGCGGCGGGCACGGCGTACCCCATGGTCCCGAGCCCACCGGAGTTCAGCCAGGCGTTCGGCCGCTCGTACTGGACGAACTGCGCGGCCCACATCTGGTGCTGGCCGACACCGGCGACGTAGACGGACTCCGGGCCCGCGATGGCGCTGAGCCGCTCCAGCACGTACTGCGGGGCGAGCGTGCCACCCTCCGGCTCGGTGTAGCCCAGCGGGAACGACTCCTTCCAGCCGGCGACCCGCTCGCGCCACTCGGTGTAGTCGCCGCCCCTGCCCGCGTCGTTGTCGGCGTCGACGGCCTCGATGAGGTCGGCGAGGACCGCCTTGCAGTCACCGACGATCGGGACGTCGGCCCTGCGGTTCTTCGAGATCTCGGCCGGGTCGATGTCGGCGTGGACGACCCGCGCCTCCGGCGCGAACGTCGACAGCTGACCGGTGACCCGGTCGTCGAAGCGCGCCCCGAGCGCGATGATGAGGTCCGCCTTCTGGAGCCCGGTCACGGCCGAGACGGAGCCGTGCATGCCCGGCATCCCGAGGTGGAGGGGATGGCTGTCGGGCAGCGCGCCACGCGCCATGAGGGTCGTCACGACGGGGATCCGGCTGAGCTCGACGAAGCGACGCAGCTCCTCGCTCGCCCGGGCCCGGATGACGCCGCCGCCGACGTAGAGGATCGGACGCTCGGCCTCGGCGATGAGCCGGGCGGCCTCCCGGATCTGCTTGCCGTGCGGGCGGGCGACCGGGCGGTATCCGGGCAGCTCGAAGCGCGGCGGCCAGGAGAACGTGGTGCGAGCCTGCAGCGCGTCCTTGGCGATGTCGACGAGCACGGGCCCGGGGCGGCCCGTGGACGCGATGTGGAACGCCTCCGCGATGACCCGCGGGATGTCGTCGGCGTCGGTCACGAGGTAGTTGTGCTTCGTGATCGGCATCGTGATGCCCCGGATGTCCGCCTCCTGGAAGGCGTCGGTGCCGATCGCCTTCGAGCTCACCTGACCGGTGATGGCGACGACGGGGACGGAGTCCATGTGGGCGTCCGCGAGCGGGGTCACGAGGTTGGTCGCACCGGGCCCGGAGGTCGCCATGCACACTCCCACCCGGCCGGTCGCGGAGGCGTACCCCTCGGCCGCGTGCCCGGCGCCCTGCTCGTGGCGCACGAGGATGTGCCGCACCTTCACCGAGTCCAGAAGCGGGTCGTAGGCCGGAAGGATCGCGCCGCCGGGAATGCCGAAGACGGTGTCGACCTCCATCGCCTCGAGGGACAGCACGAGGCTCTGCGCCCCCGTCACCTCGAGCGGGCTGCGCGCCTTCACCTGCTGCGCCAGCTGCGCCGGGCTCGGGGCGCTGGGGGCGGCCGGGACAACCGGGGTCGCCGGTCTGACGTCGCTCACTGCTGTCACCGCTCTCTGAGGTCGCGTTGCCGCGCCGGTCGTCCGTGCACAAAAAAACCCTCCAGTCCCGGAGCGGGACGACGGAGGGAGCGCGTCTGGTCTCGTTCGGTCAGACGCGCCGGGGAAGTACGAGGACTCGGGCCACGGCGCCACTCTTCCCGCAGCCGGATGCCGTGTCAATCACCGAGACGCGGGGTCCCAGCATCCGAGCAGGTGAGGTCGCTCACCCGGATCGGGTGAACCTTTCCCTTGCCGTGTCATCTTCTGCGCGGCTCCACTAGCGTTCGCGCCAGACCGGCCATCGTCCGACCGGGACCCCACGAGGTCGAGGAGCCAGCGATGACCACAGAGGCGACCGTCGTCTTCGTCACCGTCGTCGGGCTCCGGTTCCTCGTCCCGCTCCTCATCCCCCGGTTCCCGCTGCCCGCCGTGCTGGCGTGCCTCGTGCTCGACGGCGTCGACCAGTCGATCTTCCAGGCCTTCGGGTTCGACCCTCCCGGCTACCAGAACTACGACAAGGCGATGGACCTGTACTACCTGTCCATCGCGTTCCTCTCCACCCTGCAGAACTGGACGCACTCGGGCGCCGTCGGCATCGCGCGATTCCTCTTCTTCTACCGCATGGTCGGGGTCATGGCCTTCGAGATCACCGGAGAGCGGACCCTCCTTCTGATCTTCCCGAACACCTTCGAGTACTTCTTCATCGCCTACGAGGTCGTGCGGATGCGCTGGGACCCGCGGAGGTTCAGCCGCCGCTTCTGGCTGGTGACCGCCGCCGCCATCTGGATCGTCGTCAAGCTCCCGCAGGAGTACTGGATCCACGTGGCCCAGCTCGACTTCACGGAGACGTGGCAGAACGTCGCCTGGTTCGCTCCCCTCGTCACTGCCGCGGTCATCGCCGGGCTGGCCGTCCTGTGGTTCGTCGTCCGGCCGCGGCTGCCCCAGCCGAGCTGGGGGTGGCGGGTGGCCGCAGACCCGCTCCCGGAGGAGATGGACACCGCCGTGGAGCGCGACGCCTGGACCGCTGCCAACGTCCGGGTCTGGTCGTGGTCCACGCTCGAGAAGGTGGTCCTCATCGGGCTGCTCTCCACGATCTACGCCCGGATCATGCCGGGGCTCGAGGTCTCGGACCTGCGGATGTTCGGGGGCATCGCGGCCTACGTCGTCGTCAACTCGGCCATCTCCATCGCCGTGGCCCGGCGTGCCCAGAGCCGCGAGGGGCTGCTCGCCGCGTTCGGGGTCCGGGTGGCCGTCAACGTGGGTCTGGTGCTGGTCGCACGACTCCTCCTCGGGGGCAACGCCCTCAGCGAGGGGGACACCCTCTTCTTCGTCCTCCTCCTCTCCCTCCTCGTCACCCTGCACGACCGCTTCGCCCCCGTGGCCGTCGCCCGCGCGGCGCACGACCGCGCGGATGCCGCGCCGGCGCCGGTCCCCCGCCCCGCAGCCTGACGGCATCCGCGCCCTGACGGCGCGCTGACCCAGCCGGGCCGAACGCCACGACGGCAGGCCGCACGGGGTCCTGTGATTGCCCAGTCAAACCTGTCCGTGCTCCGAGTTCGTTCCTGCCCTGAGCCTGCTCGAGCCGTGAGCGCGGCGGCCCACGCCCCGGCATCGACTCAGATCTGGGCGTGGGCCAGCTGCCCCAGCACCTCGGGTGCCCGCCGGTCCAGGCGGCGGCCCCCGAGGACCACGCCGAGGGCGAGCAGGCCCAGTCCGTATGCCGTCCCGAGCACCAGCGTGGCCCACCGCCCCACCGGCCACCCCGCCGTCACCCCGGCAGCGACGGCCACCGGCAGGGTCAGGAGCACCGGGCCGACGAAGGAGACGATCGCCGTGAGGCAGCCCTGCGCGGCACCGCCCGACGTCGCCGCGAACGGGTTGCCTCCCGTTCGCGGGGCCGTCCCCGGGAGCACCGCACCGACCCCGACCGCCAGCCCGAGGCTGGCGAGGAACGCGGCGACGATGACGGTCAGCCAGGCGACCGGATTCCCGATGACGCCGATGGCGACGCTCACGGCGTACGTCAGCAGGACGACCGGGCCGAAGACGAGGGCCGAGGCGACCGCCCGGCCCAGGCGGTCCTCCCACCCCCGCAGCCCAACGGCGACGTGCAGCCACCACGCAGGGCCGTCGAAGGCGAGGTCGTTCATCAGCGTGAGCCCCGCGAAGACCGCCAGCGTCACGACGCCGACCCCGGCGAGCCCCGGCGTCCCGGTGAGCACCGCCTGCGCCACGAAGAACACCGGCAGCACCGCGGTGCGCAGGGCGATGCCGACCAGCCGGCTGTCGCGGTACCACGCCCGAACCCGGCGTGCGGCGACCGCGGCGGTCGGGGACGTGCCCAGGACGGCCGGCAGGAGGCGGCCCCGACCGATCCGCTGACCGCCGGAGCTCGTGAGCGGCGAGGTCAGGGCCCTGCCCAGCTGGCGCACCCAGACCCACCACAGGCCGGCGATGAGCATCGTCGCGAGCGCGAGGTGCAGGGCGGCGCTGCCCCACCGACCGGTTGCCACGTCGAAGGGCAGGGCCCACGCCCAGCCCACCGGCGTCCAGGACGCGACCGTCGCGGACCGGGTGGCGTCGAACGACGCCAGGTCGGCGGCGAGCGAACCGGTGGTCAGGAGGAGGTTGAGACCGAGCGGCAGGAGGGTCGCCAGCGACACGACGACCGCGCCGAGCACCCGGCCCGAGCGGGTGGTCATGACGCCGGCCAGGGCGCTGGTGACCGCCCGCGACAGCAGGATCGCGGTGAGCACGCCGAGGACAGCGGCGAGCAGCGCCGCCGGGACAGCCGCTGGGTGCCCCAGCCACGCGCCCACCTGCGCGAGGGCCAGGCCGGTGAGCATGAGGGCCGGGATACCGGTGCATGTCGCGGCCAGGAGCCCGCGGGCCAGCTCCGAGGCGCCCAGGGGCAGCACCGCGAAGCGCGCCGGGTCGAGGATCGAGTCGACCCCGGTCGCGATCAGGCTGAGCACGCCCCACATCAGCGTGACGACCGCGAAGAGGGGGACGGTGAGGGCGGTGATGCGCAGGGGCTGCCCGGACAGGAGGACGAGGCCTGGCCCGAGCAGCGCGAGGACGCCGACTGCCGCCAGCCCCCCGACGATCGACGACACGAGGTGCAGGGCACTGCGCGACATCGCGGTGCGCCACATGGCGAACCGCAGACGGACGATCAGCCCAACCACGTGAGCCCCTCGCCCCCCGTATCGGTAGCCCCGACGAGGTCGAGGAAGCGGTCGTGCAGGGACCCGCCGCGGGTGAGTCCGGCGACGGTGTCCTCGGCGAGCACCCGGCCGGCGGCGAGGACGGCCACCCGGTCGCACAGGCCCTCGACGAGCTCCATCACGTGGCTCGACATGACGACGGTCCCGCCGTTGGCCACGTAGCGACGCAGGATCGTGCGGATCGTCTGCCCCGAGACCGGGTCCACGGCCTCGAACGGCTCGTCGAGCACGAGGAGCCGCGGCGCGTGGATCAGCGCGGCCGCGAGGCTGATCTTCTTCACCATCCCCGCGGAGTAGTCGGCCACGACGGTGTGGGCGTCGGCGGCGAGGTCCAGCACCCCCAGCAGCTCGGCGGCTCGCGCGGCGGTGACGTCGACGGGCATCCGGCGCAGTGCACCGACATAGAGCAGCAGCTCCCGGCCCGAGAGCTGCTCGAAGAGCCGCATTCCGTCGGGGGCCACTCCCATGACGCCCTTGGCCGCGGCCGGGTCGGTCCACACGTCGTGACCGAGGACCCGAGCGGTCCCGCTGTCGGGGCGCAGCAGCCCGGTAGCCATCGACAGCGTCGTCGTCTTGCCGGCACCGTTGGGGCCGACGAGGCCGAAGAGCGACCCCTGCGGAACGGCGAGGGTCAGCTCGTGAACGACCCGCCTGCCCCGGAACTCCTTGACGAGGCCGAGCAGCTCGAGGGCGGGACGCCCCGGCGCGGGCTCAGTCACACACCGCGCCCGTGCTGGCGCTGCCGACGAGGCGGCGGTACTTCGCGAGGACGCCCCGGGTGTACTTCGGCTCGGGATGGACGACGCCCTCCGCCCGGCGCCGCTCGAGCTCCGGATCGTCGACGAGCAGGTCGAGGCGACCGCCGGCGACGTCGAGCCGGATGCCGTCGCCGTCGCGCACGAAGGCGATGGGGCCGTCATCGACCGCCTCGGGGGCGACGTGGCCCACGCAGAGCCCGGTCGTGCCACCGGAGAACCGGCCGTCGGTGAGCAACAGAACGTCCTTGCCGAGCCCGGCACCCTTGATGGCACCGGTGACCGCGAGCATCTCGCGCATGCCGGGACCGCCCTTGGGACCCTCGTACCGGATGACGACGACGTCACCGGCCCCGAGCGTGCCGTCCTCGACCGCGTCCATCGCCGCGCGCTCGCCGTCGAACACGCGTGCGGTGCCCTCGAACACGTCGGAGTCGAAGCCGGCCGACTTCACGACGGCGCCCTCGGGCGCCAGCGACCCCCGGAGGATGGTGATCCCGCCGGTGCGGTGGATCGGCTCGCTCATCGCGCGGACCACCTTCCCGTCGACGTCGGGCGGGGCGATGTGGGCGAGGTTCTCGGCCATCGTGCGACCCGTGACGGTGAGGCAGTCGCCGTGCAGCAGACCGGCATCCAGCAGGGCACGCATGACGACAGGGACGCCGCCCACCCGGTCGACGTCGGTCATCACGTAGGACCCGAACGGCTTGACGTCGGCGAGGTGGGGCACCCTCGAGCCGACCCGCGAGAAGTCGGCCAGCGTGAGGTCGACGTCGGCCTCGTGCGCCATGGCCAACAGGTGGAGTACGGCGTTGGTGGACCCGCCGAAGGCCATGACCACGGCGATGGCGTTCTCGAACGCCTCCTTCGTCATGATGTCGCGGGCGGTGATGCCACGGCGGAGCAGCTCGACGACGGCCTCGCCGGACTTGCGGGCGAAGCCGTCGCGGCGGCGGTCGGTGGCGGGCGGGGCGGCCGAGCCTGGCAGCGACATGCCGATCGCCTCGGCGACCGAGGCCATCGTGTTGGCCGTGTACATGCCGCCGCAGGCGCCCTCACCGGGGCAGATGGCGCGCTCGATGGCGTCGACGTCCTCGCGGCTCATCAGCCCGCGGGCACAGGCTCCGACGGCCTCGAACGCGTCGATGATCGTGACCGTGCGCTCGGAGCCGTCGGACATCTTGGCGATGCCGGGCAGGATCGAGCCCGCGTAGAGGAACACCGAGGACAGGTCGAGCCGCGCCGCGGCCATCAGCATCCCGGGCAGCGACTTGTCGCAGCCGGCGAGCAGCACCGAGCCGTCGAGCCGCTCGGCCTGCATGACGGTCTCGACGGAGTCGGCGATGATCTCTCGGCTGACGAGCGAGAAGTGCATGCCCTCGTGGCCCATCGAGATGCCGTCGCTGACCGAGATGGTGCCGAACTCCAGTGGGTAGCCGCCGCCGGCGTGGACGCCGTCCTTGACGGCCTTGGCGAGGCGGTCGAGCGACAGGTTGCACGGGGTGATCTCGTTCCAGGAGCTCGCGACGCCCACCTGCGGCTTGGCGAAGTCGTCGTCGCCCAGGCCGACAGCGCGAAGCATCCCCCGGGCGGCGGCCCGCTCGAGGCCGTCGGTGACGTCGCGGCTGCGCGGCTTGATGTCAGGGGACGTCGTCATGTCGCCATCCTAGGGAGCGCGTCCGGCGCACCGCCGGAGCGTCCGGCGGGCTTCTCAGGTCGCGAGCGAACCACGGACGACGCTGTCACCGGAGTGCTCGGGCGCGTCGTCGAAACCCTCTCGGGAGATGTCGACGATGGTGTAGCCCTCGTCGAGCAGCTCCTGCGGGATGGCGAACGTCTGGTCCGCCGCGCCGGGGCGCAGGACTCCGACCGACACCATCCGCTTGAGGTCCTTGTTGATGAGCCACACCTCGAGGTAGCCGTCGGCGGGCGGTGCCAGTGGGTCCGTGTTCACGGCGAGGTCCACCTGGCCGTCGTGGCGGACGACGTCCGCGGTGCCCAGGGCCTGCTGGGTGTCGAGGGTGTCGAGTGTCGTGCTGGCCACCGTCACGGCGGCCGGCTCGGGATCCGCCCGGTCGAGGAGCTGGCTCCCGGCGACCCCGACGACGAGCCCTGCGGCTGCCGCACCGGCGACCCATCCCAGCGGGGGGCGGCGGCGACCACGCGCCTCCCGCCGCTGTGCGAGGTCGACCGCAGGAGCAGCTGAGAGCTCGGCCGAGGGCTCGGGCGCGTGCGCGGCTGAGGGGGTCGCCGAGGAGTCGCCGCGCCGGATCTCGGCGGCGACGGCATCCCAGATGTGCCCCGGCGCCGGCACGAGCTCGGGACGGGGATCGCGCACGACCGACAGCACCTCGCGCAGCGAGGCGACCTCGGTGGAGCAGCGTGTGCACCGCGTGACGTGCGCCGTCACGTCCGCGTCGACCGGCGCGCCCGTGGCGACGTCGACGAGCAGCTCGTCGTCAGGATGTTCCATGGTTCACCTCCTCGAGGCGGTGTCGTAGGTGGAGCAGGCCGCGACGGACGTGGCTCTTCACTGTTCCCAGGGGGATCTGCAGCCGGCGGGCGATCTCCTCGTGGGTGAGGTCCTCGAGGAAGGCCATCCGCACGACCGTCGACCGCGGCTCGCCGAGGTGGTCCAGCGCGTCGGCGATCAGGAGCCGGGCGGCCAGCTGCTCGTCGGGTGGCGGAGCGTGCTGGTCCGGCAGGGCCTTGTGCGCCGCCGCGCCCACGTCACGCGCCTGCCGGGCGCGTTGGGCGTGGAGGTCGGCCACCTTGTTGCGGGTGATGCCGACCAGCCACCCGGGGACGGTACCCCGGTCGGGGCGCAGCGTGTGCCGACCCCGCCAGGCGGCGACGAACACCTGCTGGGTCACGTCCTCGGCGTCGTGGTGGTTGCCGAGGGATCGCAACGCCAGGGTGTGCACCAGGGAGGACCAGTTGGCGTACGCCTCCTCGAGAGCCTCGAGCGAGCCGCCGCGGAGACGTTCGGCGAGGTCGTCCATGACCGCCGTCGTCTCCTCGTCCGTCCGCACGGTGACCACGATAGGCGCCCTCCCCGCGATGGCACGCGGCCGATGTGTCCGTGTCGGCCTCCTCACCGCACGCCGAGCAGGAGCGGTCGCCGTTCGGCTGACCACCCCGGTTCCGGCCAGGAGGAGGTTCACACCTGCTATTCGGCGCCGCGGCCGCTCGTGGATGCACCAAGCGGCCGGGAGATCAGGTGCTCACCACGACCGGGGCGAGCGCCCAGGCGGCCCTGTTGCCGTTCGCCCCACGGTGCCGTTACCCACGACCTCCCGTGGTCGGGTCAGTGGTCAGGCGCCGTCGCGGCACACGTGGAACCGCTCGAGGCGGGCGTCACCGAAGGTCAGGTCGGACCATCGGCCCGCGTACTGGAGGACGGCCAGCCCGCAGGTCGGGTAGCCCTCGGCCATCCGCCGGTGCCCCTCGACGCTGCCCTCGCCGTCGCACAGCAGCTCGGCAAGTGCGGGAATCCCCGGGGCGTGCCCGACGACCATGACGACGTCGGCGTCCTCGTCCGCCTCGCGCACCACCTCGAGGAGGCGCTCCGGCGAGGCCAGGTAGATCCGGCGGTCGAGATGGACGTCGGACTCCGGGCAGCCGCCCGACCAGACCCCCTCGGCCGTCTGCTGGGTGCGCTCGGAGGTCGAGCACAACACCTCGTCGAGCCCGATGCCCTGCTGGACGAGCCAGCGCCCCGCGGCGGCGGCATCCCGGCGCCCGCGTGGGGTCAGCTGCCGCTCGTGGTCGTCGTCCCAGCCCTGCTGTTCGGCCTTGGCGTGGCGGAGGAGGACGAGCGTGCGGTCCTGGGCTGCCCGGGTCATACCCCGATCATGCACCTCCGGCGGAACTGCTGTCGTGCGAGCCGTGGCCCCCGATCGTGAGGCGCAGCTCGGTGTCGGCGCGAAGAGCCCAGGCGCGAGCTCGGCGACCCCGCTTGACCCCCCGCCGGTGACGTCACACAGTAGGCCCGAACCTGGCGGAGCCCGACCACGGAAGCGAAGGTGAGGCATGAACATCCTTCGGCGCGTCATCGTCTTCGACGCCGCGGACATCGAGGCCGAGAGCAGCTTCTGGGCCGGCCTGCAGGGAGGCGAGGTCCATCGCGACTCGGAGTGGCACAGCATCACCGTCGGCGGGGAGTGGGTCATGGGGGTGCAACTGGCCCCGAACCACGTCCCCCCGACGTGGCCGGACGGCCCCCAGCAGCAACAGGTCCACCTCGACCTCCACGTGGACGACCTCGAGGAGGCGGGGCGCCGTGCCCTGGAGCTCGGCGGACGTCAGCTCCAGGGTCCGGTCAGGCCGGCCGACAACCCCGACGGGGACGAGTGGTTCGCCGTGTACGCCAGCCCTGCCGGTCACCCGTTCTGCTTCGGTATCCACTGAGGAGCGCATCGCCGACCCCGCACCCAGACGGCTCATGGGCTCGAGGGCTCCGGCGCCGGGCCGACCGGCTCACGACCAGCAGACTCAGGACTGGCCGAGCCGCGCAAGGATGAGTGCGCGGGCCGCGCCGGCATCCGCCTGGCCCTTCATCTCCCGCATGACCTGACCGATGAGGGCACCGACGGCGGCGACCTTGCCGCCGCGGATCTTGTCGGCGACCTCGGGGTTGGCCGCGATCACGGCGTCGACCGCCGCCTCCAGCGCCCCGCTGTCCTGCACCAGCTCGAGCCCGCGGGCGTCGGCGACCTCCCTCGGCGTGCCCTCACCCGAGAGCACGCCCTCCCAGGCCTGCCGGGCCATGCCGTCGTTGAGGCGGCCCGAGGTCACGAGCCCTTCCAGCTCGACGACGTGTGCAGGGGTGACCCCGATCGAGGCGGCGAACATCGGCACGTCGTGCCCGGCGGCGTTCGCCCGACGGGCGATCTCGCCCGACCACCACTTTCGCGCCGCCGCCGGCGGGGCACCCGCGGCAACTGTCTCCTCGACGAGCTCGACGAGGCCGGCGTTGACGACGTCCCGCATCTCGAGGTCGCTGAAGCCCCACGCCGTCTGGAGCCGCCTCCGCCGCGTGGTCGGCGCCTCCGGCAGGGTGCCGCGCAGTGCCTCCACGGTCTCGCGCGTCGGCGCGACCGGCACGAGGTCGGGCTCTGGGAAGTAGCGGTAGTCGTCGGCGTCCGACTTCACCCGCCCGGACGTCGTGACCCCGGTGTCCTCGTGCCAGTGGCGCGTCTCCTGGACGACCGTTCCGCCCGAGCTCAGGACCGCGGCGTGCCGCCCGATCTCGTAGCGCACTGCCCGCTCGACCGAGCGGAGGGAGTTCACGTTCTTGGTCTCCGAGCGCGTGCCGAACGTCGAGGAGCCCTTGGGCATCAGCGACAGGTTGACGTCGCAGCGCATCGAGCCCTGCTCCATCCGCACGTCCGAGACGCCGAGCGCCTTGAGCAGGTCGCGCAACGTGGCGACGTAGGCGCGGGCGATCTCCGGCGCCCGCTCCCCCGCGCCCGTCATGGGCTTGGTGACGATCTCGATGAGCGGGATGCCGGCGCGGTTGTAGTCGACGAGGCTGTGCGTCGCGCCGTGGATGCGACCCGTGGAGCCGCCGACGTGCAGCGACTTGCCGGTGTCCTCCTCCATGTGGGCGCGCTCGATCTCGACTCGGTACACCGTTCCGTCGTCGAGCTCCACGTCGAGGAACCCGTTGAACGCGATCGGCTCGTCGTACTGGGAGGTCTGGAAGTTCTTGGGCATGTCCGGGTAGAAGTAGTTCTTCCGGGCGAACCGGCACCACGAGGCGATCTCGCAGTTGAGCGCGAGACCGATGCGGATCGCGGACTCCACCGCCTTCTCGTTGACGACGGGCAGGGCTCCCGGCAGCCCGAGGCAGACGGGACAGACCTGGGTGTTCGGCTCGGCGCCGAACCCGGTGGGGCAGCCGCAGAACATCTTGGTCGCCGTGTTGAGCTCGACGTGCACCTCGAGGCCCATGACCGGGTCGTATGCCGCGAGCGCCTCCTCGAAGGGGAGTGTCGCCTCGGCGGTCGCCTGGGTCGTCATTGCTCAGGCCTCCTTGGTCGTGGACGTCGTGATCGCCGGGGTGGTCGGGCTCGTCGGGGTGGTCGCGGGTACCCGGGGCGTTCTTCCGCCGGCGACGAGCTCCGGCGCCCGGTCGAGGATCGCCCCTCCCCAGACCGCCGTCAGGCGGGCCTCGAGGGCGGCGCCCACGGCGTACAGCCGGTCGTCGGCCATCGCCGGGGCCAGGACCTGGAACCCGGCCGGCAGGCCGTCCTCGTCGGCCAGGCCGCTCGGCACCGACATACCGGGGATGCCGGCCAGGTTGGCCGGGATCGTCGCGATGTCGTTGAGGTACATCGCCATCGGGTCGTCGATCTTGTCGCCGAGCCGGAACGCCGTCGTCGGCGCGGTCGGGCTCACCAGCACGTCGGCGGTCTCGAACGCCGCGGAGAAGTCGTCGGCGATGAGCCTGCGGACCTTCTGTGCCGAGCCGTAGTAGGCGTCGTAGTAGCCACTGGAGAGCGCGTAGGTGCCCAGGATGATGCGGCGCTTCACCTCGTCACCGAAGCCGGCGTCCCGGGTGGCCGCCATGACCTGCTCGGCGCTGGGCTCCGCGACGTCGGCCGGTGGAACGCGCAGGCCGTATCGCATGGCGTCGAACTTGGCCAGGTTGCTCGAGGCCTCACTCGGGAGGATGAGGTAGTACGCGGCGAGGGCGTACGTGAAGCTGGGGCACGAGACCTCCACGACCTCGGCCCCGGCGTCGACCAGGTGCTGCACGGCCTCGTCGAAGCGGGCCCGGACGCCCGCCTGGAAGCCTTCGCCCGAGAGCTCGCGGACGATGCCGATGCGCATGCCGGTGACGTCGGCGCGACGCGCCGCCTCCACCACCGGGGGCACCGGCGCGTCGATCGACGTGGAGTCCATGGGGTCGTGACCGGCGATGACCTCGTGCAGCAGTGCCGCGTCCAGCACGGTACGCGTGCACGGGCCGGCCTGGTCGAGCGACGACGCGAGGGCCACGAGACCGTAGCGGGAGACGCCACCGTAGGTGGGCTTGGTCCCGACCGTGCCGGTGACGGCCGCCGGCTGGCGGATCGAACCACCGGTGTCGGTGCCGACGGCGAGCGGCGCCTGGAACGACGCCACCGCCGACGAGGAGCCACCACCGGAGCCGCCGGGGATGCGGTCGAGGTCCCACGGGTTGCGGCTCGGGCCGTAGGCGCTGTGCTCGGTCGACGAACCCATCGCGAACTCGTCCATGTTCGTCTTGCCGAGGATCGGCATCCCAGCCCCGCGCAGCCGAGTGACGAGCGTGGCGTCGTACGGCGGCACCCAGCCCTGGAGGATGCGTGAGCCGCACGTCGTGGGCAGCCCCCGGGTCGTCATGACGTCCTTGACCGCGATGGGCACCCCCGCCAGGGCGTGCAGCTCCTCCCTCGCTGCCCGGCGACGGTCCACGTCGTCCGCGGCGGCCAAGGCACCCTCGGCGTCGACGTGGAGGTAGGAGTGCACTGCGCCGTCGACCGCGGAGGTGCGCTCGAGGTGGGCCTGCACGACCTCCCGGGCCGACACCGTGCCCGCGGTGAGGAGGTCGGCGAGCGCGGCTGCGGTGGACCGGGTGAGGTCGGTGGTCACGTGGTGGCTTCCTCTGGTGCGGGGCTGGGTGACCGGATGCCGGGAGCGCGGCATCCGGACGGGTTCGGCGGGTCGGGCGGTCAGTCCTGGTCGAGGATCCGGGGTACGGCGAAGCGCTGCTGCTCGGCCTCGGGGGCGCCGGCGAGGGCTTCCTCGGGGCTGAGGGAGGGGCGGACGACGTCCGGGCGGGTGACGTTGACCAGGGGCATGGGGTGGCTCATGGGCTCCACGTCGGCGATCGGCGCCTGCTGGACGGTGGCGACCGCGTCGAGGATGACCGTCAGCTCACCGACCATCCGGTCGAGCTCGGCCTCGGACAGGTCGATGCGGGCGAGGGAGGCGAGGTGGGCCACGTCGCTGCGGGTCAGGTCGGCCATGCGCGCCAGTCTATGGGCGGGGCGAGGAGCGTCCGACGGGGACGGTCACCGCCGGTGCGCGGCTGCGCTGTGGCGGCGCGCTGGGTCGTCGCGTCGGGGGCTGGAAGGATGGCCCGGTGCTGACGGACACCGCCACGCTCCAGCTCACCCTCGACCTCGTCGGGGTGTTCGTCTTCGCCCTCTCCGGTGCGCTGGTGGCGGTGCGGATCGGGTTGGACATCTTCGGGGTGCTCGTGCTGGCCTGGATCGCAGGGCTGGGGGGAGGCATCATCCGCGACCTGTTCCTCGGCATCACGCCCCCGGTGGCCGTGAGCAACGGCTGGCTGCTCGCCGCCGCCGTTCTCGCCGGCCTGCTCGTGTTCGTCGTCCACGGGAGGTGGCAGGAGGTCGCGCGGCGCAACCCGGACGCGCGATGGGGACGGGTCCCCACGGCGTTCCGCGTGCTCGACGCCGCGGGGCTCGGCGTCTTCGCGGTCAGCGGGGCGCTCGTCGCCCTCGACAACGACGCCGGGGCGCTGGCGGCGGTGCTCATCGGCGGCATCACCGCCGTGGGCGGCGGACTGCTGCGCGACGTCCTCGGCGGCCGGGTGCCCGAGGTGCTCCGGCGCGAGCTGTACGCCGTGCCAGCCCTCGCCGGCGCGGGGCTCGTCGTGCTGCTGCACGAGCTCGGCTGGCTGACCTCCCTCACGGCGTGGGCAGCCGTCGCGCTCGTGTTCGGAGCCCGGGTGATCGCCATCGCGCTCGACCTCCACGCACCCCGGCCCGTCCGCGCAGCCGGGGAGACTCCCGGGCCCTGACCACGTCGGCCTCGTCCACCGGGGCGCGGGGGTCTCAGTCGGGTCGGCCGGTCTCCAGCAGGCGGCGGAAGCCGGCCTCGTCCAGGATGGGCAGCCCGAGCTCGCGAGCCTTGTCCTCCTTGGTGCCGGCATTCGCCCCGACGACGACGTAGTCGGTGTTCTTGGACACCGAGCCGGAGGCCTTGCCGCCCCTGGAGAGGATCGCCTCCTTGGTCTCGTCGCGCGAGAAGCCCTCCAGGGAACCGGTGACGACCACGGTGAGCCCGGCCAGGGTCTGCTCGACCGACTCGTCGCGGTCGTCGACCATCCGCACGCCGTCGGCGGCCCAGCGGTCGACGATCACCGCGTGCCATTCGTTGCCCGGCCTGTCGAACCAGTCGCGCACCGACTCGGCGATGACCGGCCCCACACCTTCGACCGCGGCCAGCTCGTCGACCGAGGCGGCGCGGACGGCATCCATCGACCGGAAGTGCTGCGCGAGCGCGCGGGCGGCGGTGGGGCCGACGTGGCGGATCGAGAGCGCGACGAGCACCCGCCAGAGCGGCTGTTGCTTGGCGGCCTCGAGGTTGGCGACGAGCTTCTGGCCGTTGGCCGACAGCGTGCGGCCGTCGACGACGGCATCGGGCGGGTCGGTGCGTTTGGCCGCCCGGGTGTAGAGCGGGACCCGGGCGATGTCCTCGGCGCCGAGGGAGAAGAGCGTGGACTCGTCCTCGAGGACACCGGACTCGAGCATGGCGATGGACCCCTCCCAGCCGAGGGCCTCGATGTCGAAGCCGCCCCGCGACGCGAGGCCGAACAGCCGCTCGCGCAGCTGGCTCGGGCAGGCCCGGGCGTTGGGGCAGCGGATGTCCTTGTCGCCCTCCTTCTCGTAGGCCAGGGCGGTGCCGCAGGAGGGGCAGTGCGTCGGCATGACGAACTCCCGCTCGGTGCCGTCGCGCAGGTCGACGACCGGCCCGAGGATCTCGGGGATGACGTCACCGGCCTTGCGCAGGACGACCGTGTCACCGATGAGCACGCCCTTGCGCTTGACCTCGTGGGCGTTGTGGAGCGTCGCCATGGAGACGGTGGAGCCGGCCACCGTGACGGGCTCCATGACCCCGAAGGGGGTGACCCGTCCGGTCCGGCCGACGTTGACCTGGATGTCGAGGAGCTTGGTGTTGACCTCCTCGGGCGGGTACTTGAAGGCGATCGCCCACCTCGGGGCTCGGGACGTCGCACCGAGCTGGCGCTGCACGCTGACTTCGTCGACCTTGACGACGACACCGTCGATCTCGTGCTCCACGCTGTGCCGCTTCTCGCCGTAGGCGTCGACGAACGCCTGCACCTCGGCGATCGTGTCGAGCACGCGGAAGTGGTCGCTGACCGGCATCCCCCACGCACGCAGGAGGTCGTAGGCCTCGCTCTGGCGCGCGATGTCCAAGCCGCGCCGGGCGCCGAGGCCGTGGACGAGCATGCGCAGGGGTCGAGTCGCGGTGATGCGCGGGTCCTTCTGGCGCAGCGACCCGGCGGCGGCGTTGCGAGGGTTGGCGAAGGGCGCCCGGCCCGCCTCCACGAGGCTGGCGTTGAGGTCGCCGAACGCCTCGAGGGGGAAGAAGACCTCACCCCGGACCTCCACGAGCGCGGGCACGTCGTCGCCCGACAGCTCGGTGGGGACGCCTCGGATCGTGCGGACGTTCAACGTCACGTCCTCGCCGGTGCGGCCGTCGCCGCGCGTGAGGGCACGGGTGAGGCGGCCGCCCTCGTAGAGCAGGTTGACCGCCAGGCCGTCGATCTTCAGCTCGCACAGGAAGTTGTGCGGTGCCCCGCCGGCCTCCCGCTCGACCCGGGCGGCCCACGCCGTGAGCTCCTCGGGGCTGAACGCGTTGTCCAGGCTCAGCATCCGCTCGAGGTGGTCGACCGCCGTGAAGTCCGTGGAGAAGACCGCCCCGCCGACCAGCTGGGTGGGGCTGTCAGGGGTGCGCAGGCCGGGGTGCGCGTCCTCGATGGCGTTGAGCCGGCGCATGAGCGCGTCGTACTCGCCGTCGCTGATGGTCGGGGAGTCCTTGACGTGGTAGGCGAACTGGTGGGTCCGGGCCTCCTCGGCCAGCGTCGTCCACTCGTGGCGGACGTCGTCGGGCACGACGTCGGTGGGCTGCTGAGCGGCGGGGTCGGTCGGCGTCTCGCTCACCCGTCCATCCTGCCGCAGCCCACCGACACTCATGCGGTTCCCGCACGGTGGCCGGCGCCGCCGCCGAGCCCGGCGAGCAGGACGTCGCGGGTCACCTCGAGCTGGCCGAGGTGCTGGGCGAGCTCCTCGTAGACGTGGAGGAGCACCTCGCCCTGGGTGGCGTACGACATCGAGCCGTCCTGCTCGAGAGCGGGATCGGCCGGCTGCTCCCGCGGGGATGCCGCGCGGGCGTCCTCGTGCAGCACGGCGCGGGTGCGCTCGATGATGGTGATGGCCTCGGAGGCCGTGCCGCTGGCGGTGAACTCGGCCGGGCGGTCGCGGGGCACGGCGATGCCGCGGTTGACGGTGCGCACCCAGTGCGCCGTCATCCCCGCGATGTGCGCGACCAGTGCGAAGGCCGAGTTCGACCCGGGGACGCCGTCGAGGTGCGCGTTGACGAGGTCGTCGCCGAGCGCGGTGACGATCGCGGCGTACGAGTCGAGTGCCTGGTCACAGAAGTCGAGGTACTGGTCGACGGTGATCATCACGCCACGCTAGCCACCCGCGCTGACGGTCGGATCTCGCCGGGCCACTGGTCAGGCCCGGTCGCAACGACGTGTGTCGACGGTGCCGTGGGCGCTCATACCCGGGCGAGGACGGCGGCCAGCGGTGTCGGCACCCGGTCGGGTTCCATGGCGTCGACGAAGAGCGCGGCGTAGCGCGCCTTGCGCCCGGCACGGGAGCCGAGGAAGCGCCTCAGCACCGCCTCGCGGGTCCAGCCGCGCTGGGCCGGCATCCCCACCAGGAGGCGCAGCGACTGCGCCTCACCGGCTGCCTCGATCACCGCCTCCACGCGTTCGGTGCCGAGGGCCCGCATCAGCTCGTCCTCGAGATCGGCGGTACACGCGTGGAACCCCAGCCGCGCCGGGCCGTCATCCTCGAGCACCTCGGGCAGGCCGGCGGCCGCGAGCCCCCGCACCAGGATCGCCCGTGCGGGCAGGTCGTAAAGGCCAGCAAGGGGGATGCCGAGCCCGCGTGGTCCGTAGTGGGACGCGACGGCACGGGTGTTCGTGACGCCATGCATGGGGAGCACCTCGACGCCCTCCGCAGCGAGGTCCCGACCCTGCCGGGTCGCGAGCGTCTGCAGCGCCACCCGGTCGCTGTTCCCCTCAACGAGGACGATGGCGCGTGGGGTGCTCACCTCACCATTGGGCAGGGCGGCTGCCGTGAGGTCAAACCCGATCTGGCGATACGACGGCCCGCCTACTTCGTCAGGCGGCGACATGCTCGCCTCCCAAACATCTGACTTCGCGCATCAAACGGAGGGTCGCTTTGGTGGGTGTCGGGTCGATCGGGTTGCTGCCGATCAGAAGGTGAGGGGTTCCGGCCGGGCCCGGCTGGGGGCGACCCCAGCCGGGCCACCCCCAGCCTCTTCCGGGGGGCTACTCGAGCGCCCCCAAGGCGGCGCCGGCACCTGCACCGGCGAACGTGCCCTCGGGGCCCGCGGGCTCAGGAAGCACGAACTTCGGACCGGGGACCTTCTTGCCGGGAACGCCGTTGACTGACTCGGTCGAGTACGCGAAGGTCAGCATCGCGAACGCGATGAGGTCGCTGTTGACGTCGAGCGCGTAAGCGTTCACGTTCTCGATGGTGTCGCAGACCTCGTGGTAGCACGGGTCGAACTGCTCGCCCGCCGTGCCACCCCAGATGGCCTCCTGCTCCTCGGTCTTGATCACCTCTGCACCGGTGAAGAGCCCGCTCGACGGGATCCCGGCGAGGATGAACGCCTCGTAGTCGCTCCGTCCCGAGAACAGGGTGTCGTCGTACGGGATGTCGAGTGCCGTGTAGTACGACTCGTAGACGTCCTCGATCGCCTCGGACCCCGGCGGGATCGGGACACCTGCAGGCGCCGGGAACGTCGACTCGTCGGCGTCGTAGACCATGAAGATGTAGTTCGGCGAGCCGACCATGTCGTAGTTCATGTACAGCGCGATGCGGTCACGCTCCGCCTGGGAGAGGCCGGCGACGTAGTCGGCAGAGCCGAGGAGGCCCTGCTCCTCGCCCGCCCACCAGGCGAACCGCAGCGTGTTCTCCGGATTGAGGTTGGCCATGAGCAGCGCGGTCTCGAGCAGCGCCGCGGAGCCGGAACCGTTGTCGTTGATCCCCGGTCCCTCGGTCACGCTGTCGAGGTGTGCCCCGGCCATCACGACGTTGTCCGTGTTCTTACCCTCGAGCTCCGCGATCACGTTGTAATCGGTGCGGGTCTCGGTGATCACCTCGACGTACGCCGTCGAACCCGGCTGCGCGAGGACGGAGCCGTCCGCGAAGCTGGCGCCCACGACGGGGATGCCGATCTCGGTGTCGGCGCTCCCCTCCGGCGGGGTCGCGTTGCCGATCAACGTCGCCTCGCGGTCGGGCGTGTTGCCCTGGTTGAAGATGATGACGGCGGATGCGCCGGCTGCCTCTGCGTTCAGGGCCTTGAGCGCGAAGCTGCAGCCACCCCGCTGGATGAGCGCGATGCTGCCGACGGGGAAGCCGGCGAAGTCGTCCACACCGGCGGGGTCCGCCACAATGGGGGCCCCGACCGCCGCCTCGGTGAAGGCTCCGTCGCACCCGCTCGTGTTCGCCCGCGGCGGCGTGAGGTTGATGTCGACCGGGACGACGTCGCCCGTGACGGCGCCCTCGCCACTCCCGGAGAAGACACCGGTCTCGTAGTCGGCGGCGACCGGCGTGAGCTGGCGCAGTTCGGGCGGGAAGGCGTACGTGATCTCGACCGGGTCCAGCGTCACAGTGTACCCGGCGTCCTCGAGCAGCCCGGCGACGTAGTCGACGCTGGCCTGGTACCCGGGCGTACCTGCGGCTCGGGTGGTCCCGTACTCGGGGTCGGGGTTGTTCTCCGCGATCTTCTGGAACGCCTCGAGGTGCTCCGTGACACCCTCGCCCGTCATGCACTCGAGCAGCTTCTGGTACGTGTTGTTGCTGGCCGTATCGCATGCAGCGACGGGTGCGGCGGACACGGCCTGTGGCGACATCGTCAGCAGGGCTGCTGTGGCGGCAACCGCAACGACGCGTAGCGCCGGTCGGTTCGCCGGACGACGACTTCCTTCCATGCGGATCACTTCCTTGGGATCAGACTGGATGGGCTTGCCGGGATTTCACAACCTAGTCGACCCTGTCGTGCCGGGGCCAGGGCCGCGGGTCCCGCGAGCGGCAGCGCCGCAGCCGAGCCCCTCGGAGCTGAGACGGTGCTGGAAGCAGTCCTTAGCAGCGACATGTCGACCTTCCGCGCGGGTTCACCTGTGGCGGTCGGCCCAGCCTCGCACCGCCCGGCCTCCGCGTCCACAGGAAGGATGGGCCTTGCCACAGGTGCACCGGACCCCGGTCGACAACTTGGGTGCCGGTCCAGGACCAAGGACACGGACCGGAGCGGTGCGTCACTACGCTGACAGGCAACAGTCGCGGTGCATGCGTGGCCTCAACAGGTCTCGACCACAAGTCCATGGAAGCGCGTCACAGCGCCCACCAGGGGCTACGGAGTCCGAGTGCTGTCTGCAAGTGCTGACATCCGGGTTCGTGCCGGCCGCGCCCAGATACCCGTCTCCACACTCATCCGTGAAGAGCCCCATATGCAGTCTGGACCCTCGAAAGGCCGTGTTGCGGCGGACATGCGAGGTCGGGCAGGGCGAGTTAGCGTTTGGCATGGATATATACGGAATCAACATTCGCCAGCCTCTAGCCGGGGACATCGTCGGGAATGGCATCGCGCTCGCCGCAATCGGCACCGCCTTTGAGGCCACCTACCGCTGGAGGCTCGTCCGGGACGGAAAAGCCCTGGCCGAAGGCTTCATCACGGCCGGATCCATGGGCGCCATGGAGACCTGGGTGGAGCAGCTCAACACGACGGCGGTCAAGGTTGCCGGTTCCGCCGTGCTGGAGCTTGCCGGCGATGATCCGTCAGAAGGAGAAGGTCCGGACGTCGAGCCGGCCCGTGTGTCGGTGATCGTTGTCCCCGGCTCACGTGGATACATCCCCTACCTGGTCAGGAAGGGCGACACCCTGACGAAGATCCTTCAAGAGCTTGGCGGCGACCCCAAGGTCTCCAGTGTCAAGAACACGGCGCTCGCCAGCGGCCTGAAGAACCCCGACAAGATCTTCCCGGGGCAGCTCCTGCGGATCCCCGTGTGAGCCACGGGCCAGGCGCCCCGCCCAGCAGCGATGCAGCTGCCGAGAGGCTCGAGCAGGCGCGTCGCGGGGCCAACGCGCCTGGCAGCGCGGAAGGTGCCCCAGCGAGTTGAGCAGATCGTCGGGATGTGACGGACCTGCCGACATCCCGCCTGGGTAGGTTTCACTCCTTCGTCGACCTCGCGCGTGAAGCCGCGCCAAAGCGCGTGCATCTCTTCGCCTCGTGGTCTGCATCCGGCCGGCGCTGGAGACGTGCCGTCGGGCTATTGCTATGGCGCTTGTACAGATGCCGCGATCTCTCCACCGTCTCCGGCTCAAGCGGTTGACGCCCGCGCTCCCGGACACCGTTCTACCGCGCAGTGGGACGCTCCCCTGTCCTGTCATCATGATCGCCATGCCCACCGCCGAGATCTACACCCTGCTGCTGGCCGGGCTGCTCGTCGCCGGTGTGCTGTGGGTTGTCACCCGGTTCATCGACCGGGATTGACCCAGCCGTCACCGCCACAGAGGCGCAGGCGTTCATGGCCGTCTTCTGCGAGGTGGCGCGCCGCCCGTCAGCCGATCAGCCCGGTGGCTGCGCTGCGTCGGGCCGCCTCCACCCACCACTGCCACTCGGCTCGTGCGGCAGGGGACCCCTCGGACGCGGACAAGGCCAGGTTCCAGCCCATCTCCACCAGGCCGAGGACCAGGGCGACGGTCAGCAGCCGCCCGTCGTATCGACCCGCCCACAACTCGGTGATGTCGTCCAGGACCTCGTCCTTGCTGGCTTGGACCTGCCCCCCGCAGCCCACGAGGAACGACACGAACTCCGCCGCGGGCGAGCCGCTGGTCGCCAACGCCCAGTCGATGGCGACAACCCGGCCCGGCACTGGGGCGAGGTTCGGGGTCCAGTAGTCCCCGTGCAGCAGGGTGGTCGGGCCGAGGTCGGCCAGCACCTGCGCCAACCGCTGAGGATTCTGATGGATCCCATAGACGAGATCGCGGACGTCCGTGGGGGCCAGCGAATCGAACCGCTCCCATCCCTGAAGGCACCAGCGGGGGAGGGCGTTGTCACCGGCGGCATACGGCCGCATCGTCCGGGGCGCAAACACCGTCATCCGATCCTCGGCCGACCACAGCCCGCTGGGCGGGGCTGCGGCGAACCGGTCGTGCATCGCACACGCCGCGGCCAGGACCTGCCGGCACTGCCCCCTGGAGACGACGCTGGCGTAGCTCAGCAGTCGATCGCCCAGGTCGTCCATCGCCAGGACCCAGAAGCCGTCCTCCCGCCACGCGCCCCGCACCGCATGGCCCATCACCTCCGGAAGGCGATCCAGGTGGCCGTCCTGCCACAGTTGCACATCCAGGGGCATGATTCGCCCGGGGATCAGCATGCTCAGGTCCGTCTCGTGGTTGCACAGCTTCAGGATCAGGCTCGCGCCGTCATCCAGCACTGCCCGCTCCAGCCGAGCACCGGACGCGCCGTCGTGGTCCTCGATCACCGACCGTGATCGCAGGCGAGAACCCAAGTCCACCAGCCGACTGTGCTCGCGGCGCCCTGGGGTGTCAAGCAGGCCCTCGCCCAGCCCCACTCGGCCGCCATCCGCGTCGGAGCCACCGCGCTCCACACCACTGCCGAGCCAGCGCTCGAAGATTCAGGCAGGCACATGAGCGGCTCTCCCAGGGTGTGGCGTGAGGGGTTCGACAGCCGCACATCTATATAGGTAGAGTATTGCGATGGCCCGGCGCCCCTCCCCTCAGACGGTGGCAGTCGTTGACGCGCTGGCCGAACGGACGACGGACTGGAGCCACGGATACGACCTCTGCCGATCGCTGGGGCTCAAGGCCGGCACGGTCTACCCGATCATGACCCGCCTCGCCGATCGGGGCCTGGTCGAGACGGCGTGGGAGCAGGATCCTCCACCGGGGCGGCCCGCCCGGCACCTCTACCGGCTGTCGTCCGCTGGCGTGCAGTTCGCGGCTGGCCTTCACGCCACCGCGAAGCCGGCTCGCACGAACGTGTCGCGGCCGGCCATCCGAACGGCGCAGACGTGAGCGCCCGACCACGGGACGGCGCCGAGCGCCTTCTCGCCGTCGCGACGTGGAGCCTTCCTGACCACCGCTCGGAGTGGGGTGCGGCGATGCGGGCCGAGCTTGCCTCCATCCAGGACCCCAAGGCGAGAAGGCGATTCGCCCGAAGCGCTGCGCGCGCCGCGTTCCGCTTCCGCCTCGGCCTGAGCGTCGGGCTGGGGATGGTCTCGGCCGTTCTCGTCGCCACTGCCGCACTGCTGGCCTCCCGGCTCCAGCTTGCGAACGGTGGTCCGGGTGTTCTCGAGGTGACGGTGCCCGTCCCTGCGCTGATCCTCCTGCTCGTCGCCCTGGTCTCGGCGGGTCTGACCGGGTCGTTCTGGACCGGGTTGAAGATCGGTGTCTTCGCACTGGCTACGAGTTTCGTCGCCCTGTGCGCGGTCCTGGCCGTTGAAGGCTTGGTCTGGATGGACCGGCGCGGCGTCTTCCTTCTTGATGCCGATCCGCCGAGAGGCGTCCTTCGTACGCAGGACGTTGTCTTCAACATCTTCTCCACAGGGATGTGGATTGGCCATGCGGTCGCGTGGGTGCTCGGCATCCTGATCGGCGCTGCGCTGGGCGCTGGTGTCGCGGCCCTGCGGGCTCGTCCCCGCGCCGCCGCGGGGTGAGACTCCGCCGAACACGCACCAGACGGCGTCGGTGACCACCCAGGGGTCAGGCAGTCGGCTCGCTGAGTGCGCCTCCTCGCCGCCTGTTCGGCGGCCGGCCCAAGACGGGGCCGGAGGCTGACTACAGTCCGGACCACGCAACTTCAGCGGCTGTCCCGTGGAAGATGGTCAGGAGGGACCCAAATGCTCACGCGTCGTATCCGGGCCTTGCTACGAGCACGGACTCGAAGTACCGGCCGTCCTGGTCGCCGTCGTCCTCGGGTGTCACCGATCTCCACAGTGCGAGGAGGAGGTCCGGCGCGGTGGCGGAGTGCCCGGCTTCGTCGACGGTGATTGAGGTGTGTTCGCGCAACTTCTGTAGGAGCGCATCCGCCGGTGTGTCGAAGATGTCGATGCCGCGATACATGACGGTGTCGTGACTCCCGGGTCGACCGAATTCGATGGCTTCCACTTCGTCCATCGCGTCGAAGTAGACGAATATCGACAGGCCAGACCGGCGTTGGACGACGAGCGATTCGTTGACCTCGTTCCAGCGGCGGAATGCGTTGGGTTCGCCGTGTGCGAGGCACTGGTCGCGAGCCTCCCCGCGGGTCGCCCCAATACGAATGCCCGCGGCTTCTACTGGCGGCTGCAGGTCGACGTTCACGTTCTGAGTACACCATCCGCACACCAGCTCCGCGGCAGGACGGTTGCGGTGCGGATCCTCGCCGCGAGCCGGGCCAGACACAGCGTTGCGTTACCGGATCTGCCAGCGGTCACCTTGGAGGAGTGTCCTCGTCGACTGGTCGGACCTCGACGGTCTGCCCGGTCGATTGGTCAACGACGGTGCGCGTTCCGAGCGGCGCGTTCAGGGTCACGACGACGCCATCTGCACAGTCGTCGGCGTCGCGACCGAACCAACGTCCGCTCGTGACTTGGACGCGCACCGCAGTGTCGGACTCCTCCACTTCGGCCGTCGGGTTCTCGTTGCAGGAGGCGACGTTGAGCTCCAGGCGCGTGGACGCGGCGTCGCCGTAGGCAGCGAAGACAGAGCGGCTTCGGCCGTCGCACCCCGTCGAGCCAAAGAGCACGCAAGCAACAACAGCTATCGCGCCCAGCCTCCGTTGAAGTCCCACGTCCTGACGTTAGCGACCAACGCGACAGCACCGCTCCTCTCACGCTTGAAACGTCCGGACCTGCCGCAGCGAGGACGAGCGGGTTCGCACCGCACCCTGGGCGTAGCCTTCATTGGGAACCAGTTGAGGAGGCTGCAGTGATCCCGACAATGATTCTGTTCGGCCTCCTGCTAGGTCGTTGGTGGAAGCCCGCGCTGGTCGCCGGCACCTCAGCTTGGACGGTGCTGCTGTGGTCGCAGGGACTCCTTTCCACGCCGGCGGACATCCTCGGGGGCGCCGCTCTGGCGCTGGCCAACACTGCGGTCGGCGTGTCTGTCCACCAGTTCGTGCTGGCCCTGGTGCGTCGTGCTCGAGGTCGTCCAGCGACCCCCGTCGACGCCACCCACTGACGACCGCACACTCCGCATTCCGCTCGGACGGCGTAGGTGCGTCTCATCGCCGCGATACGGGCGTCTCAGCCTGCCGCACCAAGCCAAGGGACCTCCTAGGTCTCAACCCCAACTACTGACAGGATTGTCAAGAGGATGCCTATGGCTAAGACGGAGATCGGTACGAGCACCCAGAAGAGATGCGTCGTTCCCGCCGTCTTCTTGGCTCCTGCCAATGTCAGATAGTAGAGCCGAGCGCTCAGTTCGCCGTGATGGGGCGCTGGCATACCATCGGCTTCGTCCCGAAGCGACGTCATTCCCGGTCCCAGGGACTGGTCCCCAAAGAACCGGCGGTCCAGTTCAGCTCTCACCACCGCGGCCCTTCGCTTGTTCTTGTGATACCGCTCGAGGTAAGCGATGGAGAACAAGGTCGAGAACAGGCCCGTCGCGATAATGATCAAACTTGGAGCCAGGTCAAGAAGGTTGATCTTCTTGTCGAACGTGATCAGTGCGGCAAGCGCTGCGGTGAGCACCAACGCGAGGTTGACAGCGTTGATCCTCACAGTTTCGACATGTCGGGATTGGGTCAGCAGCTCAACATAGTCGCCCCAGAGCAGCTCCCTTTGCCCGTTGACACTATCTAGGACCACCTCGTGCTCGCCACCGTCGCCAGACTGAATCCCCATAGCTCCACGTCCCACCTGAAGGCTGTCTCAAGGCTACGTGCCAAGCGAACACAACGAAAGTGCGTATGTGCGCGCTACGGTTCAGGGGGTCACGATCCCGCTTGCCGGACGTCGGGTGCTTCCGCATCTCAGAATCACACGGCCCTGTGATCAACCCTCGCCAGTCCTAGATCGCGGGGTATCCCGGTCGCGTCCAGGGATGACCGGATGCAACCAGGTGGTGTTCCGACGCTCCAACGTTCTCCACGTTGGCAGGGCCCTCAGGGTGAGGAGGATGGCGCCTCCGCTGGCGGCCAGCCTGATTGGGCCGCTGGTCGCGTCTCATCGCCGCGAGTCCGCACGCCAGCATGAGAGCGCGCGCTTCCGCAAGGCGGAGTGGCCAGAAGCAGGCACCAAGCCCATGCGTGGAAACGGTGCGGCGTCGGCGTCGCATACGGGCCTCCTTCGCCGACCTAGCTGGACGCGCCTCGACGCTGGGCTGCCGTCCACGACCAGCGGTGGCGCAAACTGGGTAGGGCACGGGTGTCGCATTCGACCGGCCTCGTTCGTAGGTGTGACAGAGGGCGGCGCGGGGCCGCCTCACCCGATCACCGGCCGACATCAAGGAGCGACAATGCGCACTCTCATCAGCACCGCCTTCATCTCCCTCGACGGCGTGGTCGAAGACCCTGGGGGCCAGAGCGACTACCG
Organism: uncultured Actinomycetota bacterium; assembly: GCA_963763015.1. GTDB lineage: Bacteria > Actinomycetota > Actinomycetes > Actinomycetales > Dermatophilaceae > Fodinibacter. The sequence goes on along the minus strand of CAVXML010000006.1, from coordinate 175,601 downwards.
CAACGGCGGCTGGACCTTCAACAGCGTCGACTTCGTCCCCGAGGCTTACGCGCTAAAAGGGTCGGAGCAGCAGGAGTCGACCGCCATGCTGATGGGCCGGAAGAGCTACGAGCTCTTCAGCCCGGTCTGGCCGAACATGGAGGACTTCAGCTACTACAAGGGCCTGCCGAAGTACGTCGTCTCAACCACCCTGACCGACGACGACCTCGTGTCCGACTGGGGGCCGACCACGATCCTGCGCTCGCTTGACGAGGTCAGCGCGCTCAAGGACTCGGAGGGGGGCCCGATCATCATCCATGGCAGCGTCACCCTCAACCACGCCCTGGCTGACGCTGGCCTGATCGACCGCTACAACCTCCTGGTCTTCCCACTCCTCCTCGGAAAGGGCGAGAAGCTCTTCAGCGACACCGACAAGGACACCCAGAAGCTCAAGCTCGTGGACAGCGAAGTGTTCAGCAACGGCATCCAGAAGAACATCTTCGACGTCATCCACTGATCCCTGAGCCGTGCCGCGGTATGAATGTCGATCGCGGTGCGTCACTTCGCCGCCTGTCGCCCACGGCAGGTACTCGTGACGCTGGTCGAGGCTCCAGGCAATGTCTTTGTGCATCAGCCCAGGTGACGGCGCATCACCGGTCGCGTCGGCGCTGTGCGGCCGATCTCGACAAAGCCGGCATCGGTGAACATCGACAAGGTGCCGTGGTAGAGCACCGCCCCGGCGGATCGAGAGGGACGGGCCGAGACGTCGACCGGGTGGCCCTCCAGCACGCCGGCCCCGTTCTCCGCGGCATACTCCACCCCTGCCGCGAGCAATGCTCCCGCGATGCCTTGTCTGCGATGTCCGACCCTGACCACGAAGCATGTGGTCCGCCAGACCCGCTCCCCGGCGTCGCGATCCCCCACGATCTTCGCCAGCGCGGCCTGGCCGGTGACGCGGGGATAGGACGTGCGCGGACCCAGCTGCAGCCAGCCGATGGGCTCACCATTGCGGTAGGCCAGCAGGCCGGGTGGGACTTTAGCCTCGCGCACCTGCGCCTCCAGATCGGCGCGGTTGCGCTCGCCGGAGTCGCGGTATCGGTTGCCGGTGGTGAGGAAGAACTGGCACCAGCACCACGAAGGGTCGCCGCGGGTGCCAAACACGGTCACCAGGTCCGACCAGCGCTCAACCGTTGCCGGTGCGATGCCCAGGCTTTCCACGGCACCCAGTCTGGCACCGGCCACGCCCCGGTCCCCATCATGGAACTTCCCTGATGAGCTGTGTCGGCTGGGTGAACGTCACCCCAGGGTAAGCCGGCGGAGGCCGGACGGCCGGATGCGCATCAATGGTTCACGGGAAGGTCGACGTCCTACCTGCGTCACACCGCCGCTAAGGCCTTCTTCCGAGGAAAGCTAGGACAGGCGCGGGAGTGCAGTTGCGATCACGTCGACGAGGATGGGCTCGACGTTGAGGTTGTGGTCCGCGTCAGGGGGGCTGGCTGTGAGGCAGACGATGACGGCGTGTCGAGACGGCCAGACCAAGATCGCCTGTCCGTAGGCTCCGAATGCGCCGTAGGCGGGTGTGGTGTCTGGCCCTGTGGTGATCCACCACAGCAACCCGTATTCCTGGTTCAGCGTCGATGGTTCAAGAACCTCCTGTACCCACCTGCGGGGGATGATCTGAACGCCATGCCGTAGCCCGTTGTTTCGGTACAGCTCTCCGATCTGGATCATGTCGGTTGGCGTGAGCTTTAGTCCGAAGCCGCCGTAGGGAAGGTTGTCAGGGTCGGTCAGCCAGCCGAAGCCGGCCTTGGCGAAGGCCTTTGGGAACGGAAGCGTGACGTTGGCTGTGTATGCCGGCTCGCTCCGGATGCCCAGTGGTTCGAAAAGGTTGGCGCGGGCGTAGTCCATGAGGGTCTGCTTTGGGGGGTCGGTCGAGCGCGCCAGGGCGGAGGCCAGCACGGCCGTCGCCAGATGGGCACTGGTGTTTGAGTACTCAAAGGACTGGCCGGGTTCGTGCGTCGGGCCCAGCTTCAGCAGGTAGTCGACAAAGTCGTCGCCGTCGACGTGGTCTCTCTCGTAGAGCACGAGCGACCAATCCTCTTCGGCAAAACCGCCGCTCATCGACATCAGCTGCCGCAGGGTGACCCGGGCCGTCGTGGGAGTCATCGCCTTGCGGCGCTCGGGCAGCAGAACGCTCAGCGGTTCGTCCACGGACGGGATGAGGCCGTCGTCGATGGCGATCCCGATCAGGGTGGCGACGACACTTTTCGTCACGGAATAGACATGCTCGTGGTCGTCAGCGCCAAAGCCGTCGCGGTAGTGCTCCCACTGGGTCTCCCCGTCGACCGACACGACAACGGCGCGAATGTTGTCCAGCCCCTGCCTGTCTGCCTCAATCACGGTCTCGACTGTGGCCTCCAGGGCCTGCCAGTCCACCGGGGTCGCGCTCGGCTTCGGCTGCGGCGTCGGACCTGAGCAGCCGATGGCCAGCAGAAGGGCCAGCACGCCAAAGGCGGCGGCCGCCGCACGCCGAACACCGGTGGTGCGGCGAGCGACAAGTGCCGGTGTGGTTGTCATGCTGGCGCCCGGGTCCTCTCCGGCTCGCATCCTCGAGATCTGTCTGTGCTGGGAAGGCAGGCAGTCTCCAAGGAAAGTGTCCATCCCCGGGGTGGGCCGCTGTCAATGGGCGTCACTCGGCACAGTTACAGCGAGGACTCGCCCGCAGCAAGCGCATGGAACGACGACACGCGCCGGAGGCATCCTGCCTGGCAAGCCCCTATAGCAAGTACCTGCGTCTATCCGCCGCCAATCGACCGGCATGAGGGCCGGCCGCATGACAGGGAGTCGTGGCAACGCCGACAATGGGCCAATGATGATCTTCAAGGACGACGACGCTGGCTACCGCAGGTGGCTCGCTGATCATCAGGGGTCGGACTCCTACGTGCTCAATGCGGAGCGCAACCCGAAGCCGCGTACCTGATCCTCCATCGAGCGACGTGCCACACGATCAGCGGCGAGCCGGCACGCGGCAGTCAGTGGACGCACGACTTCATCAAGGTCTGCGGCAGCCACGCTGAACTCGAGTCGTTCGCGTGGAGCGTCGGCGGCACGCCTCAGCGTTGCGGGCACTGCCTGTAGAGACGTCGCCGGCGATGCTGGAGCGGTGGTGGGTCATTCGGTCAGCAGAAACTGGCGCCCTTTGGCCCTTACCGCCGTCGGTTGAGGTCACTCCTGCCGCACCCGATTAGGACCTTGGCTTGCCGAGTTGCGTCGGCAAATGGAGGGAGCTCTGGCTGCAGGAGGATGAGCTGACCTCCAGATATCCACGCTGCTACCACTTGGCGCATGGACCGGAGGCCTGGCCGAGTATCAAGCGGCGCGGGCTGCTCAGCGTCTCAGCCCTCCTCGAGAAATGGGAAGTTCCGTCGGAGGAACGCCGTCGGCTTCTGCGCGAGCCCCGCTCGACAACCATTCCCTGACGCATCCTGTGCACGGAACGGCGTATCTACTCGACCAGCACACGTTGAACGTCAGGATGCTCGAGCGCGCCCTGACCGACATGACGGTCCCGGGCTGGCTCGAGCAGCTCAACCAGCATGTCTTCTTCGCGCCGACACCGAAACGCCTGGAGGCACTGCACGCGGCTTACGCCGACCAGCCACGGCTAGTCCAAACGCTCGATACCCGGTCCTGCTGGCAGAGCATCGCTACCAAACGCGATTGGCGGCGATCAACACTGGCGCGGTGCGCCATGTCAACCACACCCGCGGTAGCAATACCCTGCAGCGAGTCTCGCTATTCGACCCCAACGCCCGGTCGCGGAAATCGCTTTGCTCAACGCTGTCGAGGACATCGCACAACACACGACACGAGTCGAGATTTGGAACCCGGACGGAAGTCGCACGACCTTGGCCTGAGCGCACTGATGACCCGTCGAAGCCCCGCTCGCGTTGCCAGACGCTCGCTTCGACATTGTCCCCCTACCGCATCAGCGCACCCCCGTCATACCGCCGCAACAGGCCTTGCCGTCGGTGGCGTGGGATCTGCCGTGTGAGTACGGTCGGGGCACCATGCCACTCTTCGCAGCGCTTCTTCGGGGAATTGCGCCGAGCGGAAAGAACATGACCAACGACAAGCTTCGCGGCGTCTTCGAAGGTCTGGGGCTTGAGGACGTTGCGTCAGTCCTGTCCAGCGGCAACGTCGTCTTCCGGAGTAGCCGCGAGGACGCACCCGTCCTTGAGCAACGCATCGAGGACGCCCTGGCCCTCGAGCTCGGCATCTCGAGCCGAACCCTCTTGCGCACCTACTCGGAGCTGCGCTCCTTGGTCGACAGCGATCCCTTCCCCGGCGTGACGCACCACACCACGACCTACCTCACGGCCACCTTCATCAAGGACACTTCAGCCCCTGACGTCGTCGTCGCTGGCGAACTGGATCCAGGCACCACAGTCGTCCGCTACGACCCCGTCGCCCGCGCCATCCTCGCCATCACGGACAACACTCAGCCCGACCGAGCCCGGGGCTTCATGCGCTGGCTCGAAGAGTCCTACGGCAAGGGCATCACGACCCGCAGCTGGCTCACGGTCGAACGGATCGTCAAGAAGCTGGAGACGGTCGACCTGCCCTGACGCGGCGACCAACAGGGGTCGCGGGGGCGACAACGCCTGCAGCGCTGGCCGTCGCAGATGCGAAGTCCGGCCCATTCCCCATGGCTCACCGCCGCGGTAGTTGCGTCACAACGCCGCCTGCCGACCACCCGAAATGAGGTGACCGCCGGCGGCGGCTGGGCCAGTTAGAGCTTGGTCATCTTGCGGAAGGGCGTCGGGATGCGAACAGTGCTACTGCTGAAGTCGACCGTCGCCCCACCTCCGTCGACGCCCACGACTCGACCTAACCCGTACGAGTCATGTGATACCCGGTCGTCGACGACATACTGCTCGATCACCGGTTCGGGCTGCCGCTGGAAGGGGCTGCTGGGGTGACGAGGACGCGGGTGTGCAGATGCGGTTTCCATTCCCGCCAGTATGCCCGCCGGTATCCGACGCTTCGCCCCCACGCTCCACCTCGGCGTGGTCAACTTCGCTCACAAGGGTCAACGTCGGTCCCCACGCCGCCTGCCGCCCTAGACGGTCCCGGGTGTCGCTGCCGCGATCAAGCATGCCACCGAAGAACCCCGTCACCGGGGCAACGCGAGCGGTGGACGGTGTCGGTTCTCCGGCATGTGTCCGGTGGGCGAGCTCCCGGAGGGGCGTCGTCGCGGACCTGTGGCCGGGGTCTGAGCCGCGTAGTCACCACCAGCCCTGGCGCTTCGCCCACACGAGCAGGGCGGACGAGAGCGCCGCCATGCTCGTGACGAGCACGATGAGGGCCCCCCACTGGGTGCTGTCGTTGACGATGACGTTCATCCCGATGACGCTCGAGAGCGCGGCGACGGGCAGGGTGACCGCGGCGATGACGGCCAGCCGCTCGGCGGCGATGGTCATGCGGGTGTCGGTGCGGGCGCGGTAGAAGTCGGTGACCCCTTCGAGGAACTCGAGTTGGCTGCGGGTGATCCGGTCGAGCCGTTCGTACTGGTCGCGCAGGTCCTCCAGCGCGTGCCGGTCGGCCCGGAGGCCTGCGTGCGGCTCCTCGTCGGCCACGGCGATGACCGCCCGGCCCGCCAGCGTGACGGTTCGGGCGAGGACCTCGGCGCCCTGGGCCGCCATCGTGCGTACCGTGAGGAGCGTGTGGCGCACGGTGAACAGTTCGTCGAGGAACTCCTGGGGATGGTCGTCGTCGGCCTGGACCATGACCCGCTGCTCGAGCAGGCCCACCTGCTGGGCGAACTCGTTGACGAGCCGCTCCTGCACGTTGGTCAACGCCGAGACCAGCGCGTACAGGAGCGCCACGGGCCGGGTGGGGCGCAGCCGGCCGGCGTCGATGCGGGCCGCCACGTCCGTCGTCTCGCGGAGCATCGCCTCGACTGGCACGACCTCGTTGCGGGGGCCGTGCAGCGTCACGAGGAAGCGCGGCCCGACGTAGAGGTCGAGCTCCAGGTAGTGCACGTGACCCGCGGCGCCCGGCTCCGGCCGGTGGAGCGCGAGGTAGAGCACGTCACCGTAGTAGTGGAGTCGCGCGATGTGGTTGCGCGTCAACCCGTCAGCGGCCGCCTTGGGGTGCACACCGAAGACGTCCGTCAGCAGGAGCGCCGCCGTCTGGTCGGGTTCGGGGACGTCGACCCAGACCCAGCGCCCGGGCTGGGTCAGGAGGACCGGCAGTTCGTCCACCGTGCCGGTGGACACGCTGCCGGTGTCGCCGTCGAACACCCGGACCGAGACGTCGGCCATGACCTGACTCTACGGAGAACCGCCGTCAACCGAGCGGCGGCCCTCTACCGGGCCCAGGCCGTACCCATTCCTGGGCGTCGAGACCGAGCCCGGGGACGAACAGCACGACGGTGCTCGAGGCCGGCCCGGGTTGCCTGGCGTGCGCTGCGCCGAGTCCACTCAGGTCTGCCGGCCGGGCCGACGCCGTACCACGGCCATCACCTCGGGTAGGGCGAGTGCGTCGACGGTGGCCAGGCACCCCAACGGAACCGGTAGGCAGCATCCGGCGCAGGACACGTGGGTGCCGCCCGGGGTCGTCGTCGCGTAGCGAGGGACCGGAGTAGGCCGCAAGCGCGAGCCTGAACCGGGCCGTGGCATTGAGATCCCTGCAATACGGGTGTCAGCGAGCGACGGACAGCAGTGCGCCCCGCCCCCGCATGGAGGTTGGGGCGCACTGCTGTCAAAGCGGGTCAGTCCTTGTCGCGGGTGGTGCTGCGGCTGCCGGACTTGGCCAGGCCGCGCGCGATCATGTAGCCGATGGTGAGGAAGGTGATGTAGCGCAGGGCCTGCTCGGCGCTGAACGGGTCCGCGGTGTTCTCGCCGTCGTCGCCGACGACGAACGCGGTGACCGCCACGGCCAGGACGGCTGCAACGTAGGCGATCAGCTCGGTGGTCTTGCGCGCCGGGCGGGTCTCGATGCCGTGGCCGCGGTCGGCGTGGTGGGTGGTGTCGTGGTGCTGCTGGGTGGTCGACAAGGTCGAGTTCCTTTTCTGTGATCGACTCCGGGCACGGTGGTGCGCCACGGGTCTGATGTGGGTTGTTGCGTTGGGCACGTGGCCGCCGGCTTGCAGCTAAACCAGGCGACCGACCCGCTGCGACATGCCCAGCGGCGGCAAGCGGCAAACCACCAAGATCCGCTCATGGCTGTGGCCCTCGTCACCGTCCCATCCCTTCAAACTGCAATATTCAGACGCCAAGTCAGACGCCCGCCGGCGCGGGCCCCACCGGTGCGTCTCATCGCCGCCAGACCTCGCTGAGGACGGCGCAGGCGGATGAGCCGGGACGATGCTCGCCCGCTTGGCGACACGTCAGATCCCTGCTGCGATAGAGCCGAACATCCGTCGGGCGATGGGAGTGAAGATGGCCGACCACGACCCGATCAGTGACGAGGACCTTCAGCGGATCCGGGTGGAAGGACTGACCCTTCATCAGGGCACCATCACCTTGGTGGACTCAGACCCGAACTGGCCGATCCTGTTCGAAAGGGAGGCGCGCCGCATCCAGCAGGTGCTGGGCCCGGCGGTGGTCCAACTCGAGCACGCCGGGTCCACTTCGGTGCCCGGACTGGTGGCCAAGCCGATCATCGACATCATCATGGTGGTGCGCGATTCGTCCGATGAGCCGAGTTACGTCCCGGCCCTGACCGCGGCCGGCTACAGGTTGGTGATCCGAGAGCCCGGCTGGTTCGAACACCGCTTGTTCAAGGGCCCTGACACCGACATCAACATGCACGTCTTCACTGCCGGTGCGGTCGAGATCGACCGGATGCTCCGCTTTCGTGACCGGCTGCGTTCCGATGAACGGGATCGTGAGCTGTATGCCCGGACCAAGCGCGTCCTGGCCGGGCAGCACTGGCGGCATGTCCAGCACTACGCCGAGGCGAAGTCCGAGGTGGTGCTACAGATCCTGGAACGTGCCGATGACTGACCAGGCAAGAAGGGTCGTCTCCTCACGAGGGGTCGGAGTCCCTGAACGCCACCCGGTTCCCTGACACGAGGCCAGCCCCTGCGTCACTGCGCCGCCTGACGAGCGTCTGTCCAGCAACGAGGCCCGACTGCCCCTGCCCACGGTCGCCGAGATGGTGGTGTCGGATGATCTTGAGGTGCTAGGAAGAGCCGTGCTGGCTCGGTGGGCGATGGTCGTCGGTGGCTTCACCGCGCTGTTGATCACCCCGGCGTTTGCGCTGTCCTACTTCAGTGCGTACGCCATGCCGGGCGAGTCGCCGAGCCCGTGGCTGGCCGCGCTGCAGGACCCGCTCATCGAGGCCGGCCTGGTGGAGCCTGGATCCGCCACCGTCTACGACCGGTACGGCGTGCTCTACCTCGCGGCCTGGGTGCTGGCCCTGGCCGGCTTGGTGGCCCTGGTGCGCCCCCAGCTTGACCGGGCTATGCCCCGTCTGCGGCGTGGGTGGGTCGCGGTGCTCGGATGCCTGGCCCTGGTCGCAGTGGGGATCCTGGGTGACTACGCGATCTCCAACGACCTCGTAGGCGGTGTCGGGTTCGTCCTGACCGGCTTGGGCTTCCTGGGGGCCGCGGTCGCGTTTGCGGTCCTGGGACACGCCCTTCGTCGGCAGCTCGGTGCCAGCCGGTGGATGGCTTGGTCGGTGGGGGTCCTGGGTGTGGTCTCAGTGGTCGGGGGCATGGCACTGGTGGGCCACATCCCCTCCGGCCCCGGCTGCGGGTTCGCCCTGGCCGCGATCGTCGTCGCGGCCAGCCGCCGAGCGAGCCGGCTCGTCTCGGGCAGGACGGGCGCGCTCGTCACTCCCGCTGGCCTCCGCTGATGCTGCTCGCATCCCGGCCGCCACCGACGGCAGCAGGAGCGCGAACGCCGACCCGTTAGATCAGCCGGCCCGCGGCAACTCGTGCCGTGGCATCACTGGTGAGGTCGTGCATTGCCTGTCGCTGGCCGAAGCAGCGCGGTCTTACGCCTTCGCGGCGGTGAGCCGGTAGCGGATGCGGTCAGGCAGCCGGGCGATCACGGCAGCGATCTGGGCATCCCGCCCGACGAGGTACCGGGGCCGAGGGTTCCTCGTGGTCATGGCCTTGGTGATCACGTCGGCGACCGCGGAGGGTGGCAGGCCGTGGTCCCCGGCACGGTCGGCGTCGGCACGGATCCGGTCGATTTGAGACTGGTAGTGCGTGGTTGCCTCCGGTGGTGAGGCGGCGAGGAGTTCCTCACCCCAGACGCGACCCGAGTTCCAGATCCGGGTGGAGATCACCCCGGGCTCGATCAGCAAGACCCTGATGCCGGAGGGGGCGAGTTCGGCCCGCAGACTGTCGGTCAGCCCGAGCAGGCCGAACTTCGACGCGTTGTAGGCCCCCAGCATCGGCGTGGCAATCCGGTCGCCGATGGAGCCGACGACGACCACGCGTCCCCGGCTCCTCCGCAGCGCGGGCAGCACCGCCTGGACCACGGCCAGCTGCCCGACCAGGTTCACCTCGAGTTGATGGCGGAAGTGGTCCAGCGGGAGGTACTCCAGCGGTGCCGGCACCGCGACTCCGGCGTTGCTGACCACGCCGACCAGCCCACCGGCCACCACCTCCGCCCCGAGCGCGGCGACCTGATCCGGGTGGGTGATGTCGCAGCGGCGCACAGTGACCCGATCACGGTGGGTGGCCAACAACCGCTGCCCGTCGACTTCGCGGCGGACCGTGGCCCACACGTGGAAACCACACCCGATCAGCGCGCTCACCGTCGCCTCGCCGATGCCACTCGAGGCACCAGTCACAAGGACCGATCCGTCACCACTCGGGGGCTTGCGCAATGCCTGCAACCTGTCGACGTACCGCATGCCAGCCACCTCCAAGGCCCAGTTCCGATCGCTCGTTGCAAACCTAGGCCCCGTCGCCAGCGACCGAGAGCCATGCGGTCGGCGTGGCCTCCTGTCGCTGGTACTACGTCGGGCCCGAAACGATGGACGGTCGATCTCCCGAGCCCTTGTCTGCCGCCGCGCCCGCCTGGCTTCAGCACAAGTGAGTTGCTACGTGCGTCTCTACGCCGCATGTCGTTTCACACCACGTGGAACTCGACTCGGTAGACGAGAGTGTCGTCGTAGATCGGCCCGGAGTGAGCCGCCCGATCCCGGAGTGCCTCACGATCGGTTTCACCTGACGCGAACACGTCGTCCTCGGTCACAGCCGAGAAGGGCAGCACCTCGAGGAAGTCGATCTCAATGATGGCGCCGGCGGCGGGGTAGCGCCCACCAACCTTGACCTGGGCTCGGCTCCACAGCCTGATCGAGACCGTCACGTCGCCGCATGCCACCGCGTCCCGAAGGTCTCTACTGAACATCACCCCCAAACGGTAGGCCCCGTCGGAAGCCTGCGTCATAGCGCCGGCAGCCGCGCACCACCCGTCAGCCATTTGACTCCCGCACCCAGGGCCTGGACCGGCTCGAGCTGATCCGATTCCTGCAGGTCGCCCAGACCATCAGCGTCCACCACGGCGCGCTGGCCTCCCTGCTCGGCATCAACGCCCTGCGCGCGTCCGAGGCCGCCGCGGTACGGATCGAGGACTACTCGGAGTCACTGCGCGGTCACCGCGTTTTGCGCCGGGTCGGCAAGGGCAACAAGCCCGCCACCATGCCGATCACCGACCCCGTGCTCCGCGTCCTCGAGGCCTGCCGCGGGGAACGGACCAGCGGCCCCCTGGTCCTGCGGCCGCTGACGCGCAACCCGATCGACCGGCGCGACGCCTACCGGATGGTCACCAAGATCGCCAAGGCGGCCGGCATCCCACGGCACATCAGCCCGCACTCACTGCGGCACGCGGCGATCACCAACGCCTTGGATGCCGGTGTGCCGCTTCGCGACGCACAGATCCTCGCCCGCCACGCCGACCCCAGAACCACCGAGCACTACGACCGCGCCCGCAGCAACCTCGACCGGCACACCGTGCACTTCCTCACCGCCTACGTCGCCGGCGTTCGACCTGTCGCCGCAAGTTCCCATCGGCAACGAGGAAGACTACGAGACGGAAGAAGATCAGGATCAGCATCACGAGCGTTATCACGAGAACGATCATCCTGATAACGAGCATCCCCATCAGGGCAGGGCCGCGAGGCTAGTCCTGTTCCGGTCCGACCAGACGTGCGGCGACGCTGCCGCGGTGAAGTGACTCCGTGCGTACCCCGCCCTCGGCGGACGTCCAGGAGCTGCTCGAGGACCTCCTCTCCCTCGCATACCCGCTCAAGCAGGTCGGCGTAGGCCGCCGCATCCGTACCGAGGCCGACCCGCTGGGCCCGCGCCACGATGTCCGGAACGTCTTGCGGTCGCACGGCGACCAACTTCATGGCGAGGAGGTGCTCGGGCGGCGCCCAATGAATCGTGAGGCCCGGCCGCGTGGAAGGAACAGTCGCAAAACGGGGTCTCGGAGGAATCCAAGGTCGCGCATTGTCGTTCAGCCACGACCGCGGAATTCGCTCCTCCTCAGCCAGAAGATGAGCTTCCTCCAGCACGACCTGGTCTGAGACAAGCGCGTCGATGTCGACCGTTCGACGCGCGTCGAGAACGGTTACGGCGATGGCGGCACCACCCACCACGTAAACACTGCCGGGAACCCCCGCGCCTGCAGTCTGGCGTCCAGGAGCGCAAGGCGGCGTTCGATCTCACCACGCTCGAACTCGACAAGGCTCACGCGGTGACCAGATCACGCTCGGCCGCATAGATGCCGTGCTCTGCCAGCCAATCAGGCGTGACCGCACGCACCTCCGCCTCATCAAGCAGAAGGCTCGGCAGGACCCACGCGTCGTCCTCGTCAAGGCGCTTGTCGTGAGCATCCGCCCAACTCGGGGCCTCGAGGTTTGCTGCCTCGAATTCGTGCTCCGTCAGTGCAGCCAGTAGCGCGTCCCACCTACGATCACCTGTGGTTCGCGGTGCGGCGGTCCAGGCACGACTGGCCTCGTCGTGACCACGGAGGAGCTCGCGCAAGTGGTCCCGACCTTGGAGCGTCATCTTCAACGCCCACAGATTGTCACCTTGGCGCAGCGCGCGGTGAATCTCGCGAGCAGCCGACTGAGGCGTCATCCACCCGCCCTCTCGAGCGGACTTCAGGCTGGCCGCAAGCCGCAATGCGCGCAGGTAAAACGCGGCTGAAGGCACGGTCTTCCCCGCGCGATACGCACTGAAGCGCGAAGCAGAGGTTCCCAGGGCAGCCGCGAACTCGGCTTGGGTCAGTCCGCTGTCAGTCAGCGCCTCCGCAAGTCCCTCAACAACAGCCCGGATGTCCTCATCCATGACAGGCACATTATCACATCTGATAACGCGGCTGTTCGAGCTGGCTCCAGGACAGCACTGAGCCGATCGTGACACCCCCAGCTGGCGGCGAGATCTGCTCTGCGTCTCATCGCCGCCGACGGGGGTGCTTCGCGACGCGCCCGCTGGGATCAGCCTCGCTTCCCCACACACGGTGGCTGCAGGGCGCACACCCAGTGCGTCCTTCCGAAGCGTGCTTTCGCAGGGCCGGGAGCGCCGAATCGTGAATCAGCGCCTTCCCGGATCGCCCCGAGCTGCGGCGTTCGGCAGCGAAGCGGCTACTCACCGCTGTTCCCTCATCCCCCACCTGACAGGAGTCCGGCCGCTGCATGTCTCGTCGCTTCCGCCAGGCACCCTCGTGTCGGCGCACACTGGGCTAGTGGCCGAGCACACGCTGATCCTGCTGAGACACGCCAAGTCGGACTGGTCTGGCCACGAGGGTGACCACGATCGCCCGCTCGCCAAGCGGGGCAGGCGCCAGGCCCCCGACGCCGGCCGGTGGCTGGCTGTCAACCTCGACTCGATTGACCTGGCTGTCGTCTCCACCGCGAAACGCGCCCGGACCACCTGGGATCTGGTCTCGGAGGAACTCGACCAGCCACCCAAGACTCACTACGATGCCGACGCCTACGCGGCCTCCGTTGGCGAGCTCCTCGACATCGTCCGCAGTCTCGATGAGGCACTTGGAACGGTCGTGCTCGTCGGCCACAACCCCGGGATCGAGGACCTCGCCGAGACCCTCACCGGCGACCGAGTGCCCATGCCAACCTCGGCACTCGCGGTCATCGAGCTCACGAGCACGTGGGATGGCGCTGGTCGCGTCCTTGGATTGCTACGCGCCGCCGGGCGCCCACCGACCCCAGTTGGATAGGTGGGATCGCGGACAGGCTTCGCGCAGTCGAGGTGGTGCCTCGCAGCGATCCGGTTGTGAACGTGGAAATGCCGCGTGTCTCACGAAGCCGGGCGCCGCTGTGCCGGACGTGACTGGGTGTTAGCCGGTGGTGCCCGCTCAGTGTCATCCCGTCTCGGGGGACGCCATCATGGGCTCGTGGCCCTGGCTGTCTGCGCGCTCTTCGACGGCGCTGGCGAGCGCCTGATCCGCGGCCTCTGGGCGCGGTTGGAAGACGCGGGAATGGGCTCGCTGGCATCCCATACCCACGGGCACCACCACCCGCATCTCTCTTACGCCGTGCTGCTCGAGTGGGAGCTCGACCGCGTCCGCGACGCACTCGGCCGGCTCCCGGAGGGCCCCCGCTTCCCCGCGAATGTGCAGGGGACCGTCGTCTTCCCGCGGGGGCGCGTCGCGCTCGCCGTCGCCGTCCCCGCACAGGTCGCACTTCGCCAGGACCAGGTCGCCTCGGTGCTGGAGGCCACGGGCGCGCAGCTGCACAAGCACTACCGACCGACGTCGTGGATCCCGCACGTCTCGGTGGTGACGCACGCGTCGGCAGCCCAGCTTCCGGTCGCGGTCGCCGCGATCTTCGATGTGCTCCCTGTCACGCTGACGGTCGCCAGCGCTGCGCTCGTCGACACCGCCACTGGGGAGACCTGGCCGCTTCCCGGGATCCCGTGACCGGACGAGCGGCCCGAGGCCAGACCGCCGCTCGCAATCAGGCCAAGACCGTTGTGGCTGTGATGGCGATGGCTGATGGCGTTCGGGGGAGGGTGAGTGTGACTCGTGTCTCGATGATCCAGTGCCGATGGCCGAACGCACGGACTGGGCTGTGACACGACGTCACTCATTGCCGAGCAGTAAGGAATCGAGTACCGCACCCCCGCTGACGACCACGCTTAACGAACCACCCGCGTCACATCGCCGCGCGCCGCGCGCCGTATGTCCGAGGAGCACTTGCGGCGTGCTGCCACTGTGTCGCCCCTCCCAACCGAGCTCCGGGGAAGGTTCAGTCTGTCTCCACCGATGGTGTGCCCGAGCCGGTCACACCATCGGTGGGGTTTCAGAGCTCGCGCACCCGGTCGGTGACAACGGCGACTCCGAGCAGGGCCGTGGTGTAGCCGAGGAGCAGCGCGGCTGCGGCGGCGGGTACGAGCTGGCCCGGCGGGGTGCGCTCGGCGAGCACCTGGAAGATGGCTCCGCTGGGTAGCCACTCACCGATCTCGGGTCGGCGGGTCAGGACCGGGACGACGCCCTCGACGACGAAGGCCCACACGAGGACGGCCCCGACAGCGGTCGCCGTGTTCCGCGCGAGGGTGCCGACGGCGACACCGAGCAGGGCGTGGAGCACGACGAGCACGAGGAGGATGGCGGCATACCGTGGCACGTCGTGCTCGAACGGCTGCACGGCGACGCCGCGGGAGGCGAGGAGGACTGCGCTCGCACCCATGGACACCACCGCCAGCGCGAGGGTGAGGAGGACCGCCACGATCGACATGGCGATGAGCTTCGCGGCCAGGACGTGCGTGCTGCGCGGTTCGGCGAGCCGGGTGGTCAGCACCGTCCCGTGCCCGAACTCCGCAGTGGTGGACAGCAGAGCGATCAGCAGGACTGCTGCACCGGCCAGCCGGGCCGGGCTGCGCAGTGCCTCCGCCAACAACTCCGGCTCGATCGGCGGGATGGACGCCCCGGCGGGCGCCACGACGACCAGGACGGGGCCGAGGACGGCGTACGCGAGGACGGCGGCGGCGGCGACCCACACCGCTCGGGTGGTGCGGACCTTCAGCAGCTCGGCTGCCACGAGGGACTTCATGTTCTCTCCTTCAGGGGTGTGCCGGGGATGCCGGCCTCTGGGGACGCGGTGAGCGCCAGGTAGACGTCCTCGAGGGAGGACTCACGCGCCTGTCCCAGCAGGTCGGCCATGGGCTGGTGGGTGATCAGGCGGCCGTGGGCGATGACCACGACGTCGTCGATGGTCTGGGCCAGCTCGGCCAGGAGGTGGCTGGAGACGAAGACGGTGCGGCCCTCGGCGGCCATCGACCGGATGAGGCCACGCAGCCAGTGCACGCCCCCGGGGTCCAGCCCGTTGGCGGGCTCGTCGAGCACCAGGGTCTCGGGGTCGCCGAGCAGGGCCGCGGCCAGGGCGAGGCGTTGGCGCATGCCCATCGAGAACTCCCCGGCGCGGCGGTGCGCAGCCCCGGGAAGTCCGACCTGGGTCAAGACGTCGTCGACCCGGGGGTCGGGGATGTCGGCGGCGCGGGCGATGACGCGCAGGGCGTTGCGTGCGGTGCGACGCGGGTGGAACACGTTCGGGTCGACCATGGCCCCGACGACCCGCAGGGGGTCGGACAGCTGCGCGTAGGGGAGACCGTCGATGGTGACCGCGCCGGCGCTCGGGCGGGTCAGGCCGAGCAGCGCTCGGATGGTCGTGGTCTTGCCGGCGCCGTTGGCGCCGACGAAGCCGGTGACCCGGCCGGGGGCGAGGGTAAAGGTGAGGTCGTCGACGGCGGTGACGTCGCGGTACCGCTTTGTGAGGCCCGTGAACTGGATCAGTGCCATGGTGGTCGGCTCCTGTGCTGATGCCGCGGCCTTCGCGGCACGTACCGACGTTAGGTCGGTGACCCACACCGGGTCGTCAGCCCGCGGGATGCACCCGCGTGTGCGCCCCCGGGCGGAGCCGTACCTCCGGGGATGTACGGCAGGTCAGGTGCCGGGGACCACCAGGCCGGCCTCGTAGGCGATCACGACCAGCTGGGCCCGGTCGCGGGCGCCGAGCTTGGCCAGCACCCGGCTGACGTGCGTCTTGGCCGTGGCCGGGCTGATGACCAGCTGGTCGGCGATCTCGGCGTTGGAACACCCCTGGGCGATGAAGGTGAGCACCTCGGTCTCCCGCTCGGTCAGGGCGGCCAGCAGGTCGCCCCGCGGACGTCCCGCCGTCGGTCTGCGGGCGTATTCGCGCACCAGCAGCGACGTGACCGACGGCGCGAGGAGGGACTCGCCGGTGGCCACGACCCGCACCGCGTGGATGATCTCCTCGGGTGTGGCGTCCTTGAGGAGGAACCCGCTTGCGCCCGCCGCGAGGGCGGCGAACACGGTCTCGTCGACCTCGAACGTCGTGAGGATCAGCACCCGCACGCCGGTGCAGGCCGGGTCGGCGACAATGAGCCGGGTCGCCGCGATGCCGTCGAGCCGCGGCATCCGCACGTCCATGAGCAGCACGTCGGGCCGTACGCGTCGGGCCAGGCTCACGGCCTGCTCGCCGTCGGAGGCCTCCCCGACGACCTCGATGTCCTCCGCATAGCCCAACTGGACCCGCAGGCCGTCCCGCACCAGGGCCTGGTCGTCGCAGATCGCCACCCGGAACGCCATGCCGTCACCTCGCGGTTGGTTCAGCGTGCAGCGGCAGCCGCGCCTCGACGAGCCACCCCTGCGGCGTCGGGCCGCTCCAGAACTCACCCGAAAGGGCCTCCACACGGGTCGCCAGACCCGCGAGCCCACGTCCCCGCGCCTTAGGGGTCGCATGCACCGGACCGGCCGTGAGCACCGACACCCGGCCGACATCCCCGACAGCGCTGAGGCAGACCGTCACCGGTGCGCCAGGGGCGTGCCGCACCGCGTTCGTCAGCCCCTCCTGAGCAAGGCGGTACGCACACAGCTGAGCCGCGGGGGCGGCGGCCCGCCACCCGCCGTCATCCTCGAGCCTGACCGCAATCCCGCCAGCGCGCACGTTGTCCACCAACGGATCAATGTCGGCCACCCCCGGTGACGGGGGCCGCGCCGGAACCGGGGCAGTGGCCGGGCCGTCCCCGCCGACGGCGGGCCCGACAGGGGTGGCCGTGGCCACCTCGACCCCGACCTCGGAGGTCAACAGGTTCAGCATCTGACGCATCTCCCGCATTGCCGTCCGGCTCGAGGTCTCCACGGCCGCGAGAGCTCGCTGCGCAGTGGCGGTATCGCCGGCGGCGATCGCCATCCGTGCCGTGCTCGACTGCACCGCCACCGCGCTCAACCCGTGCCCCACCAGATCATGGAGGTCACGGGCGATCCGCAGCCGCTCCTCGACCGTGGCCCGGCGCCCGGCCTCCTCCACGCGGGAACGCTCGCTGCGCACGAGCACACCGAGCAGCGCCACCACCGCGGTGACCGCGGCCACGAGCACGAGACCTCCCGACTGTGGGTGCACGACCTGGGCTGCACCGAGGGCCGCGACCGTCGCCACCGTCACGGCCGCGCACTCGAGCGTCGAGCGCCGACGGTCCACCCCGGTGGTCGCGAGGGACCAGATCACCACCCACGGCGCCCAAGCCGGGACGATGCCCCCAACAAGCACCAAGCCGGTGAAGCAGACGACGACGGTCACAGCCACGGCCCGACGGTGGGTGCCACGCCAGACCACGGCCAGCCCTGCACCCACCGCGAAGACCACCGACAGGACCTCCGCCCACCCAGGGGGAAAGATGTCCTCGACCGGACCGGCGCGCACCCGGGTCAGGTGAGCCACCGTCACCAGCGCCCCCAGGGCCCAGTCCATCGGTCTGGGCCCAAAGGTGTCGCGGGATCCGCGCGGGGCCCCATCCGGTCGGCGCACAGTGACCATCATCGCGCACCACCCCTGAGGTGGGGCGGCACCTGGCGCCACGGCCGCCCCCAGGCACAGGGCGGTCAACCAGGCCACGCACCCTCGCCCGACGGCACGACCCACCCCGACCAGGGCGAGTCGCAACGTGAGTCTCCACGCCGCCAGCCGACCTTGAGCCGGCGGTTCAGCAGGCGCCCAGCACCGCTTCGCGACTTCGGTGTCTGTCGGCAGTGGCCGGGTCAGCTCCGCCGGCCTGGCCGGTGTCGTGGGGCGGCTTCAGGGTGAGGTGTGGTCGAGCAGCCAGGTGTAGATGTCGACGGGGGAGCCTTGGGCGTAGGTGATGTTCCAGGAGTCGTGGTCGCGATCGGGGTAGACCGTCAGGCCGGCCTCCTCGTCCGTCACGCCGCACTGGTCCCGCAGACCGGTCATCGGGACGATGCTGCCCTGGGGGTCCACGACGTCGTCGAGCGCGCCGTGGAAGGCCCAGATCGGCACGGAGGCCAGGCCGCAGCCCACGGCCCCCCACGCGGGGCGGCCCTCGCCGGCGATGGGAACGGCTGCGGCCACCTGGGCGTCGCCGTGAACTTCGAGGTACTCCCACGTGCCGAACCCGCCACAGCTGAGACCGGTCAGGTACACCCGGGCCGGGTCGACGTCGTAGGTGGCCACGGCGTAGGCGATGAAGTCGCGCACCTCATCGGGTGTGAAGCAGGGCGCTTCGGCGCTGAGGTGACCGCGGTCGTGCCACGTCGTCATGAAGCACGAGCCGGGGAAGGCGACGTCGTCGCAGTGCTCGTAGTCGCTCCCCCCGCCGATGTCCTCGTGCTGGGGAGCCAGGACGACGAAGGGCCGCTCGTCCGGCCACCCGTCATTGGCGATGTGGCGCGGGATGGCCTGTTCCGCCTGGAGAGCGAGCGCGTCGGCGGACCCGTCACCGCTCTCCCCGGCACCGTGCAGGAAGACCAGCAGCGGGCTCGGGGCGTCACCGTACGACGGGGGCAGGTACTCGGCGTAACCCAGCGGGGACGCGGTCGTGCCGTCCGGGTGCAGGGTGTACCGCTGCGACGACGTGCTGTTGTCCATCCCGATGAGGTCAGCGGCGTACCTGCACCTGTCGAGGCTGGAGTGGGGGCCGCCGACGTCCAGGCCGAGGAAGTCGACGAAGTTCCCGTCCGTGTCGAACAGGACGTGGAAACGGAGCACGCCTCGCTCGTGGGCGATGACCTGCCCCGCTGGAGTCCTCGACGACGAACGGCCGTCCGGCCTGGATGATGGTGTACTCGTAGACGTTGTCCTCGACCCAGCTTGGCGGTCACATCGGCGTCCAAGCACATGCGCCGCGGATGACGAACCAGGCACCGGTGTCGGGGTTGGTCCACACCTCCCGGAACGAGAAGCGCTCGCGGTAGAAGAAGAGATCCGGTTCCTTCGGCGAGCGCGTGCGGTTCTCGGCGGCGAAGGTGAACTCACCGGCGACATCGATCGGGTAGCCGCACTCGAAGGACTGGTACTCGTACGGCTCGGACACCACCTCAGGGCGGGCGGCCGTCGCCGTCGCCGCGCTCGCCACCACCGTCGTCAGGCCGAGGGCGACCGCTCCGACTACCGCGCCCAATGTCCGCATCGCTTGCATGTTCGTCTCCGGTCCATAGTCGCCGCCCATTACGGCGGACTGCCACTGCCCCTTATTGACACTCGCATCGGCGGGAGCTTCACCGGAGCGGGCCTCTCCTGATCCACGCGGCGCACGGCCCGCCTATCACCTGGGGAAGCCGGCGGTGACATCATCCGACGGCGAGTTTTGCCAGGAGGGGCGGAGGCGCCATGTGGTCAGAAGTTGCAGTTGCCCGGCGCAGGCTCGTCGATCCTGGGTGAAGTTCCTTCCGGAACGCCGAAGTACACAACGGACGTTTCCGTCGTGACGCCGCTCTCGTTGTTGGCGATGTGCGCGCGGCCGTCTCCCGAGTCGAGGAACGCCGTGCCGGCGGGGTACACCCGGCCCACACACGAACCCGAACCCTGGTAGTAGGTGAGCGCCCCGCTCTTGACCAGGACGACCACGGGGCCAGGATGCGAGTGCCAACCCGTGGTCCCTCCGGGCGCGAACGTGAAGCTCTGGAAGGCTACCTGGGAGGCGTCCTCCGCGTCGGCCACGATGGTTCGATCGCCGAATGAGAGCTTGAACTTGACGCCGACATCGTCGGTGAATGACCCCCTGAGGAGCGGCGTACCGACCACATCGCCTGGAGGGGTCGCCTGGGTCTGCCCCGGTAGCACGACAAGGCAGGTGATCACCAACGCAAGCCCTGCCATCGTCCGCTTCGTGTTCTTCGACATCACGACCATCTCCTACTGCGTACGTTTGATCGCATCACCGTGATGCCGTCCGGTATCACGGCGGTATCGCGGCCCTTGACGGTCCCCTCCCGGGGGGTCGACATTCAGGGAGTGGGTATCGCCGTGCTCGGTCCGCTCGAGCTCGACGGGACGACCTCGACCCTGGGCCTGCGCGACCGCGTGGTGCTCGAGGCGTTGGCGGTCCGGCCGGGCTCAGTGGTCCGCGCCGAGTCGCTGGCCGAGGCGATCTGGGGTGAGACCCCGCCGCCGTCGTGGCCGAAGGTGGTGCAGGGGTGCGTCTCGCGGCTGCGCAAGACCCTCGGCGGCGAGGTCATCGAGACCGCCGAGCACGGCTACCGGCTGCGGGTTCACGTCGACCACGTCGACCACCTGCGGTTCGAGCGGCTGGTCGGCCGGGCCCGTGAGCTGCTGACGGTCGGCGAGCCCGAGCGGGCTGTTTACCTTTTGCGGGAGGCCCTGGACCTGTGGCGAGGCGAGCCCTTCACGGAGCTGAACGGGTGGGCGCCCGGGCGCATCGAGCTCGAGCGCCTGGTCGAGCTGCACCGCGACGCCGAGGAGCTGCACGTCGAGGCGCTGGTCCGGTCCGGGCGCCACCAGGTCGTGCTCGGGGCTGCCGGGCGCCTCGTCAAGGAGGCGCCGTTCCGTGAGCGTCGGTGGGGGTTGCTGGCGCTGGCGCAGTACCAGGACGGGCGCCAGCGCGAGGCGCTCGACACCCTGCAGCGGGCCCGGGCGGTGATGGTCAACGAGCTGGGCCTGGATCCGGGCCCCGACCTGTCCGCGCTCGAGCAGGCGATCCTGCGCCAGGACCCCTCCCTCGCCGTGCAGGCCGCCCTCCCCGAGCCCAGTGCCGTCTGTCCCTACCCGGGGCTGGTGGCCTACGACATCCGCGACGCCGGGTCGTTCTTCGGTCGGGAGTCGGACGTCGAGGCTTGCCTGGGCCACCTGGACGCCGGCGGCGCCGTGGCGATCGTCGGGGCGTCGGGGAGCGGGAAGTCGTCGCTCGCGCGGGCTGGAGTCGCGGCTGCGCTGGAGCGGGACGGGCGCCGGGTGCGGGTCATGTCGCCGGGACTGCATCCGATGGACGTGTTGGGCCGCATGTCTCAGCACAAGGGTGACGTGCTCGTCGTGGACCAGTGCGAGGAGGTGCTGGCGCCGGAGGTTGATCCCGCCGAGCGCGCGGCGTTCCTGGCCGCCCTGGCCGACATCGCCGGCCGGGGTCCGCTGATCCTGACACTCCGGGCCGATCGACTCGGTGAGGTGTCGCGGTACCCGGCCTTCGCGCACCTCGTCGAGCGCGGCCTGCACCTCCTCGGGCCGATGGAGACCGGCGCGCTCCGCCGGGCGATCGAGGGACCCGCCGAGCAGGCCGGGCTGCGGCTGGAGCCGGGTCTTGTCGACCTCCTCGTCCGCGAGGTCGAGGGCGCCCCCGGGGCCTTGCCGCTGCTGTCCCACGTGCTGCGCCAGACGTGGACCAGGCGCGAGGGGAACACCCTGACCGTCGCCGGCTACACGGCCACCGGCGGCATCCAGGAGGCGGTGTCGCAGTCGGCCGAGGCCGTGTTCAGGGGGATGACGGCCCGCCAGCAGGACATGCTGCGCGACCTCATGCTGCGCCTCGTCGTGCCCAGTGACTCCGGCGACCCGGTGCGCACCCGTGCCCCGCGACGGTCGGTGGCCTCCGACGAGGAGCACGAGGCCGTCATCGAGAGCCTGGTCGGGGCGCGCCTCCTCAGCAGCGACGGCGACACCGTCGAGATCGCGCACGAGGCGCTCGCGCTGGCCTGGCCGCGCCTGCGGTCCTGGCTCGACGACGACGTCGAGGGCCTGCGCATCATGCGGCACCTCGCCGTTGCCGCCGACAGCTGGGAGGAGCTCGGCCGGCCGCCCGGCGAGCTGTACCGCGGGCCACGCCAGGCCAAGGCCGAGCAGTGGCGCACCCGAAGCGCCCCCACCCTCACCCCGACCGAACGTGACTTCCTCGACGAGTCCGCCGCCCTCGCCGAGGCCGAGACACGAGCCACCGAGGAGCAGGTCCGCCGGGAGCGCCGCTCCAACCAGCGGCTGCGTCTGGGGCTCGCGTCCGTCGCCGTCCTGCTGGCAGTCGCCATCGTCGCGGGGGCCCTGGCCAAGACCGCCGCCGACCGGGCCGACCAGCAGTCGCTGGCGGCCGACGCGCGACGGCTCGGGGCAGAGGCGCTGCGGAGCTCCGCCCCGGACCTCGCGCTCCTGCTCGCGGTGGCGGGGACCCGTCTCGATGACTCCGCCGACACGCGGAACAACCTCGCTGCCGTGCTCGACCGTGCGCCGGGACTGATCGGCGTCGGCAAGGCCACCGCAGCGATCGATGGAGCCGTGCGACCCGACGGTCGGATAGTTGCCACGACGGGTTGGGATGCCGGGGTGACACTCTTCGACGCCGAAACCCGACAGGAAGTGGCACGCAACCACGACATCCCCCTCTTTGCCGTGCGCTTCAACCCCGACGGCACCCAACTCGCCGCCGCGGTCAACCCGTCGACGCCGAGCGGTGAACGACGGGTCGACCCGCTGTCGCTGAGGATGCTCGATCCGGATACGGCGGCCCTGGCCAGCACCCAACTCGGCGGCCTGCCGAAGGAGCGCGTGGTGAACAACCAGCTGCTCGCCTTCAGCCATGACGGCCGCTGGCTCGCGGCCGGCTTCCTTCACCCGAGCGAGCAGGACGAGGACACGTGGATCAGAGTCTGGGACACCGGTGACCTCGCGCGTCCGGTGGCGGCGTTCACCATCCCGTTCCTCGTCGGGGCGGTGGCCGTCAGCGATGACGGCACGCGGCTGTACGCGGAGGGGGACGGCGTCCACACGTTCGACGTTGCTTCGGGCCGCCCGCTCCGTTCGGCTCCCAGCTCCGGCGGGATGGCCCTCAGTCCCGACGGTTCGACCCTGGCGGTGGTCCGGACCCGCCAGATTGCGCTGCTCGACCCGGAGCGACTGACGGTGAAGTCGGTGATCGAGGAGGAAGGAGCCGTCGATGGCCTCATGTTCTCGCCGAAGGGAGAGCATCTCGGCTACGAGGTGAGCAACGGCTTGGTCGTGCGGGCGCTCGCCGATCCCGACGATGCGGGCGTCCACTTCAGTGGGCTCGGGGGCCGCCTCAACGGGATCGGCTTCAGCCCCGACGGACAGACTCTCTACAGCAGGGGTGATGACCGGCTGTGGGTGTGGGATCTCGTGGGCGACCGTCGCTTCGTCCGCTCCCTGCACGTCCAACCGCACCCCGACTCGACAGAAATCGGTCTCGCGATGGTGTCGCCCGACGGACGGACCGTGGGGAACCTCCTCGACGGCGGCGACGAGGAGTTCGGCGTCCAGCTGCTCGACGTGAAGACCGGGACCCGAATGCCGCAATCGGCATTGAGATCCAGCAACGCCTACTTCGCAGACCTCGCATGGCGACCGGACAGCGCGGTCGTGGCGCACACCCAGAACGACCAGTGGGTCGACCTGTGGGATCGAGTCACCGGGCAGGCTGCGGGCAGGCACCGGGTGCCCGACCGCTACGGAGTCGCCGAGTCCGTCAGGTTCAGCGGCGACAACGCCCGGCTGGTGGTGGGAACCCAGCAAGGCTGGGTCTACGCGGTCGACGCAACCACCTTGAAGGTCGTCGGCACGCCAGTCCGGGTGAAGGCGGGCGTGCGCATGCGCTTCCTCGCGGCGAATGGCGACGGAGCACGCGCACTCGTGTGGACCGACCGCAAGCTCCAACTGCTGGACCTCATGCAGGGGCGGGTGCTCAAGACCGTGGATCCCGGCTTCTACGCCGAGTCGTGGGCTTGGACACCCGACGGGAAGACCATCGTCGTGGTCGGCAGCATCCCATCCCAGGACGGCTACGGCACGGTCGCATTCTTGGATCCGGGCGACCTGTCGACGAAGTCCAGGGAGACCGGGCCACACATTCCCTGGTCATGGGAGGCGATCCGGTTCTCGCCCGATGGCGCGCAGTTCGCGATCTCCGGGCACGACCGAGTGGGCCTCTGGAACGTGGAGCCGGGGCGTCAGCTGGGCTCGGTCGGCGTCGAGGAGCTGAGCTTGGCGGGTTTCGCACACGGCACCTCCGAGGTGCTCATCGCCTCGCTGGACGGGGAGGTCTCGGTCTGGGACCCGCGGCCCGAGACTGCAGTCAAGGCCGCCTGCCGGATCGCCGGCCGGGACCTGACGGAGTGGGAGTGGGACACCTACCTGCCCCAGCGCGAACGCCAGAAGATCTGCGGTTCCTGAACCGAGAGCCGTGAGTGGTGCGTCATATCGCCGCCTGGCGACCACAAGCGGCATCAGGATTTGTGCTCGCCCTCGCCATGGAGGGCGAATGCGTTATGGCCGTCTTCTGCGAGGGTGGCGCGCCGCCCGTCAGCCGATCAGCCCGGTGGCTGCGCTGCGTCGGGCCGCCTCCACCCACCACTGCCACTCGGCTCGTGCGGCAGGGGACCCCTCGGACGCGGACAAGGCCAGGTTCCAGCCCATCTCCACCAGGCCGAGGACCAGGGCGACGGTCAGCAGCCGCCCGTCGTATCGACCCGCCCACAACTCGGTGATGTCGTCCAGGACCTCGTCCTTGCTGGCTTGGACCTGCCCCCCGCAGCCCACGAGGAACGACACGAACTCCGCCGCGGGCGAGCCGCTGGTCGCCAACGCCCAGTCGATGGCGACAACCCGGCCCGGCACTGGGGCGAGGTTCGGGGTCCAGTAGTCCCCGTGCAGCAGGGTGGTCGGGCCGAGGTCGGCCAGCACCTGCGCCAACCGCTGAGGATTCTGATGGATCCCATAGACGAGATCGCGGACGTCCGTGGGGGCCAGCGAATCGAATCGCTCCCATCCCTGAAGGCACCAGCGGGGGAGGGCGTTGTCACCGGCGGCATACGGCCGCATCGTCCGGGGCGCAAACACCGTCATCCGATCCTCGGCCGACCACAGCCCGCTGGGCGGGGCTGCGGCGAACCGGTCGTGCATCGCACACGCCGCGGCCAGGATCTGCCGGCACTGCCCCCTGGAGACGACGCTGGCGTAGCTCAGCAGTCGATCGCCCAGGTCGTCCATCGCCAGGACCCAGAAGCCGTCCTCCCGCCACGCGCCCCGCACCGCATGGCCCATCACCTCCGGAAGGCGATCCAGGTGGCCGTCCTGCCACAGTTGCACATCCAGGGGCATGATTCGCCCGGGGATCAGCATGCTCAGGTCCGTCTCGTGGTTGCACAGCTTCAGGATCAGGCTCGCGCCGTCATCCAGCACTGCCCGCTCCAGCCGAGCACCGGACGCGCCGTCGTGGTCCTCGATCACCGACCGTGATCGCAGGCGAGAACCCAAGTCCACCAGCCGACTGTGCTCGCGGCGCCCTGGGGTGTCAAGCAGGCCCTCGCCCAGCCCCACTCGGCCGCCATCCGCGTCGGAGCCACCGCGCTCCACACCACTGCCGAGTTAGCGCTCGAAGATTCAGGCAGCGGGCCTCACGCTTCAGCAGGGAGCGCCGAGGGCCGAAGCGACTGCGTCAAGCAGCCGCGCGTGACTCGGATGTGCTCAGCCGAGGTCGGTGAGCCGGGGCACGAGGTGGCGGCCTATGGCGTCGACGAAGGTGACGGGGTCGCCGGCCGTTGGCATGACGTGGACTTCGGTGACTCCGACGGCCGCGTAGCCGGCCAGCTGCGCGGCGAGTTCGGCGCCGCCCTGGTCGGTGGCGTCGATCGGGCCGGTCCACAGGACGCTCTTGCGGATGCGGTTGACGTCGGATCCCTCGCGCTCACAGTGGGATGCGAGCACGTCGAGCTTGGCGGCGACGTGGGCTGGTGAGGTCCGCGGCCCGGCGAACAGGTTGCAGGCGTCGCCGTATCGCGCGACGAGGCGCAGGGTCTTCTTCTCGCCACCGCCGCCGATCATGATCGGTGGGTGTGGCTGGCGCAGCGGCTGGGGCGAGTTGATGGTTTCGGCGAGCTGGTAGTGGGTGCCGAGGAACGGCTCGTCGTCGGGTCCCCACATCTGCTGGACGATCTGCAGCGTCTCCTCGAGGCGCTCGAAGCGCTCCTTCAATGGTGGGAAGGGCACCCCGTAGGCTGCGTGCTCGTGCTCGTACCAGGCGGCCCCGATGCCGAGGGCCGCGCGGCCGCCGGAGAGCACGTCCAGGGTCGAGACGATCTTGCCGAGCAGGCCCGGGTGGCGGTAGGTCACACCGGTGACGAGGAGCTGCAGCTCGACGGTCTGGGTGTGGGCGGCGAGGTAGCCGAGGGTGGTGTACCCCTCGAGCATGGGGGCTTTGGCGCCGTCGACGCCCATGCCGGCGATCTGCAGGTAGTGGTCCATCGCGGACAGGTTCGCGACCCCCGCACGCTCCGCTGCCTCACCGACCCGGGCCAGCGTGGGGGCGATCGCGGCCGGCCCGCCGGGGAGGTCGAAGTTGACCAGGTGCACGCCGAGTTTCATCACTCAGCTCCTTCCATCATGCACGGGCAGGTCAGGGCTGGCCCGTAGGTGTGGCCCGGAGCCCCACGAGGTCCGCGGAGACGTCCCACAGCCGGGCTGCCGCGGCGGCGTCCTGCGATGCCTTCGACGAGGCCTTGGGCTTGCTGTTCGCGAAGTAGCGGCCGGTCATGTCGCTTACCTCGGCGGACGAGGCGAGGTAGATCGAGGTCGCTGCCCCGTGCTCGGGGCTCTTCATGAACGGGCGGATGACGGGCAGCATCAGCCGCATCCAGCCCTTGGAATCCTCGCGCCCGAAGTTGGTGCGCACCACCCCAGGGTGCAGCACGTTAGCGGTGACGCCCGACCCGGCGAGCCTGCGGGCAAGCTCGTAGCTGAACATCACGTTGGCGAGCTTGGACTGGTTGTACGCGCGCTGGCCGCTGTAGTCCCCTTCGCCCTGCAGGTCCACGAAGTCGATGCTGCCCAT
This sequence comes from uncultured Actinomycetota bacterium, assembly GCA_963763015.1. Lineage (GTDB taxonomy): Bacteria > Actinomycetota > Actinomycetes > Actinomycetales > Dermatophilaceae > Fodinibacter. Next base: position 148,540 of record CAVXML010000006.1, on the reverse strand, counting down.
GGCCTGGGCCCCGGAGGACACTGTGACGACCCGGGAGGGTGCGCTGGCCCGCAGCCGGTCCAGCAGGAGGTTGGTCAGCAGGAACGGGGCCAGGTGGTTCACCGCGAACGTGCGCTCGAGGCCGTCGATGGTGGTGTGCCGGGTGGCCCAGTACCCGCCGACGTTGTTGACGAGCACGTCCAGGCGCGGGTATGCCGCGAGCACCTCGTCCGCGAGCCGGCGTACCTCGTCCTGCGCGGAGACGTCGGCGACGAAGACGTCGACCTGCCCACCCGAGCCCCGGAGCTGCTTCGCGGCGGCCTCGGAGCGGGCGGCGTCGCGGCCGACGATCCCTACCCTGGCGCCGAGCCCGGCGAGTCCGGCGGCCGTGGCCAGCCCGATCCCGCCGGTCGCGCCGGTGACCAGCACGGTCTTGTCGCTCATGGTGCTCATCTCAGCGGACGATCTTGAAGTTGAACGCCGCGGTGCCCAGCGCGCCCATGAGTCGCAGCCAGACCGGGAGCAGCATCTCGGTGCCCCGGGCGGTGCTGATGTCGCCGAGGTCGATGACGTCGCTGTGGCCGAAGCTCTTGAGGAGCTCGGTGACCGTGGCCTTGGCCGAGGCGTCATCGCCGGAGACGAAGACCGACGACGACGCGCCGAGCGATGCGGGGTCGACCATGAGGTCGGCGTTCATGGTGTTCAGGGTCTTGACCACCCGGGCCTGCGGGAAGGCCCGCTGGAGCTGCTCACCCAGGGAGTCGGTGTCCTTGACGAACAGGGTGGGAGGGAAGCCCTGCGAGAAGTCGAGCGGGTTGGAGATGTCGAGGATCACCTTGCCGGCGAGGTGGTCGGCGCCGGCCTGCTCCAAGGCCGGCAGGGCGCCGGAACCGTTGGTCGCGTTGACGACGAGCTCGGCACCAGCCGCGGCCTCGCCGAAGGGGGCGACCGCAACCTCGGGGTGGGTCGTTGCCCAGGTCGAGTACGGCGGGTTCCCCATCCCGTCGGGTTCTGTGCGGGCGAGGGTCGCCTGCGGGTCGCGGGTGCCGATGGTGACGTCGTGGCCGAGGCCGGACAGCCGCGCGGCGAGGGCGCGGCCGACCATGCCGGTTCCGAGGACGGCGATCTTCATGGGAGCTCCTTCGAGTCGGGTCCGGGGTAGACAGGTTCGTCTACCCCTGTCCCGCCACGCTAACAGACAGGTCTGTCCGGTTGCAAGGTATGCTGGGACCCGACGCCAAACGCTGAGGAGCATCGATGTCCGCCGACCCCTTCACCATGGCCCGCCCGAGCGCGGCGCGCGAACGCATCCTCGACACGGCGTTCACCCTCTTCTACGCCCGCGGCATCCGGGCGGTCGGAGTCGACCTCATCATCGCCGAGTCCGGCGTCGCCAAAGCCACCTTCTACAAGCACTTCCCGTCCAAGGACCACCTCGTCGTCGCCTACCTCGACAAGGTCGACGGCATCTGGTCCAGCCAGCTCAGGGAGGCCGCCGAGGCAGCCGGTCCTGACCCGGCCGGCCAGCTCGTGGGCATGTTCGACGCGCTGTCGACCGCCTGCCGCCGAGAGGGCTACCGCGGGTGCGCCTTCATCAACGCCGCCGCGGAGTCCCAGCCCGGGACCCCGGTCCACGACCGCACCGTGGCGCACAAGACGGCGGTGCTCGCCTGGGTGCGCACCCTCGCCGAACAGGCGGGCGCGCGCGACCCCGGATCGCTCGCCCGCTCGCTGACCCTGCTCCTCGACGGCGGGTTGGCCAGCGGCTCGCTCGACGCCGACCCGGAGGCCCCGGAGGTGGCAAGGGCTTCAGCTCGGGCACTCGTCCATGCCGCAAGCACCTGACCGACCTCTGCAGCAACGGCCCTCGACTGCGCGCGGACCCCGCCACCCTGGGCCCGCGACTTCGAGGCGGTTCGCAGCCAGCGGCCAACATCCGACGAGGTGCGTCACTGCGCCGCCAGCCGGCGTCGAGTGCTCAGCCTGCCGGAGGAAGCGGGTCTTACTCGGGGAGGATCGTGGCGAGGGCGTTGGCGCCACCTTTGGGCCAAGCTCTCATCCAGTGACCGCTCACTCTTCGGGTGTGAAGTGACCAACAGTGCTGCGCCGGGCTGTCGGGCGGGGAGGACGCTCGAAGGAGCGGCTTGTCGCCTGTTGGTTTGGCGCGGCGAATCAAGGGGCTCGAGATTCGCGGACCTCCTCCCTCGCCGCCTCGGCAGACGTGGGGCTGAAGTGAAAGGCATACCCATGCGAGCGGGATGGGATGAGCTGGAACTACAGGGCAGGCGCCAGTGGGTATCGCTTCGCGGTGCGCAGGGGGCGCCGCTGTTGCTATTTGTGCATGGCGGCCCGGGGGCCTCCGAGTTCCCGCAGCGTCGACGCTACCTGCGCGGTTTGGAGCGAGACTGGCTGGTCGTCGACTGGGACCAGCCAGGCGCTGGCCGTTCTTTCCGCGGCGACGAAGACTCGACAACCCTGTCGCTGGAAACGCTCGTCGACGACGGTGTGGCGCTGGTGGAGCAACTGGCCGGTGAATACCGCGACCGACCCTTGGTGCTCGTCGGTCACTCGTTCGGAACCGTGCTCGGCGTCCGGATCGCCGAACGTGCTGAGCACGTGTCGGCGTACGTGGGAGCGGCGCAGGTCGTGAACTGGGCACTGCAGGAAGAGCGCTCCTTCGACTGGGCGCTACAGGAGGCCCGCCGCACCGGGAACCGCAAGGCGCAGACAGCCCTCAATCAGATCGGGCGGCCCGTCGCGGGCGAGTACGCGTCGGGGACAAGCGGCGTCAAGACCCAACGACGCTGGGTCGGCACCCTCGGCGGAGTGGCCGCCGACCCGCGATTCGTGCCGCGTTGGGCGGTCAGCGTCTTCACCAGCCGCGGTTACCCGCTGTCCGCGAAGCTGCGCTATCTCAAGGCGATGGATCGCTCGATGGACCTGCTGTGGCCCCACCTGTGCGCGGAGGTCGACTTCCGGCGTGAGGTGGTGGCCCTGCAGGTGCCCGTCTACCTCTTCGCCGGCAGGCAGGACCGGATCACCGACCTAGCCCAGATCCAAGAATGGTTCGCAGCCCTGGAGAGCCCCGCCAAACACCTGAAGGTCGTCGACGACGCCGGGCACCTCAACCTCTACGAAGAGCCCGAGCGGTTCATCGCCTTCATGGATGCAGTGCGCGCGAGTCTCACCTGAGACGATCACCTGGGTCTGCCGCCGGCCGCCGCAACGCGTTGTCGATGGCCGCGGAGTCCCAGAGCGCTTGTCGGCGTGATGGTCAGGACGGTCAGGTCCAGGCGACCGACGCACGCCGAGGCGATGCCGCGCGACACCGGAGCACGTTTCGGTCCACGCCATCCAACCGGTCACCGTGGTGGGGGCTACAGGGTCGCGGTCGCCACGATGGCCGCGATGGTGATCAGGGCGAGGACTGCGAACATCACCACCGGCGCCGGTTCTCGGCGTGCCACGAAGTATCCCGGGCTCTGGATGACCGTGTACAGCAGCATCCCGAGGCCGACCAGTGCCAACCACCGCGGACCACCCCGAGCCAGGATCATGCCCCCCGTCGCCAGAAGGACGGCGGTCACCACCTCGGCAGCGAGGTGAAGTCCAATCTCACCACGGCTGCGATCCGCGCGATTCAGTGCGCCGCTGCGAATCTCGATTCCCCACCAGATCGCCATGAGTGCAGCCACGGAAATGCAGTAGGACGCGACGGCAACCTGCACATCGCCACCGTATGGCGACCCCCTCCAGCCAGGTCAAGGGCGCCGGACGGCGAACCTGCATCATGCACACGTCCTGGGGCCGTGCCCCGGCGAACATTCCCCTCGGCGCATTGTCTCTCTTCGCCTGGGCGCTGGTCACCTGGTCCCGCAGAGGCGCTCCTGCCATAGTTCGAAGATGCCGAGGCTCCCGGTTCCTGACGTCCTGCTCCGCACGCTCAGTCGCCAGCTCGGCGGGCCGTCGGGTCCGCTGGGCTCACTTGTGGCACGGAGGCTCAACAAGGGAAACGGGCCCGAGATCGCTGCCGCCGTCGGAGCCCTCGACCTGACCGGATCGGAGGAGGTCGCGGACATCGGCTTCGGCGGCGGTCTGGGGCTCGACCTGTTGCTCGACCAGACCCGTGACGGCGGGCGGGTCCACGGCGTCGAGCCATCGCCGGACATGCTGAAGCGGGCACGAAAGGCGCACCCCGAAGATGTAGCGACCGGGCGCCTGGCCTTGCACGAGGCGCGGATGGAGTCGCTGCCCATCGCGGATGGCACCCTCGACGGCTGGATCAGCCTCAACACCGTGTACTTCGTCGACGACCTGCCAGCCGCCTTCGCCGAGCTCCGCCGAGTTCTCGCACCCTCAGGGAGAGGTGTCTTGGGGATCGCCGACCCGGAATGGATGTCACGGCAGGCGTTCACCAAGCACACCTTCACGGTCCGGCCAGTGACCGACGTCGTGGCCGCACTCGCCGCCGCCAGCCTCTCGGTCGAGCAACGCACCATGCAGGGGTCCGCTCCCTTCCGACTCCTGGCCTGCCGTCCGGCCTGATCACGTTCGGAACCCGGAACAGGAGAGGTCAACCCTGGCCGCTCCTTGCCTTCCGCTGCCTCCGTGGCGGCTCGCTCTCACCACCCGCATCGGGCGCACGCGCATCGGCTTGAGGGCGACCTCCGACCTGCGTCTCAGCGGCACCCCTCTGATGTCAAGGGGCCGGTTCGAGGCGTCTGGAGATGATGGTCTTCCGCGTCGGTCGTTGCCGCGGGTAGCGTCGTTGATGCGGGTCCGGGAAGTGGCTGATCCGAAGTGCCGGTATGCGGGTGCGAGCCGGCCGCGCTGGATTTGTGTGACGCCCCGCGGTGCCCTCCCGGACCCGCCTCCACCGCCGTGACTGCCTTCTTGGCGTCGGTTCGGAGCTGGCGGTACAGCGCGTCGGAGATGCGTCTCTTCAAGCATCGCATCGCTTCGGGGCGGGTCTTGCCCGCCGCGATCTTTCGCCGGAAGTAGGCCCGCCCGTCGGTGTCCAGGCGGATCTGGGTGGCCGCAGCGATATAGGTCATGTGGTTCATCCGGCGGTTCCCGGCCCGGGAGAGGCGGTGCCGAACGATCTCGCCGGAGGAGGCCTCGATCGGGGCGGTGCCGGTCCAGGACGCGTACCGGTTCCGGTCGGTGAAGCGGGCCACGTCGCCGCCGTCGGCCAGGGTGCGCGCGGCGACGACCGGTCCGACGCCGGGTAGCTCCATCAGGGTGGACCCGGTCGCCAGCACCATCGCCTTCAGTTCGCGGGTGAGGGCCTTGATCTTCGTCTCGACCGCGACCAGCTCGACGATCTGTTCGGCGGCGAGCCGACGGCGGGTCTTGCCGGCGACGTCGCGTGGTTGCACCGTCGCCAGGATGGTCTTGGCCTGGCCGGTGGTGATGTTCTTCTTGCGCTGTCCTGGAACGAGTTCGGACAAGGAGCCGGTGCACCCGGTTGCACGCCTGGACCCGGGCCCGGCTCAGCTCGGCGCGCCGGTCGACCAGCATCCGCAGCGCCTCGAGCTGCGACGTCGTAGGCCAGCACCCGCAGGCCGGTGGTACGGACCGCGACCACCGCCACCGCGTGTGCGTCGTGCGCGTCGGTCTTGCGGTTGTGGCCGGTGTCGAGCTCACTCGCCCGGGCGGAGAGCTTCGCCGGGACGTCCACGACACGCTCACCATCGGCCAGTAGCCGCTGCGCCAACGGGCGCCCGGCGCCGTTGCTGCCCTCCACCGCCCACTCTCGCTCCCGGTACCCAGCCACCTGCTCGTCGCATCGCGGCGTAACCGGCCCTGTCCGTGGTGAAGCGGCCCGTCGCCAAGACCGTCTCCTTGTCGTCGACCACCTCGATCGTCGCCGACAGCTTGTGGGGATCGACCCCGATAAACACCCTCGCCATGACCGCCCTGCCTTCCGCCGTCACTACCGATGAACGCCGGGCGGGCATTGCTGCTTAGAGCTGGGCAGACCCCTCTTCAGCCACACGCCGGCACGGCGACCCGACGGGAACGCAAACCGCTGATGAGCCACACCCACAACACGGGTGGGCAGCCGCTTGGCGAGCTTCCCGACGGGCACCTGGACCGAGTCTGGCCGGACGCCGGTCCTACCGACAATCGTCAAGTAGCCGCGAGGAGGCCGCCTGCACATGCCGGGAGCCGACTAAGAGGCTTCATGCGTCTCTCCGTGCCCGTCGGGTGTACGTCCGCAGTACGTGCTGAATGGAGGGATGGATCGGTGTCGCCGGGACGGTGGTGGCCGCCCTGTTGGCGTTCGTGTTCGGGCGCGTGAATCTTCCAGAGCCAGTGACCACGAGCGTTCTGAGGCACTGCGTCGCCAGCGACTCGAGGTCTTCGGTGCCTCTTTGTGCGGCCATCGTTCAGCATCGACGAGCGCAGCTTCACAGGTGGTTCGAGGGGAGCAACGACGGGGTGCCAGATCCGGCGAAGGCAATCCCCCCGAGGTGGATGACGAGGTGCGAGCATCCCCGGGCGGACGCCTGGGCCGCCTACTACCGGATGCTCATGCTGACGGATGACAGGCAGCTACTCGAGGAAGACCTGGTTCGAACCGCAGTCAACACTTCGGTTTCCTAACCGCCGATGAGCACCTGACACCACACTTCGCCAGTGAAGGATGGTCGGGCGCGGAGACGGGAGTCATGCCTGGCGCTGCATCCGGAGTGGCTCTGTGTCCAGGCTGGTTGCCGTGGCCCCTGGCGATGTGGTGCGGCGGGGCCAGGCCCAGGCCAACCGAAGGATGACGGCGAGCAGGATCACTTCCAGTACGACGCCGAGGCCGTAGTAGTACAGCCAGGACTCACCCACCGCGTTGAACATCGAGACGGGGACGTAGAGCGATGCCACGACGAGGTTCGTGATCCGGTTCGCACGGGCCGGCAGCATCGTGGAGAGCAGGATCATGAGGATCGGGATGGCCACGAGCGTGAGCGCAGTGACGACAAAGGTTTGGCTGATGTCGAACTCAAAGACGACGCCGGCCAGGATGTCGTCGACGACGCCGGGCACGTACAGGGTCAAGTAGTCGACGTAGATGTAGAGGAACATGAAACTTGTCCACGCTGCTGCGAGCTTGGCCTGCACCGGCATGCGCAGATCCTCCAGGGCGGTGCGGGACTGCGTGCCCTTCAGCGTGGTGTGGGATTGAGGTGTCCTCATCAGGAGCTCCGTTGCCTCGATTGGGTGGGTGCTTCCACCATCACGGACATCGGCGGCGGGCACATCAGCCCCGGAGCCTGACCTGACCTGGCCGCTGGCACAGTCGTCCTCTCGTGCTTTCGGCGGATACGTCGACCACGCGGGGTGCTTAGGCTGACCGGATGGTCCCCGACGCGCTGCGCTCGCTGTGGGCCGAACCCCGACCCTCCAACCCCCCAGGCCCTCTGCCACGGGACTGGGTCCTGGTCGCAGTACTGATCTGCTGGTCCGTGGTGGAAGCGGTTCTTCGCCAGGACATGGCGCCGCTCCCGCTGCTGCTCATCGCTGCGCTCGCGGCCGTCGCCCCCCTGCCGTGGCGACGTGCGCACCCCCTCGTCGCGGCCGCGGTGGCTTTCGGCACGTTGACGGTGGTCGACATCGTCAGAATCCTCACCGGATCGCAAGGCGCTCTGCCCTCAAGTGTCTCGGCAACCCTGGTGCTGACCTACGCGCTGTTCCGGTGGGGCTCCGGTCGGGAGGCCGCAGGCGGGCTGGGCGTGATCCTGGTCTGGCTGCCCATCACCACCGTCGCCGACCCCACCACCTTGGCGGAGACGGTCGCAGCGTACGCGTTCTTCCTGTTCGCCGCCGCGCTCGGCGCCGCGGCCCGCTATCGCGAGAAGATCCGCATCCGCGACATCGACGAAGCCAAGGCCCGAGAGCGCGAACAGCTCGCCCGCGAGCTGCACGACACCGTCGCCCACCATGTCTCGGGTATCGCCATCCAGGCTCAAGCAGGCCGTGCCATCGCGGCCTCCCACCCCGAGCGTGCCCTCGGTGCCCTGGTTTCCATCGAGGACGCGGCCACCCGCACCCTCACCGAGCTGCGCGCAATCGTCGGCGTCCTGCGCGCCTCCCAAGACACCGAGTTCGCGCCGCAGCCGGGCATGGTCGAGGTCGAGCAGCTCGCCACCGATGGCCAAACGCCACCCTGCGTCGAGGTGACGCTCGCCGGCGAGCTCGACGACCTCAGCCCCGCGCTCGGATCCGCGATCTACCGCCTCGCCCAGGAGTCCATCACCAACGCTCGACGCCACGCCCGCAAGGCCACCCGCGTCACCGTGGCCGTCACCGGTGACACTGACCAGGTACGACTGACCGTTGACGACGACGGCTCCATCGGCACGACCGGTCGCGCCCCGGCCGGCTACGGCCTGGTGGGCATGCGCGAGCGCGCCACGCTGCTTGGCGGCACGTTCCACGCAGGCCCCACCGCCGGGCGTGGCTGGCGGGTCGAGGCGATCCTGCCCCGAACCGGGACGCCACGATGAGCATCAAGGTCCTCATCGCCGACGACCAGCCCATCGTGCGCTCCGGGCTGACGATGCTGCTCGACGCCCAACCCGACATCGAGGTCATCGGCGCGGCCGCCGACGGGCGCGAGGCGGTGCGCCTAGCGCTCCAGCTGCGCCCCGATGTCGGCCTGTTCGATATCCGGATGCCGCTGATGGACGGCATCGAAGCCACCCGCCGGCTCGCCGGCCCCGATGTCACCGACCCCCTCCCGATCGTGGTCATCACCACCTTCGACCTTGATGAGTACGTCCACGGCGCCCTCAAAGCCGGCGCCCGCGGGTTCCTGCTCAAGGACGCCGGACCCGCCCTGCTGACCCAGGCCATCCACGCCGCCGCCGACGGAGACGCGCTCATCGCACCCAGCGTCACCGTGCGACTCTTGGCCGCATTCGCGCATACACCGAACTCACCGCCCCGGCAGCCGATCGAACCGCTCACCGCCCGCGAGGAAGAAGTCCTCGTGTCCGTAGCCCAAGGCCGCACCAACAACGAGATCGCTACCGAGCTCTACATCACCCCCAGCACCGTCAAAGCCCACCTCGCCAGCCTCATGAGAAAACTCGGCGCCCGCAACCGCGTCGAGGTCGCCATGTGGGCCCACGAGACCGGCCGCATTTGAGCCTCAGGGAGCTCTGTGCTGTCGGCTGCGACGACCTCGATGGTCGCCGACAGCTTGTGGGGGTCGATCCCGATGAACACGCTCGCCATGGTTGCCTCACCGTCGCATCGTCACTGTTGGTCGACGCCGGGCGGGCACTGCCACTGCGAGTTGGGCAAACCCCTCTTCAGCCACACACCGGCACGGCACCCGACGGGAACGCAAACCGAAGATGAGCCACACCGGTCCAGCTGGTGGGCAGCCGCCAGGAGGACACCCCGTCGATGTACCGAGTCTGGCCAGACACCGGTCCTGACGGAATCGTCCAGTAGCCGCCTTGTCGACCTTTGCTCTCCACCGCATGAGCTGTCGCGTGGGTGACGTTGCCGGTGCAATGGCCAGCACGGACAGGGACATCCAGTCGGGTCATCCTCAGAGAACCGGCATTCGTCCTCGGACGCCGAGGACGGGAGGAGCGGCCACGTGGCCGCGGGATCTATCGGACTGGCCACCCGTCGCGCCCCTGGGCGACGGAGGCTGGCCTTGACCGAGGGACCCTCATGGGTATCGACTCAGAGGAGTGACTAACCTGCGCCCCGACCCCAGAGGCGTTCAACCCAGCCTCTGGTGAGGGTCACTGGTGTGTGACATCTGAGCCCGGATGCGATCTTGCACCGCAACTCAGCCGGCGAAGGAAGGGGTCTCTTGCAACCAACAACGTTGGCCCGCTATGGAGCGCCGATAGCGATCGTCGCAGGCGCGCTGATGATCATCACCCGTCTGGTAATCCTCTTCACCGCGCCGGCCGAGATCGGACCGCTGAAGGCGTATCTCCTCACCACCACCCACGCAGTCAACAGCGTCGTGTCGATCCTGGCCTTCGCGCTCCTCGTGATCGCTCTGGTGGTCCTGTACGAGCGCGAGGCTTCCCGCGCCGGCGCGTTCGGAGCACTCGCCTTCGGAGCGGCGGTAATCGGGACGATGTTCATGACCGGGGACTGGTGGTACGAGGCCTTTGCGGTGCCGCGCTTGGCGGAGGTCGCACCCGACGCGATCGACACGTTCGTCGGGGGCAGGCTGTTCATCGGGGGTCTGACCAGCTTCGCGCTGTTCGGTATCGGTTGGATCTTGTACGGGGCGGCGAGCACTCGGGCTCGTGTCATTCCGAGAAGCATCTCGATCACCATCCTCGTGGCCGGTCTCATGTCCGGCGTGCCGATCGGGATCTTCTACCTCAGCGGTGGCGTGGTGCACGGGATGGCGTTCGTCTGGCTCGGCGTATGGATGCTGAGAGCAGCACGCGTCGCTCGGGCGTCGGACGCCGCAGCGGGGAGATGAGCGCATCGACCGCCCCAGCAGCCTAGCTTGCGAGGAGGCGGCGGTTGGGACGCCCTGGGTCGTTCCCGAGGAGGGTGGGGCACCAAGCTCCACCTGGCCTTCGAGCAGCACCGGCAGGTGATGTCGGCACTGATCACTCCCGTGGGTTGAGGGCGCGGTCAGGTTACGGCGGCCGCCCCCGGGCCCAGGCCGGAGTCCAACGAGGACAACGCCAGACCGTAGACCAGGACTGCAAGGTCGGCGGCCTGCCTGCACGCCTTGCGGAGGAGTCCCGTGACGATGCCGTCGCGCTGGCCCGCAAGGCGAGGCTCCAGACTCTGAGTAGCCAAGGACTTCCTGATCGCCGACTCGTGTCTGAGAATTCGGCTCAAGGCCCCTACCGTCGGGACGAAATCCGTCCCGGCGTGGCCAAGGCCGAGTCGGGGTTGCCACGACCGCGGAGGACGCTCACCGCTTCCTTCATCACACCTCTAGATACTCGCCCAGGTCCGTCGAATGCCCGGGGCTAGGGGTCGGCGGGAACGCGACGATTCGACGCAGCGCACCGAAGTCCGCCAGGACGAAATCGGCAGTGAGGTCCGTGGGAGTCGGGGCGAACAGTGCCGCGGGCAGGTCGGCCGCGTGAGCGGCGAGGACGTCGAGCTCCCGGTCACCGATGGCCAGGGTCTGGTCGAGCCGAAGGTGGTGGCGCTCGATGAGCATGAGGAAGGCTGCCGGGTCGGGCTTGCGCGGGTATCCGTCGTCGTAGCAGCTCACCGTGTCGGCGATCAGGTCAGCGAGTCCGTGCGCAGCCAAGAGGCGGTCCATTCCCGAGCGCCGGCGATGGGTGACGATGAGGTTGAGCCCACCGCTGGAACAAATGAGCTCGCACACCTCTAGTACGCCGTCGAAGGGGGGCTGGTCGTCGGCGGTGACGTCCCTATAGTGCCGCTCGAACCCGGCCTCTAGCTCCTCCAGAGGAAGGTCGTAGGTCGTCGACATCGTCTTGAGGCAGCCGTCAATGGAGACCAGCGCCATGTCCCTGACCTCCTCGACACTTGGGGGAACGGCGAGGTCTCCGACCGCGGCCCGCAGGCTGTTGGCGATGGCCGGGTACGTGTCGAACAGCGTTCCATCGAAGTCCCAGATCAGGTTAAGGAACACGAGGAGACCCTCCGCTGCAGGCGTTCGACACGTTGCTTGATCCCGAGGAGCATCCGGCGCTCCATGACGAATCCGACCGGTTCGACCAGGTGCCATATGACGGCCGTTCCCGTCGTCGGCGGATACGACAGGCGTTGACGGGTGAGGAGACGCGTTCCCCGCCCATCGGCTGTCGGCCGCAGCTGCCACTGCCAGGTCGCGATCCCGACCGGGGAATCCTGGGGCGCGACGGCATGCGGCGGGCGTGGGTCGGCACCAACAAGCACCAGTGACGCGCCGGAGTCGACCTGGTCGACGCGGAAGCACGGGTAGCCGGCCGGGCCGAGGCGGATCAGGTCTCCGACAGCCAGCTGCTGACAGTCGGCCATGACCTGGCTGGCGCTGTGGATGTTGCAGCCCACGAGGTTCTCCAGGCCGTCGAAGCTGTAGAGCCCACCGCGCCCCTGACCCATCTGCACCAGCCACGGCCACAGCCGGTTGGGTGGCGCAGCGATCGTGATTGCGCGGGTGTAGCCGAGCCTGGGGGCGGTCACCAGCTCATCTCCTGGCATGGACGCCTCGACCTCAGCATCCGTGGCGCCCCAGCGGTTGTACCGAGATCTGAGCAGCGGCGCTGCCAGCGTCACGGCGAGAACCTGTGCGCCGCCGATGAGCACGTCAGTGGCCGCGGTGGGAGTCATGGCCCTCCGCCGGGTCTGGGCAATGGGCCACGCGGTCGACGCATCCGCGACAACGAGGGTGTTTGGCACCAACGCTGAGTTGTCCTCATGGCGCTCCTCCGCCCGGCCGTGCGTGACGTCGCATCTTCGACGTCAGACGATCGACGCGAAGACGCCGACAGAATTCTCCTCCGACTGACGCAGGCCGGAGCACCGCGAGTGGCTTGGTTCACATGACAAGCGCGGGCCGCGAACGCCCCGCCCGCATCGACCGCCGGGAAAGTACCTCAACCAGCTTTGGCGGGCAGGGCTGCAGGCGCGGGCGGCGCGTGGGGGGCGCGTGGGGGGCGCATTACATTCCGGTCCGTCAGCACGGCACGTGGATCGCTGCCCTTCAGAGCCGAGTCGGTCGCTGGCTGACGAGCACCTCGCCTTGCGCCGCCATCCGTCGACACCCAGATGTTCCCGCCGTGCTGACCAACCAGTCGCGACACGAGGAGTTCCCCAACCCGCGGCGTGGTGGGCTCGTTCGCGGGAACGTTCGCGGTGACGTGGGGGCTTCGGCGTTCCGACCTTGGTCTTCATGGACGAGATCGAGTCTGTCTTCGGCTCGACGGGCTACACCAAGCAGGTGTCCATACTGATGGTGCACTCGCCCGGGCTCGTCGCCCTGCAACCTGCGTCTCTACGCCTCCAGCCGGTCTAGGAGTCTTGCTCCCGGTCTCCGGCGGATCTACGCGCGCGAATAGCTAGAGGCCGCGGAGTTCCTTGAGGATCTCGGTGACGACCTGCTCGGGGGCGACCTCCTGCAAGTCGTGTGGGCCCTCGATTGCAACCTGTCGGGAGCGCGGGGAGAGCTGCAGCCAGTAGGTCTGGTTCTTCTCGCCGCCGGGGTCGGCGTCGGTGGCGCTGATCACCAGGACGGGGAAGTCGCCGATCGGCATGGTCAGTGTGTCCAGCTCCTTGGAGTAGTCGACGTAGTCCACGAACTCCGGGTTGTCGGTCCACGCAAACCCTTCCGCCCGCAGGTCTTCGGGATCGTCGTGGTAGCTGTCGATGGTCACCAAGGCGGCGACGCGCTCGGGGTGTCGGGCCGCGCAGCCGATGTTGAGGTTGCCGCCACCCGACTGGCCGACGAGCAGGTACGGCGCGGGTAGGGGCAGTGCGGCCACTACCTGGTCCTGGACGGCGCAAAGATCGCTCATCGTGCGACGGCTTCGAGGTGGCGGGTCGCTCCTGCCGGTGCCGAGGCGGTCGTAGGTGCACACGGTGGTCTCCGCGATCAGCGGGTCGACGAGAGCTGCGGGGTAAGCATCGGTACCGCCGGAGTCGGTGCCCGCTTCCAGCAGCACGCCCGGGCTGCCCTGCCCGGCGCACCAGTAGTTGACGGACTCACCTGAGGGCAGCGTGAGAGTGCCGCTCCGTCGTTCAGCGGGTGACGGCGACCCTGGGGCCGGGCTGCTGGTATCCGGCGTGTCGCTGTCCACCTCGTCGGATGGGTTGTCGCCGCAGGCGCCGACGAGCATCAATGCTGCTGCGGCCACGGCAACACCGGTTCTGCGCATTCCGGAACCTCCCGAAGTGGCAAGAGGGAACCCCGCATCCATCCAGCGGGTCACGAGCCATGGTCCCGCTGGTGAAGGCCAGGCACCAGTTCTTCCCAGGCGCGCAGCACTCAAGGGCGCGCGTGTCGGCACGAGCACGAGAGTAATCGTGCGTCCCTGCGCCGCGAGCCGGTCACCGCAGCGCCGTGGAGCGTTGTCGCGCACCTACCCGCTTTGTGGCATCGGTGCGTCTGGCGGAGTCCGATGGCTTCTCGGGAGGGTCTTGGACGATCGTGCAAGTTACCGAACTCAACGACGCCCTGTCCCTATCATGTGGTCGATGGCCGACCCTTGGTTGTCCGATACGCGCCTCTCCTACGACGCTGATGCCACCGGCTACGCCGACGTGGTCCGTGGGCTGCTGGACGAGAACCCCTACCTGCGCTCGAGCTTGAGCTTGTTCGCCGAGCTGGTGCTCGAGGCCGGAGGCGGCCCCGTGGCCGACGTCGGATGCGGCCCGGGACACGTCACCGCTCACTTGCATGGCCTCGGTGTGAACGCCTTCGGCATCGACCTCTCCCCCAACATGGTTGCCCTTGCTCGGCGCGACCACCCCGACCTGCGGTTCGAGGTCGGGACGATGACCAACCTGGATCTAGCCGACCAGTCTGTCGCCGGCATCCTTGCCTTCTGGTCGGTGATCCACGTGCCTGATCATGCCGTGCCCGGCGTCTTCGGTCAGTTTCGGCGAGTCCTGCGCCGCGGCGGTCCGGTGCTGGTCGGCTTCCACGTCGGTGACGGGACCCACCACACGTCCGAGGGATACACCGGGCGAGCGATCAACGTCGACAGTCATTATCGCCGGCCGGAACAGGTCACCCGCTGGCTGCGGGAAGCGGGGTTCACGATCGAGGCCGAACTGGTCATGAGACCGGACGAGGATGTCCCCGGCGCCATCGTGTTCGCCAAGAATCCCGCCTGACCACCATCTCCTGACCCCGTCGCCCGCATGTGAGAGGGGAACGGCGACCGCGAGGCTTCACCCCGACTGACCACCCTCGTGCGGCACGTCGGGACCTGGAACCCTTGGGGCACGCTGCACAATGCGTCTCAGCGGCTCCCTTCTGTTGTCAAGGCGCGGGCTGGAGGGCGCTGGGCGTCCTGGTCTTCCGTGTCGTGATCGGCGCGGGTAGCGTCGTTGGTGCGGGTCCGGGAAGTGGCTGATCCGAAGTGCCGGTGTGCGGGTGGAAGCCGGCCGCGCTGGATATGTGAGACGCCCCGCGGTGCCCTCCCGGGCCCGCCTCGACGCCCTGGGCTGCGGTGGCCAGGGCGTCGGCCGCCGGTGACCGGCGGATGAACCACATGATCCACATCGCCGCGGGCAAGACCAGGGCCGAAGCGATGTGCTGCCGGAAGCGGCGGATCTCCGACGCGCTGTACCCGGGGATAGCCGGTGGCGCACGATCTCCCCGGATGAGGCTTCGATGGGTGCGGTGCCGGTCCAGGACGCGAACCGGTTCCGGTCGCTCGAGCTCGGCGTCGTAGGCAAGCACCCGCAGGCCCTGTGGTGCGGACCGCGACCACGGCGACGGCGTGCGCGTCGTGGGCAACGGTCTTGCGGTTGTGCCCGGTGTCGAGCAACCGTGCCCGCGCTGACAGCTTCGCCGGGACGTCCACGACATGCTCGCCGTCCGCGAGAATTCGCTGCGCCAGTGGCCGGCGGGCGCCGTTGCTGCCTCGACCGCCCAGGTCCGATCCGGGTAGGACCTGACGTGGTTTCGCTGGCGCCGGCTCCGGCTGGCGCGGATAAGAACTCGAGTACCGCGGGTCTGGCCCGCCCCGGTACGGTGCCGGTCATGACCGCGGATGCATTCATGCCCGCCAGCTTCGATCCGCCGACCTCGCTCGTCACCGACCAGTTTCGCCTCGAACCGCTGGGGCCGCAGCACAACCAAGCTGATCATGCCGCCTGGATATCGAGCATCGAGCACATCCGTTCCACACCGGGCTATCCCGACGGCAACTGGCCGCCACCCACCGGCATGACGCTCGAGCGGAACCTGACCGACCTTCGCCGCCACGCCGACGACTTCACGCGCGGCACAGGCTTCACCTTCACCGTCCTCGAGCCGGCCGACAATGACGTCATCGGCTGCGTCTACCTGTACCCCTCGGCCTCCGAGGACTGGGACGTCACGGTGCAGTCCTGGGTGCGGGCCGACCGGGCAAGCCTCGACCGTCCACTCGCTGACGCTGTGGCACGCTGGCTCACCACCGACTGGCCCTGGAAGCGGGTCGACCGCTGCGGTCGCTGAGCGCCAGGGGTTCTACACAGATGCGGCGATCGAGCACCTCGTCGGAACGAGGGGATCGATCCCCGCGGGTGGGAGGCAGTTGCCGCGGCGTGTCACAACACCGCGTGCGTCGACAGGCGACGGCCGTCAGGTAACGGTGTCACGCACGAACGAGTGGATGTCGAGGCCGCTGGGCGAGACGACGGTGTCGACCAGACTGAAGCGTGCAGAGCGGCATCGCCGTCGAAGATCCGCTTGCCGCCACCTGACAACACCGGGAACACACCAACAGCCGTACTCGTCGACCAGGTCCAGCCGGGCGAGGCCTCGCACGAAGACGGTGGAGCCGAACACCACAAGGACACCGTCGATATCTCGCTTCAGCTTGATGACAGCCGAACCTGGGTCGCCCTCGACCCAAGGCGAGTTCGACCAACCCGGGTTCCCCGACGACGACGACACCACGTACTTGGGCATCCGGTTCATCGCAGCCACGGCGGGCTCGGTCTCATCGGCGTCTGCCCACGCTGTGCGCAGGATGTCGTAGGACCGGCGGCCCCGCAGCATCCCAGCAGCTCCGACAGTGGAGTCCCGCATGAACTGCTCGACGACGTCGTCGCTGTAGGGAGCCACCCACCCACCATGGGCGAAGCCACCGTCACGTTGCTCGTCCTCAGACAAGGGCGACTGGAGCCCCCATGGTCATCCCTCGCTAGGCGCTTGGCTCGTCTCGGTGGCGGCTTGCCCGTACACACGGCCCAGCCCAAGACTCTGCCAACCAACGACCCACGCATCGCGAAGAGCGCGAACTTCAACTCGCGTCACAACGCCGCGAAGGTGTGCGCCAGGGGCTGCGGCGGCCGGTGCAGCTGCTGGTGGTGCACCGGCCGCCATGGCCCGGTTAGGGGCGGATGGGCGTCACCTTGATGTCCACGGCCTTGGCCGTCCCGCCCACCGCGTAGGCGGCGATGCCCGTCGCCGCGGCCGGCGGGTAGATGAGGTCGGTGACGGAGACCTGACCGCCCTGGGCGAGCACCTCGACCGAGCTGCGGTCGAGGTATGCGGTGAAGGTGACCTCACCGTCGCGCACCGTCACGGGCGCCTCCTCGACGCTGGGGAAGAGGGGGTTGAACCCCACGTTGCCGCTGCGCGTCCGGTCCACGACCAGCGTGCCGTCGCGACGGACCCCGACCGTGGTGCCCACCGCGCCATCGGCGCTGCGCCGCAGCACGACGCCGGCCTCGGACGCCGAGCCCAGGGCGACGCGGACCTCGACCCGTGCCACCGTCGCGGTGAGCCCGGTCGGGGTCACACCGGCCGAGACTGAACGCTCCTTGGCCTGCTGCTTGTCACGGTTCACCGTCACCGCGTCGACTCCCGGGACCGGCATCTGGCGGAGGAGCGGTCCCGCCTCGGCCGAGACGAGGGACAGCGTGCGGGGCATCGTCATCTGGCCGCGCCACGGGTCGGTGGGCACGTCACCGGCGTACTGCCAGTTGTTCATCCAGCCGATGAAGGTTCGCTGGTCTTCAGGCAGCCCGTTGAAGGTCACCCCGGCGTAGTTGTCCCGTCCGTAGTCGACCCAGGCGGCACGGTCGGTCCCGCTCTTGGCCGGCGCCGACGCGAGCATGAACTGGTCGGCGAGGATGTGCCCCCAACCACCGGAGCTGTGGTCGACAATCGTGATCTGCGCTGTCTGACCCTGCAGGTCGCTGAGGTCCCACGAGGCCCAGTCGAGGGCTTCACTGTCCGATCCCGTGCTGGACCGCACGACCTCGCCGCCGACGACGAGGTTGACGGTCGTCTGGGTGTCGCGCGGGCCGGCAGCGGTGTCGGAGAACCGGATGTCGTCCACCATGAGGTGCCCCCAGTCGCCGCCACTGTGGTCGTCCCGCACGACGATCCGGGCCTGCGCGCCCACCACCGCCCTGGCGTCGATGTAGCGCCAGTCCATCTCACCGGAGTTGTTGCCGGTCACCGACCCGACGACCACTCCGCCCGAGACGAGCTCCACGACCGTCGGGCCGCTTGTCCCGAGCGGGTGCGTGCCTCCTGCGATGAGGAGGTTGACGTAGTCCTCGGTCACGGTGAACTCCGGCGACACGAAGGTGCCCACGGCGGGGTCGCACTTGTCGGGCACGACGCACGTGTCGAGCACCTTGTCACCCTGGTGGTAGGGCAGGCTCGAGCTGGTCGCGCCGTAGCCGACGAAGTCCCCGGTGGCGCTCCACCCGGCGGGCAGGTGCGTCGCCGGGTCGAGCTCCTCGAAGTCAGTGAAGACCTCGCCGCCCGGGTCACCCTGGGTCGCGCCGGGGATGGCGGGATGGCGGCCACCGCCGATGAGGAAGTTCAGGTACGGCTGGTCGATCGTGAACTCCGGCGAGGTCAGCTCGCCCTGGGCGGCGTCGAAGTCGATGAAGCTGTTGACCAGGTGCTCGCCCACGTAGCCGGTGACGGGCTGCTGGCCCGGCAGGGAACCGGATGCCGGCTCAGACCCGAAAGCGGTCCCCGTCGGGGTCCACCCGGCATACCCGTTCTCGAAACCCTGCAGCAGCGTCCCGTCGGGAGGCTCGTAGCTCGCGGGCCCGTCCGGCGTGAACGTCGTGCCGTCGAAGTCACCGACGAAGTACTGGGTGCCCGAGCCGCCGGCGATCCCACCCGGGTTGAGGCTGACGATCATGACCCACTTGACGTTCTCCGGATCACCGTCGACCGCCAGGGGAAAGAGGTCCGGGCACTCCCAGAGGCCGCCGATGGCGTTGCGCGGGCCGAACTCGGAGAGCTGGGTCCACTGCTTGAGATCGGCCGAGCGCCAGATGAGGACCTTGTGCTCGTTCGCGATCACCGCCACCATCCGCCACTCCTGGGCGGGCTCGTACCAGAAGACCTTGGGGTCGCGGAACTCGCGCGAGCCTATGTCGATGACGGGGTTGCCCGAGTACTTGGTCCACGTCTGACCATCGTCGGTGGAGTACGCCAGCGACTGGGCCTGAATGCCCTCGCGGCCGCTGGCGGCCGTGTAGGCGCTGGTGTACATCGCCACGAGAGGAGGGTTCTGCGCCGTGCCGAAGCCGGAGCTGTTCGCCTTGTCGACGACGACCGACCCGGAGAACACCCCCTCGTTCGCATCGAACGGGATGGCGACAGGTTGCTCGTCCCAGTGGACCAGGTCGGTGCTCGTCGCGTGGCCCCAGGACATGTTGCCCCACACGTTGCCCAGCGGGTTGTACTGGAAGAAGAGGTGGTAGACGCCCTTGTGGAAGACGAGCCCATTGGGGTCGTTCATCCAGTTCTTCGCGGGACTGAAGTGGTAGGCCGGGCGGTACTGCGGCGTGTCCGCCAAGGCCGGCGCCGCGCCGAGGGTGGCGAGAAACGCCACGACCAACAAGGCGACAGCGCGCCACCGGCGCGTGGGTGGACGGGTGCTGATGACCATGATGGACCTCCGAAATGACAACGTTGTCAGTGCCCCACGTTGTAACGGTACAACTGGGGGCGGCCGGTCGCACGTCGAGGGTCCAGGACGTGGACACGAGGTCCGTACCCCGAACCCCGCGTCCCTGCCACGACGGGCCACGCGGGGAGCAAGGCTTAGCCGCTCGTTGTTGGAAGCCGCTGGGCCCACCATCCCGCGCCCGTTCCCCAGCTGCGCCAGAGCGCCTTCCCCCGCGCGCTGCCAGATCCCTCGCCCAATCGCGAACCCACACATGCTGTCCCAATGCGGGCGCTTGGAGAAGAACCATGGTCGGCGGGAGATCCATTGCCTTGAAACCAGCGAGAGCGTGGTCAGCTCGACTCCGGTCACCTCGGTCCTCCCGGCACGAATCTCTCGCCGGTAACGAGCACGGTGCTGACACGGCAGAGATCGCTCTTGGCACACCGAGCCGCGAGCATCACCCGCGTCACCGCGCCGCGAGAACCTCGCCTGAGGCTGGGTATTGGGGCTCGTTCGATGCAGTTTGTGTTACTGCCTCCCGGCGATCGCGAGGGTTAGCTGGCGCCTGTGGTGGTCATAGTGCTGGGTCGGGTAGTGGTAGATCTCAAGCAGCGTCATGTAGTCGTTGAAGTATGGGTCCCATCCCTCCGGGAAGTGCATGCCCAGACCCAGGGTCCGCTCCGACTGGGTTCGCACGGAGTTCTGGAGCCGGCTGGTTGAACGGTCCATCAGCCGCTCCATCCGTGCATAGCCCATCACGCGGGCACCGAACAGTGAGCCGACGTAGTTGATGACGTGGAACGGGCGGGTGCCCCGGTCGAGAAGCGCGGCGAACCGCCGCGACGCAGCATCCGGGACGTGCGAGAAGCTCCACACGAGCAGCCGCAGGTTCCGCACCAGGAGATAGCCGAAGAGCATGTGGAAGAGCAGCTGTTCGTTGTTCCACTTGGTGCCGTCGGTGGGTTTGCGGAGCTCGGCAACGGTCGCGGTGTCCAGCAGTTCGCGGTAGTCGTCGCGTACCCGACCCAGCTCCGCAAAGATCTGGTCCCTGTCCATGGTCGCCCTCCGAATCTCCCCATCACTGGGGCTCAACGCTAGCCTCTCGCAGAGCCCGGACCGGGAGGCGCTGGAGGGGGCCCATGCGGGTCCGGCCGAACTTGACGGCGCTGAGGACGAAAGCAACAGTGCCCCCATGGCTGACGACTTCCAAGGCTCTGATGTCTCCGAACGTCAGGCGCAGGCCGAGGCGACGTACGAGCGCCTGTTCGGACCGCGCGACGTGGCCGCGCACGACAACGATCCGGAGCTTATGCGCATCCTGCGCGGGTTCATCTTCGGAGACGTCTTCGACACCGGCGCTCTGGACGACCAAACCCGTGAGCTCATCACCGTCACCGTGCTGGCCTGCCTGCAGACCCTGCCGCAGCTGAGGTCGCACACGGGCGCCGCGCTCAACGTCGGCATCGAGCCCGTCGCCATCCGTGAAGCCATCTACCAGCTCGCACCGTTCATCGGCTTCCCGCGCACGCTCAACGCGGTCGCGACGATCAACGAGGTGTTCCAGGCCAGAGGAATCCCGCTACCCCTGCCGGAGCAAGGCACCGTCACCGACACCGAGCGGTACAACAAGGGCCACGCCGTCCAAGCACCCCTGTACGGCAACGAGATCAAGGACGACCTGGCCGACCTGCCCGAACCCTTCAACACCGCACTTCCCCGCTTCCTCACCGAGTTCTGCTTCGGCGACTTCTACACCCGAGACGGACTCACCCTGGCCCAACGCGAACTGCTGGTGCTCTGCGCGCTGGCCAGCATCGGCGACACGGCCGCCCAACTCGGACCTCACGGCCGCGCCTGCATCCAAACGGGCAACACCAAGACCGAGGTGGTCGCCGCCCTGGTCCACTGCTTCCCCTACATCGGATTCCCGCGGGCGGTCGCGGCGATCCGCGCGGTCAAGGACCTATGACACCTGCCCTCCGACGCCCTTCGTTCCACATGGTCAGGTGCGTCTCAGCGCCGGGTACCCCCGCGCTGCTTGGCGTTGCTGGGCTTGCCTGGCCGGCCATTCGTCTGCCCCGGAGCACTCGGATGGTCGGACCCAGAACTCGTCCAAGTGACATGCTGAGGAAATGGTGAGGGCGGGCGCGTCATTTCGAGCGGGGACTCCGGACCCATAGGAATGGGCCTCGGCGTCAGCGGTAACCTCCTCGTTCCCTGAGGCGTCCGCGCATCCACGTGGCGGGCCGGTCCGAGGCGCGTCGCCGCGCCGCCTCGGGGGCTATCGCGAGCCTGACTCAGGTCTACCGTCGGGTGGTCCGACTGCCTGGCAGCGGTGGCGGCGGGCGTGGCGCGGGCCTGAGAGTGGGTCGCCGCACGAGGTGACCCGATGTCTACTCCGACACGCTCCTGCCGTTCCAGCCGGCCACCATGTCGACCGCCCAGCTCGCCGCGGTCTCCTTCCTAGCCCGCTACTCCGCGCGGACCAACGACCTGTACGCCTTCCAGTTGAGGGAGTGGTTCGCCTGGTGCGAGCGAAACGGGCTCGATCCGCTGGTCGGTGATGCCCTGAGCCTCTGCGAGCAGCGCGAGAGCCTGCTCGTCCTCATCGGTCAGCCGAAGCGTCATAGCCATGCCTGGTGGTACCAAACTGGTATCACTGCACGGGAGTGTCCAAACCCGCGTCTCGACACCGCGAATGCCGGGCCTGGGTCCGGCGTTGGATGTTCGAACGCCTGACGCGGTGGCGGCCAGGGGTGCGGTTGCATGGCAGGTCGCCGCGTGCGGTGGCCTGGGAGACTCACCACGTCCCCGCAGGGATGGGCGCATCGCCGGCTCCTGTGGTTCGACTGCGGCGGTTACCGCTAGGACACCTTCGCGGCGCACCTGCCCATGTGTTCGGACCGCGCCTGCGGGGTCATCCCCATGAAGTGCAGCGCATGTGGGTTCGGGACCGTGGGCCGGGTGGCGTAGGACTGCGGGGTGGAGTTGTAGCAGGTGTGGGCGGTGCGCCCCTGCAGGTATGGCTGGTTCCAGCCCGGCGGCAGCCAGCTCGTGCCAGTCAGGAAGGCGGTACCGGTGCCGGGACGGGCCCAACGGTACTGCGCGTCTCCTCGGTTCCAGCCCAGGGCGGCCAGGACTGCGCCTTGGTCGGCCCAGGGCCCGGGTTGTTGTCCGGCGGCTTCGACCGCGTCGAGGAACGCGAAGGCTTGCGGGCAGGAGCGCATCAGCCACACTCCGGTGTTCGGGTTGATCCTGTGCTCGAACGGCACCTGTTCCAGCGCCAGGGCTTGGAAGTGGTCGGGGTGGAGGTGCTCTGCGATGTCCTCGTCTGTGCGCATCAGCAGGACGTCTGCGTCGAGCCACAGCGCGAGTGGGAACCCTGACAAGGCCTGGCGCATCAGGTCGACCTTGGCCCACTTGGCGTGTTTGGCGCCCGCGTCGGCTGCGGTCCCGTCGTGAGCGAGGTCGACGGCTCGGACCTGGTACCCCCACCGGTCCGCGAAGGCCAAGAAGGTGGGAACGGCGAACTGGTGCAACAGCGTGCGCATGGTCGGGCCGGCCGCTGTCACCACCACACCACCAGCCCCGCGCTTACTCGTCATGGCATCGTGCGGACTGTCGCGGTGCGTCGTCATGATGTCCTTCCGGGCCGGGCCGCGCAGTCGGCATGCGGCAGGCGTTGGCCCATGGTGCACCTCGGGACGTCAGAAGCGGAGAACTGGAAACCGAACGGCGAGCGGCAGGCCACCGTCGACGATCCGTTCGGGCACCGTGGGTCAGCACCCGGTTGGTACGACGCGCATGGTGCTGCGACTCTTGGCCGCGTGCGAGCCCCATGGCATGCAGCAGGAATCGCACGGCATCTGCTTGGTTGTCCCCCAGCTAGGCAGTGATTCGGGGCGTCCGGATCGGAGGGAAGAAGGACCGCGAGCTCAGGGATCCAGGAGGGTGCGTACCAGGGTGTCCGCCACCCAGTTCCGGTAGGCCGTTGGTGACCAGCCTCGCTCGGTCACCAGGCTGTCGTAGTTGGCCCGAGCACACACAGTCACCAGGATGTCGGCGGCACGCTCGGGCGACAGGCCGGCGCGCAGCGCTCCCCTCTCGGCCAGTTGGGAGCTCAGCTGCCGCATGCCCGCCAGTCGGCGTTCCGCATAGCCTTCTCGCACGTCGGCGAGCTCGGGGTTGCTCGACGCGGCCTCGTCGAGGACGCGCAGGATCCCCGCGGCTCGCCCGTACACGCCGGGCTGGGTGGCGGCGTACAGCTCGAGCTTGCGGGCGGGGTCCTCCTCCTCGACCACCCGACGGATGGCGGGCCGTGCCTCGACCGCCAGTGCGGCGTTCTCGCTTCCACCGGCCAGTGCGGCATCGACGACGGCGGCAAGGAGCCCCGCCTTCCCGGGCGCGGCACGGTAGACCGTCTCGACAGCGACGCCCGCCCGGTTGGCGATGCTCGGGATGGTGGCGCCGGCATATCCGCGCTCGAGGAACACGCGGTGAGCGGTCCTGAGGATCCGTTCCCGGGTGCGCGCTGCCCGCTCCGTGCGAAGCGTGGCGTCATAGCGACGTCGAGGTCTTGCGTTCTCCACCATTGGAGAGAATGCTACTGGCATCAATATCAGGCGTCACGACGCCACGGCCCCAGGAGCACGCCATGTCGGACACGAAGGACAAGAGCATCAACGGGACGGTGGAGATCGCGAGGAGCCCACACGAGGTGTTCGAGTACATCGCCGACCCGGCACGCATCCCCGAGTGGCAGCCCGACGTCCGGTCCGCCGCATTCGACGAGCCGGCAGCCGTCGGAGTCGGAACCCACGGACGGGAGGTCCGGCACGTGATGGGATCTGACCGCCCGTTCAGGTGGGAGGTCAGCGAGTACCGCCCGGACCAGCGCTACGGGGTGCGCGGCCTCGGCGGCCCGGTGCGTGCCCACGTCACGATGGACGTGAGCCCCGGCACTCACGGGGTAGGCACCCAGCTGAGATACGGCATCGCCTTCGAAGGGCACGGCGTGGGCCGGCTGATCGCCCCGCTCGCCCGAAAGAGCGCCCGCAAGGACCTTCCCGCCACGCTGGAAAGCCTCAAACGGCGGCTGGAGGACACCCCGCTCTGACCCGACCCTCGGTGGGTTCCGCCACCGCACGCTGACGAGTGCGCCCTCTCACCTGAGAGTCGCGTCAGTCCGCCGCCTGGCGCCGTACACGGTTGGCGCACGCGCGCCCGCTTGCCCCACGTGGGCACTTGCGTCCTTCCGCTCTGGTGCCGACGATGAAGGATGCGTTTCGTGGAGCTCCGTCGGCACACCGACAACGAGGGCGACGACCTGACGTCCCAGGGTGTGGCTGATGCGGAGGCCATCGGCCACGAGGAACTGCGGCCGCCGTACGCCGCGTTCATCTCCTCGGGCGCGGCTCGGGCCACCCAGATGGTCGCCATCCTGCGTCACGCCGCCGGGCAGGACGACATCGTGATCTCCGAGGTGTCGGGGCTGCGATCGACGGTCGAGGATCGATGGCGGGCCGCGGCCAAGGCTGCGGGCAAGGGCGCCTCGGTCGAGCAGATCCGAGGGGTCGACCCGGACCTGGTCGAGCATGAGGAACGCCTCCTGGGGGCGGCGCTGCGCGCGATCGTCGAGTCACTTCCCGATGGGGGTCGGGCGCTGGTCGTCGGCCACAGCCCGACGAACGAGGCCGCTGTGGCGGGTCTGACAGGTCAGACCGTCGAGCCGCTCGGCAAGGGGGCCGGTGTGCTGGTCGTCGAAGACGGCGGCAGGTTCACCGCCAGGCCGCTGTAGCGAGCCTGGAGCTCGGCACGATATCCACGTGATTGCGTGCTCGGGCTACCGGTGTCTCGCACGCCGACGCGCGTCATGTCGCCGCCACTGCCGACCATTGCAATGGACAGGTCGTCTGTCTGGCGGTTTCCATGGCCGACCGCGGACCCACAGAACCGAGCTGGAATCGTGAGCCGTCAGAACGTGCCGATGTGCCTTCGTGCCTGATCCGCCGCTTCGGTCACGTCGACGCCGTAGGCCCCGCGTCCCGTCGACGCAAACGCGGCCAGTCTGTCCCCCGCCCGTTCGAAGAGTCGCTCCGCCCCGACCTGGTTCCCGCGGGCAGCATGTGTGAGAGCGACGCAGACCTGCGCAAGTCCCTGCCACAAGTCCGCCTCCTCTGTCGGTCCGGCCTTCCAACGCGCTTCGAGGACCTCGTGGGCTGCGAATGGGCGGCCGGCGTCGATGAGTTCTCTAGCCGTCCTGAGCGCCTCTTGCGGTGACAGAGGTTCCTCCGACACCGGCTCGACACCCTCAGCGCCATAGGGCAGTGGCCGGCCCAACGCATCTCGAGGCCTTGCCTGACGAGCACGACCCTCGGTGTCCCGATCACGCTCTGCTCCAGTCACACGACCAGCGTCCCAGAGAAGCGGAGCCCGGACCGTCCTCCGCGGGCGTCTCTTCGCCGCTACGCGGGTCGGGTTGGAGTCGGTCCGACAACCCTTCGCGCATCCGCACCCGCCACCGCCCCAAGGGCCACAGGATCGGGAGGAGCGCTGTCAGGAAGGGACTGCAGGTCGTCGCGCTGTGCCCGGACGAAGTCTTCGATGCCACTCGGTGTCGCGACGGTGACACATCGGCACGGCTCGTCCGTCAGGTTCGCGACGGCGTGCGGCACCCGTCTGGGGAACCACAGGAGCCCGCAAGCAAGCGATGACCCCTCGCTCCACACCGACCTGGTAGTCCACTGACCCTCGAGAACGATCACCACTTCGTCCTCCGCGTCATGAACGTGCAGCGGAGGTCCACCGGATCTACGCCGGGAGAGTCTCCGTGGCCGTGTACGAGGGTTGGCTGTCACCGCTGATCCAGCGGCGTCACTTCGCCGCGAATCCACCTGTTGGTGGGAGGTGGCCGGGCGAGCCTCGCTCACTCCGCCGAGACGTACAGGCGATGTTGGTAGCGGGTCCGCACCGCGATACTTGACCGGTGAGCATCGGCGCTGGGGAGTTCGAGGGCTTCGTGACCGCGCGGTGGTACGAGCTTCACGCGGTCGCCGTGGTCACTACCGGCCACCCGACCGCCGCTGCGCACATCACCGCCACCGCCTTGGCCGCTCTGGCCGACCAGTGGTCGGAGATCACCAGCACGGGCACTCCCACCGCGACCGCCCGTCGCGCCGTCCTGACCGCAGCCCTGTCGTCGTCGTCCTCCTCGAGCCCTTCGCCCGCCTACCTCGCCGTCACTCCCGCTCCCCTCCTGGGAGTCGGGCCCGACGACGGCCTCGACCCCGATGCGCTCACCAGGTCGGTGCTGACCACGGTCCTGACCGCCGCACCCGCCACCGCTCGGGCGGCCCTGGCCGCGCGCCGATGGTGGGACGAACCTCCCGGTCTGGTTGCCGCATGCTCCGACAGCGACACCGCCACCGTGCAGGCCGGGCTGGCCCAGCTCGAGCGTGACTTGGCCGAAGCGCACGCCATCGCCGTGGGCCACCGCGCCGACGAGCTCACCGGCGCCCTGGCCGCCGCCCTCGCTGACACGCTCGAGCACCTGGCTGAGACGACACCCGTCCACGACCCGGTCGCGCGCGTGGATGCCGCCCGCGCCGACCGCGCCGCCCGTGCCGCCCGCCGGCGCCGGCCGCGCCGTCTGGCGCTGACGGCTGCGGGTCTGATCGTCGCGGCGGCGGCCACGGCGCTGGCCTGGCCCGACGTTCCCCCGCCCGGGGTTCCGACCCCTCCCGCCGAAGCGCAGCAGTGGGCCGCCCTGTCCACGTGGACGCCTCGCGGGTCCATGGCCGGAGACCCGGCCGTCACCATGATCGCCGCCGACCACGATGCGGATCCGGGCGCGCGCCTGCTGTTCGCCGGCCCGGTCGGCGACACGATCGCCGTGGTCATGAGCTTCACCGAGGACACGGCCACCTACCCCGCCGGCGGCCCGGACGCCGGGCAGCTGCGCCTGCGCCTGTGGGCCGCACCCGCCAGCCGCGGCCCTGGCGCTCTTGTCGCCAGCCCGATCGAGGGTGATGACACCGCCCGGACCCAGGACGTCGTGGCCCTGAGCATCGACCAGCACGCCGTCGGCGCACCCCCGGTCGTCCTGGTGATGACCCGGCCAGACATCACCAGCGCCTCGCTCATCGTCGGCTCCGTGCCCCAACCCGACGGCAGCATCCTTCCCGTCGTCCGCGAACTCCCCCTGACCGACGGGATCGCCTCCTACCCGGTCCAGTCCGACGCCTACACCCCCCACCTGGCCGTCGAGAACTACCAGGGTCCAGCCGCCGGCATCGGCCCGGACCGTTCGCAACTCCCCGCGCACGGGCCCGCCGCCGAGCTGGCCGCAGCCCAACGCACGCTGCTCGCAGCCGTCACCGGCCACCCCGCCGACACCTTCAGAACCCCCACCGCATTGGAGTCCGTCGTCGACTTCACCGACATCGACCCCGGCCGCATCGGTGCGGACCCCGGGCCGGTGCAGCTCACCGTCGTCACCACCGTCACCGCCGACGGCGGGTGGGTGCGCACCACCCGCCTGTCCAGTACCACCCAGAACTTCGCCCTGGCCTACCTCGAACACCTGACCGCGGTCCCGGCCGACGACCACACCCATGCCCTGCTGCCCTCACCGGCCGCCGGGCGGCCCAGGTTCATCGCACTCGGTCCGGACGCGGCGACCGCCATCCTGGTCACCATCGACGGGCAGGTGCGTGACACCGCCACCATTCACAACGGCCTCGCCGTCCTGACCAGCGCCGAGGACCCGCCCGGCACCATCTTCCGGCTACGCCTCCTCGCACCCGACGGCCACACCGTCTACGACGAGATCCCGCCCACCCCCAACGAGCTACTCGGCTGAGCACCTCGCCCGCGCATCACACCGTGGCCTCGGGCGGCCCTGCGCCACAGCGCCGGGAGATCTCCTGGCAGCAGCAGCACCACACGACAGCACTCGCCCGCACCCTCACCGTCGCACGTTCACTCGAGATCGAACGTCTGGAACACTCAGGCATGGCTGCGACCGCTCGACTGCATCTCCTCGTCCAGGGACAAGAGTTCGTGTCAATCCCGTTCGACGGACACGTGGAGCACCTCACCGAGCAGTTCGACTGGGACTGCAGCGCAGTCTTGGACGACCCTCGCGCGAACGACACCTGGCCGCTGGCGCAAGCCAGGTCGGCTCTGGTGACCCCCGAAGGGCACATCTTCTTCCGCCACCAGCAGGTCGGTGCATGGTGGTTCGAACACGTGGACGCTCCGGACTCTGTCTAGGCACCCGCGCCAAGCCACCAGGCTGACGGTGTCCGGAGTACCGGCTCTCACTCGCGGGGGTGCCGGTACACCATCAACAACCCCATACTGCACGCGAGAGCCGCTCTCGTGGCGCGCGCCCGACATCAGGGCAAGGATGAGGACGGCCGCACCGACGCCGAACGACAAAGGACGCACAGATGACCAACCTCGCCACCAACCTGACGACGACCGCCGCAAACCACCCGGATCAGGACGCGCTGCGGGTCAGCGGCCAGGGGGTCACCTATGGCCAGCTGCACGCGATGGCGGCGAAGGTGGCCGGCTCGCTGCGCGCGAGCGGCATCCAGCCCGGGGACCGGGTGGCGATCATCCTCCCCAACGTGCCCGCCTTCCCCGTCGTCTACTGGGGCACCCTGCTCGCGGGCGGCATCGTCGTCCCGATGAACCCCCTGCTCAAGGCCGGCGAGATCGACTTCTTCTTCACGAACTCCGGAGCGAAGGTGGCCTTCGTGTGGCCCGACTTCGTCGCGGAGGCGACGAAGGGCGCCGCCGGCTCGGGCACCCGAGTCGTCGAGTGCGGCCCCCTCGGCCCGGTCGAGGGAGCGCTCGAGCCGGGCGACCCGATCACCGAGCCCACCCCACGCGATGACGACGACACCGCGATCATCCTGTACACCTCCGGCACCACCGGGCGCCCCAAGGGCGCGGAGCTCACCCACCGCAACGTGCACCTCAACGCACAGCGCTCGGCCTCGGTCATCCAGGAGATGACACCCGACGACGTCGTCATGGGGTGCCTGCCGCTCTTCCACGTCTTCGGCCTCGTCGTGGGCCTCAACGCGGCGACCATCGCGGGGGCCAAGCTCGCCCTCATCCCCCGTTTCGACCCCGCCGCGGCGATCGAGGTCATCGAGAAGGAGCGGGTCACCATCATGCAGGGCGTGCCGACGATGTACGCCGCGATCCTCAACCACCCGCAGTCCGAGGGGATGGACGCCTCCTCCCTGCGCACGTGCGCCTCCGGCGGCTCGGCGATGCCGCTCGAGGTCATGCGCTCCTTCGAGGACAAGTTCGGCTGCGTCATCCTCGAGGGGTACGGGCTCTCGGAGACCTCCCCCGTCGCGTCGTTCAACATGCCCGACAGGGAGCGCAAGCCCGGCACCATCGGCATCGCGATCCCCGGCTGCGAGATGCGGTGCGTGGACCTCGAGGGACGCGAGGTGCCGGTCGGCGAGGTGGGCGAGATCGCCATCCGGGGCGACAACGTCATGAAGGGCTACTGGAACAACCCCGAGGCGACGGCCGAGGCGATCCCGGACGGGTGGTTCCGCACCGGCGACCTCGCCACGATGGACGCCGAGGGCTACTTCACCATCGTCGACCGCAAGAAGGACATGATCCTGCGGGGTGGGATGAACGTCTACCCCCGCGAGGTCGAGGAGGTCATCTACACCCACCCCGACGTCCTCGAGGTGGCGGTCGTCCCCGTCCCGGACGACCTCCTCGGCGAGCAGGTGGGTGCCGCGGTGTCCCTGCGGGAGGGCTCGGTCGCCACACCGCAGGACATCATCGACTTCACCAAGGAGCGGATCGCCGCGTACAAGTACCCGCGCACGGTCTGGGTCGTCCCGGAGCTGCCCAAGGGGCCGACCGGGAAGATCCTGCGCCGAGAGGTGCACGCGCCGGCCGAGTGACCTCAGGGGCGAGTGACCTCAGGGGCAACCGGCGCCGCCGAGGACCGGTCTCCACCCGACAGGCCCCCGCCTCACCCGCGAACGCCAGTCGAGTGAGGCGGGGGATTCTGGGGTGACCCGATGGACCCGCTGTCAGGAGCCCGCCGCCGCGGCCTCCTCCCGCTCACGGGCCGGCGAGACGGCCGGCTGAGGGGGCCGGGGCCGCCGGTTGATGACGTACGCCGCCGTGAGGACGATCGCGAAGCCCACCACCTGCCAGCGCCCGAGCCGCTCACCCAGCACGAGGACGCCCAGGACGACGGACACCACCGGGATGAGGTAGGTGATGGTCGACCCGATCATCGGTCCGGCGCCCCGCACGACGTCGAACTGGAGGATGTAGGCGAACCCCGTCCCCACGAGGCCGAGCACCAGCGTGCACAGCAGGGGGAGCCAGACCCACGTCGCACCCGTCGGCACGTCGTAGGACCAGATCGCCGCGAGTCCGTCCGGCTGGAACGACGCCCACACGAGGACGACCGGCACCATGAGCGCCAGCCCGGTGAGGAGCGTCGCGGCCGGCTGCGAGAGGCCGCCGAGGTCGACGGTGCTCAGGAAGCGTCGGTTGTAGGTCCACCCGACGCCGTAGCTCGCCCCGCCCAGGAGGGCCATCGAGAAGCCGACGAGGTCCGGCCGGTCGATGGCCGTCCACGGCTGCATGATCGTGACGACGCCGACGAAACCGACCCCCACCGCCACGAGGCGCCGACCGGTCGCACGCTCGCCCGGCAGGATCGCCAGCGTGGCGAGCACCGTTGCGATCGGCGTGGCGGCGTTGCCGATCCCGGCGAGGGCCGAGCTGATCCGGGTCTCCGACAGCGCGAACAGCGTGAACGGGAGTGTGGCGAGGAAGAACCCGCAGACGAGCAGGTGGCCCCACACCCGACGGCCCGTCGGCAGCCGGCCCCCGCCCACGAGGAGCAGGGCACCGAGAACTGCGGCGCCGGACACGATGCGCAGCGCCGAGATCTGCACGGCCGAGAGCGACTCCAGGCCCACCTTCATGAGGAGGAAGCTGGAGCCCCAGATGAGCACGAGCGCGAGGTACTTCACCTGCCAGGGGATCCGCGGCTGGTGCGTCACGACTCCACCTCCTCACCGAGCCGGCGCGCGGTGTCGAGCGCCACCCGGACAACGTCGCGGGCCCCCTCGGGTGTGAGCCCGGCGAGGCCGCAGGCGGGTGACACGACCACGCCCCGCAGTGCCTCGACCGCCAGACCGGCCCGCTCGAAGCCCTCCAGCACCAGGGTCCGCGCCGCCCTGTCGGTGCCGGACCCGTCGGTGGGCAGGCACCCGGCGTACAGCCGGGTCCCTGCCTCCAGGGTCGCCGCGACGGACTCCCACCGCGCCGGTGTCGCACGGGTGAGGTCGAGCGAGAGCGACCCCGCGCCGGTCGCCCGGAGGAGCGGCACCGGAGCGGACTCGTGGCAGCAGTGCAGCACGGTCGGGCCGTCGTGCACCGCCAGCACCACCTCGATCGCTCGCGCCACCACCACCGGGTCGACCGCCCGGAGCCGGCCGTAGCCCGAGGCCGTTGGCAGCGACCCCTCGAGAACCGCCGGCACGGACGGCTCGTCGATCTGTAGCACGACCTCGGCTCCCGGGACGTGGCGTCGCACGTCGGCGACCCGAGCACGGATGCCGTCGCCGAGCGAGGCGGTGAGGTCGGCCACCGCGCCGGCATCCGCGACGGCCCGCTCACCCCGGGTGAGCTGGAGGGACGCCGCAAGCGTCCACGGCCCCGCAACCTGGATCTTGAGGTCCCCGACGTAGCCGTCGTAGGCCTCCGCGAGCTCGTCGAGGTCCTCACGGTGCAGGGATGCCGTGCGCCCGGCATCGCGCCCCGGTCGGTCGACGAGGCGCCAGCCGCTCGGCTGGAGGTCGACCGGCAGGTCGACGAGGAGGCCGGCGGCGCGGCCGATGATGTCGGCCCCCGGGCCGCGGCCGGGCGTCTCGGGCAGGAACGGCAGGCCGACACCTTCGCCGTCGACGAGGAGGTCGCGCACCGTTCGAACCGCCTCGCGCACGGAGGTGCCCGGCCAGGATCCCAGGCCGGTGGCGCGCACCGGCGCGACGCCTGGCCGCGCCACCGCCTCCTGCTCCGGGAGCGGGGTCACCGGTTCATCCGCTCGACGAAGGCCGTCACGGAGGCCGGCACCGGAGTGCCGGCGGCGACCGTCCACGGCGCGGGCTCGGGGGCGCCGGCGAGCACGCGCAGCGGCACCACGCCGCACCACGCATCCGTCCCCTCCTCGGGGGCGGACGGCCCGCCCGACCTGGCCTTGAGCAGCCAGCGGCCCGCGGTGATGGGCAGCGCCATCGCCAGGGTGGCGGCCTCCTCACGGCGGGTCATCGGCTGCACCTCGGAGGTGCGCCCGGGGATGAGCCGCTCGGAGATGCGGGTCAGGGCCGCCGTGCGGTCCTCGCCCTCGAGGGGGGTGAGCTCGCCGTGGACGACCGCGGACCGGTAGTTGGCCGAGGAGTCGAAGGTGGAGTGCGCGACGACAAGGCCGTCGACGACGGTGACGCTCAGCACGGCCGGTGCCCCGGCCGCCACCTGACGCAGGGCGCCCGCGCCGGTCGAGCCGTGGAGGAGGACCCGGTCTCCGTCGCGGGCGAAGAGCATCGGCACGACCCACGGGCGCGCGTCGACGACCGTGGACAGCGTGCCGGACAGCACCTCGTCGAGCAGGGCGTCGAGCTCGGCCCGCTCCCCGCGTGCCCGCTCGGCATGGCGACCGAGCCGCTGCTCCGGACCGGTGCGTCCGGCGTACCCGCGGCCGGGGCAGGGCTCCGGCGAGGTGGTGCGCTGGGCGCTCGCCGGGTGGCGGAGCAGGGCCTCCCCGACGCGGGTCGGTCGGGGCATGAGCGCGCCTCCGCAGGTGGGACAGGCCCGGTCGAGGTGCTCGGCGCACCCCGCGCAGAAGGTGCACTCGAACGAGCACACGACGGCGCCCACCTCGTCGGCCGGGAGGTCGACGTCGCAGCACTCGCACCCCGGGCGCATCTCCAAGCCGCTCACCAGCACATCCTCTCCTGCCACACCGACACGACGCTGCGGGACGGTCCGCAACGTCGGCGGAACCGGCGGCCGATCACGCGGGCCACCGACGGCCCAGTCAACCCTCGAGAAGTGGCCCTTGGGAAGGTCCGCTTCCTGCCTGAAGGGGAGGACCAGTATCCTGACGCAGTGCCTCGCACCGCCCGTCCCGTGGAGGTAGCCCTCCACCTCGGCGACGGACCCGCTCCACTGCGGCACCGCATCGCCGACGCCCTCGTCACCGAGATGCGCACCGGACGGCTCCGCCCCGGCGACACCCTGCCGTCGACCAGAGCGCTCGCCGCGGCGCTGCGGACCTCACGCGGCCCCGTCGTCGCGGCCTACGACGAGCTGGCGGCGGCCGGGTTCGTCACGAGCCGACCAGGATCGGGAGCCGTCGTCGCACCGGGGGCCGACCGAGCCGCCGCGGCGGGGGCCGGCACGCGCGTGCACCCGACCGAGGAGGTCGACGGCTCGAGTCCCGGCCGACCGTCCCGGCAGCCGCGCTGGGAGCTCCGCCCCGGGCGCCCGGACACGAGCCTCGTCGACCCCGTGGCCTGGCGGCGGGCGTGGCGGGCAGCCGGTTCTGTCGTCCCGGGCCGGGACGCGAGCGCGGGGCCGCCGCACACCCGGCTGCGCGCGGCCCTGGCCGAGCACCTCCGTCGGAGCCGAGGGGTCGCCGTGGCACCCCAGGACCTCCTCGTGGTCCCCGGGGTGGGTGCGTCCCTGCGCGCACTCCCTGGGCCGCTCGGCCTGGTCGGAGCCATCGTGGCCCTCGAGGACCCCGGCTACATCGAGGCCTCGACCGCCTTCGCCGCCGAGGGGGTGCGCATCGCGGCGGTCCCGGTCGACGGCGACGGGCTGGACCCGTCCTCCCTGCCCGCCGAGGCCGTGGCGGCCTACGTCACGCCGTCCCACCAGTACCCGCTGGGAGCGCGGATGCCGGTGACCCGGCGCGTGCAGCTGCTGGAGTGGGCCCGTGACACCGGTGGGCTCGTGCTGGAGGACGACTACGACGGAGAGTTCCGCTACGACGTCTCGCCGCTGCCCGCCCTGCAGTCGCTCTCCGGTGCCCGGGAGCACGTGGTGTACATCGGCACGGCATCCAAGCTGGTGGCACCCTCCCTGCGCCTGGCGTGGGTCGCACCCCCACGCCGGCTGCGGGAGCCCCTGCGGCTCGAGCTCGAGTCACGCGGGTTGGTCGTCAACGAGGCCACCGGCCTGGCGATGGCCGAGCTGATCACGTCGGGTGCCCTCTCGACGCACCACGCGAGAGTCAGCCGCACGTATGCCGCTCGCCGCGCCGCCCTCGTGGCAGCGGTCGCGCACCACCTCCCCGACGTGGTGCTCGAAGGAGTGGATGCCGGCCTGCACGTGGTGCTCCGCCTGCCCGACGACGTGGACGACCTCGACCTCGTCGGGCGGCTCGCGGACCGCGGGCTGAGGGCCGCCCCCCTGTCCGCGTACGCCATCGAGTCGGCCGTCAGCGGGCTCGTCCTCTGCTACGCGGGCCTTCCGGAGACCCAGGCAGGGCCTGCGGTCGAGCTGCTCGAGCGGTGCCTCACCGGCATCCAGGGTGCGCCGATGTGTTCTCGGCAACCCCGACGAGGGAACCGCACCGACGGTCACTAGAGTTGTCACAGGTCGTCCGGCGCCGCGGCCGGAACCCCCCGAACCGCCACCGGGCGCCGTGTGGAGAAGGCGATTCGCGTGGCGACGCTCCTGATGACCGGCTTTCCGGGGTTCCTCGGCTCGGCCCTCCTTCCCCGGCTGCTGGCCCGCCGCCGCGGCACCACGGCCGTCTGCCTCGTGCAGCCGCAGCACGCCGTCCTGGCCCGCTCGAGGGTGAAGGAGCTCGAGGTCACCGACCCCGTCACCACGGGGCGGATCCGCCTCGTCGTCGGCGACATCACCGCGCCCGGCCTCGGCCTGGCCCCCGAGGACCGGGAGCAGATCATCGACGTGGAGGAGGTGTGGCACCTCGCGGCCGTGTACGACCTCGCGGTGGCACCCGAGGTCGCGCGACGGGTCAACGTCGACGGGACCGAGAACGTGCTCGCCTTCTCGCGCGAGCAGTCCGGCCTCCGCCGGCTCCAGTACGTGAGCACCTGCTACGTCAGCGGCCGCTACGAGGGGCACTTCGCTGAATGCGCACTCGACGAGGGCCAGACGTTCCGGAACCACTACGAGCAGACGAAGTA
The DNA here is from genome assembly GCA_963763015.1 of uncultured Actinomycetota bacterium. GTDB lineage: Bacteria > Actinomycetota > Actinomycetes > Actinomycetales > Dermatophilaceae > Fodinibacter. The sequence goes on along the minus strand of CAVXML010000006.1, from coordinate 112,794 downwards.
CGAGGCCGAGGTCCGCGTTCGAGCCGCCATGGCGGACGGGCTGCCGGCGACGGTCTACCGCCCAGGCATCGTGGTGGGTGACTCGGCGACCGGCGCGACGCAGAAGTACGACGGCCCCTACTTCCTCGCCTCGTTCCTGGCGCGGCAGACCGCAGTCTCCCTCGTCCCCGCGCTCGGCGACACCGAGCGGGTGAGGGTCTGCCTGGTGCCGCGCGACTTCGTCGTCGACGCGATGGACGAGCTGTCCGTGCTGGAGGAGTCCGAGGGCCGAACCTACGCGCTCGTCGACCCCGACCCCCCGACGGTCGCCACCGTGGTCAGCACCTTCGCCCACCATCTGGGCACCCGGCCGGTGTGGGTTCCCCTGCCGCTTCGGCCGGTCCACGCGATCGTCGACCACGTTCCCGGGGTCGAGCAGCTGCTGGGTCTGCCGGCCGAGGCGCTCGACTACTTCGCCTCGCCGACCACGTACGCCACCGACAACACGACACGCGACCTCGCGGCATCCGGCCTGGCCTGCCCGCCGTTCGAGAGCTACGCCCACAGGCTGCTCGACTTCATGAGCGAGCATCCCGAGTACGACGCGAAGGCGATGACATGACGTCGCGCAGGAGGAGCGCCTCGGGCGGCCCCGGACGCACGCGGGCGGCCGTCTCGCGGAAGAGGGCCGCCGCCCCACCGCTCCTGGTCGTCGAGGTCAGCCTCGGGTCGGCCGCCCGCGACCACGACGTGACGGTCGAGTTCCTGGGCCGGTCGTACCGCCTGATCCGGCTGGGCACCAACGGCGACCTGCGCACCGCCGAGACCCTGGTGCGTCGCTGGTCGGCCCTGGCTGACGCGGTGGCGGTCAACGGGGCGGCCGAGGCCATCGCCGCCGGGCTGTTCGACGGTGAGGCCGCCGAGGCGATCTCCGCGCTGCTCGCCGCCACGGCACCCGACCGTCCCACCACCGATGGTCACCGGCTGCGTGAGGTGCTGCAGGAGTGGGCGGTGCGTCGGGTGCAGTTCGAGATGCCGGGCTACTTCACCAACGCGCGGACGGTGGTGCTCGGCGGTGACCACGCCCGGGCGGTGCGGGTGCTGAGGGAGTACACCGACAACCTCCACGTCGAGAACCCGGCTGGCGCTGCCGGGCTCACCCGGATGCTCGGCGCGAGGTCGCTGCTCGCGCGCTCGGCGCGGGTCGCCACCTGGCCGCTGCGCCAGGTGCGGACCGCCCTGCGCGACGAGGTGCTCGTCCCGGCCGACCTCGTGAACCGCTCGTGGGTCGACCACCGCGACAAGGACTGCGACGTCGTGGTCGCGGCCTACCACGAGCTCGTGGCGCAGGGCTTCGAGGACCTGCACGGCAAGACCGTGATCACCTCCTCGGTCACCGACGAGCAGCTTGCCGAGCTGGCCGCCCGCGATGTCGACCTCGTGCTCGACAGCACCCCCCAGCCCTTCCGGCTGACCGTCGACGTGGCCAGTCTCGAGGCGATGATGCGGGCAGCGGTCAGTGCGCCGGGCGGAGCACCGGAGCGCCTGAGCGAGGACGACCTTCTCGAGATGATCGTCGAGGCAGGGCTGGAGCCACGCCTCCTCCAGCCCAACGGCCCGCGACGCAAGAGCAGGTTCGCCTTCGTCATCCATCCGCTCTCGCAGACGTTCTTCCGCAAGGTCGAACCGCTCGGGACGGTCGTCAGGCTGTCGCCCGCGCCCGTCATGGATGCCGTGGAGAAGGCGATGGCCTATCTCCCGCCCATCGTGTACAGCCACGTCACCGGCATCACCTCACCGACCGGCGCGGAGGCGGAGGGATGGCTCATCACCGTCGGCGGTACCCCGCGGGAGATCCTCGCGCACGACCCGGAGTTCACGTACGACAAGCTGCTGGCCGCGGCCGAGGTGGCCCGGAGCCTCGGCGCCCAGATCATGGGTCTCGGTGCGTTCACCAAGGTGGTCGGGGATGCCGGGGTCACGGTGGCCCGGAAGTCGTCGCTGCCCATCACGACGGGCAACAGCTACAGCGCCTCCGGCGCCCTGTGGGCCGCACACGAGGCGGTCGACCGGCTCGGGCTGCTTGAGCGCGATGACGACGGCATCATCCGTGGCCGGGCGATGGTCGTGGGAGCGACCGGCGCGATCGGATCGGTGTGCGCGCGGTTGCTGGCCCTGGCGAGCGACGAGCTGTGGCTGGTCTCCCCCGAGACCGCCAAGCTGCTCGCGCTGAAGAAGGACATCGAGCGCGAGCACCCACGCGCCGTGATCCACGCGGCCGCGACCCCGGGCGAGCACCTACGCGACATGGACGTCATCGTCACCGCCACGTCGGGGGCGGGGAAGCGGGTCCTGGACATCATGGCCGTCAAGCCGGGGTGCGTCATCACCGACGTCGCCCGCCCTCTCGACCTCTCGGCCGAGGACGTGGCCAGGAGGCCCGACGTCATCGTCGTGGAGTCGGGGGAGATCGAGCTTCCCGGCGACGTGCGGATGCGCGACATCGGCCTGCCCCCGGGTGTCGCGTACGCCTGCCTGGCCGAGACGGTCGCGCTGGCGCTGGAGGGCCGCTACGAGACGTTCACGGTGGGCCGGGCCATCGAGTGGGAGAAGGTCAAGGAGATCTACCAGCTGGGCCTCAGGCACGGCATGCGGCTCGCGGCGATCTCCGGCATCAACGGCGTCCTCACGCCGGCTGACTTCGCCCGGGTGCGCGAGCTCGCCCTCATCCGCCGGGGGGCGGCGGCGGTGGAGGCGACGGGCACGGAGGGCGCCCGGGCCACCAGCCAGGCACGGGCCGCCCACCCCTGAGGGCGGGCGGCCGGGGCACCGCTCAGATCCCGTGGTGCCCGGGGTGCGGCTCGGTGGGGATCGTGCCCAGGCGACCGGCCTGGAAGTCCTCGAACGCCGTCACGAGCTCCTGACGGGTGTTCATGACGAACGGGCCGTAGGCGGCGATCGGCTCGCGGATCGGTCGCCCGCCGAGGATGTAGAGGTCCAGGCTCGGGCTGCGGCTCTCCTGGCTCTCGTCGGCGCCCACCTCGACGACGTCGCCGGCACCGAGCACGGCGAGCTGGCCCATCCGGATCGGACGGCGGTCTGGACCCACCGTGCCCCGGCCGTTCAGCACGTACACAAGGGCGTTGTAGTCGGGGTTCCACGGCAGCCGAACCCTGGCGCCCGGGGCGACGGTGGCGTGCAGCACGGTGATGGGGGTGTGCGTCATTCCCGGCCCCTGGTGCCCGTCGAGCTCGCCGGCGATGACACGCACCAGCGCGCCACCGTCGTGGCTGGAGAGGAGCGCCACGTCGCCACCTCGGATGTCCTGGTAGCGCGGCGGGGACATCTTCTGGCTCCGGGGCAGGTTGACCCACAGCTGGAGGCCGTGGAACAGGCCACCACTGACGACGAGCTCCTCCGGCGGCACCTCGATGTGCAGCAGGCCCGACCCGGCCGTCATCCACTGGGTGTCGCCGTTCGTGATCGTCCCGCCGCCGCCCTGGGAGTCACGGTGCACGAACGTGCCGTCGATGATGTAGGTCACGGTCTCGAAGCCGCGGTGGGGGTGCCAGGCGGTCCCCTTGGGCTCGCCGGGCGCGTACTCGACCTCACCCATCTGGTCCATGTGGATGAAGGGGTCGAGAGCCGCGAGGTCCACGCCCGCGAAGGCGCGCCGCACGGGGAAGCCCTCTCCCTCGAACCCCGACGGTGCGGTCGTGACCGATCGCACCGGGCGCGTCACGGCCTCGACGGCCGGGTCGGCGACGCGCGGCAGGGTCAGGACGTTGTCGACGGTCACGGCCGGCATGCTCATCAGCTCCTCTGGATGCTCCATCCTCCGGTACGGAGGCACCACGTCCAACGGTAGTTGATCACTCAACTATTCCCACCCGTGGTGGCCGTCGCGCCAGGCGTTCAGGCACGGCCCGTTGCGCGGATGGTCGCCGACCCCACGACACGGGTGCCGTCGTAGAGCACGACCGCCTGGCCTGGGGCGACCCCCCGGACCCGCCGCTCGAGCCGCACCCGCACGCCGTCCACGCCGTCCGGGCCGGGGACGACCTCGACCGATGCCGGCACCTCCTCGCCGTGCGCCCTCACCTGGGCTCCCAGCGGCACCACGCCACATGGGGCCGGGCCGCACCACCGGAGGTGTCCGCCCTCGATGAGGTCGACCCCCAGCAGGTCGGCCGTGCCGATCACCACCCGGTTGGCGGGGGCGTCGATCTCGACGACGTAGCGAGGTGCGCCGTCGAGCGAGGAGCGGGCCAGCCCCAGCCCTCGTCGCTGACCCACCGTGAATCCGTGCGTCCCGAGATGCGTGCCGACCACGGCGCCCGTCGTGGCGTCGACGAGGTCCCCCGGCCGCTCGCCCAGCCGGCCGGTCAGCCAGGCTCGGGTGTCGCCGTCGGGGATGAAGCAGATGTCGTGGCTGTCGGGCTTGCGGGCCACCGAGAACCCGCGGGCCGCCGCCTCCTCGCGCACCTCTGCCTTGGTGGAGCCGCCGAGTGGGAAGAAGGACCTGGCGAGCTGGTCGGCGTCGAGGACTCCGAGGACGTAGGACTGGTCCTTGGTGGGGTCGACGGCTCGGTGGAGCTCGCGGCCCGAGGACCCGTCGACGACGCGGGCGTAGTGCCCCGTCGCCACAGCGTCGAAGCCGAGCGCGAGCGCCTTGTCGAGGAGCCCGGCGAACTTGATCCGCTCGTTGCACCGCAGGCACGGGTTCGGGGTGCGGCCCGCGGCGTACTCGGCGACGAAGTCGTCGACGACGTCCCGCTGGAAGCGGCTCGCGAGGTCCCAGACGTAGAAGGGGATGCCGAGCCGGTCGGCGACGCGCCGAGCGTCACCGGCATCCTCGATGGTGCAGCACCCACGTGCCGACTCGCGCAGGGTCGGCGCGGCGCGGGAGAGCGCGAGGTGCACGCCGACCACCTCGTGCCCGGCATCCAGCATCCGGGCCGCGGCGACGGCCGAGTCGACCCCGCCGGACATCGCGGCGACGACGCGCATCAGAGCAGACCGCCCGCCCGTCGGCCGCGCTCGACGACGCCCGGGAGGGCGGCGAGGAAGGCGTCGACGTCGACCTCGGTCGAGGTGTGGCCGAGGGAGAGGCGCAACGCCCCTCGCGCGTCTGCCTCCGAGTGGCCCATGGCGAGCAGCACGTGGCTCGGCTGCGGTACCCCCGCCTGGCAGGCGGACCCGGTGCTGCACTCGACGCCCGCGGCGTCCAGGAGGTAGAGGAGCGAGTCGCCCTCGCAGCCGGGGACGAGGAGGTGGGCGTTGCCCGGCAGCCGGCGGGTGCCGTCGCCGGGGGACCAGCAGCCGCTCACGGTGACCCCGAGGTCGAGGGAGAGGGCGCCCTCCAGGAGGCGGTCGCGCAGCCCCATGACGCGCTTCGCCTCGACGTCGCGGGCGGCGACGGTCTCCTCGAGGGCGACGGCCAGGGACCGGATGGCCGGGACGTCCAGGGTGCCGCTGCGCACCTGGCGCTCCTGCCCGCCGCCGTGCACGAGCGGCACGAGCCGGGCGTCACGGCGCGCGAGGAGGACGCCCACCCCTAGGGGTCCTCCGACCTTGTGACCGCTCACGGTCATCAGGTCGGCGCCGGAGTCGTCGAACCGCACTGGCAGGTGAGCAACGGCCTGCACGGCGTCGGTGTGGAACGGCACCCCGTGCTCGCGTGCCACGGCGGCCAGCTCGGCGACTGGCTGGACCGTGCCCACCTCGTTGTTGGCCCACATCACGCTGACGAGGGCGACGTCGCCGGACTCCGCGTCCAGCACCGCGCGCAGGTCCTCCACGGCCAGGTGCCCGCAGGTGTCCGGCTCGAGCCAGGTCACCGCCGCGCCCTGCTTGACGAGGAACTCCACGGGGTCGAGGACGGCGTGGTGCTCGATGCCGCTCACGACGAGCCGGGTGCGCTGCGGGTCGCCTGCGAGGCGGGCGGCATACGTGCCCTTGACCGCCAGGTTGTCGGCCTCCGTGCCGCCCGAGGTGAACACGACCTCCGAGGGTCGAGCCCCGAGGGCCGCCGCGATGCGCTCGCGCGACTCCTCGACGACCGCACGGGCGGCCCGCCCCGACCCGTGCAGGGACGACGCGTTCCCGACGCGGCCCGCCTGGTCGGCCAACGCCTCGACGGCGGCCGGCAGCATCGGCGTCGTGGCCGCGTGGTCGAGGTAGTGGGTCACGAGGAGCCAGTCTACGTTTCACGCGGCAACGGACCGCCGGCGTGAGCACTCACGGCATCCGGATGCCGAACCTCGGCCGAGGCGAGGGGCGGGCCCGCGCGACGGGCCGAGGGGGGTCAGCCCTTGCGCTTGCGCACCTCTTCGGTGGCCTGCGGCAGGACCGAGAAGAGGTCGCCGACGACGCCGAAGTCGACGAGCTCGAAGATCGGCGCCTCCTCGTCCTTGTTCACGGCGACGATCGTCTTCGACGTCTGCATCCCCGCCCGGTGCTGGATGGCGCCCGAGATCCCGGCAGCGACGTAGAGCTGCGGCGACACCTGCTTGCCCGTCTGGCCGATCTGCGCACCGTGCGGGTACCAGCCGGCATCCACGGCGGCTCGGCTGGCGCCCACGGCGGCACCCAGGGAGTCGGCGAACTCCTCGACCGGGCCGAAGTCCCCACCGGTGCCACGCCCGCCGGCGACGACGATCGCCGCCTCGGTGAGCTCCGGGCGACCGGTGGCCTGCTTTGGCTGGGAGTCCGTGACCCGCGCCGACCTGGCGGCGTCGCTGAGCATGACGCTCACCTGCTCCAGGACACCGGCGGCCGGCGCCGCCTCGATCGGCGCGGAGTTCGGCTTGACCGCGATGATGGGCGTCCCCGTGGTCACTGTCGCGGTCACGCTGTAGGCGCCGGCGAAGACCGACTGGGTCGTCTCGATGCCGTTCTCCCCCGGCCGCACGTCGACCGCGTCGGTGATCAGGCCCGAACCGGTCCTGATCGACAGCCGAGCGGCGATCTCCTTGCCCGAGGCGTTGCTCGGGATGAGCACGGCCGCCGGCGAGAGCTTCTCCACGAGCGTTGCGAGGATCTCCGCCTGGGGCGCCACGAGGTAGGCGGCGGCGTCGGGGTCGTCGACGACGTACACCTTGTGGGCGCCGTACTTGGCGAGCGTCACCTGGGCCCGGTCGGCGCCTGTGCCGATGTGGACGGCGGAGGGCTCGCCCAGGCGGCGGGCGATCGTCAGCAGCTCCGCCGTCGCCTTGCGCAGGCGTCCGTCGGCGTGGTCGACGAGAACGAGTACTTCGGCCATGGTCGTGTGTCCTACCTGTCTGTCGTCGGCCGGCTCAGAGGAACTTCTGCCCGGCCAGGAACTCGGCGAGCCTGCTGCCGCCGTCGCCCTCGTCGGTGATGATCTGGCCCTGCGCGCGAGGCGGCCGCTTGGCGAACGAGACGACCGAGGTCCAGGCCGCGTCCAGCCCGACCTGCGAGGGGTCGATGCCCAGGTCGGCCAGGCTCCACTGCTCGACGGGCTTCTTCTTCGCGGCCATGATCCCCTTGAAGGACGGGTAGCGCGGCTCGTTGATCTGGTCGGTCACCGACACCACCGCCGGCAGGGACGCCTCGACCGTCTCGGATGCCGTGTCGCCGTCCCGCCGGATGCTGACCGTCCCCTGGCCGACCGTGAGCTCCGAGGCGTAGGTCACCTGGGGCAGTCCCAGGCGCTCGGCGAGCATGGCGGGCACGACGCCCATCACGCCGTCGGTCGACGACATCCCCGTGAGGACGAGCTCAGGCGTGCCGCCGGTCGCCTTCTTCACGGCCTCGGCGAGGACGAGGGAGGTCGCAGCGGCATCCGAGCCGTGGATCGCCTCGTCCTGGACGTGGACACCCTTGTCGGCTCCCATCTGCAGGGCCTTCTTGATGGCGTCGGCGGCCGCGGGGGGGCCGACGGTGAGCACGGTGACCTCGCCCTCGCCGGCGGCCTCGACCACCTTGAGCGCCTCCTCGATGGCGTACTCGTCGAGCTCGGAGAGGAGGCCGTCGACGCCCTCGCGGTCGACGGTGCTGTCGGAGTCTCGGAACGTCCGGTCGGACTGCGCGTCCGGGACGTACTTGACGCAGACGACGATGTTCATGCGTGCCTCGTCCTCTTCCTTCGTTCGGGGCCGGGTGGCCCGGCCGGGGGGCGCGGGCGTGCCGTCGATTCTCTCAGTCCGGGGACGATTGGTCGGCATCGGCGAGGCGTGATGCCCGACACCCTCAGGCGCCCTCGAAGGTGGCCTTCCCGGGACCCTGCTCGACGAAGCTGCGCATGCCGGTGGCCCGGTCCTTGGTCGCGAACAGGCCGGTGAACAGCATCCGCTCGACCTCCAGGCCGCTCTCCAGGTCCAGCTCGAGCCCGCGGTCGATGGCCTCCTTGGCAGCCCGCAACGCGTACGCCGGGCCGCCGACGTACCGGGCCACCCGCGCGCGGGCCGCGGTGTAGACCTCGGATGCCGGGACGACCTCGTCGACCAGCCCCATGGCGAGCGCCTCCGGAGCCGCGACGAAGCGGCCGGAGAACACGAGGTCCTTGGCCCGGGCGGGTCCGACCAGGCGGGCGAGCCGCTGCGTGCCACCCGCCCCGGGGATGATTCCGAGGAGGATCTCCGGCTGCCCCAGCTTCGCGTCGTCGGCGGCGACGCGGAAGTCACACGCCAGGGCGACCTCGCACCCGCCACCGAGGGCATAGCCGGTGATGGCGGCGACCGTGGGCTTCGGCAGCCGGGCCAACGTCCGGGTGAAGTCCTGGAGAAGGGCGGAGTGGTCGACCATGTCGGTGTACGACATGGTCTCCATCTCCTTGATGTCGGCCCCGGCGGCGAAGACCTTCTCACCACCCCACACGACGACGGCCGACACGTCGCGCCGCTCGGCGGCCTCGCGGCACGCGGCCAAGAGCCCGTGCTGGATCTCGGCGTTCAGCGCGTTCATCGGGGGACGGTCGAGGCGGACCGTCCCGATGCCCTCCTCCACCTCGAGGCGGACGAGGGAGGTCACGAACCGACCTCGCCGTTCGGGCCGCCGTCGGCGCTCGGGTCGATGCCCAGCATGCGCTGGTGCCAGATGTGGACCCCGGAGAGGATGACCTGGATGGAGACCTGCACGAGGGTGGAGACGTCGGAGCCGGGGGTGACCAGGTGCTCGCCCGTCACGACGAGGGTGTTCCCCGCGATCCCGCTCTTGACGCAGTTCATGTTGAGGTTCAGCTCGTTGCAGGTCTCGTGCAGCTTGAGACGGTCGTCCTGCATCTCCTCGGCCACCTGCCACTGGCCGAAGACGCGCATGATCTCGACCTCCCCCTCGGAGCACCGGATGAACAGCTGCTGCTCGTTCACCGTCAGTGCCACGTCGCCGTCGGAGTCGATGTTGGGCTGTAGCCCCAGGTCGACGAGCACGTCGAGGACGCGCCCACGCAGGGGATGCTCGTCCGCGGGCGGCGGGAAGTTCGGCAGGGAGGTGGGATCGGTCATGGGTCCACCGTAACCACTCACTAGGCTCCCCTCCATGTCGCCGCCGACCCGCCCCGGGCCCGCCCGTCGGGGGGTCGGACGCGACCTGCCCCCGCCCCCGGGCGTGACGCTGGTCGAGGGCGGCGCGGACGTCGCGGTGTACGCCGGGCACGCCGACACCGCCGAGATCTGCCTGTTCGACGCCCACGACGGCGAGGGGTCGACCGAGCGCCGCGTACCCCTGCTCGAGCGCGCGCACGGGTGGTGGTTCGGCTTCGTCCCGGACGTCCGGCCGGGGCAGCGCTACAACATCCGGGTCGACGGCCCGTGGGACCCCGAGCAGGGGCTGCGACACAACCCGGCCAAGCTGCTCCTCGACCCGTACGCCCGCGCCCTCGACGGCGAGGTCGCGTGGGGCCCCGAGGTGTACGGACACGTGGTCGACGAGCGGTGGCGCGGCGACGGCGAGCTCCCCTCCATCCTCGACAGCCGTGGCAAGGTGCCGCGCTGCGTGGTCGTCGACGACGCCTTCGACTGGGAGGACGACCGGCCACCGGGCCGCTCCCGCAGCGAGACCGTGATCTACGAGGCGCACGTGCGCAACCAGACCGTTCTCCACCCGGGCGTCCCGGAGTCGCTGCGCGGAACGTATGCCGGGCTGGCGCACCCGGCGTCGGTGCGCCACCTGACCGAGCTCGGGGTCACGGCCGTCGAGCTGCTCCCGGTCCACGCGTTCACGCACGAGCCGCACCTCGCCCGCCGGGGCATGACCAACCACTGGGGCTACAACACGCTCGGCTTCTTCGCGCCGCACGCGCCCTACGCCGCGGCCACCGATCCCCAGGGCGCGGTCGACGAGTTCAAGGGCATGGTCAAGCTCCTCCACCGGGAGGGCATCGAGGTCATCCTGGACGTCGTCTACAACCACACCGCGGAGCAGGACTGCACGGGCGCCACCCTCTCCTGGCGGGGCCTGGACCAGCGGGCCTACTACCGCCTGGACGAGCGTGGTCGCGACATCGACGTGACCGGGTGCGGCAACACCCTCGACCTACGCCACCCCGTGGTCTGCCGGATGGTGTTGGACTCGCTGCGCTACTGGGTGCGGGAGATGCACGTCGACGGCTTCCGCTTCGACCTCGCCGTCGCCCTGGGACGTGGTCGCGGTGACGAGTTCGACCCGGACCACCCGTTCCTCGTGGCGCTGCGCACGGATCCCGTCCTGTCCAGGGTGACCCTCATCGCCGAGCCCTGGGACCTCGGGATGCACGGCTGGCGCACCGGCCAGTTCCCCCCTCCCTTCCTCGAGTGGAACGACCGCTTCCGGGACGCCGCCCGGCGGTTCTGGGTCGGCGACGTGCGAGCGCTCCAGCACGGTCACGGCGGGCACGGCCTGCACGAGCTCGCCACCCGCCTCACCGGCTCGCGTGACCTGTTCGGCAGCCGGGACCGCGGCCCGACGGCATCCGTCAACTTCGTCACCGCCCACGACGGTTTCACGCTCGCCGACCTCACGGCATACGACTGGAAGCACAACGACGACAACGGCGAGGACAACCGCGACGGCAGCGACGGCAACGGCTCCTGGAACCACGGCGTGGAGGGCCGCACCGACGACGCCGTCGTGCTGGCCCGCCGGGGCCGCACCATCCGCAACCTCCTCGGCACGCTGCTCCTCTCGACCGGGGTGCCCATGCTCGCCGCCGGTGACGAGATGGGCCGAACGCAGGGCGGCAACAACAACGCCTACTGCCAGGACAACGCCACGTCGTGGGTCCACTGGGACCTCACGCCGTGGCAGCAGGACCTCCTCGAGACGACGCGCCACCTCCTGCGGGTCCGCCGCGACCTGCCGGCGCTGCGCCAGCGGGTCTGGGCACTCGGCCGGCAGGTGCACGACGACGGCACCCGTGACGTGGAGTGGTACGCCGCGGACGGCCGCCCGATGGGCACGCGGTGGGACGAGCCGACGGTGCGCGTGGTGCAGATGCACCTGGCCGGCCCGTCCGCCGGGGCCGGTTCGGTCCTCCTGGTCCTCAACGGCCGCCGTGCGGACGCCGAGGTGAAGCTCCCCGACGTGGCCGGCGTCCCGGCGTACCGGTTGCTCTGGGACAGCACGTGGGAGCGGCCCCTCGCCGAGCCGACCGACCATGCCCCGGGGCCGGTCACGGTGCCCGGCACCAGCCTGCGGGTCTACGGCGCGCTCCCCGTCGGCTGACCCGGCCGGCAACGCGCGTCGCACCGCCGCCTCCGACGTCGTGGCTGGTCACGGCCCTAGGCTGGCGGCCACGGTGGCGGTGGTGCCGCCGCCGGAAGCCTCGAGAACGGTGTCCGTCCTGACCGTGGGCACCGGAGAGGAGCACCACCGCATGGCCGCCCCCTCCCCTGCGCCCGCGCCCACCGGCTACGAGCCGCTGGACCCGGCCGTCCGCGAGCAGTACGACCGGGACGGCTTCGTCGTCGTCCCGAACGCCCTCCCCGACGACGACCGGGCGTACTTCGAGGACGCCGTCGACCGGGTCTACGCCGAGGAGGCGGCCGCCGGCGGCCTGCGCCTCGACCGGTCGATCCACGTCATGGGCTGGATGCACCGTGACCCGCGCTTCGTCGAGCTGCTCACCTGGCCGCAGACCTTCCCGCACGTCTGGGGAACGATGGGCTGGAACATCTACACGCACCACAACCACATCGACGTGAACCCGCCCAAGGACGAGCCGCCGTCGTGGAACTGGCACCAGGACGGCTACCGGCAGAACTCCGACATCGACATGGACGTGCGGCCCATGTTCATGACGAAGATCTGCTACGCACTCACGGACCTGTCCGAGCCGGGCTACGGCAACACCAGGGTGATCCCGGGAAGCCACACGAGCAACACCCTGGCCGGACGACCCGAGAGGCCCGGCGACCCGGCTCCCGAGCCCGAGGGCGCCGTCGAGGTGCTGCTCAGGCCCGGTGACGCCTTCGTCTTCGACCGCCGGCTGTGGCACTCGCGCTCGACGAACAGGAGCGAGCGCGTCCGCAAGCTGATGTTCATCGGCTACACCTACCGCTGGATCCGCCCGCTCGACGAGGTCGTCGCCGACCAGTCCACCGACTGGTTCCAGGGCCTGACGCCGCTCCAGCAGCAGCTGCTCGGCTACGGGCCGGACCACGCCTCGTTCTGGGGGATCACCCAGGGCGGGAGGATCGACGACGACATCCCGCTGCGCGCCGAGCTCATGGCGCGCGGCCTGCTCGACCGGGAGGTGCCCTTCCTGCGCTGACCGGCCCGTCGAGAGGAGAGGACACGCCGTCTCGCGCTCGCGGCGGGCGGCGTGTTCTCTCCCGTCGTCAGGTGGTGGCGGACGTCGTGGGCTCGGCGGGAGGCGCCTGCCCCGCCGTGGTGAGCCAGCCGGCCCGGTTCACGCGGTGCATCAGGACCACCGCGGTGACCCCCACGATGACCATGGCCAGCAAGCCGAGGACGTACAGGATCGAGAAGGACGTGCGCCAGAGCATCAGCCCGACCAGCTGGAGCAGACCGGCGATCGGCGCCGCGATCCGGATGCCGCCCGCCCACCGGCGGTGGTCGCTGTCGCCCTCGGCCGGATCGAGGTCGCGCAGCGCCGTGCCGAGCTGCTGGACGATGACGACGACGACAAGCACCTCGGCGAAGAGCCCGCCCCAGGCGATGCCCTGCTGGCTCACGAAAAGGGGGGTTCCTGTGATCAGCGATACCGGGATACCGACCACGGCGGCGGCCCGAGCCCGTGCGAAGCCTCGGTGGGGTGCGGGCCCACCGCCCAGGCCGATGACGATCCACGCGTAGCCCACGAGGTCGGGCAGCACGTCCCACCCCTCGAGCGGCAGGTCGAGGACGACCACGAGCAGGCCCCAGGCGGCCCAGGCGAATCGGCTCATGGCGGTCACCCTAGGCCCGGCGCGCGACGCGGGGGCCGGGCTGTTCCTCGCCCGGGCGATCGGGTAGACAGGCGGCAGCGACGGTGCGCCCACCGTCCGCGACGCCGAGGAGGTCGGATGCCGTTCCCGGAGCTCGGCAGAGCCACCCAGTCAGCCATCTACCGCGCGGGGACCTACGGCCGACGGCCCAGGGTGCCCACGAACGGCCAGGCGCTCGAGGACGCCGCCCGCCGGGTGATGTCCCGACGTGCCTTCGCCTACGTGGCGGGTTCCGCAGGCGGCGAGTCGACGGCCCGGGCCAACCTGGCTGCCTTCGACCACTGGCGGGTGGTGCCCCGGATGCTCGTCGGCGCCGAGGACCGCGAGCAGTCCATCGAGCTGTTCGGCCGGCGGCACGAGAGCCCCCTCTTCCTCGCACCCGTCGGGGTCCTCTCCGCCGCCCACCCTGACGCCGACCTCGCGGTCGCCCGGGCCGCGCGGGCACACCGCGTGCTCCCGGTGCTCAGCACGCAGGCGTCGGTGCCCATGGAGGACGTCGCCGAGGCGCTCGACGGCTTCGGCCACTGGTACCAGCTGTACTGGAGCCGCGACGACCACCTCGTCGAGAGCCTGGTCCACCGGGCGGAGGCCTGCGGCAGCGAGGCGATCGTCGTCACCCTCGACACGGCGTACCTGGGCTGGCGGCCCCGTGACCTCGACCTCGGCCACCTCCCCTTCGCGCGCGGCGAGGGGATCGCGCAGTACACCTCGGACCCGGTGTTCCAGCGGCTCGTCGCGGAACGCGTGGCGGCAGGAGCGGAGGCGGCGGCATCCGGCGACGAGAGCGAGGCCGCGCGCGAGCCGCAGCCACGGCCCACCCCTGCCGCGGTGCGCAGCCTCGTGTCGCTGAGCCGGAACCACCCGGGGAGCACCCGCGACAACCTGTCCTCGCCGTACCCGCGCGCTGCCGTCGAGACGTTCCAGGCGGTGTTCTCCAAGCCGGGGCTGTCGTGGGCCGACCTTCCCCGCCTGCGGGCCCTGACGACGCTGCCCGTGGTCCTCAAAGGCGTGCTGCACCCCGACGACGCGCGTCGAGCGGTGGAGGAGGGGATCGACGGCATCCTCGTGTCGAACCACGGCGGACGCCAGGTGGACCGGTCGGTGGCGGCGCTCGACGCTCTCCCGGGCGTGGTGGATGCCGTGCGCGGCGCCGGGTCGAGCGCTCCGGTCCTGTTCGACAGCGGTGTGCGCTCGGGGGCGGACGCGTTCGTCGCCCTGGCGCTCGGCGCGGACGCCGTGGGCATCGGCAGGCCGCACGTCTACGGGCTCGCGCTCGCCGGCGAGGAGGGAGTCGGTGAGGTGCTGCGGAACATCCGGGCCGAGCTCGACCTCACCATGGCGCTCACCGGGTGCCGGACGCTCGCCGACGTCACCCGTGACCGTCTCGTCGAGGCCACTGCCCCCCACTGACCTGCAACGACCGGTCAGGCGTTGGCGACCAGTCCGAGCTCTGCGGGCGTCGCGAGCCCGGTGTGCCTGGGCAGGACGCGCACCGTGTAGCCGAACGCCCCGGACGCCCGCAGCACGAGGTCGCCGGCGAACTGGTGGCGCCCGTGCTCGTAGCTCTCCACATGGGCGAGGGGCACGGTCGAGAGGTCGTGCAGCTCGTCGCCGTGGTGGTTGGTTCGACCGTGCACCACCTGCACCTCGACGTCGTCGGGGTCCAGCTCGCCGAGTGAGACATAGGCGGTGACGTGCAGCGTCTCCCCCAGCTCAGGGCTGTCGCCCACGCCTGAGGACTCGACGTGGTCGACGTGAACCTCGCCCCACCCGTCACGGACGCGGGCCTTGTACGCCGCCAGGTCCTTGGCGCCGGCGTACCCCTCCGTGGCCAGGGCCCACCCCGCGCGCGCCGCCGGCACGTAGAGCTGCTCGGTGTAGTCCCGCACCATGCGACTCGCCCGAACCTTCGGGCCGAGCGTCGTCACCGTGTGCAGGAGCATGGCCAGCCAGTTCTGCGGCAGGCCGTCGGCGTCGGTGTCGTAGAACCGCGGAGCCACCTGGTTCTCGATGAGGTCGTAGAGGGCGGTCGCCTCGAGGTCGTCGCGGCGGTTCGGGTCCTCCACGCCGTCGGCAGTGGGGATCGCCCAGCCGTTCTTGCCGTCGTACCACTCGTCCCACCAGCCGTCGAGGATGGAGAGGTTGAGTGCGCCGTTGAGCGCCGCCTTCATGCCCGAGGTGCCGCACGCCTCGAAGGGGCGCAGCGGGTTGTTCAGCCACACGTCGCACCCGGGGTAGAGGTGCAGCGCCATGCCGATGTCGTAGTTGGGAAGGAACACGATGCGGTGCCGGACCTCGGGGTCGTCGGCGAAGCGCACCATCTGCTGGATCAGCTGCTTTCCCGTCTCGTCGGCGGGGTGGGCCTTGCCGGCGATGACGAGCTGCACCGGCCGCTCGGGGTGCAGCAGCAGCTTCTTGAGCCGGGCGGGGTCACGCAGCATCAGGGTGAGCCGCTTGTACGTGGGCACCCTGCGGGCGAAACCGATCGTGAGGACGTCGGGGTCGAGGATCTTGTCGGTCCAGCCGATCTCGGCGGCGGAGGCGCCCCGCTCGAGCCAGGACTCCCGAGTGCGACGCCGGGCCTCCTCGACGAGCTGGAGGCGCAGCGCGCGCTTGGTGGCCCACACGGCGTCGCGGGGCACGTTCGCCATCGCCTCCCAGGAGTCCTGGGTGTCGAGGTCGTGCACCTCGGCGTGGGTGCGGGCCAGCTCGAAGACCTTGCGGTCGACCCACGTCGGCCCGTGGACGCCGTTGGTGATGGAGGTGATCGGGACCTCGGCGTCGTCGAACCCCGGCCAGAGACCGTCGAACATCTCCCTGCTCACGACACCGTGCAGGCGGGAGACGCCGTTGGCCCGCTGGGCGAGCCGCAGCCCCATGACCGCCATGTTGAACATCGTGGCCGACCCGCCCTCGTACGTCTCCGCGCCCAGGTGCAGGAGCCGCTCGACGGGGACTCCCTCGAGGGCCTGGGCACCACCGAAGTACAGCTCGATGAGTGAGCAGTCGAAGCGGTCGATGCCGGCCGGCACGGGTGTGTGCGTCGTGAAGACCGTCGCGGCCCGGACCGCCTCGAGGGCCTCGTCGAAGGACATCCCCTCCGCCCGGACGAGCTCGCTGATCCGCTCCACACCAAGGAAGCCGGCGTGGCCCTCGTTCGCGTGGTACACGTCGGGCGTGGGGGCGCCGGTGAGCCGCGACCACAGGCGCAGCGCCCGCACTCCGCCCATCCCGAGCAGCATCTCCTGCTGCAGGCGCAGCTCCCCCCCGCCGCCGTAGAGGCGCTCCGTGACGCTGCGTCCCCCGTCGTCGTTCCCGTGGACGTCGGTGTCCAGGAGCAGAAGAGGGACCCGCCCGACCTGCGCTCGCCACACCTGGGCGTGCAGCTCGCGGCCGCCGGGGAGGTCGATCGTGACGACGCACGCCATGCCGTCCTCGTGTCGCAGCAGGGAGAGCGGCAGACCGTCCGGGTCGAGGACCGGGTAGTCCTCCTGCTGCCAGCCGTCGCGGTTCAGGCTCTGGCGGAAGTAGCCGGTCTTGTAGAACAGGCCCACTCCGACGATCGGCACCCCGATGTCGGATGCCGCCTTGAGGTGGTCGCCCGCGAGGATGCCGAGTCCGCCCGAGTACTGCGGCAGCGCCGCCGCGATGCCGAACTCCGCGCTGAAGTAGGCGACGGCCGAGGGCACCCCCTCCTCGGACTGCTCCCGCCCCCAGTGCTGGTACCACCGGTCCTGGCCGAGGTAGCGGTCGAGGGCCTCGCGGGCGGTGGCGACGCGCTGGACGAAGACCGGGTCCCCCGCGAGGCGCTCGAGCTCCTCGGGCCGAACCGCCGAGAGCATGGCCACGGGGTCGCTGCCCACCACCGCCCAGCGCTCCGGGTCGATCGACTCGAAGAGGTCCCGCAACGGGGGGTGCCAGCTCCACCGCAGGTTCATCGCGAGGTCGCCGAGGGCGGCGATCGGGGCGGGCAGGACGGGGCGGACGCTGAACCGGCGGATGGCCTTCACGAGGGAGCAGCATAGATGACGGCGAAAACGCTTTCATCCGAGCCTTTCACCGCCTCGTCACGATCGCGCGTAGCGGGATCCGGGGGCGACACGGACGTGTCCCGCGCCGTCCGTGGCCGGTAGCGTGCGGCACGTGACTGCAGCCCCTCAGACTCGTGCCCCGCAGCATCCGATCGGCCGCATCCCCGTCCTCGACGTCCGCCCATGCGTCGACAACGGCGCCCGTCCGGCCAAGGCGGTCGTCGACGAGACCTTCTCCGTCACCGCGACCGTCTTCCGCGAGGGCCATGACGCCGTCAACGCCTCGGTGGTTCTCACCGACCCCGACGGGGTGGACCACATCGGGCCCATGACCTGCACCAACCCGGGCCTGAACACCTGGGTGGCGGTGGTGAGCGCCGACCGCACCGGGTGGTGGTCCTACCGCGTCGAGGGGTGGTCGGACCCCTACGGCACCTGGGAGCACGACGCGACGATCAAGGTGCAGGCCGACGTCGACACCGAGCTCATGCTCGAGGAGGGGGCCCTGGTCCTCGAGCGCGCCCTCGCCGAGGGTGGGCGCACCGCCGCCCAGCGGGCGGTGCTCCAGGATGCCGTCACTGGCCTGCGCGACACGAGCCGCCCTCCCGCCGTCCGTCTCAAGGCCGGCACCGACGCGTCGGTGGAGGAGGAGCTCGCGGCGCGTCCGCTGCGCGAGTACGTCACGCCGTCGCCTGACCTGCCCCTCCTCGTGGAGCGGGAGCTGGCCCTCTCCGGTGCGTGGTACGAGATCTTCCCCCGCAGTGAGGGCGCGACCTACGACGAGGAGGAGCACCGCTGGACGTCCGGGACGCTGCGCACGGCCGCGCTCCGCCTGCCCGCCATCGCCGCGATGGGCTTCGACGTCGTCTACCTCACGCCCGTGCACCCCATCGGCTCGGCCGCGAAGAAGGGCCCGAACAACACCCTGGACTCACGCCCCGAGGACCCCGGCAGCCCCTACGCCATCGGCTCCCCCGACGGCGGCCACGACGCCATCCACCCGGACCTCGGGACCTTCGAGGACTTCGACGCGTTCGTCGCGGAGTCCCGAAGGCTCGGGATGGAGGTCGCCATGGACCTGGCGCTCCAGTGCTCCCCGGACCACCCATGGGTCCAGACCCACCCCGAGTGGTTCACCACCCGCGCCGACGGCACCATCGCCTACGCGGAGAACCCTCCGAAGAAGTACCAGGACATCTACCCACTGAACTTCGACAACGACCCGGCCGGCATCTACGCCGAGGTCCGACGCGTCGTGCAGGTGTGGATCGACCACGGGGTCACGCTGTTCCGGGTCGACAACCCGCACACCAAGCCGGTCGAGTTCTGGCAGTGGCTCATCGCGGACGTGGCCGAGGACCACCCCGACGTCATCTGGCTCGCGGAGGCGTTCACCAAGCCCGCGATGATGCACACCCTCGGCAAGATCGGCTTCCAGCAGAGCTACACCTACTACACGTGGCGCAACTCCGCCGGGGAGCTGCGCGAGTACCTCACCGAGCTGTCCGGGGAGGCCGCCAGCTACATGCGGCCCTCCTTCTGGCCCACGACCCACGACATCCTCACCCCCTACATGCAGTTCGGCGGGCCGGCGGCCTGGAAGCTGCGCGCGGTGCTGGCGGCGACCCTGGTGCCCACCTACGGCATCTACACCGGGTACGAGCTCATGGAGCACGTGGCCCGGCCCGGCGCGGAGGAGCAGATCGACAACGAGAAGTACCAGTACAAGGACCGCCGGTGGGCCGACTACGAGCCGGGAGGCCCGCACGCCGGGCGCTCGCTCGCCGGGTACCTGACCCGCATCAACGAGATCCGCCGCGCCCACCCCTCGCTGCACCGCCTGCGCGACATCCGCTTCCACCACGTCGACGACGAGAACTTCCTGGCCTTCTCCAAGCGCCGCCGGATGCCGGACGGCACCCAGGACGTCGTCGTCGTGGTCGCGAACCTCGACCCCCACTCGACGCGCGCCACGACGCTGCGGCTCGACATGGGAGCCCTCGGTCTCGAGCCCGGTGACAGCTTCGAGGCGCACGACCTGCTCACGGACCAGACCTGGACGTGGCAGCGCGACAACTACGTCCGCCTGGGTCCCGAGGTCGAGCCGGTCCACGTCGTCGCCGTACGGAGGCACTGGTGACGGCGATCGCCGGCATGGGGCACTCGCACCCAGGCCTGGGCATGAACCAGCCCGGGTTGCGTCACGACCCCGAGTGGTTCCGCACGGCCGTGTTCTACGAGGTCCTCGTGCGGGCGTTCGGCGACAGCAACGGCTCCGGAGAGGGCGACTTCGCGGGCATCGTGAACCGGCTCGACTACCTGCAGTGGCTGGGCGTCGACTGCCTCTGGCTGCCGCCCTTCTACGCGAGCCCACTGCGCGACGGGGGCTACGACATCTCGGACTACACGCAAGTGCTGCCCGAGTTCGGCACCCTGCCCGAGTTCAAGGAGCTGATCACCCAGGCGCACGCGCGCGGCATCCGGATCATCACCGACTTCGTCATGAACCACACGAGCGACCAGCACCCGTGGTTCCAGGCCTCGCGCAGCGACCCCGAGGGGCCCTACGGCGACTTCTACGTGTGGTCCGACACCGACGACAGGTACACCGACGCACGGATCATCTTCGTCGACACCGAGACCTCCAACTGGACCTTCGACCCCATCCGTCGGCAGTTCTTCTGGCACCGGTTCTTCAGCCACCAGCCGGACCTGAACTTCGAGAACCCCGCGGTGCACGAGGCGATGTTCGACGTCGTCCGCTTCTGGATGGACATGGGCATCGACGGTTTCCGCCTCGACGCCGTCCCCTACCTCTACGAGGAGGAGGGCCACAACGGCGAGAACCACCCCCGGACGCACGAGTTCCTCGCCTCCCTGCGCGCCATGGTCGACACCGAGTACCCGGGGCGCATCCTCCTCGCGGAGGCGAACCAGCCGCCCCGGGACGTCGTCGACTACTTCGGCACCCAGGACAGCCCCGAGTGCCAGATGTGCTTCCACTTCCCCGTCATGCCGATGCTCTTCTACGCCCTCCGGGAGGAGAAGGCGGCGCCGATCATCGACGTGCTGGCCGACACACCGCCGATCCCGCGAGGGAGCCAGTGGGGCACCTTCCTGCGGAACCACGACGAGCTCACCCTCGAGATGGTCACGCCCGAGCAGCGCGCCGCGATGTACGGCTGGTACGCACCGGACCCGCGCATGCGGGCGAACGTCGGCATCCGGCGCCGGCTCGCGCCGCTGCTCGACAACTCCCGCCCCGAGGTGGAGCTGATCCACGCCCTGCTGCTGTCGCTGCCGGGTTCACCGTGCCTCTACTACGGCGACGAGATCGGCATGGGCGACAACATCTGGCTCCATGACCGGGATGCCGTGCGCACCCCCATGCAGTGGACGCCCGACCGCAACGCCGGCTTCTCGACCGCCGACCCCGGCAAGCTCTACCTGCCCGTGATCCAGTCGCTCGTCTACCACCACAACCACGTCAACGTCGAGGCCCAGATGGCCTCCGGCTCCTCGCTGCTGCACTGGCTTCGGGGGATGCTCTCGGTGCGCCGCGAGCACCCGGTCTTCGGGCTGGGTGACTTCGAGGTCTGCGCCTCCGACCACGACCGGGTGCTCGCCTTCGTGCGCGTCGACCGGCACGAGCGCGACTCCGAGGACCGGTCGGCGCTCGCGGTGCTGTGCGTCAACAACCTCTCGTCCCGCCCGCAGTCGGCCACCGTCACCGTGCCCGAGGAGCTCTGGGACTGGGAGTCCAGGGACCTGTTCGGCGGAAGTGGGTTTCCCGACATCGCCCGCGACGGCACCATCCCGCTCACCCTGGGCTCGCGCGACTTCTTCTGGCTGGCCCTGTTCCCGCGGCGGGGTGAGGCACGTGGCTGAGATCGTCTCGACGGCCACGTTGCGACCCACCAAGCTCGAGCTCGTCTCGCGCTGGATGGGTGGGCAGCGCTGGTACGCCGCGAAGGGACAGCAGCCGCGGCTGCGGCTCCTCACGGCCTGGCGCCTCGACGACCCGGAGGGCGAGGTCGGGATCGAGACCCTGGTCGTCGCCGACGAGGCAGGGCCCGAGCCGGTCGTCTACCAGGTGCCGCTCACCTACCGGGCAGAGCCGCTCGGCAGCGCCGACCATGCCCTCGTGGGCACCATGGAGCACTCCACCCTGGGACAGCGCTGGGTCTATGACGCCCCGCACGACCCCGTCTACGCCGCGCAGCTGCTCGAGCTCGTGCAGGGACGGGTCCGGGCGCAGTCCTCGACGGTCTCCGGGGCGGTGGAGGAGTCGGTGCTCGGCGTTCCACAGCCGAGCTGGGGGCCCGAGGTGCACGTCCGCACCTCGCGCGTGCTGTCGGGCGAGCAGTCCAACACCTCCGTCATCCTCGACGGCGACCTCCCCGACGGCCACCACACCCCGCTCATCGTCAAGGTGTTCCGCATGCTCTCTCCGGGCGAGAACCCCGACGTCGTCCTCCAGGGTGCCCTCGTCGGCGCCGGCTGCCTCCGGGTGCCCGCGGTGGTCGGTGCGGTGACCGGGCAGTGGCCGCACCCGGGCACCGAGGGTGACCACCCGGCATCCGGCCACCTCGCGCTCGCCTCGGAGTTCCTCGCCGGGGTCGAGGACGCCTGGCGGGTGGCGCTGCGCGCGGCCGAGGCGGGCACCGACTTCTCGGGGCCGGCTCGTGCCCTGGGCGAGGCGACGGCGGAGGTGCACCGGACTCTGGCCGACGTGCTCGGAACCCAGCCCACCACCGCCGAGCAGGCCGAGGCCATCGTGGCGGAGATGCGAGAACGCTTCGAGGCGGCCGTGTCGGAGGCGCCGGTGCTCGAGGAGGTGCGCGGCCCGGTCGAGACCGTGCTGCGTGCCGCGTGCGAGGCTCAGTGGCCTGAGCTGCAGCGCATCCACGGCGACTACCACCTCGGGCAGGTGCTCCACTCCCCCGAGCGCGGCTGGGTGCTGCTCGACTTCGAGGGTGAGCCGCTGCGCCCGCTGTCCGAGCGCTCACTCCCCGACCAGTGGGTGCGCGACGTGGCGGGGATGCTGCGCAGCTTCGACTACGTCGGTGGCACCCGCGAGCACACCGACGGCGCCTCGGCGCGGGCCTGGGTCAACGCAGCGCAGCAGGCGTTCCTCGACGGCTACACCGCACGCGCGGGCCACGACCCGCGATCGCTCGGACCACTGCTCGCCGCCTTCGAGCTCGACAAGGCCATGTACGAGGTCGTCTACGAGGCACGCAACCGCCCCGGGTGGCTGGCGATCCCCCTGGGCGCCGTGCGACGGCTGACCGCCCGCTTCTCGCAGGACCCCTCACAGGACCCCTCGCCCCACGATTCGCACGACCCCTCGCCGGACCCGACCACCACGCAAGGAGACCCCTCGTGACCCTCACTCCCAGCCCCGAGGTCGGCGGCGCCATCACCGCCCTCGTCCAAGGGCGCCACCAGCAGCCGCACGACCTGCTCGGCCAGCACCTCGAGCCCGGCGGGCTGCGGATCCGCGTGCTCAAGCCGCTGGCCCGCTCGGTTCGGGTGCGCTTCGAGGACGACGAGGAGCTCGAGCTGGCGCACGAGGCGGAGGGGGTGTGGACGGCGGTGCGCGCCGACGCGACCCGCACGATGGACTACCGGCTGCTCGTGGCCTGGGCCGACGGCGTCGACCACCTCCAGGACGACCCCTACCGGTTCGCGCCGACGCTGGGCGAGGTCGACCTCCACCTCGTCGGCGAGGGTCGCCACGAGCAGCTCTGGACCGTGCTGGGGGCGCACGTCCGTGAGTACGCCGGACCCATGGGCGCCGTGCGAGGAGTGTCGTTCGCCGTGTGGGCCCCGCGGGCCAAGGCGGTGCGCGTCATCGGCGACTTCAACGACTGGGACGGCCGGATCCACCCCATGCGCATGATCGGCTCGTCGGGCGTCTGGGAGCTCTTCGTGCCGGGCGTGGGCGCCGGTGACATCTACAAGTACGAGATCCGTGGTGCAGACGACGTCGTGCGGACCAAGGCCGACCCGATGGCCCGGCGCACCGAGACCCCGCCGAACACCGGCTCCGTCGTCGACGAGTCGCACCACGAGTGGGCCGACGCGGGGTGGATGGAGGGCCGCTCCGGACGCAACCCCCACGGGGGACCCATGAGCGTCTACGAGGTGCACCTCGGCTCGTGGCGGCAGGGGCTCTCGTACCGCGACCTGGCCGAGCACCTCGTGAACTACGTCGCGGACCTCGGCTTCACGCACGTGGAGCTTCTGCCGGTCATGGAACACCCCTACGGGCCCTCGTGGGGCTACCAGGTGACGGGGTACTACGCCCCGACCGCCCGCTTCGGCGACCCCGACGACTTCAAGTACCTCGTCGACCGCCTGCACCAGGCCGGCATCGGCGTGATCCTGGACTGGGTGCCCGGACACTTCCCCCGCGACGCCTTCGCCCTCGCCCGCTTCGACGGCCTCCCGCTCTACGAGCACCCCGACCCGCGGCGCGGTGACCAGCCCGACTGGGGCACCCACGTGTTCGACTTCGGGCGCCTGGAGGTGCGCAACTTCCTCGTGGCCAACGCGCTGTACTGGCTCGAGGAGTTCCACGTGGACGGCCTGCGGGTCGACGCCGTCGCGTCGATGCTCTACCTCGACTACTCCCGCAAGGACGGGGAGTGGATACCCAACGTGCACGGCGGCCGGGAGCACCTCGAGGCGATCGGGCTCCTCCAGGAGGCGAACGCGACGGCATACCGCCGGGTGCCGGGCGTGATCACGATCGCGGAGGAGTCGACGTCGTGGCCGGGGGTCACCAAGCCGACCTCCAGCGGCGGGCTGGGCTTCGGGCTGAAGTGGAACATGGGGTGGATGAACGACACGCTGCGCTACCTCAAGGAGGAGCCGATCCATCGGCAGTACCACCACAACCTGCTGACGTTCTCGCTCATGTACGCGTTCAGCGAGAACTACCTGCTGCCGATCAGCCACGACGAGGTCGTCCACGGGAAGGGCTCGCTCCTGACCAAGGTCCCCGGCGATCGCGGCGACCAGCTGGCAACACTGCGTGCCTTCCTCGCGTACATGTGGTCGCACCCGGGCAAGCAGCTGGTGTTCATGGGCTGCGAGTTCGCGCAGCCCAGCGAGTGGGCGGACGGGCGCTCGCTGGACTGGTGGCTGCTCGACCACGCGGCCCACTACCGCGTCCACAACCTCGTCAAGGAGCTGAACCGGATCTACCGGTCGCACCCGGCGCTGTGGGCGCT
Source organism: uncultured Actinomycetota bacterium (assembly GCA_963763015.1). Classification (GTDB taxonomy): domain Bacteria; phylum Actinomycetota; class Actinomycetes; order Actinomycetales; family Dermatophilaceae; genus Fodinibacter. Next base: position 88,155 of record CAVXML010000006.1, on the reverse strand, counting down.
GGACTCCCAGCCGGCCGGCTTCCGCTGGCTCGACGCCGACGACAACACCGGCAACGTCGTGTCGTACCTGCGGTTCGCCCGTACCGACCAGACCGGGGACGTCGTCGCGTCGGTCGTCAACTACGGCGGGAACGACAAGGAGTGGGTGCGCATCGGGGTCCCGAGGCCCGGCCGCTGGGAGGTCCTGCTCGACACCAGCGGGTTCGACGAGCTGAGCACCCCCAGCCAGGCCGGCGTGGTCCTCGAGGCGGAGGCGGCCCCCTGGCACGACCAGCAGTGGTCGGTGACCCTGCGGGTCGCCAGGTTGTCGGCGCTGTACCTCGCCCCGGTGGCCGAGGCCGGCGAGGTGGCCGCGACCGGGGAGGTCGCCGCGACCGGGGAGGTGGCCGCGACCGGGGAGGTGGCCGCGACCGGGGAGGTGGCGGCCGGCTGAACCCCGGCATCTGCAACTCGGTGTCCCGAAATCGACCAATAGGTCACTCTGGGTACGGCACCGGGTGTACCTGCGGTGACCTATTGGTCGATAGGGGTACGGGGCGGGTGGACCCGGCGGGAGTGCTCCCGCCGGGTCCCGTGCCCGCGCTCTCCGGCCCAGGGCAGTGGGTCAGATGAACAGCAGCTGGGCACCCTCGGTGAGCTCGATGAAGTCGCTCGCCGAGATGATCGCCTCGACGCCCTCGTACAGGTCGTCCTCGGTCAGGTGGTTCATGTCCGCGGACATCCGGCAGGCCCACATGTGGACGCCGGAGCCGCTCAGCATCTCGAGGAACTCGGGCACGTCGGGGACGTCGAGGTCGGCGATCTGCTTCTTCATCAGCTTCGTCGCCGCCTTCGTCGCCCCCGGCAGGGCACCGAGCATGTGGTGCACGCCGATGCCGCTGTGGCCCGGTGGGTGCATCGCGGTGTTGCCGACGAACGAGAACTGCAGGTCGCCCATCGTCTGCCGGTTGATGATGTCGAAGCCCCAGAAGGTGAAGAACATGTGGGTCTCGACCCCCTCGCCGACGGCGGCGTTGGCGAGGATCAGGCCGGGGTAGGCCATGTCGAGGTTGCCCTTGGAGCAGATGATCGCGAGCTTGCGACCCTGGCTCGTCGGGGTGTCGAACGACGGGACGACGGCGGGTGCGGTGTCGGTGGCGGTCATGGTCACACACATCCCTTGGGCTTCGGCAGCCCGGAGACGTAGGCCATCTTCTTTGCGGGCTTGCCCGGGAAGAGGCCGAAGAGCTCCTTGACGGGGGTCCCGGTCTGCGTCGAGACCCGCCGCAGGGTGGCCGTCTCGCCCTGGACCGCGTAGTCGGCGCGCAGGAAGCGGATCAGCGTCCAGTGCGAGTCGGTCAGCTCGAGTCCGATGAGCCGCGCGAGCTCGGGCGCGAGGTCCTCGCTCCACTGGTCGGGCTCGGTGAGGAACCCCTCGTCGTTCACCTCGACCTCGTGGCCGGCGATGCTGGTGGTCGTCATCTGCGGTGCAACTCCTTCAGGGTGAGGCCGGGTTCTTGCCGACCATGGACATCTCGGGCTTGAGGCCGAGCGGGCGCCCCGGGAGCAGGGCGTTCCAGTAGACGTGCCGGAACGCGAGCTTGCCGAGGTGGTTGGCGCGCGACTCCCCGAGCAGCGTCATGGGGCCGACCTTGGGGAAGGGGAAGTGCCCGGTGAGCGGCTCGGTGTCGTAGTTGAAGTCGAGGAGCAGGGCCTTGCCGTTGCCGGACTCGACGAAGCAGTTCGCGTGGCCGTCGAACGAGTGCGTCATGGGGCGGCCGGCGACGTGCTCGACGAAGTTCTCGACGAAGACCTCCACCGAGAAGTGGGCGACCGAGCCCGCCTTCGACGTCGGGAGGTTGCCCGCGTCACCGAGCGCCCAGATGTCCGGGTACGCGGTGGACCGCATCGTGTGCTTGTCGACCGGAACGTAGTTGAGCTCGTCCCCGAGGCCCGAGCGAGCGACGAAGTCGGCGCCCATGTTGAGCGGGATCGTCACGAGCTGGTCGTAGGCGACCTCACGCTCGTCGTAGGAGACGAGGACGCTGCGGTCCTGGTCGATCCGCTCGACCAGGAAGTCGGTCTCGACGAATACCCCTCGGTCCTCGAGGGCGTTCCCGAGGGCCCTGCTCGCCACCGGCTTGGTGAAGGCGCCGTCGAGCGGGGTCACGAAGACCAGCTCGGTGGCGTCCCGCAGTCCGCGCTTGCGCAGCCAGTCGTCGGCGAGGAAGGTGAACTCGAGGGGTGCCACCGGGCACTTGATCGGCAGCTCGGTGATGTGCACGACGAGTCGACCACCGGTGAAGGCCGCGAGCTGGTCGCGCAGCGCCACCGCACCGTCGTAGGTGTAGAACTCCCCCACCTGCGCGTGCCACTGGGGACCCAGGGTGCCCTCGGTCTGGTCGGGTCGTGGTGACGTGCCCGTGGCGACGACGAGCTGGTCGTAGGCGAGGACCCGTCCGTCGAGGAGGTGCACGGCCCTGGCCCGCGGGTCGACGCGGTCGACCTCGGCCAGGATGACGTCGACTCCGTCGTGGATGAGGGGCCGCTTGCGCCTGCGGACCTGTTCAGGGGTGTTGATCCCGAAGGGGATGAACAGGTACCCCGGCTGGTAGTCGTGCACGTCGTCCTTGTCGACGACCGTGATCGTCCAGTCGGTGCCCGGGAGCCGCTTGCGGAGCTTGTTGACGACCATCGTGCCGGCCGTTCCTGCCCCGAGGACCACGAGCTTCTGCGTGGTGGTGGTCATGGCACCACGATACCCCTCCGGGTATTACTCCTACAGGCCGTAGGAGATGCAGGTCGTGTGATCTCCACGACAGCCCCCCGCCTGTGGCGCCCCTGTCTTCTGACAGGATCGCTGCATGAACGCGCCCCGCGCCGGACAGCCCGCCCAGCCGTCGGACCTCGTCGACGTGGCGTCGCTGGTCACGGCGTACTACACCCGCCGGCCCGACCCTGACGACGTGGACCAGCAGGTCGTCTTCGGAACCTCCGGCCACCGCGGGTCGAGCCTGCGCACGTCCTTCAACGAGGCCCACATCCTCGCGACGACCCAGGCGATCTGCGAGTACCGCCGTGACCAGGGGTTCGACGGGCCGCTCTTCCTCGGCCGGGACACCCACGGCCTGTCCGAGCCGGCCTGGTCCACCGCGGTGGAGGTCCTCGTCGCCAACGACGTCACGGTGCTCGTGGACTCCGCCGACCGGTACACGCCCACCCCTGCCGTGTCGCACGCGATCCTCACCGCCAACCGCGGCAAGGTCACCGGTGTCGACGGGATGCCGGCCCGCACCGGCCTGGCCGACGGCATCGTCGTCACCCCGTCGCACAACCCGCCCGGCGACGGCGGCTTCAAGTACAACCCGCCGCACGGTGGCCCCGCCGACTCGGACGCCACGAGGGTGATCGCGGCCCGCGCCAACGAGCTGATCCGCGGTGACCTCACCGGCATCCGGCGAGTTCCCTTCGCCCGTGCGAGGGGGGCGGTGACGGCGTACGACTTCCTCGGCACCTACGTCGACGACCTGCCGAGCGTCCTCGACCTCGACGCCGTGCGGGCGGCCGGCATCCGCATCGGTGCCGACCCGCTCGGCGGCGCGGCCGTCGACTACTGGGGTGCGATCGCCGACCGGCACCGGCTGGACCTCACCGTCGTGAACCCGCTGGTCGACGCGACGTGGCGGTTCATGACGCTCGACTGGGACGGCAAGATCCGCATGGACTGCTCGTCCCCGTCGGCCATGGCGAGCCTGATCGGGCAGCGCGAGGCCTACGACGTCGCGACGGGGAACGACGCCGACGCCGACCGGCACGGAATCGTCACCCCGGATGCCGGGCTCATGAACCCGAACCACTACCTCGCCGTCGCGATCCAGTACCTCTACGGCGGGGCGCGCCCGCAGTGGCGCGACGACGGGTTCATCGGGAAGACCCTGGTGTCGAGCTCGATGATCGACCGGGTGGCCGCTGACCTCGGGCGCCGGCTCGTGGAGGTGCCGGTGGGCTTCAAGTGGTTCGTGCCCGGGCTGCTCGACGGCTCCGGTCCCTTCGGTGGCGAGGAGTCGGCGGGGGCGTCGTTCCTCCGGCGGGACGGGTCGGTGTGGACCACCGACAAGGACGGCATCCTCCTCGCCCTGCTCGCCTCGGAGATCCTGGCGACGACCGGTACCACCCCGAGCGAGCACTACCGGGCCCTGGTTCACCGGCACGGCGAACCGGCCTACGCGCGGATCGACGCCGCGGCCACCCGCGAGCAGAAGGCCCGGCTGGGTGCGCTCACCCCCGACGACGTCACGGCGACGACGCTGGCGGGCGAGCCGATCACGGCCCGGCTCACCGAGGCGCCCGGCAACGGCGCGGCGATCGGCGGGCTCAAGGTCGTCACCGAGTCCGCCTGGTTCGCCGCGCGGCCGAGCGGCACCGAGGACGTCTACAAGATCTACGCCGAGTCCTTCCGTGGACCCGACCACCTCGCCCAGGTGCAGGACGAGGCGAAGGACGTCGTCTCGGCCGCCCTCGGCTCCTGACCCGCCCGGTTGCCAGGGACCCCGCCACGACCCGCCGCCGCCCCGGACTTCTGCCACGCCCCGTCGCCCTAACCTCTGCTAGCAGAGGTTAGGGCGCGAACCACACGTCGCACCCTGTGGGTAGGGACCCAAGGTCGGCTAGCAGAGGTTAGGCGAGCGCCTGCGAGCGCTGGTCGGAGACCCACATCCCGAGCAAGCCGCCGAAGTGCGCCTCGAAGCGCTCCCACTCGTGCGGCGGGTAGGTCTGCTGGATCGTCGAGTGGAGCAGGCGGGCGAAGTCCTGCCCGGCGACCCACTCCAGGACCATCTCGTCGAGGTGCGGCAGCGACGACTCACAGAACTGCCGGTAGCGGTCGACCTCGAAGTACTCGTCCGCCAGCGACTGGTACGCCGACGAGCCGGCCCTGCTCGTCGAGGTCCTCGTCGTCCGCCACGGCGAACCAGGACCCGTGTCCACCTGGGTGCGCGGTGACCGCCCGGTCACGACGCAGTACGCCGTCCACCGCAGCAGCGCCTTCATCGCCCAGGGGAAGTAGTAGTGCAGCGAGGTCACCGCGATGTCAGGACACGCGTTGGCGTAGTCGATCGGGTACACCATCGCGTCCTTGACGAGCATCTCGCAGGAGTTGAACTCCCACCGGAAGAAGGCGTTGACCGCCTGCGAGATCGTGACGACCTCACTGCCCACCTCGTCGGCGAGGAAGTCGTGGGCCACCGCATACCGCTCGTGCATCGGCTCCTCGGGCCGGAACTTCATGACCATCGTCTCCGGGCCGATGGTGAGGGCCCGGGCGAAGTGCTCGTAGTCGGGCACGGACGCCTGGAGGTGCATGAGCATCTCACCGGACTCGTCGTAGGAGCGGTGCAGCTCGGTCCTGGTCGCGCACCAAGGAGACACCCCTCGCCAGCCGCTCCGCCGTCGAACGGCTTCATGTAACAGCGGGTACCCGATCTCGTCGGCGATGCGGTCGAGGTCGAAGGACCGGTTGTACTTCGCCGAGGTGTACGCCCAGCGCGAGTTGTCGACCGGGTTCTTGTACGGCACGAGCACCGTCTCCGGCACGTGCATCCCGAGGCGCATGAGCGCGCAGTACGCCGAGTGCTTCTCCATCGACTGGAAGGTGAACGGGCTGTTGAGCAGGTAGACGTCGTCCATGAGCGCCGACCTTCTTGAGCCACTCTCGAGGGTGGTAGTACCAGTACGCCAGCCGGTCGATGACGAGCTCGTGCCGCGCCCGGTCGCGCAGGTTGAAAGGCTCGATGCTCAGTCGCTCCGTGGTGAGGGTGTGCCGCGTCCCGTCGGGCGCGCGGAGCACCCCGAGCCTCCGGCTGAGTGCCTCGAACGTCGTCGGCCAGTCCTCCTCGGCGCCGAGCAGGAGGCCGATGAGGTGATCGGTCGTGGGGGCCATGGTGGTCTCCTTCACAGTCGGCGGGCTGGTCGGGCGATGGGCTGGTTCGGGCTCCGGTCGGCGGATGCCGGTCGGTCGGTCAGACGAAGCGCGGCAGGTGGTGGGCGAGCTGGCGCTGCCACCACGGCCAGTCGTGGGCGCTGTCGTAGCCCCACACGTCCAGCTCGTGGCGGATGCCCTTGCGCGACAGCACCTCGGCGAAGGCGCGCGTCGCCGGCAGTGCCTTGCGTCGGCGACACCTCGAACGCGCCCTGGCCGACGACGAGCAACACCGACACCCGCGGACCGGATCCACGCGAGGTGCTCACCGTCCATGTTCTCGACGTAAGCCGTGGGGTTGGCGAAGTACGTCGCGTCGCCTAGCCTCGCCCCACCCGTTCCAGGTCCTGAGGTCGTAGTTGCCCGGACAGGCCGATCGCGACGCGGCGCCACGTCCGCGCGCCGCAGGGTGAGATGCACCGCGTGGTAGGCACCCAGCGACACGCCCGCCGTGACCACCCCGTGGCCGCCGCCGGTCTGCTCGAGCACCCAGGGAAGCGCCTGGTCCGAGAGCCACGCGTGTACGCCCGCGCCCTCCGGGCGCGCTCCTCGGTCGGCAGGCCGTTGTCGGCCCACGAGCAGCCATCGAGGGAGTCGACGCAGAACAGGCTGACCCGACCGGCGTCGAGCAGCGGACGGACGGCCTCCAGCATCCCGTTGCCCTCCGCGTCGTGGGCCGACCCGCCCTCGGACGGGAAGAGGAGCACCGGCCTCCCCCACGAGCCGTGGCGCACCACCTCGAGCGCGGACTCGTCGCCCGGGACCTCGGAGCCGCGCGCTCGTGCTCTGCATGCGGCCCACCCTGCCGGTCGGCTCAGCCGCCCGCAACCACTGGTCCCCACACCGTACGGAGCACCTCGGTCAGACCGGGGTCGAGGGCTGTCCCGCCACGCCGTGTAGTTGTGCAGGTCCGGTACCTCCCGAAGGGTGACGTCGTGCCCGGCCCGGCGGAGTGCCGGCCGCCATGTCGCGGTTGTTCGCGACGTTCTCCTCGAGGGACCCGCACGTCATCCCGATGGTCAGCGGGTGCTCGGCGTCGCGCATGTCCAGGACCGACTGCACGAGCCGAGAGATCCGGCCGAAGTACCTGTACCCGCTCTCGCGTCGTCGTGGCGAACCTGGAAGAACGACCCGGACTGGGCGAAGACCCCACCGACCCGGGGTGCCGCCAGCAGCCCGAGCAACAGTGCGGTCAGCCCGCCCAGGCTCGCCCCGATGACCACCACCGGCCCGTTGAGGGCGAACCGCTCCCCCACCCGTCCAGCCCGGCCCGCGCGATCGTGCGGAGGTACCGGGGCGAGCCGGAGTACCACGCGTCACGGATGACGGGGTGCGCGAGGGCGACGCGGTGTGGCGGAAGGTCGCCCTGCCGCCACGAGGGCGCCGCTGTACGCCGTGAGGTCGGCCAGCAGGTCGTACTCGGGTCCGTCGTGCACGAGCAGAGCGGTGCGGGCTCGTCGTCGGCCAGGCCCTGCGGGCTCCACACCGTGACCGGCACCTCGTCGGCGCCTCACCCTCCAGCGTCAACGGTCCAGCCGGCCGGGCGCGGCGGGCGCCGACAACCACCACGGCGGCGCGTAACCCGGGATCTCCATGACCGAGCGCTCGCCGAAGGCCGTCGCCACGGTCCTCGGGTTGGCTCGGGTCGAGCACCACCTCGACGTCGTCCCCGCGCGCCACGGCAAAGCGGTACTCGATGCGTGCAGCGCCGTCGGCCGCGGCAGGTCGAGCACCCACCCGCCGGTGTCACGACGGAACTCGCGGCCCCCGGGCATGCACCCGCTCGCACTGGAGGACGACCGCCGTCACGTGGGGGTCGGCCAGGTCGAGCGGAACCGGACCCGATGTCGAGGAGCTTCGGTGGCACCGGTCAGAAGAGCGCGCTCATGAGCGCGGTGCGACCCTTGCGCACGCGTTCGTCGGACGCACCGACGACGGCGAACAGCTCGAGGAGGTGGCCGCGGACCCGGTCACGCTCCTCCCCGCTCGTGGCCCGGACCAGGTCGAGCAGTCGGGTGAACGCGTCCTCCACGTGGCCTCCGAGGACGTCGAGGTCGGCCACCCGAAGGGCAGCGTCGACGTCCTGGGGGTCCGTCGCGGCGGCCGCGCGAGCCGCGGCGGGGTCCACACCGGCCGTGCGCTGCATGAGCCGAACCTGGGCGAGACCCAGCTCGGCGTCGTGGTCCTTCGGGTCCAGCGAGAGCGCCTGCTCGTACGCGGCGGATGCCGCCTCGAGGTCGCCCCGCTCGATGGCGTCGAACGCCTCCTGGTGCAGCGGCGGCAGCTCGTCGGGCTCGTCGGCCCCGGGGGCCTCGCCGAGGTCGACCCGCCCGGTGATGCCGTTCTGCACCGCGGCCTGGAGCAGCTGGTCGAGGACCGCGCGCACCTCGGACTCGGGCTGCACCCCGGGGAAGAGTGGAACCGGCTGGCCCTGGAGAAGCCCGAAGGTCGCAGGGACCGAGGGCTGGCCGAAGGCCTGCACGAGCAACGGCTGGAACGCCTGCAGCAGCTCGGGGGAGGCCGAGAGGTCCGCGGTGAGCACGAGGAGGCGGCCACCCAGCGTGGCGGCGACCCGGCTCACCGTGTCGACGAGCTCTCGGGTCTGCGGGTGGGCCGAGGACCACAGGACGAGCACCCCGGCCACCTGGAGCGTGCGGTTCAGGGCCTCCTGGAAGCTGGCGGCATCCACCTCCACGACCAGCCCCGCGGGCACGCCCGGGGCACCGCCTCCGGGCGCAGCCGCGGGCCGCCCCGGCACGGGGCCGCCCGGCATCCCGCTGCCCGCGGTGGCGGCCCCGGGGGTCGTCATGCCGGCGACGGCGGACAGGTCGACGGCGCCGCGGGTGCCCGCAGGGGGGGTGGTCTCGCTCATGGGTCCTGATTCTGTCAAAGGGGTGGTGCGTGCGTGGTCACTGGCCCTTGCCGCTGACCAGGAGCTCGGTGGCGCCGATGACCTCGGCCTTGCCGCTCGCGGGGACCAGCATGACCAACGGCTGGAGGCTCTCGAGCGTGACGCTCTTGCTGACCTTCTTCTTGCCGGTCACCTTCGCGTACTCGGGCGGCAGCACGAGCTCCTTGGCGGTGGGCCGGACCGCGATGGTGTCGGTGCGCCGCACGAGCCCGAAGGTCACGGCGCCGCCGTCGGCGAGCCGGAAGGTCACCGCGTTGTCGAGCTGCGGGGTGTGCAGCTGGGTCAGGGTGCCGAGGCTGCCCAGTGCCTTGGTCTGGGCCGCTGCAGTCCGGCGCAGGCCGGTCGCGAACGGGTCGTTCACGGAGACGACCTCGGTCGCCTTGGGCTTCGGGTGCGCAAGGGCAGCGGCATAGGCCGCCACGGCCGCCTCCGGCGCCAGGGCGAGCCCTTCCGTCGTCGAGGTGTCGAGCAGCGGTGCCCCGTCGGCCGCGGCACCGAGCGCCGGGAGCTCGGCACCCCCGAACATCGGCACGCTCGCCGCGATCCGGAAGGGTTGCTCCGGCTTGTCGGACACCATGACGTGGAGGAACTGGGTGTTGGTGTCCTCGTCGAGCGTTGCCGCCAGGATGGCTCGCGGCCAGGCCCGGCCCGCCGACTGGGCGACGACGGTCGGCGGTCGTGGGGCCGCCAGCTCGGTGGCCGTCGCAGGCTTCGGGTTCCGGGCTGCCTCCCCCTCGGCGACGGTGAGGGCGTCGCCGGTGAACACCCCCGCGCGCGCTGCCGCTGCCGCCTTGGCGTCGCCCTGCGCCGGTGCGTCCGCCGCCGCCAGCAGGCGGGCCGCGATCTCGGTCGCGCCCTCCGGGTTCAGCGGCGCGGACTCGGTCCGCTCCGCAGGCGCGGGCCGAATGCCGACGAGTGCGTCCTGGGCGGCCGAGGTGCCGCAGCCGGTCAGCACCAGGGCGCTGGCGAGGATGCCGGCCGCCAGCACCGCTGGGCGGCGTGGGCTGGAGGCGTTCCTGCGGGTCATCGGGTGGCCTCCTCGGCGTCGCGGGTGTCGCGTGGGGCAGCAGCCGCCTGCTCGCCGGTCGCGCTGAGCGACGGATCATCCAGAGGCGAGCCCTCGTGGGCCTCCCGCCGCCCGGACGCGGTCGGGCGGCGGCGGGCGAACAGCATGGTCGCGCCCGCGAGGAGGAGGAACAGGCCGACGAGCGCCGCGATGACGGCTTCGACGAACCACTTCTTGTCCGTGACGGACACGGTCAGGGAGCGCAGCGGCGCCCCGTCCGTCACGACGACGAGAGTCTCCGGGGCGTTCTCCTGGCGCACGGTGACGCTGACCGGGCCGTCGCCCTCGTCCTGGACCCGCCACAGGTCGGCCACCCCGAGCTCGACCACCTCACCGCTGCCGCGCGCACTCGTGCGGAGCGACCAGTCCTCGACCGACACCCCCGTCACCGCGAGGTGCCGGCCCCGACCCAGCACGGCCGTGGCGTCCGAAGGGTTTGCCAGCGCCATCCAGGCCGAGCCGCCGGCGGCCGGAGTCGCTGTGACGACGAGGTCGGCATCGACCCGGTTCAGGACGTCGGGGCGGATCACCACCGGGTCGACGGTGCCCGGCCTCGTCGTGAACTCCGCCGTCCCCGAGCTCCCCACCTGGGTGGCGAACCAGGTCCCCGCGACGGTGAGCGCCAGGCCCGCGAGGGCCAGGAGCGCTCCGACGACGCGGAGAACGATGGTGAACATGGAGGGTGGTCCTTCGGGATTCGGGGCACAGCAGGGTGGCGCCCTGCAGGAGGGGTCGCCTTCCACCATGACAAACCAGCCCCGCAGGCGCCAAATCCCTCATACCCCGGCGTGCGGCAGCACACCCCCTCCGGGGTCGAAGTCGTGCGCTCCCACGCGCACCTCACGCAGCACCGCGAACAGCGTCGCGTGCTGCTCCTCGTCGAGCATCCCGAGGCCGAAGTCCACGGCTTCGAGGTCGGCCGTCACCGCCTCCATCGCGGCGCGGCCGGCATCGGTGATGACGGCGAACGCGCCGCGCCGGTCACGGGGGTTGGGCACCCGCTCGACGAGGCCTTGGGCCACGAGCCGCTGCACGGTGTTCGTCGCACTCGTGGGGTGCACCATGAGCCGCTCGCCGATCCGGGACATCGACAGACGGCCCTCGCGGCTGAACGCGAGCAGCACGAGTGCCTCGTACCGGGCGAAGGTGAGGCCGTGGTGTCCCGCGATGGCGTCGAACTGCGCAAGGAGCAGCTGCTGCACCCGCATCACCGACGTGGCGCTCGCCATGGCCATCGAGCGCGAGCCCTCCCCCCATCGGGCGCGCCAGAGCTCCTCGGCCCGCGCGATCGGGTCGAACGGCAGGCGCACGGGCTGGCTCACACGAGCACGCTAGTCGAGCGCCGTCCGGCCCGATCGGTCGCCCGATCCACCGCAGCGCTCGACCACCTGTCGGTCTGGTGGCCCGGATGGATTGCGCAAGCGCTCTCGCACTCCCTAGCGTTCAGCGCATGGCCGTACCTCGCCCCGTTCCCTGGCGGGAGTACGACGCCGTCCTCTTCGACCTGGACGGCGTCCTCACGCCCACGGCGCAGGTTCACATGAGGGCCTGGGCCGAGATGTTCGACTCCTTCCTGGCCCAGCACGACGACCCCTCGGCCGACACCTCCCCGTACTCCGATGCCGACTACTTCGCCCACGTGGACGGCAAGCCTCGGTACGACGGCGTCCGCGACTTCCTGGCCTCCCGCGGCATCCGGCTGCCCGAAGGGGACCCCAGCGACCCGGCCGACGCGCAGACGGTGTGCGGCCTCGGGAACCGCAAGAACGAGGCGTTCAACGTGGTGCTCGAGCGCGACGGCGTCGAGCCCTACCCGGGCTCGGTGGTCCTCCTCGACGTGCTCAGGGACCAGGGGATGCCGCTCGCGGTCGTCTCGTCGTCGGCGAACGCCCCCGCGGTGCTGGCGGCCGCGGGCCTGGCCGACCGGTTCATGACGGTCGTCGACGGCCGGGTCGCCACGCAGCTGGGGCTGGCCGGCAAGCCGGCGCCGGACACCTTCGTGCACGCCGCGACCGCAGTGCGGCACGACGGCCGCACGGTCGGTCGTGGTGGAGGATGCCGTCTCCGGCGTGCGAGCGGGAGCGGCCGGCGGCTTCGCCCTCGTCATCGGCGTCGACCGCGGTGCCGGCGCGACGGTGCTCACCGGTGCCGGGGCGGACATCGTGGTGAGCGACCTCGGGGAGCTGGCGTGAGCAACGGGCGGGTCCGCGACGACCCCCTCGACCGCAGCCGGTTCCCCATCGACCCGTGGCGGTTCGTCGAGTGCGACCCGGACCGCAGCGACCTCGGGGTCACCGAGACGCTGTTCACCGTCGGCAACGGCTACATCGGGATGCGCGGCAACCCCGAGGAGGGGCGGCACGCCCACGAGCACGGCACCTACGTCAACGGGTTCCACGAGACGTGGCCGATCCGGCACGCAGAGGCGGCGTACGGGTTCGCCCGCACCGGGCAGACCATCGTCAACGCTCCGGACTCCAAGCTCATGAAGCTCTACGTCGACGACGAACCCCTTGTGATCGGCACGGCAGACCTCGAGCGCTACGAGCGCAGCCTGGACTTCCGCGACGGCGTGCTGCGGCGCTCGGTGCTCTGGCGGACCCCCTCGGCCAAGCTCGTGCGGATCGACACGACCCGGATGGCGTCGATGACCCAGCGCCACATGGTCGTGCTCACTCTCGAGGTGACGATGCTGTCCGGCGACGCGCCCGTGGTCGTCTCGTCCCAGCTCCTCAACCGCCAGGACGGCGAGGACGAGTACCACCTGCACGGCGCGACACCCGGCGTGCACGCCGACCCGCGCAAGGCCGGTGCGTTCGAGGGGCGGGTGCTCCAGCCGCGGATCGCGTCGGCCAAGGACGACCGGATGATGCTCGGCTACCAGTGCACGAACTCACGGATGACCGTGGTCGTCGCGGCGGACCACGTGGTCCGAACCCCCGACCCGTACGAGGTGGTCGTGGGCGCCGAGGCGGACCTGACGAAGATGGTCTACCGGGTCGATGCGCGCCAGGGCAGCACGCTGCGGATCGAGAAGACGGTCGCCTACCACACCTCGCGCGGCCTGCCGGTGCGCGAGCTGTCGGACCGCTGCCGACGCACCCTGGACCGGGCCGCCCGCTACGACGTCGACCACTGGCTCGCCGAGCAGCGGGGCTGGTACGACGACTTCTGGTCGGCGAGCGACGTGGAGTACGTCTCCGACCACCCGTCGCACGCCGCGGTCCAGCAGGCCATCCGTTTCAACCTCTTCACGCTCGCTCAGGCCAGCGGACGCGCCGACGGCCACGGCGTCGCCGCGAAGGGGGTGAGCGGATCGGGGTACGAGGGCCACTACTTCTGGGACACCGAGGTCTACGTCGCGCCGTTCCTCACGTACACGCGGCCTGACCTGGCCCGCAACCTCATGCACTTCCGGAGCCGGATGCTGCCCGCCGCCCGCGACCGAGCCCGTGAGCTCAGCCAGCGTGGGGCCCTCTTCCCCTGGCGCACCATCAACGGGGAGGAGGCCTCCGCCTACTACGCGGCCGGGACCGCCCAGGTGCACATCGACGCGGACGTCGTGCACGCGCTCGTCCAGTACGTGAACGCGACCGGCGACGTGGGCTTCCTCGTGCGCGACGGCCTGCCCATCCTCGTCGAGACGGCCCGGCTGTATGCCGACCTCGGCTTCTGGCGCAGCAACGGCGAGCGGTCCTTCCACATCCACGGGGTGACGGGCCCCGACGAGTACACCACGGTGGTCAACAACAACCTCTTCACCAACGTCATGGCTCGCTACAACCTCGAGCAGGCCGTCCGGTGGGTGGAGTGGGCCCGGCGCCAGGAGCCCGAGGAGTTCGCGCGCATCGCGCAGCGGCTCCGCCTCAGCGACCGCGAGCTGCGGGAGTGGGCGGCCTGCGCCGAGGGCATGCACATCCCGTTCGACGAGGGCCTGGGGATCCACCCGCAGGACGACTTCTTCCTCGACCGCGAGGTCTGGGACCTCAGCCGCACGCCGGAGGAGCTCAAGCCCCTGCTCCTCCACTACCACCCCCTCGTCATCTACCGGTTCCAGGTGCTCAAGCAGGCCGACGTCGTGCTGGCCCTGTTCCTCCAGGGCAACCGCTTCACCCCGGAGGAGAAGCGCAAGGACTTCGAGTACTACGACCCGATCACGACGGGAGACTCGACCCTGTCGGCCGTCGTCCAGTCCGTCATCGCGGCCGAGGTCGGCTACCACGAGGTCGCCCTCGAGTACTTCATGACCGCCCTCTTCGTCGACCTCGCCGACCTGCACGGCAACACCGTCGACGGGGTGCACGTCGCCTCCGCCGGCGGGGTGTGGTCGGCACTGGTCAACGGCTTCGGGGGCATGCGCGACCACGACGGCCGGCTGTCCTTCGACCCGCGGCTGCCTGACGGCTGGGAGTCGCTCACGTTCCGCGTCACCTGGCGCGGTACGAGGCTGCGCGTCACGCTGACGGCGGTGGCCATCACCCTGGCGGTCGAGGCCGGCGACCTGCCGGTGCCCGTGGACGTCCACGGCAGAACGTGCGTCGTCGACGACCGCGAGCCGGTCGTCATGGCCCTCGACGGCCACGGTCCGAGGATCTCCGGCACGCTCGGCAAGAGCCCGCAGACCGGCGGCACCCGCGCCGACGGGAGCAAGATCACGGCCGGTGTTCCCTCGGCCATCCCGCTGGAGGGCGAGGAGCTCTCGCCTCCCACGGTGCTCGACCCGGCGGCTGCCCCACCGACGGCCGTCGGTCCCGACTGACCCGCCTCCACGTCGGTCCGTGACGGGGCGTGACCGCCGGCTCAGCCCGCGGTGAGGTCCTCGACCAGCCGGTCCGCCGCCGCGTAGGGATCGGTGCGACCGTCGACGACCGCGCCGGCCAGCACCTCCAGTCGCGAGTCCCCGTGCAGCCCGCCCACCCGAGAGCGCAGTGCCTCGAGGGCGAGCCCCTCGACCTCCCGGGTCGCGCGTCGCACCCGACGGGCCCGCAGCCCGTCGGAACCCAGCCACACCTGGTGGGCCTCGATCGCCGCGACGAGGTCGTCCACCCCGGTGCCGTCGGTCGCGACCGTGCGAACCACCGGCACCCGCCAGCCCGGGCGGGCCGACCCCTCCCCCATCTGCACGGCGTGCCGGAGGTCGCGTACGGTGCGGTCGGCGCCCTCGCGGTCGGCCTTGTTGACGACGAGCACGTCGGCGACCTCGAGGATGCCGGCCTTGGCCGCCTGGATTCCGTCGCCCATGCCCGGAGCGAGGAGCACCACGGTCGTGTCGGCGGTGCCCGCCACCTCGACCTCGGACTGGCCGACCCCGACCGTCTCGAGGAGTACGACGTCGCAGCCGGCGGCGTCGAGCACTCGCAGCGCCTGCGGGGCGGCCCACGACAGTCCGCCGAGGTGGCCACGCGAGGCCATCGAGCGGATGAACACCTCGGGGTCGGACGCGTGCTCGGTCATCCGGATCCGGTCGCCGAGGAGGGCACCACCGGAGAAGGGCGACGACGGGTCGACCGCGAGCACGCCCACCCGCTGACCGGCCGCCCGGTGCGCGCCGACGAGCGCGCTGGTCGTGGTGGACTTCCCCACCCCCGGCGCACCGGTGACGCCGACGACATGGGCGCGACCGGCATCCGGCGCGATGAGCGCCATCAGCTCGCGCAGCGCGGGGTGGGCGTCCTCGACGAGCGAGATCAGCCTGGCGACCGCACGCGGATGCCCCTCCCTCGCCGACGTGACGAGGGAGGGGACGTCGACGCTGCGGGGCCCGATCGGGAGTTCCGGTCAGCCCTGCGCCGGGACCTTGACGACGAGGGCGTCACCCTGGCCGCCACCGCCGCAGAGGGCCGCGGCACCGACGCCGCCGCCGCGGCGCTGCAGCTCGAGGGCGAGGTGCAGCACGATGCGGGCGCCGGACATGCCGATCGGGTGGCCGAGCGCGATCGCCCCGCCGTTGACGTTGACGTTGTCGTCGGCCAGGCCGAGCTCCTTCGTCGAAGCCAGGCCGACGGCGGCGAAGGCCTCGTTGATCTCGACGAGGTCGAGGTCGGTGGGAGCGATGCCCTCGCGCTCGCACGCCCTGGCGATGGCCCGGGCCGGCTGGCTCTGCAACGTCGAGTCGGGGCCGGCGACGACGCCGTGGGCGCCGATCTCGGCGAGCCAGGTCAGGCCCAGCTCCTCGGCGCGTGACCTCCTCATGACGACCACTGCGCAGGCGCCGTCGGAGATCTGCGAGGCCGAGCCGGCCGTGATGGTGCCGTCCTTGCTGAAGGCCGGGCGCAACCGGGCGAGCGACTCGGTCGTGGTGTCGGCGCGAATGCCCTCGTCGGTGCGGAACTCCAGGGCGTCACCCTTGCGCTGCGGGATCGAGACGGTGACGACCTCGTCGTCGAACAGGCCGTCCTTCCACGCGCGGGCGGCCAGCTGGTGGCTGCGGGCCGAGAAGGCGTCCTGCTCCTCGCGGGTGAACGCGAGGTCGCCGGTGTTGGCGGCCTCGGTGAGCAGCCCCATCGCCTGGTCGGTGAAGGCGTCCCAGAGACCGTCCTGCGCCATGTGGTCGTGCAGGGTGACGTCGCCGTACTTGAACCCGTCGCGGCTCTTCTCGAGCAGGTGCGGTGCGTTGGTCATCGACTCCTGACCGCCGGCGACGACGACGTCGAACTCGCCGGCGCGGATCAGCTGGTCCGCGAGCGCGATGGCGTCGATGCCGCTGAGGCAGACCTTGTTCACGGTCAGCGCCGGCACGGTCATCGGGATACCGGCCTTGGCCGCGGCCTGCCGAGCCGGGATCTGCCCCTCACCCGCGGTGAGCACCTGCCCCATGATCACGTAGTCCACGTCCTCCGGGGCGACGCCCGCCTTCTCCAGCGCCCCCTTGATGGCGAAGCCGCCGAGGTCGGAGCCGCTGAAGCCCTTGAGGGAGCCGCTCATGCGCCCCATCGGGGTGCGGGCGCCGGCGACGAGAACGGTCGGGTCGGTGGACATGGGAGAGCCTCCAGGTCAGGACGACGGGATCCCATCGACTGTAGCGAGCCCCGTGCCCGATGCCACCCCCGTGCGGCGGTGACCCTCGACACCCGTGGTCGGAGGTGGATGTCGCCGGTGCCACGCTGGGGTGGTGGGCCGGTCGCACCTCCTGCGCCGCTGGGTCCTCGCCAACGCCGTCGGCGAGGTGTTGGGCCTCGGTGGCACCGGCGCGCTGGGCTGGGTCCTCGTGGGGCGCGGTGCCGAGCCGAGCGCCGTCGGAGGCGTGCTGCTCGCCTTCGCCGTGGCGGTGCTGAGCGGGGTGGTCGAGGCGACCGTCGTGGGTCTCCTCCAGCACCGGGCGGTCCACCCGTGGCTGCCGGCCCTGAGCCGCCGGTCGTGGTGGTGGGCGACCTTGTGGGGCGCGCTCACGGCCTACGTGCTCGGCTGGCTGCCGTCCACGGTCATGGGGCTCAGGTCGGTCGATCAGGGTGGGCAGCCGGTGGCGGAGCCCCCGCAGGAGGTCGTCCTCCTCGCGGCCGCGGGGCTGGGGGTGCTGGCCGGCGCGGTGCTGGCCTTTGCGCAGGCGCTGGTGCTCCGCCACCACGTCGAGCGCGCGTGGCTTTGGCTGCCCGCGAACATGCTCGCGTGGCTGGTGGGGATGCCGGTGGTCTTCCTCGGTATCGACCTGGCGATGCGCACGGGGGCGACCGGCGGTGCCGTGGCGGTCGTCCTCGTGACGTTGGCGCTCACCGGGGCCGCCGTCGGCGTGATCAACGGCTCGTTCCTCGTGCGGATGGTGCCGCCTAGGCTGGAGCCATGACGACGCCCGCCGTGCCCACGGACCTCTTCACCGCGATCGACCACGTCGGCGTGGCCGTGCCGGACCTCGACGAGGCGATCGCGTTCTACGAGTCGACCTACGGCATGCGCCTGCTCCACGAGGAGACGAACGAGGAGCAGGGCGTCCGGGAGGCGATGATGGGCGTCGGGGACTCGGGCTCGTGCATCCAGCTCCTGGCACCGCTCACCCCGGAGTCGACCATCGCGAAGTTCCTCGACCGCAGCGGGCCCGGCATCCAGCAGCTGGCCTACCGGGTCGTGGACCTCGACGCCGTGAGCGCCACGCTGCGTGAGCGCGGGATGCGGCTGCTCTACGACCGACCCCGCCGCGGCACGAGCGGCTCGCGCGTCAACTTCATCCATCCCAAGGACGCGCGGGGCATCCTCGTCGAGCTCGTCGAGCCGGCCGCCGCCACCGGTCACTGACCGCCGACACTGACCACTGACCGGCCCCGTACCACGTCGTCCCACGAGGGGAACCGGAGGGTCTCGCGGGTCGTCCACGTCCGTCCGCCGAGGGCCCAGTGGTCGGTGCGGGTGACGAGGTCGCCCACCCGCTCGACGTCACTGCGCGACGTGCGCCCCATGGCCGGCCGGGGCTCCGCGCTGCTCCAGTGGCGCCACTCCTCGAGCGCGGCGTCCGCGTCCGGTTGTCGGCGGCGCGAGGTCGAGGATGGTGCTCTGCGGCTCGACCCCGTCGTGGTGCGCAGCGAGCTCGGGCGTCGCGGAGAAGGTGCCCGGTGCCCGGTCCGAGAGTTCCATGCCGCCGATCGTCGACGGTCGACGTCGTGCAGGGGCTGGAGCAGGCCCCGACGGCTCATGCGCGCTCGAGCTCGTGACGAGCGATGACGACGAGCGACGCCGTCCAGGCGAGCGGGGCCACCGCCGCGGGGCGCCCGTCGTGGAGCACCTTCTCCGGAAAGGAGCCGGCGGCCGTGCGGTGGGCGCCGAGCCACGCCAGCAGCTCCTCGGCCCTCAGGCGGTGCCCGGTCGCCGCCCAGGCAGCCGCGAACAGTGCCGTCTCGGGCGTCCAGCTGATGCCGTCCTCCTTCCACGAAGCGCCGGGCGCAAGCCCACCGGCCGGTCGGGACAGGGCGGTCTGTGCGCGGTCGATCGCCCCCAGCACCTCGCCGTCGGCGACGCTCGGACCGATGGGAGCGACGAGGAACGTCACGGCGGCGTCAGCGGCCGACCCGCCGAGGACCCTCGGGTAGCCGCCCCCACCGAAGTGCTGCCTCACCTGGCGTGCGAGGAGGTCCGCCGCCGCCTCGGTCCGGTCACGCAGCGCCATCTCACCGACCACGGGCAGGACGTCCGTGATGCTGCGCAACCCGGCGAGCACGGCGGCAGCGGTGCCCAGGGTCAGCGTCTCCTCGACGAGCTCCCAGTAGTCCGACGAGGCCGGGGGCAGCGCGGTCCGGGCGTCGATCGACGCGAGGAGCCGCCTGGCGCAGCGCACGAGCATCGGCCGCAGCGGGCCGAGCAGCTCGACGGCACGCTCCGGGGCGGCCCGGGCGAGCTGGCCGGCGCCCCAGGCGGCCCACCCGGAGCCGTCGAGCTGCGCGGCCCGGTCGTCGGGGGCCCGGTGGCTCGTGATGTCGTAGCGGGCCTCGAACCAGCCGTCGTCGCGCTGGACCCGCTGGAGGAAGCCGAGCTGGCGCGCCGCGTGCTCCGGGTGCCCCGCCCGGGCGAGGGCCGAGACGACGAAGGAGACGTCCCTGGGCCAGGCGTACCGCCACCGGTCGGTCCAGCCGGCCACGCAGACCGGGAGCCCCACCGAGAGGGCCCGCAGGTCGAGCAGTGCCGAGCGCAACAGGTCGTCACCGCCGTCGAGGCCACGGAGCACCCAGGGGGCACACGCCTCGAGCCAGCCGTCCTCGTCCTCGAGGAGCATCCCGCTGTGGGGACGGGCGGCGAGCACCCGGGTGCCCGGGACGACGGAGTCGAGCCGCCCGGTGGGTACGAGCTCGCGGTGCCCCGGCGCCGCGAAGGCCACCGTCTCGCTGTACAGGGGGACCTCCGCTCGACGGGACCGGTACAGCTCCACCCCACCTGCTGCGGTGGCGGCGGCCGCGACGGCGCCGCCGCCGAGGAGCAGCAGCCGGCGGCGGCTGACGGGGGTCGGGGCCACGACCGCACTGTATGCCGGGGTGCCGGTGGCCGTCCCCTCCTCCCGTGAGCGGCATCACGGGTGAGGGCTGTCATAGACGGTTCGGACACCGCTGCTGGGCCACTAGGTTCACCCTGGTGTCCGCCGACGACGTCCCCCCGTCACCCCAGAAGGAGCACGACCACATGGAGCACATCCGCGAGGCCATCCTCTCCGGGGACAGGAGCATCGGGACCTACGCGGAGATGGAGATCCCGGACACCTACCGCGCCGCGACCGTGCACAAGGACGAGGTCGAGATGTTCGCGGGCCTGGCCACCCGCGACAAGGACCCGCGCCGATCGCTGCACGTCGAGCAGGTCCCGACGCCGGAGCTCGCACCGGGCGAGGCGCTCGTCGCCGTCATGGCCAGCGCGATCAACTACAACACCGTGTGGACCTCGATCTTCGAGCCGGTGTCGACCTTCGGGTTCCTGGAGCGCTACGGCCGCACCTCCGAGTTCGCCACCCGACACGACCTGCCCTACCACGTGGTCGGCTCCGACCTGGCGGGCGTGGTGCTGCGAGTGGGTCCCGGCGTGACCAAGTGGAAGCCCGGCACCGAGGTGGTCGCCCACTGCCTCTCCGTCGAGCTCGAGGACGCCGCGGGCCACGACGACACGATGATGGACCCTCAGCAGCGCATCTGGGGCTTCGAGACCAACTTCGGGGGCCTCGCGGAGCTGGCGATCGTGAAGGCCAACCAGCTCATGCCGAAGCCGGCGCACCTCACCTGGGAGGAGTCGGCATCCCCCGGGCTGGTCAACAGCACCGCCTACCGCCAGCTGATCTCCCACAACGGCGCCCACATGAAGCTCGGCGACCGGGTGCTCATCTGGGGTGCGTCGGGGGGACTCGGCTCGTACGCCACCCAGATGGCGCTGGCCGGCGGCGCCACCCCGATCTGCGTGGTCTCCTCCCCCGAAAAGGCCGCGATCTGCCGGGCGATGGGCGCGGAGCTGATCATCGACCGCTCCGCCGACGACTACCGCTTCTGGAACGCCGAGGGCACCGTCCAGGACCCCAAGGAGTGGCAGCGCCTGGGCCGGCGGATCCGCGAGCTGACCGGTGGGCACGACGTCGACATCGTCTTCGAGCACCCCGGCCGCGAGACCTTCGGCGCGAGCGTCTACGTCGCACGCAAGGGCGGCACGATCGTCACCTGCGCGTCCACGTCGGGGTACCTGCACGAGTACGACAACCGCTACCTGTGGATGAACCTCAAGCGGATCGTCAGCTCGCACTTCGCCAACTACCGGGAGGCCTGGGAGGCCAACGAGCTCGTCGACCGCGGGCTGATCCACCCGACGCTGAGCCGCACCTACCGGCTGGAGGACGTCGGCCTGGCCGCGCTCGACGTGCACCGCAACGTGCACCAGGGCAAGGTCGGCGTGCTCACCCTCTCGCCCGAGGAGGGCCTCGGCGTGACCGACACCGAGAAGCGAGCCCGGTTCGAGAGCGCGATCAACCGCTTCCGCAACGCCTGAGCACACCCCGGTCCCCGACTAGGGTGTGGGCCGGAGGTGGCACGTGGAGAAGTCCAGGCTGTGGCGGCCGGCGACCCGGTGGTCGGAGTTCCGGCGTCGCCAGCTGGCCGCGCTCGAGGAGAGCAACCGGATCGCGGCGCGCGTGCACGGCGACGATGGCCCACGACCCACGGCCGCCGACGGGACGTCAGACGGTGTGCCTGGCGACGGGGTGCCCGCCGACGGTGACGGCACCGCGGCCAGGGCGCCCCTGGACCGCACCGGGCAGTCCGACCGCGCACCCTACGGGGTCGTCGGCCGGCCGCTGAACCGCCACTCCCCCTTCTACCTCGGCTTCCTCGGCGCCCTCGGTGCCGTCGTGGCCATCGCCCTGTGGGGGCTGCTCGGGCGCCTGACCACGACACTGACGATCCTCGTCGTCTCGGTCTTCCTCTGCCTGGCCCTGGACCCGCTGGTCCAGTGGCTGACCGGGCGGGGGATGCGCCGCGGAGGGGCCGTCGCCCTGACGTTCGCGGGTCTCCTGGCCGTCTTCGGGCTCATCGGACTGGTCATCATCCCACCGGTGGTGACCGAGGCGTCGGAGCTGGCGACCAACGCACCCACCTACCTCCAGGACGTGCTGGAGTCCCGGTGGGTCCGCCAGCTCGACCGGGACTACGACCTCGTGGACCGGCTCCGGGAGGAGATCGAGAAGCGCGCCACCGACGAGGCCTTCATCTCCGGGGTGCTCGGCGGGGTGCTGGGAGCCGGCCGTGCCGTGCTCAGCGGGTTCTTCCAGATCTTCACGATCCTCGTGCTCACCCTGTACTTCCTCACCGCCCTGCCGAGGATCAAGCACTCCGCCTACGCGACCGTCCCCTCGTCCCGCCGCTCCCGGGTGAGCACCCTCTCCGAGGAGATCATGCGGCGCACCGGCTCCTACGCGCTCGGGCAGGTCTCGGTGGCCACGATCAACGGCGTGCTGTCCTGGGTCATGATGACCGTCGTCGGCATCCCGTACGCCGCCGTGCTCGCCGTCACCGTGGGCCTCCTGGGACTCATCCCGATGATCGGCGCGACGCTCGGCGCCTTCCTGGTCTGCGTCATCGCCTTTCTCACCGACCCCACCAAGGCCCTGATCGCGGCGATCTACTACCTCGTCTACCAGCAGGTGGAGAACTACGTCATCGCCCCGCGGATCATGCAGCGGACCGTGTCGGTGCCCGGCGCGGTCACCGTGGTGGCGGCGCTGGTCGGTGGCACCCTCTTCGGCGTCATCGGTGCCCTGCTCGCCATCCCCGTCGCCGCCGGGCTGCTGCTGCTCTATGAGGAGGTCCTGGTTCCGCGCCAGCAGCGGGCCTGACGGCTCGGCGCCGGTGCGGCGTCGGCGCAGCGACCCCGAGGCGTCCACGTTGCGGTCCCGCCCGACGTCAGGGCCGTGCGGCGTGCCGAGACGCCCAGCACCGCGTGTGCCAGTGCCTGCGCTCCTGGACCCCGCCGACCCCCTCGGCCGGCCAGACCACCACGTGCGGAGTGCCCGCAGCGATCCCCTGGTGGCACCCCGGGCACCGGTACTCCCTGGTGGCCGAGGCACCGCTGAGCCGGCGCACGAGCCACGGGCGGCCGGCGAACGACTGCGTCGTCACCTCGCTGCCCGCCGGGAGAGGCCGGGCGTCCAGGTCGCGACGGCGACGGTTCGCGCGGGGCATGCGGCCCATCGTCCCAGACGACGGCCGCGCTGCGACGCCCGCCTCAGGCCAGGACGCGGGCGCTCGTGGGGTCGTACATCGGCCGGAGCGAGACCCGGGCCGGATGCCGGCTTCCCGCCACGTCGACCTCCCACGCCCCGTCGGCAAGCCACTGCGGCGTGACCGGCCCGTCACCGCCGACGAACGCGAGGCCCACCGCGCCGCCGAGCGTCCAGCCGTAGGACGCCGACCGGACGTAGCCCACGACGACGCCGTCGCGAAGCACCGGCTCGGCGTGGAACAGCAGGGGTTCGGGGTCGAGCAGGAGCACCTGGACGAGGCGGTGGTGCGGGGTGCCGCACTCCTTGGCCGCCAGGGTGGCCTCGCGCCCGGTGAAGCCGCCCGGCTTGTCGAGGGCGACGGCGAAACCGAGGCCGACCCCGTGGACGTCGTCGGTGTTGTCGACGTCGTGGCCGTAGTCGCGGTAGCCCTTCTCCAGCCGCAGGCTCGAGAGTGCCTGCAGGCCCACCGGTCGGATGCCGTGCGGCGCGCCCGCCGCGAGAACGGCGTCCCAGACGGACGGCGCCCGCGACCCCGGGACGTAGAGCTCCCAGCCGAGCTCACCGAGGTAGGTGATCCGGACGGCGAGCACCGGGGCCCCGGCGAGCTCGACCCTCCGGGCGGCGCGGAACGGCATGGCGTCGGTGGACCAGTCGACGTCCGGTGCCAACGCCGCGAGGGTGGCGCGCGACGACGGGCCCTGAACGGTGAGCAGGCCGAGGTCGGGCGTGACATCCTCGACCCTCGCGTCACACTCACCGACGCCCCGCCGGAGCAACCCGTGAACCCGTCCGTGGGCCGTGTCGGACCCGACGACGAGGAAGTCGTCGGAGGCCAGGCGAGTCACGGTCACGTCGGCCTCGATGCCGCCCTCGGGGTTGAGCCACTGGGTGTACGTGATCCGGCCGTCGGCGCGGTTCACGGCACCGGCACTGAGCCGGTCGAGCACCTCACCGGCATCCGCGCCCCGCACGGCGAACTTGGCCATGAAGGACATGTCCATCAGCCCCACCGCCTCGCGCACCGCGTGGTGCTCGGCCTCCCACTGGACGAACCAGGGCTGCCGACCCCAGCCAGGGACGGCGCACGGGGTGACGCCGCGACCGGCGTACCACTGCGCCGACTCCCAGCCGCTGACGTCGCGCAGCCGCGCCCCCTCCGCCACCATGCGGTCGTGTACCGGCGAGCGGAACGCGCCTCGCGCAGAACGCAGCTCGACACCCGGCGTGTGTGCGGTGTACACGGTGCCGAGGATCTCGGCGGTCCGCTCGGCGCGGTGCCGGGCGTCGAGCTGCCAGCCCCGGAAGCGGGCGACGTCGATGCCGGTGACGTCGACGTCGGGCCGCCCGTCGGCCATCCAGTGCGCCACCACCCGGCCCAGGCCGCCGGCCGACAGGATGCCGACGGAGTTGAGCCCGGCACACACGAAGTACCCGTGGATGCCGGGTGCCTCACCCACTGCCGGTGCCAGGTCGGGCGTGAACGACTCCGGCCCACAGAAGAAGGTGCGGATGCCGACGCCCGCGACCACCGGCACCCGCGAGAGCGCGCGCTCGACGAACGGTCCCATCCGGTCCCAGTCCGGCGGGATCTCGCCGAACGAGAAGTCGTGCGGGATGCCGTCGACGCTCCACGCAGCCGCCACCGGCTCGAAGAGGCCGACCATCATGCCGCCGCCCTCCTCCCGGTAGTAGCCGTGGGAGGCGGGGTCCTCGAACACCGGTGCGTCCGCGCTCATCCCGTCGATCGGCTCGGTGACGAGGTAGTAGTGCTCGGCCGCCTGGTTGGGCACGACGACGCCGTTGCGCCCGGCGAGCTCGCGGGCCCACATCCCGGCGCAGTTGACGACGAGCTCGCACTCGACGTCACCGGCATCCGTGCGAACGCCGACGACCTCCTCGACGAGACCGCGGGCCCGGGTGAGCACCCTCTCGACCGACACCCCCTCGACCACGCGGACGCCGAGGGTGCGGGCGCCGCGGGCCAGGCTCATCGTGAGGTCGACCGGGTTCACCCGGCCGTCACCCCGCACGTGGAAGCCGGCCAGCAGGTCGTCGGTGCGGGCGAGGGGGAACAGGTCGGCCATCTCGGCGGGGCCGATCTCCTCGACCTCGAGGCCGTGGATGCGCTGGAAGGCCGCGACCCGGCGGTACTCCTCGAGCCGGTCGGCGTCGGCCGCGGCCTCGATGAGCCCCACCGGCCGGAATCCCGTGGCAACGCCCGTCTCGGCCTCGAGCCGCGCGTAGAGGTCGCGCGAGTAGAGCCGTAGACCGGTGCTCGTCTCGCTCGTGGAGCCGAAGCACGTCATGAGACCCGCGGCGTGCCAGGTGGTCCCCGAGGTGAGGCGGTCACGCTCGAGCAGCAGGACGTCGGTGACGCCCAGGTGCCCCAGGTGGTAGGCGATCGACGTGCCGATGACGCCCCCGCCGATGACGACCACGCGCACCCGCTCGGGCAGGTTCCGGCTGCCGGAGGAGGTGCTGGTCGCAGCCGTCGAGCTCACCCACCGACCCTATCGACCGGTCGAGAGGAGACAACACGCCGCCTGGCCCGGCATCGACGCGGCGTGTCCTCTGCTCTCGTCGCGCCGGTGGCCGGTCAGGCGTAGGTGCGGAAACCCCGGCCGGTCTTGCGCCCGAGGTAGCCAGCGGTCACGAGGTGCTCGAGGAGCGGGGCGGGCGCGTACCCCGGCTCGCGGAACTCGATGTAGAGCTCGCGCTCGATGGCCAGGGACACATCGAGCCCCACGACGTCGAGCAGCTCGAACGGCCCCATGGGGAGGCCGCAGCCGGTCTTCATCGCGGTGTCGATGTCGTCGGCGCTCGCGTAGTTGGCCTCGAGCATCCGCACGGCGTCGTTGAGGTAGGGGAAGAGCAGCGCGTTGACGATGAAACCCGAGCGGTCACCGCAGGTCACCGCGACCTTGCCGAGCTTCACACACAGGTCCTGGACGGTGGCCGTCACGTCGGGCGCGGTCGAGACGGTGTGCACGACCTCGACGAGCTTCATGACCTGGGCTGGGTTGAAGAAGTGCATGCCGACGACGTCCGCGGCCCGGGAGGTCACCTTGGCGCAGTCGATGATGGGCAGCGACGAGGTCGTCGTCGCGAGGATCGCCCCCGGCCGGCAGATGCGGTCCAGGTCGCGGAAGAGCTCCTGCTTGACGGCGAGGTCCTCGGCGACGGCCTCGACGACGAGGTCGACGTCGGCGAGCGCCTCGCGGCCGGTGGCGCCGGCGACGCGCCCGAGCAGCGCGTCGGCCGCCTCCTGCGTCATCCGGCCCTTCTCGACCGCCCGCGCGCAGCTGCGGCCGAGCGCGGTCACCACCCCGGCGACCTTCTCCTCGGAGCGCGCGACGAAGGTGACCGGGTAGCCGGCCCTGGCGAAGACCTCGATGATGCCTGTCGCCATCGTGCCGGAGCCGACGACACCCACCGAGCTCACCGGACGCAGCTCCACCCCTGCGGGAGGGCCACCCGCCGGGGTCTGGGCGTCGGGCACGACCTGCGGTGAGCCCGGGGCGGCATACGTGTAGAAGCCACGGCCGCTCTTGCGGCCGAGGAGGCCGGCGCTCACCATCTGCTTGATGATCGGGCTCGGCGCGTGCAGCCGGTTGCGGCCCTGGCGGTACATCGTGTCGAGGATCTCGTAGGCCGTGTCGAGCCCGATGAGGTCGAGGAGCGCGAGGGGTCCCATGGGGTAGCCGCAGCCGAAGCGCATCGCCGCGTCGAGGTCCTCCCGGGTGGCGTACCTGCTCTCGTACATCGAGACCGCGTGGTTGAGGTAGCCGAAGAGGAGGGCGTTGGCGATGAACCCGGCCTTGTCCCCGACGACGACAGGCTGCTTGCCGAGCCGCTCGGCGAGGGCCTTCACGTCCTCGAAGACGTCGTCGGCGGTGATGACCGTGCGGATCACCTCGACGAACTGCAGCACCGGAGCCGGGTTGAAGAAGTGCATCCCGACAACCCGCTTGGGGTCCGAGGTCGCGACCGCGATCTCGGTGACCGGCAGCGACGACGTGTTCGTCGCCAGGACGGCATCCGACGAGACCACCTGGTCCACCCTGCCGAGGAGCTCCTTCTTGAGGTCGAGGTGCTCGGGCACCGCCTCGACGACGAGCTGACAGCCCGCCAGGTCGCCCAGGTCGGTGGTGTACGTCACCCGCCCGTGCAGGGCGTCGTGCTCGTCCTGAGTCATCTTGCCCCGCGCCAGGCCGCGCCCCGTCGAGCCGGCCAGCGTCTGCCGGCCGTGCTCCACCGCGGCCTCGTCGACCTCGACCGCGATGACGTCGATCCCGGTGCGGGCGAACACCTCCACGATGCCCGCGCCCATGGTCCCGAGTCCGATCACACCCACCGTGGTGAAGTCGCGCGCCATGTCGGCGATCCTTGCAGAGCCGCTCGGGCGCCACGAGTGGCACCGGGCGTGACACTCCACACCCCGATGCCGGGCCCCAGGTCAGGGACGCGTCCTGCCCGGAGCCTCACCAGTCCTGACCGGCCGCGACGAGCTCGGCCTCGAGGGCGAGCCGCTCGCCGGAGTGCAGTGGGGGCAGCCCCACGTCGGTCGGCACGTCGAGCTGCTCGCAGAGCTGGATGAGGAGCTGGTCGTAGGCGGCCAGCACGGCCCGCAGGCGCATCGCCCGGTGGGGTGCGTCGCTCTCCTCCACCCGGCGGATCTCCGCCTCGATCCGCCGCAGCTCCAGGCACAGGAGCACGGGTGGGAGCTGCTGCGGCTCCTTGCGGGGGCGCACCCTGCGGTAGGCGCG
Organism: uncultured Actinomycetota bacterium; assembly: GCA_963763015.1. GTDB lineage: Bacteria > Actinomycetota > Actinomycetes > Actinomycetales > Dermatophilaceae > Fodinibacter. The sequence goes on along the minus strand of CAVXML010000006.1, from coordinate 60,291 downwards.
CCGCAGCCGGTCCACGGCAGGACGCAGCACCCGGGGCGGCTCGCCCTCGAGGAACCAGCGCAGGGCCTCCCCCTGGGCGACGAACCATGCCCCGGGCAGCATGACGAGAGCGCCCGCCAACAGGGCTGCCCGCATCGGCCTCACCTCACCAGCAGTGTGCGCTCCCGCCGAGCGCTAGGCAACGGGAAACGACGACCAATCCTCGGTGCTGGTCGGTAGGGTGACCGCTCGTGCGGCTGGTGATCGCGACGTGCAGCGTCGACTACGAGGGGCGGCTCTCGGCGCACCTGCCGCTCGCGGCCCGTCTGCTCCTCGTCAAGGCTGACGGCTCCGTGCTCGTCCACTCCGACGGAGGCTCCTACAAGCCGCTGAACTGGATGTCTCCCCCGTGCGCGCTGGCCGAGCTGCGGCCCGACCAGGCCGAGGCGGAGGAGGGCGTGACCGCCGTCTGGGTCGTGCAGCACGCGAAGTCCGACGACCGGCTGCGCGTGCGCCTCCACGAGGTGCACCACGACAGCGAGCACGAGCTCGGGGTGGATCCCGGCCTCGTCAAGGACGGCGTGGAGGCTCACCTCCAGCACCTCCTCGCCGAGCACATCACGACCCTCGGCCAGGGCTGGACACTCACCCGCCGCGAGTACATGACGCCCATCGGACCGGTCGACATCCTCTGCCGGGACGGCCGCGGGGCCTCGGTCGCCGTCGAGATCAAGCGGCGTGGCGACATCGACGGCGTGGAACAGCTCACCCGCTACCTCGAGCTGATGAACCGCGACCCGCACCTGGCACCGGTGAGCGGGGTCCTCGCGGCACAGGTCATCCGGCCGCAGGCCCGGACCCTGGCGGAGGACCGCGGCATCCGGTGCGTCGTGCTCGACTACGACGCCCTCAAGGGCATCGACACGAGCGAGCACCGGCTGTTCTGAGGCGGCTCCGGGGAAGCCTCAGCCGCGGTCCCACGGCAGCACGGCCCAGCCGTCGTCGCCGACCTCCAGCCGGATGCCGTCGGCCCGGGTGTCGCGCGCAGCGTCCCGGCCGAGGTGACTCCGCACGGTGGCCAGGTCCCCCGGCCCCAGGCGGACGAGAACCCGCTCACCGCGGTGCTGGTCGGCGAGGTGCTGGAGCTCGCCCACGACGTCGACGGCCGCGCTCCACGGGCCGTACACGGCGGCCAGGCCCGGCTCGTCGGCCACGTCGACCCTGTCCTCGCCCACGAGCAGCAGCGTGGCGGCGCAGTGCAGGGCCATGGTCGTCACGCTACGCCCGCTCGGTGTCGTCGCGACCGGGAAAGGGCACCGTCGACTCATCCGTCACGGACCGTGCACCCTACGCCGGCGTGGGCGTCGCGGCGGCATCCACGGGCAGCCCACGGGACGCGCGGATCACCTCGACGAAGCGCACCATGATGTCGTTGAGGCCGAAGTCCTTGGGGGTGAACACCTCCGCCACCCCGAGCTCCTTGAGGCGGCGTGCGTCCGACTCGGGGATGATCCCGCCGACGATGACCGGGACGTCACCCGCACCGGCCTCGCGCATGCGCGTGGAGCACCTCGGGCACGAGCTCCATGTGCGACCCCGAGAGGATCGAGATGCCCACGAGGTGGACGTCCTCGGCCACGGCGGCCGAGACGATCTCCTCCGGAGTCAGGCGGATGCCCTGGTAGACGACCTCGAAGCCGGCGTCGCGCGCTCGGACCGCGACCTGCTCCGCGCCGTTGGAGTGCCCGTCCAGACCGGGCTTGCCGACGAGCACCCGCAGCCGCTCGCCCAGCTCCTCGCCGGTTCGCGCGACCAACGAGCGGACGCCCGACAGCGCCACCGAGCCGGCTCCCACCCCGACGGAGCCGGAGACCCCGGTGGGGGCCCGGAACTCGCCGAAGACCTCGCGCAACGCGCCTGCCCACTCCCCCGTCGTCACGCCGGCCCGCGCGCACTCCAGCGTCGCTGCCATGAGGTTGGTCGTGCCGGCTGCGTCCGAACGCAGGCGCGCGAGTGCGGATGCCGCCCGCTCACGCCGCTGGGGGTCGGCATCCCGCTCCTCGCGCCAGCGCCGCACGCCGGCCGCTGCGGCCGCCTCGACGCCGGGGTCGACCGTCTGGATCGCGGCGTCGAGGTCGGCGGTGAGGGGGTTGGGCTCAGTGGACCGGAACCGGTTGACCCCGACGACGACGTCCTCACCCGCCTCGACGCGCTGGCGCCGCAGCGCGTGCGACGCCACGAGCTCGGACTTCATGTAGCCGCCCTCGACCGCCGGGACGGCGCCGCCCATCGCCTGGACCCGGTCGATCTCCGCCTGTGCGCCCTCGACGAGCTCGGCCACCTTGTCGGCGACCACCCGCGAGCCCTCGAAGAGGTCGTCGTACTCCAGCAGGTCCGACTCGTAGGCCAGGACCTGCTGGATGCGCAGGGACCACTGCTGGTCCCAGGGCCGGGGCAGCCCGAGCGCCTCGTTCCATGCGGGCAGCTGAACGGCGCGGGCGCGGGCGTCCTTGGACAGGGTCACCGCGAGCATCTCGAGCACGATGCGCTGCACGTTGTTCTCGGGCTGGGCCTCGGTCAGGCCGAGCGAGTTGACCTGGACGCCGTAGCGGAAGCGGCGCTGCCCGGCGTCGGTCACGCCGTAGCGCTCCCGGGTCAGCTCGTCCCAGAGCCGTACGAAGGCGCGCATCTTGCACATCTCCTCGACGAAGCGCACGCCCGCGTTGACGAAGAACGAGATCCGGGCGACGACCTCCCCGAAGCGCTCTGGAGGTACCTGGCCGGAGTCGCGCACGGCATCCAGCACGGCGATCGCCGTGCACATCGCGTAGGCGATCTCCTGCACCGGCGTCGCCCCGGCCTCCTGCAGGTGGTAGCTGCAGATGTTGATGGGGTTCCACCGTGGCATCTCGGCGACGGTGTAGGTCACCACGTCGGTGATGAGTCGCAACGACGGGCCGGGCGCGAAGACGTAGGTACCCCGCGAGAGGTACTCCTTGATGATGTCGTTCTGGGTGGTCCCTGCCAGCGCTCGCACGGCCGCCGCCGGGTCCTCAGCTGCTACCTCGGCCTGCTCCTCGGCCGCCACCTGGTACAGGGCGAGGAGCCACATCGCCGTCGCGTTGATGGTCATCGAGGTGTTCATCCGCGAGAGCGGGATGTCCGCGAAGAGGGCCCGCACGTCCCCGATGTGCGAGATCGGCACGCCGACCTTGCCGACCTCTCCCCGGGCCAAGGGGTGGTCCGGGTCGTACCCGGTCTGGGTCGGGAGGTCGAAGGCGACCGAGAGACCCGTCTGGCCCTTCTCGAGGTTGCGGCGGTAGAGCACGTTGCTCGCGGCAGCGCTGGAGTGACCGGCATACGTCCGCATCACCCAGGGGCGGTCCCGCTCCGGACGCGCGGACTCGGTGCTCTCGGACATGCGTCGAACGCTAGCCGTGCGCCTCGTGGGGCGGGTAGCGGTGGGCACGGTGAGAGTCCCCACACCACACCGTGGGGGTGGCGCCGGAACGGTGACGGCGGACGCGCGACCCTCGGCGGTGTCGGCGGTCAGCCGGCGGCGGCTGCCAGCCCTCTCGCGTCGCCCGGGACGGCGGCCAGCAGGCGACCGAGCCGAGCCCGGCGGAGCAGCCGGCGGGTCCGCTCGTCAGCCGCCACGATGCGCATCGGGCGCCCCGCCCGCCGCGAGCGGCGGAGGCACTCGACGAGGAGGCCGAACCCTGTCGCGTCGCCCACGTGCACCTCGCCCAGGTCGAGCAGCAGCGGCGAGGTGCCGCCCGCGATGAGGCGATGCAGCCGCAGCCGCAGGTCAGCGGCGGTGCGCACGTCGAGTCTGCCGCGCAGCGTCACGAGGCACCCCCGGTCGTCGTGGTGCTCGGTCATCAGCACCATGGCCTTTCCTCGGTCCCCCAACGGTCTCCCCTTTCGTCACCGACCCGTCCATTGAACAGAGCGGACGTCCCGGGCGTCTCCCCCATTCGGGTAAAGAACCGGCAAAGAACGGACAATGTCACCTTGGTGCCACGTCTGCGTCGCGCCGGGCGTCTGCGAGGCTGGGGCGCATGGTCAACCTCACCCGGATCTACACCCGCACCGGAGACGACGGCACGACAGCCCTCGGCGACCTGAGCCGCACGCGCAAGACCGACCCGCGACTCGCCGCCTACGCCGACGCCAACGAGGCGAACGCGGCCATCGGCGTCGCACTCGCCTGCGGCGACCTCCCGGAGGACGTCCGGGCAGTGCTCACCCGGGTGCAGAACGACCTCTTCGACGTGGGGGCGGATCTGTCCACGCCCCTCCAGCGCTCCTACGAGTACCCACCGCTGCGGGTCCAGGAGGAGTGGGTCACCGAGCTCGAGACCCACTGCGACCACTACCTGGAGCGGCTCGAGAAGCTCCGCTCGTTCATCCTCCCCGGTGGAACGCCCGCTGCGGCCTACCTCCACCTGGCCCTCACCGTCGTCCGGCGCGCGGAGCGGTCGGTCTGGGCGGCTGTCGAGGCCCACGGCACCGACCCGGGCAGCTCGCGTGGCGAGGGCGGGGTCAACCCGGTGGCCGCGGCATACCTCAACCGGCTCTCCGACCTGCTGTTCGTGCTTGCGAGGTGTGCGAACCTGCCCGGCGGCGACGTCCTCTGGGCGCCCGGCGGCGGGCGGGCGGTGGACCCGCGGCAGCGCGGCGATGGGCCCTCTGCCGACAGCACCCCGGCGCCCTGACACCACCCGCGCCCGGGTGCCCCGCCCCGTAACCTCTGCTAGCAGAGGTTGGCTCCAGCGCCACAGGGTGCACCGTGTGGGCCTGACCGAACGGTCTGCTAGCAGAGGTTGCGGAGGCGCCTCGGATGCCGGGTGGCCGCGCCTCAGGCGACGTTGCTGTTGTAGCCGGGTGGGCTCGACTCCAGCCAGGCACGGACGGCGGTGTAGGCGGCGGGGACGAACGCGAACTCGCAGGCCCGGGCCCCGGCGCGCGCCTTCACCGCCACCGGGTCGACGAGTCCCGGGATCGGGTCGCGCAGGGGCACCGGGATGCCGAGGTCGAGCTCGCCCCGAGCCCACGACACCTCCGGTCGCAACGAGGGGCCGACGACGCTGAACCACTCGAACCGGTCGGAGCCGAGCCGGGCCAGGCCCAGCCGCCACCGGGCCATCGGGCGGTCACGCCGGGCGCACAGCATGACCGGGCGGCCGTCACCCGAGATGAAGCGGCGGCGCGCCCACACGAAGGTGAGCGCGACGACGGCGAGGAGCACGGTGAGGGCGAGGACCACCTGGGCGACGTCGAGAGGCGTCATCGAAGCGGTCCCCTGCCCGCGATGTCAGGAACCCATGCCGCTGGCGTCGACCGACTCGGCGACGATCGTCACCCGGTCGTGGTCGACCGACATGAAGCCGCCGTCGACCTGCACCGCGCGCCACGAGCCCCCCGTCTGGACCCGCACCTCGCCCTCGGCCAGCACGCACAGGAGCGGCTGGTGACCGGGCAGGATGCCGAGGTCGCCCTCGATCGAGCGGGCGCTGACCTGGCTCGCCTCGCCCTCCCAGACCTTGCGGTCGGCGGCGACGAGCTCGACCTGGAGGGCCATCAGAGGTTCTTCTGGATCTCGGCCCACTGGCGCTCGACGTCGTCGAGGCCGCCGCACATGAAGAACGCCTGCTCACCGACGTGGTCGTAGTCGCCGTCACAGATCTTCGTGAACGCCTCGATGGTGTCGGCCAACGGGACCGTCGACCCCTCGATGCCGGTGAACTGCTTGGCCACGTAGGTGTTCTGCGAGAGGAACCGCTGGAGCCGGCGAGCCCGGTTGACCAGGATCTTGTCCTCCTCGGAGAGCTCGTCGATGCCGAGGATGGCGATGATGTCCTGGAGCTCCTTGTTGCGCTGGAGGATCTGCCGGACGCGCACCGCGGTGGTGTAGTGCTCCTCGGAGATGTACCGGCGGTCGAGGATGCGGCTCGTCGAGGTCAGCGGGTCCACCGCCGGGTAGATGCCGAGCGAGGCGATCTCGCGCGAGAGCTCCGTCGTGGCGTCCAGGTGCGCGAAGGTCGTCGCGGGTGCCGGGTCGGTGTAGTCGTCGGCCGGCACGTAGATCGCCTGCATCGAGGTGATCGAGTGCCCGCGCGTCGAGGTGATCCGCTCCTGGAGCACGCCCATCTCGTCGGCGAGGGTGGGCTGGTAGCCCACGGCCGACGGCATCCGACCGAGGAGGGTGGACACCTCCGAACCGGCCTGCGTGAACCGGAAGATGTTGTCGATGAAGAGGAGCACGTCCTGCTTCTGGACGTCGCGGAAGTACTCCGCCATCGTCAGCGCCGAGAGCGCCACCCGCAGGCGCGTGCCCGGCGGCTCGTCCATCTGGCCGAACACGAGCGCCGTCTGCCCGAGGACGCCGGCCTCCTCCATCTCGACCATGAGGTCGTTGCCCTCACGGGTGCGCTCGCCGACGCCGGCGAAGACCGACACGCCTCCGTGGTCGCGGGCGACGCGGGCGATCATCTCCTGGATGAGGACGGTCTTGCCCACGCCGGCCCCGCCGAAGAGGCCGATCTTGCCGCCGAGAACGTAGGGGGTCATGAGGTCGATGACCTTGATGCCGGTCTCGAACATCTGGGTCTTGGACTCCAGCTGGTCGAAGGCGGGCGCCGTGCGGTGGATGCCCCAGCGCTCGTTGACCTCGAAGCGCTCCCCCTCGGCCAGGTTCATGACCTCGCCGGTGGTGTTGAAGACCTTGCCCAGCGTGACGTCCCCCACGGGGACGGTGATCGGGCCGCCGGTGTCCTGTACCGGGGTCCCGCGCACCAGGCCGTCGGTCGGCTGGAGGGAGATGGCGCGCACCATGTTGTCGCCGATGTGCTGGGCGACCTCCAGGTTCAGCGCCTTGGTCTCACCGCCGACCTCCACCGCGGTGGTGAGGAGGTTGTACTGCTCGGGCATGGCGTCGACAGGGAACTCGACGTCGACGACCGGGCCGATGATCCGGGAGATGCGGCCGACCCCGCCGGCCGCGGAGGCCTCGGTCTTCTCGGTGACAGTGGCAGTCATGGTCTCTCTCTCATTCACTTGCTCTCGGCCAGGGCGCTCGCGCCACCGACGATTTCGCTGATCTCTTGGGTGATCTCGGCCTGGCGGGCCTGGTTGGCCAGCCGGGTGTACTTCTTGATGAGCTCCTCGGCGTTGTCCGTGGCCGACTTCATGGCGCGCTGGCGCGCCGCGAGCTCGGATGCCGCGGCCTGGAGCATGCAGTTGAACAGGCGGGCGTTGACGTACTTCGGCAGCAGGGCGTCGAGCACCTGCTCGGCGCCCGGCTCGAAGGAGTACAGGGGCAGCAGGTCGTCGGCGTCGGGAGCCTCCTCGCCCTCGACGACCTCCAGGGGCAGCAGCCGAATGACGTCGGCCTCCTGGGTGACCATCGTGACGAACCGGGTGAACACGATGTGGACCTCGTCGATGCCGCCGTCGTCGGTGGGGGTCGTGAAGTCGGCCACGAGCCGCTCACCGACCTGCCGGGCCAGCTCGAAGGTCGGCTTCTCGGACGACCCGCTCCACTCCGCCGCGGCCTCGCGGTGGCGGAACCGGTAGAAGCCGATGACCTTGCGGCCGAGGAGGTAGGGCACGACCTCCTTGCCCTCCTCGCGCAGGGCCGCGACGAGGCGCTCGCTCTCCTTGATGACCGACGAGCTGTAGGCCCCGGCGAGCCCGCGGTCCGACGTCATGATGACGACGGCCGCCCTCCGCACGTCCTCCTTCTCGGTCGTGAGCGGGTGGTCCTCGTTCGAGAAGGTCGCCACCGCGGAGACGGCCCGGGTGAGCGCGCGGGCGTAGGGACTCGACTCGCGCACCGCCTGCTGGGCCCGGACGACCCGGGAGGCGGCCATGAGCTCCATCGCCCGGGTGATCTTCTTCGTCGCGCTGACGGTCCGGATGCGCTGCCGGTACTCCCGGATCTGCGCTCCCATACGTTCCCGCCTTCCTGGTTCTTCCGCTCGGTGTGCCGTGGGCCGGCCCGGTGCGAGGCACCGGGCCGTCCGGTCAGCGCTTCTGCTTGACGATCCGCTCCTGCTCGGACTCCTGGGCCTTGGCCGCGGCGTCGTCCTCCTCCTCGGCGCCGGCCTGGACGCCGTCCGCACCGGTCCCCTCGAAGAGCTTGCTCTTGAACGTGCCGACCTCCGACTCGAGCGCCTGCTCGGTCTCCTCCGCGAACGTGCCGGTCTCCCGGATGGCGGCGAGGAGGTCGCCCTTGGTGCGCCGGAGGTGGTCGAGGAAGTCGGCCTCGAAGCGGCGCACGTCCTCGACGGCCACGTCGTCGAGCTTGCCCGTCGTGCCGAGCCAGATCGAGACGACCTGCTCCTCCACCGGGAAGGGCGCTGCCTGGCGCTGCTTGAGCAGCTCGACGAGCCGGGCCCCCTTGGCGAGCTGGGCCCGCGACGCCGGGTCGAGGTCGGAGGCGAACATCGCGAAGGCCTCCAGGGCGCGGTACTGCGCGAGGTCGAGCTTGAGGCGGCCGGCGACCGACTTCATCGCCTTGATCTGCGCGGCACCACCGACGCGGGAGACCGACACACCGACGTCGATGGCCGGACGCACGTTGGAGTTGAAGAGGTCGGCCTGGAGGTAGATCTGGCCGTCGGTGATCGAGATGACGTTGGTCGGGATGTACGCCGAGACGTCGCCCGCCTTGGTCTCGATGATCGGCAGACCGGTCATCGAGCCGGCACCGAGGTCGTCGGACAGCTTCGCGCAGCGCTCGAGCAGCCGGCTGTGGAGGTAGAACACGTCACCGGGGTACGCCTCACGACCCGGGGGGCGCCGCAGGAGGAGCGAGACGGCGCGGTACGCCTCGGCCTGCTTGGAGAGGTCGTCGAAGACGATGAGGACGTGCTTGCCCTGGTACATCCAGTGCTGGCCGATGGCCGAGCCGGTGTACGGCGCGAGGTACTTGAAGCCCGCGGAGTCCGAGGCCGGTGCGGCGACGATGGTGGTGTACTCCATCGCGCCCGCCTCCTCGAGGGTTCCGCGGACCGCCGCGATCGTGGAGCCCTTCTGGCCGATGGCGACGTAGATGCAGCGCACCTGCTTGTCGGGGTCGCCGGAGTCCCAGAACTCCTTCTGGTTGATGATCGTGTCGACCGCCACCGTCGTCTTGCCGGTCTGCCGGTCGCCGATGATGAGCTGGCGCTGCCCCCGACCGATCGGGGTCATCGCGTCGACGGCCTTGAGGCCCGTCTGGAGCGGCTCGTGCACCGACTTGCGCTGCACGACGGTCGGCGCCTGGAGCTCGAGCGCACGGCGCTCGTCGGTCTCGATGACGCCGAGCCCGTCGATGGGGACGCCGAGCGGGTTGATGACCCGGCCGAGGAAGGCGTCGCCGACCGGAACGGAGAGGACCTCTCCGGTGCGCTTGACCTCTTGCCCCTCCTCGATGCCCGAGAACTCGCCGAGGATCACGACGCCGATCTCGTGGACGTCGAGGTTGAGGGCCAGGCCCAGCGTGCCGTCCTCGAACTCGAGCAGCTCGTTGGTCATCGCCGAGGGCAGACCCTCGACGTGGGCGATGCCGTCGCCGGCGTCGGTGACGCGGCCGACCTCCTCGCGCGAGGCCGTGCCGGGCTCGTAGGACCGGACGTAGCTGTCCAGGGCGTCCCGGATCTCCTCCGGACGGATCGAGAGCTCCGTCATGTTCTGATCTTCTCCTCGGTCGCCGGCCCTCGTGGGCCGAAGTCTGTGGTCGGGTGGTGAGTCTGGGTTGGAGTGGTGTCGCGGGTGGATGCCGGTCAGCCGCCGGTGACGTGCCGCCGGGCCTCCTCGAGGCGGCGCAGGACGGTGCCGTCGACGACCTCGTCCTCGACCTGCACGCGGATGCCGCCCATGACCGTGGGGTCCTGGACGACCTGGAGGGTGACGGACTTCCCGTAGTGCCCCTCCAGGGCCCCGCGGAGCCGCGCGTGCTGCTGCTCGGTGAGCGGGGCCGCCACGGTCACCAGGGCCGTGAGCTCCTCCCGCCGACGGGCCGCGAGGTCGAGGTAGGACTCCATGACCCGGTCCAGCCGGCGACCTCGGGGGGCGCGGACCGCCTGCTCGGTGAGCCGGATGGTCTCGGGCGCGGCCTTGCCCTCGAGCAGCTCGTGCACCAGTGCCACCTTGCCCGAGGCGTCGGTGTTGCGGCTGGACAGCGTGTCACGCAGCCCGGTGTTCCCGGCGACGATGCGCTCGAACCTGAAGAGCTCGTCCTCGACCCGGTCGATCCGTCCCTCGCGCTCGGCGCGCGCCAGCAGTGTCTGGACCGCGAGGCTCTCGAGCGTGTCGCCCAGGTCACGTTCTGCCGCCCAGCGCTGCCCGGCCACCTCGGCGACCAGGTCGGCGGTGGTCTCACCGACCTTGCCGCCGAAGAGCGCACGCGCCAGGCCCTGCTTGTCCGCGGTCTCGCGGGAGGGGTCCGCGAGGGCCCTGCGGAGGGAGGCGTTGCCGTCGACGACACCGGTCACGGCGAAGAGCTCCTCGGCCAGGGCCTCCCAGCCCGAGCTCGTGGTCAGCGCGGCGTCGAAGACGCGTTGGACCGCCTTCTGCGCGGCGCGGGACGAGCCACGCATCAGACGTCCCGGCCCGCGGGGGCGACCTTCTCGGGAGTGACCTCGCCCGCCTCGAGCTCGGCGAGGAAGCGGTCCACGATGCCCTTCTGGCGGACCTCGTCCTCGAGGGACTCACCGACGATCTTGCTCGCCAGCGTCGTCGACAGCGTGCCGACCTCCTGCCGGAGCTGCACGACCGCCTGCTGGCGCTCGGCCTCGACCTGGCGCTTGGCCGACTCGGTGATGCGCGCGGCCTCGGACTGGGCCTGGCTGCGCATCTCCGCGACGATCGAGGCACCCTGCTCGCGCGCGGACTCGCGGATCTCGTTGGCCTCCGTGCGTGCCTCGGCGAGCTGCGCGGTGTACTTCTCCAGCGCGGCACGGGCCTCGGCCTGGGCCTCCTCTGCCTGGGCCATGCCGCCCTCGATGGCGGCCGCCCGCTCCTCGTACATCGCCTCCATCTTCGGGACGACCTTGGTCGCGAAGATCCAGTACAGGATGCCGAAGGCGATCAGACCCACGATGAGCTCGGCCGGGTGCGGCAGGAGTGGGAGTGCCTCGGGCCAGCCCACGCCTTCTGCGGCCTTCACGGATGCGAGAACCACGTCGCTTCCTTATCTGTCGGAACGAAAGGGGGTCGGTCGTCAGCCTGCGAAGACGAAGACGAAGACGAGACCGAGGATGGCGAGCGCCTCGGTCAGCGCCATGCCGGTGAAGGCGATGGTCTGGAGCATGCCGCGGGCCTCGGGCTGACGCGCGACGCCGTTGATGTACGCGGCGAAGATCAGACCCACACCGATACCCGGGCCGATGGCGGCGAGGCCGTAGCCGAGGTAGGTGATGTTCCCAGTCATTGCGTTTCCTTTCGAGGCCGCCGGGTCCGTCCCGGCGTCGTGGATGTTCCGTTGGGTCGTGCACCCGGTCGGAGCCGGGGGGTCAGTGCTCCTCGCTCACCGCGTCGGAGATGTACAGCGCGGAGAGCAGGGTGAAGATGAACGCCTGGAGGAACTGCACCAGGAGCTCGAAGAAGGTCATGACGACACCGAAGGCCAGGCCGAGGATGCCGGACAGCTGGATGAAGATGCTGCTGCCGTGGAGCAGCAGGTACTCGCCGCCGAGGATGAACACGAGCAGCATGAGGTGACCGGCGAGCATGTTGCCGAACAGTCGCAGCGCGAGCGTCAGCGGCCGGATGAAGAAGTACGTGAGGAACTCGAGGACGAACATGATCGGTCGCAGCCAGCCGGGGAGCCCCGGTGGCACGAGCGACTTCATGTAGCCGACGACGCCGTGCTTCCGGCGGAGCGCCACGGTGTGGTAGACGATGTAGACGATGAGCGTCAGCACGATCGGGAAGGCGATCCGGCTCATCGAGGGGAACTGGATGAACGGCATGACCCCCATGACGTTGTTGAAGAGGATCAGCGTGAACAGCGTGAGGAGCAGCGGGAGGAAGGGCTTGAAGTCCTTGGCGCCGATGATGTCGCGGGCAATGGAGTTGCGGACGAACCCGTAGGTCTGCTCGGCCACCCACTGGCGCTTGGTCGGGACGATGGTGAGCTTGCCGGCCACCGAGTAGAAGAAGAACCCGATGATGACGACCGACGCCATGACGACGAAGGCGGGGCGCGTGAACGTCCAGTTGCTCGTGTCACTGCCGACGAGCGGCCACCAGAAGTCCGCTGTGCTCGGCGCCTCGAAGCCCTCCTCGCCCTCGGCAGCGGCGATGCCGGCCTGAAGCCAGTGTGCGGGAACCACGCTCGGGCTCACAGCCTCTCCTCGGGGAATGCACGGATGCCGGCGAAGGGCGCCGCGGTGAACGGGACGTACGCTACCCGACCGTCAGCCGTGGTAGCGATGCTGGGTGAGGGCCTGATCAGCCGGCTCATCGGGCCTCCCCCGGGCCGGCGGAGGGGTCGTAGACGGGCACCCTGGCCCGGCGCAGGGCACGCATCGCGAAGACCTGCCAGACCAGGGTCACGACGAGGGCGACGACACCGAGCGAGACACCGTCGACCGTCGGGGCGTCGTTGAAGAGCATGATGACGAGCAGCAGCCCGATGACCTGGCCGAGGTACACGGCCATGGCGACGGCGAAGAAGGCGTGCGGGCTCGCGCTGCGCACGAGCCTGCTGAGCAGGAACATCCCGGAGGCGAAGAAGCCCACCGAGACGACGAGCCCGATGAGGCCGCCGAGCAGGGCGTCCGAGCCACCCCTCCACAGGACGACGGCGACGAGGGCGAGGACGCCGGCGACGGTCGACGGGAGCAGCGCCCCCCGCAGCATCGCCGCGAAGGGGGCACCCGGGTACGACTCGCTGGCGGTGGGGTCGGTCATCGGCGATCGGCCTCTTCGGGTCGTGACGGATGGTCTCCGGGACGGCTTGTGAAAGTTATCACAAGCGCTGCGCGCGCCGCCAACCGGCCGCAGCCCACGGCATCCGGCCTGCTCGGCGCGGGTGTCAGACCCGCCGGGCGAGGATGACCCAGATGGTGCGGGCGATGATCTCGAGGTCCAGGACCGGGGACCAGTTGACGAGGTACTGCAGGTCGTAGCCGAGCTTGTACTGCGCATCGGTGTGGTAGCGGCCGTGGATCTGGGCCAGGCCGGTGAGCCCGGGGGGCACCTCGTGACGGCGGGTGTAGCCGGCGATCTCCTTCTCGAAGCCGGCCGTGAGCTCGGGCCGCTCCGGTCGGGGGCCGACGACCGACATCCTGCCGCTGAGGATGTGCAGGATCTGTGGCAGCTCGTCGGCCCGGGTCGCGCGGACCCAGCGGCAGGCCGGCACGACTCTGGGGTCCTCGTCGCTGGCCAGCTTCGGGACGCCGTCGCTCTCCGCGTCCAGCCGCATGGTGCGGAACTTGACCATCTCGAAGGTCTCCCCACCGACCCCGACCCGGGTCTGGCGGTAGAGCAGCGGGCGGCCCACGGCCGCGAGCTGGTACAGCGCAACCCCACCGAGGAGGAGGAGCCACACGGGCGCCGTGACGGCGAGGAGGAAGAGGTCGAGGAGGCGCTTGAAGTGCCGTTGGGACGGCGGCATGGTCTGCGGGAGGAGCAGGACGAACGGCAGGCCGCCGACCTCGCGCAGCCGGTCGAGCCCGAAGAGGGTCTCCCGACCGGTGACCCGCAGGAGCGTCGTGACGCCCATCTGGTCGAGGCGGCCGATGGTGCGCGGGTACCACTCGTCGAGCCAGCCGGACGTCACGAGGAGCACGTCTGTGGCTCGGGACTCGCGGGCCATCTCGACGACCGCCCGGGGGTCGTCGACCTCCGCCACGACGACGAGCTCGGCGCTGTTCGCAGCCAGGTGGAGCCGTGCCAGCTCCAGGTCCGCCTCCTCGCCCGCGAGGACGACCCGCGGTGGTCCCTCGCGCCGGGTGCGCAGGGCGTGCACCATCCCCCGGTTGACGGTCACGGCGATGGCCGAGAGCACCATGACGAAGACGAGGTTCCGGATGGGGAACGGCAGGGCTCGCTCGATGAGGGATCCGCGCTGCTGCGCCAGGCCCGTGAGCGCGAGGTTCAGGAGCGCCACGAAGCTGCCGGCCGCGAGCGAGAGCCGCGCGGCCCTCGGCAGGACGGCCGCCCCTCCGAGCCGGGGCTCGCGCTCGTACAGGCCGCCGAAGTAGTAGGCGGCGATGAAGATCAGGGTGGAGACCGAGAAGGAGAGCGCGTAGGCACCCGTGGAGTACGTCGGCCAGTCCGCGGGCGGGCCGAACCGGTAGACCATGAAGCCCACCGACAGCCCGAGCACCGCGAGGGTGTCGAGGAGCATGACGAGCCGGAAACCGCGGCGGTTCAGTCTCCCGAGCAGGCGGGCCTCGCGCCGGGTGCCCGGTGCGGTCACGCGCGCCCCGGCATCAGCGACCGGCCGCCGCGTCGGGCCGGGGGTAGGCCGGGAACCGGGCGACGAGCTCGGACACGGAGGCGCGGACCTCGCGCGACACCGGGTGCTGCGGGTCGGGGTCGCCTGCGGTGACCGCGCGGTGGATCAGCTCAGCCACCGTGTGCATCTCGCCCTCCCCCATCCCCTGCGTCGTCACGCACGGGGTCCCGACCCGGATGCCGGAGGCCACGTTGGCCTTCTGGGGGTCGAAGGGGATCGCGTTCTTGTTCAGCGTGATGCCGGCGGCGTCGGCCCGCGCCTCCGCGTCGACACCCGTCACGCCGACGCCCTGGAGGTCGTGGAGCGAGAGGTGGGTGTCGGTGCCGCCCGTCGTCGGCCGGATGCCGCGTGCCCCCAGCTCGCCGGCGAGGACCGCCGCGTTCGCGACCACCCGCCGGGCGTAGTCCTGGTACTCCGGGGTGGAGCACTCCTTGAAGTTGACCGCCTTCGCGGCGACCGAGTGCATCTGCGGGCCGCCCTGCATCATCGGGAAGACGGCCTTGTCGATGGCCGCCGCGTGCTCCGCCGTGCAGACGATGGCACCGGACCGGGGACCACGCAGCACCTTGTGGGTCGTGAAGGAGACCACGTCGGCGTACGGCACCGGGCTCTCGATCGCACGACCGGCCACGAGACCGATGAAGTGTGCCGCGTCGACCCAGAAGATCGCCCCGACCTCGTCGGCGATGGCTCGGAAGCGCGCGAAGTCGATGGTCCGCGGGATGGCCGACCCCCCTGCGAGGATCACCTTGGGCCGGTGCTCCCGCGCGAGCCGCTCCACCTGCTCGTAGTCGATGTCCTCGGTCTCGCGGTCGACGCCGTAGTGGACCGCGGTGAACCACTTGCCGGAGAAGGAGACCCTGGTGCCGTGCGTGAGGTGCCCGCCGTGCGGGAGGCTCATCGCGAGGATCGTCTCGCCCGGCTTGAGGAAGGCCCCGTAGACGGCCTGGTTGGCGCTGGCACCGGAGTGCGGCTGGACGTTCGCGTGGTCAGCCCCGAAGAGCTCGGTGCAGCGCTCGATGGCGATCCGCTCGGCCTTGTCGACCTCGGAGCAGCCTCCGTAGTACCGGCGGCCCGGGTAGCCCTCGGCGTACTTGTTCGACAGGGTCGACCCCAGCGCGGTGAGCACCTCCGGGCTCGAGAAGTTCTCGCTGGCGATGAGCTGGATTCCGCCCCGGAGGCGGTCCAGCTCGGACAGAAGGACGCCCGCGATCTCGGGGTCGAAGGCCTCGAGGGCGCTGAAGTCGGAGCCGTAGAACGTGTCAGTCATCGTCAGTGGTCTCTCGCTGCTCGCTGGGCATGGACGGGGCGGGGTCCGTGGGGCCGGCGCCGGGAACGGCATCGGTCGGGTCGGGGCCGTCGGGGTCGGCATCGGTCGCCGTGGCGTCCGTCGCCCCGGCATCCGGCCCGCCGGCGTCCGTCGTCCCGGCGGCACCGAACTCTACGGCGTCGGCACGGGCCTGCTCGACGACATCGAGCACGTCGGACTCGGACAGAGCGCCCACCCGCAGGACGACCGGCTCGTCGCGGGTGCAGTCGACGATGGTGGAGGCGAGCCCCCCGGTCACGGGTCCGCCGTCGAGGTAGAACTCGACGCTCGCGCCCAGCTGGCTGGCCGCCTCGACGACGGTGCGAGACGCCGGGTGGCCCGTGCGGTTGGCGCTGCTCACGGCCATCGGGCCCACCTCGCGGAGCAGCTCCAGCGCGACCGGGTCGTCCGGCATCCGCAGCGCGACCGTGCCACCGGTGTCACCGAGGTCCCACATCAGCGACGGCTGGGCTCGGAGGACGACCGTGAGCGGGCCGGGCCAGAAGGACTGGATGAGTGCCCGAGCGTACGCGGGGACCTCGGTGGCCAGGCCGTCGACGGTCCGCGCGTCCGCGACCAGGACCGGTGGAGGCATGTCGCTTCCCCGGCCCTTCGCGGCGAGGAGTGCGCGCACCGCCTGGGGGGAGAACGCGTCGGCGCCGACACCGTAGAGGGTGTCCGTGGGGAGCACGACGAGCCGGCCGTCACGCACCCCGGCGGCGGCCTTCGGAATGGCATCAGCCCGGCCCTCGTCGGTCGTGCAGTCGAAGACGGGGCTCATGGGGCCAGCCTAGGGCCGCCGGATTGGCCTGCACGGACACGGCTCACCGGGCCGGACGAGCCCTAGTGTCGGCGGCGCGGGCATCGGCCCGTGGACCGACAACGAAAGGTGTGAGAACGACATGCGTGGATCTGGACTCATCTGGACCATCGTCGGGGTGCTGCTGATCATCGCCCTGCTCATCTTCATCCTGCCCAGCCTCTGAGCGGGGCGCGACTCGCGGCGGCTCCGGGCGCCAGGCGCCCGGGGCCAGGGGGCCAGGAGCGGGTAGCGAGCCGGCAGCAGCCGGGCGCCGGCCCGCTCAGGGCTTCCTCGAGCGTCGACGACGTCGCACGGCCACGGCCGTGCGGGGGCGGCCGGTGAGGTCGTCGTGGTCGACGACGTCCGACCACGCCCCGGTGGCCACCAGGGCCGCGCGGAGCGAGGGTCCCTGGCTGTCGGCGTGCTCCATGACCAGGACGCCGCCGTCCCGCAGGAGGGCTGAAGCCCGCGCGGCGACGGCACGGGGCACGCCCAACCCGTCCTCCGACCCGCCGTACAGGGCGAGATCCGGGTCGTGGTCGCTGACCTCGGGGTCCACGGGGACCGAGCCCGCCGGGATGTAGGGCGGGTTGCTCACGACGACGTCGACCTCTCCGAGCAGGTCGTCGAAGGCCGAGGTGGCGTCGCCGAGGCGGACCTCCACGTCGAGGGCGAGGCGGTCGCGGTTCGCCACGGCCCACCCGTGAGCGAGGTCGGACAGCTCGACTGCGAGGACCCGGGCGGCCGGCACCTCGTCCTTGACGGCCAGGGCGATCGCCCCGGAACCCGTGCACAGGTCGACCACCACGGCTCCCGGCCCCGACCGGGAGGCCGCCTCGATCGCGAGCCCCGCGGTCACCTCCGTCTCCGGGCGTGGCACGAACACCCCGGGGCCCACGCGGAGGGTCAGCCCCCGGAAGTGTGCGACGCCCGTGAGGTGCTGGAGGGGGACGCGGGCCGCCCGCTCGGCGACCAGACCGGCATAGGTCTCGGGCTCCTCGGCTCCGAGGACCATCGCCCGGCGTACCTCGGACACCTCGACCCCCATGGCGTGGGCCGCGAGCGCCACGGCATCCGCCTCGGGAGACCGGATGCCGGCCGTGGCGAGGCGTGCGGTCGCCGCGCGGACCGCGGTGCGCAGGTCGGTCACTCCTGGGTCACCGGCCGCTGATCGCTTCCAGTCGAGCGGCCTCGTCGGCGTCGACGCACGACTGGATGACGGGGTCGAGGTCTCCGTCGAGCACGGCATCCAGGTTGTGCGCCTTGAAGCCGGTGCGGTGGTCGCTGACGCGGTTCTCCGGGAAGTTGTACGTGCGGATCCGCTCCGACCGGTCGACGGTCCGCACCTGGCTGGCGCGGACGTCGGCGTCGGCGGCGTGCCGCTCATCCATCGCCATCTGGTGCAGGCGGGCGCGCAGGACCCGCATCGCCGCCTCGCGGTTCTGCAGCTGCGACTTCTCGTTCTGGCAGGACACGACGAGACCGGTGGGGACGTGGGTGATGCGGACGGCTGAGTCGGTGGTGTTGACGCTCTGACCGCCCGGGCCGCTGGAGCGGAAGACGTCGACGCGCAGGTCGGCCGGGTCGATCGACACCTCGACCTCCTCCGCCTCCGGCATGACCCAGACCCCGGCGGCGCTGGTGTGGATGCGCCCCTGGCTCTCGGTGACCGGAACGCGCTGCACCCGGTGCACCCCGCCCTCGAACTTCAGGCGGGCCCAGGGTGCCTCGCCCGGCTGTGGTGTGCCCCGGGCCCTCACCGAGACGCGCACGTCCTTGTAGCCGCCGAGCTCGGACTCGGTGGCGTCGAGGACCTCCGTGCGCCACCCCCGCCGCTCCGCGTGACGCAGGTACATGCGCAGGAGGTCACCGGCGAAGAGCGCGGACTCCTCGCCGCCCTCGCCCGCCTTGACCTCGAGGATGACGTCGCGGTCGTCGTCGGGGTCCCGGGGGATGAGGAGGCGGCGGAGCCGGTCCTCGGCCACGACGGCGGCCGCTTCGAGCGCCGGCAGCTCCTCGGTGAAGGCAGGGTCCTCGACTGCGAGCTCACGGGCAGCGCCGAGGTCGTCCACGGCGCGTATCCAGGCGTGGTACGCGGCGACGGTGGGGCCCAGGGCGGCATACCGCTTGGCGACCTCGCGGGCCCGGTCGGGGTCGGACGCCACCTCCGGCTCGGCCATCGTCCGCTCGAGGGCGGCGTGCTCGGCGACGAGTGCCTGGGCTGACTCGAGCACGGTGGCCTCCGGAGTGGACGGGCGGGGGGACGCGACGCGCCGGCCCACCCGGGAGGGCGGACCGGCGCGTCGGGGAAGCTACTTCGCGGCCTTCTTGCCGTAGCGGGCCTCGAACCGGGCCACGCGGCCGCCGGTGTCGAGGATCTTCTGCTTGCCCGTGTAGAACGGATGGCAGTTGGAGCACACGTCGGCATGGATCACGCCGTTCTTCGCGGTGCTGCGCGTGGTGAACGTGGCGCCACAGGTGCACGTGACCGTGGTCTCCACGTAGTCGGGGTGGATGTCCTTCTTCACGAGTTCTCCTTGGATGTGTCCGGGTCGGCGGGCTCAGCACCGTGCTGCAAACCCGTGGCGCCCCGCCTGCGCCCCTCGTGAGGGAGGCGCTCAGGAAACGCGTCGCGTGCCGTGAACCGGTCCAGCGGTCAAGTGTGCCAGAGGTGGCGCACGTGTCCTAAACGGCGAGGATCCAGGCGGCATTCCCCGCTCCGGCACCCGTCCCGGGCTGCGAGGGCGGGGTAGCCGCCTGTCCTCCGCCCGCCGGTGTCGGTCGGGCTGGCTAGCGTGCTCTGTCATGAGGTTCGGAGCCGTCATCCCGTACGCCACCGAGCGCGAGTTCGCCGAGCTGGCCGCCGTCGCCGAGGCGGCCGGGTGGGACCAGGTGTTCACGTGGGAGGCCGTCTGGGCGCAGGACGCCTGGGTGACCCTCGGTGCCGCCGCCATGGCGACCGAACGCATCCGGCTCGGCACGTTGCTCACCCCCGCCGCCCGGCACCGTCCCTGGGACCTCGCCTCACGCGTCGGCTCGGTCGACCGGCTCTCGGGCGGCCGGGTCACCCTCGGCGTGGGACTCGGTGCCCTGCACGGCAACTGGCTGGCGTTCGAGCCCGACGAGGGCCGAGCCGTGCGGGCCCGCAAGCTCGACGAAGGGCTCGCGATCTACGCCGGCCTCATGGGGGGACAGCCCTTCGAGTACGTGGGTGAGCACTACAGCGCCAAGCCGGTCACCGAGTTCGTGCCGCCGCCTCCGGTTCAGCGTCCCCACCCACCCGTGTGGTGCGTCGGGATGCTCGTGCCTGGACGCCGGCGGCAACGCTCCCTCGAGCGGGCCGCGCGTTGGCAGGGCGTCTTCCCGGCGGTCGCCGGGGGCAGCCTCGACGACCCCGGGTCGCGCCTCACCCACGAGGGGCTGCGCGAGGTGGTCGACCGCATCGGCACCCTGCGCGCCGAGGCCGGGCTGACCATGGAGGGCTACGACGTCGTCGTCGAGGGTGACAGCCACGGCACGTTCGCCGCGGCGCGACCACCCCTGCGGCCCTGGGCCGACGCCGGGGCGACGTGGTGGGTGGAGTCGTGGTGGGACCTCACCGACTCCCCCGACGGCCGGGCCGAGACCCGGCGCCGGCTCGAGCTGGGCCCGCGCCGGTGACGGCGGCGGCTCGACACGTCCCGCTGGTCAGCGGTGCGCGAACTGTCTGCGATGTGTCCTCGGCTGCCCCGGCGGCGCGGGTCACGAGTCGTCTTCGTCGTCCAGCCTGATCGTCGCCGTCTGCTGCACCTGGGTGAGGAACTCGTAGTTGGTCTTCGTCTTGCGCAGGCGGTCGAGCAGCAGCTCGATGCCCTGCTGGGAGTCCAGCGCGGCCAGCACGCGGCGCAGCTTCCACATGATCCGCAGCTCCTCGGGAGCCAGGAGGATCTCCTCCTTGCGGGTGCCCGAGTTGTTGACGTCGACCGCGGGGAAGATGCGGCGGTTCGCGAGCTGGCGGTCGAGCTTGAGCTCCATGTTGCCGGTGCCCTTGAACTCCTCGAAGATCACCTCGTCCATGCGCGAGCCGGTCTCGACGAGGGCCGTGGCCAGGATGGTGAGCGAGCCGCCGTCCTCGATGTTGCGCGCGGCGCCGAAGAACTTCTTCGGGGGGTAGAGCGCGGCCGAGTCGACACCACCGGAGAGGATGCGTCCGCTCGCGGGCGCGGCGAGGTTGTACGCGCGGCCCAGCTTCGTGATCGAGTCGAGCAGCACGACGACGTCGTGCCCCATCTCGACGAGCCGCTTGGCCCGCTCGATGGCCAGCTCGGCAACGGTGGTGTGGTCCTCGGCCGGGCGGTCGAAGGTCGAGGAGATGACCTCGCCCTTCACGGCCCGCTGCATGTCGGTGACCTCCTCGGGGCGCTCGTCGACGAGGACGACCATGAGGTGGCACTCGGGGTTGTTCGTCGTGATCGCGTTGGCGATCGCCTGCATGACCATCGTCTTGCCGGCCTTGGCCGGGGCGACGATGAGCCCGCGCTGGCCCTTGCCGATGGGCGCCACGAGGTCGATGATCCGGGTCGTGACGATGCCCTGCTCGGTCTCCAGGCGCAGGCGGTCCTGCGGGTAGAGCGGCGTGAGCTTGCCGAACTCGGGCCGGCGCCGCGCGTCGTCGGGTTCCATGGCGTTGACCGTGTCGAGCTGCGCGAGGGGGGTGTACTTCGCACGGTTGTTGCGCCCGCCGACGGTCTGCTGCTGCGGCTCCTCCCCCTCGCGAACGGCCTTGATCGAGCCGGTGACGGCGTCGCCCTTGCGCAGCCCGTGACGCTTGACCATCTGCAGCGGGACGTAGATGTCGCTGGGTCCGGGAAGGTAGCCGGTCGTGCGGACGAACGCGTAGTTGTCCAGGATGTCCAGGATGCCGGCCACGGGCACGAGGACGTCGTCCTCGGCGATCTGCGGCTCCGCCGCGACCTCGGGCTGGTCGGCACCGGGCTGGCCGGGCGTGCGGCGCTTGTCGCGGTTGCGACCCCGGTTGCGGCGACGTCGGCCGCCGCGGCCCTCGTCGTCGTCGAACGCTCGGGCCGGTCCCTGTCCCTGCTGCCCCTGGCCCTGCCCACCGTCGCGGCGGTCCGAGCGGTCCTGCCGGTCACTGCGGTCCGTCCGGTCGGTGCGGTCCTGCCGGTCGCTGCGGTCCGTCCGGTCCTGGCGGTCCGAACGCTCCTGGCGGTCGCCGCGGTCGCGTCCTCCCGAGCGGTCCTGGCGATCGCCACGGTCACGACCGTGCTCCTCGGTCCGCTCGTCACGCTCCGTACGCTCGGCGCGGTCCTCGGTACCCCGATCGCGCTCCGGCCGTTCGTGCGTGCCGACCCGCTCGGGCTGCCTCTCCTCGCGCGCGGTCCTGTCCGTCTGGGGGCGCTCCCGGGGCGGAGCACCGGCGCTGGCCGGCCCGCTCTCGCCGTTCTGGCGGGCCTTGATGGCGGCGACGAGGTCGCCCTTGCGCATCTTGGTCGTGCCGCTGATGCCCATGCTCGAGGCCAGGCCCTGGAGCTCGGCCAGCCGCATCGCGGTCAGCGCTCCGGAGCGGCGTGGGCTGGCGCCCGTCGCTGCCTCGAGGGTGGTGGTGTCTGTCACGAAGGCCCTTTCCCTCGCTCGTGGATGGCCTCGATACGGCCGATCATCGGGAGTCCACGCCGGGTACTCGCAGCCGTATGGTCACAGCCGGCCCTGGTCGTGGGGTCGACACGCGGCAGGCATCGGGCTTGACCCGGCATCGGCTGCGGTCGCGAGCCCAACCATATCACCGGGCGCCCGTCGCCTCAGCCCGGGTCGATCACGCGCACCCGCACACCGCGCTCCGGGATGCCCGGGACCAGCACTCGCCACTCCGCCCCGCCGTGGGCCCGCAGCTCGACGACCCGGCGCCGCGGCGCCAGTACGAGGACCGAGGGGCCGGCCCCGGAGATGGCTGCGGCGAAGCCGTGGGCTCGAAGGGTGTCGACGAGGGCCATGGATGCCGCGTACGAGGGCCGGCGCGCCTCCTGGTGGAGCCAGTCCTGCGTCGCCGAGAGGAGGTGTTCCGGCGCGCCGGCGAGCGCGTGGGCCAGGAGCGCAGCCCGGGCGGAGTTGGCCGCGGCGTCGGCGAGACGCACCTGCTGCGGGAGCACCGAGCGCGCCTTGGCAGTCGACAGCTGCACATCGGGGGCGAACACCACCGGCTCCACGTCCGGGTGCACGATCAGCTGCACCGTTGTCGTGCTCGCCAGCTCGTCGTCGCTCCACGACAGGGTCACGCCGCCATGGACGCTCGCCGAGGCGTTGTCGGGGTGCCCCTCCAGCCGCGAGGCCAGCGTGTTCGTGAAGGAGAGGTCGATGTCGCTGCCGCCCCCGCGCGACACCTGGCTCAGGGCCTGGGCGGCCGCGATGCCGGCGACGATCGCCGTCGCCGACGAGCCCAGCCCGCGACCGTGGGGCACCTCGTTGTGGCACTCGAGGAGCAGACCCGACGGTGGCGGCACCCCGAGCTCCTGCCACGCGACCTGCATGGCGCGGTGGACGAGGTGGCTACCGTCGAGGGGCACCTCACCCGACCCCTCTCCGGCCACGTGCACCACCAGGCCGGGCTCGTCGGTGACCGTGGCGCGACAGGTGTCCCAGACGCCGAGGGCGCACCCGACCGAGTCGAACCCGGGGCCGAGGTTGGCGCTGCTCGCCGGCACGCGGACCTCGACACCGACGCCCGTCCGCAGCCGGTCCCCCACGTCAGCCCTCGAGGCCGAGCGCGGCAGCGACGCTGTACGCGTCGACCGGGACCCGCACCGGCTCGAGCTCCGCACCGTCCGAGGTACGCAGGGCCCACTGGGGGTCCTTCAGCCCGTGCCCCGTGACCGTGCAGACGACCGTCGCCTCGCGCGGGACGTCGCCCGCACGGGAGGCCTTGAGAAGGCCCGCGATGCTGGCAGCCGAGCCGGGCTCGACGAAGATGCCCTCGGTGGAGGACAGCAGTCGGTGGGCCGCAAGGATCTCCTCGTCGGTCACCGCGTCGATCCGTCCCCCCGACTCGTCACGGGCGGCCACCGCCGCACGCCACGAAGCCGGGTTCCCGATGCGGATCGCGGTGGCGATGGTCTCGGGGTCGTCGACGGGGTGACCCAGCACGATCGGCGCCGAACCCGCTGCCTGGTATCCCCACATCCGAGGGCGCCGCGACGCGACCGCGGGCAGCAGCTCGCCGCCGCGCCCGGGCGTCTTCCTGGCGTACTCCGTGTAGCCCTTCCAGTACGCGGTGATGTTCCCGGCGTTGCCGACGGGGAGCACGTGGATGTCCGGGGCGTCACCGAGGGCGTCGACGACCTCGAAGGCGGCGGTCTTCTGCCCCTCGATGCGGGCCGGGTTCACCGAGTTCACGAGCTCCACCGGGTAGGCCTCGGCCAGCTTGCGCGCCACGGTGAGGCAGTCGTCGAAGTTGCCCTCCACCTGGATGAGCGTGGCCCCGTGGGCGACGGCCTGGCTGAGCTTGCTCATGGCGATCTTGCCGTCGGGCACGAGGACGGCGCAGGTCATCCCCGCCTTGGTGGCATAGGCGGCGGCGCTCGCACTCGTGTTGCCCGTGCTCGCGCAGATGACAGCCCGGGCGCCGGCTCGCTTGGCTGCCGACATCGCCGTGGTCATCCCCCGGTCCTTGAAGGATGCCGTGGGGTTCAGCCCCTCGTACTTGACCAGGACGGTGGCGCCGGTCAGCTCTGAGAGGTGCTCGCAGGGGATCAACGGGGTGCCCCCCTCCTGGAGCGTCACGACCGGAGCGCCGTCCATGGTGGGCAGGCGGGCGGCATACTCACGGATCACTCCGCGCCACAGGTGGGCCACGGCTCAGCTCCCTTCGACGCGCATGACGGAGGCCACGTCGTCGACCGCCTCGAGCACGCCGAGCGCGTCGACGGTCGCCGCGAGGGCTGCATCGGTCGCCTGGTGCGTGACGACGATGAGCTTGGCCAGGTCACCCTCACCGGGCACGCCCTGTTGCCGCACCGTCTCGATGGACACCCCGTGCTCGGCGAAGGCCGTGGCCACCTGCGCCAGCACGCCCGGGCGATCGGCGACGTCGAGGCTGATGTGGTACCGCGTCAGCGCCTGGCCCATGTCCACGACGGGCAGCTCGGCGTACGCCGACTCCCCCGGTCCACGCCCGCCCGCGATCCTGTGCCGGGCCACCGCCACGACGTCACCGAGCACGGCCGATGCCGTGGGGTCGCCACCGGCACCCCGTCCGTAGAACATCAGCTCTCCTGCGGCCGCTGCCTCGACGAACACGGCGTTGAACGCCTCGCGCACGCTGGCCAGCGGGTGGCTCCTCGGGATCATCGCGGGGTGGACCCGCACGCTGACGGCATCCTCCCCGTCGACGCCGGTGACCCGCTCGCAGATCGCGAGGAGCTTGACGACGCAGTCCATGTCGGCGGCGGCGCGGATGTCCCCGGCGGTGACGTCGGTGATGCCCTCGCGGTGCACGTCGGCCGACGAGACCCGGGTGTGGAAGGCCAGACTCGCGAGGATCGCCGCCTTGGCCGCGGCGTCGAAGCCCTCGACGTCGGCGGTCGGGTCGGCCTCGGCGTAGCCCAGGGCCTGCGCCTCCTCGACCGTCTCGCCGAACCCCGCGCCGGTCGAGTCCATCTTGTCGAGCACGAAGTTGGTCGTGCCGTTGACGATCCCGAGGACCTTGCGCACGTCATCGCCGGCGAGGGACTCGCGGATGGGGCGGAGGATCGGGATGGCTCCCGCCACCGCACCCTCGTAGTAGAGGTCGACGCCGTTGGCGTGGGCCGCCTCGTAGAGCGTGGGGCCGTCCTCGGCGAGCAGTGCCTTGTTGGCCGAGACCACCGAGGCGCCGTGCTTCATGGCACGCAGGATGAGGGCACGGGCCGGGTCGATGCCACCGATGACCTCGATGACGATGTCCGCGCGGGTCACGAGCTCCTCGGCGTCGGACGTGAACAGCGAGCCGTCGACCGGAACGTCGGGGCGAGGTCGCTGTGGGCGCCGCACGGCGATCCCGACGAGCTCCAGCGGCGCCCCGACCCGGGCCTCGAGGTCGCCGGCGTGCTCGACGAGCCTCGTCGCGACGGCGGCGCCCACCACGCCGCAGCCGAGCAGCGCGACACGCAGGGGGGCACCCGGTTCGTGCGCCATGGTGGGGTCAATCTCCTCGCTGTGGGCCCTCACGCGTCCGCCACGTCGAGGGCGAGCAGGTCCTCGATGGTCTCACGACGCACCAGGACCCGGCTGCGGCCACCGCGCACGGCGACGACGGGCGGGCGGGGGGTGTGGTTGTACTGGCTGGAGAGACTGCGGCAGTAGGCGCCCGTGCCGGGAACGGCGACGAGGTCGCCGGGGGCGACATCCGCCGGGAGGTACTCGTCGAGCACGACGATGTCACCGCTCTCGCAGTGCCGGCCGACGACCCGCGAGAGCCGAGGTGCGGCGTCGGAGTGCCGGCTGGCCAGCGTGCAGGAGTAGTCGGCCTCGTAGAGCGCCGGGCGCGCGTTGTCGCTCATCCCGCCGTCGACCGACACGTACGTGCGGGTGTGGCCGTCCCCGAGCTCGACGTCCTTGACGGTACCGACCTCGTAGAGCGTGAAAGTGCTCGGGCCGACGATCGCCCGTCCGGGCTCGACGGAGACCCGAGGCACGTGGGGGGTGTCGCCGTCCCCCACGGCCTTGAGCTCGCGCGCCACGATGTCGGCCATCTCGGCGGCGAGCGTCGCAACCGGCAGGGGGGTGTGCTGGGAGGTGTAGGCGATCCCGAAGCCGCCACCGAGGTCGATCTCGGGGCAGTGGTGGCCGAGCCGGTTCGCGACCTCGGCGTGCAGACCCACGAGCCGGTGAGCGGCCGTCTCGAACCCCGCCGTGTCGAAGATCTGGCTGCCGATGTGGCTGTGGAGCCCGCGGAGGTCGAGCACGTCCGGCCGGGCCAGGATCCGGGTCGCCGCCTCGAGGGCGACTCCACCGGTCAGGCTGAAGCCGAACTTCTGGTCCTCGTGGCCGGTCGCGATGAACTCGTGGGTGTGCGCCTCGACCCCCACGGTCACCCGAACCATCACGGGGGCGACGACGCCGAGCTGGCCTGCGACGGAGGCGATCCGCTCGATCTCCTGGAAGGAGTCGACGACGATCCGCCCCACGCCGTAGATGAGGGCGGCCCGGATCTCCTCCGTCGACTTGTTGTTGCCGTGGAAGCCGATTCTCGAGGCAGGGAAGCCGGCGCGTTGCGCGACGGCCAGCTCGCCGCCGGTGCACACGTCGAGGTGCAGCCCCTCCTCCGCCACCCACCTGGCAACCGCGGTGCAGAGGAAGGCCTTGCCCGCGTAGTAGACGTCCGCACCGGCAAGCCGCTGGAAGGCCGAGCCGAATGCTCGCACGTAATCCCCTGCACGAGAACGAAAGTCATCCTCGTCCAGCACATATGCTGCTGTGCCGTGGTCAGCGGCCAGGCTGACCACGTCCACGCCCCCGACGGTCAGCCGGCCCTCGCCGTCGCGGCCGATGCTGCGGGGCCAGAGCTGCGGCAGCAGCTCCATGACGTCGGTCGGATGCGGGAGGTAGAGCGGTGGACCGCCGTAGCCCTCTGCGTGGAGGACGCCTGCCTCGTGGGAGCGCATGGGCCGGCGTCACATCCGCTCGGGCGCGCCGACCCCGAGCAGGTCGAGTCCGTTCGCGAGCACCTGGCGGGTCGCGTCGTTGAGCCACAGGCGGCTGCGGTGCAGGTCGGTGACGACCTCGTCGGCACTCGTCGGCCGCACCCGGCAGGTGTCGTACCACTTGTGGAAGCGGCCGGCGAGCTCCTCGAGGTACCGCGCCACCCGGTGCGGCTCCAGAAGGTGGGCCGACTGGGCCACGACGCGGGGGAAGTCGCCGAGGACGGCGAGGAGGGCTGCCTCCGTGGGGTCGGACAGGAGCGAGGCGTCGAATCCCTCGTCGCGCACCACGCCGTCCTCCGCCGCCAGACGGGCGACGTTGGCGGTCCGGGCGTGGGCGTACTGCACGTAGAACACCGGGTTGTCGTTCGTGCGCTTGCGCAGCTCCTCGCCGTCGAGCGAGAGAGGGCTGTCGGCGGGGTAGCGGGCGAGGGAGTAGCGAACGGCATCCGACCCGATCCACTCGAGCAGCTCGTCGAGGTAGATGGCGTTGCCCAGGCGTTTGCCCATCCGCCGGCCGGCGATGTCGATGAGCTGGCCGATCTTGACCTCGATGTTGCGCTCGGGGTCGTCCCCGGCGGCCGCCGCGATGGCCTTGAGGCGGTTGATGTACCCGTGGTGGTCGGCGCCGAGGAGGTAGATCTTCTCGTCGAAGCCCCGGTCCTTCTTGCTCAGGTAGTACGCGGCGTCGGCGGCGAAGTACGTGGGCTGCCCGTCGGCCCGGATCAGCACTCGGTCCTTGTCGTCGCCGAAGTCGGTGGTGCGCAGCCAGACCGCGCCGTCGGCGTCGAAGACGTGACCCTGCTCCCGTAACCGGGCAACTGCCTGCTCCACCGCGCCGCCGGCATGCAGGCTGCGCTCGGAGAACCAGACGTCGAAGTGCACGCCGAACGCGTCGAGGGTCCGGCGGATGGCCGCGAGCTGCCCCGCATAACCGATGTCCCGGGCCACGAGCAGGGCCTCGGCCGGGTCGAGCTCGAGGAGGTCGGGTCGCTGCTCGAGCACCTCCGCAGCGCGCTCGGCGACGTACTCGCCGGGGTAGCCGTCCTCGGGCGGCTCCAGACCGGCGGCGCGGGCGAGCACCGAGGCGCCGAACTTGTCCATCTGGGCGCCGGAGTCGTTGATGTAGTACTCGGCCGCGACCTTCGCGCCGGTCGCGGCGAGCAGCCGCCGCATCGCGTCGCCGAGGGCCGCCCAGCGGGTGTGCCCGATGTGGATCGGCCCGGTCGGGTTCGCGGAGATGAACTCGAGGTTGACGACCCGGCCCGCCTCCGACGTGCCGTGGCCGTAACCCGCGCCGGCCTCGACGATGGCGCGTGCGAGCTCGCCGGAGCTCGCGGCGTCCATCGTGATGTTGAGGAAGCCGGGCCCGGCCACCTCCACCGAGCCCACCCCCGCGAGCCCCTCGACCCGCGGGGCGAGGGTCGTCGCGAGGTCGCGCGGCGAGACCCCCGCGCCCTTGGCGAGCTGGAGCGCGACGTTGGTCGACCAGTCGCCGTGGTCCCGGTTGCGGGGGCGCTCGACCCGGACGTCCGCCGGCACGGTGACGGTGAGGTCACCGGCCTCGACGGCGGACACGAGTGCGCCGCGGATCGCGGCCGCGAGCTGTTCGGGGGTCACCCGCGCAAGTCTATGGGCGGGCTGTCGGGCCCCTGCCGGCCTCCGCGAGGCGTGAGACGGCCCTCACGAGGTGGTCCGGGTCGAAGGGCTTGGTGAGGAACCCGTCGAAGCCGGCGCCGGTGGCCTCCGGCTCGTCGTGCGCGATCACGGACCCGGTGAGGAGGAGCACCGGGACCGGGTCGAGCCGTGGGTGCGACCGGATCGCGGCGATGGCCCACCAGCCGTCGTGCGGCGCCATCTGGGAGTCGAGCACGATGACGTCCGGCCGTTGCCGCTCGGAGTCGATGAGCCGGGCCATGGCCTCATGGCCGTCCCCGGCCTCCTCCACGGTGAACCCGGCCAGCTCGAGGTTGATGCGGACGAGGCGTCGGATCGGCTCCGTGTCGTCGCACACCAGGACCAGTGGCCGGGCACCGGGGCGGTCGCTCCCGGATTGCATGGCGGCAAGACTAGGCTGCTACCCTCGCGGGGCGCTGGGAATGCTGCACCGGTTCTTCGCGCGGGCCGCACCGGCCCCCGTAGCTCAGGGGATAGAGCACCGCCCTCCGGAGGCGGGAGCGTAGGTTCGAATCCTACCGGGGGCACCACCTCAGACACACCACCTCAGACGCCTGCTGACGTGCGCACACGCAGCGAGTGGCTTTCCCTCGCCCGTCTGGCGGGCGCTCATCGTGACGGTGGATGCCACCTGACCGGACCCGCCACGATGGGCGGCCTGCCAGAGGGACGGTGGGTCCTGACCGCGACCACCGGTTGGGCGGGTGCCGAGCGGGAGACCGGTGCGGTTGCCCGGTCATAGGCGACTCGACGGGCCGGGTCGCCGAGAACCCGGTAGGCAGCGAAGACGTCCTGGAGGGCGGTGTCCGACAGCACCTGCTGCGACGCGTCGCCGGGCTGCCGGGTGTCGGGATGGTGCCGTCGAAGCAGCACGCGGAAGGCGTGGTCGATCTGGTCCTGCGACGCGTCCGCTGGCACGCCCAGGACGGAGTAGAGGTCGCCTGGTTCTGCGTTCATGGCTGACGTGCGTGGTCGGGCTGGTCGTGGTCCCGGCCGTCTGGGTGGCCGGGACCACGATCCCTGGGCCGGGGTTGTCGCCGCCGGCGGAGGGGAGCGCTCCCGGGTCGGGCGAGCCAGGCACGGGGGATCCGGTCGAGTGCCTGCTCCCCAGCTGTGCCACCGGCGGTGCGACCGGCGCTGCGGCGGCCACCGTCTCGATGGAGCGCCACCACGTGGGCGAGCCGATGGTGGCATCGGCCACTCCGCGGTGACGATCTCCTGGAACTCGGCCGACACCAGGTCCTCGTCGGCGATGAGCAACGCGACGAACTCCTCGTGGGCGGTCCGGGCGGCATCCGCCGTGTCGGGCTGCAGGGCCTTGACCTTCACTGGCCCGGTCTCAGGCGTTGATCTCGCGCCGCTCGTCGCCCTTGCTGGTGATCTCGATCCGGCGCGGCTTGGCGTGCTCCGCGACGGGGATCGTGAGCGCCAGCACGCCGGTGTCGTAGCTGGCCTCGATGTGCTCGGTGTCGAGGTTGTCGCCGAGGACCAGCTGACGGCTGAACACCCCGCGCGGGCGCTCAGCGGCGAAGAGCTCCGCGTCGCTGGCTCGGGCGGGACGCTCGGCCTTGACCGTGACGACGTTGCGCTCGACGTCGAGGTCGATCGAGTCCGGATCGACCCCGGGCAGGTCGAACTCCACGTGGAAGCTGTCGCCGTCTCGCCAGGCGTCCATGGGCATCACCGACGGTCGGGCAAGGGTGCCGTACGTTCCCAGCATCTGCTGGGTCAGGCGGTCCAGCTCGCGGAACGGATCGGTGCGCATCAGCATTGTGTCCACCTCCATCGGAATCTGTCCTGATGCGGTCGGTCACCACGGAGCCACGCTCGGATCTGTGGTGGTTGGTATAGGTTTCTTCTACCACTCATGGGATGCTGGTGCAAGAGGTGACGCCGGGGAAGGCGTGCCCACCCAGACCGAAGGATGCGTTGCCGTGGCAGTGCCGAGCCCGGACCCGGAGCAGGGCGTGTACTCCATCTCGGTGGCTGCCGAGCTGGTGGGCATGGGCGTGCAGAACCTGCGCCTGTACGAGGCCCGTGGGCTCCTCCAGCCCGACCGCACGAAGGGTGGAACCCGCCGCTACAGCGCCGATGACCTGGACCGGCTGCGACGCATCGGCGACCTGCTGGCGGCCGGCCTGAACCTGGCCGGCATAGACATGGTTCTCGGCCTCGAGGCAGAGAACGCCGCGCTTCGGGCGGAGCAGTCCTGACCTGGCTGATGTCCTGCGACGGGCCTACGGGCTGGGTGGGTGAGCGAACCCACGAGCAGGCCCGCGTGGCTCAGCCGTAGTCCGCCGAGAGCCGCCGCGTCGCTCCGTCGACCGTCACGTGTCCCCCGTAGGGGACGATCCACTGCGGTCGCGTGTGGCCGAAGGGGGGACCGACCAGGATCACCGCGTGGGGGTTGTAGGAGAGGACCACGTCGATGGCCGTGTCCCGCTGCGCGTCGCGTTGTGCTCGCCTCTCGGCGGCAGAGGGGCGGACCGTGTGGTCGGACGTCGGCGGTCGAGCGACGACGACGGCGTCGACTGCCGACAGGATGCCGCGCTCTCCGAGCGACCTGGTGACGTAGCCGAACTCGCGGGCAGGCATCAGCTCTTCCGAGGACTCCAGGAGGAGCACCCCCCCATCGAGGACAGCGGCGTCGGCGGGGAACCGGCCTGCGGTCAGGATCCATTGGACGACTTCGATGCAGCCACCCCAGGTCCGGCCTGTCACCGTTCGCGAAGGCCCTGCCCAGGTCCAGGGCTCGGTTGGCTCACGGTCGCCGAACTCGCTCAGGGCTCGCGGGTCCTGCCAGTCGCGCCCGATGTCCTCCGACTCTCCGGGATCGGTGAGGTCGAGGCGTCCGCCGGTCATCAGGGCCGCGCGTAGGGACAGCGCATGGATCGGGTCCACGTGCGGTCCGGGTCCGAGGTGGACCTGCGTCGACCCGCCGTAGAAGCCGGCCACCCCGTTGGTCCACAGCCAGTTGAGCAGGTTGGTGTTGTCGCTGTGGCCCAGGAACGGTTTGGGATCCTCCGCGATGAGCGCGGCATCCAGGTGGGGAATGACGGTGATCTGGTCATCGCCACCGATGGTCGCGAGCACGGCCCGGATCTCGGGATCGGCGAAGGCGGCGTTGAGGTCAGCGGCCCTCTGCCGAGGTGACGCGCCGACCATGCGGGTGGTCGGGAACTCCACGGGCACCAGGCCGGTGACGGCCGTCAGCCGTTCGAGCGCCTGCTCGTGGACAGCGACAGCGACCCCGGGCGCCGCGAAGGAGGGGGACAGCACCGCGACCCTGTCACCCGCGTTCGCCTTGACGGGTGACCTGAGCTCCATGGGCGAGAACCTATGCCCCGCTCACCCATCACCCCGGATGTCTGGACCGCGCCGCGGGCTCGACCCCGGAGCACCACGCCGCTGGACAGCCATCGCGCGGCCGCCATCGCCACACCTGCCGCCCATGCACAGGGGTCAGGCTTCTCGCCAGCCTCGAGCGGCGTCGTGGCCGTGCGCAGCCATGAGGGAGAGCCCACCGTCGACGACGATGGAGGCCCCCGTGAGGTACGAGGACCGTGGCGAGGCGAGGAAGCCGACCACCGAGGCGATCTCGCTCACGTGGCCCGGCCGGCCGACCGGGTTGCCTGGGCGCTCCTCGGCATATGCCTGCGACTCCTCCATGCCGGTCATCGGCGTCGCGACCTCGCCGGGCGCCACGGAGCTCACGAGCACTCCGTGCTCGGCCAGCTCCAGGGCCAGGCACTTGGTGAGCATGCCGAGCCCCGCCTTGGCCGTGCAGTAGGCGGCGGCGCCGTAACGGGGCACGTGTTCGTGGACGCTGGTGACGTTGATGATGCGGCCGCCGCGGCCCTCACGAACCATGTGGCGAGCCGCGGCCTGGGCGTTGAGGAACGCTCCGGTCAGGTCGGTGGCCAGCACCTGGTTCCACGTCCCGAGGTCGAGGTCCAGCACGGGCGTGCCGTGGCCCGCCCCGGCGTTGTTGACGAGGACGCCGACTCCGCCGAGCTGCTCGACGAGCTGCTCGACCGTGAGCGCCGACCGCGCGCTCGAGGTGTCCTGTCGGGCGACGAAGCAGCGCTGGCCCCGCTCCTCCACCCCACGTCTGGTGTCGTCGGCGCCCGCCTCGTCGGTGTGGAAGGTGACCCCGAGGTCGAAGCCGTCGGTGGCCAGCAGCTCGGCCACCGCCTTGCCGATGCCGGAGTCGGCGCCGGTCACGATGGCGAGCCTGGGGTGGGCCGGTGGTGTCGTCACGCCACGACCACTACCCGCAACCCGCACCGTCCACGCAGACCGAGACCGACGGCCCGCCGCGGTCGGTCTCAGAGGCGGCCGGATGCCGTGGCGGTCGGATGCCGCCCCGGCCGGCCCAGCGCTTCCCCTCAGCCACGCACCGACCGGCGGATCCACGAAGCGGCGAGGACCACCTCGAGGGTCCCCATTCCGGCGATGACCGGCTGGAGGAAGAAGTACCTCTGGAGCAGCGCGAGCTGGACGATGATCCACAACACGAGCGCCACGCCGACGACCACGCCCACGACACCGGCCCGTGGGTCGCGCCGCCAGACGAGCACGGCGGCGGCCAGCTGCGGGACGGCCACGGTGACCAGCAGGGCCATACCCGGCCACCACCACGTGTCGACGGGCAGCGGGTCCAGCCATTCGAGCGGCATCCCCAGGCCACTGGCCATCAGCCCTGTGCCGCCGTACACCGCCGCGACACCCACGAGCACCAGCAGGACGAGGAGAGTGTTCCCTTCCCACCCTCGGGTCCGTGACACGGTCCACCGGGTGACCGGCCGCGTCCTCGTCGTCGTCGTCATCGCGCTGACCTCCTTGCCACGGCCCTCGGAGTCATGCTCCTCTCGGACGGCGACCGCAGCGAGGAGATGTCCGAACCGTCACATCGTCGTTGCCGTCACCGGCCCGCCCCACGGCGGTGCCGTCCGCGCGGAGGTCAGCGCTGCGACGCGTCGGACACCTCACCCACGAGCTCCTCGAGCACGTCCTCGAGGAACACCACCCCGACGACGGAACCGTCGTCGGCGACGACCCGCGCAAGGTGGGAACCGGTGTCCTGCATCGTCTGGAGCACCGACTCGACCTCGTCACCCCGGCGGACGTTCGCCATCCGGCGCACGCGCTTGGCCGGCACCGGCTGGCCGCGTTCCTGCTCGTCGGCGTAGAGCACGTCCTTGAGGTGCAGGTAACCCCCGAGGTCGCCCGCCTCGTCGACGACGGGGTAGCGCGAGTAGCCGTGACGGGCGACGAGCCGCTCGATGTCGATCGGCGTCGCGGACGACGTGACCGTCACGAGCGCCGACACCGGGACGCCCACGTCGGCGGCATCCTTGTCGCTGAACTCGAGAGCCGCGCCGAGGCGCTCGTAGTGCTCGTCGGCCACCAGCCCCTCGTGGCGCGACTCGTCGAGGATGTGCGCCACCTCCTCCGCGGTGAACGCCGACGCGACCTCGTCCTTCGGGTCGACGCCGAACAGCCGCAGGATCGCCTTGGACACCCAGTCCATGGCGTGGATGACCGGTGCCACGACGCGGGACACCGTGACGAGCGAGGGGACGAGGAGGATCGCCGACCGCTCGGGCCGCGCGATGGCGATGTTCTTCGGGATCATCTCGCCGTAGACGACGTGCAGGAACACCACGATCGCGAGTGCGAGGGCAAGCGCTGCAGCGTCGGCGACGAGCGCGGAGATCCCGATGCGCTCGAACAGCGGGGTGAGGGCGTGGTGGAGCGCGGCCTCGGAGATTGCACCGAGCAGGACCGAGCAGACGGTGATGCCCAGCTGGGAGGTGGCGAGCAGGATGCCGGTGCGGCGCAACGCACGGAGGGCCACCGCCGCACCCTTGTTCCCCGCCTCCGCGAGCGGTTCCAGCTGGCTGCGCCGTGCGGACATGGCGGCGAACTCCGCGCCGACGAAGAAGGCGTTGGCGGCCAGCAGCAGCACCGTGACGAGCACCGTCGTCAGGCTCATCGCTCGTCCTCGGTGTCGTCCTCGGGTGACGGGGAGCCCGAATGAGCCCGCGGTGGAGGGAGCAGCCGCACACGGTCGACCCGGTGGCCGTCCATGTCGACGACCCGAGCCGTCCACCCGTCCACGAGGACCTCGTCACCGACGGCGGGCACCCTGCCCAGCTCGGCCATCAGCCAGCCGCCGATCGTCTCGTACGCCGGACCGTCGGGGACCGCGGCCCCGAGCCGCGAGCGCACCTCGTCGGGGCGCCACAGGCCGGGCACGGTCCACGAGCCGTCGCGCAGCTGGCGGCCGGTGGTCTGGGAGCGGTCGTGCTCGTCGCTCACCTCGCCGACGATCTCCTCGACCAGGTCCTCGAGGGTGACGACGCCCGAGGTGCCGCCGTACTCGTCGACGACGACGGCGAGCTGCATCCCACCCTGCCGGAGCTGGAGGAGCAGCGGGTCGAGGCGCAAGGTCTCGGGAACGAGGACGGCATCCACCATGAGGGCGGAGACAGGGACGTCGGCGCGGCGGTCGAAGGGCACGGCGATGGCCTTCTTGACGTGGACGATGCCGTCGATGTCGTCCCAGTCCGCGCCCACCACCGGGAACCGCGAGTGCCCGGTGCTGCGGGCCAGTGCGACGAGGTCCGCCGCCGTCGCCGTCCGCTCGATCGCGGTCGCGCGCGAGCGCGGGGTCATGACGTCGGCGGCGGTCTGGTCGGCGAAGCCGAGGGATGCCGTGACGAGCCGGGCGGTGCCGAGGTCGAGCGTTCCCGCCTCTGCCGAGGTCCGGACGAGCGAGGCCAGCTCGGCGGGGCTTCGGGCGGCGGACAGCTCCTCCTGCGGCTCGATGCCCAGCGCGCGCAGGGTGCGGTTCGCGACGCCGTTCAGCAGGCCGATGGCCGGCCTCGTGGCGACCGCGAACCAGCGCACCGGAGCGGCCGAGAACTTCGCGGTCCGCATCGGCAGCGAGACGGCGAGGGTCTTGGGCACCATCTCCCCGACGATCATCGAGAAGCCGGTGGCGATGAGCATCGCGAGCACGGTCGCCGTGGACCGCGCCGCTGTCGGGGACATCCCCGCCGACTCCAGAGGTCCCCGAACGAGGGCACCGACCGACGGGCTGGCGACGAAACCGAGCACCAGGGTCGTCAGGGTGATGCCGAGCTGGCACGCCGAGAGCTGCGTCGACAGCTGCCGGTGCGAGGCGAGGACCGATCGAGCCCCCCTCTCCCCCGCGTCGACCGCGCGCTGAACCGCCGGGCGGTCGAGCGCGACGAGCGAGAACTCCGCCGCCACGAAGAGCGCCGTGCCCAGGGTGAGCACGACGCCGAGGAGCAGCAGCCACCATTCGGTCACGGTCGACTCATCGTACGGGCGGTGCCGGACGTTCCCCTCCGGCCCATACCGCTCGACGACACCCGGGGTCGGCCTGAGAGGATCCAGGCATGAGAGAACGAGCCACCACATGACCGCCCCCTCGTCGGTGGGAGCACGGATCGAGATCAGGGGGCTCACGAAGCACTTCGGTCACTTCGTCGCCGTCGACGACCTCGGCTTCGACGTCGAGCCCGGGCGGATCACCGGGTTCCTCGGGCCCAACGGCGCCGGCAAGACCACGACGCTGCGGATGCTGCTCGGTCTGGTCCACCAGACCAGGGGCACCGCAACGATCGACGGGCAGCGCTACGTCGACCTCCCCGATCCCATCGGAACCGTCGGGGCCGCCCTGGAGGCGACGAACTTCCATCCGGGCCGCAGCGGGCGCGACCACCTCCGTGTCCTGGCGGATGCCGGGTCCGTCCCGCACCAGCGGGTCGACGAGCTGCTCGAGCTGACCGGCATTTCGGCCGCCGCACGCAAGCGGGCAGGGGAGTACAGCATGGGGATGCGGCAGCGGCTGGGACTCGCGGCGGCGCTGCTCGGCGACCCGAGGGTCCTCGTCCTGGACGAACCGTCCAACGGCCTGGACCCGGAGGGCATCCGCTGGCTCCGCGGCTTCCTGCGACACCTCAGCTCGCAGGGCAAGACGATCCTCATCTCCAGCCACCAGCTCCAGGAGGTCCAGCAGACCGTCGACGAGGTCGTCATCATCAACAACGGGCGGCTCGTGCGGGCGGGTTCCATCGCCGAGCTGCAGGGCAGCCCCGGCGCCGTCGTCCGCACCTCCGACCCGGCCCGGCTGGCCGGCGCCCTGCGGGTCGCCGACGTCACGAGCAGCCCCGGCGGCGACGGCATCCTCCTGGCCGACACCACGGACCTGCGCCTCGTGGGTGACGTCGCGCTGCGCGCCGGCCTGCCGATCTACGGGCTCGAGCCCCGCCGTGCCGACCTCGAGGCGCTGTTCTTCGAGCTCACCGAGGGCACCAACCGCAACGAGGGCGCCGGGGACGGTGCGACCGCCCCGCGGGAGGCCGTCGGCGGCCGGGAAGGGGCGACCCGATGATCCCCGCGATCCGGAGCGAGTTCCGCAAGTTCTTCACCACGCGTCTGTGGTGGGGCATGGCCATCGGCATCTTCCTCGCCGGCGCGGCCTTCGCCACCCTCTTCGGCATCCTCCTCACCGGCGACCTGGCCGGCACCGGTGGGCCCGGAGGCATCCCGACCGGCGACGCGACGCAGGTCGCGAACAGCGTCTACACCGGCGGCCTCGCCGTCGGCTACCTGCTGCTGCTCACGATCGGGGTGCTCCAGATCGGGTCGGAGTACCGCCACAAGACGATCTCCGGCACGTTCCTCACGACGCCCCGGCGCCTGCAGGCCATGCTCGCCAAGGTGGTCGCCCTGCTCGGGATCGGTGCCCTCTACGGCCTCATCAGCCTGGTCGGCTCGGTGAGCGTCGGGGCCCTGGTGCTCTCGCTGCGCGACCAGGACGCGTTCCCCTCCACGACCATCGTGCGCACCCTGGGGCTGAGCCTGCTCGTGCTGGGACTCTGGGCGCTCATCGGGCTGGGCATCGGCATCCTCATCCCCAACCAGGTCGCGGCCTTGCTCATCGGCGTCGGGGTGGCGTGGATCGTCGAGCCCCTGCTGGGCTTCGCCATGACGTTCTGGGAGTTCGGCCGAGAGAACATCGCGCAGTTCCTGCCGTCGTCGGCCACCAACGCCGTCATCGACGTGGTGCAGAACAGCCCCGACGAGGTGCGGCTGGAGTGGTGGGCCGCCGCTCTCGTGCTGACCGCCTACGCGACCCTGCTTGCGGGCTTCGGCATCTGGCGCACCACTCGCGCGGACATCACCTGACGCCCGGAGACGGCCCGTCCACGACGACGGCCGGTGTGCCGGCCCCCGGCGTACCGGCCGTCGTCCGTTCGGGACCACTCGACGTCCCACAGCGTCCTCGCCCATCGGCGGCGATAGTCTTGAGCGAGTACCGCGCAGCCGACGAGCCGAGAAAGAGGCGCTTCCTCCGTGGCCGAGCCGTCCCCGTCCAGCGACCCCCTCACCTCCTTCGGGCCGAACGAGTGGCTGGTCGACGAGCTGTACGAGCAGTACCTCCGGGACCGCAACAGCGTCGACCGCGCCTGGTGGGACTTCTTCAAGGACTACCAGCCGGGCGAGGCAGCGACCGGCCGGGGTCCGGCCGCCGCGAGGCGCCCGGCCGCCACGAGCGCTGACGGGAACGGCTCCGGCAACGGGGCCCCGGGGGGAGCGGTCTCCAGAGCTGCCACCAAGGGCCCGGCCGTCGCGCCGCCCGCCGCCTCCAGCCCGGCGGCGGCCCAGACTCCCACGCCGGCTCCCACTCGCACTCCTCCCACTGCCACCGCCACTCCGGCTCCGGCTCCTGCTGCGGCACCGGCGCCGCGGCACCGGCCGCGGCACCGGCGCCGGCACCGGCATCCGAGCCGGTACCCGCCGCGCGGACGGCCCCTCAGGAGCGCCCCGAGCCCGCGCCGGCGCCCACACAGCCCAAGCCGCGCGAACCCGAGGCACCCAAGCAGTCCGGCCCCAGGGGAGACGACCGGCAGACCCCGATCCGGGGAGCCGGGGCCCGGGTCGTGACGAACATGGAGACGTCCCTGCACGTGCCGACCGCGACGTCGGTCCGGGTCGTGCCGGCGAAGCTCCTCATCGACAACCGCATCGTCATCAACAACCACCTCGCCCGCAGCCGCGGCGGCAAGGTGAGCTTCACCCACATCATCGGCTTCGCCCTGGTCAGGGCGATCGGGGCCATGCCGGAGATGAACAACGGCTTCGGGTACGACGAGAACGGCAAGCCGGTGCTCGTCACCCCCGCGCACGTCAACCTGGGCCTGGCCATCGACCTCGCCAAGCCGGACGGCACGCGTCAGCTGCTCGTGCCGTCGATCAAGGCCGCCGAGACGATGGACTTCGCCCACTTCTGGACCGCGTACGAGGAGATGGTCAAGAAGGCCCGCGCCGGCAAGCTGACCGTGGAGGACTTCCAGGGCACCACGATCTCGCTGACCAACCCGGGGACCATCGGCACCGTGCACTCCGTTCCGCGCCTCATGCAGGGCCAGGGGACCATCGTCGGGGTCGGGGCGCTCGAGTACCCCGCCGAGTGGGCGGGCGCGAGCCTGGAGACGCTGAACCGCAACGCGGTCAGCAAGATCCTCACGTTGACGAGCACCTACGACCACCGGATCATCCAGGGCGCCCAGTCCGGTGACTTCCTGCGCAGGGTGCACGCGCTGCTGCTCGGGGAGGGCGGCTTCTACGACGAGATCTTCGAGAGCCTGCGCATCCCCTACGAGCCGATCCGCTGGGTCCAGGACGTCGACACCTCCCACGACGACGACATCAACAAGGTGGCCCGCGTCCAGGAGCTCATCCACGCCTACCGCGTGCGCGGCCACCTCATGGCCGACACCGACCCGCTGGAGTACCGGCAGCGGCGTCACCAGGACCTCGACGTCACGACCCACGGC
Source organism: uncultured Actinomycetota bacterium (assembly GCA_963763015.1). GTDB lineage: Bacteria > Actinomycetota > Actinomycetes > Actinomycetales > Dermatophilaceae > Fodinibacter. Next base: position 20,522 of record CAVXML010000006.1, on the reverse strand, counting down.
CTGACCCTCTGGGACCTCGACCGCACCTTCGCCACCGGTGGCTTCGGCGGCCAGCCGTTCCTCAAGCTCCGCAAGATCCTCGGCATCCTGCGCGACTCGTACTGCCGCACGATCGGCGTCGAGTACATGCACATCCAGGACCCCGAGCAGCGGGACTGGATCCAGTCCAAGATCGAGGTCGGCTACGCCAAGACGACCCGCGAGGAGCAGCTGCGCATCCTGCGCCGGCTCAACGCGGCCGAGGCGTTCGAGACCTTCCTGCAGACCAAGTTCGTGGGGCAGAAGCGCTTCTCGCTCGAGGGTGGCGAGTCGGTCATCGCCCTCCTCGACCGGGTCCTGTCTCGCGCCGCCGAGGACGACCTCGACGAGGTCTGCATCGGGATGCCGCACCGCGGCCGCCTCAACGTGCTCGCCAACATCGCCGGCAAGTCGTACGGCCAGATCTTCCGCGAGTTCGAGGGGAAGCAGGACCCCCGGTCGGTGCAGGGCTCCGGTGACGTGAAGTACCACCTCGGCACCGAGGGCACCTTCACCGCCGAGGGCGGCAAGAAGACCAAGGTCTACCTCGCCGCCAACCCGTCGCACCTCGAGGCGGTCAACCCGGTCCTCGAGGGGATCGTGCGGGCCAAGCAGGACCGTCTCGACCTCGCCGGTGAGGACTTCACCGTGCTGCCCGTGCTCCTGCACGGTGACGCGGCCTTCGCCGGCCAGGGCGTCGTGGCGGAGACGCTCAACCTCTCGCAGCTGCGTGGCTACCGCACCGGCGGCACGGTGCACGTCGTCATCAACAACCAGGTCGGCTTCACGACGTCGCCAAGCGCCTCGCGCTCCTCGACGTACTCGACCGACGTCGCGCGGATGATCCAGGCGCCGATCTTCCACGTCAACGGTGACGACCCCGAGGCGTGCGTCCGGGTGGCCGAGCTCGCCTACGAGTTCCGCAAGGAGTTCCACAAGGACGTCGTCGTCGACATGGTCTGCTACCGCCGGCGGGGCCACAACGAGGGCGACGACCCCTCGATGACCCAGCCGTTGATGTACAACCTCATCGAGGCCAAGCGCAGCGTGCGCAAGCTCTACACCGAGTCGCTCATCGGACGCGGCGACATCACCGTCGAGGACGCCGAGGCCGCCCTGCGCGACTACCAGCAGCAGCTGGAGCGGGTGTTCGTCGAGACCAAGGCCGCGCTCAAGCAGGCCGAGCGCGAAGCTGCCGACGCCAACTACTCCGGCACCGACGTCGAGGGCCACACCGGCCTGGAGCCGCCGGCCGCCCAGGCCCGCAACGCCGACGCGACCACCTACTCGTCCACCGAGACGGCGATCAGCACGGAGGTCCTGCACCGCCTCGGGGACGCCTTCGTCGACGTCCCCCCCGGCTTCACGGTCCACCCCAAGCTGCGGCAGATGCTCGAGAAGCGCGCCGCGAGCACCCGCGAGGGCGGCATCGACTGGGGCACCGGCGAGCTCATCGCGTTCGGCTCGATGCTCATCGAGGGCACGCCGGTGCGCCTCGCCGGCCAGGACTCCCGGCGTGGCACCTTCGTGCAGCGTCACGCGGTGCTCATCGACAAGGAGAACGCCGCCGAGTGGACCCCGTTGCTCTACCTCGGCAAGGGGCAGGGCAAGTTCTGGGTCTACGACAGCCTGCTGTCGGAGTTCGCGGCGATGGGCTTCGAGTACGGCTACTCCGTGGAGCGCCCCGACGCCCTGGTGCTGTGGGAGGCCCAGTTCGGCGACTTCTTCAACGGGGCGCAGACCATCGTCGACGAGTTCATCTCCAGCTCGGAGCAGAAGTGGAGCCAGCGCTCCTCCGTCGTGCTGCTCCTGCCGCACGGGTACGAGGGCCAGGGCCCCGACCACTCCTCGGCCAGGATCGAGCGCTTCCTCACGATGTGCGCCGAGGGCAACATGACGGTCGCCTACCCGTCGACTCCGGCGTCCTACTTCCACCTGCTGCGGCGGCAGGCCTACGCCCGGCCCCGCCGACCGCTCATCGTCTTCACGCCGAAGTCGATGCTTCGGCTCAAGGCGGCCAGCAGCGCGCCGGAGGACTTCACCACCGGAAGCTTCCTGCCCGTGATGCCGGACCGTCCCGGGGCCACGAGCGGGCAGGTCACGAGGATCCTCATCGCGGCCGGCAAGGTGCTCTACGACCTCGAGGCCGAGCGTGAGCGGCGCGGCGACACCGCCACCGAGATCCTCCGGCTGGAGCAGTACTACCCGCTCCCTGCAGCCGACCTCGCGGCGGCGCTGGCGCGCCACCCGGGCGCGCAGGTCATGGTCGTGCAGGACGAGCCGCGGAACCAGGGCGCCTGGCCGTTCCTCGCGCTCAACCTCCCCGAGGCGCTCGCGGCCCTGGGCGAGCACCGCCCCCTCCACGTCGTGTCGCGGGCGGCGTCCGCGTCCCCTGCCACCGGCTCCACGAAGAAGCACCAGGCGGAGCAGGCCGAGCTCCTGGCACAGGCCTTCGACCGCTGAGGCCGGCGAGTGCCGACCGTGGTCTCCGACCGGGCGTCGGTGCACCCCGCCGGCGCCCGGTAGCCTCACACCGTGTACTTCACGGACCGCGGCATCGAGGAGCTGCAGGCCCGCCGGGGTGACGAGGAGGTCACCTTCGCCTGGCTGGCCGAGCAGCTGCGCACCTTCGTCGACCTCCACCCGGACTTCGAGGTCCCGGTGGAGCGCCTCGCCACGTGGCTGGCCCGGCTCGACGACGAGGACGAGTGAGCGCGCCCGTGCCCGGTGAGCAGCCGGAGGGTGCTCCCACCCCCATCGAGTTCCGCCCGAGCGCCGACGCCCAGGTGGTGCCCGAGGGGCCTCGCGACCTCGCGCTCGTCTTCCTCGGGACCTCGCTCGTCGCCGGAGTCGGCGACCCCAAGGGCCAGGGCTGGGTGACCCGGGTGGTCGGCCGCACCCAGCACCCCGACCTCGAGCTCACGGCGTACAACCTCGGGGTCCGCGGCGACACCTCCGCCGACCTGCTGGAGCGGTGGACGACCGAGGTGCCACGGCGCTGGGTCGGCCGCACCGAGCGCCGCGTCGTCGTGTCGGTGGGGACCAGCGACGTCCTCCAGGGCATCAGCCTCGCACGCCACCGGCTCAACCTCGCGAACCTCCTCGACGACGCGGCGCGCTCGGGCGTCGGGACCTTCGTCGTCGGCCCGCCCCCGGCCGACGAACCCGAGCTCGACGCCCGCCTCGAGGTCCTCGTCGAGGCCCAGGCCGACGTGTGCGCCCGCCGGGGAGTCCCCTTCGTCGACTGCTTCGCACCCCTTCAAGGGCACGACCAGTGGCGCACCGACCTCGCCACGACGCGGGTCCCCCACCACCCCGGCCAGGCCGGCTACGGCCTCATCGCCTGGCTGGTGCTGCACAACGGCTGGAGGCAGTGGCTCCAGATCGACTGACCCGGGCCGGAGGCTCAGGTCGACCGGACGAAGTCCCTGAGCCGGTCCGCGAAGCGGTCGGGGTCGTCCAGGTGGGGGAAGTGGCCGGCGCCCTCGAAGAGCTCGACCTCGCAGCCGGGGATCGAGCGTTGTGCGGAGATCGCGTGCCACGCGGGGATCATCCGGTCCTTCGTGCCCCAGATCACGAGGGTCGGGACGGTCCGGGCCTCCGGCAGGTAGTCGTGCGCACTGACGCTCTGGCCGCCGCGGTCGATCACCGAGCGCGTCGTGGCCAGGAAGGCGCGGCGTGTGTCGGCATCCGCCAAGGAGGTGAACCCCTGCCACACCGCGGTGAGGTCCGAGCCGGGGCGCCAGCCGACGGCCGACAGTGCCCGGCCCGCGAACTCGACCCGACCACGCACCCAGTCGGAGGCCAGCACGGGCAGGACCCACTCGGCGCCGGGCAGGGTCGCCGAGCGCAGCACCGCGTTGACGTCCCGTCCCAGCCCGCCGCTCGCCACGAGGACCAGCCGGTCGACGCGCTCGGGGAAGAGGTACGAGAACAGCATCGCGATGCCGCCGCCCAGGGAGTGCCCGACCAGGGTCACGGTGTCGATCTCGAGACGGTCGAGCAGGTCGCGCAGGGTGGCGGCGTGGCCGCCGAGGGAGTAGTCGCCCATCGGCTTGGCGGAGGACCCGTGCCCGAAGAGGTCGGGGATGACGACGCGCTGGTCGTCGTCCATGCGGTCCAGGAGGTGCGCCCAGTTCCGGTGCGAGCCGAGCAGGCCGTGGACGAACAGGACCGCAGGGCCGCTGCCGCTGTCCAGGTAGGACAGCTCGTGGCCGTGCAGCGTGGCGGTTCGGGCCGTGGGAGGTGGGGGCACCGGGTCACCTCCGACGGGATCGAGTGCTGCCTCGAGGCTACGCGGCGGCACCCTCGCCTGTCCGTCGGTCGTGGTGATCCCCACAGCACCCCCCGCCTCCCTTCCCCGACTTCGTCTGTGGGGATGCCGCGACACGCCGCGACACGCCGCGCTCATCCGACATTCCGACAGACGAGGTCGGGGAGCCCGGGGGCGGGGGGTGGGTCGTGACTCAGCTCACCGTGAAGACGATCTTGCCCGAGACCTCGCCGTCGGCCATCCGCCGGAACCCCTCGCGCGCCTCGGCCAGAGGGCGCACGGAGTCGACCGTCGGCTCGATGCCGGCGTCCACGACGAAGCGGGTCAGGCGCTCGAGCTCGTGGCGGCTGCCCATCGTCGAGCCGACCACGCGAAGCTGCTTGAAGTAGATCTTGGTGAGCTCGGCCCGGGCGGGGGCGTCGCCCGAGGTCGCCCCGGAGATCACGATGGTCCCCCCGGGCCGCAGGCTGTTGACGGAGTGGGACCAGGTCGCGGCACCCACCGTCTCCATGACGGCATCCACCCGCTCGGGCAACCGTGCCCCGGTCTCGAAGGCGCGGTCCGCCCCGAGTGAGCGGGCGTGCTCCCCCTTGGCGGCGTCCCGGCTGGTCACCCACATCCGCAGGCCGGCCGCCGAGCCCAGCTGCACCAGCGCGGTCGCCACCCCACCGGCCGCGCCCTGGACCAGGACGGTGGAACCGGGCTGCACCGAGGCGTTGGTGAACAACATCCGGTACGCCGTCAGCCAGGCCGTCGGCAGGCAGGCTGCGTGCTCCCAGGACAGTCCCTCCGGCTTCGGCACCACGTTGCTCCGCGGCACCGCGACGACCTCGGCGAGCGTGCCGTCGTACACCTCGGAGAGCAGGCTCCGGCCGGGGTCGAAGGTCTCGTCCCCACTCCACCCGGGTGAGGCGACGACCGCGTGGACCAGCACCTCGTTGCCCTCGGGGTCGACCCCGGCGCCGTCACAGCCGAGGACCATGGGCAGGCGGTCGGCCGGCAGGCCCACCCCGCGCAGCGACCAGAGGTCGTGGTGGTTGAGGGCGGCGGTGCGCAGCCGGACGGTCGTCCACCCCTGCGGGATGGTCGGCTCGGGACGCTCGCCGACCTCCAGGCCGGACAGCGGGTCGGAGGAGGACTGGCGGACTGCGGTCACGGCGAGCATGGTCCGACCCTATGCCGCACTCGGCCGCCGGACCCGCTGCCGTCAGCCGGCCAGGACGGTGGGCGCCGCCCGGCGCAGGGCGTCGCGCCAGTGCGGGAGCGGGGTGAGCCCGACGGCATCCCACATGTCGTGCGAGAGCACGCTGTACGACGGCCGCGGGGCCGGCCGGGGGTGATCCCGCGTGGTCACGGCGACGACCCGTTCCGGGTCCAGCCCGAGCTCCTCGAGGACGGCGCGGGCGAGGTCGTACCAGGAGCACTCGCCGCCACCCGTCGCGTGCCAGATGCCGAACGGCGCGCCGGCGTCGACGATGCGGAGGACGCCCTCGGCCAGGTCCACGGTCCAGGTCGGCTGGCCCACCTGGTCCGCCACCACGGGAAGGTGCTCCCGCTCCCCCGCGAGCCGCCGAATCGTCGCCGGGAAGTTCGGACCGCCGGCACCGTAGAGCCAGGCCGTGCGCACGACCCACGACCGGGGGCACTCCGCGCGCACCGCCCACTCGCCCGCCGCCTTGGTGCGACCGTAGGCGGATGCCGGTGCCACCGGTGCGTCGGCCGGGTACGGCTCCGACCCGTGCCCGGCGACGACGTAGTCCGTCGAGAGCTGCACGAGGGTGGCCCCTTCGGCCGAGGCGGCACGAGCCAGGTTCGCGGCACCGACGGCGTTGACGGCGAAGGCGGTGGCCTCGTCGGACTCGGCGGCGTCCACGGCCGTGTACGCGGCGCAGTTCACCACCACGTCGTGGCCCGCCACGCGCGCCCCGCACTGCGTGGGGTCCATGACGTCCAGGCCCGGGAGGTCGGCGCCGGTCACCTCGTGCCCTGCCCGCTCGAGCACCCGGCAGAGGTCCTGGCCCAGCATGCCCGCCGCGCCGGCCACGAGCCAGCGCGCCATCAGCCGGCCACGACCTGCTGCGTGCGCGCGTACCTCGCCTCGGTGGCCTCCTTCATCGGTCGCCACCACGCCTCATGGGCGCGGTACCAGTCGATGGTCGCGGCCAGCCCGTCCCGGAAGCTGCCGTAGCGCGGCGCCCACCCCAGCTCACGACGAAGCCGGGACGCGTCGATGGCGTAGCGGAGGTCGTGCCCCGCGCGGTCGGTGACGTGGTCGAAGGCATCCGGGTCCTCGCCCATGAGCTCCAGGACGAGCCGCACGACGTCGCGGTTGCTGACCTCCCCGTCGGCTCCGATGAGGTAGGTCTCACCCATCCGGCCCTGCTCGATGATCGTCCACACCGCCTCGTTGTGGTCGTCGACGTGGATCCAGTCGCGCACGTTCAGACCCGCCCCGTAGAGCTTGGGCCGGATGCCGTCGAGCACGTTCGTGATCTGCCGGGGGATGAACTTCTCGACGTGCTGGCGGGGCCCGTAGTTGTTGGAGCAGTTGGAGATCGTGGCGCGGAGACCGAACGACCGCACCCAGGCGCGCACGAGGAGGTCGGAGCCGGCCTTGGTCGAGGAGTAGGGGGAGCTGGGGTTGTACGGTGTCTGCTCGGTGAAGCGCGCCGGGTCGTCGAGCTCGAGGTCCCCGTACACCTCGTCGGTCGAGATGTGGTGGTACCGGACGTCGTGGCGGCGGGCCGCCTCGAGCAGCGTGTAGGTGCCCAGCAGGTTGGTCCGCACGAAGGGGCTCGGGTCAGCGAGGGAGTTGTCGTTGTGCGACTCGGCGGCGAAGTGAACGACGAGGTCGCTCTCGCCCACCAGGGCGTCGACGACCGACGCGTCGGCGACGTCGCCCTCGACGAACCGGATGCGCTCCATCGCACCGTCCAGCGAGGCGGTCGACCCGGCATACGTGAGCGCGTCCAGGACGGTGACCTCGACGTCGGGGCGGGTGGTGAGCGTGAGGTGGACGAAGTTGCTGCCGATGAACCCGGCCCCACCGGTGACGAGAGCCTTCATGCCCGCAGGCTACTGGCCGCGGCGGCCGAGCCCCCGGGGCGGGACGCCGATAGGCTCCGGCAGCATGAAGGGCATCATCCTGGCCGGGGGCTCGGGGACGCGCCTGCACCCCATCACCCGCGGGATCTCCAAACAGCTCATGCCCGTGTACGACAAGCCGATGGTCTACTACCCGCTGTCGACTCTCATGATGGCCGGCATCCGGGAGGTGCTGGTCATCACCACCCCGCAGGACCGCGCGCAGTTCGAGCGCCTCCTGCGGGACGGATCCCAGTGGGGCATCGAGATCTCCTACGCAGTGCAGCCCCGTCCCGAGGGCCTGGCCCAGGCCTTCCTCATCGGCGAGGCCTTCATCGGGCACGACGCCGTCGCCCTGATCCTCGGCGACAACATCTTCTACGGCACCGGCCTCGGCAGGTCCCTTCGATCCCTGACCGACGTCCGCGGTGGGCACATCTTCGCCCACCACGTCCGCGACCCCAGCGCCTACGGCGTCGTGGAGTTCGACGAGGCGGGCAGGGTCCTGTCCGTCGAGGAGAAGCCGGCCGACCCCCGGTCCGACTTCGCGGTGCCGGGGCTGTACTTCTACGACAACGATGTCGTGGAGCTCGCGCGGACCCTGCGGCCGAGCCCGAGGGGGGAGCTCGAGATCACCGCCGTCAACGACGCGTACCTCCGCCGTGGCGACCTCGCGGTGACGGTGCTGCCCCGCGGCACCGCGTGGTTCGACACGGGGACCTTCGAGGGCCTCATGGACGCGAGCCAGTTCGTGCACGTCGTCGAGGCACGCCAGGGCTACAAGATCGGCTGTGTCGAGGAGATCGCCTGGCGCGCCGGGTGGATCGACGACGACACCTTCCGGTGCCTGGGCGACGAGCTCGCGAAGTCGGGCTACGGGGCCTACATCCACACGTGCCTGGCTCGTGGGAGGTCAGCGCCCTGATGCACGTCGAGCGCCTCCCGATCGACGGCGCGGTCCTGGTGACGCCGCGCCAGCGTCACGACGACCGGGGCCTCTTCGTCGAGTCGTTCCGTGGTGATGTCCTCGCCGAGCACCTCGGACACCGCCCCGACGTGGTCCAGACCAACGTGTCGGTGTCCGCCCGGGGCACCGTGCGCGGCATCCACTTCGCGGACGTGCCGCCCGGGCAGGGGAAGTACGTGACGGCGCTGCGCGGGTCCATGCTCGACTACGTCGTGGACGTCCGCGTCGGGTCACCGACCTACGGGCACTCCGTGGCGGTGCTCCTCGACACCGTGCACCGCCGGGCGGTGTACCTCTCCGAAGGGCTGGGGCACGCCTTCGTCGCGCTCGAGGACGACACGACGGCCATGTACCTGTGCACGGCGACGTACAACCCCACCGGGGAGCACCGCATCCACCCCCTGGACCCGGCAGTGGGCCTGGAGCTGCCCGGCGACCTCGTCACCCTCCTCTCCGCCGAGGACGCGGCGGCCCCGACCCTGGCCGAGGCCGAGGCCTCGGGGCTCCTGCCCACGTACGCCGCCTGCACGGCGTGGGCGGTCGAGCTCGCCCGGCGCGGGTCCTGACGGAACAGCACGCCGGCTACCGGTGAGCGGCCGAGGGTGCCAGCCCGCGCACCGCGGACGCAACCGCCTCGGCGACGCCCCCTTGGAACACCGAGGGCACGATGCGCTCGGGTCCGGGGTCCTCGACGAGGTCGGCGATGGCGTGTGCCGCCGCGAGCTTCATCGCCTCGGTGATGTCGCAGGCGCCGGCATCCAGGGCGCCCCGGAAGATGCCGGGGAAGGCGAGCACGTTGTTGATCTGGTTGGGGAAGTCGGACCGGCCGGTCGCGACGATCGCGGCGTGGCGGCGGGCGACCTCGGGATGCACCTCCGGAGAGGGGTTCGCCAGGGCGAACACCATGCCGTCGGGCGCCATGGCGGCGATCTCGTCCTCGGGCACGGCGCCTCCAGAGACGCCGACGAAGACGTCGGCACCCTCGAGCGCGGTCCCGATCCGGCCCCTCAGGGCCCGGGGGTTGGTCGACGCAGCAAGGCGGTGCTTGTGTCCGGTGAGGTCCGTGCGCGACGGGGCGATGATGCCGCGCGAGTCGCAGACCACGACGTCGCGGACCCCGGCCCTCTGAAGCAGCCGGGTCACGGCGACCCCCGCCGCGCCGGCGCCGGAGACGACGACGCGCAGGTCCGGGAGCTCCCTGCGGAGGACCCGGGCGCCGTTGAGCAGCCCGGCGAGGACGACGATGGCCGTCCCGTGCTGGTCGTCGTGGAAGACCGGGATGTCGAGCCGCTCCTTGAGCTGGTCCTCGATGTCGAAGCAGCGCGGCGCCGAGATGTCCTCGAGGTTGATCCCCCCGTAGGACGGGGCGATCCGGACGACGGCCTCGACGAGCTCCTCGACGGTGCCGGTCTCCATGACGACCGGGACGGCGTCGACGCCTGCGAAGTGCTTGAACAGCACGGCCTTGCCCTCCATCACCGGCAGGGCGGCGAGGGGGCCGACGTCCCCGAGGCCGAGGACCGCCGTGCCGTCACTGACCACGGCGACCGTGTTGCCCCGGGCGGTGTAGCGCGTCGAGAGGCCGGGGTCGGCCGCGATCGCGAGCGACACCTCGGCGACCCCCGGGGTGTAGAGGAGGGAGAGGTCGTGTGCGTCGCGCAGCGGCTGCGTCGCGTGGACCCCCAGCTTTCCGCCCTCGTGGGCCCGGAAGACCGGGCTCTGCAGGTCGACGACGGGGACATGCGGGGAGGCGGCCATCGGGGCGGCTCCTTCGGAGGCACGGGAGGGCGCACCGCGCGAGTGGTGAGCGGTTCGGGGTGCGGTCCGAGCAGGGTTCTTCTCGGGGAGGTCGCGCTGCACGGGGGTGGCCCGCGGGGCTGCAATCATCGCACAGCGAGATTGTCACCACGCTGTGATGCGCATCGCCCGACGCCCGGTGGCAGGATCGGCACCGTACCCATGCCGGGGCGACCCCCGGCATCCCGCGAAAGGACCGCTCCTCATGTTCCCCACCCGTGCCCTTGCGGTGGCTGCCGCCGCCACGACCGCCTTGGCCCTCGGCGCCTGCGGCTCCGACTCACTGTCCGAGGGCGACTCCGCCACCAGCGCCCCGGCCACATCCGCGGCCACCTCCGGGCCAGACGAGGCGCTCGTCGCCAAGCTGCCCGAGAAGATCAAGAGCGCCGGCACCATCGTGATCGGCACCGACGCCACCTACCAGCCGAACGAGTACCTCGACGCGGACGGGAAGACCGTCATCGGCATGGACGTCGACCTCTTCAACGCCGTGATGGCCAAGTTCGGCGTGAAGACCGAGTGGGTGCCCTCTGCGTTCGACGCCATCATCCTCGGCGTTCAGAGCGGGAAGTACGACATCGGCATCTCGAGCTTCACCATCAACCCCGAGCGCCTGGAGCAGGCCACCATGGTCAGCTACTTCAAGGCCGGCACGCAGTGGGTGACGCAGAAGGGCAACCCCAAGGGCGTGAACCCCGACGACGCGTGCGGCAAGACGGTCGCCGTGCAGAAGGGCACCGTGCAGGCCGACGAGGACCTCCCTGCCCGCAACAAGACGTGCACGGATGCCGGGAAGCCGGAGATCAAGGTCCTCGTCGACGCCGACCAGGCCAAGGTCACGGCGACGGTCCAGTCCGGGAAGGCCGACGCGATGCTCGTCGACCTGCCCCCGGCCATCGCCGCGGTCGACCTCACCGGTGGCGCGCTCGAGCTGCTCGGCGAGCAGTACGACTCGGCGCCCTACGGCTACGTCCTCAAGAAGGAGGACACGGCCTTCGGCGAGGCCATCGTCGAGGCGCTCAAGCAGCTCAAGGCGGAGGGTACCTACGACGAGATCCTCGCGAAGTGGAAGACCGAGGGCGGTGCCATCGACGACTTCGCGGTGAACCCGCAGGTGTCGTGACCTCATGACCTCGACCACGCCGGAGCGGCCGGGCGCGATCGACGCCCGGCCGGTCCCGCACCCGCTTCGCTGGGTGGCCATGGTCGTCATCGCGGTTGTCGTCGCGATGCTCATCAGCTCGTTCGTCACGAACGACAAGTGGAACTTCCCGTTCGCCTTCGAGATCATGCAGCAGACCCCCGTCATCGAGGGCCTGTGGAAGGGCACCATCTTCGGCACGGTGGGGGCGATGGTCCTCGGCATCGCCCTGGGCGTCCTCATCGCCATCATGCGTCTGTCGGCCAACCCGGTGCTGCGTGGCGTCGCGTTCGTCTACACGTGGTTCTTCCGGGCGATCCCGCGCTACGTGCTGCTGGTCCTCCTGGGCACCGGCCTGGTCTTCCTCTACCCGGTCTTCGACATCGGCGTGCCCTTCGGCCAGCAGATCGCAGACGTGCTCGGGCTGGAGGGCAACCTCACCTTCGCCCAGTTCGACTACCGGTCACTGTCGAGCACCATCTGGGTGGGCATCATCGGCCTGGGGCTCTCCGAGGCCGCCTACATGGCCGAGATCGCCCGCGCCGGCATCCTGTCGGTCGACCGGGGCCAGGCCGAGGCCGCCCAGGCGCTCGGGATGCCGCCCGGTCGCACGATGCGGCGCATCATCCTCCCCCAGGCGATGCGGGTCATCGTGCCGCCGACCGGGAACGAGACGATCGCGATGGTCAAGGACACCTCTCTGCTCATCGCGGTGCCCGTCATCGTCGAGCTGTTCTACCAGTCGTACCAGTTCGGGCAGCGGACCTTCCAGATCATGCCCGGCATCGTCGCGGCGACCCTGTGGTACCTCATCGTCTGCTCCATCCTCATGGTCGGCCAGGCCTGGCTGGAGCGCTACTTCGGACGCGGCTTCGGAGCCGTGCCCACCAGGACCCAGCAGAAGCTCACGAAGATCGAGGCGGACCACTGATGAGCCAGACGACCACCGGAGCGCACCCCGACGCCACGTCGGCACCGTCGGACCAGGCACTCGTCCACGCCGTCAACGTGACCAAGGCCTTCCACGGCACCGAGGTGCTCAAGGGCATCGACATGGACGTGCACCGGGGCGAGGTCGTGGTGCTCTGCGGCCCCTCCGGCTCGGGCAAGACGACCTTCCTGCGCTGCATCAACCAGCTCGAGACCATCGACGGCGGCCGCATCTTCGTCGACGGCGACCTCATGGGCTACGAGGACCGGGGCGGCACCCTGCACCGGCTCCCGGACAAGCGCATCGCCGCGCAGCGTCGCGACATCGGGATGTGCTTCCAGCGCTTCAACCTCTTCCCCCACAAGACGGTCCTCGCCAACATCGTCGAGGCGCCGAGGCAGGTCAAGGGCACCTCCCGGCGCGAGGCCGAGGCCAAGGCGCACGAGCTCCTCGAGCAGGTCGGGCTCGCGGACAAGCCGTCCGCGTACCCCGCGCAGCTCTCCGGGGGCCAGCAGCAGCGGGTCGCGATCGCCCGCGCGCTCGCCATGGACCCGAAGCTCATGCTCTTCGACGAGCCGACGAGCGCCCTGGACCCGGAGCTGGTCGGCGAGGTGCTCAAGGTCATGCGCGACCTGGCCAAGGGCGGGATGACGATGATCGTCGTCACGCACGAGATGGGCTTCGCACGCGAGGTCGCGGACCGCGTGGTGTTCATCGACGGCGGTGTCGTCATCGAGCACGGCCCGCCGAACCAGTGCCTCCTGAACCCCCAGCACCCGCGCACCCGCGCCTTCCTGTCCCGGATGCGGCAGGAGGAGGCGGCGCACGCGGAGGCGATCGTCCAGACGGTGACCGGCAAGGCGCAGGCCCTCGGCCCGGTGGACGAGGCCGGCCCGAGCGCCGACGGTGACGAGGAGGCGACCGGACGGCATCCGAGCGGGTGACCCGGCTGAGGTCGGTGCTCACCCGGGTGCCGCGGCCGGCCCTTGTCCGGGTGCGCGGCCGCTCCATGGCGCCCACCTACCGGGAGGGCGACGTCCTGCTGGTGCTCGTGGGGGCCCCACCGCGAGCCGGTCGGGCCGCGGTGGTGCGGCTGCCTCCCGACCCCGCCGGGCGGCCCCGGCCGGTGTCGGTGAAGCGCCTGACGCGCCGGGACCCGGAGCTCGCCGGACGCTGGTGGGTCGACTCCGACAACTCCGCCGAAGGCGTCGGCTCCGCCGACGTCGGCACCCTGACCAGCGACGACATCGTGGCGGTCGTCGCCTGTCGGGTGCGCCGCGGGCTGGGGTAGGTTGGTTCGGACCGCAGGCCCGACCCCAGGAGAGACCCATGCTGTCCCTGTTCCGCATCACCGACGTCTCCGCGCACTGCGACCTGCCGTGCGGTGTCTACGACCCCGCCCAGGCCCGGATCGAGGCCGAGTCGATCAAGGCCATCATCGCCAAGGTCGCCGACAACCCCGACCCCGACTTCCGGATGCGCGCGACCCTCATCAAGGAGCAGCGCTCGGAGCTCGTCAAGCACCACCTGTGGGTCCTGTGGACCGACTACTTCAAGGCCCCTCACTTCGAGAAGTACCCGCACCTGCACACCCTGTTCAACGAGGCCACGAAGCTCGCGGGCGCTGCCGGGACCAAGGGTGAGTTCGACGCCGGGCGGGCCGACGAGCTGCTGGCCAAGATCGACGAGATCGCCGGCATCTTCGCCGAGACCAAGGCCGCCTGACCGAGGCTGTCAGGGCTCGGTCGCCCGAGCGAGGGTGTCAGGGCTCGGGAACCGACACGACGTACACCTCTCCGGCGCCGCCCAGCACCGCCGACCGCTGTCCGGCCGGGAGGAAGGCGGACCCGGCGTCGCCGAGCTCGAGAGTGCTGCCGGACGCCGTCAGGGTCACGCGCCCGCGCAGACAGAACACGATGCGGGGCGAGCCGTCGCCGGGGAGCGCCCGTCCCGGCGCCACGCGATGCAGACGGAAGCGGTCCGAGGCGCTGTCGAACACCTCCACCCCGGGGGCGACGGGTCGGGCCATCCCCGGGATGCCGTCGGCGCGCGGGTCGAGCACCCGCAGCAGCTCGGGCACGTTGACCTCCTTGTCGGTGAGCCCGGCACGCACGACGTTGTCCGAGTTGGCGAGGACCTCGATGCCAAGACCTCTGACGTAGGAGTGCAGGACGCCGGCGGCGACGTCGATGAACTCCCCCGGCTGCAGGACCCGGTGGTGCATGAGGAGCAGCACGACGATGCCGATGTCGTCCGGGTGGTCCTCGGCCACCCCCACGACGGCGGCGCTCGCGTCGCCGAGCTCGCCCCCCGACCCCTCCAGCCGCACACAGCCCGCCACGACGCGACGGGCAAGGTCGGGCACCTCGTCCGGCGAGGTGGCGAGCACCCCGGCGAGCAGGGCATGGACCGGGTCGGGCGCGACCGCCGCGTGCTCCACGAGGACCGTGAGCCGGTCGACGCCGAGGCGGTCGACGATCCCCGTGACCTCCTCGAAGGGCCGCAGTCCCACGAAGACCTCGAAGGGTGCGATGGCGAGGAGCAGCTCCGGCTTGGCCCAGTCGTCGACGTAGACGGCGCTTCCCGTGCGGTCGCGCACTGCCTGGGCCTGCTCCGCCGTGGGGTGCACCTGGATGGAGATCGCTCTCCCCGGCGCGAGCACCTTGAGCAGGAAGGGCAGCCTGGGCCCGAACCGGGTGACGCACTCCTGCCCGAGCTCGCCCACCGGGTCCGCGGCGATCACGGTCGCGAGGTCCGGGGCTCCGTCGCGGTCGGTGATCGAGGGCCCCGCCTCGTGGGCGCCCATCCACAGCTCGGACTCCGGCCGTGGGCTCGGGATGACCCGGCCCTGCAGGCTGGCGATGGAGATCGTCGATCCCCACGAGTCCGTGAACACCACGGGTGTCAGGCGATCCACGGGACCTCTCCGGGAGCGGGCTGGGCGGGCCCCCGATGCTAGCGTGCCGCCGGCTCCCGCTCGTCGACGCGCCCCACCATGGCGTCACTGGTGACCACGGCGAGGGTCTCGACCACCCGGGGGTCGTACTCGTAGCCCAGCCCCAGGTGGATGCGCTCCATCGCGGCGACCGCACTCTCCGGATCCGTTCGCCCGCCGGTGAGGTCGTCGAAGGCGTTGGCGACCTTGATGATCCGGCTCGGCAGCGGCACGACCTCACCGAGCTCACGCACCTGGCGGTAGGGGGTGGTCTGCGCCTCCACGTAGTCGGCCACGGTCTCGAGCCCCTCGGCCCGGCGAACGATCCGAGCTCCCTCCGCGGCGATGTCGCGTTGGTCGTTGGGGGCCGCGAGGACGGTGGCCCCGCCCGGTATCGGCTCTCGCAGCGAGATCTGTCCGAGGTCGTGCAGGAGGGCTGCGTACTCGAGGTCGCGCAGCTCGCTGTCGGAGAGCGCGAGCAGCCGACCGATGCGCACGCTGAGGTCAGCCACTCGCTCAGCGTGCGCGGCGGGGGTGTAGCCGCCGTGCTCCGTGAGCTGGGACAGCGTGGCGATGGTCTGGCGGTACGTCATCCGGTTGCGGGCGTACCGCCCGACCGCGACATAGGTGATGGCGAGGGGGAAGAGCGCCGCCGGCAGGGACGCGAGGCCGAAGACCGGCGCCATGAGGGCGACGAGGGGACCCGACGTGACGACCGCAACGGTGAGCGGGGCCACCTCCCCCGTCTCGTCCCGCAGCGCTGCCGACCACGGGGTGCGCTGGCGCTCCGCGCGCACCGCCGACGACAGCACGATCTCGACCACGAGCCCCATGGCCGCCACGGCCACCATCGAGGCGGCGACGAGCGGACGGGGCACGCTGGGATCCGCCGCCAGGTCCCACAGCGACTGTCCCGGGGCTCCCACGTCGCGCGCGAGGACGGCTGCGACGGTGACCCCGATGAGCCGGGCCGCCATCTGGTCCGAGCCGGTAGGGCGTCCGAGCACCCGGCGCGCGACCGCGGCGACCCCGAGCCCCGCGGCGGCGACCAGCACGACGACCCCGCTCCCGACGTCGAACGGCGGCTCACCGTCGATGTCGCCGAGGAAGGCGACAGCCAGGGCCGCCGCCGAGGCCAACGGGGCGGCATCCCGGCCACTCGGCATCCGCAGTCGGGCCAGCTCGCCCACCGCGACGGCCAGGACGAGGGCGAGCATGGTCACCTCGTGCAGCCGAACGACGTCGAGGAGGGCGAGGCCGCCGGTGAGCACGGCCTGGGTGAGGAGCAGGACCCCGACAGCCAGGACGCTCCACGCGAGGGGTCGGTCCGAGCCTCCCCGAACGCCCTGTCACGGGCCTACTCCTCGGGTGAGGCCCGCGGCGTGCTCCAGGGCGCCGAGGAGCTCCGGGCGGGCCGCCTCGCCCCGCAGCCGGTCCAGGGCCTCCTCCGGTGACAGGACCGCCCCGTCGGGGGTCCCGACCTCGGTCAGCAGGTCGAACTCGTCGGCCAGCCCGACGATCCGGGCCGGCAGGTCGGTGGGGTCGGCGGTATCCGCGAGGGCGGCCTCGCGATGCCTGCTGATCGCGGCAAGGGAGCCGGAGAGGAAGCTGAGGTCGCGCAGCACCTCCGCTCCCCGGGCCGGGTAGGTACGGACCAGGTCTCCGCCCGACCCCTCCCCCCCTCGCACGAGGGCGGTCGGAAGCGTCGTCTGTCCCAGGTCGTGGAGCATCCCCGCGACCCGCGTGTCGTCCACCACCTGCCCGCGCAGCCCGAGGTGCTCGGCCATCCGCTCACTGAGCCCGGCCACTCGCTCGCTGTGTCCCACGAGGTGGGGCGCCTTGGCCTCGACCGCCGCGACGAGCACCTGAAGCGCTCGAGCATGCCCCTTGAACTCCTCGGCGTACTGCAGGTAGGCCCAGCGGGCCACGAGGAGCGGGGGCAGCACCAACGCGACACTGGCCGGCCCGACCCCCGCCGGCTGCCACAGCACCACGAGGAGGAACGCGATGGCGCCGTAGCCCAGGTATGCGGGGCCGGTGCTGCCGAGCAGCCGCAGCATCTGGCTGCGCATCGAGCCCCCGCCGGAGACCCGGATGACGCCCGCGAGGAGCACCAGGTTCACGGCCACCTGCACCAGGTCGGCCACGAGGACGGGGATCGCCACGAGTCGCATGAGATCCCAGGCGCCGACGACCCCACTGCTGTCCCGGAGGCCACCGGCGAGCAGGTACGCCGCGCCGCCGAGGACCCCCAGCGTCGCGGACATGCCGGTGTTGAAGACCCTCGCCCGCAGGGGGACCTTCCCGCGCTGGAGGGGACCCACGATGATGCCGACGATGCCGGCTCCCGCCGGTCCCAGCAGGGCCATGGCGGCCAGCAGGACGATGCTCGAGAAGGTCAGCGTGACGTTGTGGGCGACGACGATCCGTCCCGACCACCACGTGAGCACCGCCAGGAACCCGAGGACGACGAGCGGGCCGTCGATGACCAGGCCGTCGACGATGACGGCACGGGTGGTCAGGCCGATGCCCAGGGCGACGACGAGCCCGATGTAGACCGTGATCGCCTGCGGCCCACGTGACACTGTGCGGCTCGAGCCGCCGGACTCAGCCGTCACCCGTCACCGCATCACGGGAGCCAGTGCCAGTTCTCCATCTTGACGATGACGCTGCCCTTGTCCGGGGGGGCGGCGTCGGCGGCGGCCGGGACGAGCGCGGCCACAGCCACGAGCAACGTCGCGGCGACGAGGGAGCGCATCCTGCTCATGAGGGGTGTTCCTTTCCGAGGGGTACCGGGGCCGCGGTCCGGAGCGGCTCCCGATGCACCCGAGTCTCGCACGGGCAGTGGTGTGCCACAATCGGAGGGACCGTGGCGGGTTCTCGGAACCGCCATACGGACCGACCCGACGAAAGGCATCCCATGAGCAAGCGCGCCCGCAAGCGCCGCTCGCGCAAGGGCAACAAGGCCAACCACGGCCGCAAGCCCAACGCCTGAGCACCGTTCACGACGCCCGGTGTGCCTCACGGCACACCGGGCGTCGTGGACCGTCGGGGTCCTCCGGTCGGGCCTTGTCCGTCAGCCGTCGTGCTCGAGGCGGACGCTGGTGATGCGCTGCATGATCTGGAGGCGGACCGCCGCTGGCGCGGTCTCCCCGGAGCAGGACCGGCGCACCGCCTGCTTCAGCGCCACGTCGAGGTCGTGCTCGGCCAGACAGGGCTGGCACTCCCCGAGGTGCGCCGCCACCCGCCGGACGTCGTCGGCGCTCATCTCCCCGTCGAGGTACTCGTAGATGCGGTGCAGGACATCGGAGCAGTCGCCGTGCCCGGCGTGGGTGTCCTCGGTCATGACTCCTCCTCCGTGCCGAAGCCCCGCTCGCGCGCGTACCCCGTGAGCAGTCCGCGCAGCAGCCGGCGGCCACGGTGCAGGCGCGACATCACGGTCCCGATGGGGGTTCCCATGATCTCGGCGATCTCCTTGTACGCGAAGCCCTCGACGTCCGCGAGGTACACGGCCATCCGGAAGTCCTCGGGCAGCTCCTGCAGAGCCCGCTTGACCTCGGTGTCGGGCAGGTGCTCGAGCGCCTGGACCTCCGCGGACTTGAGCCCGGCCGACGTGTGCGACTCGGCACGCGCCAGCTGGTAGTCCTCCACCTCGGCGGCGTCGGACTGCAGCGGCTCACGCTGGCGCTTGCGGTAGGTGTTGATGTAGGTGTTGGTGAGGATGCGGTACATCCACGCCTTGAGGTTGGTCCCCGGCTGGTACTGGTGGAAGGCCGCGTACGCCTTGGCGTAGGTCTCCTGGAGCAGGTCCTCGGCGTCGGCCGGGTTGCGGGTGGTGCGCATCGCCGCGGCATAGAGCTGGTCCAGCAGGGGGAGCGCCTCCCGCTCGAAGCGGGCCTGCCGTTCCGCGGTCGTCTCGCTGGCGAGGTCGACCTCGATGGTGGGGCTGTCCTCGACGGGGGTGGGTGAAGTGCTCATCGCGTCCCAGCCTAACCGGGCCCGGTTGGGGGCTGAGGTGTCGAGGACGAACACGGAATGCCTCTCCCTGGGTGGCGTGGACAGGTCGGTCAACGCCGTGTCCGGGCCACTCATTCCCCGGCTGCACCCACGTCGGACCGCCTCGCGGGGGACATCGGTGCCCCGAGACGAGCGAGGACAGCGGCTGCGACGCCGGTCGCGGCGCCCCCGAGGGAGTGGCTTCCGGGCACGACGTCCAGCGTCGCCCCGGGCGGGAGCACCGCCGCGACCTCCGCTGGGTCGCCGAACGGGTCCCGGCGCCCTTGGACCACGTGCACGGGGATGCCGGTGGCGCCGGGTCGGGCGAGCTCCGCTGCCCGCGACTTCTCCGGGTGTCCCGGCGGGTGGAGCGGGAAGGAGAGCGCCACGACGGCATCCGCACCGACGGCCGAGGCGGTGCGGCAGGCGACGCGGGCGCCCGCGCTGCGACCACCGACCACGAGCCGTCCCGCCGGGCGACGGCGCCGCCGGAGAGCGTCCAGGACCGCCAGCCAGGCGCGGTCGAGCGATGGGGGCGCTGGCCCCACCCGACGCCCGGAGACCCGCCACGGCTGGTCGACCAGAACCACGACCCACCCCGCGGACACGGCGGCCTCGCGCACGGCGTGCACGTCGAGGGTCCACCGCAGGCCCCCGGCCCCGTGACCCAGCACCAACATGTCCACCGCGCCTGCCGCACCTCCGGCGGGAACGCTCGTGGTCGTGCGGGCCGGGCCCTCGGGGGTCGGCACCAGCCGTTCGCTCACCCGGGTCTCCCGAGGACCTCGCCGGTCATCGGGTCGACGACCCCCACCAGCTCGTCGTCGGCCGCCGGGTCGAGCAGGTGAGGCCCGTTCGACCGGGTGCTGTTCACGGCGGTCGGCACGGGGTACGCCGTGAACCTTCCCGGTGGACGGGGCTCGAGCAGCCCCAGCACGTCGGCGGCCCCCGTGGCCGGGTCGAGCCAGGTGGCCCACTCCTCCGGCTCGAGAACCAGGGGCTGGCGGTCGTGGATGCGGTCCAGGCCCGGCTCCGCGGGGCCGGTGATGACGGTGAAGGTGGTGACCCAGGCGAGCGGGTCGTCGGGGTCGGTGGCCGCCGGGTCACGCCAGAACTCGTACAGCCCGGCCATGGCCACGCTCGCCCCGTCGGCGCGAGCGGTGAAGAACGGCTGCTTGCGCGGCTTTCCCGTGCGGTCCACGGCCGAGGGCGAGGCCTGCCACTCGTACCATCCGCGGGCCGGGACCAGGCACCGCCGGCCGGCCAGGGCCCTGGCGAACGCCGGCTTGTCGGCGACCGACTCCACCCGCGCGTTGATCATCCGCGCCGCGCCCTTGGTGTCCCTGGACCAGCTGGGCACGAGGCCCCAGGTGAGCAGAC
>CAVXML010000005.1:0-17751 GCA_963763015.1 uncultured Actinomycetota bacterium | reverse complement strand
GTGCCGGTCGGCGGGCGACCTGGATGCGAGTCAGAGCTCGGCGCGCAGGATCGACGCAGCGCCCGCCATGGCGCGCATCTTCCCCTCTGCACTGGCGCGGGGGAGGTACTTCATCCCGCAGTCGGTGGCGATGGTGATCCGGTCCGGCGGAGTGTGAGGGAAGGCTCGCCGCACCCGGTCGGCGACGACCTCAGCGCGCTCCACCTCGTGGTCGGAGAGGTCGATGACGCCCAGGATGATCGTCTTGTCGCTGAGGTCCTTCAGCACGCCGAGGTCGAGATCCGACTGCGCGGTCTCGATCGAGATCTGGTCGGCCGAGCAGCCTGCCAGCTCGGGGAGGAACGAGTACCCCTCCGGCCGGTCGTGGATGATCGCGGCATACCCGAAGCAGATGTGGACGGCCGTGGTGCCGGTGACGCCGTCGAGGGCGGCGTTGAGGGCGGTGAGGCCGTACTCGCGGGCCGCCTCGGGCCGTGCCTGCATGTAGGGCTCGTCGATCTGGACGAGGTCGGCACCGGCTGCGTGCAAGTCCTTGATCTCGGCGTTGACCGCGGCGGCGTACGCCACGGCCGCCGACGCGAGGTCGGGGTAGTGGTCGTTCTGCGCCTGCTGCGCCATCGTGAACGGGCCGGGCACGGTCATCTTGACCGGGTGGTCGGTGTTCGCCCTGAGGAACTCCACGTCGCGGACGCCCACGGGTCTCGGTCGCACGATCGGTCCGGCGATGCGCGGCACCGGGTTCGGATGGCCGCTGCGATCGAGCGCCGTCCCGGGGTTGTCGACGTCGACGCCCTCGAGGGCGGTCGCGAAGTGGTTGCTGTACGACTCTCGCCGCATCTCGCCGTCGGTGATGATGTCGAGACCCGCCCGCTCCTGGGCACGGATGGCCAGGAGCGTGGCGTCATCCTGTGCCTGCTGGAGGTACTCCGGCTCCACCCGCCACAGTTCCCTGGCGCGCACCCGCGGCGGGAAGCGGCCGGCCAGCCGGGCCCGGTCGATGAGCCAGTCCGGCTGGGCATAGCTGCCCACCAGCGAGGTGGGCAGGATCGGCAACGGGGACGATGTCGCGGTCACCCTGGTGACTGTAGGGCTGCCGCCGTCGGTTGTGGAAGCCGCCCGCGTCCTTCCTCGGTCGACGGACCGGGTCAGCCCTCGCCGGTCGGGGTGGGGGTCCGGGTGACGGCGTGCCGCGCGCCGCGGTCGAGGGTGAGCGCGGTGTTGACGAGCCCGACGTGGCTGAATGCCTGTGGGGTGTTGCCCAGGTGCCGCCGCGCCCGGGGGTCCCATTCCTCGCTCAGCAGGCCCACGTCGTTGCGCAGGTCGAGCAGCCGCTCGAACAGCGCGCGAGCCTCGTCGTGCTCGCCGGTCAGGGCCAAGGCGTCGGCAAGCCAGAAGCTGCAGGCGAGGAACGCCCCCTCGGAGCCGGGCAGGCCGTCGACTGTTCCCTCCGGTGAGGTCGGGTCGGCATCCGTCCGGTACCGGAGGACGAACCCGTCCTCGCACAGCTCTCGTTGAACCGCAGCGATGGTGCCGCGGACCCTCTCGTCCTCGGGCGGAAGGAAACCCACGCGCGGGATGAGCAGGAGGGCAGCGTCCAGGCCGTCGGAACCGTAGTACTGGGTGAAGGTGCCCCGGCTCGCGTCAAAACCCTGTGAGCACACCTCCTCGTGGATGTCGTCACGAGCGGCCCGCCACCGTTCCAGGGGCGCTCGAAGGCCGGCGCGCTCG
Organism: uncultured Actinomycetota bacterium; assembly: GCA_963763015.1. Taxonomy (GTDB): domain Bacteria; phylum Actinomycetota; class Actinomycetes; order Actinomycetales; family Dermatophilaceae; genus Fodinibacter. The sequence continues at coordinate 16,023 of CAVXML010000005.1, read as the reverse complement.
GAGGTACGGATCATCCGGTCGAGGCCCACCCACGCCATCACCTTGGAGTGCACGAAGTGCTGCTGCGGTCCCCGGACCTCCCACAACGAGCTGTCGGGCTGCCGCCAGACCGTCTCCAGGTACTCGGTGAGCAGGGTCTGCAGCGTCCAGGCGTCCTCGTCGCTGGCGAGCCCCGCCTCGCGCGCGCTGTGCAGGCCGTCGAGGAGCTCGCCGTAGACATCGAGCTGGAACTGCCCGGCCGCCTCGTTGCCGACCCGAACGGGTCGTGACCCCTCGTAGCCGTCGAGCCAGGTCAGCTCGGTCTCCGCAAGCCTGCGGCGGCCGGTGAGGGAGTACATGATCTGCAGGTCCTTCGGGTCGCCGGCGACGGCGCGCAGCAGCCAGTCACGCCACGCCTTGGCCTCGGCGGTGTAGCCACCGCCGGCCAGGGCCTGCAGGGTGAATGCTGCGTCACGCAACCAGCAGTAGCGGTAGTCCCAGTTCCGTGGGCCCCCGATCTGTTCCGGCAGCGAGGTGGTCGCAGCTGCGGCGATGCCACCGCTGGGCGCGTAGGTGAGCGCCTTCAGCACGAGGAGGGACCGGTTCACGGCCTCGCCGTAGTGGCCGTCGTAGGTGCAGCGGCTGATCCACTCCTTCCAGTAGTCATCGGTCTCGCGCAGAGCCCGATCGGCGTCATAGCGTGGCGGCTGGGCCTGGTACGAGGGGACCCAGGTGAGGATGAAGGGCATCCTCTGGCCCGCCTCCACGGTGAACTCCGCGACGCTGCGCATGTTCTCGCCGTGAAGCCGCACCGGCGTGTCGAGCCACAGCGAGTCCGGGCCCGCCACGGCGACCCAGCGCTCACCGGAGTGCCGGACCCATGGGACGACCCGCCCGTAGTCGAAGCGCGCGACAAGCTCCACACCCATCCGCACCCGGCCGCTGACGCCCACGACGATCCGCACCACGTCGGGTTCGGTCTGTCGAATGGGCATGAAGTCGACGACCGTGACGGTTCCCTCCTCTGTCTCCCAGGTCGACTCGACAATCATCGAGTCGCTTCGGTAGGCGCGCCGCGTGCACACCCCGCCGGTCAGTGGAGCGATCCTCCACCGGCCGCATCCGGGGCCGCCGAGGAGCGCAGCGAACGACGCAGAGGAGTCGAAACGGGGCAGGCACAGCCAGTCCATCGAGCCGTCGCGGCTGATCAGCGCTGCGGTCTGCAGGTCGGCGACGACGGCGTAGTCCTCGATCCGGGACGGCGGCGTACGTCTCCACAGGCCTTCGAGCGGCTCTCGCCCTTCACGTTCGGTGGCCGGTGGCCCGTCATCGGCCGTCGCGCCCACCCCGACGCCCTCGTTGGATGCCGCCGCGTCCGTGACGTCCGGAGCCGGCTCAGGATCTCGCTCACCCGTGGTGGCCATCGGGACCCTCCTCAGACATCCGTGGCTGCCTGCTGCAACCTACCGATCTCCGGCCGCTGTGGGCGCTCGAGCCGCACGCGGCCTTGCATCCCGCACGTCGCGGCGGGCTTCGCCGGCATCCCGGCATCCCGGCGTCAGGAGGTCGAGGCGGCTCGGAGCTCACGGCGCGGTGTCGGGCAGTTGCCGCTCACGCGTTGAGGCCGCCCAGGGCGAGCACCGCCTCGGGGCCGTCGAGGTCCGGGGTGCTGACGAAGACGGTCGACACCCCCAGCTCAGCCAGGCCGGCATGCCGGTCGCGGTGCTGCGCCACCGTGCCCGCGTGCTTCCTGGCGGCATAGGCGGCCGCTGCGGTGCGGCCTCGGTGCAGCTCGACCCGCCGCCAGACGTCCTGGCGGTCGCGCCCGACCACCGGGAGGTCGAGCACCGTCACCGCCACCTGGCTCGGGTCTCGCCCCACGTCGGTGCAGTGCTGCCGAAGCACGTCGACCTTGTGCCGAACGACGTGGGGCTCCGAGGTGCTGAGGTTGCACGCGTCGCCGAGCGCGGCGGCGATCCGCAGAGTCCTCCGCTCGCCGTTGCCACCCACGATGACCGGGATCGGTGCGGCGGGCCGGGGATAGCACGTCGTCTCCGGCAGCGTGACCCCGACAGCGGAGTACTCCTTCGTGCCCGGTGCCCACAGCGCCCGCATGACCTGGATCGCGCGCTCGAGGTCGTCGAACCTCGTCGCGGCGGTCGGAAAGGGCAGCCCGTATGCCGCGTGCTCGCGGTGCCACCATCCCGCGCCAATGCCGACGAACACCCGCCCGCCGGTGAGGGCGGACAGCGTGGCCGCGGCCTTCGCCGTGATCCCGGGCCGGCGGAAGGTCGTCGGGGTGCAGAGGGTGCCGAGCCGGAGGCTGGTGTCCAGGGCGGCAACGGCGCCGAGCGTGACCCAGGGCTCGGGAATCGGGTCCCAGGCGCGGCCGACCTGCGGGATCTGGATGAGGTGGTCCATCAGCGCCAGACCGGCGAACCCGGCCTGGTCCGCAGCGAGCGCGACGTCGCGCAGCCACGCCATCGGCTCGTCGCCCCACGGGAACCGAGAGACCTGCAGCACCACCTGGACTCCCGTGGATGCCGTGCGGTCGTCGGTCGGACGCGCCACCGCGAGCCTCGGGGCGGAGGGCGTCACCTCCGCCGAGATCGGGACGACGACGTCCCAGCCCTCGTCCATGACCTCGGCCCCCACCTCCCGCTGGCGGCGCAGCTGTCCGGCCAGCACGCGGGCAGGCAGCGGACGGTCGCGCGCCGCGTTGCGGCGACGGCACTCCTCAGCCGGGGTCCCGACGAGCACGAGGACCGCGGGGAGCCCGGCGGAGCGCGCCCGGGACAGCCAGCTCCGTCGGCGCGCGACGTCGAAACCGAGGGTGTCCACCACGGTTGTCAGCCGACGGCCCAGCCGGGCCGTGACGACCGACTCCAGCACCGCGAACGCGTCGGCAGAGGCGTCCAGATCGTGCGGACCGCTCCCGACGATGCCTCGCAAAGCATCCGAAGAGACGACTTCCTCGGCCCGGTAGCGCTCCGCCGCCCAGGTCGACTTGCCCGACCCCGAGGCGCCCACGAGCACCACCAGCGCCGGGTCCGGGAGCGACATGCGGGCAGTCTGCCCGATCTCGTGCCGTACCGAGCGCCGATCTCGGTGGCGTCAGAAGCGGGGGATCACCTCGTCGATCCAGCCCGGTGCGTTGGGCCGTGGCCACCACGTCGGGCCCTCGGCCGCGACGGACGCAGCGCCGAGGACCGCCGCGGCGGCGAGCAGTGCGGCCACCACGAGCGGGACCGCCTTCCCGCCCGGGCTCACGCCGCGAACGATGCTGCGGCTGCCACGGCGCAGGCTCGCGCCCCCCGGTCCCCACCAGGCGGTCAGCGCCGCGAAGAACGCCGCCGTGACGAGGGGAATCACGCCGTCCGCTGCGGCGTCTCGGCCGGTCAGCGCGGTGAGCACCAGGGCCGTCGCGAACATCGCGCAGATGCCCACGACCAGCGGAGCGACGATCGTCAGCGCGGCGCCCAGCGCCCCGACGACGAGGTGCCAGGGGCTGGTCGCGACCGCCACCGCGACGTCGCTCCCCCGGGCGCCACGCTGGTGGCGGCGCACGACGAGGGACGTGACCGACCGGTCGGCCGTCCGGGCGAGCGTGGCCCAGCCGAAAAGGACGAGCAGGGCCAGCAGCGGGGCAGCGGCCGTCAGTGTCGCGAAGAGGGCGAGGAGAGCGAGGAGTGTTCCTGACCGCTTCGGGCGGCCGATGCGGGGGTCCCCGTAGGGGCCGTGCCCGAGCCGCGCCGCGTCCCAGTCGGACTCCGAGTCCGGCACCGACGACCCCGGGCCCGTCAGCTGCTGGTGGCCTGCGCCCGGAGCGGCCGTCGGCGGGGCGGGCGCGGAGGCCGGGGGTGGCGCCAGCACCGCACCCTGTGGCGGCGCGGCATCCGACTGCTGCGTCAGCGCGCCGGCGACGCCGCCCCCGGCGGCCATGGCATCCCCCATCGGAGCCGCCGGTGTCACCGGCAGTGCGCTGGTGGCGCGCAGCTGTGTCGGCTGCCGGGTCCGCACGCGGATGGCTTCGGTCACCGGAGCACCGTGGGCGTAGCACTCCAGAGCCGCCACCACCTCGTCGTGGTGCGGGCGGTCCGCCGGGTCGGGCGAGAGGGCGGCATACAGCAGCGGCTCGATCCGCGGGTCGACGGCCCTGAGGTCGGGCTCGCCGCCGGCAACCCGGGCCAGCACTGCGCTCATCGTCCCGCGGCCGAAGGGCGGTGTCCCCGTGGCGGCGAAGGCCGTCGTCGCCGCCCAGCCCCACCAGTCCGTCGCCGGGGTGACGTCCTCACCCCCGACGACCTCCGGTGCCAGGTAGCCCGGCGTGCCCATGACGAGTCCCGTGAGGGTGAGGCGGATGTCGTCGGCCACGTGCGCGATCCCGAAGTCGATGAGCACGGGGTCGCCGTCGACGAGGAGCACGTTGCCGGGTTTGACGTCCCGGTGGACGATGCCCGCCGAGTGGATCGTGTCCAGCGCCTCCGCCACGCCCGACGCGACCCGGTGCAGGTCCGCCGGCGCCAGCGGGCCACGCTCCGCCACGAAGTCGTCGAGCGCCGGCCCGGGCACGTACCGGGTCACGATGTAGGGAGTGACGCCGTCGACGTCCGCGTCGAGGATCGGCGCCACGCGAGGGGTGCGGATCCGGCGCAGCGTCTCGACCTCTCGCTGAAGCCGCGCGCGGGCGTCGGGGTCATGGGCCACGTGCTGACGCAGCACCTTGACCGCGACCGCCCGTCCGTGCCGGTCGAGGCCGAGGTGCACCACCCCCATCCCGCCCTCACCAAGGCGCTGGACGAGGCGGTACTCGCCGAGCCGGGTGAACTCACGCGGCTGCTCGGTGTCCTCCGGCTCTGAGCCGTCGGCGATGGCGTCGGCCGTCATCCCCCCACGGTATGCCGGAACGCCGGGTCTGGGCTGGATCCCGGTCGGTGCGGGACACCGGCTCCGCGGCCCTGGCGGCGGCTGCGCGCCGTGCCGGTCAGCTCTGGATGTACGTGCGGAGCTGGTCGCGCTCCGACTGGAGGTCGTCGATGCGGTTCTTGACGACGTCACCGATGCTGACGATCGCGTGCAGCTTGCCGTCGACGACGACGGGGACGTGCCGGATCCGGCGCTCGGTCATCGCCGTCTCGAGGTCGTCGAGGACGTCCTCCGGACTACAGGTGTGCACCTCGGCCGTCATGATCTGCTCCACCGGGGCGTCCATGATCGCGGCGCCGTCTGTGTGCAGGTACCGCACAACGTCGCGCTCGCTGACGATGCCGTCGACGCTCTCGCCGTCGTCGCTCACGACGACGGCACCGATGTGGTGCTCGGACAGGAGGCCGAGCAGCTCCGTCACCGACGCGTCCGACCTCACCGTGACGACGTCGCCGCCCTTGCGCCTGATGACGTCCGCGATCCTCATGTGTAGACGATACGGGGGAGCCCGACGACGCGCCAGACGTGGCTCAGCGCACTCTCACGACCGGCGGCAAGAGCAGCCGTCGCCCCGGTACCGATCGACCCGCCGGCACGGCATACTGGCGAAACCGCTGACACCGACGTGGGCGGCAGCTCCACCCTTTACAACGGATCGTCCGGCACGTTCCTGCCGGTGAAGGAAGGCAATGACGCCATGGCAACTGTGAAGTTCGACCAAGCAACCCGGATCTACCCGGGCAACGACACGCCCTCAGTGGACCGGCTCGACATCGACGTGGCGGACGGGGAGTTCCTCGTCCTCGTCGGTCCCTCCGGGTGTGGCAAGTCCACCTCCCTGCGCATGCTCGCGGGCCTCGAGGAGGTCAACGACGGCAAGATCTGGATCGGTGACCGCGACGTCACCGACCTCTCGCCGAAGGACCGCGACGTCGCGATGGTCTTCCAGAACTACGCGCTGTACCCCCACATGTCCGTCGCGGACAACATGGGCTTCGCCCTGAAGATCGCCGGCGTCGACAAGGGGGAGATCCGCAAGCGCGTGCAGGAGGCCGCCGGCATCCTCGACCTGACGGACTACCTCGAGCGGAAGCCGAAGGCCCTCTCCGGTGGACAGCGTCAGCGCGTCGCCATGGGGCGGGCGATCGTCCGGTCGCCGCAGGTCTTCCTCATGGACGAGCCGCTGTCCAACCTCGACGCGAAGCTCCGCGTGCAGACCCGCACCCAGATCGCCAGCCTCCAGCGGCGCCTCGGTGTCACGACCGTCTACGTCACCCACGACCAGATCGAGGCCATGACGATGGGCGACCGGATTGCGTTGCTCAAGGACGGCATCCTCCAGCAGTGCGCCACCCCGCGCGAGATGTACGACCGGCCCAACAACGTCTTCGTCGCCGGCTTCATCGGCTCCCCGGCCATGAACCTCGTGTCCGTCCCGGTGACCGAGGACGGCGTCCAGTTCGGCAGCCACCGCCTGCACGTCGACCGGAGCCTGCTCGGCTCCTCAGGCAACGAGGTCATCGTCGGCATGCGCCCCGAGGACGTCGAGGTGACCACGAACGAGGACGGCCTCGAGCTCATCGTCGACGTCGTCGAGGAGCTGGGCGCCGACGCCTACGTCTACGCCACCCCCGCCAACCCGGACATCCGGCTCGAGGGTGTCGGCGACGACGCCCTGGCCAAGCCCTTCATCGCCCGGGTCGACGGCCGCAGGGTTCCGGACAAGGGGTCGAAGATCTTCGTGTACCCGAACCCCGACCACATGCACGTCTTCAACAAGGAGTCCGGCGCCAGGCTCGGCTGAGCCGCCTCAGGACCGGGACCACCCGCGACGCCCCGGACGAGCTCTCGTCCGGGGCGTCGCGCGTCTCCTGGAAACGTCCGCCCATCCCACCGCGCGCACCCCACGGGAGGACCCGTGCCGATGGCCTTGGAGATCACCGCCGCCCGGCCCGACCCGGCGCTGCTCGACCTGCCGTGGCGCGTCCCGCTCGAGGAGTGGCCGGAGGACATCCTCGCCGCCCTCCCCCGGGGTATCTCCCGGCACGTCGTGCGGTTCGTGCGGTTGTCGGGTCGCGTCCTCGCCGTCAAGGAGATCAAGGCGGACCTGGCCCGCCGCGAGTACGAGCTGCTCCGCAACCTCAACCGCCTCGGGATGCCGTGCGTGGAGCCCTTCGCGGTCATCAGCGGTCGGGTCGGCGCGGACGGGAGGGCGCTGGACGCGTGCCTCGTCACGCGGCACCTCCAGTTCTCCCTCCCCTACCGGGCGCTCTACAGCCAGACGCTGCGCAAGGGCACCGCGACCCGGCTCATCGACGCCCTGGCGGTGCTGCTCGTGCGGCTGCACCTCGCCGGCTTCTGGTGGGGCGACGTCTCGCTCTCCAACACGCTCTTCCGCCGGGATGCCGGGGCGTTCGCGGCATACCTCGTCGACGCCGAGACCGGGGAGCTGCGGCAACGGCTGAGTGACGGCCAGCGCGAGCACGACCTCGACATCGCCAGGATCAACATCGCCGGCGAGCTCATGGACCTCGAGGCCGGCGGCCTGCTGCAGGAGGACCGCGACCCCGTGGCGGTGAGTGAGCGCATCATGACCCGGTACCGCGAGCTGTGGGGTGAGCTCACCGGACCCGAGCTCATCGACGACGGAGAGCGCTGGCGGGTCGAGGACCGGATGCGCCGGCTCAACGCCCTGGGGTTCGACGTCGACGAGCTCGAGATCACGACCGACCTCGACGGCACCTCGATCCGCATCCAGCCGAAGGTCGTGGACGCCGGGCACCACTCGAGGCGGCTCCTGAGGCTCACGGGGCTCGACGTGCGGGAGAACCAGGCCCGTCGGCTGCTCAACGACCTCGATGCCTTCACCGCAGCGACGGGCCGCCAGGGCGAGGACGAGGAGATCGTCGCGCACGAGTGGCTGACGAGGATCTACGAACCGGTGACCCGGCGCGTGCCCCGAGGTCTCGTCGCCAAGCTGGAGCCGGCGGAGCTGTTCCACGAGGTTCTCGAGCACCGGTGGTACCTCGCCGAGCAGGCGCGCCACGACATCCCCATCGAGCAGGCGATCGACGACTACGTCGCGTCGGTGCTCCCCGGGAAGCCGGACGAGCAGTCGGTGCTCGGCGTGGACACCCGCGAGCTACCGGTCATCGCGGGCCCGAACGCCCAGCCCTAGGATCGAGGAGCAAGCCCCACCACGCCCCCAGGGGGAGACATGAGCGACCAGCCGCAGGGACCCGCCGACCCGTCACGCGAGGACGACCAGGCTCCGCCCTCCGGTCCTCCAACCGCGGCTGCTCCTCAACCGCCGCCCGCGCAGGCGCCGCCACCCCCGCCCGCCCAGCCTCCGCCACCCCCGGCCACCGGTCCTCCGCCGGCCTACGGGCCGCCGCCGGCCTACGGGCCGCCGCCGTCGGGGTACGCCCCTCCCGGGCCTTCGCAGCAGGGCGGCTACGGGTACGGCGGCCCCCCGGCATCCCCACCACCCGGAGAGGTCAACCCCTACGGCGGGTACGCCGCCGCCCCGGGATACAGCGGTGGCCGGCCGATGCACCCCGGCTCGATCGGCTACGTCGAGCAGAACTTCGGACGCGTCGCCGACTTCGGTCCGCGCCTGCTCGCCAACCTCGTCGACGTCGCCCTCACCCTCATCGGGCTCATCCCCATGTTCTTCGGGATCGGGGTCCTCATCGCGGCCGCGCCGACGAACGTCACGTACGACGAGTTCGGAAACAGCACGGCAACCGGTGGTGACGCCGGGCTGGCGGTGGTCGGCGGCCTCCTCATCGCCCTGGGTGTCCTGGTGTCGTTCGGTATCTGGCTCTGGAACCGGGTGTTCAGGATGGGTCGCACGGGACAGAGCGTGGGCAAGAAGGTCATCGGCCTCAGGCTCATCGACGAGAAGGCCGGTCGGCCCATCGGCGCGTGGATGTGCTTCCTGCGCGAGCTCGTGAGCGGAGTCGTCAACCAGGTCTTCTACCTGGCCTACCTCTGGATGCTGTGGGACCCGGACAAGCAGACACTGGGCGACAAGGCGGTGCACTCGACGGTCGTCGTGGTCCCGAAGGGCTGAACTGGCCACTCCACGGCCAAGGGCAGCCGGTCAGGCGGGTGACGCCCAGGTCCAGCCGGGGACGTTGCGCACGACGAGAACGGCGACGAAGACCCCTGCGAGGACCCACGGCATCCAGGTCGGAGGGTCCCAGCGCAGGGGACGGCCGGTCCACGCTGCGCGCACCCAGACGACGAAGAGCACGAGCAGCGCGGCATAGATCGGCAGGACGAGCGGGTTGCGCGCGAGCGCGCCGGCGAGGTCGAGGTGCACGAGGTCGTGGGTCGCGCGCAGCATCCCGCAGCCCGGGCAGTAGATGCCGGCGAGCGCGTAGGTGGGGCAGAGCGGGTAGTGACCGGGCTCGTTGGGGTCGACCGCGGCCACGTATGCCGTCCCTGCCGCGACGACGGCACCCACCGCCACAGGACGCACGAGGCGGTGCCACCGGCCGGTCACCCGGTCGGTGTGCACCGCCTCGTGCAGCTGCGTCACGTCACACGTTCGAGGAGTCGGACAGCGCGGCGAGACCGCCGAGGAACACGAGCCAGATGATGGACAGGACGAGCAGCACCATGCCGATGATGCCGAGGATGCGGCCGATCTGGACGATCTGCCGGTTGCCGTAGCGGCCCGGCTGCGCGTCGATCTCCTTGAGCGCGTTGTTGCCCATGATGAACGCGACGATGCCGAGCGGCGAGCAGCAGACGAGCGACAGGATCCCGAGGATGAGGACCGTCATCCCCCTCGGGTGGTCGACCGGACCGCCACCCATCCCACCGCCGGGGGGTGGTGGTGCCCCGTAGCCACCGCCGTAACCGCCGCCGTACCCGCCGTCGCCGGACCCTGGGGGCGGCGGGACGTTGTCGCCGCCGCTACCCGAACCGGGCGGCGGGGGCGGAGGCGGGGGGGTCGAACCGTAGTCGGACATGTGCTCCCTCTCTCGACGATCGTCAGGGGCTGCACCCCCGGCGCCGGTCTCCCCGGCGGCGACGATCCTCGCACAGAGGGTCGGTGGGGTCGACCGTCCACGCCCGGAGCGGTGAGGCGGCTCGTGGGGGCGGTCAGCCCGGGCGACGGCGGCGGGCGACCTCGTAGAGCGTGACGCCGGTCGCGATGCCGGCGTTGAGGGACTCCACCGCCGACGACATCGGGATCGACACGATCTGGTCGCACGTCTCGCGGACGAGGCGGGAGAGGCCCTTGCCCTCCGAGCCGACGACGACGACGAGCGGCTCTGATGCGAGGTCGAGGTCGGGCAGCTCGACGTTCCCGTCCATGTCGAGCCCGATGACGAAGAACCCGGCCGTGCGGAAGTCCTCGAGTGCCCTGGTGAGGTTGGTGGCCTGGGCGACCGGGATGCGGGCCGCCGCGCCCGCCGAGGTCTTCCACGCCGAGGCGGTCATGCCCGCCGAGCGTCGGCTGGGCACGACGACACCGTGGCCGCCGAAGGCCGCGACCGAACGCACGATGGCACCGAGGTTGCGGGGGTCGGTGATGCCGTCCAGCGCCACGACGAGCGGGATGCCGGGCATCTCCGGGTCGACGAGGTCGCTGGGGTGGGCGTACTCGTAGGGCGGAACCTGGAGCGCCAGCCCTTGGTGGACGGCGCCGTCGGTCAGTCGGTCCAGCTCGCCGCGGGGCGTCTCGAGCACCGGGAGCCCCCGCTGGGTCGCGATCTTCAGCGCCTCGCGGACCCGGTCGTCCGAGTCGATCCGGCCGGCGACGTACATCGTCGTCACCGGTACCTCGGCGCGGAGCGCCTCGACAACCGCGTTGCGGCCGGCCACCATCTCGCTGCTGGCCTTGGTGCGCCGCGTGCTCGTGCGGCCGGACTGGCCACGACCGGCGCCACCGCCGCCGCTCCTCGCGGCCGCCTTGTGGGCCTTGTGGTTGGGGCGGTCCGTCGCCTTCGGCGTGGGCCCCTTGCCCTCGAGGCCACGGCGGCGCTGGCCTCCGGAACCGACGGTGGGACCCTTCTTGCCGCCCTTGCGCACCGCGCCCCGGCGCTGCGAGTTGCCCGCCACGTCATTCACCCCGCCCGCGGACGAGGGACCACCGGGCGCCGGCTGCGGTGTCCTCCAACGCGATCCCCGCCGCAGCGAGCTCGTCCCGGATGGCGTCCGCCGCGTCGTAGTCGCGTGCGGACCGCGCCTGGGCCCGCGCGGCGATCCGACCGCGGACGAGCGCGTCGAGGCTCGCGAGGGCGTCCGCGGTGGTGGTGGAGTCGCCGGCCGCCCATGCGGGGTCCAAGGGGTTGACGCCCAGCACGTCGGTCATGGCGACGACCGTGCGGGCAGTGGCCACGGCGTCCTCGTGGTCACCGTCGTCGAGCGAGATGTTGCCCGACCGCACAGCCTCGTGGACGACGGCGAGAGCGCCGGAGACGCCGAGGTCGTCGTCCATCGCCTCACGGAAGTCCTCGGGCAGCGGCTCGTCACCCGTCGGCACCGCGGTGACCTCGTCGGGCAGGGCCCGGCGGAGAAAGCCCTCGATGCGCTCCACCGCCGTCGCCGACTCCTCGATCGACCCCTCGTGGAACTCGATCGTCGACCGGTAGTGGGCGGCGGTGAGGTAGTAGCGGACGGCGAGAGCGCGGTGCTCCTGGAGCACCTCGCTGACCCGCAGCGAGTTGCCGAGCGACTTGCTCATCTTCTCGCCGCCCATCGTCACCCAGGCGTTGTGCAGCCAGTAGTTCGCGAAACCCAGTCCGGCTGCGCGGGACTGGGCCTGCTCGTTCTCGTGGTGCGGGAACCGCAGGTCCACCCCACCGCCGTGGATGTCGAACGTGTCGCCGAGGTACTTGCGCGCCATCGCGGAGCACTCGAGGTGCCAGCCCGGTCGGCCCGGGCCGAACGGCGTCGGCCACGCCGCCGTCTCCGGCTCGTCCGGCTTGTGCCCCTTCCACAACGCGAAGTCCCGAGGGTCTCGCTTGCCGCGCGGGTCGGCATCCTCGGCGTCGACCATGTCGTCGACCTTCTGGTGGGTCAGCTCGCCGTATGCCGGCCAGCTGCGGACGTCGAAGTAGACGTCTCCGCTGCCGTCCGCCGCGGCATACGCGTGACCCTTCTCAAGGAGGGTCTCCATGAGCGCCAGCATCTCGGGAACGTGGCCGGTCGCGCGCGGCTCGTAGGTCGGCGGCAGCACGCCGAGCGCGGTCAGCGCGGTCGCCGTCTCGACCTCGTTCCGGTACGACACGGCGAACCACGGTTCGCCGGCGGCAGCCGACTTCGCGAGGATCTTGTCGTCGATGTCGGTGACGTTGCGGATGAGGGTGACGTCGAGCCCGTGGCCGCGGCTCATCCAGCGCCGCAGCACGTCGAACGCGACCGCGAACCGGACGTGCCCGAGGTGAGGAGGCGCCTGCGTGGTGAGCCCACAGATGTAGATCCCCGCCTTGCCTGGCACGACGGGGATGAAGTCTCGCAGCTCGCGGGACATGGAGTCGAACAGCCTGAGGGTCACCCGCCCAAGGCTACCGGCCGGATCATCCGCCCCTGATTCCCCGACTTCGTCTGTCAGGTCGTCGCGAACACGCGGCCGAAGCCGCGTGTCCGCGACACTCCGACAGACGAAGTCGGGCGGTCGGGGGGAGCCGGGAAGGTGATCAGAGCCCGCGCATGCGGAGCGCGGCCTGGGTGCGGTCCCGTACCTGAAGTTTCGTGAGCACCCGCGAGACATGGTTCTGAACGGTCTTCAGGCTCACACCCAGGGTGGCCGCGATCTCGGAGTTCGACCGCCCGGCGGCGATGAGGGCCAGCACCTCGGACTCGCGCTCGGTGAGCGCCTCGTGCCGGCCCTGCCCCCCACCGAGCACCCGACCAGCCACCCGCGCGCCGAAGACCGCGCCACCTGAGGCGACCGTGCGGATGGCGGCAAGGACCTCTTCCTGAGCCGCCCCCTTGAGCACGTATCCCCGGGCGCCGACCCGCAGCGCGGCGAGAACACCTTGGTCGTCGTCGACCATCGTCAGCACGAGCACGGCAGCCCGACCCTCGGCGGTGAGGCGGCGGGTCGCCTCGAGCCCCGGCATCCCGGGAAGGTTGAGGTCCATGAGCACGACGTCCGGGTCGAGGGTCCGCGCAGCGGTGACGGCATCCTCCCCGCTCCCGACGGCGCCCACCACGGTCATGTCGGGCACGGTCGCCAACAGGGCCGCTAGCCCGTCCCGGAAGAGCGGGTGGTCGTCCACCACGAGCACGGTCGTCACGCGTCGACCACCTCTACGCCCCGCCAGGCCGCCTGCGTCACGGGCAGCTCCAGTCGCACGCTCGTCCCGCCGCCCGACCGGCCACTCACTGCGCACGTCCCGCCGAGCTCGGCGGCGCGCTCGGCCATACTGCCCATGCCGACCCCGCCGGTGCGTGGCCCGGCACCACCGACTCCGTCGTCGTCAACGGTGACCACGAGCCGATCCGACACCACACGCACCGTCACCGATGCCTGCGCAGCCCCCGCGTGGCGCGACGCGTTGTGCAGGGCCTCCTGAACGACCCGGTAGGCAGCCACCTCGGTGGCTGCAGCCAAGGGTGGGAGGGACCCGGCATCCACGGAGATCCGCGGACCGGCGCTCAGGCTCGCAGCGAGCTGCTCGAGCGCCCCCGGGAGGCCGACCTCGTCGAGGGCCGGAGGACGCAGCCCCTCCACCACCCGACGCACGCTCCGGACCGCCGACTGGATGCCGGCGCGCAGCGCAAGGAGCTCGGCATCCAGGTCGAGGGCGGGGTCCCCAGCCCGGTTGCGCAGCGTGTCCACGCCCATCGTGAGGGCGGCAAGCTCGGGCCCCAGCCCGTCGTGGAGGTCACGGCGGAGTCGGCGCCGCTCCTCCTCGCGGGCGAGCACGAGCCTGGCCCTTGCGGCTTGCAGCGAGTCGACGAGACCGGCCGCGTGCAGCACCGCCCCGACCTGTCCGGCGAGGTCCTCGAGGAGCCGGAGATCGGTATCGCGAAGACTGCCCCCTCTCCACTCGAGCCGGCCTACCGGGCTCCCGTAGGCCGTGAGGTCGATCCCACCTGTCTGTTCGCCGGGAGCACCGTGCCGGGCCACGACCCGGGACCCGTCGAGGATCCACACGGCTGACAGCCCTAGGCCCTGGGCGACCTCCGTCGTGAGCGTGGTGAGCAGGCCCGTGGGATCCGTCGTGTCGGCCACCCTTCGGGCGGTGAGGCGGAGCACCTCGGCCGGGTCCGACCAGCGGCCGTACACCACCCGGTTGGCGGCGCGCTGGAGCGAGTCGCGCAGGGGCACGAAGGAGACGGCGACGACACCTGCACCCACCCAGCCCAGCCAGGGCGCCCCCCGAGCCCCCAGGAGCGCACCGATACCACCGACCGTCACGGCATACAGCACCGCCACCGCTACCGAGAGGCCGATGAACGCCAGACCTCGGCCGACGACGAGGTGGATGTCATAGAGGCGGCGTTGGAGCAGGGCCACTGCCGTCGCCACGGGCACCGGCAGCACGACGAAGGCGAACATCCACGGTCGCGCGACCTCCGTGGCGATGAGGGGAAGGAAGAACGCCGGGAGGGTGAACGCCACGCCGAACCACAGCACCTGCTGGCGCACGAGGGCACCGCCGGAGCGCCATCGGTGGACCAGCCCGGCGAGGCCGGTGGCGAGTGCGACAAGGGCCAGCGCCAGCGACCCCAGGGCGAGGGCGTCGGTGACGGCTCGGAGCGACTCCGGGAGACCGATCGGACTGTCGACGGCCTCGATGCGGCGTTCCAGCGGTGTCGGAGAGAACAGGCAGGCGACGGTGAACCCGGCGATGGCCAGGACGGCCAGGCGCAGCGGCCACCGGCGCGCCGGCCACGGTGAGCGCCCGTTGGGGAACACCAGGGGAAGGAGGACCACGAGCGAGAGCCAGCCAACGGCGCGGACGGCCGTCCCGAGCACCGCGAGGACTGCCGAATGCCAGCTGTCACCGGGCGCGCTCAGGCCCTGGACACCCAGAGCGAGCATCCCCTCGCCGATGCCCCAGGCCGCGGCCGACCCGAGCAGCAACCAGGACACCGGTTCCTGGGGGCGGGCGAGGCACAGCACGGCGCCGACGACGAGGTAGGCGGTGACGGCCAGGGCGACGGCGAAGGCGTCGACGCGCTCCTGTCCCGCACTCGCGAGGAGGAGCGAGAGGGTCGTGCTCGTCGCGGCGGCGGCCGTCGTGGCGACGACGACCGCCGTCCGCGTGCGCTTTCCCATCCCGTTCACCTCCACGTCCAGCGTGCCCCACGCCGAGCTCCGCGGGTGCCCGGTTGCGTCACTTCTGCCGCAGGAGCCGCACGCACAGGCCAGCCCACCACAGCAGCCACACCAGGGTCGTCAGGTCGTGGAGGTTGGGGGCCAGGAGCAGGGGCGCAGTCAGCAGCACTGTTCCGGTGACGATCCCCGCCCACCCCACTGTGCGAGTGCCGAAGCGGTCAGCGACGGCCGCCATGCCGGTGCCGATGGCGTGCGCTCCGAGCAGCATCAGGCTGACGACGTACGTGACCACCCTGAGGTTGTTCATCGTCCAGGCCGTGTCCACGTCCACGCCGTTCTGCACAGCGTGCATCGCGACCGCCCCCGATGCGATGCCGGGCGAGAACGTGAGGACGACGTACCCGACCCCCGCCAGCAGTGCCGTCCGAGCTGCCCATCGCCCGCCGTCCGTGTGCCGGCCCACCATGGCGGCGACGGCTACGAGCACGGGGAGAAGCAGGAGGAAGCCGACGAGCTCGACGTAGAGCCCTACCACCGTGCCGGACAGGCTGCCGTCGACGTACGCGGCCACGCCGTCGCGCCCGTCGGAGAAGAGCGCAGTGTCCTGGACCGCAATCCCCGCGAAAAGCAGGACGAGATGTGCCAGTCCCATGGCGCCGGCCACCCGGGCCAGGCGGGCGGGGAACGGCGCGGGCACTACGGCGGCGTCGCTCGCGGCAGAGGCGCCGGTGGTTGTGGCCGTGGCGGAGCCCTCGGGGGCCCGGACAGGGCGGGCGGCCGTGCCGGGGTCAGGGTCGGTGACGGTGTTGGACGTTGCGTTCACGGTGGTCTCTCCTCGGGTCCGGGACGCGTCCCTCGCGCCCTCA
>CAVXML010000004.1:0-138877 GCA_963763015.1 uncultured Actinomycetota bacterium | reverse complement strand
GCTCGAGTCTGGGTTGTGCACGCTGGGCAACCACACCCAGGACCACGTCCGGCCTGAGGAGCTCACCGAGCTGCAGCTCGACGCCTGCACCGCGGCCCTGGAGGAGAACCTCGGGGTGACGCCGAATCACTTCACCTACCCCTGGGAGTCCCGGTCCCGACCATCGAACCGGCGATGAGGGCACGGTTCCGGAGCGCCTCCACCGGGCACCTAGGCCGCAACGGTCCCGAGACCGACCGGATGCGTCTGCGGCGGGTGCCCGTGCGCAGGACGGACCCGGACCGGTTCTTCGCGTCCAAGCTGAACGGTGGTCTGAGGGCAGAACGCTCCTACGCCGCGCTGGTCCGGCTCGGCAAGGGGCTCGGCCTACGGGGATAGAGACCGGCGAGCTCGGCATAGGTCCGTTGCTCCTCCTCGACCGCCGTCCGGATGTCGAAGACCGCCGACCGCTCCTTGGCGGACGCCCCCATGCGCACTCGGAGGTCCGGGTCGCGGGCGAGGCGGACGAGCGCGCCAGCCAGTCCGTGCGGGTCTCCTGGGGCGACCAGCAGGCCCGTCTCACCGTTCATGACGGCTTCCGGGACGCCACCGACGGCGGTCGCGACGACCGGCAGCCCGGCCGCCATGGCCTCCATGATGGAGACGGGCAGGCCTTCGAAGGCCGACGCGAGGACGAACAGGTCGCAGGCGGCGAGCAGGTCGGGTACGTCGGACCGGTAGCCCAGGAGCTTCACCCGCGCACCGAGCCCGAGCCGGTGGTGAAGGTCGCGGACCTCGTCGGCCAACGGACCCTGCCCTACCGCAAGGAGCACCATGCTCTGCTCCTGGTCGATGGCAACGCGGCAAGCATGCAGGAGGTTGGGGTAGTCCTTCTCCCGTCGAAGGTTCGCCACGGTGATGGCGAGAACCGCGTCGTCGGGCACGCCGAGCTCGCTGCGGACCCGCTCGCGAGTGCGCGGCTGAGGCGTGCCGGCCGACTGCACGATCCCGTGGACCAGAACATCCGTGCCATCACGCAGCCGTGGCCACATGGACCGCCGGACCTCGTCGGACACTGCCCAGCGCCGCTCGTCGAGGCCGGCTGTGACCGCATTGAGTGCCCGTGTGGGCGGTGAGAAGTTGCCCCAGACGTTGTGCTCCGTCGACACGGTCAGCGGGCGACGTCCGCCGGGGATGGTTCGTGCGGCCAGCCTGGCGACTCCGGCGACGAGAGGTGAGTGGGCGTGCACCACGTCGAAACCGCGGATAAGGCGGCGCAAGCGCCACGGCCACCACAGCGTGCCCCACCGGCCGCCACCGAGCAGGGTCGCCGGCACACCTGCGGCTGCGAGTGCCGGGACCAGCTGGTCCTTGTCAGGCCGGACGTAGCCCACGTGGTACGAGAAGCGGCGGTGGTCGGCGACGCTTGGCGGACGAGACGAGGAGCTGTTCGGCGCCACCGGGCCCCAGACCCTTGATCAGCCAGAGAACTCGAACGGGCACGGAGGGAGGGGTTCCGGCCGCCGACATGTGACGATTGTGCCGCAGACGCAACCGTATACTCGGCGCCCGGCCCGGCTACGGGTCTCCCGGTGGACACAAGGGGAACTCGATGTGCGGTGTGGTGGGACTGATGGCACCGGGTCGCCGCACCCTGCTGGACGAGCTGGACCGGATGTCCTCCGCCGTCGCCCACCGTGGGCCGGATGACCACGGTCGGTGGGTCGACGCGGACGCCGGGGTTGCCCTGGGACACCGCCG
This sequence comes from uncultured Actinomycetota bacterium, assembly GCA_963763015.1. GTDB lineage: Bacteria > Actinomycetota > Actinomycetes > Actinomycetales > Dermatophilaceae > Fodinibacter. The sequence continues at coordinate 137,137 of CAVXML010000004.1, read as the reverse complement.
GCTGGCGATCGTGGACCTGTCGGCGGCCGGACACCAGCCGATGACCTCTGCCGACGGCCGCTGGGTGCTGGTCCTCAACGGCGAGATCTACGACCACCCTGACCACCGCCGTCGACTGGAGGAGCAGGGAGTCGCGCTGCGCGGGCACTCCGACACCGAGGTCCTCGTCGAGATGGTCGCGCGGATCGGCCCGGAGGCGGCCGTCGCAGCCGTGGACGGGATGTTCGCGCTCGCCGTGTGGGACCGCCAGGACCGGGTTCTCGTGCTGGCTCGGGACCGGCTGGGCGAGAAGCCGTTGTACTACGGCCGGGTCGGCGCGGCCTTCGCGTTCGCCTCCGAGCTCGGCGCGATCCGTGGTCTCTCGCCGGACGGCATCACGCCCGACCCGCACGCACTCGCCGAGTACCTGCGTCACGGGTTCGTGCCCTCACCGCGCTCCATCCTTCCCGGGATCGGCAAGCTGCCACCCGGCTGCACGGTGCGAGTCAGCCGGTCCGGTGCGGTGTCCGAGCCAACGCCGTACTGGTCGCTGGCCGAGGTGGCGGCCTCGGGTCTGGCGAATGCTCTCGAGGCCGGGGACGAGGAGCTCGTCCGGCTCGCTGACCAGGCCCTGCGCCGGTCCGTGGCGCGCAGGCTCGAGGCGGACGTCCCGGTCGGCACCTTCCTCTCGGGGGGCCTCGACTCGTCCACGATCGTCGCCCTGGCGCAGGCGGTGAGCACCCGGCCCGTGCGCACCTTCACCGTCGCGGTGGGCGGTGCGGCGGACGAGTCAGTGGCCGCTGCTGCAGTGGCCCGCCACTTGGGTACCCAACACACCACGCTGCCCCTGGACGACCTCCAGCCGCTCGAGCTCGCGACGCGGGCGGCAGCCCTGTACGACGAGCCGTTCGCGGACCCCTCGGGCGTCCCCACCGCCCTCCTGTGCTCGGCGGCACGACAGCATGTCACCGTCTGCCTGAGCGGGGACGGCGCCGACGAGCTCCTCGGTGGGTACAACCGGTACCGAGTGGCACGTGGCGGGGTGTCTCGCCTGCTCGCACTGCCGCGGCCCCTGCGACGCGCAACCGCCAGGGCTCTCACGGCAACGAGTCCGGCGGGCTGGGACCGGTTGGCCCGCGTCGTGCCCAGCCGGCCTCCCGAGGTGGGCACCAAGGCGCACAAGCTCGCGGGGCTGCTGGCGGCGGACGACCCCATGGGTGCCTACGGCGTCCTGGCCAGCCAGTGGGACCCCGCAACCGTGATGTCGGCGCCGCCGCCGCGGAACGGACACCGCGAACCGCCCATGGCCGGAGCCACGGCCCTGTCCGGCATGCTCCTGGCGGACCAGCAGCGAACCCTTCCGGACGACATGCTGGTCAAGGTCGACCGCGCGAGCATGGCTGTCGCGCTCGAGGTGCGTGTGCCCTTCCTCGACCACCGGTTCGTCGAGCTGTCCTGGCGGATGCCGGAGCGGGCCAAGGTTCGTGACGGGCAGGGAAAGTGGCTGGTGCGACAGATCCTCGGCCAGTACGTTCCGCGACCGCTCTGGGACCGGCCCAAGACCGGCTTCGACCCGCCCTTGGCCGACTGGCTCCGCGGACCTCTGCGTGAGTGGTCCCACGACCTGCTCGCACCCGACCGTCTCCGGCGGCAGGGGCTGCTCCGGCCCGAGCCGATCACCGAAGCGCTCGCGGCGCACGACACCGGACGGCGAAACCACGACTACGCGCTGTGGACGGTGCTCATGCTGCAGTCGTGGCTGGACGGAGCGACATCGTGACGACACCCTCGCCCCGGCAGCCGCAGGACCTGGAGTACCGGCCCGCGGAGCCGGAGGACGAGCAGTCGGTCCTCGGCCTGTTCCGACACTCTCTCGGGTGGCGGGACGACGACCCCAACGAGGAGTTCTTCCGGTGGAAGCACCGCGACAACCCCTTCGGCGAGTCACCGGCGTGGGTCGCGCTCCACCAAGGACGAGTCGTCGGCTACCGGACGTTCCTCCGCTGGGAGTTCGTGGACCTCGAAGGCCGGGTCGTCAGGGGAGTGCGGGCGGTCGACACCGCGACCGACCCGGCGTACCAGGGTCGAGGCATCTTCCGGACGCTCACCCTGCGCGGCGTGGCGGAGCTGACCTTGTCGGGCGAGGCGCTGGTCTTCAACACTCCCAACGACCAGAGCCGCCCGGGATACCTCAAGATGGGCTGGAGCCTCGCCCGAAGGCTCCCGGTCGGTGTCCTCCCCCGAGGGCCTCGGTCGCTGGGACCGATGCTCGCCTCCCGCGTGCCGGCGGAGCTGTGGTCGCAGACGACGACCGCCGGGGTGGACGCGAGGGACGCCCTTCGTGACGACGCCGTGGCCGCCGGCTTGCTCGAGTACGCGCCCCGAGAGGGCTTTCGCACGCACCGCACACCGCAGTACCTCAGGTGGAGGACGTCCTTCCCGCCCCTGCACTACCGGGTGCTCCTCGCAGCGCACCGACGATCCCGCTGAGGGGGGCATCGTCTTCAGGCTGCGGAGGCGGGGAGATGCGGTCGAGGCCGCGGTGGTCGAACAGCTGGTGCCCAATCGACGGACCGGGATGGTGCTGGTGCGGCGGATGCTCAAGGAGACCGGCGCGGACTACGCGATCGGGTTGCGCACGGGGCCGTCCGCAGGGTTGCTTCCACTCCCCACTCAGGGGCCCCTGCTGACGACGAGGCCCCTGGCCGCGTCCCCGCCGTCACCCCGTTCCTGGACGCTGACCCTCGGGGACGTCGAGCTGTTCTGACCGGGTGGCGGCTGCCCAGCCGATCATGACTCCCGCCGCGAGGACGACCGGAACGAACTCGAGCAGGTGGTCCGTGAACGAGTGCACGACGAGTGCCGTCCACGCCACGGCTCCCACCACCGCAGCCGGCGCATCACCTCGAGCCACCCACAGCAGTCCGGCAAGGAGGATCAGGGCGAAGAGTCCGACGCCGACCGATCCCGTCTCGGCGCCGACCTGCAGGATGGCGGAGTGTGCGGATGCCGTGTCCGCGTCACCCCCCAGCCTGCTGTACTCCGCGAACGCGCCGGGTCCAGCGCCCGTCACCGGGTTCGCGGACCACAACGACAGGGCGTCGCTCCACAATGCCTGCCGAGCGGGGTCCAACGCTGCCGTGACCGCCGGTGGCCAGGGGTCCCGAGCGGCCAGGTGCACGACGCCCACACCCGCCAAGGTCATCGCCAGGGCTGCGGTGACGAGGACCAGAGCGGCGCGACGAGCGGGTCGCCATGACGTCAGCGCGATGACAGCCACCAGTGGCACGGCGACGGCGAAGGCGGCCTTCGACGCATTGGCGGCGACCACCCCGAGCGCGCCCGCTGTCGTGGCCCACAGCACGAGTCGCCGCGAACGACCGGCCCCCAGCATGGCGACTCCGCACAGGCCGATGAGCTGGACGGCCAGAGCCGCGTTCGCGTTCGCGTAGCCGGTCGGGCGCTTCGCAGGGCCCTCGGTCCAGAGGACGCCGATGAGCAGCGCCGCCGTGGCGATCGCCAGGCCGGCAACCACCACGTCGGCACGCAGGCGGGTCGCCACGAGCCGGCCGAGCGGCAAGCCCAGGAAGAGCGCCAAGGGCGACAGGACGTACGGCGAGGTGAGGGACAGCGGCCGGTCCGCGAGCTGGCCGGCAAGCCACACCCAGGCGAACCAGACCAGGAGGAGTCCGACTGCGGCACCCTCCTGCCACGTCAGCCGGCTGCGGAGCGGAGGCATGTCCTACACCGGGTGGTCGGGCAGGGTCCGGAACCAGTCGACCGTCGCCGTCAGGCCATCGCGCAGGGAAACGGGCTCCACGTGCGGGAAGTGGCGGAGAAGGCGTCCGTTGTCTGCCTGGGAGTCGCGGACGTCGCCCGCTCGCGGCTCCACGTGGTCGACGGGAAGACGGCGACCGAGGATCTCGCCGAGGTCGTCGATCAGCGCGTTGAGCGACGTGCGGCTGCCGAACGCCAGGTTGACCGGCTCGAGGTCGGTGACCGTGCGCACCACCGCGTCGGTGAGGACGCGGGCCACGGTGCCGACGTAGGTGAAGTCACGCGTCTGTTCGCCGTCGCCGTGGACCGTGAGGGGGATGCCGCGAAGGGCCGCGTCCACGAAGGCCGGCACGACCGCGGCATAGGCATGCCCCGCTGCCTGGAGCGGACCGTAGACGTTGAAGAAGCGGAAGGCCAGCACCGGCAGGCCGTAGGTGTGGCCGAAGGACATGGCGTAGGCCTCGGTGGCCTGCTTGCTCACGGCATACGGGGAGATCGGGGCCGTCCGCATGGCCTCTCGCTTGGGAAGCTCGCGGTTGGCGCCGTAGACGGACGAGGACGAGGCGACCATGACGTGGAGACCACCGGCCCGCCGCGCCGCCTGGAGCACCTCCAGCGTTCCCGTCGCGTTGGCGTGGTGGGACGCGACGGGGTCGAGGACCGAGCGCGGTACCGAGGGAAGGGCGGCAAGGTGCACCACGGCATCCGCGCCGTCGCACGCCTCGTCGAGGACCCCGGGATCCAGAATGGTCCCCTCGAGCAGCCGGATGCCGGTTCCCTCGAGGTTGGCCCGAGACCCGGTGGACAGGTCGTCCACGGCCACGACCTCGTCGACCTTCCCGCTGCGCAGGAGCTCTCGACCGGCGTTCGAGCCGATGAAGCCGGCACCCCCCGTGATGACGACCTTCACCGAACTCCCCACGGAGCGACGTACGCCCTCCCGGGCCGGACGCCCGCACGGTATCACCGGGCCGGTGGCCGCCGGATAGGCTCCACCTGTGACCTCGGTGATGCCCACGGCAGTCGGCATCCGCTTCGCCCACGCGTCCCTCCAGGCCCTTGCGGACGACCATGGGATCGACCTTCTGCACATCAAGGGCCCAGCGGTCGACGAGAGCCTCCTCGACGTGAAGGTCACCGACGGATCGGGGGTGCTGGAGCCGGTTCGCGACGTCGTGCCTCGGGTCAGCGTGGATGCCGACGTCCTCGTCCGGCCGAGCCACGTCCCGGCCCTCTTCGACGCCATGCACCGGCACGGCTGGTCGATGAAGTACCGGTTCGAGGACGGGTCTGCGTTCGAGCACGCGGCGACCATGCACCACCCGTTCCTCGCGCCGGTCGACGTGCACCGCCGGTTTCCCGGCGTCGGCCTGCAGCCGGAGGCCGCCTTCGCCCGAATGTGGGCCGATCGGCACCTGACGCCCCTCGCCGGCTATCCCTGTGCCGTCCCCTCCGTCGCGGCCCAGCGGCTCATCCTCATCCTGCACGCCGCACGCGGGCGGGTCACCGGTCATCCGGACCTGCGGCGGTGCTGGGCGGAGGCGACGACCGAGCAGCGTGACGAGGTCGACGCCCTCGCCGCGGAGCTGCGCGCTGAGGTCGGCCTGGCCGCAGGGACGGGGCGGCTCGAGGCGTTCAGGTCGTCACCCGACTACGAGCTGTGGCGCGCCCTCTCGACCGGTGAGGCGTCGATGCTCCGGCTGTGGGCAGCCCGGGTCCGTGCGGCGCCCAGCATGCGCGAGACCGTCAGGACTGGAGTTCGGTTGATCGTCCCGAATCCCCATCGGCTCGAGGCGTCCCTCGGGCGTCCGCCGACGCGACGAGAGCTGGCCGCCGCGTACGTCCACAGGACGCGGTGGGGGCTCCGGGAGGTCCGCCGTAGCGTCGGACGCTCCCTGACGCGGCGACCGCCGTGACGTACCACCTACCCAAGCGTCTGGGCTACGTCGTCGTGGATGACGCACAGAGCGATCCGGTCACGGTCTACCTCATGGACCTTCCCGACGGTCCACCACTCGTGCTGCGCGACTCCGCGGCCTTGATCTGGCTCGTTGCGGCAGAGGGCGATTCAGATGTGGCCGGCGTCCTGGCTGAAGCGGTGGGACGCCCAGTGGGGGAGATCGTGGGAGAGGTCGATGAGTACCTCGCGGACCTCGTTGCACGTGGCCTCCTCCAGCGGTCCGACGGGCCGGTGGCACCGCGGCCCTGAGGGTGCGACACACCCGGCTGAATGGATGCTGGAAAGGGTCTTACATACCTGCCGGTCGGTGCTAGGGTTGCGCCGTTCACATCAGCACTCACGGGGAGTTTCCATGACCGAGCAGGGCCAATCGACGCGAGTCTCTCGCCGCACCATTGCCAAGGGCGCCGCGTGGGCCGTCCCTGTCGTTCCGCTTGCGTCGCCACGCCGGCGTACGCTGTGGTGAGCGGGTGCGTGCCGACTCTTGCGTTCTCCGAGGGCAGCTGCCGCTGCACTGGTGAAGGGCAGAACGACAAGGACTACTACGTCGAGATCTGCAACGAGGGGACCACGTGCCCCGACGCCGACGGCACTCTCTACGTCAGCATTCGCGCGAACACCGGTCCGGAACCGAAGGAGAAGTTCTTCGACGAGGCCATTGCTGTCCCAGTCGGTGGCTGCAGCGATCTCGTGGAGTTCAACAGCAGCAACAGCTCGCTCAACATCCGCTTCTACTACGGCGCCACGGCGGCGGAGGCCAACGCAGTGGACAACCCGAACTACGTGATCGTTGACGCCCCGAACGACTGCAACGACCTGGAGCCGGAAGTGGCGCTGGGCGAGTGCGTCCAAGGCTGATGCCCGGCCGTAGGGACTCAGTCTGACTGTCGAAGGACGCCGTGGTGGACCAGGTCCGCCACGGCGTCCTTCGTCGCGTTCAACGGCGATTCGCCCTGCGGCGTCCCGAAGCGCTCCTCCAGCTCGCGGGCCAGGTGCTCGACGTCGATCGGCTCGTCGGTCAGCTCCCAGATCAGCATGCTCAGGGGACTGAGGCGCAGAAGGTGGCCGTCGATGAGTACTGCCTGCTCCCCCTCGCGTGTGATCACATCCGTGGGTTCTCGACGTACTACCTTCACGTGAGCTCCCCGACAAGCGCAGTGAGGTCCTTCTGCACGTGCGCTGCCTCGCTGTACCGCAAGCGGAAGACCGGTCCTGTCCGATCCATGATGTCGGCGAGGAAGTGGAGCGGCCGGGGCAGCCTCGACAGATAGGAAGCCTGCTGCACGAGCTCGAACAGTGCGTCCATGAACGGCAGCTCCTCCAGCTCCACGTTGCCGATGTCGGAGTGCCTGTCGAGCAGGACGATTCGCGCCAGTCGTGGGAAAACCGGGCTCGAGAGGAGACCGAGGGCGTCCGGCGATACCTCATCCTTCAATGCGCCTTGATCCGGGCGCCGTACCGAGAGCGGCTTGGGGTAGGGATGGATGGTTCCGGCTTCGTCGATGCCCACCGTCTCGTCGGTGACGTAGCCGAACCGCCCCCCGAGCAGGCAGCTCATGGTGGTCTTCCCGGTGCCACCGGGCGCGACGTAGACCAGGCTCGCCCCGGTGGTCGGGCTGCTCACCGCCCCCGCGTGCAGCATCAGAAGCTGTCCGGCCCGAGCGGCGATGAGCGAGCGGGTGATCCGCTGCGTACACATCTGCAGCTGGTGCGGCAGGCGCTTGTCGTCCTCGGTGTGTACGACCACCTCCTCCGCGACCGGAGCCGTGCCGTCGCCGGCATCGTCCGAGACCATGCAGCGGGACCACGCGTCCCGCAGTGCACTCGTGAACTCGGGGGCGGCCCTGCCGGTGCACCGAACCTCGACGTCGGCACCCAGGCCGTGCAGCCGAAGCACCTCGTTCACTCGATGAGACCCTTCTCGTGCATCGGCTGAGCCTCGATCCTGGCCGAGGCTCGACGGGACAACCCTACCGAGCGGGTCGGCGTGCTCATGTGACGCCTGTGACGCGGTTAGCCTGTGGTGGTGGCAGACTCTCAACCCGACCTCGAGCCCCCTTTACGGGTGCTCTTCGTGTGCACGGCGAACATCTCCCGCTCTCCGTACGCCGAGCGCCGCGCCGGCCGGCTCCTCGCCGAGCTAGGGGGCGACCCGGTCACGGTGGCGAGCGCCGGCATCCCCGGTGTCCCTGGCCGCGGCATGGATCGGGAGATGGCCGCTCAGCTCAGGGCGCGGGGAGTCGAGCCCAACGGCCACGTCAGCCGCCATGTCACTCGTGAACTGCTGGTCGACACCGAGCTGGTGCTGACCTTCGAGTTCGCTCATCGGGTTCGAATGTCGGACGCCTGGCCCGACCAGGCGATCAAGGTGTTCGGCCTCCGACAGTTCGCCGATTCGCCTCGCTCAGGTGCGCTCTCCCGGGCGCGGACTGGAGCTGCTCGACCAGGTGTACGGGCAGAACCACCCGGACGGCCTCACCTGGCGACATCGCCGACCCATACCGCCGCGGGCCGGCCGCGGCACGGGCGTGCTCCGAGCAGATCGACTCCCTCCTCGCGCGGATCATTCCGGCGCTCGCCGGCCGCGGCCGGTCCTGGTAGCAGCGAGGCACCAGGACCGGCCGACCGCCGGCTGACAAAGTCCCGGGTGATCCGTCAGCGCCGGAAGTGCGCGCCGAGCCGCTCTCCACTCGCCACCGCAGCCCGCTCGGACGCCTTGCCGGTGCCGTTGACCGAGCTCGTCGACATCGCGTAGAGCAGGATCGCGTGGGCAGCCGCGTCGGACATCTCCTCGAGAGCCTTCGTGTTGACGTTGCTGATCGTGCCGTTGTACTCGAGCGCACCGTCGTAGGCCTCGTTCAGCGCCTCGTACAGGTCAGCGTCCGCACCATCGGCGATGGGATCGAGGCTGTCGCACGCCTGGTGGTAGCACGGGTCGTACGCCACCGGGTCGCCCTCGAAGGTCGCCAGGCCGCCGTAGTCACCCACCTGGTCGGCGGTCTTGTCATCCTCGGCACCGGTGAAGAGGCCACCGGCGGGGATGCCGGCCGTGATGAAGGCGTCGTAGTCCGACCGCCCGTCGAACGCTGTGGGCTCCGACTCCAGCCCCTGCGACGTGAAGAAGTCCTCGAAGACGTCCTCGATCGAACCGCTACCGCTCGGACCCTTGATCCCGAAGGCAGAGCCGTCGCCGTCGTAGATGAAGCGCGCGTAGTTCGGCGAGCCGATCATGTCGAAGTTGAGGTACAGCTCGATGTCCTTGGCCTCCGACTTCGTGAGGCTGTCGACGTAGAACTGCGACCCGACGAGCCCGGCCTCCTCGGCCCCCCACCAGGCGAAGCGGATGCTGTTGCGCGGCTCGATGTCGCCCGCCGCGATCTGAAGCGCCGTCTCGAGCAGTGTCGCCGACCCTGTGCCGTTGTCCTCGATGCCGGGCCCCTCAGGCAACGGAGTCGAGGTGAGCACCTGCCATGACGACGCGGTCGTCGCGACCCGTCGGCGTCTCGGCGATGAGGTTCGCGGTGGGGACGTCGAGCTCGATGAGCGTCTCCGTCTGGAGGTGGATGACGACCTCGCCATCGTCAAGCAGGGCGGCCAGGTCGTTCCCGATCTCGAACGACGTGCCGACGACCGGGATGGGGTCGGCGAAGGCGTCGCCGAGCGTCGGGTTCAGGGTGTCGTTGCGGTCGGGTTCGCCCGGCGTGCCCTCGTTGAAGATGATGACGCCGACCGCGCCGGCGTCGTAGGCGTTCGCCGCCTTGACGGAGAAGTCGCAGGTGCCGCGCTGGACGAGGGCGATGTTGCCGGCGACGAAGTCGTCGAAGTCCTCCGGCTCGCAGCCGCTGCTCGAGGTGCTGGCCGTTGCGCCGGGGGGCAGCACGAGGTCGACAGCCTGCAGCTCTGCCGTGACGTCACCGCTTCCGGAGTACTCGGCGGTGAAGAAGTCCTCTCCGAACACGTAGGTGACCTGGTTGGGGGACACCTGCTCGAAGACGGGATCGGAGAGCTCCCGGAAGCTGTTGAAGAGGAAGGACTGGGTGGACACCTCGTACCCGGCGCCCTCGAGCAGGTCCTTGATGTACTGCAGCGACTCGTCGTAGCCCTCCGTCCCGCTGGCGCGCGTCCCGCCGTTGTTGTCGGCGATCTTCTGCAGCTCGGCAAGGTGGTCCATGATCGCGTCGGCCGTCACCGCGTCGCGTAGTGCACTGGTGTCGGTCGGCACGGCGGCGCTCGCCGTTCCCACCGATGCCATGACCACGGTGGTGACCGCGGCTGCGGCCAGACCTGCTCGTGTCTTCCGGGACATCGTTGTCTCCTCGGGGCTCAGACGGTGACCGCGACCTCCGCTGTGTCGGCGGACGGTCGGCGATCGGGACGTGTCCGCCCACGCTAGATCACGACGGTCGACGTGTGTGGTTCCGTGTCTGAGCCATCCCCGAAGCCGCCCGCGCGTGTCGCCAACCGCTGTCGGTGCATGGGTGAACACTGCAGGGATGGACCGATCGACAGCTCCCATCCAGGTGGTGTTCGACGCCGCCGACCCGGCAGCCCTCAGCCAGTTCTGGGCCTCCGCGCTCTCGCCTCGCGGGTACGCAGTACCCGGACCACCGGGGGACTTCGCCGACTGGCCCGCGTTCCTGGCCGCCAACGGCATCCCCGAGGAGCGCTGGAACGACGCCTCCGCCATCGAGGCCGAGGGACAGCCGAGGATCTTCTTCCAGAAGGTCCCCGAGCCCAAGGAGGGCAAGAACCGCGTCCACGTCGACCTCCTCGCCGGCGGCGGCCCCTCGGTACCGCTCGAGGACCAGCGCGAGCGGGTTGCGGCCGAGGTCGCACGCCTCGAGGCGCTCGGGGCGACGCGCGTCGGCGACCACGCCGACCTCGGGGTCCACTGGGTCGTCATGCGTGACCCGGAGGGCAACGAGTTCTGCGTCTGAGCTGCTCAGCCGCCCGATGGTTCCCTGACCTCGTCGCGGTCGACGTCCCCGTCGACAAGGTCCTCCGCGGCGCGCACCAGAAGCGGATGCAGCGTGGTGTCGCCCCAGCGGACCCGCGCCAGGAGCTCGTGGCGCATCCGCGGCTCCCAGAACTTGCGGATGTGCGTGGCGATCTCGACCGCAGCCTTGTCCGGCGGCAGGGGCTCGAAGTTGCGGACGAGGTCGTGTCCGAGCCGCACGACCGGCGGCACCGCGTGGTTCTCGCGCGCTCCGGTCATCGCCGCCGCGCCATCGCCTCGGTGGCCGTGACCAGCACCTCGTCGGGTACCCGCCCTGTGCCTGCCTCGAGCTCGGTCCGCTCCGGCTCAGTCCGCGCCGCCTCCATCCGCGCCGCCTCCGTGACCACCTCCACCTGCACCGCCGTCACCTTGTACTCCGGACAGTTCGTCGCCCAGTCGGAGTTCTCGGTGGTCACGACGTTGGCTCCGGTGACCGGGTGGTGGAAGGTCGTGTAGACGACGCCGGCCGGCATCCGCTCGGAGACCACTGCGGTGAGGCGGGTCGTCCCGACCCGCGACGAGAGCTCGACCACGTCGCCGGAGGAGATGCCGCGGAGCTCGGCGTCGGAGGGATGGATCTCGAGCACGTCCTCGGGGTGCCAGGTGTCGTTCGGGGTCCGTCGCGTCTGCGCTCCGACGTTGTACTGCGTGAGGATGCGCCCGGTCGTCAGGACGAGCGGGTACCGGCGGTTCGCCCGCTCCGTGGTCGGCACGTAGACCGTCGGCGTCAGCTGGCCCTTGCCGCGCACGAAGGTCCCGACGTGCATCGTCGGGGTACCGCGCGGCGCGGCGTCGGTCACCGGCCACTGCATCGAGCCCTCTTCGTCGAGCCGGGCGAAGGACACGCCGGCGAACGTCGGGGTCGTGGCGGCGATCTCGTCCATGATCTCGCTCGGCGCGGCATACGACATCGGGTAGCCCATGGCGGTCGCGATCTCGCACACCACCTGCCACTCGTCCCTGCCGACCCGGGACGGCATCACGGGCCGCACGCGGTTGATCCGCCGCTCGGCGTTCGTGAAGGTGCCGTCCTTCTCGAGGAACGAGGCGCCCGGCAGGAAGACGTGGGCGAAGCGGGCCGTCTCGTTGAGGAAGAGGTCGTGCACGACGACGAGCTCCATCGAGCGCAGCGCCGCCTCGACGTGCCGGGTGTTGGGGTCGCTCTGCGCGATGTCCTCCCCCTGCACGTACAGGCCCTTGAACGTCCCACCGATGGCGGCGTCGAACATGTTCGGGATGCGCAGCCCGGGGTCTGCCTGGATCGTCACGCCCCAGAGGGACTCGTAGATCTCGCGCACCTCGGGGCGGGACACGTGCCGGTACCCGGGCAGCTCGTGCGGGAAGGAGCCCATGTCGCACGACCCCTGCACGTTGTTCTGCCCGCGCAACGGGTTCACTCCCACGCCCTCGCGGCCCAGGTTGCCGGTGAGCATCGCGAGGTTGGCCATACCCATCACCATCGTCGAGCCCTGGCTGTGCTCCGTGACGCCGAGCCCGTAGTAGATGGCCGAGTTCGGACCCGCCGCGTACAGCCGTGCGGCAGAGCGCAGCTCGGATGCCGGGACGCCGGTCTCGCTCTCCGTCGCCTCGGGCGAGTGCTCGGGCCGGGCGATGAACTCCAGGTAGGTGTCCACGTCCTCGCAGCGCGAGCGCGCGAACTCCTGGTCCCACAGCCCCTCGGTGACGATGACGTGGCACATCGCGTTGACGAACGCGACGTTGGTGCCGGGGCGCACCGGAAGGTGGAACGCCGCCTCGACGTGAGGTGCGCGCACGAGGTCGATGCGCCGCGGGTCCGCGACGATCACCTGCGCCCCCTCCCGCATCCGTCGCTTCATCCGCGACGCGAAGACGGGGTGGGCGTCCGTGGGGTTGGCACCGATGACGAGCATGACGTCGGCCTGCTCGACCGAGGCGAAGTCCTGGGTGCCGGCCGAGGTCCCGAAGGCGTGGTTCAGTCCATATCCGGTGGGGGAGTGGCAGACGCGCGCGCAGGTGTCGATGTTGTTGTTGCCGAACGCCGCCCGCACCATCTTCTGGACGACGTAGACCTCCTCGTTGGTGCAGCGCGAGGACGAGATGCCCCCGATCGAGCCGACGCCGTACTTGTCGCGCAGCCCGAGGAAGCCCGTCGCCACCCGCTCGATGGCCTCGCCCCACGACACGACTCGCCACTCGTCGTCGATCGAGTCGCGCACCATCGGCGACATCTGCCGGTCGCGGTGCGAGGCGTAGCCGTAGGCGAATCGCCCCTTGACGCAGGAGTGCCCCTCGTTGGCGCCGCCGTCCTTCCACGGCACCATCCGCACCACCCGCGTGTCGTCGCCCCAGCCCTGCACCTCGGCCTTGAACGAGCAGCCCACCCCGCAGTAGGCGCACGTCGTGACGACGGTGCGCGACGGCATCCCGAGATCGATGACGGACTTCTCGGTGAGGGCGTCGGTGGGGCAGGCCTGCACGCAGGCGCCGCACGACACGCACTCGGAGGACAGGAAGTCGGTGCCGCCTGGGGTGATCCGCGAGTCGAAGCCGCGCCCTTCGACGGTCAGGGCGAAGGTCCCCTGGGTCTCGGAGCAGGCCCGCACGCATCGCGAGCAGACGATGCAGGCCGTGGGGTCGTAGGCGAAGTACGGGTTGGACTCGTCCCGCGCCTCCGCCAGGTGGGAGGCGCCCCCCAGCCCGTAGCGCACCTCGGCCAGTCCGACGTCGGAGGCCAGGGCCTGCATCTCGCAGTTGCCACGTGCACAGCCCGCGCAGTCGGCGGGGTGGTCGGAGAGGTACAGCTCCATGACTCCGCGGCGCAGCTGCTTCACCGTCTCGGTGCGGGTCGACACGACCATCCCGTCTGTGCAGGGCGTGGTGCACGAGGCGGGCGTGCCCTTCATCCCGTCGACCTCGACCAGGCAGAGCCGGCACGACCCGAACGCATTGAGCGAGTCCGTGGCGCACAGCTTCGGCACGGAGATGCCCGCGAGGGATGCCGCCCGCATCACCGAGGTGCCGACCGGCACCATGACCCCGATGCCGTCGACGGTGACGTGCGCCGTCGCCTCCCCCGACACGGGCGGGGTGCCGCGGTCGGGGGTCTCCACTGCAGGCTGGTCCAGAAGCGTCATGGTCGGCTCCCCTCCGGTGCCTCGCTGGCCAACATTCCGGGGGACGGCTCGGGGGTGGCGCCGAAGTCCTCGGGGAAGTGCTCGAGGGCGCTGCGCACCGGCATCGGGGTGAGGCCGCCCATGGCACACAGCGACCCCTTGGTCATGGTGGTGCAGAGGTCCTCGAGCAGCACGAGCTGGGTGCGGCGGACGCCGTCGTCCGGCGCGGCCCTGATCCGGTCGATCACCTCGACGCCCCGGACCGACCCGATGCGGCACGGCGTGCACTTCCCGCACGACTCCTTGGCGCAGAACTCCATGGCGAACCGCGCCATGGCCGCCGCGTCCATCGTGTCGTCCCACACCACGAGACCGCCGTGCCCGACCATCGCCCCGGCATCCACGAACGCCTCGTAGTCCATGGGCAGGTCGAACCGCGACGGAGGCAGGTAGGCCCCGAGCGGCCCGCCGACCTGCACCGCCTTCACCGGCCGCCCGGATGCCGTGCCGCCGCCGAAGCCCTCGACCAGCTCACCGAGCGACACCCCGAAGTCGGTCTCGACGATGCCGCCCCGGGCGACGTTGCCCGCCAGCTGGAACACCGACGTGCCGCGGGAGCGGCCGACGCCGAGTGCGGCGTACGCCTCGCCTCCGTCGGCCAGCACCATCGGCACGGCGCCCAGGGTGAGCACGTTGTTGACCACCGTCGGCCGGCCGAACAGCCCCTCGATCGCGGGGATCGGCGGCTTGGCGCGGACCTCCCCGCGCTTCCCCTCCAGCGACTCGAGCATCGAGGTCTCCTCGCCGCAGATGTAGGCGCCCGCACCCACGCGCACGTCGAGGTCGAAGGACCGCCCACTCCCCAGCACCGACTCGCCGAGCACCCCGTGGGCGTACGCGATGTCGATGGCCCGCCGCAGCGTTCGCACGGCGTGCGGGTACTCGCTGCGCAGGTACACGTAACCCTCGGTGGCGCCGACCGCCACGGCCGCGATGGTCATCCCCTCGATGAGGGTGAAGGGGTCGCCCTCGATGAGCATCCGGTCGGCAAAGGTGCCGCTGTCACCCTCGTCGGCGTTGCAGCAGACGAACTTCAGGTCGGCGGAGGCCGTGCGCACCGTCTCCCACTTGACCCCCGCCGGGAAGCCGGCCCCACCACGGCCGCGCAGCCCGGATGCCGTGACCTCGGCAACCACCTGCTCGGGCGCCAGGGACAGGGCCCGTTGGAGCCCCGCCAGCCCGCCGTGCTCACGGTACGCCGCCAGGTCGGTCGGCTCGATGACCCCTACCCGGGCGAACGACACCCGGTGCTGTCGGGTGAGCCAGTCGTGCTCGTCGACGACGCCGACGCAGCGCTCCGAGTCGTCGAGCGCACCGTCGAGAAGCGGGCCGACCTCGGGTTCGGTGATGTTCGCGTACCCCACCCGGCCGCGCTCCGTCTCGACCTCGACGAGGGGCTCGAGCCACAGCATCCCGCGCGAGCCGTTGCGGCGCACCGTCACGCCGGCCGCCGCGATGGCGTCGGCGACGGCATCGGCACCGAGGGCGACCGCGGCGGCGTCGCAGGGGACCCAGACGGTGGTCATGCGGACCACCCCCGCGTCAGCTCGGCCAGCCGTTCGGGGGACAGGCCCGCGTACAGCGTGCCGTCGACGGTGCCCGACGGCCCGACCGCGCACAGCCCGAGGCAGAAGACCTCGCCGACCTCGACGTCGACGGCCCCCGACCACCGGCCGGCGGCCACGGCTGTCAGTGTCTCTGCGCCGCGGGCCTGGCAGGCCTCTCCCCGGCACAGCTCGACCCGGTGCGAGGGGCGCGGGGTGCGGCGCAGGTCGTGGTAGAAGGTCAGCACCCCGTGGACGTCGGCCCGCGAGAGGTTGAGGACGTCGGCCAGCACCGGGACGTCGTCGTCGTGCACGTACCCGTGCCGGGCGACGACCTCGTGGAGGACCGGCAGGAGGGGGCCGCGGATGCCGGCCAGGTGCTCGGCGATCGCGCGCACGGAGGCCGCTCGCTCCGGGTCCGCCGGGGCGGGCCTGGCTGCCGGGCTCGGCCCTCGCTGCCGCACGTCGGTGACTCCTCCACGATGAGTGTGACCTGGCTCGCAACTCTACGCTCGGCGCGTGTCCCTGCGCGTCCGCGGGGATGGAGGGGCACGGCTCAGCGGTTGGCGAGCCAGACCACCAGCAGGGCCACCACCACGAGCGACGTGAGCACCGCGACAGCGACGATCCCACGTCGTCATGATGCGATGGTGGCACGGGGCCGGCGCGAGGTCACGCCATGCCGCCTCGTTCCGGCCGGTCGAGCGCGATTAGTGGGGTGGTCCGCGCGCTGGTAGCCTTGCTCACTGCCGTGAGAACCGGCCGCGGATCCAGAGTGCCCCGGTGAACCAGCCCGGGAGCGCCGCGCAGCAAACCAGAGAAGGAGAGTCGTCACCCCATGCCCCTGAGCACGGATGTCAAGAAGCAGATCATGGCCGAGTACGCCACCACCGAGGGTGACACCGGCTCCCCGGAGGTGCAGATCGCCCTCCTCACCCAGCGCATCAAGGACCTCACCGAGCACTCGCGGCAGCACAAGCACGACCACCACAGCCGCCGCGGCCTCTTGCTGCTGGTCGGCCAGCGTCGCCGCCTGCTCCGGTACCTGGAGAGCGTCGACGTCGAGCGCTACCGCTCGCTGATCAAGCGCCTCGGCCTGCGCCGATAAGGACTTCCGCGAGGGGCGGTCCTCACGTCAACCGTGAGGACCGCCCTTTCGCGTGAGAGGCGGATGCCGTCCGCGGCACCACCGCCTGTTGGACAAGCCCGTGCACAACGACGATGCACGAGGGCTTTCGTACAAGAGAAAAGGAGGACCCATGGAGGGTCCTGAGATCACTTCCGCCGAGGCCGTTCTCGACAACGGCCGTTACGGCACCCGCACCGTCCGGTTCGAGACCGGCCGGCTCGCGAAGCAGGCCGGCGGCGCCGTCGCCGCGTACCTGGACGAGGACACGATGCTCCTCTCCACCACCACCGCCGGGAAGAGCCCGCGCGAGGGTTTCGACTTCTTCCCCCTGACCGTCGACGTCGAGGAGCGGATGTACGCCGCGGGCAAGATCCCCGGCTCCTTCTTCCGCCGTGAGGGCCGTCCGTCCACGGACGCCATCCTCACCTGCCGCCTCATCGACCGTCCGCTGCGTCCCACCTTCACCAAGGGCCTGCGCAACGAGGTCCAGGTCGTCATCACCGTCCTCGCGCTCAACCCCGACCACCAGTACGACGTTCTCGCCATCAACGCGGCCAGCGCCTCGACCCAGATCTCCGGTCTGCCGTTCTCCGGCCCGATCGGCGGGGTGCGCGTCGCGCTCATCGACGACCAGTGGGTCGCCTTCCCCAACTTCTCGGATGCCGCGCGCTCCACCTTCGACATGGTCGTCGCCGGGCGCATCGCCGGCGACGACGTCGCGATCATGATGGTCGAGGCGGAGTCCACCGACGCCACCTGGGACCTCGTGAGGACCGCGGGCAAGACCGCCCCGACCGAGGAGGTCGTGGCGCAGGGCCTCGAGGCCGCCAAGGCGTTCATCCGGGTCCTGTGCGACGCCCAGGCCGAGCTCGCTCGGACCGCGGCCAAGCCGGTCGAGGAGTTCCCGATCTTCCTCGACTACGAGGACGACGTGTACGCCGCGGTCGAGGCCGAGACGGCATCCGACCTCGCCGACGCCCTCCAGATCGCCGGCAAGCAGGAGCGTGAGGACCGCCTCGACGAGATCAAGACGGCGCTCCACCTCAAGCTCGTCGGTGACAGCGACGGCATCCACGACGCCGGCACGGTGGGCGAGTTCCACGGCCGCCAGAAGGAGGTCTCCGCCGCCTACCGCGCCGTGCAGAAGAAGCTCATCCGCCAGCGCATCCTCAAGGACAAGGTGCGCATCGACGGCCGCGGCCTCGCGGACATCCGCGCGCTCTCGGCGGAGGTCGAGGTGCTCCCGCGGGTGCACGGCTCGGCGATCTTCGAGCGGGGCGAGACCCAGATCATGGGGGTGACCACGCTGAACATGCTCCGCATGGAGCAGCAGCTCGACACCCTGTCGCCGGTCACGCGCAAGCGCTACATGCACAACTACAACTTCCCGCCGTACTCCACCGGTGAGACCGGCCGGGTGGGTTCGCCCAAGCGTCGCGAGGTCGGCCACGGTGCGCTCGCCGAGCGGGCCCTGATGCCGGTGCTCCCCACCCGCGAGGAGTTCCCCTACGCGATCCGCCAGGTCTCCGAGGCCTTGGGGTCCAACGGCTCCACGTCGATGGGCTCGGTCTGCGCCTCGACCCTGTCGCTGCTCAACGCCGGTGTGCCGCTGCGCGCGCCGGTCGCGGGCATCGCCATGGGCCTGGTCTCCGCCGAGGTCGACGGCGAGACGCAGTACGCGGCGCTGACCGACATCCTCGGGGCCGAGGACGCCTTCGGCGACATGGACTTCAAGGTCGCCGGAACGCGGGAGTTCGTCACGGCCATCCAGCTCGACACCAAGCTCGACGGCATCCCGGCCGACGTGCTGGCCGGCGCGCTGACCCAGGCCCGCGACGCCCGCCTGCACATCCTCGACGTCATGAACGAGGCGATCGACGCTCCGGACGAGATGAGCCCGTTCGCTCCGCGCGTCATCTCGGTGCAGGTGCCTGTCGACAAGATCGGCGAGGTCATCGGGCCGAAGGGCAAGATGATCAACCAGATCCAGGACGAGACCGGCGCCGACATCTCCATCGAGGACGACGGCACGGTCTACATCGGCGCGACCGACGGCCCGTCCGCCGAGGCGGCCCGCGCCATGGTCAACGCCATCGCCAACCCGCAGATGCCGGAGATCGGCGAGCGCTTCCTCGGGACCGTCGTCAAGACGACGACCTTCGGGGCGTTCATCTCGCTCCTGCCCGGCAAGGACGGGTTGCTGCACATCTCCGAGGTACGCAAGCTCGTGGGTGGCAAGCGGATCGAGGCCGTCGAGGACGTCCTCGCCGTGGGCCAGAAGGTCCAGGTCGAGCTCAAGGAGATCGACCCGCGCGGCAAGCTGTCGCTCGCGGCGGTGCTCGCCGAGGGCGAGACCGGTGACGAGCAGGCCCCGGCCGACTCGGTGCCGGCGGCTGCTCCGGCCGTCGACGAGCCGGCTGACGACGTCCCGGCCGGCTCCGGCTCGGAGGTCGGCGACGGTGGCCCCGAGGACGAGGCGCCCTCCGGGGACGGTGGCGAGCGCCACGAGCGAGGCGAGCGTCGCCAGCGGAACCGCCGTCGCGGTGGCAACCGTGGTCGCGGCGAGCGCTCCGAGTCCGGCAACGCCCCCAGCGACGCCTGAGAGTCCGGGCCGTCTCCGGGCAGCACAGGGACAACGAGGCGCCGCCGGGCTTTCAGCCCCGGCGGCGCCTCGTGCCGCGGGAGGTCGACGTCGTTCGTCGGTGGCCGCGTGACGCCCGGGACCCCGGCATACTGCCGCCTCGCCGCCCGCGAGCGCGCGGGCGACTCGTCAAGGAGGGGCCGTGGCTACCCAGCACGACCGTCTCCGAGGCCCTGCACGGGCGTGGCGGTGGCGCCCTGCGCGCTGCGCACCGAGCAGCTGTCGCGGCGAGGTCGCGGCCGTGACCGTCTCCGCGTCGGCTGGCGCGCCGGACGCCCGGAGCCCGCCGAACGTGCGGAGAGCGCTCGCCGAGTGACCATCGCGGTGAAGACGTTCGAGCGCCCGCAGTGATCACGCGGCTCTTCGGTCAGCCCGCAGAGTCTTCGATGGGCGCGTCGTCGTCGCGGATGACTCGCGTGACCCCGTTGACCCACCCCGACCCGCTGGTGGACGTCTCTCGCCTGCCTTCAACTCGGGGGTGAGCGTGGGGCGCAACGCCGCGCTCGATGCCGTGACCACCGAATACGTGCTCGTCAGCGACGACGACATCGTCTTCACCGCCGGGACAGCCTCGAGCGGGCCCGCCGGGTGCTGGACGACCACCCGGAGGTCGATGTCGTGGGATTCCTGCGGTCGACCTGCCCGAGTGGTGGGCGTACGACCACGGGGCCGGACGCCCTGTTCGCGGGCCACGACGAGCCGCTGCGTCCGTGGGGCGACCCTGGTCGGCGGGCCTGCCGGTCCGGTACAAGATTCGCGCAGGTCTTCCTCGGCCGGACCGAGCCCGTGCGGGCCGTGGGGTGGGACGAGAACCTGCGGATGGTCGATCACAAGGACTTCTTCAGCCGGGCGGCGGGCACCTGCTCGTCGTGCAGGACGCCGCCGTGCAGGTCCTACCACGCGCGGGCACCGTTCTCGACGCGCTACGCACCCGCTACCGGGAGACACCGACACGACAGCCGGTACCTTCGCATACCTCCAGCGCGTGTGGCCGCACGGCGGGCGCGCGATCACCAGCGGCGTGATGCGCCTGAGCGACGGGGGCCCGCACCAGTGGTGCGGGCCCCCGTCGCCCCCCTGCGGTTCCCTCAGGCGGGGCGTCGGGCCAGCGCCGGTGGTGCGCTCCAGCGCATCTCCATCCGGACGCGACCGTGGTCCTCGGAGACCGGGACCCAGCGCACGGCCAGGCCGGTGCGGGTCGTGGTCGGGGCGACCTTCTTCATGGGCCCTCCTCTCGGGTCGATGGTGCGGTTTGCCAAGGGTAACCGCTGAGTGGCCAGAAGATGAACGGAAGGTGAACAACCTGCTCCTGACTACAGTTCGTCCATGAGCACGATCAGGGTCGCCGTCATCGGGGCCCGGGGCCGGATGGGGTCGACCGTGTGCCGAGCCGTCGAGGAGGCCGAGGACCTCGAGCTCGTCGGTCGCTTCGACGAGGGCGACGAGCTGGGGGACGTCGCCGGGGCCGACGTCGCGGTCGAGTTCTCCGTCCCCGACGCCTCGGCGGGCAACGTGGCGCACTGCGTGGACCGGGGGGTCCACGTCGTCGTCGGCACGACCGGCTGGACCGAGGATCGGCTCGACTCCTTGCGCGCCCACGTGTCCCGGACGCCGTCCACGGGGGTGCTGATCGCCCCCAACTTCGCGATCGGTGCGGTGCTCATGATGTCCTTCGCCGAGCGGGCCGCCCGCTTCTACGAGTCGGTCGAGATCGTCGAGCTGCACCATCCGGACAAGGTGGACGCCCCCTCGGGCACCGCCGGACGTACCGCCGACCTCATCGGCGCGGCCCGGGCGGATGCCGGTCTCGGCGACGTACCGGACGCGACCACGACCGACCCGGACGGCGCCCGGGGAGCCCGCGTGCACGGCATCCCGGTGCACTCCATCCGGCTTCGAGGGCTGGTCGCCCACCAGGAGGTCCTCTTCGGCGCTCCGGGTGAGCTGCTGACGATCCGCCACGACTCGTTCGACCGCTCCTCGTTCATGCCGGGCGTGCTGGCGGCGGTGCGAGCGGTTCGGGACCATCCCGGGGTCACGGTCGGGCTCGAGCACGTGCTCGGCCTCGGCGGGTGAGCAGGAGCGTGACGACCCTCGTCGGCCTGGACCTCACCGGGCGGCGGGTGCTCGTCGTCGGAGGTGGTGCCGTGGGCACGCGCCGGGCCGCCACCCTGGCGGCCGACGGTGCCCACGTGGTGATCGTCGACGGTGCGCCGTCGGACGGGGCCCGGGCGCTGGCAGCATCCCCTCCGGGCGGGCGGGTCGAGCTCGTCGAACGCCCGGTCGTGGAAGAGGACGTCGAGGGGGCCTGGCTCGTGGTGACGGCGACCGCGAACGAGGCGGTCGACGGCGCGGTGGCACGGTGGTCGCTCGACCGGTCGACGTGGTGCATCCGCGGAGCGAGCGGGACGGCCCGGTCGGTGGCGTCAAGCCGGTACGACGACCTCATCCTCGGCGTCGTGTCGGCGGGTGAGCCCGACCCACGCCGCAGCGCCTGGGTTCGCGACGCGCTCGCGCGGCACCTTGCCTCCGGCGCGGTCGACCTGCGCCGCAGGCGTGAGGACGGCGGCCGCGCCCCAGCCGACGGCGGGAAGCCCGATGACGGCTGACCGGCCATCTCCGGCCCTCGTGGTGTGCGCCCACGGGACGCGCGACCCGTTGGGCCGGGAGACCGTGCGCGGCATCGTCGCCTCCGTGGCCGACCGCCTCCCGCAGGCGCCGGTGCTCGAGGCGTACGTGGACGTCCACGGCCCGGAGGTCGGCGAGGTCGTGGCCGCCCTTCCTCGACGGCACGGGGATGCCGTGGCCGGGGTCGTCGTCCCGCTGCTGCTCGCCGCGGGCTACCACGTGCACGTCGACATCGCCGCGGCGGTGGCCGGCCGACCCGACGTCGTGACCACCCCGGCGCTGGGCCCGGACGACCGGCTCGTCGACCTCGTGGCGGACCGGCTCGTCGAGGCAGGGGCGGGCCGGGGGACCCCCGTCGTGCTCGCGGCTGCCGGGTCGAGTGACCCCCGCGCCCAGGAGGACAGCGCCGAGGTCGCTCGCCGGCTCGAACGGCGCTGGGGTGGACCCGTGACACTGGCGTTCGCCGCGGGGCCGTCACCGGGCGTCGCCGATGCCGTGCGGTCGGTCCGCGATGCACTGGGTGGCACCGCCGGGGTTGCGGTGGCCTCGTACCTCCTGGCGCCAGGCGTCTTCCAGGCTCGCCTGGCCGAGTCCGGCGCCGATCTCGTCAGCGGCCCGCTCGCCCCGGACCCGCGCGTCGTGGACGTGGTCCTCGACCGCTACCGCACGGCGGTGCGCGAGGCCGCGGCCGGCATCCGCTCGGAGGTCGACGCTCGCGACTGAGGGCCGCAGCCCTGCTCGCGCCTGCGGTTGCCGGGAGGTTTCCCGGCGGTCGCCGCTGGGCATGGACGCATGGAGGAGGCACAGCCATGGCACCGCGTAGCCCGCTACAACCCCACAGGTCAGCCCTCCTGCCGGACGGGTCGACGTTCCCGCCGGTGACGCCGGACCCCCCGCCACCACCGGGCTGGGTGGACCCCTTCGAGCACCCGGTCGACCCGGGCTCGGACGGACGGGGCTCGCAGCCGCGCGAGGACGCACCCGCCGGCGACCCGGACCCCGGCACCCCGGGCGACTAGGGGGCCACCATGCGCGTCGCGATCGTCTCCACCTACCCTCCACGGCGGTGTGGCCTCGCCACGTTCACCGCCGACCTGCGCAGCGCCCTGAACTCGGCCGACCACTCGACCGAGGTCCTCGTCGCGGCCGTCCTCGACGAGGAGCCGGAGGACACGGCATCCGAGGTCGTCCTCACTCTCAGCCAGCACGAGCGCCAGGACTACGCCCGTGCCGCGCGCACCCTCAACTCGATCGGCGTCGACGTGGTGCTCGTCGAGCACGAGTACGGGATCTTCGGCGGGGAGTCCGGTGAGTACCTCGTCGACCTCGTCGAGGCGCTGACGGTGCCCTACGTCGTCACCCTCCACACGCTGCTCCGGGAGCCGAGCCCACAGCAGCGCGCCGTGCTCCACAGAGTGGTCGGGGGGGCGACCCAGGTCACCGTGTTCACGGCGATGGCGCGCGACCAGGTCGTGCGCAGTGGACTCGCGCCGTGGGAGCGGGTCGCCGTGGTGAACCACGGAGCGCCGGAGCACCTCCAGCACGCGCCTCGCGAACGGGCGGCCGGGCGCTTCGCCCGCCGGGACGGCGCCGACGTCCTCCCGGAGCTGGCGGCACACGGTGACCGCCGGGTGCTCTCGACGTTCGGCCTGCTGTCGCCCGGCAAGGGGCTCGAGGTGGCGGTGCGCGCGCTCGCGTCGGTGGTCCGCAGGCACCCGGACGTGCTCTACGTCGTGGCCGGCCGGACGCATCCGGAGGTGGTGCGGCGCGAGGGTGAGCGGTACCGGACGATGCTGGCGGGGCTGACGAGCGAGCTCAGCCTCGACGAGCACGTGCTCTTCGTCGACCGCTACCTCAGCGACGACGACATCCGCAGCCTCCTCCTGCGCACCGAGCTGTTCCTCACCCCGTACCGCGCGGAGGAGCAGATCGTCTCCGGGGTCCTCACGTTCGCGCTGGTCGCCGGGTGCCCCGTGGTGTCCACGCCCTACTTCTACGCCACCGAGCTGCTCTCGACCGGGGCCGGGCGGCTCGTCGGCTTCGACGACCACGAGGCCATGGCGGCAGCCGTCGTCGACCTCCTCGGGGACGAGGCGTCGCTGCAGGATGCGGCGCTCACCGCGCACGAGATCGGCACCCAGTACACCTGGCCCGAGGTGGGCCGGGAGACCCTCAAGGTGCTCGGCTCGGCGGTCCACGCGCGCGACACGGCCCGCCGTGAGGGGTCGGCGCCCGGCGGCGGTGCCGTGGCGTCACCCCCGCTCACCCACCTGCAGCGACTGGTGGAGCCCGGAGGCATCGTGCAGCACGCCGTGGGACCGGACCCCGACCGAGGCACGGGCTACTGCGTCGACGACGTCGCCCGCCTGGGGCTGGTGGCGGACGCCCTGGCACGCCGCGACCCTCGAGCGGTGGACATGGGGGAGGCGACCCGGCGGAGCGTCGACTTCCTCGGTGAGGCGTGGGACCCGCGACGCCGGGCCATGCGCAACCTCCGCGCGGTGGACGGCCGGTGGCTCGACCAGCCGCATCCCGGAGACCACCTCGGCCGGGCGATCTGGGCCCTCGGCGAGATCGCCGGCGGGCCGGGCCCGATCGCGCAGCGGAGCAGGGGCCTGCTGCGCGACCTGGTCTCCGCCGAACCGGACCTGAGCAGCCCGAGGGCCGCGGCGTTCGCGGTGCTCGGGCTGAGCCGGCTGCCCCTCGACCAGCTGGGGGAGGCCGAGCGGGGGATGCTGCACCGGCTCGGGGGCGAGCTGGCCGCGCTCTACAGCGAGAACGCGTCGCCCGAGTGGCAATGGTTCGAGGACGAGCTGACCTACGACAACGGCAGGCTGGCGCAGGCGCTCGTCGCCGCCGCGGCATCCGTGCGGAACGCCGAGCAGCTCCGCCTGGGCCTCGAGGCGCTCGAGTGGTACTGCGCCCAGTGCAGGGCCGACGACACCGTCGTCCTCGTCGGCAACCACTGGCGCCGCCGTGGCGACGCCTCGGAGCCGGTCGAGCAGCCCGGGTCCGAGCGGCCCGCCGGCGACGAGGGCGACGAGCAGCCCCTCGACGCGGCAGCCCTCGTCGAAGCGTGCGCCGAGGCGTTCCGCGTGACGGGTTCCACCACCTACTGCGAGCGGTCCCGCAACGCCTTCGCGTGGTTCCACGGCCGCAACCGGTGGGGACTGGCCCTGTACGACGAGGTGAGTGGCGGCTGCCACGACGGTGTCGGGCCGGGCGGGCTCAACGCGAACCAGGGGGCGGAGTCCACCCTCGCCTACCTCCAGGCCTGGCTGGCCCTGGACTCCGTCGGCCTGGGCCGGTCCGGAGGGCACGGGTGAGGGTCGGCATCCTCGGACCGATCACGTGGCGCACTCCGCCGGAGCACTACGGCCCCTGGGAGCAGGTGACCGGCCTCCTGGCGGACGGCCTCGCGGACCGCGGGGTCGACGTCACTCTCTTCGCGACGGCCGACTCCCTGACCCGCGCCACCCTCGACGCGGTCGTGCCGCACGGCTACGCCGAGGACCCCACCATGGACGGGCGCGTGTGGGAGGCGCTCCACGTCGGGCACGTCCTGGCCCGTTCCGGGGACTTCGACCTGGTCCACAACCACCTCGACTGGCTCCCGCTGTGCTTCGCCTCGTCGTTCTCGGCACCCCTCGTCACGACGATCCACGGCTTCTCGGCGCCGGGCATCCTCCCGGCCTACCGGCGGGCCGCGTCGGCCTTCGTCTCGATCTCGGACTCCGACCGCGCGCCGGGACTCGACTACGCCGCCACCGTGCACCACGGCGTCGATGTCGCCCTGCTTCCTCCCGGCCCCGGAGGAGTGGACCTCGTGTCGCTGGGACGGATCCACCCCGACAAGGGGACGGCCGAGGCGATCGCCATCGCGCGCCGGGCCGGGCGGCGCCTCGTCCTGTGCGGGATCGTGCACGACCAGCGGTACTTCGACGAGGAGGTCGCCCCTCATGTGGACGGGAACCAGGTGATGTACCTCGGCCCCGTCGGTCCGGGGGAGCGGGCCCGGGTGCTTGGTGAGGCCGCGGCCTTCCTCCACCCGATCGCGTTCGACGAGCCGTTCGGGCTCTCCGTGGTGGAGTCGATGGTGTGCGGCACGCCGGTCGTGGCCTACCGGCGGGGGTCGATGCCCGAGGTCGTCGACGAGGGGGTCACCGGATGCCTCGTGCCGGATGCCGACGCGGCCGTTCGTGCGGTGGATGCCGCCGCCACCATGGACCGGACACGGTGCCGGGAACACGCCGTCGCCAGGTTCAGCGCGGACCGGATGGTCAGTGACTACCTTGACGTGTATGCCAGAGTCGTGGCGACCGGGTGAGCAGAGGGTCTTCCGCAGGGCGGTCATGAACCCGTTGCTCACGGCTGACGACTGGCCCTACCCCGTCAACGCGGTGTTCAACCCGGCCGCCGCCTACGACGGCGACCAGACGGTGCTCGTGTGCCGGGTCGAGGACTTCCAGGGCCGGAGCCACCTCAGCGTCGCTCGCTCCAACGACGGCCTGAACGGCTGGTCCATCGACCCGGAGCCGTTGATCTACCCCACGGAGGAGCACCCTGCAGAGGTGTGGGGGGTGGAGGACCCGCGCGTCACGCGGGTCGACGAGCTCGGGGTGTGGGTCATCGCCTACACGGCCTACGGGCCGACCGGGCCGGCTGTCGCGCTGGCGAGCACCACCGACTTCCGGACCGTGGAGCGGATCGGCGTCGTCTGTCCCCCCGACGACAAGAACGCCGTTCTCCTGCCCCGGCGGGTCGGTGAGCACTTCATCCTGTTCCACCGCCCCCGCACCGTCGTCGGCAGCCACGCGGACGTCTGGATGTCGCGGTCCGCCGACCTGACCAGCTGGCTCGCGCCCGAGCCGGTCTTCCGTGCCCGGTCCGGGCGGTGGGACAGCCTGCGGATCGGCATGGGACCACCACCGATCGAGACCGCTGCGGGCTGGCTCGTGGCCTACCACGGGGTGCGCCACACCGTGGCCGGGGAGCTCTACCGGGTAGGCCTGGCCCTGCTGGACCTCGACGACCCCCTGAAGGTCATCAAGCGGCCCTCCGAGTGGTTCCTCGGGCCGGTGACGCCGTACGAGCTGCAGGGCGACGTGCCGGGCGTCGTGTTCCCCTGCGGGTGGCTCCACGACCCGTTCACGGACTCGTTGCGCCTCTACTACGGGGCCGCGGACTCCGTGGTCGCCCTGGCCGAGTCGTCGTTGAGCGAGGTGCTCGACGTCCTGGCCCGGAGCGACTAGGCCGACCCGGCTGCCCGCAGCAGCGCCGCGACGGCGGCTGCTGCGATCACCACGACGAGGAAGTTGGCCCGCACCAGGAGGAGGGCGACGGCCACGCCGACGGCGGCGAGCCGTGCGTCGACGACGAGGGCGCCTCCCGGAGCCACCACGGTCTGGACCACGACCAGCGCGGACAGCAGGGCGACGGGGAGGAGGGTGGTGATCCGTGAGCTCCGCTCGCCCGACACCACGCGCTCCGGAACGAGGTAGCCGGCCAGCTTCAGGAGGTAGCAGGCGATGCAGGCCACGACCAGGGCGAGCCACAGGCTCATGGCGTCGGGTCCGATCCGGGCAGGGTGCCATCGTCGCCCTCGAGGGGTCGCTCGTGCCGTCCGTGACGTCGAAGGCCCACGACGACGGCCGCGGCGGCTGCGAGAAGGACCGGGATGCCGGCAGGCACCAGCGGGGCGCTGAGCACGGCGACGAGTATGGCCAGGGCGGCGGTGGCGGCGGCGTCGCGGCTGCGCAGCCGGGGCCACAGCAGGGCGACGAACGCGGCTGCCGCTGCGGCGTCGAGGCCCAGTCGACGTGGGTCACCGATGGCCCTGCCGAGGAGTGAACCGGCCAGCGTCGAGGCGTTCCACAGAACGAAGACCGCGATGCCGGTGTGCCAGAACGCGAGCCGCTGGGCGGGCGGCTCGGGCTGGGCGATGCCCGCCGCCGTTGACTCGTCGATCGTGAGGTGGGCGGCGACGAGCCGACGAGGGCCGGTGACCCTGAGCAGGAGTGAGGTCTGCAAGCCGTAGAGGCCGTTCCGCACGCCCAGCAGCGCCGCTGTGGCGATGGCTGCCGGTGCGGCGGGGAGACCGCCCGCCGCAAGGATGCTCACCATGGCGAACTGCGACGCCCCGGTGAACATCAGGAGCGACAGCGCCTGGGCCTGCCAGACGTCGAGTCCCGCGGCGACCGCCAGCGCGCCGAAGGACACCCCGTAGGTGCCCGTCGCCACGCCGACCGACCACGAGTGGCGCACCACCGTGCGGCGCCGGGCCGCGGGCAGCGGTGGGTCGACGGGGGCTTCGCCGCCCGATTCGTCCGGGGCGCTCACCCCGTAGGGTCCTCCACGAGCGCTGCGAGGAGCCGGACCTCACGCAGCGTCTCGCCGGAGGGGGAGACCACGCGGTCGCGGAAGGCGCCGTCCGGGCCGAAGCCGGAAGCGGTCAGGAAGGCTCGTCCTGCCTCGTCGTCGGAGAGGAGCCAGCACGTGACGACCTCCGCGCCGGCATCCCGCAGGAGGTCCACGCCGGCGTTGAGGAGGCGGGAGCCGTGGCCCTGCCGACGCGCGTCCGGGTGCACCGCGAGCAGTGTCACCTCGCCCCACGAGCCGCCGGCGTCGCGGTCCTGCGAGGGCCCGATCGCCGCCATCCCGGTCACCTGGTCACCGGCACAGGCCACGAGGAGACGGTGCACCCCCGCCGGCGGGGCCGAGAGGCTCGCCCGCCAGGAGCGGGCGAAGGCCTCGGCCTCGAAGAGTGCGACCACGTCGTCGGGGACGCGTCCGGCATACATCTGACGGAACACCGCCGCCTGGACCATGCCCACCGCCGGGGCATCGTTCGGCCGGGCCGGCCTCACGCTCGCGTCGGCGAGCGGCGTCGAGCCGTCGCCCTGGCCGTGGCTGTGGGGGTGCTCCAGGCCGCCGGCGTGGTCGTGCGGAGGTCGCGGCGAGGTCATCAGTGCCCCTGGAAGGCGGGCGTGCGCCGCTCCGCGAAGGCCCTGCGCCCCTCGGCGAGGTCCTGGCTGGCCCAGGCGCGGGCGAATGCCGCCTCGTACCGGGCGACCTCGGCGTCGTTGTCGTGGTGGGCGTCGAAGCCGACCTTGGAGCCGGCCTGGCTGAGCGGCGCCAGGGTCACCGCACGACCCGCCAGCGCCTGCGCGTCGGTGAGGGCGCCCAGCACCTGGGCGAAGCCGAGCCGCCACGCGTCGTCGGTGTCGAGGACGGCACCGGTCAGCACCATCAGCCGGGCTGCGCCCTCTCCCCACAGGCGCGAGATGCGGTCGAGGGTCCAGTGGTCGACCATCAGGCCGAGCTTGGCGACCGGCACCGAGAACCTCGCGGTGGGCCCGACGACCCGGACGTCGCACGCAATCGCGAGCTGCATCCCGAGGCCCATGCACGAGCCGTCGATGGCCGCGACGGTCGGCAGTGGCAGCCCGGCGAGGTGCTCGAGCACCTCGGCCAGCCGTGACGTGAACGAGACGTCCTCGAGCTCGGTGAGGTCGGCCCCGGCGCAGAAGTGGCCGCCGGCGCCGGTCAGCACCACCGCTCGGGCCGAACGCTGCGTGGCCGCGACCACGGCGGCATGGAGGTCGTCGAGCGCCTCGAGGCCCAGGGCATTGCGCCGGTGGGTTCGGTCGATCGTGACGGTGGCGACGCGATCGGTGAGCTCGAGGTGGATGGGCACTCCTCGACACTACCCAGCGGGCTGACGGATGCCGGCACTGGTGCCGCTGGTCACGATCCCCCCGAGAAGCCCGGTCGGCAGGCAGAGTGACCGGAGCAGCAACGTCCCCGACCCCACCCGGAAGGAATGCCATGACGACCAAGAACGACTTCACCGAGGACGAGTGGGTACGCGTGCGGCGCGCGCCGCTCGTGGCGGGACTCGCGATCTCGCTTGCGGATCCGGGCGGCCCGATCGAGACCGCCAAGGAGTCGATGGCGACGCTGAAGAACGCCACCAACCCCCCGAGCCGTGAGCAGCTGCTCAGCGAAGTCGCTCTCGAGATCCAGGGGATGGCCCAGCAGCGCGACAACCCCCTCAAGGGCTTCAAGCCGACGGGGCCGACCCCGGGCGAGGCCGTGGTCGAGGAGCTGCGCGCCGTGACCTCGCTCGTGGCGGCCAAGGCGTCGGCCGAGGAAGCCACGGCCTTCGGCGCATGGCTGCTCACGGCGGCCCAGGCGGCCGCGGATGCCGCCAAGGACGGGGGCTTCATGGGCTTCCACGCCCAGCAGGTCAGCGACCGCGAGCAGGCGATGATCGACCAGGTCCGCGCCGCCGTCGCTGTGTAGTCCAGGCCGTGGTGCTTCCCGAAGCCGGAGCCGTGGCGCCGCCTCCTGACTCCCGATGGTCGCCGCACTGGTGACGTTGGCCGCCGAGGTGGCCGTCATCGGCGTCATCGCCGGGATGCTGCTCGCGTGGGGGTTGACCGGCGGAGACGGGGTGCCTGCGCACCCGGTTCCATCGCTGCTGGGCCTGGTGCTGCTCGGAGGGACCATCGCGACGACCGTCGTCGTCATCGGCCTGTTCGAGGGCTGGACGGGTGCCGTGGTCGTTGCGACGCTCGGCTCGGTCGTGACAGCGGCCATCGTGTGGTTGTCCCGGCAACCGGCCGAGCGTGAGCGGCGCCCCCTGTACTGGACACTTGCTGTTGTAGCGCTGCTCCTGCCGGTCGCGGTGGGCTTCGTGGGCCATGCGCACGCGCCTGCTCCGCGGCACCTCGTCATCGCGGCGGTCGCGCCGGCGGCGCTGGTGCTCGCCGTTGCCCCTCCGTGGGGTGACGGCGCAATGCGTCGGGATCTCATGATGGGTGCGGCGCTGCTCATGCTGGCTGCGCCGTTGTGCCTCTTGGCCACCACGTTCTGGTTGCGGGGCTAGAACGGCGGGATCTCGACCGGAGACCGGGGTGGTGGTTGGCTGCGCGCTGTCGGCGGGGGGTGCGACCCGGGCTCGGGTACCGGCCAGACGGCGTGGTCGGGCAGGGTGACGCGCTTCCTGCCGGACGGAGACACCCACGTTGCGGTGCCGTCGCTGTCGAGCTGGTAGGTCCACCGACGCCGCTGTTTGAGGCGGTGGTGCCGCCGGCAGAGCCCCGCGAGGTTGGTGGGCGTGGTGCTCCCAGCCGGCCAGGGGCGCGCGTGGTCGACGTCGCAGGCGGTGGCGGGACGTGGACAGCCCCACATCCGGCAGGTCCCGTCACGGGTGGTGACGAAGTCGGTGACGCCCTGCGGGGGTCGGTAGGCGGTGCTGGTGGTCTCGACGAGGGTGCCGGTTCGGGAGTCCAGGAGTGCACGGCCGACCTCGAGCGGCACGCTGGTCAGCAGGGTCTCGACGGTGTCGGCGTCGATGAAGCCGATGCCCGGGATCTCGCACCCGGACAGTGCCGACGAGACCGAGAAGTCGGACCCGAGGCCCAGCCCGCCGACCGCGGGCACGTCCGCCGTGCCCGCGGTGGGGGCAGGGACCGCGGTGTCGGCAGCAGCATCCGTGTCGGCGGGACCCTCGGTGCCGGTCGCTGCGCCGTGCTCCGATCTGGGCGCCAAGGCGCCGCACTCTGGGGCCCGCAGGTCGGAGGTGATGACGGGTATGCCGACGGTCACCTTCGCGCTCACGCTGACGTTGGTCAGGAGCAGGTCGAGGAAGGCTTCGGCGCGGCCCTGATCGGTGGTCAGCGAGGGGTCCTTCTCCGCGTACTCGTCACCGAGAACGGAGATCGCGGCCCACGCGGCGGCAGAGCGCCCGGCGGGCAGCTGAGCCCACCAGATCGTGGTGCCGTCCGGGCCGGGGGAGACCTGCACGCACCGGTCACGACGGTTCCTCGACTGGGCGGCCCTCACCTGTTCGGCAGCGACGCGGGTCGCCACCCGGCGGGTGACCGTGGTGACCCGCGCCGGGTCGAGGCCGGCCAGCCGGTCCACGAGGAGGCTCTCCACGTCGGCACACGCGTCGAGGGTCAGACCGTCGCAGGTCGAGACGACCTTCGACACCGTCGTGGCGGCCAGCCGACCCTCGATGACCTCGTGCAGCATGCGCGGGAACCGCTGGGCCAGCGCCGCGGCCAGGTTCACCCTCCGCGCGGCCGCCCACTGGCCGATACCGGTGGCCAGCGACACCTCCGTCGAGGCCATCGGGTCGACGAACCCCAGCTCGTGATGCACCTCCACCGGACCACGGTCCGTCAGCCGCGTCTCGTGCGACGCCGCATGAGCGGCGGCAACGAGCTGGGCGCCCTCGACGGAGTTGGTCACGCCTTGGAGGACCCCCACGACCTCGAAGAGCTCCTCGGCGTCCATTCCCGCTGCCTCCGCGGCGAGCAGCTCACCGACCTCGATCACCTCGGCGGCCATCGCCGCAAGGCGCTCGCGGAGGGCGTGACTGCGGCATATGCTCAGTGTAGTCGAACACGAGTTCGAATACAACGATCCACAGGAGATATCGCGCCGCCGCGCGGCGTTCGCGGCATCGGGATGCCGCCTGCCCGCTCCGGCGAGGCCAGCGCGTCCTACGGTGGGCGCATGCCGCTTCCCCTCACCGTCATCCCGGTCCCCGGACCCGGAGCGGAGGACGTGCTCGTCGCCGCCGACGGCCGGGTGTGGACCGGCACGGAGGACGGTGCGATCCACGTCCACGACCCCGACGCCGGGTCCACGACCACCGTGACCGCGACCGGTGGTCGCCCGCTCGGCCTCGAGCTGCTGCCCGACGGCCGGATCCTCGTCTGCGACGCCCACCGCGGGCTCCTGGCCCTGGATCCGGCCACCGGAGACCTGGAGACGCTGCTCACGGAGGTGGACGGCATCCGCCTGAGGTGCCCGAACAACGCGGCCGTGGGACCCGACGGCACGATCTGGTTCTCGGACAGCAGCACGGTGTGGCCGGTCGAGGAGTGGAAGAACGACGTCATCGAGCACACTCGGACGGGTCGGCTGCTCCGCCGCACCCCCGAGGGTCGCGTCGACACGATCCTCGACGGGCTCGCCTTCGCCAACGGGGTGGCGCTCACCGTGGAGGCAGATGCCGTGCTCGTCGCGGAGACGGGCACCGGGACGATACGCAGGGTCGAGCTCGTGGACGGGGAGCCGGGGGAGTCCTCGATGTTCGCCCCCGACCTTCCCGGTCACCCGGACAACATCGCGCTGGGCAGTGACGGGCTGGTCTGGGTGACCATCGCCTCACCGTCCGACAAGGCGCTCGGCCTGCTCCAACGCAGCCCGCGAGCCGTGCGTGGTCTCGTTCGTCGGGCGCCCGAGCGGCTCAAGCCGGAGCCGAAGCACACGGCCCGGGTCCTGGCGTTGGACTCGGTCGGCAACACCGTGCACGACCTCGAGTTCGACCCGACCGACTGGCACCTGGCCACGGGTGTCCGGGAGCACCAGGGCAGGGTGTGGCTCGGCAGCCTCATCCAGCCGGCGATCGCCGTCGGGGAGGTGCCTCGCGGGCCAGCTGACTAGGGCGGCCGGTCAGCCGGTCAGCCGCGCACGAGACGCTGCGCCGACGCCCTCACGAGATGACGCAGTGGTGCCGGCACCCAGCCGCGCCACCCCGACAGGTGCGCGGACAGCACAAGCTTCGCAGGCCGTGAGAGCGGGCTGCGCCGAACCTCCTCGCGTCCGGCCCTGCGAAGCGCCGCTTGCTGGGTGGCATCGTGCGGCCACGTCTTGCTCAGGCTGTTCGCTGTGTAGTGCTTGTCGCACAGCACCTTCGGCACCCTCCCGAAGGGCCCTCGCAGTGCCAGCGCGAGGAGCCACGTCCAGTCGGCGGAGTACTCCCCGGCGTCGTTGGGGCGAAGGCCACCGACGGCGCGGTAGGCGCTTGCGCGAAAGAGGCCCCGGTTGGGTACCCACCAGTTCTTGCGCCGGCCCGCCATGACGATGCCGCGCTGCAGTGCCGTGCTCGTGGTCGTCAGGTCGTCGAAGACCTGCAGCTCGCCGGGCCCGCCCACCTCCGAGACGGTCATGTCGCTGTAGGCCAGGAGGACCTCGGGCCGCTCCACGAGGACGGTGGCGAGCTCCTCGACGTACGTCGGCGCCACGGTGTCGTCGTGGAAGGCGAAGAAGAGGAACTCACCGGCGGCCTGCTCCATGAGGTCGTTGGAGTTCCGCAGCCAGCCGAGGTTCTCGGTTCGGCGCAGGAGGCGCACGTTGTGGTGGGCGGCGGCGAAGGACTCCAGCAGCGCCATCGTCCCGTCGGTCGACGCGTCGTCCCCGATGAGGATCTCCAGACGCGGCCAGGTCTGCTTCGCGAGGCTCTCGAGCGTCGCCTCCACGAATGCCGCGGCGTTGTAGGTGGGCACCAGTGCGCTCACCAGCGGGACGTTCGCCTCGCTGGTCGGGTCGGGGCTGTCAGCCACGGGCCTCCGATCTGGGTCGTTCACCGGCGGTCACCGGTGGTCACGGGTGGTCACGGGCGGTCACAGCGAGTCGGCGACCTGGGCTGCGGTGAGGCGAGCCATCCAGGGCGCCGTCGAGTACTTGCCCGTGTCGACGGAGACGTAGTTGCCGAGCCGGGTGACACCGAACGCATCCCGCCGGTGCAGCGTGGAGCGTGGGTCGCCGATCGACCCCTGCCCCCGGGCGAAGACGTAGCCGCCCTCGACGACCGTGCTGGCAGCGGCATCGAAGACCTCACCCACCCTCGGCATCAGGCCCTCCAACGCCTGACGCAGCTCGTGGGTGAAGGCCTCGGCCCCTCGGTCGCTCAGGGGAACCGGTTCCGGAGGTGCGACCTCCGAGCCCTCGGCCACGAGGCCGAGGGGGTACCACGAGAGGTAGAAGTCCCGTCCGTTGTAGTTCTTCACGTCCCCGAAGGGGCCAACGGCCACGATGGCGCTCGGTACGTCGACGACCTCACGAGTCCGCACGAAGGCGCACCGTCGGAAGCGGTGCGACCACACGTGGTCAGGCTCCAGCCCCGCGGTGACGTCGATCGCCAGCCGACCCTCCCACAGGGCGTTCACCACCACGTCGAAGTCCTCGGCGAACTGCGGTTCGCCGACGACGCGCACCCGGTCCGCCTGCTCCTGGCCGACCCGCACGACGCGGGTGCCCATCCGGAGAGTGATCCGTGGCTCCGCCACGACGGCCGCGGCGAGCTGGTCCGCGAGCCAGCCCGTCTGCACCGACCGCTCGGGCACACGGAAGGCCCCGACGACGGCAGGTCCGGCGAGCCCCTCGAGGTCGGCCCGTCGCATCTCGACGGCCGTCGCCCTCGTGACGTCGACGAGGTAGCCGCCGGCGTCGGGATGCTCCCGGACGAGGTCGTCCACCGCCTCGAACTGTGCCCGCACGGCGGGCAGGTCGACGACCGAGTCGCGGTGGATGAGGTAGAGGTCGTCGTCCGCTGTGGAGTGTCCGGTCAGGTCCACGCCGAGGAGGCGACCGAGCTCGACGCCGAAACGCAGGCCCCCGGTGAGGATGTGCCGGGTCGTGCCCAGGGTCGGGTCGGCGCCGTAGAGGTACCCGAGGTGGATCTTGCCCTCGTTCCAGCGACTGGCGCCCTCCATGGGCGCTGCCTTCTGGTCGACCAGCGTGACGTCGACGCCGGAGCGGGCCAGGTTCAGCGCCAGGCAGCAGCCCATGATCCCGGCTCCCAGGACGGCGACCCGCCCGGACCTCACCACCCCGGGTCGCCGTCGCGAAGGTAGTCGTCGGGGTCGTAGGGCGTGTCGCAGAAGACGACGAGGCTGGAGTCGTGGTCGAGGTAGGTCTGGCTGGCCCAGACGCCGGGCTCGACGAGCAGGAAGCGGCGATCGCCGGACAGGACGACGGATGCCGAGTGCTCCCGCCACCGGAGGTCGACCCGGACCCGGCCCGAGGCCAGCGACAGGAGCTGACGGCCCGCTCGGTGGCCGTGGCCGCCGCGCGAGATGCCGTGCCCGGACCCGACCACGAAGGCCCTCGTCACGTCGAACCCCACAGCGTCGAAGTCGATGGCCGCGAGCCACCCCCGGTCGTCGACGTGGGTCTCCACCGGCAGCGTCCGGACGCGTCCCTCGAACCATGCCTCGCCGTGGCCGTCCGCTCCTGCCGCCGCCCCGGGGAGGGCGTCGGTCGCCAGGGGTGTGTGCCGTGCCCAGTCACGCGGGGACAGTATCAGTGGCCGCGAGGCCAGGGCAGGAGGCTCCTCAGGAGCGGACGCGCTCGTAGACGACCCGGGACCACCCGTCGTGGTCCTCCCGTGACTCCTCGAGCCACGACGCGCGCGACCACGGGGGGAAGTGGGTGTCGCCCTCCGGCTCGGCGTCGACCTCGGTGATGAGCATGCGGTGGGCGAAGGGGAGCGCCTCCGCGTAGATCTGCGCGCCCCCGGCGACGAACACCTCGTCGGCCGGCCCGGCCAGCGAGACCGCCTCGGCGAAGGAGTGGGCCGTCTCCACACCGGCGTGGTGCCAGGTCGGGTCACGGGTCACGACGATCGTCCGTCGCCCCGGCAGCACCCGGCGGATGGACTCGAACGTCCGGCGCCCCATGACGAGGGGGTGCCCGACGGTCGTCGCCTTGAAGTGCGCGAGGTCGTCCGGGAGGTGCCACGGCAGGCCCCCCTCGGCGCCGATCACGCCGTTGCGCGCCACCGCCGCGATGAGGGTGATCCGGGTCATGGCGCCTCCTCAGACCGCGATCGGCGCCTTGATCGACGGGTGCGCCCGGTAGCCGACGAGCTCGACGTCGTCGAGGTCGTAGGCGTCGATGCTCTGCCGGCGTGCCACCACGACCGCCGGGAGGGGCATCGGGTCGCGGGACAGCTGCAGGCGGGCCTGCTCGACGTGGTTCGAGTACAGGTGCGCGTCACCGAGGGTGTGGACGAAGTGGCCCGGACGCAGGTCGGTCTGCTGCGCCACCATCGTCAGGAGGAGCGCGTAGGAAGCGATGTTGAACGGCACTCCGAGGAAGATGTCGGCGGAACGCTGGTAGAGCTGGCAGTCGAGGAAGGCCGCCCCGCCGTCGTCGGCGGGCCGCACGTAGAACTGGAACATCGTGTGGCACGGCGGCAGCGCCATCCGGTCCACGTCGGCGACGTTCCAGGCCGAGACGACGTGGCGACGCGAGTCCGGGTTTGTGCGGATCGCCTCGATGACACCGACGATCTGGTCGACGCGGCGACCGTCGGGCGTCGGCCAGGATCGCCACTGGTGCCCGTAGACCGGGCCCAGGTCACCGCGCTCGTCGGCCCACTCGTCCCAGATCGTGATACCGCGCTCCTGCAGCCAGCGCACGTTGGTCTCGCCGCGGAGGAACCACAGCAGCTCGCCGATGATCGAGCGCAGGTGCAGCCGCTTCGTCGTGACGACCGGGAAGCCCTCGGTGAGGTCGAAGCGCATCTGGTACCCGAAGACGCTCCGGGTGCCCGTGCCGGTGCGGTCGCCCTTGTCGACGCCCGTGGTCATGACGTGGTCGAGCAGGTCGAGGTACTGGCGCACGTCGGGAGCCTATCGCCGTCGACGCACTACCCTTGGCGCATGACGAGCTCCCCCTTCGGTCGTGTCCTCACCGCGATGGTGACCCCCATGTCCGAGGGCGGCGAGGTCGACGACAAGGGCACCGACTCGCTCGTCGACCACCTCCTCGCGACCGGTCACGACGGCATCGTCGTCAACGGCACGACCGGCGAGTCGGCCACCCTGACGACCGACGAGAGCATCGCGCTCGTGCGCCGGGTCAAGGACCGTGCGGGCGACCGCGCTGCGGTGGTCGCCGGCGTCGGGTCCAACGACACCCGCCACGCGGTCGACATGGCCGGGCGCGCCGCCCGGGCCGGAGCGGACGCCCTGCTGCTCGTCTCCCCGTACTACAACAAGCCCACGCAGGCGGGCCTCGTGGCCCACTGCCGGGCGGTCGCCGACACGACCGACCTGCCGGTCATGCTGTACGACATCCCGGCGCGCACCGGCATCCCGTTCACCACCGACACGCTGGTCACCCTGGCCGAGCACCCCCACATCCGGGCCGTCAAGGACGCCAAGGGTGACCTCTGGGCGTCCACCACGGTCATGGCCGCGACGGACCTGCTGTGGTTCAGCGGGGCGGACGAGGTCAACCTGCCGCTCCTCGCGCTCGGCGCCACCGGCGTGGTGTCGGTCGTCGGCCACGTCGCCGGCGAGCAGTACGCCGCGATGGTCGCAGCGGTCGACCGGGGCGACCTCGCCGAGGCCCGCCGCATCCACACCGCGCTCATCGCGGTGGTGGAGGCGATCATGACCACCTCACAGGGGGCCATCATGGCGAAGGCGGCGCTGGTCGAGCTCGGTGTCATCGACTCGGCCACGGTCCGCCTACCGCTCGTGGAGTCACCACCGGAGCACCTGGAGCTGCTGCGCTCGGCCCTCGCGACGCTGCCCACCCGATGAGCCACCCCCACCCCGAGCTCGACCTCCCGGGGCCGCTCGCGGACGGCGGTGTGCGCATCGTCCCGCTCGGCGGCCTCGGCGAGATCGGGCGCAACATGACCGTGGTGGAGCACCGCGGGCAGCTGCTCGTCATCGACTGCGGCGTGCTGTTCCCAGACGACCACCACCCCGGCATCGACCTCATCCTCCCGGACTTCGAGTACCTCAAGGACCGGCTCGACGCCATCCAGGCGGTCGTGCTCACCCACGGTCACGAGGACCACATCGGGGCGGTCCCCTACCTCCTGCGGCTCAAGCCGGACCTGCCGCTCGTCGGGTCCCAGCTCACCCTCGCCCTCGTCGAGGCCAAGCTCAAGGAGCACCGCATCCGGCCCTACACCCTCGGGGTCCGTGAGGGCGACCGCGAGCGGCTCGGCCACTTCGACTGCGAGTTCGTGGCGGTCAACCACTCGATCCCCGACGCGCTCGCCGTGGCGGTGCGCACCTCCGGGGCCACGCTGCTGCACACCGGCGACTTCAAGATGGACCAGCTGCCGCTCGACGGCCGGCTCACCGACCTGCGCGCCTTCGCCCGGCTCGGCGAGGAGGGCATCGACCTCTTCCTCACCGACTCCACCAACGCCGAGGTCCCGGGTTTCACGACCCCCGAGCGGGACATCTCCTCGGCGGTCGACAAGGTCTTCCGGCACGCCGAGCGCCGGATCATCGTGGCCTGCTTCTCGTCGCACATCCACCGCGTGCAGCAGGTGCTCGACGCCGCGGAGAGGGCCGGGCGCAAGGTCGCCATGGTGGGCCGCTCGATGGTGCGCACCATGGGCATCGCCGCCGAGCTCGGCTACCTCCACGTGCCCGACGGAGTCCTCGTCGACGTCAAGCGGCTCGACGACCTGCGCGACGACCAGATCGTCCTCATCTGCACCGGAAGCCAGGGCGAGCCGATGGCGGCGCTCTCGCGGATGGCGAACCGCGACCACCGGATCGACGTGGGGCGCGGTGACACCGTGCTCCTCGCGTCCTCCCTCATCCCGGGCAACGAGAACGCGGTCTACCGGGTGATCAACGGGCTGATGCGCCTGGGCGCCAACGTCGTCCACAGGGGCAACGCCAAGGTCCACGTCTCGGGTCACGCGAGCGCCGGCGAGCTCCTGTACTGCTACAACATCGTGCAGCCGCGCAACGTCATGCCCGTCCACGGCGAGTGGCGCCACCTCGTGGCGAACGCCGAGCTGGCGGTCGCGACCGGCGTGCCCCGCGACCACGTCGTCGTCGTCGAGGACGGAGTCGTCGTCGACCTGGTCGACGGCAGGGTGTCGGTCGCCGGCGCCGTCCCGGCGGGCTACGTCTACGTCGACGGTGCGTCCGTGGGCGAGGCGGACGAGGGCCTGCTCAAGGACCGCCGCATCCTGCGCGACGAAGGTTTCATCTCGGTCACCGTGGTCGTCGACTCCATGACCGGCAAGGTGGTCGCCGGCCCGGAGATCATGGCGCGTGGTTTCGTCGAGGACGAGGTGGTGTTCGACGACGTCATGCCGCAGCTCGTCCGGGCCCTCGACGAGGCGACCGCCCAAGGGGTCACGGACACCTACCAGCTCCAGCAGGTGATCCGCCGCTCGGTCGGCGGCTGGGTCGGGCGGAAGATCCGTCGCCGCCCGATGATCATCCCGATGGTCATCGAGGCCTGACCAAGGAAGCCCGCGCTGGTCCGCGTGTGACGCGTGAGTCCTGTGTGACTGTCGCGTAGCCTGCGGCCATGGCGACTCGTACGTCCTCCTCGTCGCGCGGCCGCACGGCGTCCACGCGTCCGGCGAACCGGCGACCCTCGGCGCGCTCGGGTCGCGGCTCACGCACGGCCCGCTCCCGGGGGCTGCCCCTTCCGCTGCGCGCCGTGCAGAACACCTGGATGGCTCTCGCCCACGCCACCGGCGCGGTCGCGCGCAAGGTCGGCGACACCGGCCGCGACCTCGAGCCGGAACACCGCCGCGACGGCATCGGGCTGCTCCTCGTCGCGCTGGCCGTCGTCGTGGCCGCGCGTGAGTGGTGGGGGATGCCGGGAGCCGTCGGCACCGTCGTCCACGCCGTCGTCGCGGGCACCTTCGGCAAGGTCGGCTACGCCGTCCCCCTCGTGCTCCTCGCGTTCGGCGTCCGGATGCTGCGTGCCCCCCAGGACGAGGCGACGACCTCCCGAGCGGCGGTGGGGACGACCGCCCTGGCGTTCGCCGCGTGCGGCCTCACCCACGTGGCCGCCGGCATCCCCACCCCGCCCGAGGGGGCTGACGGCATGCGGGCGGCGGGCGGCATCCTGGGCTTCCTGGCCTCCAGTCCGCTCGAGGCAGCCGTCTCGGTCTACGGCACCGTGCCGCTGCTGCTCCTGCTCGGCCTCTTCGGCCTTCTCGTCAGCACCGCCACCCCGCTGCACCAGGTGCCGCAACGGCTGCGCGGCGTGGTCGACCGCCTCACCGGTCACGCCGCGGCGCCGCCCGCCGACGGCTCCGCGCCCGACGCTGCGACGGGTCGCCGCCGCCCGCGCCGGGGGGCCCTCGACGCGGACGGCCCCAGGGTGGGCGACGAGGCGTTCGAGCAGGCCGCACTCGTCGATCCGGTCACCGGCAGACGCCTGCGCCCGGGTCAGCGGCGACCGGCCTCCGCCGTCCCAGCCGGTGGCGCCGGCGGTGAGGCGACCGCGGTCGGCGGGCCGGCGGCCCGAGGTCCCGTTCCCGAGCGTGTGCCGCTCGAGGCGCCGCCCACCACGCCGCTGCCACAGCGCGTCGAGCAGCTGTCGCTCGCAGGGGACGTCACGTACACACTGCCGGATGCCGCGATCCTCGAGCCCGGGAGCCCGCACAGGTCCCGCAGCGCCGCGAACGACAGGGTCGTCGAGTCGCTGACGACGGTCCTCGACCAGTTCGAGATCGACGCCCAGGTGACCGGCTTCAGCCGGGGGCCCACGGTGACCCGCTACGAGGTGGAGCTCGGCCCCGGCATCAAGGTCGAGCGGGTCACCGCCCTCTCGAAGAACATCGCGTACGCCGTGGCCTCGGCCGACGTCCGCATCCTCAGCCCCATCCCCGGCAAGTCGGCCATCGGCATCGAGATCCCCAACCTGGACCGCGAGAAGGTCAGCCTCGGCGACGTGCTGCGCAGCCAGGTCGCCCGAGGTACCGAGCACCCGATGGTCATGGGCGTCGGCAAGGACGTCGAGGGCGGCTACGTCGTCGCCAACCTGGCGAAGATGCCGCACCTGCTCGTCGCCGGCGCGACCGGCGCGGGGAAGTCGAGCTTCGTCAACTCCATGATCACCTCCATCCTCATGCGGGCGACGCCCGAGGAGGTGCGCCTCGTGCTCGTGGACCCCAAGCGGGTCGAGCTCACGGCGTACGAGGGCATCCCGCACCTCATCACCCCGATCATCACCAACCCGAAGAAGGCCGCCGAGGCGCTCCAGTGGGTGGTGCGCGAGATGGACACCCGCTACGACGACCTGGCCGCCTTCGGGTTCAAGCACGTCGACGAGTTCAACAAGGCGGTCAAGAGCGGCACGGTGGCCCCGCTGCCCGGGTCGCAGCGCGTGCTGACCCCCTACCCCTACCTGCTCGTCGTCGTCGACGAGCTGGCCGACCTCATGATGGTCGCCCCGCGCGACGTCGAGGAGTCGATCGTCCGGATCACCCAGCTGGCGCGTGCGGCCGGCATCCACCTCGTGCTGGCCACGCAGCGCCCGAGCGTCGACGTGGTCACCGGGCTGATCAAGGCCAACGTCCCCTCGAGGATGGCGTTCGCCACCTCGAGCGTCACCGACTCGCGGGTGGTCCTCGACCAGCCGGGGGCCGAGAAGCTCATCGGCCAGGGTGACGCGCTGTTCCTGCCGATGGGGGCGAGCAAGCCGATGCGCGTCCAGGGCGCCTGGGTGACCGAGTCGGAGATCCACGCCGTCGTCAAGCACGTCACCGAGCAGCTGCGCCCCAGCTACCGCGACGACGTGACGGTGAGCGCGCCGAGGAAGCAGGTCGACGACGACATCGGCGACGACATCGACCTGCTGCTCCAGGCCACCGAGCTCGTCGTGACGACGCAGTTCGGCTCGACCTCGATGCTCCAGCGCAAGCTGCGGGTCGGGTTCGCCAAGGCCGGACGGCTCATGGACCTCCTGGAGTCGCGTGGAGTCGTCGGCCCGTCGGAGGGCTCCAAGGCGCGCGACGTGCTCGTGAAACCCGACGACCTGCCCACCACCCTCGCGCTGCTCCGTGGCGAGGACCCCGAGGATGCCGGGGACGTCCCCTTCGACGCGGCCGCCGACCGACGTGTGGACGACGTGGGAGGCGCCGGCGCACCGGTGACGCAGGACTCCACCGACGACACCTCCGAGGTGCCGGTCATCGCCTACCAGCGGGACCCCTTGGCCGAGGACCCGGAGGTCGGAGACGTCGACGGCGGGGAGGACGCGTGGGAGCTCACCGGTCGGCGGTGACTCCTTCGCCGGTCGGCGGTGACTTCTAGAGTGTCCCCATGACCCTGATGTGGGAGGAACTCAAGGAACCTCCGTCCCGTGCCGCCCGGTGGAGGGCGACGCTGCGCAAGCAGCCGTCGGCCTTCCTGCTCACCGTGCAGATCCTCGTCATCCTCCTGCTCCCTGCGCTGGAGTCCTCGGACTGGGGGCGGGCGGTCATCTCGCTGCTCAGCCTCTCCGCTCTCATCACGGCGGTGTTCACGGTCCGCAGCACCCCTGCTCTCACCTGGCTCTCCCTGGCCCTGGCGCTGCCCGCCGCGGTGTTCGAGGTCTGGAGCCTCGTCGACAGCAGGGCGGCGATCGTCGCCCTCGCGCACGCCTTCCTCGCGGTCTTCTACTTCTACACGGCCTATGCGCTCATCTCGTACATGTTCGAGGACGCCTGGGTGACCAAGGACGAGCTCTTCGCCGTCGGAGCCTGCTTCACCGTGCTGGTGTTCGCCTTCGCGTACGTCTTCCTCGCCATCCAGGAGCTCTATCCCAACTCGTTCACGTCGTTCGACGGGCCGGGTCAGCGCACGTTCCTGGAGCTCATATACCTCTCGGCCGCCCAGCTCACGAGCGTCGGCCTTTCCGACGTGGTGCCGATCCGGCCGGAGGCCCGGGCGGTCTGCACCGTCGAGCAGCTCGCCGGCGTCATGTATGTCGCCATGGTCATCTCCCGCCTCGTCGCGCTCACCGTGATGCGCGCCCGACAGTGACGTCCGCTCAGCCGGATGGCAATGGACCGTCGAGGTCCTCGATGCGCGCCAGGCTCGGGCCTCGGCCACCCTGGATCTCCCGAGCACGATCCTCGGCGGCGCCGAGCACGCGCAACGCGTTCCCGCCCGCCAGGGCGACGAGGTCGGCGTCGCCCCAGCCCCGGTCCGCGAGGGCTGCCAGCAACCGGGGATAGCAGCTCACGTCGTCCAGCCCGCTGGGCAGGACGTCGACGCCGTCGTAGTCGCCGCCGAGGCCGATGTGCTCGATGCCGGCCACCTCGCGGACGTGGTCACAGTGGGCGACGACGTCGTCGAGCGTCGCCACCGGTGACCCGAGGGCGAGTCGGCGTCGCGCAACGAAGGGGTCATACTGCGTGTCGTCCTCGAGGTCGATCCCCTCGGCGGTGGCGGCCTCGGATGCCTCGTGGTCCCAGTCGCGCACCGCCTGGGACACGAAGCGCGGGACGAAGGTGACCATGCACAGGCCGCCGTTGGACGGCAGCCGCTCCAGCACGGCATCCGGCACGTTCCGCGGGTGGTCGCACACCGCGCGCGCCGAGGAGTGGGAGAACATGACCGGCGCCTCGGTGACGTCGAGGGCGTCGCCCATCGTCTCCGCCGAGACGTGGGAGAGGTCGACGAGCATGCCGAGCCGGTTCATCTCGCGCACCACCTCCTGCCCGAAGGGGGACAGGCCCCCGAGCACCGGTTCGTCGGTCGCCGAGTCGGCCCACGGCACGTTGTGGTTGTGCGTGAGGGTGAGGTAGCGCACGCCCAGCGCGAACAGCATGCGCAACGCCCCGAGCGAGCAGCCGATGCTGTGCCCGCCCTCCGCGCCCATGAGCGAGGCGATCCGACCGCCGGCACGGGCTGTCGCCACGTCGGCGGCAGACGTGGCCAGCGCCAGATCGGCGGGGTACCGCGCGGTCATCGCGTGCACGGCATCCACCTGCTCCAGCGTGGCAGTGACGGCGGACTCCCCCTGCAGGTGGGCAGGCACGAACACCGACCAGAACTGGGCGCCGACGCCGCCCGCCCGCAACCGCGGGAGGTCGGTGTGGGTCGGAAGGGCTCCGGACAGGTCGAGCCGGTCCCAGTCGTAGCCGGCCCGTTCCCGGGCCTCCCAGGGGAGGTCGTTGTGTCCGTCCACGAGGAC
The DNA here is from genome assembly GCA_963763015.1 of uncultured Actinomycetota bacterium. Taxonomy (GTDB): domain Bacteria; phylum Actinomycetota; class Actinomycetes; order Actinomycetales; family Dermatophilaceae; genus Fodinibacter. Next base: position 92,612 of record CAVXML010000004.1, on the reverse strand, counting down.
GTGCTCGGCGAGGAGCGCGCGCATCCGGCCGAGCGTGTCCGTGGGCATGCGCAGACCCTACTCGGGCCGAGCGATGCGGCCACCGCGCCCAACTAGAGTGACGGACATGACCACGTCCGCCCGCGGCAGCGTCGCGCTGGTGACCCTCGGGTGCACCCGCAACGAGGTGGACTCCGAGGAGCTCGCCGGCCGCCTCGCCGCGGATGGCTGGACGCTCGTCGACGACGCGGCCGATGCCGACGTCGCACTCGTCAACACGTGCGGGTTCGTCCAGCAGGCGAAGAAGGACTCGATCGACACGCTCCTCGAGGCGGCCGACCTCAAGGAGAGCGGACGCACGCGGGCCGTCGTGGCGGTCGGCTGCCTCGCCGAACGCTACGGCCGGGACCTCGCCGACGCGCTGCCGGATGCCGACGCCGTCCTTGGGTTCGACTCGTACCGCGACATGTCCACCCACCTGCGAGCGGTGCTCGACGGTGAGACGGTGGCCTCCCACGTGCCGTCGGACCGACGGGCCCTGTTGCCCCTCACCCCGCTCGACCGGGCGGGCGCGGCGGCCGGCGTGGCGCTGCCGGGTCACGGGAACACGGCCGGGGACGTCGTCAGGGCCCGGCTCGACGACCGGCCGTGGGCGCCGCTGAAGATCGCCAGCGGATGCGACCGGCGGTGCTCGTTCTGCGCCATCCCGATGTTCCGGGGGTCGTTCGTGTCGCGGCGCCCGACCGACGTCCTGACCGAGGCGCGCTGGCTGGGCTCGACCGGTGTCAGCGAGCTCCTCCTCGTGAGCGAGAACTCCACCTCCTACGGCAAGGACCTCGGTGACCTCGCCCTCCTGGAGAAGCTGCTCCCGGAGCTCTGCGCGGTCGAGGGCGTCGCGCGGGTGCGGGTCTCCTACCTCCAGCCGGCCGAGGTGCGGCCCGGGCTGCTCGAGGCGATGGCGACCACCCCGGGCGTCATGCCGTGGTACGACCTGTCGTTCCAGCACGCCTCGACGCCGGTGCTGCGCCGGATGCGTCGGTTCGGTGGCACCGAGGCGTTCCTCGACCTCGTGGGACGGGTCAGGGAGCGGGAGCCGCAGGCCGGGGTCCGCAGCAACGTCATCGTCGGCTTTCCCGGTGAGACCGACGCGGACGTCGGCGAGCTCGAGCGGTTCCTCACGCACGCGCGGCTCGACGTCGTGGGGGTGTTCGGCTACTCCGACGAGGACGGGACCGAGGCCGAGGGGCTGGACGGCAAGCTGCCCGAGGAGGTCGTGGCCGAGCGCGTGGAGCGCGTGACCGCCCTCGTCGAGCAGCTCACCGCACAGCGAGCGGCCGAGCGGGTCGGCGAGCAGGTGGTGGTCCTCGTGGACGAGCACGACGACGAGGATCCAGGCGTCGCGGTGGGACGCGCCGAGCACCAGGGGCCGGACGTCGACGGGGTGTGCCTGCTGCGGGGGTCGTCGGGCGCCCTCCCGGTCGCGGCCGGCTCGTTCGTGGACGCCGTCGTCGTCGATGCCGTGGGGGTGGACCTGGTGGTTGAGGCGCGATGAGCGACAAGCCGGTCCGGCCGGTCCGCCCCGGGCCCCTCGCGGAGGGCAGGGCCACCGACCCCTACCGTGCGGGCATCGACCCGGCCAGCCCGGTGGTCCCCACCACGGGCCCCAGCGCCTGGAACATCGCGAACTACCTCACGGTGTTCCGGCTGCTTCTCGTCCCCGTGTTCGGCTGGCTCCTGCTCGTCGACGGTGGCGGCTCGGCCGGCTACCGGTGGGCTGCCTTCGGCGTCTTCTCCGTGGCCATGCTGACCGACCGGATCGACGGTGACCTGGCGCGCAGCCGCGGGCTCGTCACCAACTTCGGCAAGGTCGCCGACCCGATCGCCGACAAGGCGCTGGTCACGATGGCGCTCGTGGGTCTCTCGGCCATCGGCGAGGTCTGGTGGTGGGTGACCGCACTGGTCCTCGTCCGCGAGTGGGGTATCACCGCGGTCCGGTTCTGGGTGATCCGCCACGGTGTCATGGCGGCCGGGCGGGGCGGCAAGCTCAAGACCCTGCTCCAGACCGTCGGCATCGGGTTCTACGTGATGCCGCGGTGGACGCTCCCGGTGCCGGAGCTCTGGGACTGGGTCGCCGCGCTCTCCCTGGGCGCGGCGGTGGTCGTCACCGTGGTCACCGGCGTGGACTACCTGGTCCAGGCGCTGCGCCTGCGGCGCACCAGCGAGCGCGCGATGCGCAAGCGGGCTGCGCGTGCCGAGCGCGCAGCACGGGCCGCGACCCGCGAGGGCCGCACCCGAGCATGACCGGGACGTCGGCGGTGGCTGCGGAGGTCGTGAGCCGGCTCCGACAGGCGGGCCTGACCGTCGGCACAGCCGAGTCACTGACGGGCGGTCTGGTGTGCGCCGCGCTCACGAGCGTGCCCGGGGCGTCCACCGTCGTGCGCGGCGGTGTGGTCGCCTACGCGAGCGACCTCAAGGCCTTGGTCCTGGGCGTCGACCCGGAGCTGCTCAGGCGCGAGGGTGCGGTTCGCGCAGAGGTGGCGCGCCAGCTGGCCGATGGTGCCCGTCGAGTGCTGCGGTGCGACGTCGGGCTGGCCACCACCGGCGTGGCGGGTCCTGATCAGGCCGACGGGATGCCCGTCGGCACCGTCTTCGCCGCCGCCGCCGGCCCGTGGGGAATCCTCGTGGAGCGGTATGCGTTCACCGGCGACCGACCGGAGATCCGCTCGGCCAGCGTCCGGGCGGCCCTTCACCTGGCCGAGCGGGGTCTGCAGAACCTCCGCGACGACATCGGCGGCGCGGGGTACGGTGGACGGGAAGTACGGCACGTGCACCACGAGGAGCGAGAGGAGGCGCCGTGATCCTGCTTCGGAACGAGCTCGGCGAGGTCCTGCGCGAGATCCGCCAGGGCCAGGGGCGGACCCTTCGCGACGTCGCGGCGTCGGCCTCGGTCTCCCTGGGTTACCTCAGCGAGCTCGAGCGAGGCACGAAGGAGGCCTCCTCCGAGCTGCTCGCCGCCGTGTGCACCGGCCTGGGCCTCACCCTGTCGGAGGTTCTGGGCCTGGTCAGCGAGCGGGTCGAGCGGGTCGAGACCCTCACCGCGCCGGTGACCCTGCCGGTGGGTGCGGCTCGCTCCGGCGAGTCGGTCTCCGCCTCCGCGGCCTGACGTCACCGCCTCACCCGCGGGTGCGGTAGGCACCGGGTCCGCCAGACCCGAGGGGCCGCTGAGCCCGGCCGTCGTCGGTGGGCGCCAGCCCGCCCTGGCACGTTGGGCACGAGAAGAGTGTGCGCTGCCTCGGCGCCGCACCGGTCAGGGCGACCCGCACGGTGTCCCCGCAGCGTCGGCAGGGCCGGCCGGACCGTGCGTGCACGTAGGCCTCGTCACCGGAGCGCTGGACCCCGGTGCTCGCCTGCCAGCCGGTGCGCCGAGCGAGGTCCATCAGCCGGTGCAGGCGCTGCAGCAGCCGGACCACCGCCTCGCCTCCCACCTGGTGGGCCGGCATCCACGGCGGGAGGCGCTCGAGGAAGAGCAGCTCGCTCGCCCAGAACGTGCCGACCCCGGCGAGCACCCGCTGGTCCAGCAGGGCGTCACCGATCGAGCCCGGGTATGCCGTCACCCGCTCAGCCGCGAGCTGGACGTTCCAGTCGGGACCGAGCACGTCGGGCCCGAGGTGGCCGACGAGGTCGTGCTCGCCGGTCGTGGGCACGAGATCAAGCATGCCGAGCCGCAGGCCCACGGCGGACCACTCGTCGGTGAGCACGGCGGCGCGGACGTCCGGGCGCCGAAGCGCCCGACGGGTCGGCGGCCCGGGGTGCTCGACGCGCCACTGCCCCTCCATGCGCAGGTGCGTGTGCAGCGTCGCACCGGTGTCGAAGCGGTGGAGGAGGTGCTTGCCGCGGGCGACGACCTCCAGGGTGTGCGAACCCGCCAGGTCGACGTCGGGCACCGAGGGCCAGCGCAGCTCGACCCGTTCGACGACCCGTCCGGCGAGGGCGCGGTGCAGCCGGTCGGCGGTCCGGTGGACGGTGTCACCCTCGGGCACCGGTCGTCACCGCCGGATCCGCAGACCGCGCGGCGTGAGGTGGAAGCCGGCCTCCTCGAGGGCCGCGACAACCGGGTGTCCCGAGCCGAGGAGCGGTCCGCCGTCGGCCTTCTCGACGGTGACCCGGCCAAGGGAGCCACGCCGCACGGAGTGGGCCAGAGCGGTCGCCGCCACGGTCAGCAGAGCGGGGTCGTCGCGGTAGGTCAGCAGCGTCCGGCCGCCCCGCTCGACGTAGAGGACGAGCTCGCCGTCGACGAGGACCACCACGGCGCCGGCCCTGCGACCGGGCTGGTGGCGGCGGCGCTTGTCGGTGGGATGGTCAGGTCGCACCGTCGGACGGGTCGACCGCGCGCTCCGGCCAGGGGAGCGCCGCCCCGTAGGGGTTGGCCGGGTCGCTGGCAGCGAGGACGACCGCCGCGCTCGTGGGGCCCGGCCGGTCGCCTCGCGAGCGTCCGACGGGACCCGCGCCAGTGCGCAGGCGGTCGACAGCGCCGGTGGTGCCGAACTGCGAGGCGCCGAGCCCCTCGACGAAGTAGCCCCGGCGCACGCGCCCGGCCTCCTCTGCCCGGGCGAGCACGCGGTAGATCGCCGCGAAGCCGCCGGGGACGTCCTCGGCCGCGGTGGCGCCACGGGTCAGCACCCCGTGCCGATCGAGGAGCAGCTCTGCCGTGGCGTAGGCCCGAAGCGTCGGGTCGAGCTCGACCGGCGGCAGGAGCGACCACCGCCCCGCCACCCGGGGCGGGCCGGACCGGCTCGGCAGCGAGGGCCGGACGGGTGCGGCACCCAGGCCGCCGAGCGGACCCCGACGACCGGCGTACCGGCTTCGTCGCGGGCCGGATGCCGTGCGGCGATGGGCGGTGCGACCTCCGGCGAGCAGCGCCCGCACGGGGGCGAAGGTGTCGCCGGTGACGCGCCCCGCCCAGACGAGGTCCCAGAGGGTCGCCGCCAAGGCCTCGTCGTCGGTGGACCCGATCTGGTCGGAGAGGGTGCGGAAGAAGTGGGCGCCCCCGCCGGCCAGGGCGTCGAGGACCGCGATGCCGTCGTCGCTCGGTACTCGCTCGGGGTCGGGGCCCGGCAGGGTCAGGTGCGCCGAGTCGGAGAGGTGGAGCGAGATCCACCCGTCGTCGCCGGGGAGGGACCCGTGGCCGCACCAGAGGACCTCACCGGTCGCCATCAGCTCGTCGAGCATCCCGGGCGAGTAGTCGGCCACCCTCGTCGTCAGCACGAGGGACTCCAGGGCGCTCGCCGGCAGGACGGCACCGCTCAGCTGCTCGACGACCCTGACGAGCCCCTCGCGCCCGCGCAGCCGGCCACCCACGCCCTGCCAGTCCTGCAGGAAGCGCGACAGCTCGACGGGGGTGACCGGCTCGACCTCGGCGCGCAGCGCCGCGAGCGAGCGGCGCCGCAGCATCCGCAGCACCTCCGCGTCGCAGAACTCCGTGGCGCCGCCCCCCGTGGGGAGCAGCTCGCCCTCGACGACGCGGCCGCTGGCCACGAGCCGGGCGAGGGCGGTGGACGCCACGGCAGTCCCGAGGCCGTAGGCGCGCGCGACCTCGACGACGTGGAAGGGCACGTGGGTGCGGGCGTAGCGGGCGACGAGGTCACCGAGCGGGTCGGGAACCGGCTCCAGGAAGGTCTGGGGCACACCGGGAGGAAGCGACACCCCGAGCGCGTCGCGCAGGCGCGAGGCGTCGTCGATGGCCGACCACCGTTCCTCCCCGGCCACGCGCACGGGGATGACCTGTCGCGACCCCTCCAGGCCGGTGAGCCAGTCCTCGACGTCGGCGCCGCTCGTGCCCTCGCGGCAGCGGGCGAGGATGCCGTCGGTCGACAGCGGGCCGAGCGAGCGCAGGAGGTCGAGGACGTCGTCGCCGTCGCGGGCGGCCCGCTCGGGGGTGAGGCGCTGCAGCTCTGCCTCCGTGCGGGCGATCTGCTCGGTGTCGAGGAGGTCGCGCAGGGCCAGACCCTCGCTGGTGCCGAGCAGCTCGGCGAGCAGGCTGGGGTCGAGGGCCAGGGCCGCGGCCCGGCGCTCGGCCAGGGGGGAGTCCCCCTCGTACAGGAACTGGGCGACGTAGCCGAAGAGCAGCGACTTGGCGAACGGCGACGGCGTCGAGCTCTCGACGTCGACGACGGTGACCCGGCGCGACGCGATGTCGCGCATGAGGTCGACGAGGCCGGGCACGTCGTAGACGTCCTGGACGCACTCCCTCACGGCCTCCAGGACGATGGGGAAGGAGGGGTACTGGCTGGCCACCTCGAGCAGCTGCGAGGCACGCTGGCGCTGCTGCCACAGCGGCTGGCGGCGGTCGGGGCGCCGACGTGGCAGGAGCAGGGCCCGCGCGGCGCACTCGCGGAAGCGCGACGCGAACAGGGCGGAGCCGCCGATCTCCTCGGTGACCAGGCCGCGGACGTCGTCGGGCTCGATCGTCACGAGGTCGAGCAGCTCGCGACCCACTCCCCGCTCACTCACACCGTCGACCTCGTCGAGCTCGAGGTCGGGCAGGCGCAGCACGATGCCGTCGTCGCCGTGCATCGCCTGCACGTCGACGCCGAAGCGGTCGCGCAGGCGGGCGCTCACGGCGAGCGCCCAGGGCGCGTGCACCTGGGCACCGAACGGGGAGTGGAGCGCGACGCGCCAGTCACCGAGCTCGTCGCGGAAGCGCTCGACGACGATCGTGCGGTCGTCGGGCACGTGGCCGGTGGCCTCGCGCTGCTCGCGAAGGTACCCGAGCAGGTTGTCGGCGGCCCATTCGTCGAGGCCGGCTGCCATGACCCGGGTGCGAGCGGCATCCGGGCCGAGGGCCTCGACCTCTCGGACGAAGGCCCCCACGGCTCGTCCCAGCTCGGCCGGGCGGCCGAGGGAGTCGCCCTTCCAGAACGGCAGCCGTCCCGGCAGCCCCGGCGCGGGGGTCACGAGAACACGGTCGTGCGTGATGTCCTCGATGCGCCACGTGCTCGTGCCCAGGGTGAACAGGTCGCCGACGCGCGACTCGTAGACCATCTCCTCGTCGAGCTCGCCCACCCGGCGGCCCGGACCGTCACCCGTGGCGAGGAACACGGCATACAGCCCGCGGTCGGGAATGGTGCCGCCGGAGGTGACGGCCAGGCGCTGGGCGCCGCGACGACCGGTCAGGGTGTCGGAGAGGCGGTCCCAGGTGATCCGGGCCCGCAGCTCGGCGAACTCGTCACTGGGGTAGCGACCAGCGAGCATGTCGAGCACCGACTCGAGCACGGGTCTGGTGAGCGAGGCGTACGGGGCCGAGCGGCGGGCAAGGGCCAGCACGTCGTCGACGCTCCACTCGTCGAGGGCGCACATCGCGACCACCTGCTGCGCGAGGACGTCGAGGGGGTTGGCCGGCACGCGCATGGCCTCGATCTCACCCGCGAGCATGCGCTCGACCACCACGGCCGTCTGCACCAGGTCGCCACGGAACTTCGGGAAGAGGACACCGCGGCTCACCGCCCCGACCTGGTGGCCGGCCCGGCCCACCCGCTGCAGCCCCGACGCGACCGAGGGCGGTGACTCGACCTGCACCACGAGGTCCACGGCACCCATGTCGATGCCGAGCTCGAGGCTGCTCGTGGCCACGACCGCCGGCAGGCGGCCCGACTTCAGCTCCTCCTCGATGGTCGCGCGCTGCTCCTTGCTCACCGAGCCGTGGTGAGCCCGGGCGAGCACCGCCGGGGCACCGCTCGAGGCGCCGGACTGCGCCATGACCTGGGCGGGAGGGCGGGTGGGCGCGGCGGGCGGCGCGGCATCCGGCTCGGAGCGCTCCTCCCAGATCTCGTTGAGACGGGTGGTCAGGCGCTCGGCAAGGCGGCGGCTGTTGGAGAAGACCAGGGTCGAGGTGTGCTCGGCGACGAGGTCGACGATGCGCTCCTCGACGTGCGGCCAGATGGAGGCCCGCTGCTCCGGTCCGGCTGCCGCCCCGGACAGGTCACCGGTGGGCTGACCGAGCTCGGCCATGTCGGGAACGGGGACGACGACCCGCAGGTCCCACTCCTTGGTCGACGGAGGCTGCACGACGTCGACCGGCCGGCCTCCGGCGAGGTAGCGGGCGACCTCCTCCACCGGCCGCACGGTGGCTGAGAGCCCGATGCGCTGGGCCGGATGTGGCAGCAGGGCGTCGAGGCGCTCCAACGACAGGGCAAGGTGCGCGCCGCGCTTGGTTCCCGCCACCGCGTGGACCTCGTCGAGGATGACCGTCTCGACTCCGGCGAGGGCCTCACGAGCGGCGGAGGTCAGGATGAGGAACAGCGACTCGGGCGTGGTGATGAGCACGTCGGAGGGGGCCCGGGCGAAGGCGCGGCGCTCGTCGGCGGGGGTGTCGCCGGAGCGCACCGCGACGGTGATGTCCGGTTCCGGCACACCGAGCCGGGCGGCGGCGTGCCGGATGCCGACGAGCGGGCTGCGCAGGTTGCGCTCGACGTCGACGGCCAGGGCCTTCATGGGGGAGACGTACAGGACCCGGCAGCGCTCCTTGCGCTCGGTCGGAACGGGCTGTGCTGCCAGGCGGTCGAGGGCCCAGAGGAACGCGGACAGGGTCTTGCCGGAGCCCGTCGGCGCCACGACGAGGGCGTCGTGTCCGCTGCTGATCGCCGCCCAGGCCCCCTCCTGGGCGGCGGTGGGCGCCCGGAAACTGCCCCGGAACCAGGCGGCCGTGGCGGGGGAGAAGCGGTCGAGGACGTCACCGGTCATGTGGAGGCCAGCCTCTCACCCGTCACCGACAGCGCGGCCCGGCTCGACGCGGTTGTCCGGTGCGGACGGGGGTGTATGCGCGTCAGGAGCGGACAACCCCGCCATCCCTGAACGGAGATGCTGTCAGGGGCGGGGCTGCTGCTGGGTGATGCAGTGGATGCCGCCGCCCCGGTCGAACAGCGGCCGCGCGTCGACACCGACGACCCGGCGGCCGGCGTACGCCCGTTCGAGAACGGCGAGGGAGCCGTCGTCCTGGGGGTCGTCGAACGTGCACGCGACGAGGCCGTCGTTGACGACGAGGTGGTTGATGTACGACCAGTCGACCGGTCCGTGGTCGTCCTCGAGGGTCGTCGGCGCGGGAACCCGCACCACCTCGAGCGGCTCGCCCCGGGCGTCGCGGGCCGAGGAGAGCAGCCGTTCGAGCTCGACGGACACCTCGTGGTCCGGGTGGGCGGGGTCGCCCTGCCAGTGGAGCAGGACGACACCGGGCGAGGCGAAGGTCGCCACGATGTCGACGTGCCCCCGGGTGCCGAACTCGTCGTAGTCCCGAGTGAGCCCGCGCGGCAGCCAGATGCACGTCGTGGCGCCGATGGTGCGTGACAGCTCGGCCTCGACGTCGGCGCGGGTCAGCCCGGGGTTGCGGCCCGGGTCGAGCTGGACCGTCTCGGTGAGCAGCACGGTGCCGTGACCGTCGACGTGGATGCCGCCGCCCTCGTTCACGAGGTCGCTCGCGAGCCGCGTCGCCCCGGCCCGTCCGGCGACGAACGCGCCGATCCGCGCGTCCTTGTCCCACGTGGCCCAGGCCTGTGCCCCCCAGCCGTTGAAGACCCAGTCGACGGCCCCGAGCGCACCGGACGCGTCCACGACGAACGTCGGTCCGATGTCGCGCATCCAGGCGTCGTCCAGTGGAGCCTCGAGCAGCTCGACGCGGTAGTGGCCATGGCGGCCCTCACCGACCCACCGGCGCGCGACCTCGACGTCGCCGGGGTCGACGACCACCGTGACCGGCTCGAACCGCGAGACGGCCAGCGCCACCTCCGCCCAGGTGGCCCGGGCCTCGTCGGCGTCGGCCGCGGAGTCGCCCAGGGTGTAGCCCGAGCTGGGCCACGCCATCCAGGTGCGTTCGTGCGGAGCCCACTCGGGCGGCATCCGCCATGGTCCGCTGGCCCCTGGCGACGACTCCACGCTCAGTCCGCCCGCCGGTGCTCGTCCCGCACCGGATGGGTGAGGGTGGCGTAGGAGTCGGGCCTGCGGGTCGAGAGGAACGGGAACAGCTCGAGCCAGTCACGACCCTGGGCCAGGTCGAGGTCGGCCACGAGGGCAGCCGCCTCGTCGCGCGGCGCCTGCACGAGCACCCGGCCGTAGGGGTCGGCGATGAACGAGGAGCCGTAGAAGGTGATGAGCCCCTCCGTGCCGTAACGGTTGGGAACGACGACGAAGAGCCCGTTGGCGATCGCGTGCCCGACGATCGTGTGCTGCCAGAGCGGCTGGGTGTCGAAGTCGGGGTGGTCCGGCTCGGAGCCGATGGCGGTCGGGTACACGAGCACCTGGGCCCCGGCGAGGCCGTACGCGCGGGCGACCTCGGGGAACCACTCGTCCCAGCAGGTCGGCATCCCGAGGCGCAGGCGGCCGCGAAGTCCGGCGAGCTCGGACAGGTCGTAGACCGGGTAGGCATCGTCAGGGGGGCCCTGCCGGAAGTACTTGTCCTCGTAGTACCCCGCGGTCACCGGGATGTGCGTCTTGCGGGTTCGGGCGACCACCTCGCCGCTCGGTGCGACGAGCACCGCCGTGTTGAACCCGAGGCCGTCGTCGGTGCCGTCGAGGGCGGGGGCCCGCTCGTAGAGCGAGGCGTGCACGAGCACGTCGGATGCCGCCGCCGCCTCCCGCGCGAAGGTCACCGTGGGGCCGTCCTCGAGTGACTCGGCCGTGGTATCGGGGCGTCCGGTGGGGAGGGCGTCGGCCGGGTACCGGGACAGCGTGAGCTCGGGGAGGAAGACCACGGCGGCGCCGGCCCCGGCGGCCGTGGCGATGCCGTCGGCCAGGGTCGCGCGCAGCCGGTCGTGGTCCTCGTCCCACGCGTGCTGCACCAGCCCCACGCGGACCGGCGGCTCGGTCGGCTCGTGGACCCGGGCCGGAGAGGGCGGCACCTCGGTGGCGGTGATCAGGCGCATGCCGGCCAGTATGCCGCCCACCTGGAGCGGCATACGATCTGCCGGTGCGCACCTCCCGCTTCTGGACGCTGCTCGAGGACGAGTTCGGCTCTGCGTACGCCCACTCGCTGGCGCGCAGCCACGTCATGTCCGCGTTGGGGGGCCGCACGGCGGTCGAGGCGCTCGAGTCCGGCATCCCGCCCCGCGAGGTCTGGCTCGCGCTGTGCGCCGACATGGACGTGCCCGAGGAGCGGCGCCACGGCCTCGACAAGCCGCCCCGTCGGTGACGAGCGGCCCGCGGAAACGCGGGTGAGTGCTGTGGGCACCATCGGTTAGCGTCGTGCCGGTGAGCGACGACGTCCTGCTCCGCGCTCGGGGGTTGACCAAGAGCTTCGGGAGCTTCACCGCGGTCGACGGCATCGACGTCGAGGTGCGCCGGGGCGAGGCCTTCGGATTCCTCGGCCCCAACGGTGCGGGCAAGTCCTCGACGATGCGGATGATCGGGTGCGTGTCCCCCGTCACGGCGGGCGAGCTGCGGATCCTCGACATGGACCCGGCAACCGACGGCCCGGCGATCCGCGCAAGGCTCGGGGTGTGTCCGCAGCGGGACATCCTCGACGAGGACCTGACGGTCGAGGAGAACCTCTGGGTCTACGGGCGGTTCTTCGGGCTCAGCCGCGCGGAGGTGCGCCGCCGTGCCGACGACCTGCTGGCCTTCGCCCAGCTCACCGAGCGGCGCCACGACCAGGTCGAGCCGCTGTCCGGCGGGATGAAGCGCCGGCTCACGATCGCCCGGAGCCTCATCAACAACCCCGAGGTGCTGCTCCTCGACGAGCCGACCACCGGTCTCGACCCCCAGGCTCGGCACGTCCTGTGGGACCGGCTCTTCAGGCTCAAGCGAGAGGGGGTCACCCTCATCGTCACGACGCACTACATGGACGAGGCCGAGCAGCTCTGCGACCGGCTCGTCGTCATGGACCACGGCCGGATCGTGGCCGAGGGGAGCCCGCGTGGGCTCATCGCCGAGCACTCGACACGCGAGGTCCTCGAGCTGCGCTTCGACCCGGACGACCAGGACCGCCACGTCGACGCGGTCTCCGGGGTGGGGGAGCGGCTGGAGGTCCTGCCGGACCGCCTCCTGGTCTACGCCGACGACGGCGAGGCCGCGCTGTCGACGGTGCACCGTCGAGGGGTCGAACCCCTCTCCTCGCTGGTGCGCCGCTCGACCCTCGAGGACGTCTTCCTCCACCTCACGGGCCGGACGCTGGTCGACTGATGTCGGCGCCCACGACAGGCCACCCCTCACCGTCCTCGGCGAGCGGCCGGCTCACGACCGGTGAGCGGCGGCCGCTGTCCGGTCCGGAGCGGCTCGGGGCCGTCATGAGCCACCACGTCGTCGTCTACCGGCGCACGTGGAAGGGCTCGATCATCGGCCGCTTCCTCTCGCCGCTGTTCTTCCTGCTGTCGATGGGCCTCGGGCTGGGCTCCCTCGTCGACGACGGCGCGGGCGGGGTCGGGGGGGTCCCCTACCTCCAGTTCGTCGTGCCCGGCATCATCGCGGTTCAGGCCATGTGGCTGGCCTTCGGGGAGTCGACGTATCCCGTCTTCGGCTACATGACGTGGAACCGGATGTACTCCGCGATGCTGGCCACACCGCTGCGGGTCGCGGACGTGCTCGTCGGCCACCTCGCCGTCGTCGGCGGTCACCTCGTGGTGGCGACGGCGATCTTCGTTGCCGTCGCCGCGTTGTTCGGTGCCTTCGCGTCGTGGTGGGTGCTGCTGGCGGTGCCGGTCGGGCTGCTGACCGGCCTGGCGTTCGCGGTGCCCACCTTCGCCTTCGCCGCGACGGTCGCGAACGACAACGGGTTCAGCCTCCTCTATCGGTTCCTCGTCACCCCGCTCATGCTCTTCTCGGGGGTCTTCTTCCCGCTCGAGCAGCTGCCGGTGGCCCTGCGCGTCATCGCCTGGCTGACCCCGCTCTGGCACGGCGTCGAGCTGAGCCGCGACGCCGCGACGGGCACGCCGCCGGGGTGGGCCGGCGTCGGCCACCTCACCGTCCTGCTGCTGTACATCGGAGCCGGGTGGGTCGTCGCCCACCGCCGGTTCACGCGAAAGCTCGTGTCGTGAGCGTGCTGCAGAGCGCCGGCCGGGTGTCGCGGAGCCTGCCCTTCCCGGCGGGGGCAGGGATGGCGCGCCATGTCGTCGGCCGCAACGTCATGGCCTTCCGCAGGGCGTGGCTCCTGCTCCTCAGTGGCTTCGCCGAGCCGGTGCTCTACCTCTTCTCCCTCGGCGTCGGCATCGGGGCCCTCGTCGGCACGGTCACGACCGACGGTGGCACGACCGTTCCCTACGCCACCTTCGTGGCGCCGGCCCTGCTGGCCTCGTCCGCCATGAACGGCGCCGTCTTCGACAGCACCTACAACGTCTTCTTCAAGCTGCGCTACCAGCGGCTCTACGACGCCATGCTGGCCACGCCCATCGGGCCGCGTGACATCGCGGTGGGGGAGATCACCTGGTCGCTCATGCGAGGGGCGCTCTACTCGGCGTTGTTCCTCGTCGTGGCGCTGGCGGCCGGGATGGTGCACTCGTGGTGGGCCCTCCTGGCGCTGCCGGCATCGGTGCTCATCGGCCTGGCGTTCGGGGCGGTGGGGATGTTCGCGACGACGTACATGAGCAGCTGGCAGCACTTCGACTACGTCACCCTCGCGATCCAGCCCATGTTCCTCTTCTCCGCGACCTTCTTCCCGCTCTCGACGTACCCGGAGGCACTCCAGTGGGTCGTCCGGGTCACGCCGCTCTACCACGGGGTCGCGCTCGAGCGCGGGCTGATGCTCGGTGAGGTGGGGTGGTCGCTCCTGGGCAACGCGGTCTACCTCGTGGTCCTCGGCGTGGTCGGCATCGTGGGGGCCTCCCGCCGCATCGGACGGCTGCTGCTCACCTGAGGGTGGACGGGCCACCGGGTGGTCCGAACGGGCCATTCCCGGGCCACTCCGGCCGCTGCCATGCTCGACGTGGCTTCCGCCTGGAATGGAGCGTGCCCGATGTCGATCTCCCTCCGCACGAGCAGTGTCGTCGCCCTGGCCTCTCTCGCCGTGAGTGCGGGAGTGGCGCTGCCGGCCGCTGCCGCACCGAGGCCGCCCGGGCCGGCCACCGTCGCCGATGCCGGGGTGGGCAAGGGGGACTCCGACCGGGACCGCATCGCGGACGACCTCGAGTCGGCGCTCGCCGACTCCGGGCCGGGCGAGCAGGTGGGCATCATCGTCCAGGGGGCGACCCCCGACGCGGCGCGGCGGGCGGCACCTTCGCTGGAGGTCGACCATCGTTACCGGACCTTCACGGGGTTCTCGGGCTCGGTCACCGCCGGGCAGGTGCAGGCGCTGAGCCGGGTGCCTGGTGTGACACGGGTCGAGCTGAACGGCGTGGTGCGCGCCCTGGACGCCTCGGGCAACCTGGACTACGGCGTGACGGCGGCGCGCACCGCCTACACGGTGGGGGACACGACGCTCGACGGCACGGGGGTCGGCATCTGCGTCATCGACACCGGCATCGACCCCAACCACCAGCAGCTCTCCGGGCGCGTGGTCGGCTGGAGGGACTGGGTCACCGCGTCGCAGGTGCCGTTCGACGACCACGGGCACGGCACCCACGTCGCCGGTATCGCGGCGGGCCGGCCCGTCGGCTCGGCCGACGCCTCCTACGGCGGGGTCGCCACCGGTGCCACCCTGGTTGCGGCCAAGGTGCTCAACAGCGCTGGGTCCGGTGCGGACGCCGACGTCGTCGCGGCGATCGAGTGGTGCGCCGCGCGAGGCGACGTCCGCGTCATCTCCATGTCCCTCGGCAGCCCCGGGTCCGACGGATCGGATGCCGGGAGCCGCGCCTCCGATGCCGCAGTGGCAGCGGGCAAGGTCGTCGTCGCGGCGGCCGGCAACTCCGGCGACGCCCCGGGCACGATCTCCTCGCCGGGTGTCGCGACGAACGTCGTGACGGTCGGGGCGGCATCCGACCCGGCGAGCCTCGCCGGGGCCTCAGACAGCGACACCTCGCTCTACCTCGCCGGGTTCTCGAGTCGCGGACCGACGGCCAACCCTGCGGCCCCGCACAAGCCCGACGTCGTCGCGCCGGGGTTGAGCGTCGTGGCGGCGAGGGCCGGCACGACGAGCTCGTCGACGACCATGTCGGGCACCTCCATGGCCACGCCGTTCGTCGCCGGCGTCGTCGCGCTCGGTCTTGAGGCCGCGCCCGCCGCGTCCCCTGCCGTCGTGAAGGCCGCCCTGCGGTCCACCGCGCGGGACGCCGGCGTGCCCGGTGTGGACGACGAGTGGGGTGCCGGGCTCGTGGACGCGAGGGCGTTCCTCTCGGCGCTCGTCCCCGGTCTGGGGGCAGGCACTGCCCCGTGGCCGGGCCACGCGCTCGTCGAGGGATCGGTCACCTCGGGAGGGGTCAGGTCGTTCCCGATCTCGGTGACCGCCGCCGGCCAGCCGCTCGGGGTGACCCTTCGCACGACCAACGGTGCCGCCAGCTGCCTGCTGCCGGTCGGCGGGTCGTGCTGGTTCGGCTACGAGTGGGCTCCGGACCTCGACGCCTACCTCGTGAGCCCCTCGGGCACGGTCGTCGCGATGAGCCGGTGCATGCTCGAGTCGACGAACGGCAACTGCGCCGCCCCTGGGCGTTTCGAGACGGTGGGTGTGGCCAGTGCCGTTGCCGGTACCTGGCAGCTGCGCGTGGAGTCCTTCTCGGGTGCGGGGTCGTTCCAGGCGGACGTCTTCGGCGCGGTGGGCGCGGCCGTGCCCCCACCCCCCTCGGCGCCGACGGGCCTCACGGCCACCGCGACCTCCGCCTCGGCCGTGAGCCTGACGTGGAGCGACACCGCTCAGGACGAGACGGGCTTCGAGGTGCAGCGCTGCACCGGTGGAGGCTGCACCAGACTTCGCGAATCTCACGACGCTTCCCGCGAACAGCACGGCGCTACTCGGACAGCGGCCTCACCGCGAGCACGACGTACCTCTACCGCGTGCGGTCGGTGCGCAACGGAGACCTCTCGTCGTGGTCCGAGCCGGCCTCGGCGACGACGCAGGCAGCACCGCGCCGGTTCCGTGCCGACCACCCCGACGGGCCTGACCGCCAACGCGGCGACGAGCTCGGCGGTCAACCTCGCATGGAGCGACACCTCGACCGACGAGACCGGCTTCGCCATCGAACGCTGTACCGGTGTGGGGTGCTCCACGTTCGCAGAGGTGGCCACCGTGTCCGCCGACGTCACGGCATTCACCGACCCCGGTCGCACCGCTGACACGACGTATGCCTACAGGGTGCGAGCCTTCAACGGGTTCGGCTTCTCGGGGTACACCAACACGGCCAGCGCCAGGACCCAGCCGACGGCCCTCCCGTCGGCGCCGACCTCCCTGACTGCCACTGCCGCCTCCGCCACGAGGGTCGTGGTGGCGTGGACGGACACGTCGACCAACGAGACCGGCTTCACCGTTCAACGGTGCACCGGGTCACGCTGCACGAACTTCGTGAGCCTGGCGACCGTAGGAGCGAACGCTGTCAGCTACGTCGACGAGACGGTGCTCGCCTCGACGTCGTACCGGTACCGCGTTCGCGCGGACAGCTCCGTGGGACCGTCTGCGTGGAGTCCGATAGCGACGGTCAAGACCCCTCGCCGCTGACGGCTGGACCGGGCGGGACCGGCGGCGGCATCGGACCGAAGGGGTGCGGTTCGCCGTGGTGCTCCTCGTACCACGCGAGGTACGCCTGCACCGCGGTCGGCAGCGTGGGGTAGATGCGTGCCGTCCCGATGGCCTCGAGGAGACCGGCGGCGTCGAGGTCGTCGAGCAGATCCTGCTTGACGCGCGCGAGGGCGAGCACGATGCCGCGCCCCTCGAGCTCGCGTCGCAGCTGGTCGAGCGCGTCCAGGCTCGTGAGGTCGACCTCGACGTTGGCCTCGGCGTTGATCACGAGCCACTCGACGGGCGCTGTGGCCTCGTCGACCGCCGCGAGCGCCCGGTGGCGGAAGTCGTCGGCGTTGGCGAAGAACAGGGGTGAGTCGTACCGGTAGACGACCAGACCCGGCACCTGGCGCGCCGTCGGGAAGTCGTCGATGTCGTGCATGCCCGCCATTCCCGGCACGTAGCCGAGGATGCCGTCGTGCGCGCGGGCCACGCGTCGCAGGAGGTCGCCGAGCGAGAGGGCGACGGCGATGAGGATGCCGTAGAGGGCGCCGACGAGGAACACCCCGAGGGTGGTGGCGACGAGGAGGACCAGCTCGCTGCGACGGAACCTGGCCACCCGGCGGATCTCCGGGACGTCGACGAGCCGGATGGCGGCATAGACGACGAGGGCGCCCAGCGCGGCGCGAGGGAAGGCGGCGATGACCGGTCCGAGGGCGAGGACCGCCACGGCGACGCTGGCCAGGGTGACGAGCGAGTAGAGCTGGCTCCGGCTCCCCATGGAGGCGCCGATGGCCGTGCGGCTGCCGCTGCTGCTCACGGGGAAGCCCGAGAGCAGGCCCCCGGCGACGTTCGAGGCGCCGAGCGCCAGGAACTCCTGGTTGGCGTCGATCCGCTGGCCGCTGCGCTCGGCGAAGGCCCGTGCTGTGAGCACGTTGTCGGAGTACGCCACCACCATGATGCCGAGCGCCGGGCCGAGCATGGTCGCGACCGCCGCCGGCGACAGGTCCGGGAGCCGCAGCTCGGGCACGAGGTCCGGGAGGGACCCCACGGTGGCGACGCCGAGATCCTCGAGGCCGAGCACCACCACCGCCGCTGCACCGAGGAGCACCGCGAGCAGGGGGTTGGGCAGCCGGGGGGCGAAGCGCGCACCGAGGAGCAGCAGCACGAGCAGGACTCCCGCAAGGACCACCGTGGGCACGTGCACGTCATCCACGTGCCGCGCAGCGCTCCACAGCTGGGCGGGCAGGGAGTCGCCGTCGACCTCGATGCCGGTGAGGCTGTCGAGCTGGCTCACGACCATCAGCACCGCCACCCCGGTGAGGTAGCCGACGAGCACCGGCTTGGAGAGCAGGTCGGCGAGGAAGCCCAGCCCGAAGACCCAGCCGAGGACGCACAGGATGCCGGTGACGACCGCCAGTGCGGCGGCCAGCGCGGCGTAGGCGTCGGCACCCGAGACCCCCACGGCGGCGACCGCGCTCGCCGTCATGAGGGCGGTGGTCGACTCGGGGCCGACGGAGAGCTGGCGAGAGGACCCCAGCACCGCGTAGACGAGGGTCGGGGCCACGATGGCGACCAGCCCCGTCGCCGGGGGCAGCCCGGCGATCTGTGCGTAGGCCATGACCTGGGGCACGAGGTAGGCGGCGACCGTGACGCCTGCGAGCAGGTCGCCGCGCAGCCACGCGCGCCGGTAGCTCCGCAGGACGACCAGGCCGGGAAGGGTGGTCGCGAGCGTCGGTCGCCGTCGGGAGGAGAGTGACCGGTGGTGGCCGACGGCTGGGGGCACGGGCCGATTCGACCACAGGCCCCCGGCGTGTCGCGAGGCATTGCGCCACGTCGAACACGTGTTCGGCTATCGTCGTCCCCAGGTGACGACCCCGACGGCCCCCGTCCACAGCCCACGGCAGCCAGGGACCGCTGTCGGTGCCGCCACCTAGCGTCTGACCAGACCTCGCGACGAGACCGACGGCGAGAGATGGTCGCCGGTGGGCGCGCTCGCGCACGAGATGGAAGACAAGGTGTGACATGGCTGGTCCCAACGGCTCCCGCGGGAGCGTTCTCGCCCCCAACCCCTCGGCGGCCGCACCGGGCGGTGAACGCGACAAGGCCCTGAGCTCGGTCATGGCGCAGATCGAGAAGCAGCACGGCAAGGGCGCCGTCATGCGCCTCGGCGACGACGTCCGTCCCCCGATCGAGGTCATCCCCACCGGCTCGATCGCGCTCGACGTCGCGCTCGGCATCGGCGGCCTGCCCCGGGGACGGGTCGTCGAGATCTACGGCCCCGAGAGCTCGGGCAAGACGACCGTGGCCCTCCACGCCGTCGCGAACGCGCAGAAGGCCGGCGGCATCGCGGCCTTCATCGACGCCGAGCACGCGCTCGACCCGGAGTACGCCAAGAAGCTGGGCGTCGACACCGACGCCCTCCTCGTCTCCCAGCCGGACACCGGGGAGCAGGCGCTCGAGATCGCGGACATGCTCATCCGCTCCGGCGCGCTCGACATCATCGTCATCGACTCGGTCGCGGCGCTCGTGCCGCGGGCCGAGATCGAGGGCGAGATGGGTGACAGCCACGTAGGCCTCCAGGCACGCCTGATGTCCCAGGCCCTGCGCAAGATCACCGGGGCCCTCAACACGACCGGGACGACCGCGATCTTCATCAACCAGCTCCGCGAGAAGATCGGGGTGATGTTCGGCTGCTTCTCGTACGGCTCGCGGGTCGTCCTCGCCGACGGGAGCACCGAGAAGATCGGCAAGATCGTCAACCAGAAGCTCCCGGTCGAGGTCCGCACGTACGACCCGGTGAGCGACGAGGTGGTTGCCCGGCCGGTGACGAACTGGTTCGACAACGGACCGGCCGAGAGGTTCCTCCAGTTCACCGTCGAGAAGTCGGGCGGCAACGGCCGGTCCCAGTTCGGTGCGACCGAGAACCACCTCATCCGCACTCCGGGCGGGTGGCGGGAGGCCGGTGAGATCACCGCCGGAGACCGGGTGATGGTCGGTGAGACCGCGCGGCTCTCGGCTCAGCAGTGGCAGGTCGTCCTCGGCGGACTCATGGGTGACGCGCACCTGGCGCCGAACACCCGTGCACGTCGAGGCGTGCGCTTCCGGATGGGACACGGGGCGAAGCAAGTCGAGTATCTCGACTGGAAGGCTGGGCTGCTCGGCAACATCGCGCAGAGCCGGTCGGTGCGGCCCAACGGGGCGGTCCACCTGGATCTCTCCCCGCTCCCCGAGCTCGGCGAGCTCCGCGAGGTCGTCTACTGGGGTGATGGGCACAAGCACCTGAGCGCCGAGTACCTCAAGGCACTCACTCCGCTCGCCCTCGCCGTCTGGTACATGGATGACGGCTCGTTCGCGCTGCGCTCCAAGGGACTCCAGGAGCGCACGACGGGCGGCAGCGGCCGGATCGAGATCTGTGTCCAGGCGATGAGCGAGGGGTCGCGAGCGCGCCTCGCGGACCACCTCAAGGACACCTATGGCATCGAGTGCCGGATCCGTCGTGCCGGATCCGCTGCCACGGCGGTCCTCACGATGACCACGGCTGGTACCCGTCGTTTCCAGGAGGTCATCGCGCCCTTCGTTCACCCATCGATGGAGTACAAGCTGCTCCCCGCCCTGCGTGGGCAGTTCGCCGTCGAGCCGGAGTTCGTCGAGCCGCGTGAGGTCGTGGTTCCGGCGCGGGTCCTCGACGTGCACGTCAAGCCCCCGACTCGCTCGATGCACCGCTTCGACATCGAGGTGGACGGGACGCACAACTACTTCGTCGACGGGGTCATGGTGCACAACAGCCCCGAGACCACGACCGGTGGGAAGGCGCTGAAGTTCTACGCCTCGGTCCGCCTCGACGTGCGGCGCATCGAGACCCTCAAGGACGGCACCGACCCGGTCGGCAACCGCACGCGGTGCAAGGTCGTCAAGAACAAGGTGTCTCCACCGTTCAAGCAGGCGGAGTTCGACATCCTCTACGGCCAGGGCATCTCGCGTGAGGGCGGCCTCATCGACATGGGCGTCGACCACGGCTTCGTCCGCAAGGCGGGTGCCTGGTACACCTACGACGGCGACCAGCTGGGCCAGGGCAAGGAGAACGCCCGCGCCTTCCTCAAGGACAACCCCGACCTCGCCGATGAGATCGAGAAGAAGATCAAGGAGAAGCTCGGGGTGGGGCCGCGCGTCGACGCGCCGGCCGTCCCCGAGGTTCCGGTCGACTTCTGACCGACCGACCCCACAGCGCGATGTCCTTCGCCGACTCGACGACCCCGCCGCCCGCATGGGCAGTGGGGCTCGTCGGCAGCGGGGCCGCCCCCACCGGACCCCGAGTCCGACCCACGCAGCAGGGGCCGCGAGCCGGACCCGCACGACTGGGCGCGCCAGATCGTCCTGCGCCAGCTCACCGCCGCACCCCGCAGCCGGAGCCAGCTCGAGCAGGTGCTCCGGCGTCGAGGCTGTCCCGACGAGGTCGCTGCCCGGGTCCTCGACCGGATGGAGGAGGTCGGCTTGGTCGACGACGCCGCGTACGCCGACCTGCTCATCCGGTCGCAGCAGGCGGGTCGCGGGCTTGCACGCCGAGCACTGGCGCAGGAGCTGCGTCGCAAGGGCGTCGACGACGACACCGCGCAGGCGGCGCTCGACGCGGTGGACGACCGCGATGAGGAGGAGCGGGCGCGCGCCCTCGTCGCGAAGAAGCTGCGCTCCATGAGTGGCCTCGACGCGGTGGTGCAGACCCGGCGGCTCGCAGGGATGCTCGCCCGCAAGGGCTATGGCTCCGAGGTCGCCGTGCGCGTGGTTCGTGAGGCGGTGCGAGAGGCGCCCGAGCACCAGCGCGACTGACACCGCCCGCCGCTCAGGGCCTCGACATCCGGGCGACGACCTCGCCGTCATCCTCCTCACCGGTCTCGATGAAGCCGAGCCCGGCATACAGCCGTCGTGCCACGAGGTTCTCGGGCTGGTAGGAGAGAGCGAACTCGGTCCGGCCGGTCTGCACCCGCAGCAGGTCGAGCGCCTTCCGCACGATCGCCCGGCCCACCCCATGACCCTGGTGGGATCGGTCGACGAGGATGCCCCCGAGCCAGCAGCTGTCGTCGGCGTCGTCGATGCCCCACATGAGGAACCCGACCACCGGGGACCCGACGTGGGCTGCGAGCGGGTGCCACACCTCGCCGTAGGTGCACAACGCCAGGTAGTACGTCGGTGTCGCGACGAAGCGCTCCTGCTCCGCGGTCACGGTGAGGCGGGCGACGTCGCGCCAGTTCGTCCGGTCCACCGGGCGCAGGTCCACCCTGGGCGGGTCCTCGGGCACCCCGGCAGCCTACGCGGGGTCCTCCATCGTCCGCTCGAGGCGGAGACCCTCCGGCTGCCCATCACGGACGTCGTGACGCGGAGACGGCCGTGGAAATACGCTTGGCGCGTGGCGACCTTCGCAAGCGTCGCAGCCAGCCTCGATGGTTTCATCCGGGCGGCAGACGGCGACATGTCGTGGCTCAACGACGCCATGCGCCGCGACGAGGACTACGGCATGACGGAGGCGATGCAGCGCGCCGGAGCGTACGTCCTGGGCGCCACCACGTACCGCGAGTCCGCGGCAATGTTCGGCGGCAGCACCTCCGGGCCGCCCACCTACGTGCTGACCCACGCCGCCGCGGAGGAGGCACCTCCAGGGGTGACCTTCACGTCGGGTGACATAGGCGAGACGCTGGCCAAGGCCCAGTCCGCGACCGACCGGGACGTCAATGTCTTCGGCGGTGGTGACGTCCTCACTCAGGCGATCGCCGCTGATGCCCTCGACGAGCTGACCATCGCGGTCATCCCCGTCGTGCTCGGCGGGGGCACCCGGCTCTTCGGTCCGTTCGAGCAGCACAAGCGGCTCAGCCTGACGGGCTGCACGCCGTTCCCGAGCGGGATCGTGCTGCTCAGGTACGCGAGGACCACGGCAGGGCCTCGCAGCCGTTAGGGGTCGCAGGCTCTCTCGTACGGCGCCGGGCTCGAGCAGCTCCGTTGTCGAGGGGAACCTTCCTTCCGTCTACCCTTGACTCGCCATGACTGCACCGAGGACCTACGACGTGCGCACCCACGGGTGCCAGATGAACGTCCACGACTCCGAGCGCCTCGCCGGCCTGCTCGAGACGGCGGGCTATGTCGACGTGGCCAGCGTGGCGCAGGAGCAGCGGCCGGAGGTGGCCGACGTCGTCGTCTTCAACACGTGCGCGGTGCGCGAGAACGCCGACAACAAGCTCTACGGGAACCTCGGCCAGCTGCGGCCGGCCAAGACGGCGAACCCCGACCTGCAGATCGCCGTCGGTGGCTGCATGGCGCAGAAGGACCGGGCGACCATCGTCCAGCGCGCTCCTTGGGTCGACGTCGTCTTCGGTACCCACAACATCGGCAGCCTGCCCGCCCTGCTCGACCGGGCCAGGCACAACAGGCGTGCCGAGGTCGAGATCCTGGAGTCCCTCGAGACCTTCCCCTCGACCCTGCCGACCCGACGTGACTCCGCATTCGCCGGCTGGGTGTCGATCTCGGTCGGGTGCAACAACACCTGCACCTTCTGCATCGTCCCCAGCCTGCGAGGAACCGAGCAGGACCGCCGCCCCGGCGACATCCTCGCCGAGGTCGAGGCACTCGTGGCCCAGGGCGTCGTCGAGGTGACCCTGCTCGGCCAGAACGTCAACACCTACGGGGTCGAGTTCGGCGACCGTCTTGCCTTCGGCAAGCTGTTGCGCGCCTGTGGTGGCATCGAGGGCCTCGAGCGCGTGCGCTTCACCAGCCCGCACCCCGCCGCCTTCACCGACGACGTCATCGCCGCCATGGCCGAGACCCCGAACGTCATGCCGAGCCTTCACATGCCCCTGCAGTC
Organism: uncultured Actinomycetota bacterium; assembly: GCA_963763015.1. Classification (GTDB taxonomy): domain Bacteria; phylum Actinomycetota; class Actinomycetes; order Actinomycetales; family Dermatophilaceae; genus Fodinibacter. Next base: position 69,225 of record CAVXML010000004.1, on the reverse strand, counting down.
CGGCTCTGACCGGGTCCTGAAGGCGATGCGGCGCTCCTACCGCAGTGCGAGGTTCCTCGGCATTCTCGACACGGTCCGCTCCGCGATCCCGGATGCCGCCATCACGACCGACATCATCGTCGGGTTCCCCGGTGAGACCGAGGACGACTTCGCCGAGACGCTCCGGGTCGTCGAGGCCTCGCGCTTCTCGAGCGCCTTCACCTTCCAGTACTCGGTGCGGGCCGGCACGCCCGCCGCGACGATGCCGAACCAGGTTCCCAAGGCCGTGGTCCAGGAGCGCTTCGACCGGCTCATCGCCCTCCAGGAGCGGGTGTCCTGGGCCGAGAACCGGGCCGTGGAGGGCCGCGAGGTCGAGGTGCTCGTGGCCCCCGGCGAGGGGCGCAAGGACGGTGCCACCGCGCGCCTGTCGGGCCGGGCTCGGGACAACCGGCTGGTGCACTTCGCCGTCCCGGAGGGCTCACCCGTACCCCGACCGGGCGACGTGGTGACCGTGGGCGTCACGTACGGCGCCCCTCACCACCTCGTCGCCGACAGCGGAGTCACGGGCGGGCCGTATGCCGTCCGGCGGACCGCCGGCGGCGACGCCTGGGAGGCCCTGCGGGATGCCCCCGTGCCGGGGAAGCCGGCCGTCTCCCTGGGGATGCCGTCAGTGGGCCGCCCCGACGAGCCGGTGGCCACCGCGCCGGCGTGCTCGGCCTGAGATCCGGCTCGGCCCACGGAGCCGGCCGTCAGCTCAGCAGCACCGCCATGCCGACGACGACGAGTGAGACGAGCGCGCCGAGGCCGACGAGCAGGGGCGCCCGGCGGGACCGCTGACGCGCGGCCTCGGCGCCGGTGCCGGACCGCGCTGCGGCGTAGAGGTCGCTCGGGTCGAACGGCTCCAGGTCGAGCTTCGGCAACCCGGACGTGTTGTGGGCCACGTGCTTCCCTTCATCGGCGGAGAGAGGTCCCACGGTAGGGAACGAGCCGACGCGCGCGCCGACGATCCGGGAGAAGCGTTGCAACGGTGGCCGAACGGCCGAGGCGCCCGACCCGTTCGGTTGAGAGTCGCGGGGCGGTCAGCCGGCTCGGGGCACGGTCGGGTCGAGCCAGGCGTGCACCAGGGGGACGACCGACGACCCCTCGCCGCTCGCCGCCGCCACTCGCTTCATGGATCCGGCGCGGATGTCGCCGGCCGCGAAGACGCCGGGCACGGTGGTCTCGAGGCTCGCGGGTGGGAGCTCGTCGGACCACCGCTCCGGGGGCACGTCGCGCCCCGTCAGGACGAAGCCGCGGGCGTCACGGGCGACAGCCTCCGGGAGCCAGTCGCAGTGCGGCTCCGCCCCCAGCAGGAGGAAGAGCCCGCGGCAGGTGCGCTCCGACGTGCCCCCACTGCGGGTGTCGCGCACGCGCACCCACTCGAGGCGACCGTCCCCTCCGGCGTCGTCGACCTCGGCGCAGGGCAGGACCGTGATCCGCGGGTTGTAGGCGATCTCCTCGATGAGGTACGAGGACATGGTGGACTCCAGCCCCTCCCGGCGCACGAGGATGGTCACGGACCTTGCGAACCGGGCGAGGTGGATGGCGGACTGCCCGGCGGAGTTGCCGCCGCCGACGACCACGACGTCGACGTCCTCCATCTCCCGAGCCGCGGTCATGGCACTGCCGTAGAAGACCCCGAGCCCGACCAGGGCCTCGACGGCGGGCACCCGCAGCCGGCGATAGGTGACCCCCGTCGCGACGACGACCGCCCGGGCGCGCAGGTCCCCGCCGTCGGTGTGCAGCAGGTGCGGCTCACCGGGCGCACCGGGCTCCAGTCCCGTCACGGACCACCCCGTGAAGAAGCGGGTGCCGAAGCGGATCGCCTGGTTCCGGGCCCGTTGCGCAAGTCGCATCCCGGACACCCCCCGGGGGAAGCCCAGGTAGTTGCGGATCATCGACGAGGTGCCCGCCTGCCCGCCGACCGCCTCGGCCTCGAGGACGACGGCCGAGAGCCCCTCGGAGGACGCGTACACCGCCGCGGCGAGGCCCGCAGGGCCCGCCCCCACGATCGCGACGTCGACCACCGTGTCGACGTCGATATCGACGGGGCTCCCGTAGACGCGCACCGCCACGTCACGCACGGTCCGTGGCGAGAACACGAACGAGTCCATGGCACGCACGAGGGGGTAGGTCGGGTCGGCCCCCGCGGCCGCGAGGACCTCCCGGCCCTCCTCGGTGTCCGGGTGGTACGTCCGGTTCGGCAGTCCCATCCGGTCGAGGAAGTCACGGATCCCGAGGGTGAGGGCGTCCGATCCGGCTGAGACGATGCGCACCGACTCCACCTCCGGAGCGGCCACCGTCGAGCCCCAGTCGGACAGCAGCTCGCAGACCGCGGTGTGGAACTCCTCGTCGCGCACGCCACGCGGCATGAGCAGGTAGGCGTCGTACTTCCCCTTGGCCAGGCCCGCCCGCAGGTCGGGGGCGTCCGTGAGGAACCGTGAGTGATGGGCGGCGACCAGCCGCCTGGCCGTCGGTACCACCGCGCGCCAGCGGGCGAAGGCCTCGAGCACGTGGGCGTCGGGCAGCTGGGACTCGGCGACGAAGAGGGCGACCTGCCGCCCACCCGCCGTGACGTTCCGGGCCACGTCCTCCGCCTCGGCGACCGTCGTGGTGGTGTGGATGTCGTAGTCCCGCACGTACCGCCCGAACTCGTCGGCCAGGTGGGCGGCGTGCTCCGGTGAGACCAGCACGATGGCGGGGTTCATCACCCGATCGTAGGAGGCAGCGGCCTGCGGCGTCCCGGGCGGCCGGCATCCGGCCCTCTGGAAGAATCACGGCCATGGCCATCCGTCCCGTCGTGATCACCGGGGAGCCCGTGCTCCACCAGCGCGCCCGCCCCGTCGACGTCATCGACGCCGAGGTTCGCGAGCTGGTCGCCGACATGTTCGAGACGATGGACGCCGCGCGGGGAGTGGGCCTCGCCGCCCCACAGGTCGGCGTGGGGGTGCGGATCTTCACCTGGCAGCTCGCCAACGACGACGGCATCCCCGCGCGCGGGGTCGTCCTCAACCCCTACTTGACCTCCAGCAAGCCGGTCGTCGGCGACCCGGACCCGCACGAGGAGGTCGAGGGCTGCCTCTCGGTGCCGGGGGAGTCGTTCCCCCTGCGCCGGGGAGAGCGGGCGACGCTCACCGGGATCGACCTCGAGGGAGGGGAGCTCCGGTACGAGGCCACCGGCTGGTTCGCCCGGATGCTCCAGCACGAGTACGACCACCTCAACGGGTTCCTCTACGTCGACCGACTGACCGGCAAGTGGTCGCGCAAGGCGCGCAAGGTGGTCAAGGGTCACGGGTGGGGGGTGCCCGGTCTCACCTGGCTGCCGGGGGTCGACCGCGACCCCTTCGGCCACGACGACGACACGCCCGAGGAGGAGCGTGCCGACTGACGACCGCCCCCGGGTCGTCGCGGTCGTCGGACCGACCGCCACCGGGAAGTCGGACCTGGGCCTGCGCCTCGCGGAGGTGCTGGAGGGGGAGGTCATCGGGGCCGATGCCAGCCAGCTCTACCGCGGGATGGACATCGGCACGGCGAAGCTCTCGCTCGAGGAGCGCCGCGGCGTGCCGCACCACCAGGTCGACGTCCTCGACGTGACGGAGGAGGCGAGCGTCGCCGCGTACCAGCGACACGCGCGGGCCGACCTGGAGGCGGTGCTCCGACGGCAGCGGACCCCGGTCGTCGTCGGCGGCTCCGGGCTCTACGTTCGCGCGCTGCTCGACCGGCTCGACATTCCGCCGACCGATGCCGAGGTCCGACGCCGCCTCGAGGACCGTGCCGCCGAGGAGGGCACACCGGCAATGCATGCGGCGCTCGCCGCGGTCGACCCGGAGGCCGCCGCCGCCGTCGGGCCGAACAACCGCCGCCGGATCGTGCGGGCCCTCGAGGTCGTGGAGCTGACGGGGCGGCCCTTCTCGGCCTCCATGCCCAGGCGGGACTTCGTCCACCCCGCGGTGGTGCTCGGGCTGCTGCCGTCTCGCCAGGTGCTCGACCGCCGCATCGCCGAACGGGTCCGCCGGATGTGGACCCGGGGCCTGCTCGAGGAGGTCCGTGGCCTCGAGGCCCGAGGCCTGCGCACGGGCCGCACGGCGAGCACCGCCATCGGCTACGCCCAGGCCCTCGCCCAGCTCGACGGCGTCCTCGACGCCACCGAGGCCCAGCAGCAGACCGTCGCGGCGACCCGACGCCTCGCCCGCCGACAGGAGTCGTGGTTCCGCCCCGACCCGCGGATCACGTGGCTCGACCCGACCGACCCGGATGCCGTGACCGCGGCGGTGGCACGGGTGCGCACCGCGGTGCGGGACAATGACGCGCATGGCTGATCGGCTCTCCTTCACCAAGGGGCACGGCACCGAGAACGACTTCGTGCTCGTGCCCGACCTCGACGGCACGCTGGGCCTGTCCGCCGCTCGGGCGGTCGCCCTGGCGGACCGCCGGACCGGTGTCGGGGGCGACGGGGTCATCCGTGTGGTGCCGACCGACCTCGTGGAGGACCCCGACGTGCGGGCCCGGGTGGATGGCGCCCGCTGGTTCATGGACTACCGCAACGCCGACGGCAGCGTGTCGGAGATGTGCGGGAACGGGACGCGCGTCTTCGCCGCCTTCCTGCGGCGCGAGGGCCTCGAGACGGCCGACGAGTTCTCGATCGGCACCCGCGCCGGGGCAAAGCGGGTCCGCCTCGACGGTGAGGGGTTCGCCGTCGACCTCGGTCCCTGGCGCCTCGGTGACGTGGAGACGGCCGAGCGCGACGGCTTCGACGCCCTCGTGCACCTCGACGGCGGCGACCCCTACTCCGCCCTGACCGTCGACCTGGGCAACCCGCACACCGTCGTCGCACTGCCCGAGCAGGTCGACCTCGAGGCCATCGACCTCACGGCCGCGCCGGTGGTGCGTCCGGAGCCGCCGCAGGGCACCAATGTCGAGCTGGTGCGCCCGATGGGGCCCGGGCACATCGCCCTCCGGGTACACGAGCGAGGAGTGGGGGAGACGCGCTCGTGCGGCTCGGGAGCGTGCGCGGCGGCGATCGCCACGAGCTTCTGGGCCGGCTCGCTGGACACCGGTGCGACGTGGCTGGTCGACGTCCCCGGTGGCCGGCTGACGGTGAGGCTCCTTCCCGACCACGGCGTGGAGCTGGCCGGGCCCGCGGTGCTCGTCGCCGACGGCGTCCTCGACCTGGCGGCCCTCAGCGAGCCAGCGCTGACCTGACGTCCCGGCCGACGAACCGCACGAGGCCCTCGAGGTCCGGCTCGTCCTCGGTCGGCTGGACCACGACGGTGGTGGCGCCGAGAGCGGCCAGCCGCCGGACGGCATCCGCCACGGTGGTGGCGTTCCCGGCGACCCCCCGGCCGGGAGCGCCGTCGGTGCGGCCCCACCGACCGAGCTCCTCGGCCAGTCGCCGCTCCGCACCGGGCCCGGTCGCCGCGAGGAGGTGGGTGACGACCGGCATCGGTGCACCCGTCCCGCCCCAGCCGGCTCGCCCTGCCGCCACCGCGTCCCCCAGCTCCGTCTCGGACGCCGCGGAGCCGATGATGATGCCGTCGCCGAGCCGGCCGGCCAGCTCGAGGGTCCTCGGGCCGGCACCGCCGATGAGCAGGGGAGTGCCGGGCTCGGGCGGCCAGTCCAGCCGGACCCGGTCGAGGCGGACGTAGCGGCCCGAGACCGTGACCTCCTGCCCGTCGAGCAGCAGCCTCAGGGCCTGGGCGTACTCACCGAGCAGGGTCAGCGGTGATGCGGGCCGCGCACCGACCTGTCCCATCCAGTCCTGCACCCCGTGCCCGATACCGGGCAGGAGGCGACCCGGGAACAGCCGGTGCAGCGTCGCGAGCTCCATCGCGAGGAGGGCCACGTTCCGCAGCGGCACCGGCGCCAGGCCGATCCCGACGCGAACCCGCTCGGTCCAGGCGAGTGCCGCAGCCGCCGAGGCGACGGCCGACTCCTTGAAGCAGTCCTCCCAGACCCACAGCTCGTCGAGGTGCTCGTCGGCGACGGAGGCCAGCTTCCGGAGCGCCTCCGGCGGCAGGGTGGGAACGAGGACGACCCCCAGCGAGGGGGTCACGACGGCCTGACCTGGAGCACCCGGAAGCCCTTGCTGGAGACCAGGCGCCGGCACGGCATCCCGAGGTCGGTCTCGACCCAGCGCTGGAGGCTGTCCGAGCCGAGGTTGCGCTGCACCACCAGGTACGCCGCTCCATCCGGAGCGAGGCGGGGCAACCAGGTGCGCAGCAGGTCGTGGAGCGCCGCCTTCCCCACCCGGATCGGGGGGTTGGACCAGATGAGGTCGAAGCGCACGGCATCCGGGATGCCGTCCGGCGTGCCTGCACGAATGCCCTCCAGCCCCAGCGCGGTGGCGTTGCGGCGCACGAGGTCCAGGGCGCGCTCGTTGACGTCGACCGCGTACACCGTGGCACCGGGTGAGAGCTGGGCGAGGGTGAGGGCCAGGGGGCCCCACCCGCACCCGAGGTCGAGAAAGGTGCCCTCGGGCGGAGGGGCGGGTGCCTCGTCGAGCAGGACCGCGGTCCCCTTGTCCAGACCGCCCGGGGAGAAGACGCCGGGCGCCACCTCGACCTCCAGGTCCCGGCCGGCGAGACGGACGTGGAGGGTGCGGCGCTCGTCGGCGCTTGCCGGCTCGGCCGTGAAGTAGTGGTCGTGCCCGGTCATCGAGGCACACGCTAGCGCCGAGCCGGAAGAAACGGTTGGGCCGACGGCGTTGTGCGATGAGACCATAGGGGGAACATGACTGCACGAGACTTCCTGTCCGGGCGGGCCGAGGCGCTCGCCGACGACTCCCTCGACGACTCGGGCTTCGTCCTGGACGACGACGCGACCTACGACGGCGAACAGCTCGAGCGCGACGAGCGGGCGGCGCTGCGCCGTGTCTCCGGGCTGTCCACCGAGCTCGAGGACGTCACCGAGGTCGAGTACCGGCAGCTGCGGCTCGAGCGGGTCGTCCTGGCTGCTGTCTGGTCCGAGGGCACCGCGGAGGACGCCGAGAACTCCATCCGCGAGCTGGCCGCACTCGCCGAGACCGCCGGCTCCGAGGTGCTCGCCGGGGTGGTCCAGCGACGGGCCAACCCCGACCCCGCGACGTACCTCGGCAAGGGCAAGGCCGCCGAGCTGCGCGACATCGTCATCGCCGAGGCGGCGGACACCGTCATCTGCGACACCGAGCTGGCTCCCAGCCAGCGGCGGGCTCTGGAGGATGTCGTCCAGGTCAAGGTCATCGACCGGACCGCCCTGATCCTCGACATCTTCGCGCAGCACGCCAAGTCGCGGGAGGGCAAGGCCCAGGTCGAGCTCGCCCAGCTCCAGTACCTGCTCCCGCGCCTGCGCGGCTGGGGTGAGTCGATGTCCCGGCAGGCCGGCGGGCAGGCCGCCGGCGGGCAGGGGATGGGCTCGCGCGGCCCCGGTGAGACCAAGATCGAGCTCGACCGTCGCCGGATCAACAGCCGCATGGCCAGGCTCCGCACGCTCATCACGGAGATGAAGACCGTCCGAGACACCAAGCGGGGAAGTCGGCGCGCCAACGACGTCCCCAGTGTCGCCATCGCCGGGTACACCAACGCCGGCAAGTCCTCCCTCCTGAACCGGCTCACCGGGGCCGGGGTGCTCGTCGAGAACCAGCTCTTCGCCACGCTCGACCCCACCGTGCGCCGTGCCGAGACCCCGGACGGGCGGATGTACACCCTCACCGACACCGTGGGCTTCGTCCGGCAGCTGCCCCACCAGCTCGTCGAGGCCTTCCGCTCCACGCTGGAAGAGGTGGCCGAGGCCGACCTGCTGCTGCACGTCGTCGACGGCTCGCACGCCGACCCCGAGGGACAGATCTCCGCGGTGCGGGAGGTGCTGGCCGACGTCGGCGCCACCGACGTCAAGGAGGTCATCGTCATCAACAAGGCTGACCTCGCCGAGCCCGAGGTGGTCGACCGACTGCGCCGCCACGAGAAGCACTCGATCGTGGTGTCCGCCCGCACCGGCGCTGGGCTCGAGCAGCTGCGAGCCCTGATCGCCGACGAGCTGCCGCAGCCCGACGTCGACGTCGAGGTGCTCGTGCCGTACGACCGCGGAGACCTGGTGAGCCGGATCCACGAGACCGGCGAGGTCCTCGCGAGCGAGCACCGGCCCGACGGCACCAGGCTCACGGCGCGGGTACGGCCGGAGCTGGCCGGCGCCCTCACGGCCTACGCGGTCTGACGGTCAGCTGAGGCCGGTCACCCGGCCGTCGTCGTCCATGTCGATGCGGTGGGCGGCCGGCTCCCGTGGCAGGCCCGGCATCGTCATGATGTCCCCGGTCAGGAGCACGACGAAGCCGGCGCCGGCGGCCAGGCGCACGTCGCGAACGGTGATCGTGTGCCCCGTCGGCGCTCCCCGCTGCGTGGGGTCGGTCGAGAACGACGACTGGGTCTTCGCGACGCAGATGGGCAGGTGGCCGAAGCCCTCCGCCTCGACCTGTTCCAGCCGCCGACGAGCCCGCGGCTCGAACGCGACACCCGCCGCCCCGTAGATGCGGGTGGCGAGTGCCTCGGCCTTCTTCTCGAGGGAGAGGTGGTCGTCGTAGACGAACTGCATGTCGCTGCGGCCCTCGCGCACAGCCTCCACGACGCCCCTGGCGAGCGCCTCGGCACCGACGCCGCCGTCGCGCACGTGGGTCGCCGGGTGCGCGCGAACGCCGTCGTCGTGGCACAGGCGCAGCACGTGCTCGACCTCGGCATCGGTGTCACTGGGAAAACGGTTGACGGCGACCACCGGGGTGAGGCCGTAGACGTCCTGCACGATGGAGAGGTGGCGGCGCAGGTTGCCCATTCCCGCCTCGACGGCGCGAAGGTCCTCGCGGCCGACCTCGGCGACGGCCAACCCGCCGTGGTACTTCAGCGCCCGCACGGTCGCCACCACCACCGCCACCTCGGGGCGCAGGCCGGTCGCCCGGCACTTGATGTCGATGAACTTCTCGGCACCCAGGTCGGCCCCGAAGCCGGCCTCGGTGACCACCCAGTCGCCCAGCTTGAGCGCCGCCCTCGTGGCGACAACCGAGTTGCACCCGTGGGCGATGTTGGCGAACGGACCGCCGTGGATGAAGGCGGGTGTGTGCTCGAGCGTCTGCACCAGGTTCGGGGCGAGGGCGTCGCGCAGCAGCACGGTCATCGCGCCCTCGGCGCGCAGGTCGCGTGCCGTCACGTGGCGCTTGTCCGCGGTGTGTGCCACCACGACGTCACCCAGGCGGCGGCGGAGGTCGCCGATGGAGGTCGCGAGGCAGAGGATCGCCATGACCTCCGACGCGACGACGATGTCGAAGCCGTCCTCCCTGGGGATGCCGTTCGCCACGCCGCCCAGCCCCACGACGATGTGGCGCAGCGCCCGGTCGTTGAGGTCGACGACCCGCTTCCACGTCACGGTGCGCGGGTCGATGCCCAGGGCGTTGCCCTGGTGGAGGTGGTTGTCGAGCATCGCCGCGAGCAGGTTGTTGGCGGCGGCGATGGCCGCGAAGTCACCGGTGAAGGCGAGGTTGATGTCGACCATGGGAACGACCTGCGCGTAGCCGCCCCCGGCCGCCCCGCCCTTGATCCCGAACACCGGCCCCATCGACGGCTCGCGGAGGGCGACGATGCTCTTCTCGCCGATCCGGCGGAGCGCGTCGGCCAGCCCCACGGACGTCGTGGTCTTGCCCTCCCCGGCGGGCGTGGGTGACATCGCCGTGACGAGGACGAGGTGCCCGTCGGGCCGGTCCTCCAGTCCGGCCAGCCAGGGCAGCGACACCTTGGCCTTCGTGTGGCCGTAGGGGACCAGCGCCTCCGCCGGGATGCCGAGCACCTCGCGCGCGAGGTCGACGACGGGCGTGACGTCGGCCCTCTGGGCGATCTCGATGTCGGACGGGAACGGAGTCGCTGGGTCGACGTCGGTGCTCACGGCCCCATCGTGGCACCGGGATGCCGGCTCGCGCGGCGAACTCGCTGAGGTGGCTCCCGGGTGTGGACGAGCTCCGGGGCGGTGACGGAGGGACGGCATACGCTGCTCTGGTGCCCCTGCTCGACGACCTCCTGCGCGCCGCCGTCGGCGGGATCGGGGGAACCGAGCGCCCGGGACAGGTGGAGATGGCCCACGCCGTCGCCGAGGCTGTGGACCGGCAGACGCACCTGCTGGTCCAGGCCGGGACCGGCACCGGCAAGTCACTCGCGTACCTCGTCCCCGCGGTGCGGCACGCCTTCGACACCGGGAGACCGGCGGTCGTCGCGACGGCCACCCTCGCGCTGCAGGCGCAGATCGTCGACCGCGACATGCCCCGGCTGGCGGACGCCCTCACACCACTCCTCGGGCGCCGCCCCACCTACGGCCTGGTCAAGGGCCGGCGGAACTACCTGTGTGCCCACAAGCTCGGGGGTGGCTTCCCGGACGACGACGCCGACGCCCTGATGTCCGTGGGCGCGGTCGACGTCCAGGCGTCGCGGCTGGGGCAGGAGGTCGTGAGGCTGCGCGACTGGGCCGAGGTGTCCGAGTCCGGCGACCGCGACGAGCTCGTTCCCGGGGTGTCCGAGCGCGCCTGGCGGCAGGTCTCGGTGAGCGCCGAGGAGTGCCTGGGGAGTCGCTGCCCCATGGTCTCCGAGTGCTTCGTCGAGCGGTCCCGCGAGGCGGCGAAGTCCGTCGACGTCGTCGTCACCAACCACTCCTTCATGGCCATCGACGCCTTCGAGGGGCGGCAGATGCTCCCGGAGCACGACGTCCTCGTCATCGACGAGGGGCACGAGCTGGTGGACCGGGTGACCTCCACGATCACGGACGAGCTCACGCCGGGCATGGTGCGCGCGGCCGCACGGCGCGCGGGGCGCCAGGCCGACTCGTCGTCGACCCTGGACGATGCCGCCGACCTCCTCGAGTCCGTGCTGGAGCCGGCGCCGGAGGGGCGGCTGACCGGCATCCCGGACGGGCTTGCGATGGCGCTCGGGCGGGTGCGGGACACCGCACGCACCGTCCAGAGCGAGCTCAAGCCGCCGGCCGGCGAGGAGCCGGACGGCGCGCGGCAGGTCGCCCGGGCCGCGGTCGACGAGGTCTTCCAGAACGCCTCGCGCATCCTCGAGGAGCGGGAGCTGGACGTCGTCTGGCTGGGCCGCGACCCGCGGCGCGGGGCGGTGCTCCGGGTGGCACCGATGAGCGTCGCGAGCCTCGTGCGCGACCGGGTGTTCGACGAGCGCACCGTGGTGCTCACGTCGGCCACCCTCGAGCTCGGGGGGTCGTTCGACGCGATCGCCGGAATGATCGGCCTGCTCGGCGAGGGAGCTCCGCCGTGGCGCGGCCTGGACGTCGGGAGCCCCTTCGACTACCCCAGGCAGGGCATCGCGTACGTCGCGAAGCACCTTCCTGCGCCCGGTCGGGACGGCCTCGCCACCGAGACCCTCGACGAGATCGAGGCGCTCGTCCGCGCAGCGGGGGGTCGAACACTGGGCCTGTTCTCGTCGATGCGCGCGGCGAAGGAGGCGACCGAGGCGATGCGGGAGCGGTTCGCCGACCTCGAAGGCGACCTCGCCGTCCTGTGCCAGGGGGAGGACCAGATCAGCACGCTCGTGCGGCAGTTCGCGCGCGACCCCCGCACCTGCCTCTTCGGCACACTGTCGCTGTGGCAGGGGGTCGACGTGCCGGGGTCCTCGTGCCAGCTCGTGCTCATCGACCGCATCCCGTTCCCGCGACCCGACGACCCGCTGGCCTCGGCGCGATCGCAGGCCGTCGCCCGCAGGGGCGGGAACGGCTTCATGGCCGTGTCCGCCACCCATGCCGCGCTGCGGCTGGCCCAGGGCGCCGGCCGACTCATCCGCCGGGCCGACGACCGTGGCGTCGTCGCGTTCCTCGACTCCCGGATGATGACCGCTCGCTATGCCGGGTTCCTGCAGCGCTCCCTTCCGCCGTTCTGGCCCACCGCCGACCGCGAGATGGTGCTGGCCGCCCTGCGCCGACTCGACGAGACGGCCCCGCCACCCCTGCCCGTGGCCGAACCGGCGCTGCGCGGGTTGACCGGTGCGATGTCGTCGCCCGTCGGTGACCCGGACCGGGGGGCCGACACCGCCGCGCCCGGTCCCGAGGAGCGGCCCGTCGCCGAGGCGCCCCCGCCGCCCCAGTCCTCGCGCACGGCCGTGACGCACGGCGAGGCGTGGACCGAGCAGCTCGACGAGGAGCTGCGGGACGGGGTGGAGCTCGGGCTGACGGTCGACGAGCTCGCGGAGTCGCTGGAGCTGCCGGCGGATGCCGTGACGGCCCGCCTCGCCGGTCTCGGGCTCGAGGCCGCCAGCGGCCACACGCTGACCTTCGACTGACGGTCTCGCCGTCGGTCGGTCGTGGAAGAGTGACGCCCATGTCGGACGAGGTGACCCTGCACCACCGGGTGCCGCCGTACGTCCTCGTCGCCGGCCCGGAGGAGCTGCTCGCGGAGCGCGCCGTGGCCCACACGCTCGACGAGCTGAGAGTCACCCAGCCCGACCTCGAGACCATCCGGCTGTACGCCGCGGCCTACGAGGCGGGGGAGCTGACCCGCCACGCGAGCCCGTCGCTCTTCGGCGGCGCCAAGTGCATCGTCGTCCACGACCTCGACGAGGGCGGCGACGACCTCCAGGCCGACCTGCTGGCGGCGCTCGCGGTGGAGCCCGAGCCGGACCTCACCCTCGTCGTGGTGCACAAGGGCGGGTCGCGGGGCAAGAAGGTGCTCGACACCCTCAAGGGCTCCGGAGCCCGGGTTCTCGACGCTCCGGCACTCAAGACCGACCGGGACAAGTCCGACTTCGCGGCTCACGAGTTCCGCCGGGCGCGGCGCAAGGCCACCGGTGAGGCCGTCCATGCCCTCGTGGAGGCGGTCGGCAAGGACGTCCGCGAGCTGGCGGCAGCCTGCCAACAGCTGATCGACGACACCACCGGCGTCATCGACGAGCAGGTCGTGCTCACCTACCACGGTGGCAAGGTCGAGGCCACGGGGTTCCGGGTGGCCGACGCGGCGATGGCCGGTGACACCGGCGAGGCCCTGCGGCTCCTGCGCCACGCGATCGCGGTCGGGGTCGACCCCGTGCCCATCGTGGCCGTGCTGGCGCAGCAGGCGCGGCAGCTCATCAAGGTCGGCTCCGCCGGCCGAGGCCGCTCTGCCGACGTCGCCCGCGACCTCGGCATGGCCCCCTGGCAGGTGGACAAGGCGCGTCGTGCCCTCGGCGGGTGGACCGCCGAGGCACTCGCGACGTGCGTCCACGCCGTGGCCGCGGCGGACTTCGAGGTCAAGGGCGGCGGCCGCGACCCGGTCTACGCCGTGGAGCGCTGCGTGCTCACGATCACCGGGCAGCACGCCCGGAACCGCACCTGAGGCTCGAGGCGTTTTGGCTGGTCGGGTATCCCACTGGTACCTTTGCTCCTCGCGTGCGCGCTTGAGGTCGTGCGCGCCCGCAGCACCATCCAGCGAGTGTCAACCACGGGTGTCCCCACGCCCGGTCCCGACGCGCGACTGCCGCCCTCTACGGCACACCGACCCCACAGAAAGCACAAGAACCAGTGGCGAACATCAAGTCCCAGCTCAAGCGGATCAAGACGAACCGCGCGGCGACCGAGCGCAACAAGGCGATCAAGTCCGAGTTCAAGACGGCGATCCGCGCGTTCCGCGAGGCCGCCGACGCCGGCAACACCGACGAGGCCAGGTCCGCCCTCGCGCTCGCCTCGACCAAGCTCGACAAGGCCGTGAGCAAGGGCGTCATCCACAAGAACCAGGCCGCGAACAAGAAGTCGGCCATGGCCCGCAAGGCCGCCGGTCTCTGACCGAACGCCGACCCTGCGAGGGGCCGTCACCGCGCCGCGGTGACGGCCCCTCGCACGTCCGGCCCGGAGCGGGCCCCGTCAGGCCCGTCGGCGCGCGACGGCCTCGGCCACGGCCGCGAACCGGTCCGGTGCAAGGACGGCCCCTTCCCGACGGATTGCAGCGGGGTCCACGCGGATCACCCGGTCGACCCGCACCTCGCTCGGGCGCCGCCGACGGTCCCACGCCCCTGTACCGACGTCGACCCAGCGGGGTCCGCCTCCGCTGCTGTTGCCCGGGTGGCCGTCATGGTCCCTGCTCGTCAGCTGCAGCCCCAGCAGCCACCGGCCGTCCCGGCCGACGAGCAGCACCGGCCGGTCCTTGCCCTGCGAGTGGTCCTCCTCGAACGGCACCCACGTCCAGACCACCTCGCCGGGGTCGGGCCGCCCGTCGGGCTGCGGCGAGTACCGCGTGGTCAGCGGCCCCCGGAAGTCCCCGGGGTACCCCGGTGCGCCGCCCGGGCGGGCTCGACGCAGCCAGGCACGGACCCGGACGAGGAGGGACGCTCGGGCGCTCCGGTCTGGCATGACGGGGAGCCTAGTGCTCGCGGAGCGAGCCGCATTCCGCGCCGAGGAACCCGGTTTGTTGCAGGTAAGGCTTACCTAATACGCTGGCGCCATCCCGTCCCAGCCGGAGGAGCCCTACGTGAAGTCCGTCCGACGCGCGCTCGCCCTGAGCGCCGCCGCCCTGCTCGCCCTCACCACGGCCGCCTGCGGCCAGGACGACGGCGAGGAGCCCCTGTCCGACGACGCGCTCGTCATCTACTCCGGACGCAACGAGAACCTCGTCGGCCCGCTCCTCGACAAGCTCGAGAACGAGACGGGAATCGACGTGCAGGTGCGCTACGGCGGGTCGAGCGAGCTGGCCGCCCAGCTGCTCGAGGAGGGGGAGGGCACCAAGGCCGACCTCTTCTTCTCCCAGGATGCCGGCGCCCTCGGTGCCCTCGCCAAGGCCGGCCGCCTCGAGACGCTCCCCGACGCGACCACCGCGACGGTGCAGGACGGTTTCGCCGACTCCGACGGGAGGTGGGTCGCCACCTCCGCGCGTGCGAGGGTCATCGCCTACGACCCCGCCCAGGCGCCCGAGGCCACGCAGATGACGACCGTCGACGCCGTGCTCGACCCGAAGTACAAGGGAAGGATCGGCTTCGCACCGACCAACGCGTCGTTCCAGTCCTTCGTGACCGCCCTGCGGGTGACCAAGGGCGAGGACGGGGCGAGGGAATGGCTCGAGACGTTCAAGGCCAACGAGCCCACGGCGTACGACAACAACATCCTCGTCCTCGACGCCGTCGACTCCGGCCAGGTGGCCCTGGGGCTGATCAACCACTACTACTGGTACGAGCGGGTCGCGGAGAAGGGCGCCGATGCCGTGAAGGCGAAGATCCACTTCCTCGACTCCGACGACCCGGGTGCCCTCATCAACGTCGCGGGGGCCGGCATCCTGGCTGGGAGCCCGCAGAAGGATGCCGCCACGAGGGCCATCGACTACCTCCTCTCCGAGGAGGGCCAGCGGTACTTCGCCGACGAGACGGCGGAGTACCCGGTGGTGGCCGACATCACCTCGACCACGCATGACCTGGTGCCCCTGTCGACGCTGGAGCGCTCGAGCGTCGACCTCAACTCGCTGGACTCCCTGGAGCAGACCCTCGCCCTCCTCGAGGAGGTGGGACTGACCTGAGCACCCAGACGACGCCGGAGGTCCGGGCCGCCCACGACGCGCCCCGGACGCCGTCGCGTCGCGGGCAGTCACGGGCGCCGCTCTTCCTCACGGCGCCGTCCGTCCTCGTCGCCGGCATCGCCCTCCTGCCGATCGGCTACCTCGTCGTCCGCACGGCCGAGGCAGGCCTGTCGCGAGTTGCCGAGATCGTCCTGCGGGAGCGCACCGCCGAGCTGGTCGCGCGCAGCGTCCTGCTCGCCGCCCTCGTGACGGCTCTGAGCATCGCCATCGGCGTCGGGCTCGCCTTCCTCGCGACGCGGACGGACCTCCCGGGCCGCCGTCTCCTCGCGGCCCTCGCACCGCTGCCGCTCGCGGTGCCGAGCTACGTCGCGGCCTTCGCCTGGATCTCCGCGGTGCCGGACATCGCCGGGCTCGTGGGGTCGGTCCTCGTCCTCACCCTGTGCTGCTACCCGTACGTCTACCTGCCGGTGCTCGCGGCCCTGCGGCGCGCCGACCCGGGCGTCGAGGAGGTCGCCCGGAGCCTCGGACGGACCCCCTCGCAGGTCTTCAGGGAGGTGACCCTGCGCCAGGTGCGCCCGGCGGCGGCCGCCGGTGGCCTGCTCGTCGCGCTCTACACGCTGAGCGACTTCGGGGCGGTGTCGATCCTTCGCTACGACGTGTTCACCCGGGTCATCTACACGGCCTACCGGTCGAGCTTCGACCGGTCCACCGCGGCGGTCCTCTCCCTCATCCTCGTCCTGCTGACCGTGGCCATCAGCGTCGGCGAGTCGCGGGTGCGCCGCAGGGACGTCGCCCGGGTGGGGGGTGGGGTCGCCCGGGTGGCCGAGCCGGTGCGGCTGGGACGGCTGCGGCTGCCCCTCGGCGCCGCTGCATCCGTGGTGCTGGCCCTCGCCCTGCTGTTCCCGATCGTCTCCCTCCTGTGGTGGTTCGCGACCGGCCTGTCCGCCGGCATCGACGTGGCCCACCTCGCCGAGAGCATCGTGGCCACCACCTGGCTGGCACTCCTCGGAGCCGTGGCGTGCACGATGGGCGCCGTGCCCGTCGGCATCCTGGCCGCCCGCCACCGTGACCGGTTCACGACCGTTCTCGAGCAGGTGACGTATGCCGGGCACGCGCTTCCCGGGATCGTCGTCGCCCTCGCCCTGGTCTTCCTCGGCGTGCGGGTGGTGCCCTGGGTCTACCAGCAGGTGCCGCTCCTCGTGCTCGCCTACGTCGTCCTCTTCCTCCCGACCGCCGTGGGGGCCGTGCGCAGCTCCGTCGCGCAGAGCTCGGTACGCGGCGAGGAGGTCGCCCGGTCGCTCGGCGCCACACCGGGTGACGTCCTTCGACGCGTGACGCTGCCGCTGGCCGCACCGGGTATCGCTGCCGGGGCGGCGCTCGTGCTGCTGACGTGCATGAAGGAGCTGCCCGCGACGCTGCTCCTGCGGCCGACGGGTACGGACACCCTGGCCACGAGCCTGTGGACCGAGACCGGTGTGGGAGCCTACGGAGCAGCGGCGCCGTACGGCCTGGCCCTCGTCGTCCTCGCCGTGCTGCCGACCATCTGGCTCATGACCCTCACCGACCGGGAGCGAGGAACACCGCGATGAGCACGCTGTCGATCCGCGACCTCGACGTCACCCTGGGGGACCACCCGGTCCTTCGTGGCGTGGTCCTCGAGGTGCCGAGCGGCGCGATCACGGCGGTGCTGGGTCCCTCGGGGTGCGGCAAGACGACCCTGCTCCGCGCGGTGGCCGGCTTCGTCCGCCCCGACCGGGGAGAGATCCGGATCGGTGACGCGCTCGTCTCCGGCGGTGGACGTCACCTCCCGCCGGAGCGCCGCGGGGTGGCGCTGGTGCCCCAGGAGGGCGCTCTCTTCCCCCACCTGACGGTGGGGGAGAACGTGGCCTTCGGGCTGCCTCGGGCCGAGCGGCGCCGGTCGCCGAGGGTGGCCGAGGTCCTCGAGCTCGTCGGGCTCGAGGGGTTCGCGGGCCGCCGGCCGGACGAGCTCTCGGGCGGTCAGCAGCAGCGGGTCGCCCTGGCCCGGGCCCTGGCGCCCGACCCGTCGCTCGTGCTGCTCGACGAGCCCTTCTCCGCCCTCGACGCGGCGCTGCGGGAGTCGGTGCGCAGCCAGGTGCGCGAGGCCCTCGAACGGTCGCGCGCGACGGCGCTCGTCGTCACCCACGACCAGGACGAGGCCCTGTCGGTGGCCGACTCGGTGGCGGTGCTCGACGAGGGCCGTATCCAGATGCACGACTCCCCGCAGGCGGTCTACCGTTCTCCGTCCGGGCTCGTTGTGGCGCGGTTCGTGGGGCAGTGCGTCGAGCTGTCGGCCTCGGTCTCCGGTGGGGTGGCCGCGACGGCCCTCGGACCGGTGCCGGTGGAGGTCGTCCCCACGGGGTCGGGCGCGGCGCACGGTGTCGTCGTCCTCCGCCCGGAGCAGCTGCGTCTGCTTCCGTCGACCGCCGGTGACGGGACCCCCGGTGAGGTGGTCGGGGGCGAGTACTTCGGCCACGATGCCCTCGTGCGGGTGCGCATCGGGGGTGACGACCGACCGCTGGAGGTCCAGGTGCGGACCCTGGGCGAGATTCCCGAGCGCGGGGCGGTGCGCATCGGGGTCCGGGGCGCTGCTCGGTTCTACCCCGCGTCCTGAGGGTCGTCGAGGGGGTGCGCCAGCTCGTCCTCGGGCAGGCGGGCCCAGAGGATGGCGACGACGGCGAAGACCAGCGGGGCGATCCCGGCGACGGCGAACGTGGTCTTCAGCCCGACCCGCTCTGAGACGGGGCCGGCGAGCGCCATGGAGATCGGCATGAGCGAGATCGACACGAAGAAGTCCAGTGACGCCACCCGCCCGAGCAGCGCCGGCGGGACCCGGCGCTGCAGCAGGGTGCCCCAGATGACCATCGGCGCGGAGAACAACGCACCCATGACGAAGGCGCACGCGACGACGACCCAGACCTGCGAGGTCAGGCCGATGACGACGAAGGGCAGGCAGGCGACCGCCCAGCCGAGGTTCATGAGCGTCAGGTAGCGACGCGGCATCCGCACGGAGGCCATGGCGAGTGACCCCAGCGCACCGCCGATGCCGAACCCCGCGAGCACGAAGGAGTGGTCGCTCGGGCCCCCACCGAGCTCGTCCTTGACGAGGAAGGGGATGAGGACCTCGAGAGGCCCCATCATGACGAGGATCATGAGCGAGGCGAACAGCAGCGTGGCGAGCAACCACGGCGTGTGGACCATGTAGACCAGGCCCTCCCGCATGTCGCGCAGCGCCGTGCGGACCGGGTGCGTCGCGTGCTCGGGGTCGAGGATGCGCCGCACCGGGGTCTGCGGCACCTTGAGCAAGGCGAGGACCGTGACGACCGAGCTGCCGGCGGCGATGGCGAAGGCAGCCCCCGGCGTGAAGGCCGCGACCACCGCCCCGGCCACCGCCGGGCCCACGGCCTGGCCGATCGTCGGCCGCACCATGCCCTCGAAGCCGTTGACCGCCTGCAGGTCGGACTCCGGCACGAGCGCGGGCAGCCACGCCGAGTAGGCGGGGTAGTAGAACGCCATCGCCATCCCGGTGGTGAAGGCGACGCCTGCCAGGACCCAGAGACTGTTGAGGTCGGCCGCCGAGAGCAGCGCGACGAGCGCCATCCCGGTCAGCTCGACCGTACCGACGCCGAGCAGGATGACGCGCTGCGGGACGCGGTCGGCGACCACACCGGCGACCAGCGCAGGCAGCAGCACCCCCACGGCGCTCGCCGTGGTCACGAACGACAGGTCGGCCGGTCCGCCGTCCAGGCGGATGACCTCCCACACCAGGGCCACCACCCAGACCCCGGCCGCGAACGAGCTGGCCGTGAGGGACACCGCGAGCCAGCGGTACGCCGGGGTGCGGAAGGGCGTCAGGGCACGCGGAAGGCGGCGGCCGACCTCCTGGTCGCCGACCGTGTCGCGCAGCGCATCGGAGATCGGGTCGGTCATCGCTCAAGCATGCGAGCCACCACCGACATCGCGCCATCGGATATCGGCGTGGGCCCTCCGACGGCGCGCGAACGGCATCCCGGAATCGTGGGAGACTTGAAGGCAGTGCCCCGACCCCTCCACGCAAGGATCCACCCACCTCGTGTCCCCTCGCGCCCGCACCGTGCTGGAGCCGCATGCGACGCCGCCGGAGGCGATCCGCAACTTCTGCATCATCGCCCACATCGACCACGGCAAGTCGACCCTCGCCGACCGGATGCTGCAGATCACCGGCGTCGTCGACGCCCGCGCGATGCGGGCGCAGTACCTCGACCGGATGGACATCGAGCGCGAGCGCGGCATCACGATCAAGAGCCAGGCCGTGCGGATGCCGTGGGACCTCGACGGCTCCCCGCACATCCTCAACATGATCGACACGCCGGGTCACGTCGACTTCACCTACGAGGTGAGCCGCAGCCTGGCCGCCTGCGAGGGGGCCGTACTCCTCGTGGACGCGGCCCAGGGCATCGAGGCGCAGACCCTCGCGAACCTCTACCTCGCGATGGAGAACGACCTCACCATCATCCCGGTGCTGAACAAGATCGACCTCCCCGCCGCGCAGCCCGAGAAGTACGCCGAGGAGCTCGCCAAGCTCATCGGCTGCGAGCCCGAGGACTGCTTCCACGTGTCGGGCAAGACCGGCGTGGGGGTCGAGCCGCTGCTCGACGAGATCGTCCGCCAGGTGCCGGCGCCGTCGGGAGAGGCCGACTCCCCGGCGCGGGCCATGATCTTCGACTCGGTGTACGACACCTACCGGGGCGTCGTCACCTACGTGCGGGTCATCGACGGCAACCTCAACCCGCGAGAGCGCATCGTCATGATGTCGACCCGGGCCACCCACGAGCTCCTGGAGATCGGGGTCATCAGCCCCGAGCCGGTGCCGGGCAAGGGTCTTGGCGTCGGCGAGGTCGGGTACCTCATCACCGGCGTGAAGGACGTGCGGCAGAGCAGGGTGGGCGACACCGTCACCAACATGGCCAAGCCCGCGAGCGAGGCGCTCGGTGGCTACCGCGACCCCAAGCCGATGGTGTTCTCGGGACTGTTCCCGCTCGACGGCTCCGACTACCCCGACCTGCGTGAGGCGCTCGACAAGCTCAAGCTCAACGACGCCGCGCTCGTCTACGAGCCCGAGACCTCCGTGGCCCTGGGCTTCGGCTTCCGCTGCGGCTTCCTCGGGCTCCTGCACCTCGAGATCGTCCGTGAGCGGCTCGAGCGCGAGTTCGACCTCGAGCTGATCTCGACCCAGCCCAACGTCGTGTACGAGGTGGCGATGGAGGACGGCACCACGATCACGGTGACGAACCCCAGCGAGTTCCCCGGGGGCAAGATCGCCGAGGTTCGCGAGCCCAAGGTGCGCGCCACCATCCTGGCGCCGAGCGAGTTCATCGGCGCCATCATGGAGCTCTGCCAGGGCAAGCGAGGCACGTTGCTCGGCATGGACTACCTCTCCGAGGAGCGCGTCGAGATGCGCTACACCCTGCCCATGGCCGAGGTCGTCTTCGACTTCTTCGACCAGCTGAAGTCGCGCACCCGCGGCTACGCCAGCCTCGACTACGAGCCCGACGGCGACCAGGCCGCCGACCTGGTCAAGGTGGACATCCTGCTCCAGGGGGAGACGGTCGACGCGTTCTCGGCCATCGTGCACAAGGACAAGGCGTACGGCTACGGCGTCATGATGGCCGGCAAGCTCAAGGAGCTCATCCCTCGGCAGCAGTTCGAGGTGCCGATCCAGGCCGCTGTCGGTGCCCGGGTCATCGCCCGGGAGAACATCCGCGCCATCCGCAAGGACGTCCTGGCCAAGTGCTACGGCGGTGACATCTCGCGCAAGCGCAAGCTGCTCGAGAAGCAGAAGGCGGGCAAGAAGCGGATGAAGAACATCGGCTCGGTCGAGGTGCCCCCGGAGGCCTTCATCGCGGCGCTCACCTCGGACGGCGCCGGGGCCCAGGCCACGAGGAAGTAGGGCTTCCGGGCCAGCGGCCCGGCCCTCCGGCGTCAGAAGCGGTACGCGGTCTGACCGTGGGCGCCGCCGAAGAGGAGCACCTTGTGAGGTGTGACGCGGTAGACCCACGCCCCTCCCTCCGTGCTTCCTCCGGAGGCGCTGAGCTCGACGAACTCCTGCCCTCGCACCTGGAAGTGCCAGTCCTCGCCGTACTTCGCGTACCACGCGTCCGCGAGTGACTGCAGCTGCGGCGTGTCGACGACGCGCCGAGCCGTGCCCTCGAGGACGACCTCCTCACCGGAGTCCCAGCCCCCTGCCCCCGTCGTCCCGGTGGTCACCGCCACCTGCGGGTTGGACTCGAGGTTGCGGCGCTTCTGTTCGTCGGGACCGGTGCAGAAGGCGAACGCGTCCTCGTGCCACACGCCGACGAGCGGCACCGCATGGGGACGTCGGTCGCTGCGGACCGTGACGATCCAGTAGAGCTGTGCCTCGGTGAGCATCCGCTCCACGTCGTCCCATGGTGGTGGTGTGGCCGAAGCGTCGCCGTACCGCGGGTCGATCTGCCCAGTGGTCATCCTCGTCGTCATCTCCTCTCACTGCCTGACGGGGGGTGGCGTGACCCGGTGTCCCGTGACCCGTCGGTCCCGAACCGCTCCGCGATGGCTCGCAGCCTCGTGACGTAGGCATCCCACCATGCGGTGTCGACGTCGGGGAGGTTGGGCACGGACGGAAGCAGTCCCCGTGCGCCGTCGAGCTGCTCGCGCAGGATGTCGAGGTGCCCCGCGTGCCGCGCCGTCTCGACGGCCATGTGCACGAGGAGGGTGTGGAGGTCGGTCTCGGGAGTGCGCCACCACGGCACGGTCGCCGGGGCGTCGAGCGCAAGCGGCTCGATCGTCTCGTCGGCGAAGGCCGTGACGCGCCGGTACAGGTCGAGGATCTGGCGCGCCGACTCGTCCTCGGTGGCCCACATGTCGGCGTTCGGCTCGGCGTCGTCGTCCCAGAAGGCCATCGGCTCCGGCCAGGGCCGCCCGAGACACGCGCCGAAGTACTCCGCCTCCACCCCGGCGAGGTGCTTGACGACGCCGAGCAGGTTGGTGCCGGAGGGGGTCAACGGCATCCGCTGGTCCCTCTCCGGCAGGCCCTCGACCTTCCAGACGACGGCCTCGCGCTGCGCCCTGAGGTACCGCCACGCCGTCGTCTTCGCGTCCATCCGGCGAGCATGCCATCACGCAGGGACGGACGACTCCTCGACCGGCTCGCCCCGCACCGGCCCGTCGGCCCACGCCTCGGCGTGCTCGGCGAGGGCCCAGACGTCGAGCAGGTCACGCGGCCACACGTCGTCGTCGGTGGCACGCAGCTCCTGCCGGGTCCACCACCTGATGTCCGCCACCGTGAGCAGCTCCTCCTCGGTGTGGCCCGCCGTGTCCACCTCGAACGCCGGTGCTCGGACGAGGAGGAAG
This sequence comes from uncultured Actinomycetota bacterium, assembly GCA_963763015.1. Taxonomy (GTDB): domain Bacteria; phylum Actinomycetota; class Actinomycetes; order Actinomycetales; family Dermatophilaceae; genus Fodinibacter. The sequence goes on along the minus strand of CAVXML010000004.1, from coordinate 46,340 downwards.
TCCTCGGCCTGGTCGACCACCTTGTCGCTGTAACCGTGCACGACCATGCGCGTGTAGAAGGGGCCGACGAGCTCGTTCTCGGCCACCGTGAGCCCGGTCTCCTCCCGCAGCTCACGCACCGCAGCCTGGTGGTCGCTCTCACCGGCATCGACCCCACCGCCCGGTGTCACCCACCAGTGCGCGACCGGGTCGAGCCCGAGGTCGGAGTCCTGGAAGAGGAGCATCCGGTCGTCCTCGTCGACGACGAGGACGCGGACGGCTCGCCGGTGCAGACGCGGCCGGTCGCCCGGGTGCGGGACGACGAACCCGGGCTGGCCGGGGTAGCGGGGGGTCGGCATCCGGCCACGCTAGCCGCGTTGGCCTACCGATGGGTAACATCGCCGGTGTGCCGGACACCTACGCGCTGTACCGCCTGGCCGCCTCCCGCCCTCTGGGCAAGCGCGTGTTCTCGCTGCTCTTCGCGCAGAAGGCGCCCTACTTCTGGTCCGTGCGCCCGCAGGTGCGCGATGTCCGTCCACACCACGCGGAGCTCACCATCCGCAAGCGTCGAGCCGTGCAGAACCACATCGGCACCGTCCACGCGATCGCGGTGTGCAACGGGCTCGAGGCCGCGATGGGGCTGCTCGCGGAGGCCACGACGCCGGCGGACCGGCGCTGGATCCCCAAGGGGATGCAGGTGTCGTACCTCGCGAAGTCCACGACCGACCTGCTGTGCACCGCCGACACCGACCCGCAGGACTGGGCCGAGGCTGGTGACGTGCCGGTTCGAGTGAGGGCCGTGCGCACCGACGGCACGGTGGTCGTCGATGGCGTCATCACCATCTACGTCAGCGAGCGCCCGGCGCGCTGACGGCGCCGGCAGCACGGGAGGAGCCCCGATGCCCACGTCGGTCTTCCTCGTGCGACCTGGCTCCGGCGGCGGCCCGTCAGCGGGTGAGCCGTGCCCGCAGGCGGTCGACCTCCACCTCGCTCCAGCCGTGGGCCAGGAGCCAGCCCTCGGCGCCTCCGTACCCCTCCTCGAGCGCCCGGAGGATCGTCTCGATGGACGCCGCGCGCGGCACCTGCTCCCCGAGCTGCTGCCTGGCCAGCGCCTCACCGTAGGCCGGGCGCGAGCGCAGCCGGTCGAGGATCGCCTCGATCCGCTCCGCGGTGAGGACGTAGTCGGCGACGATCTCGTCGTGTGGCACGCCGGCAACGTCGAGCGCCATCGCGACCACCGTTCCCGTGCGGTCCTTTCCGGCCGCGCAGTGCACCACGGCGGCGCCCTCGGCGTTGGCCACGACGCGCAGCGCCGCCGACACCGAGTCCGGCCGGGCGGAGAGATAGCCGAGGTAGTGGTCGGCCCAGAACCGGGCGTCACGGCGCTTCTCCTCGTCCCGCCATGGCAGCGCGAGCGCCTTCTCGGCGATGCGCTCGACCTCCTCGGGGGGCTGCTCGGGGATGAGGGAGTGGTGGTGGTGGGTGAGCGACTCCACCCGGTGCAGGGGACCCGGTCCTTCCAGGTGCACCTCGACCTCGGTGCGCAGGTCGACGACGTCGGTGACCCCGAGCTCCTCGACGAGGCGCCTGACGTCGTCGTCGGTGAGGTCCTGGAGGTTGTCCGAGCGGATCAGGCGGCCGGATGCCGTGCTCCCGCCCCCGCGGATCGGCAGCCCGCCGAGGTCACGCATGTTGACCAGCCCGTCGAGCTCGATCCAGCGGTCCGTCACCCGGTCATCGTAGGTCGGGGCACCGGGGGAGAATGGCCCGGTGCCACGACTGCCCGACGGCGACCCCGCGCCCGAGACCGGCGAGCTGCCGGAGGACGCCCTGGCCAGGCTGGACGGCTCGCGGCTCGGGATCTACGTGCACGTGCCGTTCTGCGCCGTGCGGTGCGGGTACTGCGACTTCAACACCTACACCATGACCGAGCTCGGCCCGGGGGCGTCCACCGCTGACTTCGCGGACTCCGCCCTGGCCGAGCTCGACCTGGCGGTGCGCGTCCTCGGCGCCACTGCCGGTCCGGTCGGCACCGTCTTCGTCGGCGGGGGGACTCCCACGCTCCTCCCTCCCGGGGACCTCGTGCGGATCGTCGACGGCATCCGGTCCCGTTTCGGGCTGGCCCCCAACGCGGAGGTGACGACCGAGGCCAACCCGGACTCCGTCACGCCCGGCGACCTCGAGGAGCTGGCCACGGGCGGGTTCACCCGGGTGTCGATCGGCATGCAGTCGGTCGTCCCTCACGTGCTCGCCACCCTCGACCGCACGCACGATCCCTCCCGCGTGGCGACCGCGGTCGAGGGCGCCCGGGCAGCAGGGCTCGCGACGAGCGTCGACCTGATCTACGGAACGCCGGGGGAGAGCCTCGCCGACTGGCGCGCGAGCCTCGACGCCGCGGTGGCGCTCGAGCCGGACCACGTGTCGGCCTACGCCCTGGTCGTGGAGGAGGGGACCCGGATGGCCGGCCTGGTGCGGCGTGGCGAGCTGTCGATGCCCGACGGCGACGACGAGGCGGACAAGTACGAGGTCGCCGATGCCGTTCTGGCCCAAGCCGGTTACGACTGGTACGAGGTGAGCAACTGGTCACGCGAGGCGAGCGGACGGTGCCGGCACAACGAGGGGTACTGGCGGGGTGACGCGTGGTGGGGGGTCGGCCCCGGTGCGCACAGCCATGTCGGCGGAGTCCGCTGGTGGAACGTCAAGCACCCCAGGACGTATGCCGGCCGCCTCTCCTCCGGGACCTCACCCGCGGGAGGGCGCGAGACGCTGACGCGAGACCAGCGTCACGACGAGGAGGTGCTCCTGGGCGTGCGGTTGCGCGAGGGCCTGTCGATCGAGCGTCTCGACGCCCTCGGCCACGAGGCCGTTGCCGGGCTCGTGGCCGAGGGTCTCGTCGACGGACAGGCGGCGCGAGACGGCCGGGTGGTGCTCACCCTGCGCGGCCGGCTCCTCACCGACGCGGTCGTGCGCCGTCTGCTCGGCGTGTGACGTCGAGCCAGTCCTACTTGACGAAGTTCGGGGTCAGCGGCGGGTTGTACCACTCACCGTTGTTCGCCTTCACCGCGCCGATGATGTGGACGATGACCGCGAACAGCCACGCGGCCGCGAACGTCACGAAGCCGATGAGCACGAACATCAGCGGGATCGAGATGAGGAAGACGATGCCGACGATGATCTGGACGTTCAGCGCGTTCGCCGAGTGGTGGCGGACGAACGGCCCCCGGTCGCGGAACACGAGGTACATCACGAGCGAGATGACGAAGCTGAGCAGCCCGGCCGAGATGACCGTCGCCAGGAGCGCGACCCCATGGGCGGCCATGCCGGTGGTGCGCTCCTCCTGTGGGGACATCGGCTTGGCTCCCCCCGAGTAGGGGACCGGCTGGGCCCCCGGCTGGCCGAGTGGCGCCGGCGCCGCGTAGGTCGGCACGGGGTTCACGGGGGCCTGGGACTCAGGGGCCGGGTACTCAGGGGCCGGGTACTCAGGGGCCGGTGTGTCGGCTGCGGGCGGCGGCGGGGGAGCAGGAACGGCCTCGGTCCGCTCCACGTCAGCGGGGGGCGGCGGGGCCGGGGGGTCGCTCGGCGTCTGGTCGGGGCGTGGGGTGGTGTCACTCATCAGTACTCCTTGGTGGGGGCGGTCCTCCCCCCATCAAACACCCGTCCACCCCGAGAACCGAGCACTTCAGGGGTTGGCGGGGCCGCGGTCAGGGTCTGGTCAGGGCGGACCCCGACACCTGCGGGGCGGTGACGAAGTCGATGAGCTCCTCGACCCGGCCCAGCAGCTCGGGCTCCAGGTGGGCGTAGGTCTCGACGGCACCGAGCACGCGTCGCCAGGCGCGCGCCAGGTCGGCCTGCGTGGCATGGGGCCAGCCGAGGTGCGCCGCGACGCCGGCCTTCCACGGGGTGCCGCGCGGGATCACCGGCCACGACTCCATCCCCAGGCGCTGCGGCTTGACGGACTGCCAGACGTCGACGTACGGGTGCCCGACGACGAGGAGGTGTGATGAGTACGCCTCGATGCCGCGAGCGGCCTCGACCTCGCGCCACTCCTTGGTGCCTGGGACCAGGTGGTCGACGAGCACGCCCATCCGACGGCCGGCATCAGGGGCGAAGTCACGAACCGCCGCGGCCAGGTCGTCGACGCCGTCGAGCATCTCGACCACCACGCCCTCGACGCGCAGGTCCGCCCCCCAGACCTTCTCGACGAGCTCGGCGTCGTGCCTGCCCTCGACGAAGATCCGCGAACCGGCGGCCACCCGGGCTCGCCGGGCGGTCACCGCTCGGGATCCGCTGGCGGTGCGCCCGGAGGCGGCGCGTGCCCGGGCCAGGGCCGCGTCGGCACGCGCACGCGGGGCGACGAGTGTCACCGGGGACCCGTCCACGAGGAACCCCGGGCCCAGCCGGAAGCCCCTCGTGCGGCCGTGCCGGTCCTCCAGGTGCACGACGTGGACCCCGCCGGCCCTCTCGACGCGGACGACGGCACCCACCCAGCCCGTCTCCACGTCCTCGACGACGACGCCCTGCTCGGCCGCGAGGTCCACGGACCCGCCTCGGGCCGGCCGCCGCCAGGTACCCGAGAGCACGTCGCCGCCGTACCGGTCGGTCACGGCGGCGACAGTAACCGCCGCCCGGGTCCGGTCGGCGGGCGACGCGCCGACCGTGCTCACGGCATCCCGTAGAATTGGCACTCGCGGCGCGAGAGTGCCAGCCCCCTGTCCGCCCGAGCCGAGTCCGGAGGTGAGAGGACCCGATGAGCGAGGACCGTCGACTCCGCGTGCTGCGCGCGATCGTCCAGGACTACGTCCACACCTCCGAGCCCGTGGGCTCCAAGGCACTGCTGGAGCGGCACCACCTGGGTGTCTCCGCCGCCACGGTTCGCAACGACATGGCGGCGCTCGAGGAGGAGGGCCTCATCGCCGCCCCGCACACCAGCGCCGGCCGCGTGCCCACGGATGCCGGGTACCGCCTCTTCGTCGACCGGCTCTCGGCGATCAAGCCGATGAGTGCTGCCGAGCAGCGTGCCATCGCCCAGTTCCTCGCGGGCGCCGTCGACCTCGACGACGTCGTCGACCGCACCGTGCGCCTCCTGGCGTCGTTGACCAGGCAGGTCGCGGTCGTCCAGTACCCCTCGCTGTCGCGTTCGTCGGTGCGGCACGTCGAGCTGGTCCCGATCGGGGGCGACCGGCTGCTCGTCGTCCTCATCACCACCACGGGGCGGGTCGAGCAGCGGGTCATCGACGTGGGCACCGACCTGGCCGGGGACGCCGGCGAGGAGACCCTCGCGACCCTTCGGTCCGAGCTCAACCGGGCCACGAGCGGCCGGATCCTCGCGGAGGCCTCGAGTGAGCTGGCGGCCGTCCCCGAGCGACTGGACCCCGCCATGCGCGACCTCGTGGGCTCGATCGGCACGGCCCTGCAGGACTCGCTGGTCGAGGAGCGTGAGGAGCGGGTCGTGCTGGCCGGCACCGCGAACCTGGCGCGGGTCGGGCCCGACTTCACGACCAGCCTGGGGCCGGTGCTCGAGGCGCTCGAGGAGCACGTCGTGCTGCTGAGGCTGCTCGGTACCGTCGCCGAGCAGGGCGGTGGGGTCGCCGTCCGGATCGGCCACGAGAACCCGTACGCCGGGCTGCACACCACGTCGATGGTCACGACGGGCTACGGCGCCGGGACCGACCTCGTCGCCGGGCTCGGCGTGGTCGGGCCCACGCGGATGGACTACCCGACCACCATGGCGGCCGTTCGTGCGGTCGCCACGTACGTCTCCCGGATCCTCGCCGAGTAGCCGCGGCACCCCGACCTCCGACCGACAGCCTCCGTCCCGAAGGACCTCCCACTCGTGAACGACTACTACGCCGACCTCGGGGTCGCCCGCGACGCGAACCCCGAGGACATCAAGCGCGCCTACCGCCGGGCGGCCCGACGGCTCCACCCCGACGTCAACCCCGGCCCGCAGGCCGAGGAGCAGTTCAAGAAGGTGTCGCAGGCCTATGACGTCCTCTCGGACCCGGAGAAGAAGCAGGCCTACGACATGGGGGCGGACCCCTACGCCGCCGGGGCAGCGAGCTTCGGGCAGGGCTTCTCCTTCAGCGACATCATGGACGCGTTCTTCGGCGGGCAGGCGGGCGGGCCGGGCCGCGGCCCGCGGTCGCGCACGACGCGCGGTCAGGACGCCCTCGTGCGCCTCGACATCGACCTGGCCGACGCCGTCTTCGGCGCCGAGAAGGACCTCACCATCGACACCGCGGTGGCGTGCGGCACCTGCCACGGGAACGGGATGCAGCCTGGTACCTCCACCCGCACCTGCGACGTCTGCGGCGGCCGCGGCGAGATCCAGCAGGTGCAGCGCAGCTTCCTCGGCCAGGTCATGACCACCCGGCCCTGCATGACCTGCCAGGGCTTCGGTCAGCTCATCACCGATCCCTGCTACGAGTGCTCGGGCGACGGCCGGGTGCGCACCCGCCGAACGCTCACCCTCAAGGTTCCGCCGGGCGTCGACACCGGCACCCGCATCCAGCTCGCCGGCGAGGGCGAGGTCGGTCACGGCGCGGGTCCGCAGGGCGACCTGTACGTGGAGGTCGCGGTGGCCCGGCATCCGGTCTTCCAGCGTCGGGGCGACGACCTGCACGCGACCATCGAGGTGCCCATGACCGCCGCGGCCCTCGGCGCCACCCTCGTCATGGAGACCTTCGACGGCCCGCGCGACCTCGACATCCGGCGGGGCACGCAGTCGGGCGACACCATCACCCTGAGGGGGCTCGGGGTCACCCACCTGCGAGGCACCGGCCGCGGCGACATCGTGGTCCACAGCATGGTCCAGACGCCGACCCGCCTCGACGCGGAGCAGGAGGAGCTGCTCCGCCGGCTCGCGGTCGTCCGGGGAGAGGAACGCCCGGAGGCCCGCGTCGGCGCCCCTGGCGACGGCTCGCTCTTCGGCAAGCTGCGAGACGCGTTCAAGGCGCGCTGAGCCCATGTCCCTGCCGCTCCACCTCCTCCCCGGCGAGGTGCTCGTCGGCCGGCGCGCCGGGAACCTCGTGGTCCTCGACGGCCCGGAGGGCCGGCACGCCGCGACGGTTCGTCGCACCCGCGTGGGGGAGCGGCTGCTGCTCACCGACGGTGAGGGCCTGCGGGTGGAGGCCACCGTGGTGGCGGTCGGTGCCGGCACGCTCGACCTCCGGGTGGAGTCGGTCGCCACGGACCCCGTGCCGAGCCCACGGTTCGTCCTCGTCCAGGCGCTGGCGAAGAACGACCGCGACGAGCTGGCGATCCAGGCGGCCACCGAGTCCGGGGTCGACGAGGTCGTTCCCTGGCAGGCGTCGAGGAGCGTCGTCCGGTGGCGCGGGGAGCGCGCGGAGAAGGCCCGGCGCAGGTGGGATGCCGTTCTCGTCGCTGCGACGAAGCAGTCCCGGCGGACGCGGCGGCCCGTCCTGGGTCCCACCGCCAGCACCGCGGACCTCGCCGTCAGGCTCGCGGGCGCCGCCGCCGCCTACGTGCTGCACGAGGACGCCCGGATGCCGCTCGCGGAAGTCACGCTCCCGACCTCCGGGGACGTGGTGCTGGTCGTCGGACCCGAGGGCGGGGTGGCCCCGGAGGAGCTCGCCGAGCTCGAGGCTGCCGGCGCCTCGGCGGTGCGCTTGGGAGACACCGTGCTCCGGTCCTCGACCGCGGGTCCGGCCGCCCTGGCGGTCCTGAGCGCGATGTCCCGCTGGCGCTGATCAGTGGCTCACCGCACCGTGAACGGCATGGTCGTCTCCGCGTTGACGGTCTGCCCGTCCTCGGCGCTGAGCTCGAAGACCCGGATGGCGTAGGTCCCGCGAGGAAGCGCGTCGAACCGGATCTCGTACGTGCCACGACCGGGGGCACCGTCCGAGGCGGTGACGAAGCCCTCGTCGACGACGTCGCCCTCGCGCAGCAGCTGCCAGGACACCGTCGCCTCGAACACGCTGGCCTCGCCCGTGACGGTGACCGGCCCCGCCGGCAGCACCTGCCCGCGCGTCGGGGAGGTCACCCAGATCGGCGCGAGGTCCTCGTGGTAGCGGTCGCGTGACGCGGGTCGGTCGTACGTGCGGTCGACCGGCTGGGTGCCGAAGATGGCGTCCGAGCCGTCGGCGAGGATGAAGCGCACCGGGATGCTGCCCCGCCCCACCGCCGCCTGCGCGGTCCACACGAGCTGCTGGACACTGACCCGTTCGGTGTCCTCCGGGAAGGAGGTTCCCCCCGGACCGGACAGCGTGATGGTGATCCGCGCATCCGTCACGGTGACGTCGAGCAGGTCCACGCCGTCCCAGGTGCGCAGGTACCCGTCGGTCCCGGGCGGCACGGCGGTCATCGCGAGCTCGACGGCCGTGCGCGCCCGGAGGCGGTCGTCGGCGGACCTGGTCACCCCCGGGACGGTGAGCCACTCGCGGTAGAGCCGGACCATGCGCGCCTCGTCGCCGATGGAGGCCACGTAGTAGACGGGGAGGGCGGCCGGCGGACCGGCGGGCTCTGGCGGTGCGGTGGAGCCGGTGCTCGTCGGCACCGGCTGCTCGGTCGGGGTGGGCTCTGGTGACGGGCTCGTCGACGGACTCGCCGGCGGGCTGGTGGCGGGCAGGGGGCTGTTGCTCGCCGCCGGCACCGGCGCCGACCGGTCAGGAAGACCGAGCCACACCCCGGTGGCCACGGCGACGACGGCCGCAGCGGCCGCAAGCGGCATCCACCAGCGGGTCCACCCGGCGGCCGCCAGCGGGTGGGCACGCTCGAGGATCTCGTCGAGCCGGTCGCTGGGCTCGATCCGTGCCGCGCGCTCGTCGAGCGCCTCACGCAGGGCCTCGATCACGCGCTCGTCGTCGTTCACGTCCACTCCGTTCCGCTGCGCAGGGCCGCGAGGCCCCGGCTAGCGTGGGTCTTGACCGAGCCCGGCGAGATGTCCAGGGCATCGGCGATCTGGGCCTCACCGAGGTCGAGGTAGTAGCGCAGGACAAGGACCTCCCGCTGCCGCGTGGGGAGCCGCCACAGGGCTTCGAGGAGTGACTGGCGTGCGAGACCGGCGACTGCCGAGTCCTCCGCGCTGGGCCCGCTCCGCAGCCCCGGATCCTCGGGCCCACCGCGCACCGAGGCGGCCCAGCGCTCCACCACCCCCCGGTGGCGCAGCGCCGAGCGCGCCCCGTTGAGAACGGCCCGGCGGAGGTACCCCGCGGCGGCCGCCGGGTCACGCAGGCCGGACCAGTGCGCGTGCAGCGCGACAAAGGCGTCCTGGACGACCTCCTCCGCCTCCTGGGCGTCGTGGAGGAGCAGCCAGGCCAGCCGGACGAGCGGCTGCCAGTGCGCGGCGTACAGCTCCGTCACGGCGTCGTCGGCCGAGCGCTGCGCACTGCCGTGCTCGCCCATGGCGGTCATTGTCACGGTGTGATGACGTCCGACACCCCGATTCGGTTGACGAGGATCACAGAGTCGATTGGTCCTCCTGGCCCGCGGGTACGAGGAGTTCATGGATGTCACCGAGAACACCCCACGCGAGAACCCCGACCCGAGCGTCGACGACCTCGACCAGGACCAGGACTCCGAAGCCACGATGAACGCCCCGGAGCCGGCGCGCCCCGACGGACTCGACGCCCTCGAGGACGACGAGTCGATGGGCGGCGATGGGTCGCCGTCCTGAGCGGCGAGACCTCAGCAGAGCAGCGAAGGAGGTCCTCGGGTACCCGTCCCTGAGGAGCGGGCAGCCGGAGGCCCTCGAGGCGACCCTCTCGGGCCGCGACGTGCTCGCCGTCATGCCGACGGGCCACGGCAAGTCGGCCCTCTACCAGCTCCCCGCCGCCCTCACCGGCGGCGTCACCGTGGTGGTCTCGCCGCTCATCGCGCTCCAGCGGGACCAGGCCACGGCGCTGAGGGAGGCGCCGGGCGCCCCGCCGGGGCGGGTGCTGAACTCGACGCAGGGCTCCCGCGAGACCGAGCTCACCTGGGCGGCCGTGGAGGACGAGCCGACGCTCGTGCTCTTCCTCGCACCGGAGCAGCTGGCGCGGGAGGACGTCCTCGACCGGCTCGGCTCCCGAGGTGTGGCCCTGGTCGTCGTCGACGAGGCGCACTGCATCTCGGCCTGGGGGCACGACTTCCGGCCCGACTACCTGCGGCTGGGAGCCGTCGTCGACCGGTTGGGCCACCCCACCGTGCTGGCGCTCACCGCCACCGCCTCCCCACCGGTGCGCGACGAGATCGTCACCCGCCTCGGGCTGCGCGACCCGCTCGTCCTGGTTCGCGGCTTCGACCGGCCCAACCTCCACCTCGACGTGCGCCGACACGTGGAGGACGGAGACCGCCGCGACGCGGTGGTCGACACCGTCGCCGCGCTGTCCCGACCCGGACTGCTCTACGTCGCGACACGCAAGGACACCACGGCCTACGCCGAGGCCCTGTCCGAGCGAGGGCTCGCCGCGGTCGCCTACCACGGCGGGATGCGCGCGAAGGACCGCCGCGAGGCGCACGACCGGTTCAGCGACGGGTCGGCCGACGTCGTCGTCGCAACCACCGCTTTCGGCATGGGTATCGACAAGGCGGACATCAGGTTCGTCGTCCACGCCTCGACGCCGGAGACCCCGGAGGCGTACTACCAGGAGATCGGCCGCGCCGGACGCGACGGCGACCCCGCCGAGGCGGTGTTGTTCTACCGGCCGGAGGACTTCGGGATGCACCGCTTCCACGCCGGCGGAGGGGTGGACGAGGACCTGCTGGTGCGGGTCATGAAGGTGCTGCGCGCGGCATCCGACGGCATGCCCGCCAAGGAGCTGGCACAGCGCGTCGACGTGTCGACCCGGCGGGTCACGTCCGCGGTGAACCTGCTCGAGCAGGCCGGCGCGTTGCGCGTCCACCGCGCTCGGGTGCGAGCCGAGGACGTGACGCCGGCGCGGGCGGTGCGCCTCGCGGTGGAGCTGGCGGAGTCCCGTGAGCGGGTGCTCGGGTCCCGGATGGACATGATGAGGGCCTACGCGGAGACCACGGGCTGCCGGCGGCGGTTCCTCCTCGGCTACCTCGGCGAGGACCTCGACGAGCGCTGTGGGTACTGCGACACCTGCGAGGACGGGAGTGCGGCCGCCCCCGACGCCACGCACCCGGCCGCGGACCTCGAGGAGCCCTTTCCCGTCGGGCGCGAGGTCGACCACCGCGAGTGGGGTACGGGCCTGGTCATGAGCACCGAGCCGGACCGCGTCACCGTCCTCTTCGAGAGCGAGGGCTACCGCACGCTGTCCCTCGACGCGGTGCAGGAGGAGGACCTGCTCTCCCTCCGCTGAGCGGCGGGCGGCGGATCCCGTCTACTGTGCGGACATGACCGAGAGCGCCAGCGCGGACTGCCTCTTCTGCCGCGTCCTGTCGGGCGGCATCGCCGCCGACGTCGTCGCCCGGAGCGAGCACTCGCTCGCCTTCCGCGACATCGACCCCAAGGCGCCCACCCACGTGCTCGTCATCCCGAGGCGGCACGTGCCCGACCTGGCGGCGCTCGCCGCCGCGTCGCCCGACGAGCTCGCGGATGCCGTCGCCCTGGCCGCGGCGGTCGCGGCGGGGGACGGCCTGGCCGGGTACCGCATGGTGGCCAACACCGGCGCCGCGGCCCAGCAGAGCGTCTTCCACGCGCACCTGCACGTCCTCGGCGGACGAGAGCTGACGTGGCCGCCCGGCTGACGGCCCCCGCGGTCTCGTGCGCCGTGGGTCGGTCCGGGCTCGTAGACTTGGCGCACGATGACTGACGCCCATACCGACCAGCCCGGATCCCCCGACGCCCTCCCCGGGCAGACCCATCCCCACGTTCCGCAGCACACCGTCGTCGTGCCTCCCGAGGTCGCCATGGTGACGCTGCTCGGGCCGCGTGACGAGCTTCTCCGCACGATGGAGCGCCAGTTCCCCAGGGTCGAGATCCACGTCCGGGGGAACGAGTTCCACATCTCGGGCCCGAGTGCCGAGGTGGCCCTCGTCGAGAGGCTCGTCGACGAGCTGCTCGACGTCATCGACGGCGGACAGCCCCTCAACCGCGACGCCGTCGAGCGCTCCATCCAGATGCTTCGGGCGCAGACCTCGGAGCGGCCGGCCGACGTGCTGACGATGAACATCGTCTCGAGCCGGGGCCGCACGATCCGTCCCAAGACCCTCAACCAGAAGCGCTACGTCGACGCGATCGACCAGCACACCATCGTCTTCGGCATCGGGCCGGCCGGCACGGGCAAGACCTACCTCGCGATGGCCAAGGCGGTCGCCGCCCTCCAGGCGAAGCGGGTCAACCGGATCATCCTGACCCGCCCGGCCGTCGAGGCCGGCGAGCGCCTCGGCTTCCTCCCGGGGAGCCTGAACGACAAGATCGACCCCTACCTGCGGCCGCTCTACGACGCGCTGCACGACATGGTCGACCCCGACTCCATCCCCCGGCTCATGGCCGCCGGCACCATCGAGGTGGCACCGCTGGCCTACATGAGGGGACGCTCGCTCAACGACTCGTTCATCATCCTCGACGAGGCCCAGAACACCTCGGCGGAGCAGATGAAGATGTTCCTCACCCGCCTCGGCTTCGGGTCCACGATGGTGGTCACCGGGGACGTCACGCAGGTGGACCTGCCGGGGGGCACGCAGAGCGGGCTACGGGTGGTGCGCGACATCCTCCACGAGCTGGAGGACGTGCACTTCGCCGAGCTCACGGCATCCGACGTGGTGCGGCACCGGCTGGTGGGCGAGATCGTCGACGCCTACGGCCGCTGGGACGAGAAGCAGCGCAAGGGGCCGCGGCGGTGAGCATCGACGTCCTCAACGAGACGGACTTCGTGATGGACGAGCTCGAGCTCGTCGCCTGTTCGCGCTACGTCCTCGAGCAGATGCGGGTGCACCCCCGGGCGGACCTCTGTCTGCGCCTGGTCGACGAGGCCGCGATGGAGACCCTCCACGTGCAGTGGATGGACCTCCCGGGGCCCACCGACGTCATGAGCTTCCCGATGGACGAGCTGCGGCCCGGGCGCGAGGGCGCCGAGCCCGCCGAGGGGGTGCTGGGCGACATCGTCCTGTGCCCCGGGGTCGCGGCCAGGCAGGCACGCGAGGCCGGCCACGCGACGGAGGAGGAGCTGCTGCTCCTCACGACGCACGGCATCCTCCACCTCCTCGGGTACGACCACGCCACGGCGGAGGAGGAGAAGGAGATGTTCGAGCTCCAGCGCCAGCTGCTCCTCACCTTCCTGGCGACCCGCGGCCGGTCGGGCACGTGAGGCGTCGACCCCGATGACCGGACTCGTCACGGCGGCGCTGGTCGCGACCCTCGTCGCGTTCCTCATCTCCGCCGCCGAGGCGGCCTTCGCGCGCATGTCCCGGGCTCGCGCCGCCGAGCTGCTCGACGAGGGCCGACCGGGTGCCAAGGCGCTCGTCCGCGTGGTCGGCGACACCGCGGCCTACCTGTCGGTGCTGTCGTTCCTGCGGGTCATCGCCGAGTCGACCGTCGCGGTGATGGTGACCCTGGCCGTGGTGGAGCGGGTGGAGGGCACCTGGCAGCCGTTCCTCGTGGCCATCGCCATCATGGCGCTCATCTCGTTCGCCGTGGTCGGGGTGTCCCCGGGCACCCTGGGGAGGCAGCACAGCACCCGGGTGTCCCTCGCCGCCGCCCCTGTGACCTTGTGGCTCCGCCGGGTGCTGGGGCCGTTCTCGCGGCTGCTCATCGCCCTGACGAACGCCGTGACGCCCGGCAAGGGGTTCCGCGACGGGCCGTTCGAGACCGAGAGCGAGCTGCGCGACCTCGTCGACATGGCCAGCGACTCCGCCCTCATCGAGCAGGGCGAGCGGGAGATGATCCACTCGGTCTTCGAGCTGGGGGACACCCTCGCCCGCGAGGTCATGGTGCCGCGCACCGACATGGTGTCGATCGACGAGGACCGCACCTGCCGTCAGGCGATGAGCCTGTTCCTGCGCTCGGGCTTCTCACGGATCCCCGTGCTCGGCGAGGACGTGGACGACGTCGTGGGGCTGCTCTACCTCAAGGACGTCATCCGCCGGCTGAACGCCGACCCGGATGCCGGGTCGGTGCCCGTCACCGACCTCATGCGCCCCATGCCGTTCGTGCCCGAGAGCAAGCCGGTCGACGACCTGCTGCGCGAGATGCAGCGCGACCAGACCCACTTCGCCGTCGTCGTGGACGAGTACGGCGGCACGGCGGGGCTCGTGACCATCGAGGACATCCTCGAGGAGATCGTCGGCGAGATCACCGACGAGTACGACCGCGAGGCTCCGGAGGCCGAGGACCTCGGGGACGGCAGCTACCGCGTGTCGGCGACCATGCACGTCGACGACCTCGGCGAGATGTTCGGGGTCGACCTCGACGAGGACGAGGTCGACACCGTCGGCGGCCTCATCGGCAAGACCATCGGCCGGGTGCCGATCCTCGGGTCCAGCTGCGAGGTGGCCGGGCTGCGCCTCACCGCGGAACGGATGTCCGGGCGACGGCACCGCATCGCGACGGTCCTGGTCGAACGGCTGGAGCCGGCGCCGGAGGCCCTCTCGCGGCTCGAGGAGCGAGCCGGATGAGCGGCGACGGGTACGTCGCCGGCTTCGCGTGCCTCGTCGGCCGGCCCAACGCCGGCAAGTCGACGCTGACGAACGCTCTCGTCGGCAGCAAGGTCGCCATCACCTCGAGCAAGCCGCAGACGACCCGTCACACGATCCGCGGCATCGTGTCCGGCGAGAGGAGCCAGCTCGTCCTCGTCGACACCCCTGGGCTGCACAAACCGCGCACCCTGCTCGGTGAGCGCCTCAACGACCTCGTCCGCGAGACGCTGCTCGAGGTCGACGTCATCGGGTTCTGCGTCCCGGCCGACCAACGGGTCGGGCCCGGAGACCAGTTCATCGCCGCTGAGCTCACCGAGGTCATGCGGGGGAAGCGCACCCCCGTCGTGGCGATCGCGACCAAGTCGGACACGGTCGACCGCGGGCGCCTCGCCGAGCACCTCATGGCGATCGACCGGCTCGGCGACTGGGCGGCCATCGTGCCGTGCTCGGCGACCCGTGGCGACCAGGTGGACGAGGTGGCGAGTGTCCTCTCGGAGCACCTCCCCCCGTCGCCCGGGCCGCTGTACCCGAACGGTGTGCTGACCGACGAGCCGACGACCACGATGATCGCGGAGCTCGTGCGCGAGGCGGCTCTCGAGGGTGTGCGCGACGAGCTGCCGCACAGCCTTGCCGTCGTCGTCGACGAGGTCGTGCCGCGCGAGGGTCGGCACGAGGGCAACCCGCTGCTCGACGTGCGGGTCGACGTGTTCGTGGAGCGGGACTCCCAGAAGGCGATCGTCATCGGGCGCGGCGGGTCGCGGCTCCGTGAGGTCGGCACCACGGCCCGACGCGGCATCGAGGACCTCCTCGGCCAGCGCGTGCACCTCGACCTCCACGTCAAGGTCGCGAAGGACTGGCAGCGGGACCCCAAGCAGCTGGGTCGCCTGGGGTTCTGACTCTCCCCGGTTGTCGCCGGTGCCGGCCCGGTGAGTGGTCGCCACGGTGAACTGATGGCTCGGCGGCTGCCTGCTCGGGGGCTGGCTGTGGAAAGGTCGGCGTCGCCGTCGGTGGACACGTGTACGATTTCTTCATGGTAGGGGGAATGACACCGTGGGGTGGGGCTGTATATGCGGCGCCCGGAGCCGATGCTGCTGTGCACGGGAGCGCGCCGTCTGGTTCTGCGGCTCGGCCCGCGATGGCGTTCCGCCAGTGGTTGGCCGCGGTGGACGTCGAGCAGCTCTCGGACCGTGAGCGGGTCGAGCTCGTCTCGGAGCTGGAACGGGTGAAGGGGGCCGCGTCGGCGACCCAGGCGCGGGCGACCTTCGCGGTGGCCGAGTCCCGTGCGGCGGCCGCCCCACGCGACGCAGGGCGCTCGGTGGGCTCCGAGGTCGCCCTGGCTCGGCGTGAGAGCCCTACGTCGGGGGACCGCTTCGTCGGCCTCAGCCGCGCGCTCATGACCCAGCTGCCCAGGACGTTGGCGGCGCTGGCGGCGGGGGAGTGCTCGGAACGGCATGTGATGGTCGTGGCCCGGGCCTCCAGCATGCTGTCGGAGGAACACCGCGCAGAGGTGGACCGTCGGATCGGACCCCTCCTCGGGCGGCTGGGGGTCGATCAGGCCGACCGCGCCGCCCGGCGGGTGGCGGCCGAGCTGGACGCGGCGGCCGTCGTGCACCGGATGGAAGCAGCGGTGCGTTCCCGACGAGTGACCGTGCGCCGCGCCGCTGACGGCATGGGGTACCTGACGGTGCTCGGCCCCATGGTCGAGGTGGCCGGGGCCCATGCTGCGCTCCTCACCAGGGCCCGCGCCGTCGTCGGCGGCCACGACGAGGAGCCGCATGAGGGCCGTGGGACCGGCGCGGTCGCCGCCGACACCGCCCTTGCGTTGCTGTCGGGGCGCGCGCCGCGCAGCGTGCAGCCGGTGGAGGTGCATCTCGTGATGACGGATCGAGCGCTCCTCGGCACGGGCGACGGCGCTCGGTCGGTGATGGAGCCGGCCCGGGTGCCGGGTCTGGGCAGCCTGCCCGCACCGGTCGCCCGGTGGTGGCTTCGCGGGGCGGGTCCCGGGTCGGTCTGGCTCCGGCGGCTCTACACCGGACCCGGCGGGCGCGACCTCGTCGCGCTGGACTCCCGGCGGCGCGTCTTCGGGGGCTTGCTCCGGCGCATGCTGGTGCTCCGCGACGACGTCTGCGCGACGCCGTGGTGCGGGGCGGCCATCGCTCACGCCGACCACACCCATCCGGCGAGGGAGCACGGACCGACCGATGTCGTCAACGGTTCCGGACTGTGCGCGCGGTGCCACCACGTGAAGGAGGCGCCGGGCTGGGGCGTCAGGGTCAGACGCTCTCGGCCTCGCGAGCTGCAGGTGACCACGCCCGCCGGCCGGACCTACCGCTCCCAGGCACCACCCGTGCTCGGCTGGGGGAGCGATCCGCCGCAGCGGCGGGGCACGACCGCATCGTGAGCCGCGCGGCCGGCATCCGAGCCGCTCCATAGACTGAGGGCATGAGAATCGGAGTCTTCGGCGCCACCGGCCAGGTCGGCACGGTCATGCGCACCCTCCTCGACGAGCGGGGGTTCCCCGTCGACGAGATCCGCTACTTCGCGAGCGCGCGGTCGGCGGGCACGACGCTCGCCTGGAAGGGCGAGGACGTCACCGTGGAGGACACGGCCGCCGCCGACTTCTCGGGCATCGACGTCGCCCTCTTCTCCAACGGTGGCTCCACGTCGAGGGAGTGGGCGCCGCGGGTCGCGGCTGCCGGCGCGGTGGTGGTCGACAACTCCAGTGCCTGGCGCAAGGACCCCGAGGTTCCCCTCGTGGTGAGCGAGGTCAACCCCGACGACCTCGACGACATCCCGAAGGGCATCGTTGCCAACCCCAACTGCACGACCATGGCGGCGATGCCGGTGCTGAAGCCGCTGCACGACCTTGCGGGGCTCGTCCGCCTGCACGTCAGCAGCTACCAGGCCGTGTCCGGATCCGGCGGGGTCGGGCTCACCGAGCTCGACGGTCAGCTCCGCGGTGGCTACGCCGCCGGCGACCCCAAGGACCTGGCGCTCGACGGCTCCGCCCTCACCCTGCCCGACCCACAGGTGTACGCCGTGCCGGTCGGCTTCAACGTCGTGCCGCTGGCGGGGTCGCTCGTCGACGACGGCTCCCTCGAGACCGACGAGGAGCAGAAGCTGCGCAACGAGTCGCGCAAGATCCTGCACATCCCGGGGCTCCGGGTGTCGGGCACCTGCGTGCGGGTCCCGGTCTTCTCGGGGCACAGCCTCGCCATCCACGCCGAGTTCGAGCGCGACATCACCCCGGCGGATGCACTGGCGGTGCTCGGCCGAGCCCCCGGCGTCGTCGTCACCGACGTTCCCAACCCGCTGCACGCCACCGGTCGCGACGAGGTGTTCGTCGGGCGGGTCCGCACCGACCAGGCGGCACCCGAGGGCAAGGGCCTGAACCTCTTCGTCGTCGGGGACAACCTCCGCAAGGGTGCGGCCCTCAATGCCGTGCAGATCGCCGAGGAGCTCCTCAAGCGCCGCTGAGGGACTTTCCTCCCCGTCGCCCTACAGTGGCGCCATGGCTACCGAAGACGAGTTCCACGCCGCTGCCGAGGACGTCAAGGCGCTGCCAACCGACCCCGGCAACGACGCCAAGCTGCGCCTCTACGCCCTCTACAAGCAGGCGACGGAGGGCGACGTCCGGGGCAAGCGCCCCGGATTCACCAACCCGGTGGGCCGGGCCAAGCACGACGCGTGGTTGTCCGTCGCCGGCATGAGCCCAGAGGACGCGCGGGCGGCCTACGTCGACCTGGTGCGGTCGCTCGGCGGCTGAGACGGCAGGTCACCGGCGCGGGAGCTCGGTGACGAGGTGGGTCCAGGTCTGGGTGACCTCCATGCCCACCTTGGTGTAGAGGTCGAGGGCGCCCGTGCGGGAGTCAGTCGACAGCTCACTGCGCGTGGCTCCCTGCCCACGCGCGCTGGCGAAGGCATCGGCGAGCAGCGCCTGGGCCAGCCCCCGTCCTCGATGAGCCCTGTCCACGGCGAGCTGGAACACGAAGCCGGCACCCTGGCTGTCGAGGATCGTGAAGCTGGCTCCGACCACGTCGCCGCCGTGCTCGACGACCCGGAGCTGCCAGGGCTGGGAGCCAGGCCGCCGCACGGTCGTCGCCGCCCAGTCGTCGAACGACTCTGGCTCACGGCCCTCCCACTCACCGAAGGCGGTCTGGATGACCTCGTGTGCCGCACTCTCCCGCTGCGGTGTGTCCCCTGTCGCGAGGCGGTAGCCCTGAGGCAGCGGACGCTCGGGAATCGCCCGGTCCTCAGGGAGCTCGAGCACCCAGGAGGTGTGGCCGAGCCTGTAGCCCCGTGCCAGCAGGAGCCGCTGCGGCAGGGACCGGTCCGGCGTGGTCTGGCCCACCCGCCTCGATCCTCGCGACTCGGCACGGGCCTCGGTCCAGGCCACGAGCCACGACCCGATCCCTCGGCCTCGCACCGCGGGGAGCACCGCACCCTCCGCCCGGGAGCCGCCCCGAGTGACCTCCGCCGCCGCCACGAGGCGGTCGCCCTGGAGGACGCCCATGCTGTCGCGACCCAGGTCGAAGCTGGGCCTGGCCCAGTCGCCGGCGATGTCCTCGGGCTCGATGCCGAGGTGACCGCTGTCCTCCACCTCGTCAGCGGCGTACACGGCGAACGCGGCATCGAGGTCATCGGTCGTCAGCGGCCGGGCCGTCAGCCCGGCCGGCAGCTCTGGCAGCGGCGGCGCGGTCACCGGGACAGCCTGCCCAAACCCTGCCGCGTTCGCATCCTCTTTCCGACGTGCGCGCACCGCGCGATGATGCACACCATGGCGGCCACGAGGAGGGTGCCGGTGACTCCCGTCGCCTGGGTCGTCCGGGTGCTTGCACTCGTCGTGCTGGCCCTCCTCGGTTCCTGCACGGGCCCCGAGAGTGACACCGCGCCGACCAGCCGGCCAGACCTCGACGCCGCGCTCCGAGCGGCCGCCTGGGACGGGGACGTCGAGACGGCTCGCCGCCTGGTCGCCCGCGGCGCGGACGTGAACGCCATCGACGACACCCAGCAGTCCGCCTACCTCGTGGCGACGAGTGAGGGTCACCTGGAGCTGCTGGAGCTCGCGCTGGCCTCCGGTGCGGACATCGACGCCAAGGACAGCTGGAACGGCACCGGCCTCATCCGGGCAGCCGAGCGAGGTCACCACCTCGTCGTGGGGCGGTTGCTGCGCGCGGGCATCGACCGCGACCACGTCAACCGGATCGGCTACCAGGCCATCCACGAGGCGGTCTGGTTCGGAGCCGACGAGCCCGATGAGCTGGCGACGGTCCAGGTGCTCGTCGCCGGGGGAGTGCAGCTCGACCGACCCTCCGCGCAGGAGCGGCTCACCCCCCTCGAGATGGCGCGCGAGAAGGGATACTCCGGACTCGAGCGGGTGCTCGGGGCGGCGCAGGGGCACCGTCCGAGCTCCGACCCGGATGCCGCGCTCCTGGCCGCCGCGCGGGACGGAGACGCCGACGCCGTCGCGCTCGCCCTGCGCGATGGTGCCGACCTCGACGCGCGGGACACCGATGGCCGCACGGCGCTCCTCCTCGCCTCGGCACGGGACCGCGTCGAGGCGGTGCGGGTGCTGGTCGCCATGGGAGCCGACC
The DNA here is from genome assembly GCA_963763015.1 of uncultured Actinomycetota bacterium. Lineage (GTDB taxonomy): Bacteria > Actinomycetota > Actinomycetes > Actinomycetales > Dermatophilaceae > Fodinibacter. The sequence goes on along the minus strand of CAVXML010000004.1, from coordinate 26,229 downwards.
CCGGCGCGGCCGCCGACCAGCCGGCTGTCCGGTGGTAGGACAGTGGCCATGCGCCTCGCCGAGATCCCCCGTCACCCCCTGACCTTCGGGCCCAGCCCGCTCCAGCACCTGCGCCGACTGAGTGAGCACCTGGGCGGCGCCCAGGTCTGGGCGAAGCGGGAGGACGTGAACAGCGGCCTGGCCTTCGGGGGCAACAAGATCCGCAAGCTCGAGTACATCGTCCCCGACATCCTGGCCAGCGGTGCAGACACCCTGGTCTCCATCGGTGGCTACCAGTCGAACCACACCAGGCAGGTGGCCGCGGTTGCCGCCCACCTCGGCCTCAAGTGCCGTCTCGTGCAGGAGAAATGGGTGCCCTGGGACGACCCGGTCAACGACACGGTCGGCAACATCCTCCTGACGCGGATGATGGGCGCCGACGCGCGGCTGGACCCCCATGGATTCGACATCGGCATCCGAGACTCGTGGAAGGACGCCCTGCGCGAGGTGGAGGAGAGCGGCGGCACGCCGTACCCCATCCCGGCCGGGGCGAGCGAGCACCCGCTCGGCGGAGTGGGATTCGCGAACTGGGCGTTCGAGCTGGCCGAGCAGGAGAAGGCACTGGGGGTGCACTTCGACACCGTCGTCGTATGCACCGTCACGTGCTCGACACATGCAGGGATGGTCGCCGGCTTCGCAGCACTCGAGGACCTCACCGGCGTCCGGCGGCGGGTGATCGGCATCGACGCCAGCGCCACTCTCGACACGACGCGCGCCCAGCTCGAGCGGATCGCCCGGCACACCGCCGAGGTCATCGAGCTCGGCCGGGACCTGCGCGACGACGAGTTCACCCTCCTGCCCGACTGGGCCGGCGAGGTGTACGGCATCCCCGTCGAGTCGACGATGGAGGCGATGCGCCTGGGTGCAGAGCTCGAGGCGATGATCACCGACCCGGTCTACGAGGGGAAGTCCCTCGCCGGGCTCGTCGACCTCGTGCGCTCCGGCGACATCCCCAAGGAGTCGACGGTGCTCTTCGCCCACCTCGGCGGCCAGCCGGCCCTGAACGCCTACCACTCCCTGTGGCCGCCGCCGTGACCCAACCCGTCGCGTTGGTCCGCCGACCCGCGGCCCTCACGGATGCCGGCTGGCAGGTCGTGGAGGTCGAGCCGGCCGACGACTGCCCGGATGCCGTCGTCGTCGAGGACCCGGTGGTCGTCCACGGTGACCTGGCGGTCATCACGCGCCCCGGTGCTCCCGGACGCCGCGCGGAGACCGAGGGTGTCGAGCACGCGGTTCGCGACCTCGGGCTCCGCGTCGCCCGGATCGAGGCGCCCGGCACGGCAAACGTCGTCCTCGGCGAGCGGCACCTGCTCATGGCGACCAGCGCGCCCCCGCACTGCACAGTCCTACCGGCGGCGCGGCTACGAGGTGACGGAGGTGGAGGTCTCCGAGTTCGAGCAGCTCGACGGCTGCGTCACCTGCCTCTCCGTGCGGGTCCGGGGCTGATCGTGGACGGCGTGCTCGACGACATGGCGTGGCACGCCCTCTCCGGCCCGCAGTCGGCGCTCGCCTCGACCGCGGGCGACGGGGCGGCGCGGTGCTATCGCGACGGCATCGCACCGTTCTGCGGGGTGGAGCGGTTCGACGCGCGAGCGTGGGACGCCCTCGCCGACCTCGTGGGCTCCCGCGGTGTGGCGGTCTTCCTCCGTGCCGACGTCGGGCTGCCACCTGCCGGCTGGACCGAGCTGCTCCGCGAGGACGCCACGCAGTACGTCGCCGGACGCCTGCCCCAGCCGCCGCCGACCGACGGCGAGGTGGTCGAGCTGGGGTCCGGCGACGTGCCGGAGATGGTGCGGCTGGCCGAGCAGACGCAGCCCGGCCCCTTCGGCCCGCAGAGCCACCTCACCGGTCGCCACGCGGGTGTCCGCCGGGACGGCCGTCTGGTCGCCATGGCCGGCGAGCGCATGCGGGTCGACGGCTGGGGGGAGATCTCGACGGTCTGCGTGCACCCCTCGGTCCGGGGCCAGGGGCTCGGGGCCGTGGTGACGCTTGCGGCGGCACGGCAGATCGAGGCGCGTGGCGACCGCCCGATGCTGCACGTGCGCGCCGGCAACGACGGTGCCCACCGGCTCTACCGGAGAGTCGGCTTCGAGGTCAGGCGCCTCGTCACGGTCGGGATGTTCCGCCGCGAGGGCTGACCCCCGTCCCGCATGCTGGCCGCGCCGCCGGAGGGGGTTGGCCGGATGCCGCCAGCGTGGCATGGTGGGTCACGTGCGTTCTGGACGCCTCCTCCTTCGCTGCCGCGGCGGGGCCTGAATCGGCCGCCCTCGTCGCGGAGTTCGCTGTGCCGGCTGAGCACCGGAACCGAGACGAAGGCGTGAGACCAGGATGATCCACCCCCAGCAACCCTCAGGGATGCCGACGCAGAAGTACGTGCCGTTCCAGGACCAGCTCGAGGTCCACCTCCCCGACCGCACGTGGCCCGACCGGGTGATGACCAGGGCCCCCCGGTGGTGCGCGGTCGACCTGCGCGACGGAAACCAGGCGCTGATCGACCCGATGGACTCCGAGCGCAAGCTGCGGATGTTCAAGCTGCTCGTCCGGATGGGCTACAAGGAGATCGAGGTCGGCTTCCCCAGCGCCAGCCAGACCGACTTCGACTTCTGCCGCGAGCTCGTCGAGGGTGGCCACATCCCCGACGACGTGACGATCCAGGTGCTCACCCAGTGCCGGGACCACCTCATCGAGCGCACCTTCGACGCCATCCGCGGCAGCAAGCAGGCGATCGTCCACTTCTACAACTCCACCTCGGTGCTCCAGCGCCGCGTGGTGTTCGGCATGAGCGAGGAGGGCATCATCGACATCGCCCTCCAGGGCGCCCGCCTGTGCCGGAAGCTCGAGGAGACGGTTCCGGAGACCGACGTCTACTACGAGTACTCGCCGGAGTCGTACACAGGGACCGAGCTCGAGTTCGCGGTGCGCATCTGCAACGAGGTCATCGCGGTCATCGACCCGACGCCCGACCACAAGATGATCGTCAACCTGCCGGCGACCGTCGAGATGGCCACCCCCAACGTCTACGCCGACTCCATCGAGTGGATGGTGCGCCACCTCGACCGCCGGGAGTCGGTCGTCGTCAGCCTGCACCCGCACAACGACCGCGGGGAGGGCGTGGCGGCGGCCGAGCTGGGCTACCTCGCCGGTGCCGACCGCATCGAGGGGTGCCTGTTCGGCAACGGTGAGCGCACGGGGAACGTCTGCCTCGTCACCCTGGGCATGAACCTCTTCTCCCAGGGCATCGACCCCCAGATCGACTTCTCCGACATGGCCGAGATCCGCCGCACCGTCGAGTACTGCACCCAGCTCCCGGTGCACGAGCGCCACCCCTGGGGCGGTGACCTGGTGTACACCGCCTTCTCGGGCTCGCACCAGGACGCCATCAAGAAGGGACTGGAGGACATGGGGCGGCGGTCGACCGCCGCCGGCACCGACATCGACCACATCGACTGGGGCGTTCCCTACCTGCCGATCGACCCGCACGACATCGGTCGCTCCTACGAGGCCGTCGTCCGGGTCAACAGCCAGTCGGGCAAGGGCGGGGTGTCCTACCTCCTGAAGGCGGAGCACGGGCTCGACCTGCCGCGCCGTCTCCAGGTCGAGTTCAGCCACGTCGTGCAGCGCCGCACCGACTCCGAGGGCGGCGAGCTCGCCGCGGCCGAGATCTGGCGCATGTTCGCCGACGAGTACCTCCACGCCGACGACCCCGCCCAGCGGTGGGGGCGCTTCGCCCCCGTGCGCTCCACCCTCGTCGGGTCGGACGACGGGATGGATCGGATCGAGGCGGTGGTCACCGACCACGGCAAGGAGGTGGAGATCCTCGGGACCGGCAACGGCCCGATCGCCGCCTTCCTCGCGGCCCTCGCCCCGCTGGGGGTCGACGTGCGTGTGCTCGACTACCAGGAGCACGCGCTGTCCGCCGGCGGCGACGCCCGCGCCGCGGCGTACGTGGAGTGCGCCGTCGGCGAGCGGGTGCTCTGGGGCGTCGGCCTCCACGAGTCCATCGTCAAGGCGTCGCTGCGCGCGATCATGTCCGCGGTCAACCGGGCGGAGCGCGACGGGGAGGCCGTCGGCTGAACGCGGTCCTCGCCTGCGGGCTCGCGACCGTGGACGTCGTCCAGACGGTCGAGAGGGTCCCGGGCCCCGACGAGAAGGTCGTCGCGCTGGAGACGAGGGTCGAGGCGGGCGGACCCGCGCTCAACGCCGCCGTGACCGCAGCCCTGCTCGGGATGCCGTCGCGTCTCGTCACGGCCGTGGGCCCGTCGCCGTTGGGTCAGGTGGTCCGGGATGCCTGTGCGTCACACGGGGTGACGCTGGTCGACCTGGCGCCGCGAGGGTTCCAGCTGCCGGTCTCGACCGTGCTCGTCACCGCAGCCACGGGGCAGCGCGCCGTCGCGTCGCGCAACTCGCTCGGCCCGCCGGACGTGCCCGCGGTCGCCGACCACTCGGTGACCCGGGTGCTCGAGGGCATCTCTGCGGTGCTCGTCGACGGTCACCACCTCAGCCTCGCGACGTCGGTGGCCCGGGGGGCACGAGAGCGCGGCATCCCCGTCGTCGCGGACGGCGGCTCGTGGAAGCCGGGGCTGGAGGACCTGCTGGCTCACGTCGACGTCCTCGTCGCGTCCGCCGACCTCCGCTCCCCGACGGGTGACCACCTGGCAGACCTGCTGGACCTCGGTCCGCGGTGGGTCGCGCGCACGGCGGGCAGCGGACCCGTGGCGTGGATGGCCGCGGACGGGACCACCGGTGAGGTGCCGGTTGCGAGGGTGCACGTGGTCGACACCCTGGCAGCGGGTGACGTGCTCCACGGAGCGCTCCTCGCAGACATCGGGCGCCGGGGGGCGCGCGACCTGCCGGACAGCCTGGTCGTCGCGGTGGACGTGGCCACCCGCTCGGTGGCGGCGGCCGGCGCTCACGGGTGGGCGGGTCGGCGCGCGGACCGCTAACGTCGGGCTCATGGCCGGACCAGTCACCACGGTGGACGACTACCTCGGCCGGTTCTCGGGCGAGGTGCGCGACCGGCTCGACACCATGCGCTCGGTCATCACCTCGAGCGCCCCCGACGCGGTCGAGTCGATGGCGTACGGGATGCCGGCCTACAAGCTCGACGGCAAGCCGCTCGTCTACTTCGCGGGGTACGACAAGCACGTGGGGTTCTACGCCACCCCGAACGGGCACGAGGCGTTCGCGGAGGAGTTCTCCGGCTACACGCAGGGCAAGGGGTCCGTACAGTTCCCCCACGCCCAGCCGCTGCCCGCCGACCTCGTGCGCCGCGTCGTCGAGTTCAGGGTCGACGCCATCCGCGGAAACGCCTAGCGGACCCCTCGCGTCCTGAACTGGATCGAGATGCGGGGCCCCACGGGCCTGGCCGTCTTCGGCACGCAGTGGTCCCAGGTGCGCTGGCAGGAACCGCCCATGACGAGCAGGTCCCCGTGGCCGGAGGGGAGGCGACGTGATGTCCCGCCGTCACGGGGGCGGAGCAGAAGGTCCCGGGGGGCACCGACCGAGAGGATCGCGACCATGGTGTCCTGCTCGCGGGACCGGCCGATCCGGTCGCCGTGCCAGGCGACGGAGTCCTGGCCGTCGCGGTACAGGCACAGTCCGGCGGTGACGAAGGGCTCACCGAGCTCCTCGGCGTAGTGGCGGGAGAGCGCGTCGCGCGCCTCGACGAGGGCGGGGTGGGGGAGGGCGTCGTCCTCCCCGTAGAACTTCAGCAGGCGAGGCACGTCGACGATCGCGTCGTACATCTGGCGCCGCTCCGCGTTCCACGGCACGTCCTTCCGGAGCGCCTCGTAGAGCAGGTCGGCGCCGCCGACCCAGCCGGGAAGGAGGTCGACCCACGCACCGTGCTCGAGCGGCATCCGACGGACGCTTTCGAGCGGGCGGACGACAACCTCGTCGGACAGGTCGAGCAGCGATCCCTGGAGACCGGTCATCCAGCCATCCTAGATGTCATTCGAACAGGCGTCCACGATCCGTGCCGAACACCTCCGTCGAACCTTGCGGCACTCGTGTTGCGATGCGGGTCGTGGATGCCGTGAGGTGGGGCGATGAGCACCGCAGGCCTGGTCGTGGTCGGCGATCCTCCGACGCGACGCTGGGCGAGCGGGTCGTCGCCACTGCGCGGGAGCGCCACGGGCGCCTCGACGGTGTCGTCAACGCGGCAGGGGTGGTGGCCTTCGGCCCGATCGTCGAGACCGACGACGCCGTGCTCGAGGAACTCTTCCTGACCAACGTCCTGGGCCCACTCTGGCTCACGCGCCGGGTGGCCCCGGCACTGGCGGACAGCAGGGGCTTCCTCGTACAGCTGAGCGCAGTCGTCGCCGAGCAGCCGCTGCCCGGGATGGCCGGCTACGCCGCGAGCAAGGCCGCCCTGACGGGAGCTCGGACCCGCCCGCTCGCCGGGGTCGCACCCCGGCTGCCCGTGGGCCTGGACCCCGATGAGGTGGCCCGCCCGATCCTCGACGCGATCGAGGAGGGCCGCTCCGAGCTCGCGTCCACGGATTTCGGCTGACTGGGCCGACAATGGTGCGGTGCCCCTCTACCGCGACGAGGCCATCGTCCTGCGAACCCAGAAGCTGGGGGAGGCCGACCGCATCGTCACCCTCCTCACCCGACGTCTCGGAAAGGTGCGCGTCGTCGGCAAGGGGGTGCGCCGCACGACGTCGCGGTTCGGGTCGCGCCTGGAGCCCGGCATGCACATCGACGTCCAGTGCTACGAGGGGCGCAGCCTCGACACGGTGACCCAGGTGGAGACGCTCGACCCGTGGGGAGACGTGATCGCCCGGCACTACCCGGCCTGGACCGCCGTCACCGCCGTGCTGGAGACCTGCGACCGGCTCACCGAGGAGCGCGAGCCCGCCCTGCAGCAGTACCTGCTCCTGACCGGGGCGGTGCGCTCGCTGGCCGGCCGCGAGCACGACCCCAACCTCGTGCTCGACGCCTACCTCCTGCGGGCACTCGCCGTCGCAGGCTGGGCGCCGAGCTTCCACGACTGCGCGAAGTGCGGCGCGCCGGGTCCGCACCGCGGGTTCCACGTCGTCGCCGGCGGTGCCGTGTGCCCGGCGTGCCGACCGCCCGGCTCGGCGGCCCCGGCTCCGGAGACACTCGTCCTGCTGGCCGCCCTGCTGGCCGGCGACTGGGTCGTCGCCGACGCCTCCGACCCGCGGCACCGCCGGGAGGGCAGCGGGCTGACGGCGGCCTTCCTCCAGTGGCACCTCGAGCGCGGCATCCGAAGCCTTCGGATGGTGGAGCGGTGACCGCACCGAGCCGGTACCCGGCACCGTTCCCGCACCCCAGCGGCGCCCGCCCGCCCGCCATCGCCCCGGACCGGGTTCCGCGTCACGTCGCCGTGGTGATGGACGGCAACGGCCGCTGGGCGAATGCCCGGGGGCTGCCCCGCACCAGGGGGCACGAGGCGGGGGAGGCGGCCCTCCTCGACGTGGTCGCCGGTGCGATCGAGGTCGGGGTCACCCACCTGTCGGCCTACGCGTTCTCGACGGAGAACTGGAAGCGCAGCCCCGACGAGGTGCGGTTCCTCATGGGCTTCAACCGCGACGTCATCCGCCGCCGCCGCGACCAGCTTCACGAGTGGGGAGTTCGGATGCGCTGGGTCGGTCGCCGCCCGCGCCTCTGGGGCTCGGTGATCCGCGAGCTCGAGACCGCCCAGGACCTCACCCGCCACAACACCGGGCTCACCCTGTACTTCTGCGTGAACTACGGCGGTCGTGCCGAGATCGGCGATGCCGTCCACCGCCTCGCCGAGGACGTCGCCAGGGGCCGGCTCTCGCCCCGCTCGGTCGACGAGCGGACGGTCGCGCGCTACCTGCCGGAGCCCCACATGCCCGACGTCGACCTGTTCGTCCGCAGCTCGGGCGAGCAGCGCACGAGCAACTTCCTGCTCTGGCAGAGCGCGTACGCCGAGATGGTGTTCCAGGACCGCCTGTGGCCCGACTACGACCGCCGCGACCTCTGGGCCGCCATCCAGTCGTACGTCGACCGCGAGCGTCGGTACGGTGGCGCCGTCGACGCTCCCACCGCCTGACGGTCCGGTCGCCGACGACCTGAGCGTCAGCGGGACGCGGCCGAGCAGCCGGCGCACAGGCCGTCCATCTCGACGGTGTGCCGCACCTGGGTGAAGCCGTGCTCGGTGGCCACCGCCTCGGCCCAGCGCTCCACGGCGTCCCCCGTCACCTCGACCGCGAGGCCGCAGGAGCGGCAGACGACGTGGTGGTGGTGGTGCTCCGTCGAGCAGGACCGGTAGACGGCTTCCCCCTCCGGCGTTCGGATGACGTCGACCTCACCGTCGCTCGCCATCGCCTGGAGGTTTCGGTAGACGGTGGCCAGACCGACGCGGGTCCCGGAACCGGTCAGTGCGTTGTGGATCTCCTGGGCCGAGCGGAACTCCACCGACCCCGAGAGCGCGCGCGCGATGGCCGCCCGCTGGCGGGTCGGTCGGCGCTCCGCGGAGGTGTTCTCGGTCATCGTCGCTCCACCCGGGCGGGCTCTCCGTGCTCGTCGTAGTGGCCTTCGTGCGCCGCGTGGCGGTGTCCGTCGTGCAGGTAGTCGACGTGGTCGCCGTGCTCCAGAGCCGGGTGACCGCACTCCGGCCCGTGCTCGTGGTCGTGGCGCTCCGACCGCTCGTGCACGGCCCGCCGTGCCCGGGCCGCCAGGGCGGATGCCGCGCTGGCCACGAGGAACGCCGCCACCGCGAGCAGCACGATCGTTCCGCCCGAAGGCGTCTCCGCTGCGTACGACACGAGAACCCCGCCGACGCTGCAGAGCACCCCGATGACGACGGCCCACCACAACGCCGACCGGAAGCTGCGCGCGAAGAGCTGCGAGGTGGCGTTGGGCAGGATCATGAGGGCGCTGATGAGGAGCAGCCCCACGACTCGCATGGACACGACGACCGTGACGGCGGTGAGGACGGCGAGGACGAGGTTGTAGCGCAGGACCGGGATGCCGACCGCCCGGGCGTACTCCTCGTCGTTGGCCACCGCGAAGAACCGGGGCCGCAGGACCAGCGTCGTGGCGAGCACGACCGCCGCCAGCACGGCGAACACCACGATGTCGCCGGCGCTCGTCGTGAGGATCGCACCGAACAGGTAGCCGGTCAGGTTGGCCGGCGTGCCGGCGCTCGAGCGCGCGATGAGGACCACCCCGAGCGCGATGCCGCCGTAGAACATCACCGCGAGCGCCGTGTCTCCACTCGTGCGGCCCGATGCCCGGATCAGCTCGATGGCCACGGCGGCGGCGACCGCTGCGACCAGGGCCGTCATCACCGGCGCCTGCCCGGTCAGGACGCCGACGGCGACACCTGCCAAGGCGACGTGCCCCATGCCGTCACCGATGAGGGACATCCGGCGCTGGACGAGGAAGACCCCGACCAGCGGTGCGGCGAACCCCGCGAGCAGCGCCGCGACCAGGGCCAGGCGCATGAATTCGAGGGAGAGCAGGTCGGTCATGGGACGACCGTCCGCTGGGCCGGGTCGAGCGGTGCGGCGCCGATCACGTGCCCGGGGCGCTGCCTGGAGTCGTCCGGGTGGTGGTGGCCGGAGCCGGCGGCATGCCCGGCGAGGTGGGCGGCGTACGCAGCGGCGGACCCGTCGAAGTCGACGTGTCCGGCATCCAGGCAGACGATCCGCGTCACCACGCCCTCGAGGGCGGCCAGCTCGTGGGTGACGACGAGCATTGACGTGCCGCGGTCGACGAGCCGCCGCAGCACGACGGCCAGCGCCTCCTGGCTCGCCTGGTCGACGCCGGCGGTCGGCTCGTCCATGACGAGCACCTCCGGCTGCCCGGCGAGTGCCCGCGCGATGAGGACCCGGCGCTGCTGCCCCCCCGAGAGCGAGGCGACCTCCTCGCCGGCGCGGTCGGCGAGCCCCACGTCGTCGATCGCCTGCCGCACGATCGCGCGGTCCTCACGGGACGTCGGCCTCCACCAGGCGCGGTGGGGGAGCCGGCCGACCTCGACGATCTCGGTGACGGTGGCACGCACCGAGGCCGAGAGGGAGTGGCGCTGCGGGACGTACCCGATGCGCGTGTGCTCCGTGAAGCGCTCCCGCGGCGTGCCGAAGAGCTCGACGCTGCCTCCCTGCCGGGTCGCGAGGCCGAGCACGCCGCGCACCAGTGTCGACTTGCCGGAGCCGTTGGGCCCCAGCAGGGCCACGACCTCGCCCCGATGCAGCTCGAGGTCGACGCCGGAGACCACCGGCCGGTCCCCGTAGCCGAACGACGCCCCGTGGAGCCGGACCAGCGACGGCGGGCCCGTCACGTGCACCCCTGGCCTTCGCGCAGGGTGCGCAGGTTGGCCCGCATGACCTCCAGGTAGTCCTCCCCGGCGGAGGCCTCGGTCAGGCCCTCGAGCGGGTCGAGGACTGCCACACCGGCTCCCGCCTCCCGGGCGACCGTCTCGGCCAGGGCGGGAGAGACCAACGTCTCGGTGTAGACGGTGGTGACACCCGTCTCGCGAACGCGGGCCGTGAGCTCCTGCAGCGATGCGGCGTCCGGCTCGACGTCCGGGCTGACCCCTGCCACGCCCTCCTGGGTCAGGTCGTAGCGGTCGGCGAGGTAGGCGAAGGCGGTGTGTGCGGTGACGAGGTCACGGGAGGCGCACTCCGCCAGGCCGGTGCGGTACTCCTCGTCGAGGGCCTCGAGGTCCGCCGCGAGGGCTGCGGCGTTCGCGCGGTAGGCGGCAGCGTTCTCGGGGTCGCGGCGGGCGAAGTCCTCGCCGACGGCGGTGGAGACGTCGGCCAGCCGGGTCGGGTCGAGCCAGAAGTGGGGGTCCATCCCGGCGAGCCCCTCGCCCTCCTCACCCTCGTCCCGGCCGACGTCCGGCAGGAGGCGGGCGGCCGGCGAGACGTCGACACCGGCATCCGAGGCCTGGCTCCGAACGGCCTCCTGGACCGCGGGCTGGAAGTCGGTGAGGTAGAGCACGGCACGGGACTGGGCGAGAGCCGCCACGGCCTTCGGGGTCAGCTCGAGGTCGTGCGGTTCGGTGCCCGGCCTGGTCAGCGTGGTGACCTGCACGTTGTCGCCGCCGACCCGCTCGGCCACGAACTGGAGGGGGTAGAAGGCCGCGGTGACCGGCATCCGACCGTCGTCCTCCGTCGCTGCGGGGTCGCTCGCCGCGGAGCACCCGCTCACGAGCCCGACGACGAGGGCGGCGGCCGCCACGAGGCTCTTCATGACAACGATTCTCATCTGAAATGAGAATCGTTGTCAACTGAGGCGGGGTCGGCTCACCCGCGCGGTACGGCCTGCGTGATGGTGACTGCCACCATGAGGGCGAGGACGGCGAGGCGCATGAGGCGTTCGGCCGTCGACAGCCGCGGCCAGGCCAGGAGCAGGATCCAGGTGAGCACGAGGACCACGAGGGCGAGGAGCAGCCATCCCCATCCGGGCAGCAGGACCCCTGCCAGGGTCAGGCCCAGGATGGCGAGGAAGGGAACGAGCCGAGGCAGTCCGCTGAGAAAGGACAGGGCCGGAAGGCTCGCTCGTTCGAAGGACTCGCGCAGGGTCGACACGGTGGACCAGCGTACGCGGGGGCCCCGTTGCCGGTTCGGTCGGACGCCCGGGCCACGGCTAGCCTTGCGCGCATGGCCGCCCCCTCCTCCCGTGTCGACACCGTCGTCTCTCTCTGCAAGCGCCGCGGGTTCGTGTTCCCGTGCGGGGAGATCTACGGCGGCACGCGCTCCGCCTGGGACTACGGGCCCCTCGGAGTGGAGCTCAAGGAGAACATCAAGCGGCAGTGGTGGCGGTCGATGGTCACTTCTCGTGAGGACGTCGTGGGCCTCGACTCCTCGATCATCCTGCCCCGCCAGACATGGGTGGCCTCGGGGCACGTCGGCGAGTTCACCGACCCGCTCACCGAGTGCCTCAGCTGTCACAAGCGCTTTCGGGTCGACCACATGCAGGAGGCCCTGGCGGACAGGGAGGCGAGGAAGGGCAAGGAGGTCCACCCCGACTCGATCCCGTTGTCGGAGATCGCCTGCCCCAGCTGCGGTACCCGCGGCCAGTGGACCGAGCCGCGCGAGTTCAACATGATGCTCAAGACCTACCTCGGCGTCATCGAGGACGAGTCGGGCCTGCACTACCTCAGGCCGGAGACCGCACAGGGGATCTTCATCAACTTCCTCAACGTCATGCAGGCCTCCCGCCGCAAGCCGCCGTTCGGGATCGCGCAGACCGGCAAGTCGTTCCGCAACGAGATCACCCCCGGCAACTTCATCTTCCGCACCCGGGAGTTCGAGCAGATGGAGATGGAGTTCTTCGTCCGTCCGGGCGAGGACGAGCAGTGGCACGAGTACTGGATCGAGGAGCGCACCCGCTGGTACACCGACCTCGGGATCTCCCCCGAGAACCTGCGTCACTACGAGCACCCGCAGGAGAAGCTGTCGCACTACTCCAAACGCACGGTCGACATCGAGTACCGCTTCGACTTCGCCGGGAGTGAGTGGGGTGAGCTCGAAGGCATCGCCAACCGCACCGACTTCGACCTCACGACCCACAGCACGCACTCCGGCACCGACCTCGTGTACTTCGACCAGGCGACCGGCGAGAAGTACACCCCCTACGTCATCGAGCCCGCGGCCGGCCTGTCGCGCAGCCTGATGACCTTCCTGGTCGACGCCTACACCGAGGACGAGGCCCCCAACACCAAGGGAGGGGTCGACAAGCGGGTGGTCCTTCGCCTCGACGCTCGGCTCGCGCCGGTGAAGGCGGCCGTGCTCCCGCTCTCGCGCAACGCCGACCTCTCACCGAAGGCGCGCGACCTGGCCACCGTGCTGCGCCGCAGCTGGAACGTCGACTTCGACGACGCCGGCGCCATCGGTCGCCGCTACCGCCGGCAGGACGAGGTCGGCACGCCGTACTGCATCACCGTCGACTTCGAGACGCTCGACGACCAGGCGGTCACGATCCGCGAGCGTGACTCGATGGCGCAGGAGCGGGTCGGTCTCGACCAGGTCGAGGGGTGGCTCGCCGGGCGGCTCGTCGGCGCCTGACCCTCAGGCGTCCGGCCCCCACCCCTGCCACACGTACTCGGCCTCCTCGCCCCGGCCGTCCCGGTCCAGGGCCAGTGCCAGGGCGCCCGCGGCGGCCACCCGTTCCTCGGTGAGCCCGGCGGCCCGCAGCTCCTCGAGGGAGGCGCGCAGGCACGGCTCGGCCACCGCGAGCCGGTCGGCGTCGGCCAGGACGATCCCCGCCTCCGTGCGCAGCACCAGCTCCAGCTCGGCACCGACGAGGGCCTCGGCGCGGCGCAGGCGCTCCACCGCCTCGTCGACGTGGCCGTGGCGAGCGAGCAGGTGGGCACCCTGGCGCAGGACGTCCGGCTCGAGGACCTCGGCGTCGAACTCCTCCTCCCCGGCTCCCACCCGCGCTGCCAGCCGCACGCCGGCGGCGATCGCCGCGTCGAGGTCGGCGATGCCGCCGGCCAGGTCCCCGGCCTCCGCGCGCAGCACCGCGCGGCCCCGCAACGCCTCGACGTGGAGGCCGACGGCACCGGCGCTGCGCGAGCCGCGCACCGCGGCGTCGAGGTGGTGACCGGCGGAGTCGTGGTCGCCGGCCTCGACCGCCGCGAGGGCGGCCCGCCACTGCGCGTGGGCGTTCTCCGCGACCCGCCCCTGAACCGCGAAGGCGGCGGATGCCGTCGCGAACGCCGTCCGCGCATCGGCCCAGCGCTCGAGCAGGGTGAGGGCGTTGCCGAGCGCCCACGCGGCCGGGGCGACGACGCCGGGTGCGTGGCCGGTCAACACACCGAGGGCGGGCTCGAGGAGCTCCGCCGCCTCGGCGGGGCGTCCCGTCTCGACGTACGCCAGGCCGAGGAACCGTTGCCCGAAGGCCAGCAGGACGGGGTCGTTCAGGCGCGTGCTCGCGGCGACGAGGTCCGCTGCCGGCCCCTCGAGAGCGGCCCAGTCGCCGAGGTCGACGAGCACCTCGCAGAGCGTCAGCAGCAGGGTGAGCCGCGATCGTTCGGCGATGCCCCGCACGGCGACCGCGCGTCGGAGGTGGGTCGCCGCCGCCCGGTTGTCGCCGTTTGCCCGAGCGATCCGGCCGCGCAGCTCGAGGGCCATGGACCGCAGGACCGGGTGGTCACCGACAAGGGGTTCGAGGGCGTCCAGGCGCGCTGAGGCGGCGACGGCATCCGTGCGGGCCACGGCCATGGCCGCCTCCGCGAGGCACAGGAGGCGGCGGTAGGGCTGGTCGGCCCGGTCATGGGCCCGGGCCGCCCGTTCGAGGATCGCCACCGGGTTCTCCGGTGCCCCGGACCACGCGATCCGCCGCCAGAGTCCGCCGGCCTCGGCGTCGCCGCCGGTCGCGTCGAGCTGGGCAGCCCGCCGCCGTGCCCGCCCCCGCGCCTCCTGGGCCGTGGCGTCCAGGACCGGCCGGCCCGTGACCGGGTCCGGGGCAGTGCCCGCGGCGACGTCGAGCAGGGCCAGCTCGCCCTCGCACCGCAGGATGGCGGCCTCGTCACCGGCTCGGGTGGCGGCCTGGAGCGCAGCCTCCAGCAGCGCCCGGTGACGGTCCGGGCCGGCGTCCTGGGCGCTCGCCCGGTCGAGCAGCGACACGGCGGCCCACTGCCGTGGCGTCTCCACGGGCAACAGCTCGTCCCGGTCACGGAGCCAGGCCGAGACCTGGGGCTCGAGGTCGGTCGCCACGGCGGCGATGCCGGCCTCGAGCTCCTCGGCCCGCTCCACGACTCCGGGCGAGGGCGGCACCACGCGAGGCGGCGGTACGGGGCGCGGGGCGACCCTCGGGAGGCGGGTCGGCGGGAGCGTCGGGTCGGCGGGCACGAGCGCGGCGTCGTGGGCGGCCGCCAGGTCGCGCGACGTGACGCCGGAGCGGTAGCGGCGGTCGAAGGCGGCAGCCAGCTCGTCAGCAGTCCGGCGCAGGCCCGTGACGACGCCGGGCAGCGGTTCCCCGTCGACCCCGTCGGGAGCGAGCCCCACCGCCGCGGCCCGGTCGAGGACGTGCGCGGCCGTCGCGCTGAACCACATCCGGTCGCGCGAGGTCGCCAGCTCGTCGAGCCACCCGAGCCGGGGGAGCAGCAGGTCGACGGCGCGGTCGGCGTTCCCGAGGCGCAGCAGCACGAGAAGGCAGAGGCCGACCGTGCGCGACGCGGCCGGGTCGTCCTGCACGAGGGGCCAGGCGCGCCTGAAGGAGGACACCGCGGCGTCCACGTCGCCCTGCACCATGCGCAGGTAGGCGTCCAGTCCGAGGCTGCCGCGGGGTTCCTCGTCGCAGGTCAGCTCCCCGCCGACGACCGGCGCGAGCAGGTCGAGGGCTCGCTCCGGGTCGTCGGTCACGAGGAGCTGCGCCTGGTCGCGCGCCTCGCACGCCGGGCAGTCGAGGCGGTCGTCACGCGGAGCGGCCTGCCACGCCGCGAGGTGGCGGTCCAGGTCTGCGTGATTCCCGGTGTCGTGGGCCAGGCGAGCGCGGGCGGCGTGGACCGGACGGAGCGGGTGGCCGTCGGCACGCAGCGCGGCCTCGACGGCATCGATCGCGGCTCTGAGTCGCTCGAGGCTCACCTCGGGGGTGTCCTCGGCCAGGTCGACGGCCCAGGTGAGGCGCCACAGCACGGCATCCCGGTCGGCCCGGACGAGCCCACGCGCCGGGTCGAGCGACCCGGTCAGCCACTCGGCGTGCTCGAGACCCTGCGGGGTCCTCGGCACGTCGAGCAGCGCCTCGGTGAGGTCCAGGCGGGCGACGAACTCCTCGGCGAAGGACCCCGACGCCCGGGCGTGCCGCAGGGCCTCCGCGTGGGCCCGCACGCGCTCGGGCCCGGGCGGGACCGCGTCGCCGGCGGACGAGGCGCGCGCGAACGCCCCGGACACCAGCTCCCACTGCCTCATGCCACGATCAAAACAGACATCGGGAGGAGCCCCAACCTTCCCCCGACCCCGATGCGTTGGGAGAGTGGTGGTGTCGCAGGGAGACCGGCCGAGCAGGAGGAGATTGGCGTGGGCACGACGGATGCCGCGTGGCCGGCGGACGTCGACTTCGTCGAGTACGTGCGCGCCCGTCAGCACACCCTCCTGCGCGGTGCCTACCTCGTGTGCGCTGACCTGCCGGCCGCCGAGGAGATGTTGGAGGCGGCTCTGGTCCGGCTCGCCGGGACCTGGGACGAGGTCCGGGACGAGCAGCCGGACATCGAGGTCCGCCGACTGCTGTACCGCGCCGCCGTCTCCTGGCCCGACCGCGACGGACGGAGCCTCCCGGACGAGGTGGGGGAGGCAATGGAGCCCGAGGAGCCCCAGGCCGCTGGGGACGCGAGCCAGCGGCGCGACGTCCTGCACGCACTGCACGGGCTCACCCCGATGCAGCGGGCCGCGCTCGTCCTGCGCCACCTCGAGGACCGGACGGAGGGCGACATCGCGCGGATCCTCGGCGTCTCCGTGGCCACGGTCAGGCGCGAGACCGACGAGGCGGTGACGCGCCTGCGGGCCGCCCTGCCACGGGTGGACCGCGAGACCCGGCGGGCCCGGTGACGACCGACCTCCGCGAGCTGCTCGAGCTCGCCAGCGACGACGTACCCGAGGTGGACCTGGCGCAGCGGGCGTGGGACACGGCCGCGACCCGGCGGCGCACCGCTCGGCGCCGGCTCGTCCTGGCGGCGGGGGCGGCAGCCGTCGTGACCGCCGGCGTGGTCGTGGTACGGACCCGTACGTCCGAGCCGGCCACCCCGGTGACCACCTCGTCCGCTGTGCGGCTGCCGAGCGCGGTGGTGGGCGGTGTCACGGTCGACCTCGCGCCCTCCCCGGGCGAGGAGGTCGACCTGACGCGCTACGTCGAGGCAGACACGCTGGCACTCGGCCCCGTCATCGGCTTCGACGACGCGTTCCGCCTGCCGAAGCTCGGACCGACCACGGGTCGAACGACCAACGACGCCTCCGTGCGGGCGGTGCTGCTGGCCTGGAGCGCGCATGCGGCCGGGCTGCTTCCGGTGCTGCACACACCGAAGGGCCCGTCGGGCCTGGAGTACCTCGCGTGCCCCTCGGTTCCGCTGGTGCGCGCCGACCCCACGGAGACCGGCCAGGGACTGGTGCTCGACCCGCGCTCGATCCGCGTCGACCGACGGGCCGTCGTCCTCCCCCAGCCGGGGGAGGTCGTGGTGCTGGACGCGCGCGACGGGACCGCCAGGCGGATCTCGGTGCCCGACGAGACCCTGCACCGTGCGGGGTGGGCGCGGGACGCCCGCACCATCGTCGCCCGTGGGCTCCAGCGGTCATGGCTGGTCGACACCCGGCTCGGGGTCGTCCGTGCGGCCGAGGGGCCCGTGGAGTCCGGGTGGGTCGAGCTCGCCACCGAGGGGACCACGACGTCGGCTCGCATGTTCTCCGGCTCCGGGGAGCTGACCGGGCGCACGCCCCTGCTCGGGCCGGTCATCAAGGTGGACGGGCCGAGCGTGAGCAACACCGACGGGTGGGCCGGCGCCCACGCCTACCTCGGCCAGACCTATGTGGGCGCCATCTCGCGCAGCCAGGGCCTCGTGGCGGTCCAGGGAGACGTGCGGCCCACGCCTCGCGTTCTCGCTGCCCGCCGGGAGCCCGGGGTACCGAAGGGGGCGTACCGGCCCTTGCTGTGGGGACCCCAGGACGTCCTCCTCCTCGAGTCCCGGTCCTTTCCGGGGGTGTCGGAGCGTCCGACGCTTCGCCTGCTGGCGTGGGACGTCGTCGCCGGCGCGCTCTGGCGCATCGGCGAGGTGGGGCCGGTGAACCCCACGGAGGGCGGCTTCACCGGCGCCTACGCCCTGTGAGCCCGGGCCGTCATCGCGGATTCGGTCCGGTGGCGACGGGCCTGGAGGCGTCCTCGATCCACTCGCTCCACGACCCGATGTACGGGATGGCGTCGACGCCCGCACTGGCCAGGGTCAACGCCATCTGCGTCGCCGTCACCCCCGACCCGCACATGGCCCCGACGGGCGTGTCGCGGTGCACACCCATGGCGGCGGCCCGCCGGCGCACCACGTCCGGCGGCAGGGTCGTTCCGTCCGACGCGAGCACCTCGGCCATGGGCAGGTTCACCGCCCCCGGCACGTGCCCGGCCACCCGGTCGATGGGTTCGACGTCCCCGCGGTAGCGCTCTGCGGTCCGCACGTCGAGAAGCACGCCGGCGCGGGCCATGTCTGCAGCGCTCACGGCATCCAGCACCGGTACCGACCCCGCGCGCACGGTGAAGGATCCGGGCGAGGTGCGAGGGCGGTCGGTCGTCACCGGCTGGCCCGCCCGCCGCCAGGCGGCCAGGCCGCCGTCGAGGACGCGCACGGCGGGGTGCCCGGCCCAGCGGAGCACCCACCACGCCCGCGCCGAACCGAGCGACGAAGCCTGGTCGTAGACGACGATCTCGTCGTCGTCGTCGAGCCCACACTCGCGCAGCGCGGCTTGGAGCACACCGGGGTCCGGAAGCGGATGCCGGCCACGGGCTCCCGGGGCTCCGGCCAGGGCGGTGTCGAGGTCGAGGTGCGGAGCGCCGGGCACGTGGGCGTCCTCATACAGCCGGGCGCCGGGCGTCCCGCGGAGGCTGTACTGCACGTCGACCACGCGCACCTCCGAACGCGCGAGGAGGGTGGCGAGGTCGTCGGCGGTGACGAGGGCGCTCATCGACCCATCCAACCACCGGGCCCGGACGGGCCTCCGGGACAATGGCGGCGTGGGAGAACAGGTGCGCGTCGTCCTGGTCCACGGGTCACAGGTCAGCGCGGCCCAGTGGTGGCGCTACTCGAGGCTGCTCGGCCCGGACGTCGACCTCGTGTCACCCGACCTGCCGGGCCACGGCGCGCGACGGGGTGAGGGGTTCACCTGGGGAGGCGCACTGGACACGATCCAGGCCGCCGTCGAGGGGGACACGACGGGCGTGCCGGTGGTGCTCGTGGGGCACAGCCTGGGCGGGTACCTCGCGATGGCCTGGGCGGCCGCGCACCCTGGGAGGCTGGCGGGTCTCGGCCTGCTCGGTGCCTCGGCCGTACCGTCGGGTCCCGGGGCGGCGTTCTACCGAGCCCTCGCCCGGGTCGAGGGCCGCCTGGGCGTCGACCGGATGTCCAGGGCCCTGGACCGCCAGTTCGACTGGATGCTGCCGCAGGAGCTCGCGGCAGTCCTCAAGGAGGCGGGGTACGGCTTCGACGCCGTGCCCGCGGCCTGGGCCGGCGTCATGGACTCGTGCCGGCCCGAGATGCTCGCGGACGTCACGGCACCGGTCCTGCTCCTCAACGGCCAGTTCGACCAGCTGCGCGTGGACGCGAGGCGCTACGCCAGGGCGGCGCGGTCGTCACCGTGGGTCCGGGTGATCTCCGTGCGCCACGGTCTGCACGTCTTCCCGCTGACCCACCCGTACGAGACCACGGCGGCTCTCTGGGAGCTCATCACCGTGGCGAGACGCCACCGGGCAGCACGGTGACGGCCCCGCCCACCGCCAGCACGTGGGGCTGTGCCTCGCTCCGTTCGGGGAGCAGCTCCAGGAGCCGCTGACCGGGCAGGGTCGTCCAGTCCAGGCGTCCCGTCGGCCACCCCGTGGGGTGGAGGGTGCCGTAGTGGATGGCGAGCACGTGGCGGGCCTGGGCCCGCACGGCCGCCTCGACCGCCTCCGCCGGTCCCATGTGACCCGGCGACAGCCGGGGGCCCCAGCCGCCCACCGGGAGGAGCGCCAGGTCGACCGGCCCGCCCGCCAGCTCGGTGAGCACGCGCATGTCAGGGTGGAGCGAGGTGTCGCCGGCGAACCACACGACCACCCCGCCGCCGCGCAGGAGCATTCCCGTCGCGCCGTTCGGGCGGTGGGGCATGGGGCGCGAGTCGTGGTCGGCCCGGACCAGGAGCACCTCGACGCCGTGGCCGAGCTCCCGCCAGTCGTCCGCCGCCGCCTCCGCGACTCCGAGCCCCTGGCGCTCGATCCACCGAGTGTTCTCCGGGGCGGTCACCACCGGGGCGTGACCGAGTCGGCGCAGCGAGGGGAGGTCGGCGTGGTCGTGGTGCAGGTGGGAGAGGAGCACCACGTCGACCTCGGGCACGTGCTTGTGCACGGTGAGGTCACGGCGCCGGCTGAGGACCCCCAGCCGTCGGCGCAGCAACGGGTCGGTGAGCACCCGCATCCCGCCGATCTCCAGGAGCACCGTCGAGTGACCGAGCCAGGTGGCGTGGACGCCCTCGCCCCCCGGTGGGGCTGCGCTGGGCGTCCGGTGCACGACACCACCGTATGCCCGGTCGGACCCACCCCGTGGTCGGGGGAGAATGGTGGGCACCATGGCCTCCTCGACCGCCACCGCCACCCGCCCGGTGCTGCCACCGCTGCGCATCGGGCGCCACCTCGTGCACTCACCGGTGGTGCTCGCTCCGATGGCGGGCATCACGAACCGCGCCTTCCGTCGGCTCTGCCGGGAGTACGGCACGGCCGGGCTCGAGGGCGGCGGGGCGTCGGGCGCGACCAGCCTCTATGTCTCGGAGATGGTCACCTCGCGAGCCCTGGTGGAGCGCACGCCCGAGACGATGCGGCTCATCTCGCACGACCCCGGGGAGCTCCCCCGCTCGGTGCAGCTCTACTCGGTGGATCCGGTCACCGCGAGGCTGGCGGCTCGGATGCTCGTCACGGAGGACCGCGCCGACCACATCGACCTCAACTTCGGCTGTCCCGTCCCCAAGGTCACCCGCAAGGGCGGCGGCGCGGCGCTGCCGTGGAAGACCGAGCTGTTCCGGGGCATTGTCGGTGCCGTCGTCCGTGAGGCGCAGCCGTTCGGCGTTCCGGTCACCGTGAAGATGCGCGTCGGCATCGACGCCGATCACGTGACGTACCTGGATGCCGGCCGCATCGCCGAGGGTGAGGGTGCCGCGGCCGTCGCCCTGCACGGGCGGACCGCTGCCCAGGCGTACTCCGGGCAGGCCGACTGGTCGGCCATCTCCCGCCTCAAGGAGGCGGTGACCTCGATCCCCGTTCTCGGCAACGGCGACATCTGGTCGGCCGAGGACGCCCTGGCCATGGTCGACCAGACGGGGTGCGACGGCGTCGTGGTCGGACGGGGGTGCCTGGGGCGACCCTGGCTCTTCACGGACCTCGCCGCGGCGTTCGCCGGCTCGCCGCAGCGGGTCCGGCCGGGCCTGCGCGAGGTGGCCGCCACCCTGCGCCGGCACGCGGCGTACCTCGTGGAGTTCTACGACGGCGACGAGCTTCGCGCGTGCCGGGACATCCGCAAGCACGTCGCGTGGTACCTCAAGGGGTTCCCTGCCGGGTCGACGGTGCGCAACCGGCTGGCGTTGGTCGACGGCCTCCGGGCCCTCGACGACCTCATCGGCACGATGGACCTCGACGCACCCTGGCCGGGGGAGGCGGCCGAGGGGCAGCGCGGCCGGGCCGGCTCGCCGAGGGTCGTCGCCCTGCCCGAGAACTGGCTCGCGACACGGGAGCTGGACCACGCGCAGCGGGCCCAGGTCGCCCAGGCGGAGCTCAGCGTCTCCGGCGGCTGAGGACCTGCGCCATCGCAGTGACGGCGCCGTTGTTCGTCCGGGGCGCGGACATATCCGCGTCATCGCTGAACGAGCGCGTCGCCACCGTGACGGCGCGCAGCCTCGGGCCGAGCGGGGCAGAGCCTAACCGGGCTGCCCTGTCGGAGGGCGCCGCTACCGTGGCCGCCATGGACCATGGAATCGGCACGCCCGGCGGGACGCCGGAGCGGCCGGCGGTGTTCTTCCGCGACGCCGCCGAGTTCGGGCGCTGGCTCGAGGAGCACCACGACAGCGAGACCGAGCTGTGGATGGAGCTGCGCAAGAAGCACGTGCCCGACCGCGGCCTGACCTGGGAGGCGGCCGTTCGGGAGGCGTTGTGCTGGGGCTGGATCGACAGCAAGGCTCAGGGAATCGACGAGCACACCCGGCGCCAGCGGTGGACCCCGCGCAAGCCTGGGAGCAACTGGTCGAGCGTCAACATCGCCGCGGTTGCCGAGCTGACCGCCGAGGGCCGGATGCGCCCACCGGGCGTCGCGGCGTTCGAGAGACGGAGGGTGGACCGGTCGGGGATCTATGCGTATGAGACGCGCGAGCTCCAGCTCGATCCCCCGTACGCCGCGACACTTGCCGCGGACCCCGCTGCGGCTGCCTTCTGGGCCGAGGCCACACCGTCCTACCGCAAACTCGCGGTCAACTGGGTGATGACCGCGAAGCAGCAGAAGACGCGAGACGCACGAGCGGCACAGCTCGTCGCCGACAGCGCGGCCGGGCGGCTCATTCCCAGCCAGCGCTACGGCACGCCGGGGAAGTGGGCGGAGCGCGCCGCCGCCGCCGCGGAGGCCGCCCGCCGCTGACACCTAGGGTGGCCCCGTGAGGTACACCGAGCGCGACCGTGAGCGCTGGGTCGCCGAGGACCCCGCCCACAAGCGCGCCGACCGCGCCGACTTCGCCCGCGACCGGGCGCGGCTGCTGCACTCGGCGAGCCTTCGGCGGCTGTCCGCCAAGACCCAGGTCGTGCAACCGGGCAGTGACGACTTCGTGCGCAACCGGCTCACCCACTCCCTCGAGGTGGCCCAGATCGGGCGGGAGTTCGGGGCGGCCCTCGGCTGCAGCGCCGACGTCGTCGACACGGCGTGCCTGGCCCACGACCTCGGCCACCCGCCGTTCGGCCACAACGGCGAGTTGGCGCTGGACGCCGTGGCGGGCGGCATCGGGGGGTTCGAGGGCAATGCCCAGACCCTGCGCCTCCTCACCCGCCTGGAGCCGAAGCGCTCGCACGCCGACGGGCGGCCCGCCGGGCTGAACCTCACCCGTGCGAGCCTCGACGCCGCGACGAAGTACCCCTGGCGGCGCGGTGGCGCCGCGTACGCCACGACCAAGTTCGGGGTCTACGACGACGACCTCGAGGTGTTCGAGTGGTTCCGCGCGGGCGCCCCGGAGGCGCGGCGGTCGGTCGAGGCCGAGGTCATGGACTGGTCCGACGACGTCGCCTACTCGGTCCACGACGTCGAGGACGCCATTGCGTCCGGCTGGCTCGACCTGCGGATGCTGCGCGACCGCGCCGACGTCGATGCCGTGGTGGCCGTCGCCGCCGAGGTCTACGAGCCCGGCCTGGATCCCGCGGAGCTCGCCGCGGGGCTCGAGCGGGTCCTGGCGACCGGCGCCGTCCCCGACTCGTACGACGGCTCGCGTCCTGCGCTCGCAGCGCTCAAGGACATGACCTCCCACCTCATCGGCCGGTTCGTCGTCGCCGTCGAGGAGGCCACCCGGGACGAGCACGGCCCCGGCCCGCTGACCCGGCACGGCGGGAGCCTCGTCGTGCCCAGGGGGTCACGCGCCGAGTGCGCGGTTCTCAAGGCCGTCGCCGCCCACTTCGTCATGCACGCCGCCGAGCGGTTGGCCCTGCACGCCCGGCAGCGCGAGGTCGTCGTCGAGCTCGTGGCGGCCTACGAGGCCGACCCCGCGAGGCTCGACCCGGACCTCCGTCGGGACTGGGAGGCGGCCGGTGGGGACGCCGCCGCGCTGCGGGTGCTCGTCGACCAGGTTGCCTCGCTCACCGACGTCCGGGCGCTGACCCTCCACCGGCGCTGGTGTCGCGCGAGCACGACCTAGACTCGCGTCATACCTCAGGAGGGTGAGTGGCGGGTCGGATCCGGGCCGAGGACATCGCGGCGGTCAAGGAGCGCACGTCCATCGAGGACGTCGTGCGCGACCACGTGACCCTGCGGCCCGCAGGAGTCGGGTCGCTCAAGGGCCTGTGCCCGTTCCACGACGAGAAGACGCCGAGCTTCACGGTGCGACCTGCCGTCGGCAGCTACCACTGCTTCGGCTGCGGTGAGGGCGGCGACGTCCTCTCCTTCGTGCAGAAGGTCGAGCACCTCACGTTCACCGAGTCGGTCGAGCGGCTGGCCTCCAAGCTCGGCCTCGAGCTGCGCTACGAGGAAGGCGCCGGCGGGGGTCGGGACGGGGGCGTGTCCCTGGGCAGACGCTCCCGGCTGGTCGAGGCGCACCGGGTGGCGCAGGAGTTCTACGCCGGCATCCTCCTCGACACCGCGAGCCCGGTCGCCCGTGTCGGCCGTGACTTCCTGCGGGACAGGGGCTTCGACTCCTCCGCGGCGGAGCGCTTCGGGGTCGGGTTCGCGCCCGGCGACGGTGAGGCGCTGACCCGCCACCTGCGGGAGCGCGGCTTCACGGAGGACGAGATGGTGACCGGGGGCCTCACGGGGCGGGGCAGCCGCGGGCTCTACGACCGGTTCCGCGGTCGGCTCGTCTGGCCGATCCGGGACACGACCGGCGACACCGTCGGCTTCGGCGCCCGCCGGCTCTTCGACGATGACCGGATCGCGGCGAAGTACCTCAACACGTCGGAGACGCCGATCTACAAGAAGTCCCAGGTCCTCTACGGCCTGGATGCCGCGAAGAAGTCCATCGCCACCGATCGCCGTGCCGTCGTGGTCGAGGGCTACACCGACGTCATGGCGGCCCACCTGGCCGGGGTGGAGGGCGCGGTCGCCACGTGCGGCACGGCCTTCGGGGTGGAGCACATCAAGATCCTCCGCCGGATCATGCGCGACGAGGCGGAGCTGGCGCCGGCCCGGGTGGTGTTCACCTTCGACGGAGACGCCGCCGGGCAGAAGGCGGCGATGAAGGCCTTCGGCGAGGACCAGCGGTGGGCGGCACAGTCGTTCGTCGCGGTCGCCCCCGACGGCATGGACCCCTGCGAGCTCCGGGTCGCCAAGGGTGACGCCGCGGTGCGCGCGCTCGTGGACGGCGCGGTCCCCATGTTCGAGTTCGCGGTGCGCACCACGATCCGCCGCTTCGACCTCGACACCGCCGAGGGTCGCGTGCAGGCGATGAAGGCGGTGGCGCCGATCATCGGCTCCATCCGGGACACGAGCATGCGGCCCGAGTACACCCGCACCGTGTCCGGCTGGCTCGGCATCGAGGTCG
This sequence comes from uncultured Actinomycetota bacterium, assembly GCA_963763015.1. Classification (GTDB taxonomy): domain Bacteria; phylum Actinomycetota; class Actinomycetes; order Actinomycetales; family Dermatophilaceae; genus Fodinibacter. The sequence continues at coordinate 1,315 of CAVXML010000004.1, read as the reverse complement.
AGCAGATGGCGGCCGAGGTGCGCAAGGCGGGCCGGGTTCGCCACGACGACACGCACGACCCTGCGCGCCGGCCGGCCGGCACCGACGAGGTGCCCGAGCCGGCTCCGGGCGAGGCGGCGGCATCCCTGCCCGTGCCCGACCTGCGCGACCCGGTGGTGGCGACGGAGCGCCAGCTGCTCCAGGCTCTCATCCAGTATCCCCGGCAGTTCGACGACGGGACGGTCGAAGGGCTCGACCCCGAGGCGTTCACCGCGCCGGCCCACCGGGCGGTGCTCGACGGCATCCGGATCGCGGCTCCGTCGCACCGGGGCGCCTCGACGGCCGCTTGGGTCTCCGCCGTGACCGACGCGGCACCCCTGGCCGTCAAGGGCCTCGTGGCCGAGCTGTCCGTCGCCGCGCTCCCCACCCGCTTCGAGCCGACGACCCGCCTGCCGCCGCAGCGCTACGTCGACGCCCTGGTGGCGGGAGTGCGTGACGCCCACCTCGGCCGGCAGATCGCTGACGCGATGGCGGCGGTGCGCCGGACGCAGAACGACCCCGACACCGACCCCGCCGACCTCCGGGAGCGCACCATGGCACTGCACCGCCTCGAGATCGAGCGAGTGCGGCTCCGCGAGGAGCTGTCCTCGTGAGGCGTGGGTGGAGGGGACCGCGGCGCCGGCTGCCGGTCCCCGACGAGGTGGCTGTGGCCATTGCCCCGGACGCGGGGGAGCGGCTGCTGGCCTGGGCGGCCGAGGGTGGTACGGGTCGCACGGTCGTCGCCGGGCGCCACCGCCTGTACGTCGTCACGCGGGGCGACCAGGGACCGCGGCTCGAGCTGTCCCGCCCGTGGCACCTCGTCGACGCGGGCACGTGGAGCGGGGACGACGGTGTCCTGCGGGTGACCTGGGTCGACGCCGAGCGTCCGACGCGGTTCGTCCTCGACGACCCGGGGATGCTGCCGGAGACACTGCGCGAGCGCGTGCAGGCGTCGGTCGTCCTCGCGGAGGCGGTCGACCTGGGCCAGCGGCGCACCGCGCGGGTGGTGGTCCGAAAGGACCTTGCCACAGGGGCGCTGATGAGCCAGGCAGTGCTCGGTCCGGGCGTCCGCAGCACCGACCCGGGTGTGGCCGAGCGGGTCCGTGCGGGGCTCGCCCGGGTACGCGAGCAGGTCGGTCTTCCCTGACCGGCGGCCGTTTTCGTCGCGGGCCCGCCGCTTTGCTATCGTTGCCGGGCGCTGCCGCGGCGATCCCGTGGCGGCCTTTCCCCTGTAGCTCAACTGGCAGAGCATTCGGCTGTTAACCGAAGGGTTGTTGGTTCGAGTCCAACCGGGGGA
>CAVXML010000003.1:0-7110 GCA_963763015.1 uncultured Actinomycetota bacterium | reverse complement strand
GCTGGGTCGACGCCCTCGGCTGGTTCGGCTCCGCCCTGCTCGTGTTCTCGCTCCTGCAGGCCCGCATCCTCCGGCTGCGGATCCTCAACACGGTCGCCTGCGCGATCCTCGTCGTGTTCAACGCCGCCATCGAGGTGTGGCCGATGGTCGCGATGAACATCGTGCTGGGCGCCATCAACCTCTTCTTCAGGGTCAGGATGGTGCGCGAGCGCGGGGATGAGCAGGCGTATGCCGTGCTTCCGGTCCGTCGGGACGACGCCTACCTGCATCACTTCCTCTCCGTCCACCGGCGCGACATCGACCGACACTTCCCCCGGTTCTCGGCCGGGAGCGGTGAGGGGCGCTCGGCGTACCTGGTCCAGCACGGCGACGAGACGGCGGGCGTCATCGTGGTTCGGGACGAGGGCGACGGCACGGCCCAGGTCGAGATCGACTACGTCACCCCACGCTTTCGTGACTTCACCCCTGGTGAGTACGTGTTCCGGCGCTCCGGGCTCTTCCGCGAGGAGGGGTTCCGCCGGGTGCTCACCCCACCCGGGATGGTCTCTCCGTACTACGGTCGCCTCGGGCTGGTGCGGGAGGGAGACCGCTACCATCTCGACGTCGCCTGAGACGCGGGCGGTGGCTCCAGCCGTCCGACTGTTGCGACGCGAGGTACTACGATTCGTAGTATCCAAGAGCGGGAGGCACCCAGTGGAACCATTCGTCCACGGCTTCGAGACCGGCAGCATGGAGCAGAAGGACCTCCTGGGGGGCAAGGGCGCGAACCTCGCGGAGATGACCCGGCTCGGCATCCCGGTGCCGCCGGGGTTCACGATCACGACCGACGCGTGCCGCGCCTACCTCGGTGCCGGCGACGTGCCCGAGGGCCTGTTCGAGCAGGTCGACGAGCACCTCGCCCGCCTGGAGGAGCGGACGGGCCGCCGGCTGGGAGACGGCGAGGACCCGCTTCTCGTGTCGGTGCGCTCCGGAGCGAAGTTCTCCATGCCCGGGATGATGGACACGGTCCTCAACATCGGCCTGGGTGACGCCTCGGTGGAGGGCCTGTCGCGCCAGACCGGCAACCCCAGGTTCGCGTGGGACTCCTACCGACGGCTCGTGCAGATGTACGGCAAGACCGTGCTCGGTGTGGACGGGAACGCCTTCGAGGACGCGATCGACGCCCGCAAGGAGGCCAAGGCGGTCACGGCCGACGTGGACCTGGGCGCCGAAGACCTCCGGGCCCTCGTCGCGACGTTCAAGGGCATCGTCGAGGATGAGACACGTACCCCCTTCCCCCAGGACCCCCGTGAACAGCTCCGCGGCGCCGTCCTGGCCGTCTTCGGCTCCTGGAACTCCGACCGCGCGACTCTCTACCGCCGCCGGGAACGGATCCCCACCGACCTCGGCACCGCCGTCAACGTGCAGGCCATGGCGTTCGGCAACCGCGGCGCGTCCTCGGGGTCCGGCGTCGCCTTCACCCGCAACCCGTCGACCGGCGCCAAGGGCGTCTACGGCGACTACCTGCAGGACGCCCAGGGCGAGGACGTCGTCGCCGGCATCCGCAACACCCTGACCCTGGCCGACCTCGAGGGCATCGACAAGAAGAGCTACGACCAGCTGGTCGAGATCATGGCCCGGCTCGAGGCCCACTACCGCGACATGTGCGACATCGAGTTCACCGTGGAGGAGGGCCGCCTCTGGATGCTCCAGACCCGGGTCGGCAAGCGCACCGCCCAGGCCGCGTTCCGCATCGCGGTCGACCTCGTCGACGAGGGTGTCATCACCGAGGAGGAGGCCCTGATGCGGGTCACCGGTGACCAGCTCGCCCAGCTGATGTTCCCCCACTTCGACCCGGAGGGCGCGCGCTCGCTCCTCGCCAAGGGCATGAGCGCCTCCCCTGGCGCGGCCGTGGGCGTGGCGGTCTTCGACTCGAACGCCGCGGTGCGGATCGCCGCCGAGGGCACGCCCGTCATCCTCGTCCGGCGCGAGACCAACCCCGACGACCTGCACGGCATGGTGGCCGCGGCCGGCATCCTCACCAGCCGGGGTGGCAAGACCTCGCACGCCGCCGTCGTAGCGCGCGGCATGGGCCGCACCTGCGTGTGCGGCGCCGAGACCCTCGAGGTCGACACCAAGGCCAAGCAGTTCACCACCCCGGACGGCAGCGTCGTGCGCGAGGGCGACACGCTCTCCATCGACGGCTCCACCGGCGAGGTCTTCCTCGGCGAGGTCGCCGTGCGCCCCTCCCCCGTGGTCCGCTACTTCGAGGGCACGATGTCCGTGGACGAGGGCGGGCCGCTCGTGGCCGCGGTCGACCGGCTCATGACGGTCGCCGACCAGCACCGGCGGATGCAGGTCCGCGCCAACGCCGACAACGCCGTCGACGCCGCTCGCGCTCGCCGTTTCGGGGCCGAGGGGATCGGCCTCTGCCGCACCGAGCACATGTTCCTCGGCGAACGGCGCGAGCTCGTCGAGCACCTCATCCTGGCCGAGACCGACGAACGGCGTCAGGAGGTCTTCGACCAGCTGCTGCCCCTCCAGCGGGCCGACTTCGTCGAGATCTTCGAGGCCATGGACGGCCTGCCGGTCACCGTTCGGCTCCTCGACCCGCCGCTGCACGAGTTCCTCCCCGACTTCACCGACCTGTCGGTCAAGGTGGCGGTCGCAGAGGCGACGGGGCGCCCCCACGACACCGACTCGCTGCTCCTCCTGGCGGTCCGCCGGCTGCACGAGGAGAACCCCATGCTGGGCCTGCGGGGAGTCCGGCTGGGCATCGCCATCCCCGGCCTCTTCCAGATGCAGTCGCGGGCGATCCTGGAGGCCGCGGCCCTGGTCAACGAGCGGGGCGGGCACGCCCAACCGGAGATCATGGTCCCGCTCGTGGGCGCCGTCGAGGAGCTGCGCAACATCCGCAGCGAGATCGACGAGGCTGCCCACGAGGTGCGGGTGCGGCACTCGGTGCACCTCGACCACCTCGTCGGCACGATGATCGAGCTCCCTCGGGCAGCTCTCACGGCCGGCGAGATCGCCGAGGCCGCCGACTTCTTCTCCTTCGGGACCAACGACCTGACCCAGACGACGTGGGGCTTCTCGCGGGACGACGTCGAGTCGAGCTTCTTCTCCCGCTACATGGAGGCCGGCATCCTCGGGGCTTCGCCCTTCGAGACCATCGACCGCGGCGGCGTCGGCCGGCTCGTGCGCATCGGCACCGACGAGGGGCGGCGAAGGAAGCCGGGCCTGAAGGTCGGGGTCTGCGGTGAGCACGGTGGTGACCCGGAGTCGGTGCACTTCTTCGAGGAGCGCGGCCTCGACTACGTCTCGTGCTCGCCGTTCCGGGTGCCCGTTGCCCGGCTCGAAGCCGGCCGCGCGGTGCTCGCCCGGGGCGGCTGAGGGCCGGGCCGAGGGTCCGGCCGCGTCGCGACCCGTTCCCTCCGGTCGAGGGTCACCTTGACCCGGTGTCCCGTGACGATCGTGGCGAGCCAGCCGAGACCGATGAGCCAGCCGGCCATGACGTCGGTGAGCCAGTGGTGCCCGAGCCAGACCCGCGAGAGGCCCATGGCGAGCACGAAGACGGCGACCGCGGAGGCCACGAGCACCTTGCTGCGCAGGTGACGGTGACCGAGCACGACGAGGTAGGCCGCCACACCGAGCACGACCGTCGCGTTGAGCGCATGCCCGGACGGGAACGCCGGGGAGGTCTCGAGAGGCGGGACGGCCAGGGCGACCGGGGGGCGGACTCGTCCGACGAGGTCTTTCCCGAGGACCGTCAGGAGCACCGAGCCGGTCGTGGCCACGAGCATGAGCACCACCGGAAGCCACGACCGTCGGGCCACGGCGAGCACGGCGGTGACCACGAGCGCGATGATGGGCATCCCGACCGTGCCGCCGACGTCGGTGAAGTGCGTGACGAGCTCCTCGCTCGTCGGTGTCCGGGAGGCGACGGCCGCCTCGAGCACCGGCTCGTCCAGCCCCGCCAGCCCGTCGCGCTCGACGACCGCCTCGTAGACCTCACCGGCCAGGGCGTTGGCAGCGAGCACCAGCCCCCCTCCGACCACCACGGTGACGACGAGCGCGAGGTTGGCGACGCCCCAGCGCCAGGCACCGCCGACGATCCTCGCCAGCCGCTCCGCGACGGCGACGAGGCGACGACCCCAGCGCGTCCGCCACTGCGCGAGGTCCCGGTCACCGATGCGCTCCTCGTCCGGCACGGCGACGGGCTCGTCGACGTCGTGCCAGGCCTTCTCGTGACCGGAACCCCGACCGCGGCCGCGATCGGGCGGCTGCGAGGTGAACGGCATACGGCATTGAAGCAAACGCAGGGCGGGCACACGGCGGCCCGGCTCCGCGGGGGCGGAGCCGGGCCGGTGACAGGAGGGGTGAGCCGTGGTGGAGGTGGCGGGAATCGAACCCGCGTCCACTGACGATGAACCAGGGCTTCTCCGGGTGCAGTGCGCTCAGGCGTTTCTCGGCCCCAGCGCTCGCGCGCACACGTCCACTGACAGGCCCAGTCGAGAAGGAGTCCCGCGCCGTCCCCCGACATGACGACGCAGCAAGATCTCTAGCTGACGCTGGGAACTAGGCCGAGATCAAGCCTAGGCCAACGGACTTCGGGCTCGCTCAGGCGGCGAGGGCGAAGTCGGTGCGCTTGGAATCGGCACCTGTTGGTTTGCACGGAGCGTTGACGAGATGACCGTGCGTCCTCGACCCGCTTCCCCATGGCCTACCGACCAATGTCGAAACCGATCACCCCCATGAAGGGGCTCACTCCCACGCTGTTCACTTGTGGCTGACTGCTGCGGAACCCAGCGGCCAGCAGCAGCCAGTATGCCGTTCAACGCCTTCGCGCCCAAACGGATTCCCGCGGGGGGCGTCAGCGGGTCGGCGTGGGCTTTGGCGACACGGGCGGCACCCCGGGGGTGACCGGAGGCGTGGGGCGCGGCGTCGGTGTGGGTGACGTGGAGGGCACGGGGGCCGTCGCGGTCGGGGACGACGACGGCACGATGGTCGTCGGCGGGACTGGGGCCCCGAAGCCCGTGGGGGCGGGACTCGGCAGGGTCGCACCGGGCCCCGTCGCGCCTGCACTGGGAGTGCCGACTCCGGGGGGCGCGGTGGACGACCCCGTGCTGTCGTTGGGGAGCTCCGACGTGCCCGTGCCGCCGGTCGCACCAGGGCTGCCGGCGCCGGTGGGGACCGTCGAGCCGGAGCCGACGGGTGAGGACGGCACCACCGAGGACGGCGACGTGCTGTCGGTCTGCCCGATGTCGATCGATGTCCCCCCGGCGAGGACCGAGAGGATCGCCACCACCGAGAACGCCGTGCCCGCGACGGCAAAGGCCTGGAGCGCGTTGAGCACGCTCTTCGGCTCCTTGGGGGCGCGATGACGCGGCGGGGGCCCGGCCATGGGCCGAACTCTAGCCCGTCGCCGGACGGTCATGCTCGGACACGGGGGTTGGCGGGCTCGTGCGCGACCCGGTGTGTTCTCTGGACGCCACCTGAAGGAAAGGTCTAACCTCGGGCCATTGTTGGCGGGTGCGCAGCACCCCTCACCCCTCAGGAGCACGAATGAGTGAGCCGCAACCCCCGTCAGCAACACCCCGCCGGACGGCGGGCGTGTCCTACGCCCACGCCGACCAGACGTACTTCGAGAAGCGCGGGCTCACCCGCCACGCGGGTGCCTGGTCACTCTGGGCCCTCGGTGTCGCAGCCGTGATCTCGGGCGACTTCTCTGGCTGGAACCTGGGTATCGGAGAGGCCGGCTGGGGCGGCATGCTCATCGCCACGGTCGTCATCGGCGTCATGTACCTGTTCATGATCTACAGCATCGCCGAGATGGCTTCGACCATGCCGCACACCGGTGGCGCCTACTCCTTCGCCCGCTCCGCCATGGGTCCGTGGGGCGGCTACGTCACGGGGCTGGCCGAGACGATCGAGTACGTCATCACGACCGCGGTGGTCGGCACCTTCGCGGGCCTGTACGCCGACGCCATCACCGACGACCTCTTCGGCTTCACGATGCCGCTGTGGCTGTGGGTCGTCGTGTTCTACGTCATCTTCGTCGCGCTGAACTCCGCTGGTGCAGCCGCGTCCTTCCGCTTCGCCGTGGTGATCGCCGTCATCTCGTTGTCGGTCCTGGCCCTGTTCTTCGTCCTCGCGATCTTCTCGGGCCGGTTCTCGTGGGACAACCTGTGGAACATCGCTCCGGAAGCCGGCAACAGCACGTTCCTGCCGTTCGGTCTGGGCGGCGTGCTCCTGGCACTGCCGTTCGCGATCTGGTTCTTCCTGGGCATCGAGGAGCTGCCGCTCGCGGCGGAGGAGACCCACACCCCCCAGGAGGACATCCCCCGCGGATCCCTCATGGGGATGTTCACCCTGCTCGCCACGGCATTCCTCGTGCTGGTGCTCAACCCGGGCGTCGTGGGTGCCGAGGAGATCTCCGGAAGCGGCGAGCCGATCCTGGACGGGTTCCGGTCCATCTTCCCGAACAGCAGCATCGCCTCGCTGCTCGCCCTCTTCGCCCTCGCGGGGCTCGTGGCGTCGTTCCAAGGCATCATGTTCGCCGCCGGCCGCAACATGTACTCGCTCTCGCGGGCCGGCTACTACCCCAAGTTCCTGTCGCTCACGGGAGGACGGAGGGTCCCGTACGTCGCCCTGATCGTCAGTGCCCTCATCGGCGTCCTCCTCGTCTTCGGCCTCGGCGCGATCCGCAACGAGCCGGGTGAGTCGGCCACGGACGCCTCGGTGGTGGTGGCCGGTCAGCTGCTCAACGTCGCGGTCTTCGGCGCGGTCATCGCCTACGTCCTCCAGATGGTCGCGTTCCTCATCCTCCGGAGGAAGTACGCCGACGTCCCGAGGCCGTACCTCAGCCCGGTCGGCGTTCCCGGCGCCGTGGTGGCGGCGGTGATCTCCGGTCTCGCACTGGTCATCCTGCCGTTCAACGAGGCCTACCGGTCGGTGGTCGTGGGCGTGGCGATCTTCTTCGCCGTGGGCCTGCTCTACTTCGCTCTCTTCGGTCGGCACCGCCTGGTCTTCTCACCGGAGGAGGAGTTCGCGCTGACCCACGGCGTCCACGGCCACCCGGAGACCGAGGGCTACGACGTGACCGAACGCCTCGAGGAGCAACAGGGCCGC
>CAVXML010000002.1:0-72837 GCA_963763015.1 uncultured Actinomycetota bacterium | reverse complement strand
GCGCCTGGCTGCGGCTCGGGTGGCGAAGCTTGCTCATGGTCTTGGACTCGATCTGGCGGATCCGCTCCCGGGTGACCCCGTAGACCTTGCCGATCTCGTCGAGCGTCTTGGGCTGGCCGTCGGTGAGGCCGAAGCGCATCGACACGACACCCGCCTCCCGCTCGGAGAGCGTGTCCAGGACGCTGTGCAGCTGCTCCTGCAGGAGTGTGAAGCTCACGGCATCCGCCGGCACGACGGCTTCGGAGTCCTCGATGAGGTCGCCGAACTCGCTGTCGCCGTCCTCGCCCAGGGGGGTGTGCAGCGAGATGGGCTCGCGCCCGTACTTCTGGACCTCGACGACCTTCTCGGGCGTCATGTCGAGCTCCTTGGCGAGCTCCTCCGGGGTGGGCTCGCGTCCGAGGTCCTGGAGCATCTGGCGTTGCACGCGCGCCAGCTTGTTGATGACCTCGACCATGTGCACGGGGATGCGGATGGTGCGTGCCTGGTCGGCCATGGCGCGGGTGATGGCCTGGCGGATCCACCACGTGGCGTACGTGGAGAACTTGTAGCCCTTGGTGTAGTCGAACTTCTCGACTGCACGGATCAGGCCGAGGTTCCCCTCCTGGATGAGGTCGAGGAACAGCATGCCGCGGCCGGTGTAGCGCTTGGCGAGCGAGACGACGAGGCGCAGGTTGGCCTCCAGCAGGTGGTTCTTGGCCTTCTTGCCGTCCTGGGCGATCCACCACAGCTCACGCTTGATCTTCATGTCGATCTTGTCGCCGGCGTTGAGCTTCTCCTCGGCGAAGAGCCCGGCCTCGATGCGCTTGGCCAGCTCCACCTCCTGCTCGGCGTTCAGCAGGGCGACCTTGCCGATCTGCTTGAGGTAGTCCTTCACGGGGTCGGCCGTGGCGCCGGCCGTCACCACCTGCTGGACCGGGGCGTCGTCCTCGTCGTCGTCCCGCAGGACGAACCCGCTCTCCTCGGTCTCGCCATCGGCCACCGGCTTGGCGACCTCGGCCTCGTCCTCGATAACCCCGGCAGCTGCCACGAGCACCTCGTCGACGACGAGGTCCGCCAGGTCGACCTCCTCGACCGGGACGTCGTCGACGGCCACGTCCTCGATGTCCGGGGCCACGCCATCATTCCCTGCCCCCGCGGGGGCGGCGGGTGCGGCCGGCGTGCGCGAGGCGCTGCGCTTGGCGGCCGTTCGAGCGCGGGCCGCAGGAGCCTTGGCGCTGGCAGCAGCGGCCGCCTTGCGGGTAGTCGTCGCCTTGGCGGTGGTCTTGGCGGTGGACTTGGCGGGCGCAGCCTTCGTGGCGGCGGCCCTGCTCGGGGCGGCGTCCTTGACGGAGGCGGCCTTGACGGAGGCGGCCTTGGCAGGGACCGCCTTCGCAGCGGTCTTGGCCGGCGCGGCAGCCTTCGCAGAAGCCGCCTTGGATGACGTCTTGGCCGGGGCCTTCGTCGCCGCCTTGGTCGAACGCGACGTGCCCGCGGTCGCCGAGCCACCGTTCGTCGCTGCCGTCGTGGCCGTGACCGGGGTGCCGGATGCTGCCCGGGCGGCCGTCTTGCGCGTCGTCGAGCGAGTGGTGGCCGTCGCCGACGCCTTCTTCGTCGTCCGCGTCGTTGCCGCTGCAACGCCCGGGGCGCTCTGGTCCATGGCCACCACGATCCCCTGCTCATCGAGGGCTCGCAGCACCACGCGGCCGCGGTTGGCCCGCACGTCGGCAGCACGCAGTGCCTCCGCCACCTGCTCCCCCGTCACCGACCCTGTCGTCCTCCCCCTACGCACCAAGGACTGCAGAGCCTTGTGGGAGAACTCGGGCGGAAGTGCGCTGGACTCGGTGGAGTTCATGGACACAGGCGACACCGACTACCTTTCGTCGCGAAGTGGCCGCGGTCCGGGGGCCCGTGGGGCGGCATCCGGGAAGCGGCGAGGAAGGTCCTGTCACGACACCGCGTCAGCCGTCCGACGAAGCTTCGCTCGGGGTCGTGACCAAGTGTGCACAGACATTATAAAACCGCGGGGGCCGTTCGAGCACATCCCCCGGCCTCCCCGGCGGGTCAGGGGTCCCAGAGGCGCCCCGCCACGTCCTCGTCAGGGCCAGCCGGGGCCACGGCGACTCCGAACGAGATGCCTCCGAGTCGCCTACAGGAGAACGCGGTTCAGCCCTTCACCGCGAGCACGGCGCACGGCGCATCGAGGAGGATCCGCTGGGCGTTCGAGCCGAGAATCAGCTTGCCGACCGGGGTCCGGCGGCGCAGGCCGATGACGATGAGGTCCGCGTCCGTCTCGTTGGCCACCGCGATGAGGTCCTCGGCCGGCTCGTTGCCACGAACCAGCTGACGCACCTCGAGCGACAGCCCGTCGCCCCCGAGCTCGTCCGCGAGCCGCTGCAGCTCCGCGTCCGCCGCCTGGCTCTCCTCGTCGAAGTCACGGCCACCCCGGTTGGAGTTGATGACGATGAGCCGTGACTGACGCGCCTTCGCCTCCTCGACCGCTCGGGCCAGGGCAGCTCGCCCCTCCTTGGTGGGAACGAACCCGACGACGATGGTCACGATCTCCTCCTTGGCGCAGACGTCCGGTGTCTGACGCCCCCGACCGTACCGCAGACCGCCGGTCAGTCCGGAGCCAGCACGCGGCGGATGACCCCACCGACCTGCCCGGTCTCGATGAGGAAACCGTCGTGGCCGTGCCGCGACTCGATCACGGAAGACCCCGTCGCGGGTCGCGCCCGGATGATCTCCTCCGACAGGCGCATGGGGTAGAGCCGGTCCGTGGTCACGCCCGCGACGTGCAGCTCGCCGGGGAACCTCTGCAACGCCGAGGCGACACCTCCGCGCCCACGTCCGACGTCGTGGCTGTTCATCGCCTCCGAGAGGACGAGGTAGCTGTTGGGGTCGAAACGACGAGCGAGCTTCGCAGCGTGGTGGTCGAGGTAGCTCTCGACGTCGTAGCGACCGCCACCGCCGAGCGGGTCCTCCCCCGACCGCGGGCGGCGCCCGAACCGCTCGTCCAGCTCCCCCTCGTGCCGGTACGTCGTGTGTGCGATCCGCCGGGCGATCCCCATCCCGGTCACCGGCCACTCCTCGTGCAGGTAGTAGTCGCCCCCCCTGAACGCCGGGTCGCTCCGGATGGCGAGCAGCTGGGGCTGGCACCACGCGAGCTGGTCGGCCGTCGCGTAGGCCGTCGACGCGATCACCAGTGCGCGATCGACCCTGGTGGGGTGGGCCACCGCCCACTCCAGCACCCGCATCCCACCCATCGACCCGCCGAGGATGCCGTGCCACCGCTCGATGCCGAGGGCATCTGCCAGGGCCGCCTCGGCCGCGACCTGGTCGCGGATGGTGATGAACGGGAACCCTCCTCCCCACGGCCGTCCCCGGGGGTCCGGCGACGACGGGCCAGTAGTTCCCTGGCAGCCACCCAGCACGTTGCTCGCCACCACGAAGAGCCGGTCGGTGTCCAGCGGTGCCCCGGGGCCGATGAGTCCGGGCCACCACCCGGGCGTGTGGTGCCCCGGGCCGACATCCCCGACCACGTGGCTGTCACCGGTGAGCGCGTGCTCGACCAGCACGGCATTGTCACCCGCCGGCGAGAGGGTTCCCCACGTCTCGTAGGCGACGGTGACGTCGGGCAGTACGGCGCCGCGCTCGAGGTGGAGGTCGCCGATCGCGACGAAGCGCCGGTCACCCGTGGGGTCGCCCGGGCGCCACACGGCGGCGGTCGACCTCGTCGGCGTGGCCGTCATCACTGGTACTCCTCGTGCTCGCGCTTGCCGCAACCGGGAGGGGCGGCCAGGTCATCACCCGGGGCACCCCACCGCGAGGAGGGTTGCCGCCCAGCAAACCGGGGTTTGGCGCTGGGACTCATGACCGGCGTCCATCGTAGACCGCGCAGGCGGAGGAGGTCAGCGCCGTTCCGCGACTCGGTCACCCGACCCGTGCCGTGGCCGGACCGTCCCTTCCACCGTCGACGTCAAGTCGGATGCCGCCGTCGACGAGCTTCGCGAGGAGTCGTGCCAGCCGGTAGCCCGGCGAGAGCCGCAGGGCCCGGTCCACGGCCGCTCGGGCGACCGCACCGTCCCCGCAGTCCCAGGCGACGTGCGCAGTGACGGTGCACAGGGCGGCCGCCTCGTCACCGCAGTCGTCCGGAACCGAGCGGCAGAGCCGGAGGAGGCGCTGGAGGAGCTCCTGCCGATCCTGGTCGTGCTGGGCCTCCCGCCGGCCCGCCCCACTCGTGCCGCGAGGTCCGGAAGGGCGGTGGGCGACGCCCATGCCGCCCCACGTCGGCAGCTCGGTGCGCATCAACACCACCACCGAGCGGTCGAGCACCTCGACGGGCAGGACTCCGGGCGCCAGCCAGGCCACCAGCCCGTCGCGCCATGGGATGTCGGCCAACCCGATCACCGCGTCGGCCAGGACTGCCGGTGAGCTGCGAACCCTGCCACCAGCTCGACGTTCGCCCTCGCCAGGCTCACGGTGCCGGAGCAGGACCCGCCAGGCGGCTGCCGAGCGTCGGCGTCGACGCGGCATCCGGCTCCTCGCGGCGACGGCCTCCGTCACACCCTCGCACGCAGAGAGTTCGGGGGCCACGAGCATCTCGACGGCCTCTCGGGAAGAGAGCGGAGATCGGCCCCGGGCGACGAGCTCCGCAACGCCCGGGACATCAGCGGGATCCGGAAGGGGCGTGCCGTCCGGCGGGCAGCACGGGTCCGAGCAGAGCGGCGAGTACCGGCGGTCGCCACGCACCACCACCACGTCGACGACGTCGAGGCCCGCCGTCTCCACGGCCTCGACGAGAGCGACGAGAGCAGGCTGGCTCGCCTCCGGCTCGTCCTCGTAACCCACGACGAGGACCGACGTGGCACGGTCTCGCAGGAGCGGTTCGAGGAGCGCGTCGACGACCGTCGCGGCATCCTTCTCCGGAGGGAGGTCCGTGCGCGCCACCATGCCGACGCGGCGTCCCCGCAGCGAGATGAGGACGACGCTGTTCCGGGGGTGGTACCCCAGCTGGTACGGCAGGACGGCGAGCACGTCGCCTGGTCCGCGGAGGGTGATGTCTGCTGTCATGCACCCAAACGTGCCGGGATGCCATGACGAGCAGGGCGTCACGTCTGCCCCTGTGGACGCCCGCAGTGGATCGGTCGCCCTTGTGGACGAGCGGTCGTCCTCTCCGGGCGCCCGGTGGGCCCCGGAGACGGCGAGTCAGCGAACGACGTCCCCCGGCACCGTCTGCGAGCCGGGGCCCGTCCTCGGTGCCGCGGACGCAGGCGGCGGTCCGGACGCCGAGCCGGTCTTGCCGCCCGTGGGCGGCATCCCGGCCTGGGTCCGCTCCCACTCGAGGAACTGCTCGGTCTCCTCGACCAGGCGCGTCGCGAGCCAGCTCAGCACCATCGCGTCGTCGGCCAGCCCGAACACCCCGAGGAGTCCCTCGGGCATGAGGTCCACCGGGGACACGACATAGCCAGCCGCGGCGAGCATGAGCAGGAGCCTGCTCGCCGACGTGCCGTGGTACTGGCCACTGACCGTCGCACGGACCAGGCGGGGCACCGCACCGGCACGCTCACCGAGTGACGGTCCACCGGGGCGCACCGCGAGCCTCACGGCCCGGACGACGGCGCCGACCGAGGCGAGACGGGCGAACGACGACATGCTGTTTCCTCCTGCGTCAGGTCCGGGGCCGAGCTGCCCCCGAAGTCAACGAACGACGGTCGCGAACTGCTCCCGGAGCCGTCACGGGGAGTCTGCCGTGCTCAGGGCCTGAGCCGGAGCCGACGGCGGGAACTCCCGCCGGGCGCTCGTCGCGACCGTGCGCATCATCCACGCGTCGAGCGCGCCACCGATCGCGCCTCCGATGACGGGGATGAGCCGGCCGAGCCTCGAGAAGGTCTTGGTGCCGACCTGCGCGAGGAGCCGGAACCCGATGCCCTTCTGCACGACCATCATGGCGGGGCCCGGGAGCCTCTGGACAGCGAGGTTGGAGAGGGCGCCGGTGGGGGCGGCGACGCCCGCCTTGCGCAGCAGGTCGTCGGCGTCCGCACCCACGAGGGTGAGCAGCACCGCGGTGCGGATCGCCTCCTGCTCGATGTCGTGGCCCCGGGCACGAGCCACCGCCGCGGTCATCCGAGTCGCGATGAGGTAGAACCCGAGGACGTTGGCGGGCAGCGCCACGGGAACCGTGATGAAGCCGCCGATGCTCGTCACGAACCCGGAGGCGGCACCGAGGCGCACGTGGTTGCGCACGATGGCCTCCACGGCGGCCTCCCGGTCGGGGTGGGTCCGCAGGGCGTGGTCGGCCACGTGGGCCGCGGAGTGGAAGAAGCCCTTCCCGTCGATGCCCAGGTCGAGGACGTTCTGCACGAGGCGGGTGGCGTGGTTGCCGAGGACCCCGTCGTCCCGAGGGGCCTGGGCCTGCTCGAGCGCCGTCCGGACGTCCTTGACCGCGACGCTCGTGCGGTCTCGTCCAAAGCCCGGTAGTGCCACGTCGTCCTCCTGGAACCCCTGCCCGCCGGCCCCTGCGGCCGGCTGGTCGTCTCGTCATCCTGCCACGCGCCGGGTGCCCGGCCGGCTCTGCGCGACGACCCGGCGGATGCCGCGGCTCCCGACAGTGCTGACGGTGCGCGCACCTACGCTCGAGCGCATGATCCCCGGTGACGTCGCGGCGCTCGCCGTGAGCCCCTCGGGCCGCGGCGAGCCGCATGCCGCACTGCTCCACGCCGGGACCTGCCGCACCGCTCCGCTCGCCGAGGTCGTCGAGCTGGCGGCCGTCCTCGAGCGGGAGAGCGCACCTCGGTGGGTCTGGTGGTCGGCCGAGGACGCCGCCGCCCCGCTGGTGGATGCCGGCGTCACCGTCGCCCGCGGGTGGGACGTGGCGGAGGCGCACCGGCTCCTGCATGGGGGGTGGAGCGCGACACCCGGCCAGTGCTGGGCGGCGGCGCACGGCATCCCACTCGACGGCGTGCCGGCCCCACCCACCGGTGACCTGTTCGAGTTCGCCGCCGAGGGCGGGCCCCCCGACCCGGATGCCCTGCTCGACGGCGGAGGTCACCTGAGGGGCGACCACGAGGAGTGGCGGGCCGACCCGGCCCACCTGCGGGCATGGGCCGACGCGGCACTGGAGACGGCGCACGCCCAGCACGACGCGGCCGTGGCCACCGGTCCGCGGGTCGTGGGGACCGTCCACTCCGAGTCCGCGGCCGCGTTGCTCTGCCTCGAGCTGCGCCGTGACGGCCTGCCGCTGGACCGCGAGCGAACCGAGCAGCTCGTCGCCGAGTCCGCGGGTCCTCGGCCCGGCACCGACGCCGAGGAGCGGGAGGCGCGGCGGGCACGGGACCTCCGCGTGCTGAGGCACGTGCCGGGCCGCGAGTCGACGGACCTGCGGAACCCCGCCCAGGTGCGGGAGCTGCTCCTTGCGGTCGGTGTCGACGTCCCCAACACCCGCAAGTGGGTCCTCGAGCCGTACCGAACGGTCCACCCGGTGGTCGACGCGCTGCTCGACTGGCGTCGCGACGAGCGCATCGCGACCACGTACGGCTACCGGTGGCTCGACGCCCACGTCGGTGGTGACGACCGGCTGCGCGGCCGGTGGACCGCGTGCGACGGGGCGGGCGGCCGCATGACGGCCGAGAACGGGCTGCACAACCTGCCCGCGGCCCTCCGCCCGGGCGTGGCCGCGCACGAGGGGCACGCCCTCGTGCGGGCGGACCTGGGGCAGGTCGAGCCGCGGGTGCTCGCCGTCGTGTCAGGGGACGCCGCCTTCGCGGCGGCCACCCGGGCCGACGACCTCTACGCGCCCGTCGCCCGGCGGCTGGGTGTCGAGCGGCCGGTGGCCAAGGTCGCGGTCCTCGCCGCGATGTACGGCCAGCGCAGCGGCGCCGCCGGCGAGGCGCTGGCCGGACTCGAGCGGGAGTACCCCGTCGCGATGGAGCTGCTCGACGCCGCGTACGAGGCGGGCCGCCGGGGCCAACCCTTGCGCACCTGGGGTGGCCGGCTCATCCCGACCGGGCGGTTCCTCACCTCCAGCCCGGTCGGTGCCGACCCCGCGCTGGATGCGGCCCGTGGGCGGTTCGCGCGCAACGCGATCATCCAGGGCGCCGCGGCGGAGCTCTTCAAGGCCTGGGCCGCCACGGTGCGGGCGACGACACGCGACCTCGGGGCGGAGGTGGTCCTGTGCCTGCACGACGAGCTGCTCGTGCACGCCCCCCTCCAGCACGCCACGGAGGTCGCCGCGCGCGTCGACCGTGCCCTGGACGACGCGGCTCGTCGGTGGGCCGGCGGTGCCCCGGTGCGGTTCGTGTCGGACACCTCGGTCATCGCCCGGTGGTCCGACGCCAAGCACTGACGCCGGCCCCCGCACGAGCGGGCTGGGTCAGTGCGTCGACACGGCTCGCAGGGCGGCCCGCGCGCGGATCCGGGCAGGGCGGGTGACCAGCCACGCGACCACCATGGCGCCCACAACGGCGAGCACGCGGTTGGGGTCCACCGAGGGGCGCCAGCTCACCTGTGTCCCCCTTGATGACGAACGCGCCGACGGGGCGGGCGTGCATGCCGAAGCCCCCGCCCTGGCCATCGGCGCCCTTGTCGTCGGTTCCCGACCCTCCGCCGCCACCGCCCATGACCATGGCAGCGGGGATGACGGTGAGGCCGTTCTTCTCGTAGGGCTCGCCGAACACCCGCTTCACGGTGACGGCATCCCTCGCCTTGGCGATGAGCTGGTCGACGTCCATGGGTCCTCCTCCTCGGCCGGCCGCGCCAGCCTCCCCCCAGTGTGCCCCGCGGACCGCCGGAGGGAACCCGGGTGTGAGGGGGCAGACGCGGTCAGGAGGGGTTGGTCTCGTCGTCGGAGACGGTGCGGAGGAAGTTCTCGAAGTCGGCGCCCAGCTCGTCGGCCGAGGGGATCTGGCTGGCCTCGGTCGCGAGCAGGCTGGGCCGCTGCTGACCCTCGACGAAGGTGTCGTACTGCTGCTCGAGGGCCGTGATCACCGCCCGGGCCTCGTCGTTGCCCTCCACCTCGGCCGCGATGGCCTGCTGGTTGGCCCGCGCTCGCATCACGAGGTCGTCGTTGGGAAGGTTGAGCCCGGTGACGTCGACGACGGCGTTCAGGGCCGCGAGGGCGCCCTCGGCCCACTCGGAGCCCGCGAGGTAGTGGGGCACGTGGATCGCGAACCCCACCGCCCGGTGACCGGACTCACCGAGGCGCAGCTCGAGCAGGGCACCGATCGACCCGGGCACCTGCACGCGGCCGAACGGCGAGGCGGCATCCCCGATCAGGGAGACGTCCGTCGCGTGGGCGGTCATGCCGACCGGCCGCGAGTGCGGCACCGCCATCGGGATGCCGTGCGTGTGCACGACGAGCGTGATGCCCAGCCGGACGACGAGCTCGCGGACCGCCTCGATGACGCGCTCCCACTGGTAGTCCGGCTCGGGACCGGTGAGCAGGTAGTAGGTCTGGCCGTCGCGGTCGGTGAGCCGGTGCAGGAGCATGGTGGGGTCGTCGTACTCCACCCACCGGTTGGTGTCGAAGATCATCGCGGGCCGCCGGCCGCGGTAGTCGAGCAGCTGGTCGACGTCGAACGACGCGACCACCTCGGGGTCACCGGTCTCGAGCAGGTGCCCACCGAGGACGGACTGGATGTGGCCGGCGTCGATGAAGGCACCGAGGGCGACGACGAGCACACCGGGCCGGGGCACGGTGAGGTCGGCGTCCGTCTCGAAGCGGTAGAGCGCGGAGGGGTTCTGCACGGCACGAGCCTTTCACGGGTGGAGCACGTACCCAGCAGAACGCACGGGCGCCCCCCGAGGATTCCCTCGGGTCACGTCAGTCCCGCGAGGACGCCACGGCGGCGATGGCGGCGCGCACCCGCTTCTCCGAGACGGGGCGGGCCGTCCCGAGCGTCTGGGCGAAGAGGCTGACCCGCAGCTCCTCGATCATCCAGGCGAGGTCGGTCACCTCGGCTGCCCGGCGCCGGCTCGCGGGGAGCGACTCGAGGAGGTCGGCGTAGGCCGCCTCGACCCCGTCGACCTGCTCCTGGAGCACCGGTTCCCTCGCGTTGGTGGCCGCGCGCTCCAGACGGTGCTGCATCGCGCGGAGGTAGCGTCGCACGTCACGGAGCCGGGAGACCCCCGTGGCCGCCACGAAGCCCGGCCGCACGAGGCTGTCGAGCTGGGCGCGCACGTCGGCGCGCGTGGCGGCGGTCCGGGCCGACGCCGCACCGTGCTCGAGCGTCGCCAGCGTGCGGCGGACCTGCGCCGCAAGGCCGAGCACGGGCTCGACCGCCTCGACGACCACGAGCACCCGAGCGGCGGCGTGGGTGCGCACCGCTGCGAGCGCGGCGGCATACGCCTCCTGCGTACGTACCAGCCCCGGCACGTGCTCGGCGACGATGTCGTCGACGGCGGCGTCGAGGCAGTCCTGGAGCAGCGCCGGAACCGAACCGTGGGGGTTGTCCGCCAGGGCGAGCTTCTGGGCGTTCGACAGTCGCGCCAGAACCCGCTTCCACGGGGCGGACGTACCGAGCAGCAGCAGCCGGCGCACCCCCAACCGGTGCGCCGCCTCCGCAGCACCACGGTCCGGCAGGACGCGCAGCGACACCGACGTCACCTCGTCGACGAGGGCCGGGAACCCGCGCACGGTGAGGTCCCCGACCCGGCCCTCGAAGGTCGGCGGCACCGTTCCGACGCTCCACGTCGTGAGGCCGGTGCGTTCGAACGAGGCTCCCGCTCGAGCCATGTCGGCGCGCACCGCTCCCCCGGCGGCGGGCCGCAACGCGTCGAGGTCCTTGCCGCGGCCCACGACCTTTCCCCCGGGCGCCTCGACGCTGAAGGTGATGCGCAGGTGGTCCGGTACGCGTGAGACGTCCCACTCCTCCGGCGGGATGCGGATGCCGGTGCGCTCCGCGAGCACCCTCGCCAGCTCGTCCGTGAGACGACCCCGAGCGGGGTCGGCCTCGGCCAGGGCAGCCATCGCGTGGTCCGGGGTGGGCACGAAGTGCCGCCGGGTCGCCTTGGGAAGGGACTTCAGCAGGGCCACCGCGAGCTCGTCACGCAAGCCGGGGACCTGCCAGTCGAAGCCGTCGGAGCGCACCCGGTTGAGCACGGCCACCGGCACGTGCACCGTCACCCCGTCGGCCGCCGAGCCCGGGGAGAACTGGTACGTCACGTCGAGCTCGACATCGCCCTGCCGCCACGTCCGCGGGTAGTCGTCGGCGGAGACCTGCTCCCCGGCATCCGAGGTGAGGATCTCCTCGGTCAGGGTGAGGAGGTCTGGCCGGCGGCGGCGCTCCCCTCGCCACCAGCGGTCGAAGTGGCGCTCGCTGACCACGTCCGGGGGGATGCGCGCGTCGTAGAAGCCGAACAGCACGTCGTCGTCGACGACGATGTCGCGGCGACGCGCGCGCTCCTCGAGCTCGGCGACGCGCTCGAGGGTGGCCTGGTTCTTGCGCCAGAACTCGTGCTGCGGCTCCCAGTCGCCCTCGACGAGCGCGGACCGGACGAAGATCTCTCGGGCCGCCTCGGGGTCGATGCGGGCGTACTGGATCGTCCGGTCGGTGACGAGCGGGACCCCGTAGAGGGTCACGCGCTCGGTCGCGACCGCTGCTCCCGCCTTCCGGCTCCACCGCGGCTCACTCACGGTTCGGGACACCACGTGGGCACCGGCCTCCTCCGCCCACTCCGGCTCGATCCGGGCGTTGATCCTGGCCCAGAGCCGGGTGGTCTCGACGAGCTCCGCTGCCATCACGTAGTCCGGCTGCCGGCGGAAGAGCGCCGACCCCGGGCTGATGCCGAAACGCGCCCCGCGCGCACCGGCATACTCGCGCCTCACCTGGTCACGGACGCCGACGTGCGACAGCAGCCCGGCCAGCAGCGCGCGGTGGACGGTGTCCCAGTCCGGCTCGGCGTCTCGGGCGGCCGTCGCGAGGTCCGGGTCGATCCGCACCGAGCGGCACGCGGCACGCAGCTGCGCGTGGAGGTCCTGCCACTCGCGGATCCGCAGGTAGTGGAGGTACTCGTTCTTGCAGGTGCGGCGGAAGGCGCTGTGCGAGAGGGTCTTCTGCTGGTCCTTGAGGTAGCGCCACAGGTTGTGCAGGCCGATGAAGTCGGACCGGTCGTCCTTGAACCGGGCGTGGGACTGGTCGGCCTGGGCCTCCTTGTCGACCGGGCGCTCCCGCGGGTCCTGGATGGACAGTGCCGCGACGAGCACCAGCACCTCCCGGGTGCACCCCAGGCGCCCGGCCTCCACCACCATCCTCGCCAGCCGGGGGTCGAGCGGCAGCCGGGCGAGCGTGCGTCCGGATGCCGTGAGCCGCCGCCCGCGACCCCGGTGGCGGCCCCGCGCCTGTTCACCGACCTCGAAGGCGCCGAGCTCCTCGAGCAGGCGGACGCCGTCGGCCACCTGCCGGGCGTCGGGCGGGTCGACGAACGGGAAGCGGGTGACGTCGCCGAGGCCGAGGGAGGTCATCTGCAGGATGACGGAGGCGAGCGAGGTGCGCTGGATCTCCGGCTCGGTGAACTCGGGCCTGGCCTCGAAGTCCGCCTCGGAGTAGAGGCGGATGCAGATCCCGGGGGCGACCCGTCCGCATCGCCCGGCCCGCTGGGCAGCGCTGGCCCGGCTGACCGGCTCGATGGGCAGCCGCTGGACCTTGGTGCGCTGGCTGTAGCGGGAGATGCGGGCGGTGCCCGTGTCGACGACGTAGCCGATTCCTGGGACCGTCAGCGACGTCTCCGCGACGTTCGTGGCGAGGATGATCCGCCGACCGCTCCCCCGGTGGAAGACGCGGTGCTGCTCGGCGGCCGACAACCGAGCGAAGAGCGGCAGGACCTCGGTGCCGGGAAGCCGCAGGCCGTTGAGCGCCTCTGCCGCGTCGCGGATCTCGCGCTCGCCGGAGAAGAACACGAGGATGTCGGTCGCCTCCGGGCTGGGCGGGGCCTCGGTCCACAGCTCCTCGACCGCCTCGACGACCCCGGTCACCTGGTCCCGCTCGGCGACCACGTGCCGTCCGTCGGGGTGCAGCTCGACGAGCGGCCGGTAGCGAACCTCCACCGGGTAGGTGCGGCCCGACACCTCGATGACCGGCACCTCCCGCACCACCTCGCCACGGTCGTCGGTCGCGAAGTGGCGGGAGAAGCGAAGGGGGTCGATCGTCGCGGAGGTCACGACCACCTTGAGCTCGGGGCGCCGCGGCAGGAGCTGCTTGAGGTACCCCAGGATGAAGTCGATGTTGAGCGACCGCTCGTGAGCCTCGTCGAGGATCAGGGTGTCGTAGCGTCGCAGGTCACGGTCGCGCTGCATCTCCGCCAGGAGGATGCCGTCGGTCATGACCTTGACCCGGGTCGCGTCGCTGCTGTGGTCGGTGAACCGCACCTGGTACCCGACGAGACCGCCGAGCTCGACCTCCATCTCCTCGGCGATCCGCTCGGCGACCGAGCGAGCCGCGATCCGTCGCGGCTGGGTGTGGCCCACCTGACCCCGCGAGCCGAGCCCGAGCTCGAGGCACATCTTGGGTAGCTGGGTCGTCTTGCCCGAGCCCGTCTCCCCCGCGACGACGACGACCTGGTGGTCTCGGATGGCGGCCAGGATGTCGTCGCGTCGCTCGACGACGGGCAGGTGCTCCGGGTACCGCAGCCGGGCAGGGTCGACGACGTCGACGGGCTGGGCGGGCATGGCGCCAAGGATAGGTCGGCGGCTGGGGGTGACCAGATGCCTCAGCGGCCGGTCTTGGCCGCCTCGGCGGTCGGCGTGGTGGCGGCGGTCGGGGCGGTGCCGCGGCCGGCGACGTTGCTGGTCACCGCGCTGCTGGCGGCGCTTGCGGCGCTTGCGAGCTGGAGGCTGGCGCCGCCCACATAGAGCTGCTGGGCCGCGGGCCCGTTCGCGGTCGCGAGGCGCCAGTCGTCGCGGAAGGCGCGGTCGAGCCCCGCCGTGGTGGCAGCGCGAGCCCTCGCGGCACCGGCTCGTGCGGCGTCCCGCGCTCGGGGAAGCAGGCCGGTCGCGCCTCCGGGCGCCACCCCGGGCGCCCTGACCACCGGTCCGCCGGTCAGGGCGCTCGGGGTGCCCCGTCCCGGCGAGTCGGCGAGGGCGGCCCGCACGGCGTCACGTCGCGCCCGTGCCTCGTGGGCGACGCCGAGGGCAACTCGCTGTGCCGTCGTGAGGTGTCGGGTACTGACCGCGCCCCGGGCCGTGTGCTCCGCCCCGGCGACGGCACCGCGACGCAGGGCCGCACCCGCCCCGCCGGTGGCCGAGAGGGCGACGGCGCCACCCCAGGTCGCCCAGTCGCCCTCGTCGTAGGCGACCAGCAGCGCGGCGTCCGCGGAGACGCCCACCGCCTCACCGGCCGCGGCCAGCGGCCGGAGCTGGGGTGCCACGGCCGAGAGGACTCCCGCGCTCGCCAGGTCGTGACCGACAGAGCTGGCCCCGGCAAGCAGGCGGTAGGTCGCCGGGTCCGCGACCGCGTCGACGGCCAGCGCCCGGAGGACCCGTGCGCAGCGGGCGTCGGCCTCACGGAACCGCTCCGCCGCGGCCCGGTGGTCGGCCTGTGCGGTGGCCTGGGCTCGTACCTGTTCACGTTGGAGGTGCCTGAGGACGAGCAGGGCCGGGTCGTCCTCGGTGGCACCTGTCGCCACCAGGGCGTACGCGCGGTCCTCGAGGGCGAGATACGCGTGCTCGGCCTCGCGCTCGCTGCGGAGCGCGACGGCGATGACCGCCTGCGCCTCCTCCATGGCGCCGGCAAGGGCGTGCAACGGCACCACGGCGCCGCCGAGGCGGGCAGCGACGGCATCCAACAGGGGTGCCACGTCCGCGAGGCGGGCCCCGAGGGCGCCACCGGCCGGGCCCTCCCAGGTGACTCCGTGACGCAACCGGGCGAGGACCCGGGCAAGGGCGCCGAGGCGGGCGGACGTCGCGTCGAGGCGGTCGGCGACGATCCGGACCCCGGCCGGGCTTCCGGGCAGCGGGGCCAGGCCGGTCACCAGGACCCGCCGAGCAGGGACCCCGAGATGCCGGACTCGGTGTCGAGGTACAGGGCGCCGGCGGCCACGGTTGCCTCGCCGAGCTCGGTCAGCGACCCGCCGAGGGCCAGACGCACCCGCCGCCAGCCGCCGAGCAGCTCCTCCACAGCCGGCCCGGTGTCGCCGGGACCGAGGGCCCACCGGTCGGCGGCGGGGTCGCCCAGGAGAAGGAGGTCGGCACCGGTCTCCGCGAGCGCCACCCCCAGCTCGGCCACCTCGGCCGAGTCGACCCGGATCCACGTCATGGGGCCACGCTAGGCAGGTCGCGCCGGGGCCGAAGGCGTTGTCCACAGCCCTCCGGGACTGTCGCGCGTGCTCGACGCCGCGGCCGGTCCTGTGCGGCTACGCGACCGGCGTCTGGGTGTAGAGCACGAGGCGCCAGCCGTCGTCGGCCGCGACGTAGACGCTCGACATGGCGCAGACGACGTCGTCGGCCCCGTCGCGCCGAGCCGTGCCGACGTAGACCAGCGCGGCCCCGGCGCCGGCCATGACGAGCCGGACGTCATCCAGCTCGTAGGAGTCCCAGGCCGGTGCCGCAGACAGCGCCTGCACCACGTCGTCACGGGTCATCACCTGCCCGTTGGCGAGCACCATGAGGGCGTCGTCGGTCATGAGGGATCCGTAGAACGCCGATCCCGTCCCGTCGCAGAGGGAGTCCCACCCGCGGCGCTCGATGTCCAGCAGCGTGTCCGTCAGCTTCTCTGCCATCCGTCGACGCTACCGACGGCGCGACGCCGGCGGGGGGCTCGGTGCTGGGCCAAACCCCCCGCTGGCCGGGTCAGGCGGTGGTCGCGCCGGCCAGGTCGGCGGGCTGTTCCGCGCCGAGCTCCGACCCGCTGGTCCCGGCGTCGTCGCTCGCGCCCTCACCCGCCGCGGCCGAGAAGCCGGCGTCGAGGTCGGCGAGGATGTCGTCGATCGACTCGATGCCGACGGCCAGGCGGACCAGGCCGGGGGTGACCCCGGCGGCGAGCCGGTCCTCGTCACCCCCCTGGCTGTGCGTCGTCGACGCGGGGTGGATCGCCAGCGAGCGCACGTCCCCGATGTTCGCCACGTGGCTGTGCAGGGACAGGCCCTCCACGAAGCGCTGCCCCGCCTCGAGGCCGCCCGCGATCTCGAACGCCAGCACCGCACCCGGCTCCCTTCGGGCGCGTACTTGTCGGCGAGCTCCTTGCCGGCCTGGCCGTCGAGCGACGCCCACCGCACGGCCTCGACCTGGGGGTGCTGCTCGAGGTAGGCCGCCACCCGGCGCGCGTTCTCGATGTGCCGTTCCACCCGCAGGCTGAGCGTCTCCAGCCCCTGGGCGATGAGGAACGCGTTGAACGGCGAGATCGCCGACCCCAGGTCGCGCAGCAGCTGCACGCGCGCCTTGAGGATGTAGGCGAGGTTGGCCCCGAGGATGCCGCCGACGCCGAGGTCACGCGCGAACACGAGGCCGTGGTAGCTCTCCTCGGGCGTGTTGTAGTTCGGGTAGCGCTCGGGGTCCTTGCCGTAGTCGAAGGTCCCGCCGTCGACGATCACGCCGGCGATGGAGGTGCCGTGCCCGCCGAGGTACTTGGTCGCCGAGTGGATGACCACGTCGGCGCCCCATTCGAGCGGCCGGATGACGTACGGCGTGGCGATCGTGTTGTCGACGACGAGGGGCACACCCACCTCGTGGGCCACCCCGGCCACGCCCTCGATGTCGAGGACCTCGGCCTTGGGGTTGGCGATGGTCTCACCGAAGAACGCCTTGGTGTTGGGGCGCACCGCGCCACGCCACTCCTCGAGGTCGGCCTGGTCCTGACGAACGTCACGTCGATGCCGAGCTTCTTGAACGTGTACTTGAGCAGGTTCACGGTGCCGCCGTAGAGCGCCGCGCTGGAGACGATGTGGTCCCCGGCCTCGGCGACGTTGAGCAGCCCGAGCGTGGTGGCGGCCTGGCCCGACGAGACCAGCAGCGCGCCGACTCCTCCCTCCAGGGCGGCGATCCGCTGCTCCACGGCATCCTGCGTCGGGTTCATGATCCGGGTGTAGATGTTCCCGAACTCCTGGAGGGCGAACAGGTTGGCCGCGTGCGCCGTGTCGTTGAAGACGTAGGACGTGGTCTGGTAGATCGGCAGGGCGCGGGCCCCGGTGGCGCTGTCGGGCACCTGTCCGGCGTGCACCTGCTTGGTCTCGAAGCCCCACTGCGAGGGGTCGGTCATCGGAGTCTCCCTTTGGGTCTGGTGCGCCGGACATGTCCCCGGCGCACGGCATACGTGGCACTGCGGGGCTACCGGGAGCAGACCCGCGCTTGCGAGCGGCGGGTGCCGCACGCCAGGTCCTCACCCGGGGCACCCCACCGCGGTGGAGGGTTGCCGGCCAGCGAGCCGGGGCTTGGCGCTGGCGCTCATGACCTGCGTGCAGGATACGACGACACGGGATGCCGGTCACGCCCCTCCCCGGCGACGTCTCACCCTCCGGTCCGGCCGGGCCGGGGTGCGTGGGACAGGATGGGGTCATGACCTACCGTGCAGACGAGTACCAGGCCGACCCCGGGCGCTACGAGGCCGGGATGCCGTACCGCCGGGTCGGTCGCTCCGGGCTGGACCTGCCCGCCATCTCCCTGGGGCTCTGGCACAACTTCGGTGACGACGTCCCGCTCGAGCGCCAGCAGGCGACGCTCCGCCGGGCGTTCGACCGGGGCGTCACCCACTTCGACCTCGCCAACAACTACGGACCGCCCTACGGCTCCGCCGAGCGCAACTTCGGCACGATCTTCGCCCGCGACTTCCGGCCCTATCGCGACGAGCTCGTCATCTCCTCGAAGGCCGGTTACGACATGTGGCCGGGGCCCTACGGGCAGGGCGGCGGCTCCCGCAAGTACCTCATCGCCTCGTGCGACCAGTCGCTGCAGCGAATGGGGCTCGACTACGTCGACATCTTCTACAGCCACCGGTTCGACGAGACCACCCCTCTGGAGGAGACTCTCGGCGCACTCGACACGATCGTGCGGCAGGGGAAGGCGCTCTATGCCGGGATCTCGTCGTACTCGGGCGCGCGGACCCGGGAGGCGGTCGGCATCCTGCGGGAGATGGGGACGCCGCTGCTCATCCACCAGCCGTCGTACTCGATGCTCAACCGCTGGATCGAAGAGGACCTCCTCGAGGTCCTCGGGGACACCGGAGTGGGCTGCATCGCCTTCTCGCCCCTGGCCCAGGGGATGCTCACCAACAAGTACCTCGGCGGCATCCCCGAGGGTTCCAGGGCAGCCCAGGGCAAGTCGCTCGACCCTTCGCTGCTGACCGAGGCGTCCCTCCGGCACGTCCGCGAGCTGAACCGCATGGCGTCGGCTCGGGGCCAGTCGCTCGCGCAGATGGCGTTGGCCTGGGCGCTGCGCGACAGCAGGGTCACCTCGGTGCTCATCGGTGCCTCGTCGGTGGAGCAGCTCGACGACAGCCTCGACGCGGTCCGGAACCTCGGGTTCACCGACGAGGAGCTCGCCGAGATCGACGAGCACGCCGTCGACGCCGGGATCAACCTGTGGAAGACGTCGAGCGACAGCTGAGTTGAGGACTGGCATGAGCCACGGTCACGAACACATCCACGGCGAGTACGCCCCCAGCCCGTCGGCCTGGGTGCGCGAGCAGGTGGAGGCGATCGAGGCCGCGGGTGACACACGGGCCGTGTCGATCATGGACCGCCCGGTGGTCATGCTCACCATGCGGGGGCGGAAGACGGGGGCGGTGCGCAAGGTGCCGCTGATGCGCGTCGAGCACGACGGGGTCTACGCCGCTGTCGCCAGCAAGGGGGGCGCGCCCGAGCACCCCCAGTGGTACGCCAACCTCCAGGCCGACCCACGCATCATCCTCCAGGACGGGACCCGGTCGTGGTCGGCGGTGGCCCGTGAGATCACCGGCTCGGAGCGGGACGCCTGGTGGGAGCGGTGCGTCGCGGCCTACCCGCCGTATGCGGCCTACCAGACCAGGACCGACCGGCTGATCCCGGTGTTCCTCCTCGAGCCGGCCGACCCGGGGTCTGAGCCTTCCTAGGGGGCGGGCTCGCCCGCCGCGGCCAGGCGGTCCACGCGGCGGAACCACAGCAGCCCGAGAACGGGCAGCACGAGTGGCACGAACGCGTACCCCTGGCCGAAGTGCGACCAGACCGTCTGGTCGGGGAACGCGTCCGGAGCGAGGTAGGACGCGACACCGACCACGAGCACGCCGACGAGCTCGATGGTGCACGCGACCACCCCGACCCGCACCCAGCGTCCGCCCTTCGCGAGGCACCACGTCGCCAGGAGGTAGACGAGCGCCGCGACGGCCGACAGCGTGTAGGCCAGGGGCGCCTGCTCGAAGTAGCTCGTGATCTGGAGCACCGACCGACCCGTGGCGGCCAGGGCGAGCACCGCGTACACCACGACGAGCACGACCCCCGGCCCCCCGAGGGCCCGGCGGGCCTCGCGGCCCTCAGCCGGGGCCCGACCGGGCGCCGCAGCCGGGTCAGCCATAGAAGTTCCAGATCTGCTGGAGCCGGGCCGTCATCACGGCCACCGCGAAGGCCGCCACCGCGAGCGACCCCATGGCCCACCGCGACTTCTCCTTGATCGTCAGGAGGGCGGTACCGACCGGGACCAGCGGCAGCGTGACCAGGTAGGCGACGAAGGTGGCCTTCTCGGTCGGGTCCTCGATGTGGCCGATGCCGAGGAGGCCGCTCACGAGCTGGACCAGCAGCCCGAGCTCCAGCAGCCCCGCGAGGGCGAGGAGGCGGTCGTCCACGAGCCTGTCCTTCGCGGCGTAGTAGACCGCGACGGCGAACAGCACGGTCGCCAGGCCCACGACGGCATACGTCAGGGGGGCGATCACGCGCTCACCCTAACCGGGCCCCGGGACCTGCCGGCGCGGGCCTCGGCGGTGGTGCGAGACTTCACCCATGACCAGTGCGCAGCTCGGGGACGTGACGATCGAGTACGAGCTGGACGGGCCGCAGGACGGCGAGCCGATGCTGCTCGTCATGGGCCTCGGCGCCCAGCTCGTCGCGTGGCCGACGGACCTCGTGGAGGGCCTCGCCGACAGCGGGTTCCGAGTCATCCGGATGGACAACCGTGACATCGGGCTGTCGACGAAGACGGACGGGCCGGCGCCGACCCGGGCCGCCCTGTTCAAGGCGTTCGCGCACCGCCGCTACGCCCAGTCCGACTACCTCATCTCCGACATGGCGGCGGATGCCGTGGCCCTCCTGGACCACCTCGACGTCGCCGCCGCGCACGTCGTCGGCGTCTCGATGGGCGGGATGATCGCGCAGCAGCTGACCATCGACCACCCGGAGCGGGTGCTCAGCCTCTGCTCGATCATGTCGAACACCGGCAACCGCAGGCACGGCACGGTGTCGCCGAGGCTGCTGCCCACGATGGCGCTGTCGATGACCACCCCGCGTCCGGAGGACCCCGCCGAGGCCGAGCGCCTCGGAGTGGCGGGGTTCCGGCTGATCGCCGGACCGCACTTCGACGCCGAGGAGATCCGCGGCATGGTGCGCTCCGCCATCTCGCGAAACGTCAACCCGCTCGGCACGATCCGGCAGCTCCTCGCGATCCAGGCCAGCCCCGACCGCACCCCCCCTCTCGCCGAGGTGCGTGTGCCCACCCTGGTGATCCACGGCCTGCAGGACCGGCTGGTGCTGCCGAGCGGCGGCATCGCCACGGCACGGGCGGTGCCCGGCGCCCGGCTGCTCATGTTCCCCGACATGGCGCACGACCTCCCGGGGCCGCGGCGGGCCGAGATCGTCGAGGCGATCGCCCGGAACGCCGCCCGCGTCCACGAGGAGCGGTCAGGGGCAGGGGTGCCGGGCTGGGCGGGAGATCCGCAGCGTCAGGCCGAGACCGACGAGCAGCTCGACGCCGAGGCCGTGCGGGAGCTGGAGGCCGACCTCCTCGACGCCGACGCCTCCTGACCCAAGGTGTTCACTCCGGGGCGAGGGCGTCGGTGACGGCGCGGACGAGCAGGTCGATCTCGTCCTCGGTGATGACGATCGGGGGCGCGACGCGAAGGGTCGACCCGTGGGTGTCCTTCGCGAGGATGCCGCGGGTCATCAGACGCTCTGACAGCTCTCGGCCGCTCGGCCCGCCCGGCTCGATGTCCAGGCCCGCCCACAGGCCGCGCACCCTGATCGCACGCAGGCCCCGGCCCTCGCCGACGCCCTCACGAACGAGGGGGGTCAACCGTTCCTCGAGGACGGTGCCGAGGTGGGCGGCGCGGCGCTGGAGCTCCCCCTCGGCCAGCATCGTCACGACCTCGTGGCCGACCGCCGCGGCCAGCGGGTTGCCCCCGAAGGTGGAGCCGTGCGACCCCGGGGTGATCACCTCGAGGACCTCACGGTTCGCCGCGATCGCCGAGACGGGGTACAGCCCGCCGCCCAGCGCCTTGCCCAGCACGTACATGTCAGGAACGACGTCCTCGTGGTCGCAGGCGAACGTTCGGCCGGTGCGGGCCAGGCCGGACTGGATCTCATCGGCCACCATCAGCACGCCCGCCTCGTCGCAGATCGCCCGCACGTCGCGCAGGTACCCCTCGGGCGGGATGACGACCCCTCCCTCCCCCTGCACCGGCTCGAGGAGGACGGCCACGGTGGTGTCGTCCACCGCGGACCTGAGCGCGTCCGCGTCGCCGAAGGTCACGGTGCGGAATCCCGGTGTGTAGGGGCCGTACTCGTCACGGGCGACCTTGTCATCGGAGAAGCTCACGATGGTCGTCGTGCGGCCGTGGAAGTTGCCCTCCATCACCACGATGCTGGCGGCCCCCTCGGGGACCCCTTTCACCCGGTACCCCCATTTTCGCGACACCTTGAGGGCCGTCTCCACGGCCTCGGCCCCGGTGTTCATCGGGAGGATCATGTCCTTGCCGGTCAGCTCGGCGAGAGCCTGGGAGAACGGACCCAGCTGGTCGTTGTAGAAGGCTCGGCTGGTCAGGGTCAGGCGGGCCAGCTGCTCCTGGGCGCGGGCCACGAGTCGGGGGTGACCGTGACCGAAGTTCAGTGCCGAGTACCCGGCGAGGCAGTCGAGGTAGCGGTTGCCCTCGACGTCGGTCACCCACGCCCCCTCGCCGTGGCTCAGCACCACCGGCAGGGGGTGGTAGTTGTGCGCGGCATACCGCTCGACCTGCTCGATGTGGGCGATGGTGCGGCCGGTCGCGGGGCGGTGCTCCTGTGACGTCATCGTCACCTCCTTGGCCGAGCGTATCGAGCCGGCGGTTCGGTGATGGGCCGCCGGCGCCCCGTTGCGCTCGGTGCATGCTCACGCCTCGGGATGCCGGTCCGTCCTTGGGTTGTCGGCGCCTCAGTCGGCCCAGATGTCGCCGACCCGGTCGGCGATGCGCTGCCCGTGGGTCCGGGCGGTGTCGAAGGTGCCGGCGCCGCGGCTCATGTCGAGCGGGTTGGTCCCCATCGCCCAGAGGTCCTTGGCGTCGGGGACCACGAGGGACGTCTTCGCCCGCGGCCGCAACGACCGCAGCTGCACGTAGGGATGCTCTCGAAGCTTGGGGCCGACGGGGTACGGCGCCAGCGCGAGCACCCGGCGGTGGCCCCTCGCGAGGTCGATGTTGGCGATGCTCCGCATGCCGCCGTCCACGTAGCGGCGGCCACCGATGTCCACGGCCGGGAAGACCCCGGGCACGGCGCAGCTGGCGGCCACGGCGCGGTCCAGCGGCACCGCGCTGTCGTTGTCGAAGACCACAGAGGTGCCGGTCACGGCCTCGACCGCCGTGATGAACAGGCGCCCTTCGGGCCATGGCTTGCCGACCAGACCGAGCCCGATGGCCTCGAGCCACTCCTCCTCCGACGAAGTCCGGGCCTCGAGCGCCGCGCGCGTGACGACCGAGCGTCCCTGGCGTGGGTCGAGGGCCAGCTGGGCCCGCAGGTAGCGGCTGGCGTCGGATGGGCCGAGCCGGCCATAGCTCGCGAGCGGAGCGCCCTGCTGGATGCGTGCGAAGGCGTTGCCCTCGTCGGTGCCCACCCGCAGGTGAGCGGCGACCATGGACCCCGCTGAGGTCCCGATCATCGTGTCGGCGTCCCTGACGTCGATGCCACAGTCGCGCAGGCCGATGATGATGCCGGCCTCCCAGGCGATGCCGGTCGCTCCCCCACCGGCGAGGACGAAGGCGCGGTCCACCCGCTCCGTGGGAGGCTGCCACCGGCCGAAGCCACCGGAGGGACCCACGGTGGAGGAGGCGTCCGACCCGGTGGCGCCTCCCTGGGCGAAGCGTTCACTCACCCTTCCATTGTCGTGGCGCGGAACCGGTGCCCCGCACCGGATGTGACGTGAGGGTGCTCACCCAGCGCGGCGCGGTCCGAGCGACTTGGTACTCGGTGGGGTGAGGTCCGCACCGGCCGGTGAGGCTTCGGCGCCTTCTGGCACGGCGCCGGCCCTGCTCGTCGACCGCGACGGCTCAGGGCTGCCGCCCGGTGCGGCGAGCCGCGAAGGCGGGAACCACGTGGACGGCATCCAACGGCAGGCTGACGAGCTCGTCGCCCACCCTGACCTGGCAGCGCACGGCGCCCACGAGCTCCACCTCCCCTCCCAGTCCCTGCCAGGGGCCGGGTGATGCGACCTCGACCAGGTCGCCCACCCGGATCGCGGGACGCGGACCGTTCGCCGCCCGGCGCACCGAGGAGAGCGCCGCGAGCTGCGCCGCATACGAGGCGGGGAGGGTGGCCGGTCGACCGCGATATGTCCACGTGAAGAGGTGGCGCGGGTCGAACCGCCGTGCACACTCACCGCACGACATGAGCCGAGTGGGGGCACGGTGTCGGGACTTCTCGTGACCGGCGGGACACCGGCCCGTCCAGACGCCGGGCACTCGCGGGGAGTCGGAGGACACGCAGCGCTCGCCGGTGCAGCCGATCTCGCGGGCCTTGGCGCGCCACACGGTGTCGTGGCCGTGGTGGGGGCCGACGAGGGCGTGGGCGATCTCGTGGAGGATGGTGTCGAGCACCTCCTCCTCGGCGTGGAGGGTGGTGAGGGGGGCGCTGATACCGATCTGCCGCCGGCCGAAGCGGCAGACGCCGGCTCTGGTCTTGGCCCGGTCGGCGACGATCGTCCAGTCGTCGAGGCCGTGCTCGCGAAGCAGGCGCCGCCCCGCCGACAGGGCCCGGGTCACCTCCACCGCTCCTCCTCTCAGGGGTTCATCTCGTGCGACCGACAGTAGGCCGGTCAACCGACAGAAGGGCGCAGGCGACGCCCCGTGGCGCAGAAGCTGTGGAGGAGCCGGCATCCGGTCGACGGCTGTGGACGAGGTGCGACCCGACCACTGCGCTCAGCCGGTGTAGAGCCGGGACTTCGCCTCGCGAACGGTGAGGGTGACGGGGGCGCCCTGGAGGTCGACCTCACCGGGGATGTCGAACCACTCGCTGCCGCCGACGCGGAACTGGCCCGTGTAGACGACGTCGGCGCGAACCTCATGGGTGCCGGGCTGCCGGTAGGTCGCCCGGATGTCGCCCGTCGGGTGCGGGCCTCCGAGGGACGTCGTCGGGCCGATGGTCTGGTCACCGAGGTGGTAGGTGACCGACTTGAGCAACGGGCGCACCTCGATGCGATGACCGAGCAGCCGGCTCGGGTCCGGGGTGTCCACCTCTTCGGGGCCGAAGCCGGCCTCCGGGAACTGCACCTCGAAGTAGGTCGGAAGGTTCACCAGGGTGACGTCGCCCTCGGGCTGGATGTTCACGGTGGGGACGGAGAAGTCCGTGTCGTGGAAGGCCTCGCGGATCATACTCCAGGGTGAGTTGCGGCCCGACCCCAGGAACCATTCCCGGAAGACAAGTGGTTCCGATGGTCTCCCAGCTGCCGGCCGAGCCAGTGATCGGTTCACCGCTCGCATCTACCTCCCGTCGATGGACGTCCATCGCTGGCCCGGGTCCGATCGATGCGCTAGTTGTCGAGCAAAAGATGAAGGACCGACCGCACAGCAAGTCGTCGTCCTGGCTCCCAGGGAGCCTCGGCCCGCATATCGACGTGGCGGCGATATTCCAACCATGGCCCTTGTCCACTCAGTTGCTGCGTTTGCCATTCGTCCCGGAGAGACCGCAACTGCTCGGCCAACACATTGATGCGGACGCCATCTCCTTGAGCAGTCCCGCCCCATGGGCCGCGACTGGGTTCGATCGCGGTGCCTTGTTGGCTTGGCATCGCAACCACAGCAACGGCCATCGCGATTACTCGCCAATGCCAGCAAGCAGCCAACGCCCCTCCTCCCAAGTCACAGCAATGGCTCTCGCTATGGGCCGCGCTGGATACGATTCCACTATTGCGCCCGACTGAGAAACAACGTTCACGTCGTTCTCCGTCAAATTGACGTCGAATGCGTACTGATTCTCACCTCGGCGAAGGGTGGCAATCCTCTCGACCGTCACTGGGGCTCGGTCATACCGCTCCCTTTTCGCCTGCAGTTCCCTGGCGACACGGGCCAGGTCTTGACAGGCGACGCAATCCCTCGAGGAGTGCACCTCGATCAGCGTGGGCTCGGGAGATCGTCCAAGCAGAAGCCGCTTGAAGCATGAAGAAGCGGACGAACGCCTCGGCTCCGGCTTCTGACTTCTCGCGGGCCGCCGCCGGGACCGCGGTCGACGACGTCGGCGACGGCGACGCCTTCGTGACCGACGCGCTCGGCGACGCCCCCGTGGGACTCGCCGACGCCGACGTGGCCGTCCGCCCGCCCGGCGCGCCCTCCGCCTGGCACCCCCCGAGCACGAGCGCCGCGAGCAGCGTGCCGGCAGCGAGCGGCATCCCCAAGACAGCTCGTCCCATGCGTCCCTTCCCAGCCGCCCCTCGTCGGCTCCGGACGAAAACGCTAGCCAATCCGGCGGAAACCGCCACCCGACCGTCCACAGGCAGCGGCTCGGCGGCGCCCCTCACCCACCGGACGCGGCCGCCACCACCTCCGGCATCACCCGGCCACTGGCTCGGGCGTCGGGACCGCGGCGACGGACCCTTTGCGGTCGTTCCACGACCAGACGTCGTCGCCGCGCAACGCCACGTCCGACCCGCCGTCGATGTAGATCGTCTGCCCGCACACGTGCGTGTTCTCCTCGGAGACCAGCCACGCGAGCAGCGACGCAACCTGGCGCGCCTGGAGGTGCCCGTTCAGTGGCATCGGCACGAGGGCGTCCACCGCCGCCTCACTCTCCGGCGTCGCGAGAAGCTGGGCGACCATCGGCGTCTCGACGATGCCCGGAGCCACCGCGTTGAGCGGGATGCAGCACCCGGCCCACCGCTTCGACGCCGACTCCCGGCGCACCCACCGCGACAGCGCGCGCTTGCTGGACGGATAGATCAGGCCGGCGGTGGCCGGGTCACCGGCCAGCTGCCCGGCGATCCCCAGCGCGAGCTCCTCGTCGTCGGCCAGGCACGCCTCCACGAGGTCCGGGTCGACGGGCATCACCGTGGCCATCGACGAGGTGACCACCGCCCGCGGTGCCCGTGAGGTCAGCAGCGCCGGCCGCAGCCCCTCCAGGAGCGCCACGGCACCGAAGTAGTTCACGGCCACGGTCGCCGCCGACGGCGTGGAGAGGCCGGCGTTCGCGACCACGCCGTCGACGTGCCCGCCGGACTCGATGAGGGCGCCGTCGACGGCCGCGACCCGCCCGTCCGGGGTCGAGAGGTCGGCACGCACCTCCGCGCACGTCACGTCGATGCCGATGACCCGCGCCCCCCGGCTGCGGAGCAGGCTCGCCGTGGCTCGGCCTATCCCGGACCCTGTACCGGTGACGACGTAGGTGCGATGCATGGCTCCTCCAGCCCTCGCTGTGGTGGAGCCGCGAGACCGGAGTGCCCCCGCAGCTCCACGTCCACAGTAGGACCGCGCATGACCGTCGGCACCCGGAGCGGATGCAGGTCACATTCACCCGGATGCCGTTGGCCTCCCTCCCGACCTGGGGGCCCGTGCTCCACGCTCCCGGCAGCCGCTGGGCCGCGGGGTCGCCCGAAGCGCAGGCGCGAGGCAGGACACGGGAGGAGACTGTCCGGATGCAGCTGCCGCGGCCAGGCCTCCCGATCGGCCTCCGGCTGCTGCGCATCTACAGCGGACGGCACCTGCCGGCCGACCTTCTTGCCGGTCTGCTCGTCGCCGCGCTGGCCGTCCCCCAGTCCTTGGGCTACGCGGCAGTGGCGGGCGTTCCGGTTCAGGTCGGCCTGTACACCCTGCCGCCCGCCCTCCTCGCCTATGCCCTGTTCGGCTCGTCACGCCTGCTCTTCGTCGGGCCGGTGTCGACCGTCTCCGTGCTCTCCGGCTCGCTCGTCGGTGGCCTGTCGGGTGGTGACCCCGAGCTGGCCGTCCAGCTGACCTCGGTGCTCGCCATCACCGCCGGTGTGGCCCTTCTGGCGGCGGGGCTGCTCCGCGTGGGCTGGGTGGCGCAGTTCCTGAGCGAGCCGATCGTCACGGGTTTCGTCGCGGGACTGGTCGTCCTCATCGTCGTCGGCGAGGTGCCGCCCCTCGCCGGGCTCAGCACTCCATCCGGTGGCATCCTCGAGCGCCTCCTCGAGATCGTCCGCGGGGTGCCGGACATCCACGGGCTGACCCTCGCCGTGGGGGTGGCATCCCTGGTCGTGCTCTTCGGTGGGTCACGGCTGGCGCCGCGGATTCCGTGGTCCCTCGTGACGCTGGCGGCCGCGATCGTCGTCTCCTCCCGGCTCGACCTCGCGTCCAAGGGGGTGGTGGTCGTGGGGACCGTGCCGAACGGCCTCGTCGTGCCGTCCGTCCCCATCGTCGACCTCTCGCTGTGGAGCACCATCGTCACCGGCGGCCTCGCCCTGGCTGCCGTGGGCATCGCCGAAGGACTCGCGGCTGCTCGGACGTTCTCCCCACCCGGGCGCTTCGACCCCGGCGCCGACGACCGGGAGTTCGTCGCCCACGGGGCCGCCAACGTCGCGTCTGGCCTGTTCGGAGGCATGGCGGTCGGGGGGTCGCTGTCGAAGACGGCCGCCAACGCCCGCGCCGGAGCGGTCACCCAGGTCAGCGGGGTGGCAGCGGCCGTCGTCATCCTGCTGTTCGTCATGCTCGCCGCCGGACTGCTCGCCGACCTGCCTCGGACGGTGCTCGCCGCCATCGTCATCCATGCCGTGTGGGGCCTCGTGCAGCCGAGCGCCTTCCGGCGGTATGCCCAGGTGCGCCGCAACGATGCGGTGGCCGCGGGCGTCGCCTTCACCGGGGTCCTGGCGCTCGGTCCGCTGAACGGCCTCCTGGTCGCGATCGCCCAGTCCCTGCTCGGCCTCGTCTACCGGTCCACGCAGGTGGGCATCGACGAGATGGGGCGGGTCGCCGGCGAGAAGGCGGCGTGGGGCGCTGTTGCCAACGACCCCACTCGCCGCACGTACCCCGGCGTGCTGGTGCTGCGCCCCGACGCGCCCCTGTTCTGGGCCAACGCGACATCCGTCCTCCGGCGTATCGAGGTCCTGGCACGCGGGCGGGCCGGCCTGCACGCCGTCGTGCTCGACCTCGAGGCCACGAACCAGATGGACACCACGACGGCCGAGCGGATCTCCAGCCTGCTCGCCCACCTCCGAAAGATCGACGTCGACCTCCACCTCGTGCGGGTGTTCGGCAACGTACGCGACGTCCTGACCCGGTCCGGGATGCTCGACGACCTCGGCCCCGACCACGTCTGGCACTCGATCGCGGCCGGGGTCAAGGCCGCTCGCCGCTCCTTCGCATCCACTGCGGCGCCGCTCGAACCGGACGAGGACGACTCAGACCTCACGGCTGCCGCGGACGACGAGACGGTCGACACCGAGCACATCGTGTCGCGGTCGAGCTCGGAAGGCGACGACCACCGCTCATCGACCACCGACTCGACCCACGGCAGCGACGGTCAGGGGAAGTCGACGACGTAGGCCGGCTGGCCGACCCGCGTCGAGTCGACCTGGTCCCCCACGTCGTTGACGACGTGGCGGATGGTGCCAGCCGTGAGGTTCACCGTGAGCACGTGGTGCAGGCGCACCCCGGCGCGCTCCGGCACCTCGAAACCGCGCTCGGTGACGATCGACGGGTTGTTCTGGTTGAACACGTACACCCCGCCACCAGCCAGCGAGTGGGTCTGCACCTCGGGGCCGACGAGGTACCCCGTGTAGCCGAGGGTGCCGTCTGGCCGGGTCCAGTCCGCCTGGGTCGGGGGGTCGTAGGGCAGCTCGTTCTGGTACAGCACGACCCTGCCGCGTTCGCCGTTCCAGATCGTGTTGTGCTCCTGGAAGTGCTCGACGAACAGGCCCGTCGCCGTGACGTCGTCGCCCTCGACGACGAGGCCGTTGCGGGCGGTGTTGGTCTCCCAGCGGTCGGTGTCGCCGTTGACGCCCTCGGTGAACCCCTCGATGCCGTGGTCGGCCCGCCACACCCAGGTGTGGTCGACGAGCACGTGGTCGCTGAGGATCTCCAGGGCCACCTCGGTCCGGCCGACGTGCGGACCGCCGACGCGGAAGTACACGTCACTGAGGGTCAGCGGGTCGGATGCCGTCGAGCGCCCGCCCGGCGCACCCGCCGCGGCCCCGAGGGTCGGGCCGACCGTCATGAGCGCGTCCGACTCGACCGTCCCGGCGTCGATGGTCACACCGGCGATGACGATTCCGGCGCGGTCGGTGACGTGCATGGGCGTGGCACCCCGGACCGAGGTGAGGGTGGCCTGCCCCATGCCGAGGACGACGGCTCCCGCCCGGCGGACCTCGATCGTGCGATCCACGTCGTAGAGGCCCGGGGTGAGGAGCAGGTGCTTCCCGCGCGCCAGCTGGGCGTTGATCGTCGTGGCGGAGTCGGCCGGGCTCGCGACGAAGAAGTCCGAGAGTGGGAGGGTGCGGCCCGCGGTCGGTCCGTCGCCCCAGCTCGTCCCCCGCGTCTCCACTGCGGCTGAGGGAACCCGGACCTGCCACGCACCGTCACCGTCGAGGAAGAGGTAGGGCTTCTCCCGGCTCAGCGGGGTGGTGTCGAGCGTCGTGTACGGCGGGTTGGGGAAGCTGGCTTCCGACGGGGCACCCTCCACGCCCGCGAACACCTGGTTCCAGACGCCGTTGGTCCATTGGCCCACCGAGCTGTTGCGGGTGATCCACTGCTGCTGCGACCCGTTGATGACGACCGGCAGGTCCGAGTCGGCGATGAACCCGCCGCTCGCGAACTGCGGGCCGGCGGTGCAGTAGTCCATGAGCGACAGGTTCGCGCCGGTCACCCGGACGCGACGCATCGAGGAGGCCTGGGACACCGCCCAGAAGTTGGCCGACGCCCGGCATCCGTCCTGCCCGGCCGCGTTGACGGCGATCGTCAGGTTCGACAGGCTGCGCCAGAAGTTGTTCAGCGCGATGCAGTTGGCCGTGCCGCCCTCGTCCAGACAGCGGTTGTAGACCTCGACCTTGCCGTTGATGGTGACGTCCCCGGGGTCCTCGCCCAGCCCCGCCACCTCGGTGTAGTACCCGACCTTGATGTGCAGCGGTTCGGTGGCGGACCCGTAGGTGCCCGGTGTGAAGAGGAGACTCCAGCGGTTGTCGCCCATCTCGTCGTTGACCTGCTGGGCGTGGATCGCGTCGACGCGCGCCTGGATCACGGCGGTCGGCATGTCGGGCTCGAACACCAGCACGTTGGCCCCGAACGGGTGGTCGTCCGGCGGTGCGGCGGATGCCGTGGCGAGCGTCGCCGTGGCCGTCGCCGCAGCCAGGCCCACGGCCAAGGCGCAACGGAGACCGATCGGCGCCCCCCGACGACGCCGCAGGCGGGTGGCGGCCCCCACGGGCCTGGCGGTCGACGAGGGATGGGTGGCGTTGGACACGGTGGCCGCCTTTCGGTGAGCCACTCGCCGCTGAGTCGCTCCGCCGACCAGCGAACCATGGCGTGCCACCCGCCTCAAGGCGAAGCACCCGAGGTTAGACGAATCCACGCGTGGCACGACACGCTTCTCGCTACTCTGCGACCAGACGGCCCGATCCGGCCCTCGACGC
This sequence comes from uncultured Actinomycetota bacterium, assembly GCA_963763015.1. GTDB lineage: Bacteria > Actinomycetota > Actinomycetes > Actinomycetales > Dermatophilaceae > Fodinibacter. The sequence goes on along the minus strand of CAVXML010000002.1, from coordinate 41,945 downwards.
GGCGGCCGGCCCCAACCAGCCCGCGAAGAGGTGCCCGTCGGAGCGGAAGGGGTGCCCGTGGCGGCCGAGAGCGTCCCCGACCGCGGCCACTCCCGGAGCGGTCGTGCGGCGCTGACGGAGACGTGGAAGTCCCTGCGTGCCGTGTTCGCCGACCCGTCGCTCCGCCGCATCCAGCTGGCCCTCGCGGCCTCGCTGGTCGGGGACTGGGCCTACTCGACCGCAGTGACCGTCTGGGCCTACCGGGAGGGCGGCGCGCAGCTCGTCGGCGCCTGGGCCGGCGTCCGCCTGGCCCTCATCGCCGTCGGGACACCCCTGGGGTCGGCGGTCGTCGACCGCATCTCGCGCAAGACGGTGCTCGTCGTCTCGACGGTCGTCCGCGCCGGCCTCGTGGCGGCCGCGGTGGCAGCGCTCGTCCTCGATGCACCGGCGTGGGTCGTCCTCGTCCTGGCCACGGTCGCCCCGCTCGTCGGCTGCGTGTTCCGCCCTGCCCAGCTGGCCTGGCTTCCATCGCTGACGTCGCACCCCGGGCAGCTCACCGCGGCGAACGGCGCCTCCAGCACGATCGACAGCCTCGCGTTCCTCATCGGGCCGGCCATCGGAGGGCTCGTCGTCGCCACGACGAGCGTGGAGACGATGTTCGTCGTGACGGCGGTGATGTTCCTGCTGGCCGCCCTCCTCGTGATGAGGATCAACCCCGAGGTCTCGGACATCCCCGACGGTTTCACGGACTCACCCGAGACACCGGCAGGTGTCTGGCGCGGCATCGTCAGCGGGTACTCGACCATCTGGCGGGACCGCGACCTCGTCATGGTGATGGTGCTCATCTGCGTGCAGATGGTCGTCTCGGGGGCGATGGTCGTGCTCGGGGTCGTGTTCGCCGTGGAGATCCTCGGCATCGGCCCGGCGGGGGTCGGGCTCATCGACGCCACGCTGGGTGCCGGGGCGGTGCTCGGCGGCTTCGTCGCCATCGCCCGGTCGGTACGCAACACGATCGCCCTCGACCTCGTGACCGGCACCCTGCTCTGGGCCCTTCCGCTCCTCCTCGTCATCGCGTACCCGTCACCGGCCACGGTGTTCGCGATGGTGGCGATCATGGGGTTCGGCCTGCCGCTGGTCGACGTCAACTACGCCACGCTGACCATGCGCCTCACGCCCGACCGTTCGCTCGGTCGCGTCTTCGGTGCCTTCGAGGGCACCTGCATCGGCACCATGGCCCTCGGGTCGGCGGTCACCCCCTTCCTCCTCGACCAGATCGGGATACGCGGCACCCTCGCCCTGCTCGCGGTCCTCGTGGCGGTGCCGGCCGCGTGCTACGTCCCCCGGGCCCGGCGCCTGGACGCCACCCTGCACGCCCCGCCCGGAACCGACCTGCTGGGCGCCATCCCGATGTTCCGGCCGCTCGCCCCTGCGTCGATCGAGATCCTCGCGCGGCGGCTGGTCCCCGAGTCGGCGGCGGCGGGCAGTGCCATCATCCGCGAGGGAGAAACGGCCGATCGCTTCTTCGTCATCGTCCATGGGCGGGTCGAGGTCACCCAGGCCGGCACCCACCTTCGCTACGAGGGGCCTGGCGAGTACTTCGGCGAGATCGGCCTGCTGCGGGAGGTGCCCCGGACCGCCACCGTGACCGCCGTCGAGGACACCGAGCTGGTCAGCCTGTCCAGCGACCAGTTCCTCGGGGCGGTGAGGGGGACCAACGAGTCGCTGTCCGCGGCATACGACATCGTGACGAGCCGGATCGGGTGAGGACGACGAGCGTGTCCGAGCCGCGTGCCGAGACGGCAGGGTCGGACCGTTCGGACGATGTACACCGCGTGCGGCGGCACGGGAGTGTTCGGCGCAGCAGGCGTCGGGCCTGAGACGAAGGGTGCCTGGAATGGCGGCGGAGACCGAGACCTCCACGCGCGTGCCGGGGGGCGTGCGTCGCGCGCTCCAGGACACCTGGCAGTCCCTCCGGTCGGTCTTCGTCAACCCGGCACTGCGGCGGATGGAGCTCGCTCTCGCAGCGTCGATGATCGGTGACTGGGCCTACGCCACCGCGGTGACCGTCTACGCCTACAACGCCGGCGGGGCCAAGCTGGTCGGCGTGTGGTTCGCGGTTCGCCTCGTCCTCATGGCGCTCTTCACACCCTTCGCCGCATCGCTCGCCGACCGCCTGCCGCGCAAGACGCTGCTCATCTCGTCGGACATCGCCCGGGCGGTGCTCATCGCGCTGGCCGCCTTCCTCGTCTACTCGGACGCCCCGACGCTGTCCGTCATCGTCATCTCGACCGTGACCGGCCTCATCGGCCAGATCTTCCGCCCCACCCAGATGGCGTGGATGCCGTCGCTCACGACGAGGCCCGAGGAGCTCACCGCGGCCAACGGCGCCTCGAGCACCATCGAGAGCCTTGCCTTCTTCCTCGGCCCGGCCATCGGCGCCGCTCTCGTCGCCACCTCGAGTGTCGAGACGGTCTTCGTGCTGAATGCCCTGACCTTCACGCTCTCCGCGGTGCTGGTCGCAGGCATCCACCCGGTGGCCCAGGACCCGGAGCCCGCGGCGCAGGACTCAGGCGAGGGCGAGGCCGCCGCGGAGAAGGCCGGAATGCTCAAGGAGCTGGGAGGCGGCTTCACCGAGATCGCGCACAACCGTGACCTCCTCCTCGTCGGCACGCTCCTCGCGACGCAGACGATCGTCGCCGGCGCCACCATCGTGCTCGGTGTCGCGTGGGCTGTCGACATCCTCGAGCGAGGTCCCGAGGCGGTCGGCATCATCGACTCCGCCTTCGGTGTCGGCGCGATCGTCGGAGGCTTCTACGCCATCTCGCGAGCCGCCCACAACCGACTGGCAACGGACATGGCCCTCGGGACCGCCCTCTGGTCGCTCCCGCTGCTGCTCATCGTCGCCTGGCCCTCCCCCGCGACCGTCTTCGCGGCCATCATCCTCATGGGCTTCGGCAACCCGCTCGTCGACGTCAACTTCGCGACGATCGTCCAGCGCCTCGTGCCGGATGCCGTGCTGGGCCGGGTGTTCGGCGCCTTCGAGGGCGCCTTCATCGCCACCATGGCCATCGGCTCCCTCGTCACCCCGTTCCTCCTCGAGTGGGTCGGGATGCGGTGGACGCTCACCGTCCTCGCCCTCGTCGTCGGCGTGCCCGCCATCGCCTTCCTCCCGCGCTGCCTCCGCCTCGACGCCACGCTGCGGCCTCCTGAGGGGACCGAGCTCCTGCGCGGGATCCCGATCTTCGCGCCGATGCCGCAGGCCGCGATCGAGTCGTTGGCCCGCAGCCTCGTGCCCGAGACGGCGCTGGCCGGCACCACGATCATGTCCGAGGGCGAGGGCTCCGACCGCTTCCTGGTGATCCGGAGCGGCCGCGTCGAGGTCACGCAGAACGGGGAGCACCTCCGCCACGAAGGCCCGGGCGAGTTCTTCGGGGAGATCGGCCTGCTGCGCGACGTCCCGCGCACCGCCACCGTCACCGCGCTCGAGGACACCGAGCTGCTCAGCCTGGCCCGCGACCCCTTCCTCGACGCCGTCCGCGGCAGCGACGAGGCGCTCACCGCAGCCGACGACATCGTCGCCCGCAGGCTCGGCTGACAGGGCCGTCCGCTCGGTGACGCGCGCTCAGGCGACGCGACCCTCCGGCGCGTTCTCCGCGGTCTTCCGGGGGTCCCGCTCGACGATGTCGCCGAGGACCTCGTCGATGCGGGCCATGAGCTCGGGCTCGAGCCGCACCCCGGCGGCCTTGACGTTCTCGCCGACCTGCTCCGGCCGCGAGGCGCCCACGAGGGCGGCCGAGACGTTGGGGTTCTGGAGGACCCACGCCACGGCGAGCTGGGCCATGGTGAGCCCCGCCTCGTCGGCGACCGGCTTGAGGTCCTGGACCCGCCGGAGCACGTCGTCGTTCATGAACCGCTTGATCATGTCGGCGCCGCCCTTCTCGTCCGCGGCGCGCGACCCCTCCGGCGGCTGCTGCCCCGGCTGGTACTTGCCCGTGAGCACGCCCTGTGCGATCGGGCTCCACACGATCTGCCCGATGCCGAGCTCCTCGCAGGCGGGCACGACCTCGCCCTCGATGACCCGCCACAGCATCGAGTACTGCGGCTGGCTCGAGATGAGGTGGATGCCGAGGTCCTGGGCGAGTGCATGGCCGGCGCGGATCTGGTCGGCGGTCCACTCGCTGACGCCGATGTAGAGCGCCTTGCCCTGCCGGACGACGTCGGCGAAGGCCTGCATCGTCTCCTCGAGCGGGGTCTCGGTGTCGTAGCGGTGCGCCTGGTAGAGGTCGACGTAGTCGGTCTGCAGGCGAGTCAGGGAGCCGTCGATCGACTCCAGGATGTGCTTGCGAGACAGGCCGGTGTCGTTCTTGCCGCCGGGACCCGTGGGCCAGTAGACCTTGGTGAAGATCTCCAGGCTCTCGCGGCGCTCGCCCTTGAGGGCCTCGCCGAGCACTGTCTCCGCCTTCGTGTTCGCGTAGACGTCGGCGGTGTCGAACGTGCTGATGCCGTGCTCCAGGGCGGCCTTCACGCACTGGGTCGCGACGTCGTTCTCCACCTGGGAGCCGTGGGTGAGCCAGTTGCCGTAGGTGATCTCTGAGATCTTCAGTCCGCTGTTGCCGAGGTATCGGAAGTCCATGCCTTCACCGTATGTCGGGGTGACGCCACGACGGATGCCGGGGCGCGGCCGGGATCCAGGGCCACCGCGTTGGCGAGGGTGTCGCCGAACCAGGCGGACAGTCCGAGGTCGTGCGGAGCCGCCGCGGGACAAGCCATACTGGCGCGGGAGGAGGCAGTCATGGGCCGCTCCTGCACCGGACCCCGGGCCCGCGTCCGGCCACGGATGGTGGCGTCATCAGTCCTGGCGGTCCTCCTCGCCGGGTGCACGTGGACGGCGTCCGACCCGGACATCGACCGCCCGGCTCGCTCCACGGCATCCAGGACGGTAGACCCTGCGGCCGTGGCCGCCGCAGTCGACCTGTACCTGGACGACAACTACTCCCCGGCGATCGGCCAGGTCCGGGTCGTGCTGGTCATGGTCGACGGACAGCCGGTCGCGCAGCGGTACAGGGGAGGTGCGAGCGCGTCCTCGTCCATGGACACGCACTCGGTCACCAAGAGCGTCACCGCCACGCTCGTCGGCATCGCCGTGGACGAAGGGCTGCTGACCCTGGACGACCGGCTCGTGGACCTCCTGCCGCGCCACGCGGACGTCATGTCACCGGCGGTGCAGTCCATCACCGTGCGGCAGCTGCTCACGATGACGGGCGGCCTGGCCGGCGACCTGCCCGACGGCTCGGTGAACCCCCGACCGACGACCAAGGACTGGGTCCGCGAGCTCCTGGCCCACGGCACGGTGGTCCCGCCCGGCCAGCGGTTCTCCTACTCCAGCACGTCCTCCAACCTGCTCGCCGCAATCCTCGTCGAGGCAACGGGAATGCCCCTCATGGACTACGCCCGCCCGCGGCTGTTCGACCCGCTCGGCATCGACACGACCGGAGCAGCGCTGCCGCGCCTGGCAACCGTGGACGGTGACGAGGGCGTGTGGCGGGCCTACGACGCGGCATCGTTCGGGTGGCTCCGGGACCCCACCGGTGTGGAGCTCGGCTGCTGCAGCCTGAAGATGTCGGCGGTCGACATGGCCAAGCTCGGGCAGCTGTACCTGCAGGACGGCCGGTGGGACGGTCATGAGCTCGTTCCCGCCAGCTGGGTTCGACAGGCGACCACCGCACACGTGGTCGGCCTGCCGCCCGCGGTCCTCGAGTCCTACGGCTACCACTGGTGGGTGACGACCGCTCGAGGCCACCCCGCCTTCGCCGCTGTCGGTTTCGGCGGCCAGCTCGTCGAGGTCGTCCCGGACCTGCGGCTGGTCGTGGTCACGGCCGCCGAAGTGGGCGACCGGGTACTCGCGATCCCGCAGATGACCAACCTCGTGGCGAACGTGGTCATCCCGGCGGTCGGCGGCTAGGGCCGCCGCCCCGCACCGATCTCGGAGGGACTCCGTCAGACGGTCGCGGAGGACCCGCGGCGCTGCCACCAGAGCCATCCCGCGGTGAGGATGACGGCACCGATGATCGAACCGATGATGCCGCTCGCCCGCAGCTCGAGCCCGTCACCGGCGAGAAGGCTGGCGAGGAGCCCGCCGACGAAGGACCCACCGATACCGGTGGCGAAGGCCATCGGCCAGTTGATGCCACCCTTCGCTCGTCCGAGGATGAGCTGCGCGGCGGCGCCGACGAGCATGCCGAACAGGATGATCGCGATGAAGAGCATGGCCGCAGCGTAGGGGAGTCCGCCGCCGCGACGCACACGAGTCCGCTCACGGGCGGGTCAGCTGCACCACGCTCTGAACGATCAGCGCACGCGTGCGCGGCCCGAGGACCTCCGGGTCCCCCTCGCCGTGCAGCTCGCGCTCCCGGCTCGGCACCCCGCCGTCCCGGAGCCCCACGGAGAAGGCCCGAGTGATGTCCACGGGGTCGAGGGCGCCGTCGGCGAACGCCTCGACCCGCTCCAGGTCCTCGGTGATGATGCCCTGAGGGTCACGCGTCGTCAGGTAGCTGCTCGTCGGGCGGACCTCGACCGCACGTCCCACGAGGCGGTTCGCGTTGACCCCGACCTCGACGTAGGTCGCTCGGTCGAGCGAGGCGACCGTGGGCCAGGGGCTGTAGGCGGTGAGGAAGGAGGCCGCGTCGGCGCCAAGTGCGTCGCCGGCCACGCCACCCAACCAGTCGCCGTTCCACAGGAGGGCCGCGGCGACGTCCGGCGGATCCCCCGCCGCGAAGCACCCCGTGAACACTGGAGCAGGAGCCAACACCGCCATCGCGGCGGCGTTGGCACCTGCTCCGTGGCCGACCACCAGGAGCCGGCGTTCCGCCGTCCCCACGTCCCCGCCGACCTTCGCGGCCGTCACGCCGAGGGCACACGAGACCTCGGCCGTGCTCTGTTCCGCCTGGGCGACGACGTCGCCGAGGGAGCGCCCGGCGACTCTCGTCAGCTCAGGGCTCTCGACCCCCCAGCGCGCGACCGCCGCGATGACCCCTCGTGCTGCGAGGTCCCGCGCCAACTCGGCGTAGTCGGGCGCTCGCGGGTCGGCACCGGCGTCGGGCACGATCAGCACGACAGGCGGCTCCCCGGCATCCGACGGGAGGTACAGGTCCAGCGTGGGGTCCGACCACCCCGGCGGGGCGGCGGCGTACCGGACCCCGGAGCTCACCAGGAACTGGCTGCCGGACGACGTCCCTGCCGGTTCGTCGATGGCGCCGGTCTCGCGCGCACAGGCGGCGAGCACCGCCGCGAAGGCCAGCAGGGCCACCAGACGCTGTCGCGACACGGACTGCACGGCCCGACGACGACGATCAGCGGCTGCTGCCGGGTGCCCCGGCGGCATCGGCCGGTCTCTGCAGGAAGGCGAGGACCGCCGCCACCCGTCGGTTCACACCGGTCTCCGGGAGTGCCAGCTTCGTGAAGATCGAGTTGACGTGCTTCTCGACCGTCGAGGAGGACAGGTGCAGTGCCACCTCGATGCCGGCGTTGGTCCTGCCCAGCGCCATCTCGCGCAGGACGTCGAGCTCCCGCGGGGAGAGCCCGGCGAGGGGGTCGCGGTCGTCCCGCCTGCGGCGGCGCACGAGGGCGTCGACGATGAGCGGGTCGATGACCGAGCCACCGGCGCTGACCTCGAGCAGCGCATGCACGAGGTCGTCCAGGTCCCCCACCCGGTCCTTGAGCAGGTAGCCCAGCCCCGCGGAGCCGTGCTCGAACAGGGCCAGGGCGTACGCGTCGTCGGTGTGCTGGGAGAGGACGACGACACCGATGCCGGGGTGCGTGGCGCGGATCTCGTGCGCCGCCTCGATCCCCTCCATCCGGTGCGTGGGGGGCATCCGGATGTCGGTGAGCACGGCGTCCGGGGTCAGCCGTCGCACGGCATCCAGCAGCTCCACGGCCGTGCCGACGCCCGCGAGCACGGTGACGCGTCCTGAGTCCTCGAGCAGGCGGCGCACACCCTCCCGGACGAGGTAGTTGTCCTCCGCGATGACGATCTGGAGCGGGTCACGCATGAGCGGCCCCCACGGGGTCCGCCGGGACATACCGCACTCCGGCGGTCGTGTCGGGCGCGAGCGGCAGGTCGACGGCCAGGCGGACGCCTCCGCCGGGCGCCTCGTCGATCGTGAGGCGCCCGTGCACCGCGGCCACCCGGTCGCGGATGTTCGTGAGCCCGCCGTGCCGCTCACCGACGTCCGACCGGGCGGTGAAGCCCGTGCCGTCGTCGACGACCTCGACGAGCAGCCGGTCGCCGTCGACCCGCACGCCGACCCGGATGGAGCGCGCACTCGCGTGCTTCGCGACGTTCGCCAGCGCCTCACGCACGGTGTAGAACGCGACCGCCTCGACGTCGGGCGGGAACTGTCTCCGGCGCGCCTCGTCGTCGGCGACGACGGTGACCGGGATGGGGAACCTCGCCGAGCGCGACTCGACCGCGGCGACGAGCCCCCTGTCGCTGAGCACCTGGGGGTGGATGCCGTGGGCCAGCTCCCGGAGGTCGGTCAGCATCTCGCGCGCCTGGTCCTGCAGCTCCACGAGCTCGTCGGGGCGGAGGGCCCCGCGCTGCAACCGCTGGCGTGCCAGGCCGAGGCTGGCGATGAGGGCCACGACGCTCTGCTGGATGCCGTCGTGCAGGTCGCGCTCGATTCGCCGTCGCTCGGCGTCCTGGGCGGTGATGAGCCTGGCCCGCGAGGCGCTGAGCTGACCCAGCTGCTCGCCCAGCTCGGCGGTGAGGCGGACGTTGGCGACCGTCGTCGTGGCCTGGCGGGCCACCGTGCGGAGCAGCGCCAGCTCGGCGGCATCGTACTGCCCGTGCCGGCGGGGGCCGACCTCCAGAAGGCCGAGGCGCTCGTCGCCGCGCACGAGGTCCTCCCTGGCCACCGCGTCACCGACGACGTCACCGACGACGGCGGGGGCAGCGGTCAGGTCCCCGTCGGCGCCGAGGACCGTGACCCGCACCCATGACGCGTCGAGGCCCCGCTGCACCCCGTCGGCCAGCCGCACCAGGACGTCGTCGAGCTCGATGGCCTGCTCGAGGCGGGCGCCGAGCTCGCTCAGCAGGGCGAGGTGGTGGTCGCGGTCTCCCAGCACGGCCCGCTGGATCGCCCGCTGGAGCCATCCGCGGACCGGGAGCAGCGCCACCGCCGAGAAGGCCGTCACGAGGATCAGGCTGACCGGCTCCAGCCTCTCGAAGAGCAGCAGCGCCGGCGCCGCGACAGCGATTCCGTACAGCACCGCGATCAACGTGGACGACGACCGCAGGACCACGCGTGCCCGGTCGGCATCGGCGACGTCGAACGCGCCGTAGCGCAGGATGCCGTGGATTCCGGCCGCCGGGACGGCCAGCATGCTCAACGTCGCCAAGGACACGACGCTGCCCAGGACGGTGTCCTCGATGCCGAGCTCCCCGGTCAGCTCGAAGAGGAGCCAGCTGCCGATCCAGACCAGCACCGTCCAGGCCATCACCCGCATGCGGGTCCGCGTCTCCTCATCGCCCCCGAAGGCCCGGCTCAGGAAGACGAGGAGGCCGAGCGAGGCGCCGACCCACGCGGGGACGAAGAACACATCGACCAGGGGTGCAGCCCACTCCAGCCACGGGACCGCCAAGGGGTTGGGGACGTCGGCGGGGGCGTCCACGTACTGGGGAATGACGATGTAGGGCATCGTGACGAGGGTGAGCGGCGCGACGGCGACGAACACCCACAGTGAGCTGAGCACCACGCGTTGCCACCGCCGTTGGAGGATGCCGTCGGGGAATGCGCCGAGCATCAACACCAGGCCGACGGTCGCCACGGCGTCGGCCGTCAGGCCGATCGAGTTGAGGTACGGGAACGCCGGCCCCCCGACCAGCCCGGGGTTCGCAGCGATGAGGGTCTCGTACGCGGCACCCACCATGGCGCCGGTCGCACCCAGCGCGACGTAGAGGGCCACGCGCGACGACGTGGCCGTCAGCAGCCACATCCCGAAAGCGAACAGGGGCAGCACTCCGATGACCGGCCACCCGAGACCGCCGCCAGGGTCGGGCTCCGGCGCGACGAATCCGCGCACCACGACGATGTACAGCAGCGACCCGGCGCCAAGGGCACCGAGCGTCACGAACCAGGCCTTGCTGCCGACCACACCTCATCATCCGCCCGGAGAGCCGCCGCGTCACGGGGGTGAAGCGCACGGGTACCCCGCGGTCAACCCCACCCCGACCGGTGGATCACCCCATCACCTCCCGACGGACATCCGCGTTACGCCCCGGGGTGCCGAGACCCGACCGTGGACGGATCACCACAGAGAAGGAGAAGTTCCATGCGCAAGCTCTACTCGGCCCTTGCCTGGACCATCGCGGCCGGGGTCGTCGTGCAGGCGGCAACGATCGCCTTCGGCGTCGCCGGCATGGTCAGCTATGTCATGGAGGGCGGCGTCGTCGACAAGGCGCTCATCGAGAGCCAGCAGGCGACGTACACCGGGGACCTCGGGTTCCCGATCCACAGCGTCGTGGGCGGGCTGGTCCTGCACGTCGTCGCGCTGGTGCTCGGCATCGTCTCCTTCTTCGTCCGGGGAGTCCCCCGGGCCAAGACACTCGCATGGGGGATCTTCCTGCTGATCTTCATCCAGGGCAGCGCCGGGTACATGCTCACGGACATGCCGTACGTCGGCCTCTTCCACGGTGCGAACGCGCTGCTCATCCTGGTCCTCGCCGTCTACACGGCCAGGGTGGCGTCGAGGAGCCCCGGCCACGAGGTGACCGCGGATGAGCCGAGCTCGAGCGTCCTGGCCTGACCCCCGCCGACTGGCCCTCGTCGCCGCCGGCGTGGTCCTAATCGTCCTCGCCGGCCTCGGCTGGGCGTCGACCCGGCTCGGTGAGTACTCCGTGATGTCGATGGGTCACGTCGTCGACGGCCGCGGTGGGTCGACGGAGCCGAGGTCATCGAGGCATCACGGGAGTGAGCAGGGCTTGGGCACAGCGGGATCCCGTGCGGGCACGGATCCCGGCACGGTCGAGGTCACCACGCTCGTCGCGGATCCCGCGCGCCCGGCGGACGTGCGGGTCGAGCTCGTCGCGCGCACCGGCGTGGTGCGGGTGACCGGCGGACGTGCCGTCGAGGGCTACACCGTCAACGGCACGTCGCCCGGGCCGACCATCCGGGCGCGTCAGGGCGACCTCGTGGAGGTCACGTTCGTGAACCAGTCGGTTGCCGACGGGGCGACGCTGCACTGGCACGGCATCGACGTCCCCAACGCGGCCGACGGGGTGGCCGGTGTGACGCAGGATGCCGTGCCGGTGGGAGGACGGTTCGTCTACCGATTCGTCGCCGAGGACGCCGGCACGTACTGGTACCACTCGCACCAGATGTCGCACGAGCAGGTCGAGAGAGGGTTGCTCGGCGCGGTGGTCATCTCCCCGAAGGCGGCGGATGCGGAGGACGACGCGGTCGACGAGGTGGCCCTGCTGCACGTGTACGCGGGGCAGCACACGCTCAACGGGGCGGCGCGGGATGCCCACGTGACCGCGGAGCCGGGCACGACGGCGCGCGTCCGCGTCGTCAACACCGACCAGGGCACGGCGGCGGTGTGGGCGTCGACGCCGTTCCGGGTGGTGGCGACCGACGGACAGGACGTGGCAGGCCCGACCGACGTCGTGGACCAGAAGGTGCTCGTGGCCGCGGGCGGACGGGTCGACCTGACCCTCGTGGTTCCCGAATCGGGAGCCGCACGGGTCAGGGTCGGCGGTGCCCGGAGCCTCGTTCTCGGGCCGCAGGGTGCCTCCGCCCCAGAGCTGCCCCAGCCGAGAGGAACGCTCGACCTGCTCACCTACGGCACGGCATCCCCGCTGGGCTTCGACCCCTCGCGGCCGGACCGGTCGTTCGACTACGTCATCGACCGTCGCATCGGGATCCTCGACGGCCGGCCCGGGACGTTCTGGACCATCAACGGGCACCTCTTCCCCGACGTGCCGATGTTCCACGTCACCGAGGGCGACGTCGTGCGGTTCCGGGTCGTCAACGACTCCGACGAAGTGCACCCCATGCACCTGCACGGCCACCACGTCGTGGTCCTGTCGCGGAACGGCGCTGCAGCGCAGGGCAGCCCGTGGGTGGTCGACTCCTTGGATGTGTACCCCGGCGAGAGCTACGACCTCGCCTTCGTCGCTGACAACCCGGGCATCTGGAGCGACCACTGCCACACGCTGGCGCACGCTGTCGACGGGCTCATCGCCCACCTCATGTACGAGGGCGTCAGCACCCCGTTCACCATCGGAGGCCACCGGGCCAACCACCCGGAGTGAGGTCCACCCCGCGGGTCGCCGTGATGCCTGGTCCTGCCCGAGCGGTTCGGCTGAGCGGCGTGGGCCGCTCAGCCGTAGGTCAGTGTCAGGAGCCGGCTACGCGCGCCGGCATCCCTCGCCAATCCGCTGAGGGAGGGGCGCCGAACCTCAGGAGACCATCGAGACCGTCTCCTTTGGTCCAGACCTCCAGGAGCTCATCATGAAGCGAAGCACGACGGCTTTCCTCGGCACCTCGGTTCTCACGATGGTCGCCGCGGCCTCCCTCGGGGCCGGCTCGGCCTCGGCGCACCCCCACCCGACACCGGCCGGCAACGGGGCCGACGGACCGTGGCGCTCGAGGCGGACCTCGACGAGCTCAACGGCTCGGGCGCGTCCGGCACCGCCACCGCGCTGGTGCGGAACCAGAAGATCCAGCACATCGAGGTGCACGCCCACGGCCTGACGCCGGACGCCCCGCACGCCCAGCACATCCACTACGGCCAGCAGGCGCTCAACGAGTGCCCGACCCTTGCCCTGGACGACAACAAGGACGGGCGCATCAACACCGTCGAGGGCGATCCCCGCCTACGGGCCGGTCGTCGTGTCCCTCAACACCACCGGCGACACCACGCCCGCCAGCTTCCTGGACGTCACCCGGTTCCCCGTCTCCGACGACGGCTCGTACCACTACGAGCGTGACAACATCCAGTTCACCGACGTGGCGGGCACCGGCTACTCCGGCGGTGGCGGCACCGCCAAGCAGATCGCCGACTCCATCCGCGAGGGCGAGGGCGTCCTCGTCATCCACGGGGTGGACTACAACAAGAACGGCGTCTACGACTTCGACGCGCGGTCGCCAGCGAGCTCGACCCGAACCTGCCCGCTGAGGCGACCGACCCCGCCGTGTGCGGTGTCCTCGAGGTCACCAAGTGACGGGTGCGTGAACTGCACCTCCGTGTGCGTCGATGGCCCACCGTCCCCACGGCGGGCCATCGACGATTCTCCCGCTCAGCGGTCGCCTCGGAGGATGGGAGGCGAGAGGGTGGCTCGGGGGTCGCCGCGGTAGACGCGCGCCGGCCGCCCCCTGCCGCCCTCGCGTACCTCCCCCGTCGGCGTCAGGAAGCCCGGCACCCCGGTGACCTTGCGGTGGAAGTTGGCCCGGTCGAGCTCGACCCCCCACACCGCCTCGTAGACCGCGTGCAGGTCTGCGACGGTGAAGGTCTCACCGCAGAGCGCCGCGGCATACCCGGTGTCCTCGAGCTTCGCCCGGGCGCGTTCGACTCCGTCGGCCAGGATGCGATCGTGGTCGAACGCCAGCCGGTCGCGTGGCCGACGCCCCAGCGCCTGGGCCACCGGGACCCACTGCGCCTCCGCGGCATCCGAGCCTGCGGTCGGGTCCGGCAGGTTCGCCCCGAGGGCGAGCCAGGCGACCGTGACCACCCGGAAGCGCGGGTCACGTCCGGGGTCCCCGTAGGCCGCGAGCTGCTCGAGGATGACGTCGTCGCGACCGACGCCCGCCTCCTCGCCGAGCTCGCGGTACGCGGCATCCTCGAGGTTCTCGTCGATCTCGACGAAGCCGCCGGGCAGGGCGAGGCGGCCGGCGTACGGCTCGTTCCTGCGCCGGACGAGAAGCGCGTCGAGTGTCGAGTCGCGCACCGAGAGAACGATCAGGTCGCACGTCACGAAGATCGGCGGGTAGTCGCTGCTGTAGGCCACGGCACCACCATAGGGTCAGGCTGACAATTAATGTGGTAGTTTTCGGTCATACGGACCAAAACCTTGTCGCGCCCGGATCGTCGAGCCGTCACGAAACCTCTCGAAAGGATCGCGACATGGCTCTCATCTCGTGCTTCAGCTGCCGGTCGGACAACGACATCCACCTCGAGGGGACTGCGCCCGACGGGTCGAGGATCCTCCGGTGCGGCGAGTGCGGTCACACGTGGAGCCCCAGCGCGATGACGACCACGCCCACCGCCACCCGAACGCCGTACGAGATGGCCAAGGGCCGCTTCGCCACGGTGGAGATGGTCGACCCTGCTCGGCTCGCGAGGGTGGAGCGCTTGAAGAAGCAGTTCCTGAAGCGCAACCCCGAGACGGATGCCGTCGTCGTCGAGCACTGGGCACGCTGGCGCGAGCTGTTCTCCGTCGACGGCCTCACGGCCTGCGACCCGCAGGACCTCAGGACCTTCGCGACGAGCCCGGTCGGTGCCAGTGCGGGCAACACGTCGGTCTTCAACCGGGGCTGGAACCGGCTCGGCGCCGACGAGTCGGCCGACCGCATCCGCGCGACCATCGAGTTCCTCGTGCGCGGTCCGGAGACGACCCCGGTCGAGGACCGGCTGACCGTGCTGATCCAGGACCTCGACGGCACCGGGATGCCGGGCTTCAAGGAGGCGCTGATGACCAAGGTGCTCTGCGTGATGGAGCCGGACCGGTTCCTGCCGATCCTCACCTACGGCACCGAGGAGTCCGGCAAGCGTGAGCTCGCGGAGACGGTGTACGGCCTGCACCTGCCCAAGCCGGATCCGGCGGCCATGCAGATCGGCCGGCTCGCGACCTGGTCGAACGACCTGCTGCTCCAGCTCGCGGGCCCCGGCTTCCAGGGGACGCAGCACGCCGCCGCGTTCCTGACCTGGGCCAAGGACCGTGTCGCGCACACGGCGTTGACAGCGGTCCGCTGACGACTCGGTCAGCCCGCTCCTACGTCACCTGACCGATGAGTCACCGGTCGCCGCCTTGCGATCGGCGCGCCTCAGCGGACCCACTGGAGGCTGGCGTCGCGTGCCGCCTCGACCTGCGAGCCGGTCTGCCGGCGCGCCATCCTCCGCAGCACCGTCGGCGTGACGAGCGCACCCACGACCGCCCAGATGCCGAGGACCAGCACGGTCTGCATGGTTCGCCAGCTCCCGCCGATCTCGAGGGCGGCGGCCTCGTCGGGCAGGAACGCCGAGCGCATACCGAGGGCGATCCAGTACATCGGGAAGACCTGGGCCACCACCTGAACCCAGCCCCACAGCATCTGGACCGGGTAGAAGATGCCCGAGATGCCCGCCATG
The DNA here is from genome assembly GCA_963763015.1 of uncultured Actinomycetota bacterium. GTDB lineage: Bacteria > Actinomycetota > Actinomycetes > Actinomycetales > Dermatophilaceae > Fodinibacter. Next base: position 26,621 of record CAVXML010000002.1, on the reverse strand, counting down.
ACGAGTACCGGCAGCATCCCCCACGTGCCGACCTTCTGCGTGCTCGGCACCAGGGCCCCGATGACCATGCCGATCGGCATCGTCGCGAGCAGGCCGAGCGGGATCACCCAGGCGACGGTCAGCCACCCGGACGGGTCGGCCATGAGGTCGTCGAAGAGGAGGAAGCTGGGCACCAGGATCACGACCATCTGGGGCAGCAGGGACAGCGACTGGAAGAGCAGCTGGCCGGTGAAGTAGCCCTGCAGGCCATGCGGAACGGCCTTGTGCCGCAACAGGGTGCCGTCCTCCTTCTCCATCGCGAGCGCGTAGGCCGGCCCGATGATGACACCGAAAGCGATGAGCGCCCCGAGGATGCTGGGGAGCGCCACCGAGGGCAGGAGGAGGTCGGTGCCCTCGACCTCGCTGTCCCGCCGCAGGTAGAGGTAGCCGACGGTGAGGGCGGCCGTGAAGAGGTAGAAGCCCTGGTCCTGGGTGCTGCGGATGCTCTGCATGAACTCCGTCGACCCGCGCTGGAGCCCGAGTCGGATCGCGTTCCTCGACGCCGTGCCCGACAGGGTGCTCGCGCTCATCGGGCCACCTCCGCGAAGAGCCGGGCCGCCGCCTCGCCATGGCCGGCCTCGTGCTGCTGGACGAGGGCGAGGTAGGCGTCCTCGAGGCTGGCTCGCCGCACCTCCAGATCATGCACGTCGTCGCCCAGGTCGGCGAAGAGGGCGCGCACGAAGGCGGTCGCGTCGCTCACCGACTCGGTGTGGCGTGTGCCGGATGCCGTCCACCTCACCTCCGACTCCCCCTCGAGCCGGCGCGAGAGCCCGTCGACGGTGTCGTCTGCGACGATCCGCCCGGCGGCGAGGATGAGCACCCGGTCCGCGAGCTTCTCCGCCTCGTCGAGGTCGTGGGTCGTCAGCAGGATCGTCGTGCCCTCGGAGGCGGCGAGGTCGCGAACGAGGCCATGGAACTCTCGCCTGGCCTGGGGGTCGAAGCCGGCGGTGGGCTCGTCGAGGAAGAGCAGCTCGGGGCGGCCGACGATGCCGACCGCGACGTCGAGCCGGCGCCGCTGGCCGCCCGAGAGGGTGGCGATCTTCCGATCGGCCAGGTCGGCGAGACCGACCGTCTCGAGCAGCAGCTGGACGTCGTGCGGACGCGGCCGGTCGGGGGTGGAGTATGGGGCGAAGTAGCCGCCCAGCTGGGTGAGCAGCCGCCGCGGGGTCCAGCGCGGGTGGTCGCGCCAGGACTGGAGGACGACTCCCGTGCGTGCCCGCCAGTCCTCGTCGGCCTTGGCGGGGTCCTGGCCCAGCACGTCGACCTCACCGGCCGACCGGATGCGGAAGCCCTCGAGGATCTCGATCGTCGTCGTCTTGCCCGCGCCGTTCGGCCCGAGGAGGCACACGACCTGGCCTCGCTGGATGTCGAAGTCGACCCCGGTGAGCACGTCGGTGTCCCCGTAGCGCATCCGCAGGTCGCGCACCCTCACCACTGGTTCCATGGGTGACCCCTCACGACTCGGGCGGATGCCGACCCTCAGCAGGTTAGGTGCCTCTGGCGCAGACGCGCCAGAGGCTTTCCGGACGCATCCCTCGAGGGCGGCGGAACGCGGGCCGCCGCGGTGTCACGCCCGGGATGTTGCCAGCGTCGCCATGGTCTGGGGCTGATACTTCTCGGGTTGGCCAGCCTTGCGCTTCCGGATGTCCTCCGCTGGCCCGGCGCCAGCGTGACGTCGCTGGAGAAGCCAACCGAGGCATTGCCGGTCGGCAGCGGGGGGCGGATGATGAAGGGTCCCTTTCGTGACCCTGGAGGCATCATGCGCCGTGTCCTGTGCTTCGTCGGCATTCACCACTGGGAGCACCACGTCAACCGGGAGAAGGAAGGCCGCGACAACGGGTGGGACATCTGCTCGCGCTGCGGCCACGAGAAGCCCTCCTTCGGATTCGAGAACGGCGTCCCGTCCTTCAAAGGAGACGGTGGACGGAACGCCTGACATCAGATCAGGATCACCAAGTGGATTTCCCGAGGCCGCGGCGAGTGCAGCCTGTGCATTGGCATCCTGCGGCGTGAAGAAGCGCCTCATCGAATTGGCTTGGCTCTTCCATAGGGGGCGCGACCCTCCGTGAACCGGTTCAGTGTCGAACGCGACGAGCGCGCTCAGCGAACTCGTCGAGGGCCCTGATCACCTCGTCGGAGCGCCACACCACGTCGCGCCTGCGGTCCTGGCCGTGCTCGTTCTTGGCGGTGACGATGCCGGCGTCCGCCAGCTGCCGCAGCGCCCGGTCGGCCGCGGGCTGGGAGACGCTCGTGCGCTGCTGGACCACCCGAGACGTCACCGCCGGCTGAGCCAGCAGGATCGGCAGGATCCGCCACGCGACCGAGTCGCTGCGCGCCGTGAGCTGAGCACGCCACCGACGGTCCATGGCCTCGAGGTCCGCCGCCAGGACGCGGCTGTTGTCGATGGCGGCGAACGTGGCCTCACTGAACCGCTGGACGATGGGATTCGGGTCCCCGGCGCGGAAGGCGGTCAGGGCGGCGAAGTACGCCTTCGTGTCGGTGAGCAGCCCGGCCGACACCGGCACCGTCGTGCGTGTCGTGGCGCCGCCGTGCCGCAGCATGGCGTGCACCAGGGCGCGGCCCGTTCGGCCGTTGCCGTCGACGAACGGGTGGATCGTCTCGAACTGGGCGTGGGCGACCGCCGCGTGCGCGATCAACGGCAGGTCGGTGCGGGCGATGAACGCACAGAGATCCTGGATGCCGTCGCCGATCCGCTCGTGGTGGGGCGGCACGAACTGTGCCCCGTGCGGGAACGCGCCCGACCCGCCGATCCACACCGGCTCCGACCGGAACACCCCCGGATCGGCGGACGGCTGCTCGTGCATGAGCGCCGCGTGGATCGCCAGGATGGATGCCGGTGTCATCCGGTCCGCCTCCGCCACGGCTCGCTGCATCGCCTCGACGTTGGCAACCACGAGCTCCGCATTCGAGCCGTGCCGGCCCAGCCCGATCTCCGCGAGCGCCAAGGCTCGCGACCCGGCGGTGATGTTCTCGATCTGCGACGACGAGGAGGACTCGGTCCGCAGCAGCACCGACGCCAGCGGCGCGAACTCCCCGCGTGCGTCGAACATCGTCGACAGCTCGGCGTCGAAGCGGGTCACCTCGGCCCGTGCGTCCTCGGCAGCTGCCGTCACCGCGTCGTCGAGGGTGAAGCGCATTGCGGAGATCCGTGGCGGAACGGCCGCCCGATACGGCGTTCCTCGACGTGCGGCCGCCGCTCGGGACATCGCGGACATCGACGACTGCGGCCGCCACGTGCGGGCCTCCCACTGCAGGGCGAGGGCCTCAGATCTCATTCCCCGCCTCGTTCCCGTTCTCACATGCTTCCGCGTTACATAAGGCTATCAGGTCAAAGTTATGTATTGAGCAGGCCCACCGTCCTCAACCACGCCGGTGGCCGGATGCAGGCTGGGGCTCACAACGCCACAAACCGGCCGAGCCGGCATGCCCGGGTCGGCCCCCGCACCGACCCGGACCCACGTCAGCGTCCCGTGGTCCGAGACGACCGTGAAGACGCACGTCGGTCGCATCCTCACCAAGCTGGGGCTGCGCGACCGCGTGCAGGCGGTGATCTTCGCGTATGAGACCGGGGTCGTCGGTCGAGTCGCTCGATCGGGCCGCCAGTGAGCTGATGCCGTCGCCCTGAGGGCGTCCCACCGACGTCGCGTTCGCGGTTGAGCGGCGTTGGTCGCCCTCTGGTTTCACCCTCGCGCGTGGTCGGCCTGGTCAGGGGCGGGGATTGGTTCGGGTCCAGCGGCGGTCGTCGCGTCGTCGCCCCATCCCGGCCGCGCACCGGGGACACACCTCCGCGACACCGTCGGCGTCGCGGCCGGTCGCCGGGTGCACGTCGAGCCAGTCGATGTGCGGGAAGCGCACCAGCTCCGACCGGTGCAGCGAGAGCCCGCACAGTGTCTGGTTCATCCCGGGCTGCCAGGCATGCACCTCTCCGTACGGCGCTCGGATGCCGTCCGGGTCGGTCCACGTGCCGGTCGCCGCCACCGCTGCCCTCATACACGGCTCACTACCCGCCGGCTCGACCGTCACCCCTCCGTCTGACGTCACTCGCTGTCAGCCGGAGGGTGACCAGCCTCCGCCCGGAACCGTGGATGCTGGCTGCCGCCAGCCTCTGGCCGTCGCACCGCGACGTGGCCGAGAGAGGGCCCGAGGAGCAGGGCTGCTCCTTGCGTGCGGCCGGTCAGGCGGGTGACTGGAGGTAGGCGAGGTCGCTCTCGGCCCACTCGTCCTCGGGGCTGCACTCCCCCGACCATGGGTCGTGAGTCTGGGGAGCGTCCAGCTCGTACCGGGCCCAGCGCTGCTCGTCCGGGTCGTTACCGGTGATGGCCTCGAGCAGGTTCCGCAGTCGTTGGGGTGTCAGCGGGGGTGGGTCGTTGGCGGATCTCCCCACCCGGAGGCGGTCGAGGTGCGCGTCCTAACTGCCGGGCGACGGTCCCAGACGACATACCGTCCCGCTCGTCCGGCTTCCCACGTACCCGGGCGATCAGCCGACGCTGGTGCACAACGGTGTGGTGCCGCTGGCACAGCAGCGCCGTGTTGTCCATGTCCGAGGCCCCGCCGTCGATCCAGTGGATGACGTGATGGCACGAGATCTGGCGAAGTGGGCTGCAAACCCGCAGGTCAGGTCAGTCGGTGGCGGCACCCACGGTCGCGCTGGTCGTGGCCGAGGTGGGGAGGGTGTGGGTGTGTGCCGCGGCCGAGGCGGCCGAGTCCTCGAGGGTTCCGCTCGCAGTGCGGTGCCGCCCCATGAGCACGGCCATGGCGACCCCGGCGACACTGAAGGCGGCCATCACCCACGCCGCTGAACCCAGCCCGGCAGCCAGTGCGTCGGCGGTCGAGGCGCCCTCGGCGGTGCGGTCGGCGATGACGGCGCCGTAGATCGTCGCGGCCAGGGCTGTCGCCACCGCCGCGCCGACGTAGCGGGCCATGTTGGAGACCCCGGACGCCGAGCCGACCTGTTCCTGCGGCACGCAGGCCGTGGACGCGGACGACGACGGCCCGTTGCTCAGGCCCATGCCGACGGCGATGGCCACCAGCGGAAGGACGAACGCGGCATACCCCCACGACGACTCGACGAGACCGACCGCAGCGAAACCGACCGCGGTGACGAGGAAGCCCGCACCGATGACCTGGCGACCGCCGAAGCGCTTGGCCAGCCTCGGCACGAGGGGGGCCACGGCCACCAGGCCGACCGTGGCGGGCAGCGTCGCGAGGCCCGCTTCCAGCGGTGAGAGGCCGAGGGTGGCCGGGTCCTGGAAGTAGAGGCTCACCAGGTACATCAGCCCGTTGATCGTGCCTGCACCGATCAGGATGGCGATGGTCGAGCCGACCAGCACCCGGTTGCGCAGCAGGGCCAGGTCGAGCATCGGCACGGCGACGCGCTTCTCGACGACGACGAAGGCGAACCCGGCGGCGGCGCCCAGCACGAGGCAGCCGATGGTGGCCACCGACGCCCACCCCCAGGCGCTGCCCTTGCTCAGGGCGAGGATGACCGGGGCCAGGGTCAGGGCGATCAGGCCCGAGCCGGCGTAGTCGATGGACCGCGATCGGGTGGGGTCCTTGGACTCGGACACGGTGCGCCAGGTGAGGACCATGCAGATGGCGGCGATAACCGCGTCGACCCAGAACAGGCCCTGCCAGCCGGTGAGCTCGACCAGCACGCCACCAAGCAATGGCCCGGCCGCCGCACCCACGGCGGCCGCCGCACCCCACAGGGACACGGCGCGCAGCTGGGCCTGCCCGCTGTTCGCCACCGACAGCAGGCTCAGGCCACACGCCAGGATCGTCGCGCCCGCCGCGCCCTGGACGAACCGCCCGGCGATGACCGCACCGCCCGACGACGACAGACCGATGAAGATGCACGAGATCACGAAGAGGAGCAGGCCGAGCTGGAAGATCCGCTTGCGCCCGAATACGTCGCCCAGGGAGCCCGAGGTGACGATGACGGCGGCGCCGACCAGCGAGTAGCCGGTGACAGCCCACTGCAGCGTCGTCACGTCCATGCCGGTGTCAGCACTGATCGCGGGCAGCAGGATGCTGACGGCGGAGGTGTTGGCGTTGACGACGAAAGTCGACAGGCACGTCGCGGCGAGCACCCCCCGGGCCGAAGCGGTGGCTGAGCGCGACGGTCCGGCAGTTTGGTCCGGTACTGGCAACTCATCGGACGACTTCGAGGTCATGCGAGCGGCTCCCCTCGTGGCAGTGCGGTCGGTTGCGCGCTACTCGACCGTAGGCGTGTGGTCATGTCAACACTCGTTCCCGCGGGGGACGGCCCCAGGCGCGGCTGCGCGAGTCCGGAGCCACCCGGCCATGGCGGCACGTTCGCCCCGTCAGCTCGCCGCCCGTCGTTTGCGGATTCGCCGTGGCCGACGGGGTGGCCGAAGCCGAAGGCTCGGCTCCGTCGAGCCGAGGACATGTCGGCGGTAGAGGCCGCTCAGCCGGTCCGGCCGCCGTACGGAACCGTGAGGATCTCCAGGTTGTGACCGTTGGGGTCGAGCCAGTAGAGCCCCCGACCTCCGTCGTTGTGGTTGACCACGCCCTCGTGCCGATGGAAGGGGTCCGCCCGGTACGTCAGCCCCCTCGCGATGAGCCGGGCGAGGATGGCGTCGAACTCCGCCTCGGACACGAGCACCTCGTGACCGACGGGTTCTTCGCGTACGTCCGCCAGCACGTCGGCATCCTGATCGACAGATGCATCGACTGGAAACTTGCCGAGGACCCCTCGAAGATCGAAGGGGTGACCGCCCGAGCGTTTGAAGCTGTCTACGGGCCGGACAGCGAGCGCACCGTTCAGGATGTTGAGTTCCTGAGCGACGCGGGACGGCATGGATGGATGGTCTGGACCCAGAACCCCAATATGTGGTTCGTCCCGCACGAGCGCGCCGCTATTGGCTAGTAACCGGCATCCTCGGCAGGCAGGAGACCACCAAGGCAGCCGAGCATGCCGGAGGGCCGCGGCGCGGCCGCCGGGAGTCGTCTGTTGCCGGAGCGCAGGGCGATGCTCCTGCGGCACGGCATCCGGCCCAGGTTGTGTCGCCTCTGCTCTGCCGTAGGTTGACGACGTGAGTGACGGAGGGTTCGGCAACGTGGGTGACGACGAGGTCGACGCGCGCTTCGCTCGCTACCTGGCCGCGGAGTCGAACCGCGGTTTCGGGGACATCCCCCTCCGCGCCGAGGCGGCAGTGTCCCCGTTCAGCCGGGCGAAGATGGAGGCCGCATCGAACCTCCTCGAGAAGGCCCAGCGGGCTCTGCGCGAGGGGGACGAGGAGCGGGCGAGACGAATGGTGGAGCGCGCCGTCGCGATGCCCTACGACGAGATCGAGCAGGCCCACCCCGCGGCGTGGCAAGCGCACATGGCCATGTTCATGGCGGTCGCCGACGCGGCCGAGGAGGACGACGGCGAGGACTGGCTCGACGCCGTGACGGACACGCTCGCGGCGGCTGCCGAGGAGGCTCGCTTCATGCTCCGCGACTGCGTGGTCGACATACTCCAGGACTACGAGCTCTCCGGCCAGGACCGGCGGCGGCTGCGCGAGGCCGTGGGCAAGGTCCCGGCTCGAGCGGAGCTGCATGAGCTGGACCTCACGCCGGAGGAGATGTCGGTCGCGATACTGGACGTCCTCGCGGGCGTGGTGCACTTCGAGGACTCCTACGCGGAGCGGAGCGCGTTGGGCAACGCGGAGCGGTAACGGATCGGCATACCGTGCCCGCGGCACCTCTACTGAATCCTCATGCTCGGGATGCCGTTGTCCTGGGCCAGCGCTTCAGGCACCGGGTGCCCACCCGTTGTCCTGGCCGCCGGCAGATCCACAGCGGCGCAGCGCAAGCCGAGGAGCTCCACTCCGATGTCGCGCAGCGCTGAGAGCACGCCGTGGAGTTGGGCCTGGTCGGCAAGGACCCCAGTGAGAACCGTCCTGCCGTCCGCGCGGCGGGTGAGCCGCAGGCCGGCGAGCCGGTCGGACCAGTGGTCGTCGAGGTGTCCGCTGACAGTGATCTCGTAGCTCGTTCCCGCGCGGGTCACCGCGCACCTCCAGCGAGGCGCTGTCCCATGACCCCAACCCCGCGCGAGCCCTGCCCGGCCCGAGCACGCGGCGGGCGGCGCACGACCCACTCCGCCACGGCGAGGTTGAGCACCCAACCGGCGCCCTTCGCCAGGTCCGAGACGACCACGCCGTCGCCGAACAGCGCCACGCCGAGTGGCTCGGCGAACACCTGCGTCCCAGCGGCGAGCCCGATGGCGTAGCCGCGCACCATCCAGGCGCGGTGGGCCACGAGGTCCCGGCGCCGAACGGCGGCGACCCCCAGGACGATGCATGCCACCATCGCCGACCCGAACACGAGGCGCAGGACCCGGAGCACCTCCCCGCTCCCGGGGCGCGGCGCGTACCCGATCGTCAGCCACAGCGCCGACCCCGCGACGAGCAGCCCGGCGACCGCCACGACGCGCCCTGCCCGTCGGTGCCAGGTGAGGTGCCGGCGCCGGAACCGCGGCACGAGCTGCAGCACCCCCACGACGGCGAACACCGCCGAGCCGGCGATGTGGAGCACCAGCGCCCAGGGGAACCCGCTGAACCGCGCGTCCGGCGGCAGCACCGCGGGGCCCCCGGCCACCTCGACGAGCCGCAGCGCACCGGCCGTCAGTGGGATCACTGCCAACGCGAGGAGCGCGGCGGGCACGGCGGCGGATGCCGCGCCACTCCCGGCCGGGTCGGCCGGGGCGACGGCGCGAGCTACGGGCACACGGGTGCTCATCGGATCGCAGGCTCGTGCGTGGCTGCGGAGTCGTTGCCCGACGAGGGAGCCACTCCTGCGGAGTCACCGGGGGCGGTATGCGGGCGGCCGGCAGCCGAGGGCGCGGGAGAGCCAGCGTCCCCGAAGGTGTCGGCAGCGGCATCCGGCATGGCCGACGCCTCGCGGGTGCTGCGCCACAGCGACACGCCGAGACCGATCAGGGCGATGGCCTCCGGCACGGCGAGCGGGCGGTTGAACGACTCCGGGAGCACGGCCAGTGCAGCGGTCGAGAGCGTCGCCACCGCGAGCAGCGCCGCGGCCCACCGGGCGAGGATGCCGGTGCGGAACAGCGCGATCCCGAAGAGCAGGCCGCCCAGGATGTAGCCGGCGCCGCCGAGGTTGAGCACCACCTGCATGCCGCCGATGTCGTCGTTCGGGGTGCCGCCCACCGCCGCGGTGACGATGTCGTCGACGTACCCGGGCTCGGTCGTGACCAGCCTCGGCAGCACCGCCGCCGCGACCACCTCGGTGGCGAACAGGAAGAGGTAACCCAGGGCGAACACGACGTACCCGACGAGCCCGAGCACCCCGGCCTGGCGGTGCTGGCGCAGGTACATCCCGGTGATGCCCACCAGCGCGAGCACGGCCATGACGACCTTGGCGCTGCTGCGGGCAACCCACTCGGTGGTCTCGGTGGTGAAGGAGTCCGACGGCGGGTGGCCGATCTGGACTCCGATGAAGATGGCTCCGGCGGCGACGGCTGCGGCTCCGGCGACCTTGGTGAGGGCGCTGCTCGTGATGGTCATGGCGTGCTCCTGCGTCTCGCGGTCTGCCGGGCGGGCGCCCGGCCACGTCGTCGACGGTAGGAAGCGGGGTGGTGACCGCACATCACATGGCGATGTGACCGAGGTGGTGATCCCTGGATGTCGGTGCCTGGTGGCGGCCCGTCCGGGGCCGCAGCGGGCGGCTACAGCAGGTCGAGCTCGGCGCCCCTGGTCACGGCGGCCCGCCGGGTGTTGACGCCGAGCTTGGTGAAGATGTGCTTGGTGTGGGTGCGCAGCGTGTTGAGGCTGACGAAGAGCCGCCGGGCGATCTCCGGGCCGGACAGGTCGGTGGCGAGCAGCCGCAGCACCTCGAGCTCCCGCTCGCTCAACCCTTCCCCACCGGCGGCGACGGTGTCGGCGCCATCGGTGGCTCCGGCAGGCGCGATTGATCCGTCGTCCTTCGCCGGATGCCGTGCGCGCAGCACCGTGGCCGCGTGGTCCGCCGCGGTGGTCGCCTCCCCACCGGCACCGGTCGCACCCGCGCCCGCGGCATCCGCGCTCTGGGCAAGGTGCTCGAGCAGCTCCTCGGCCGCGACCCCTTCGTCGAGGAACAGCCGTCGGTACCCGACCGGGACACCGAGGACCAAGCGCCCGACCGAGGTCGTCGAGCGCGGCGTCATGGTCGCCCGCCGCCTGGTGCACCAGCGCCCGAAGAACGTCGCCTCCACGACGCTGCCCTGCCGACCGCCGGCCTCGGCCGTCGCCAGGATCCGGCCGAGCAGCGTGCGGAGACCGTCGAGCTCGTCGGCAGCGCGCGGCATCCCGGCCCTGTGCTCCGCCAGCAGCAAACGCACGAGTGTCAGGTGGTCGTACTCGCCGCAGGTAGGTCGGCTCTGCGTGCACGGAGACCGCAGCCTCGTCCGCCCAGGCGCGGGCGTCGGCGAGCCGTCCCTGAGCGATGCGCACTCGTGCTTGCTGCGCCGGGATGGGGCGCACGTCGGGGAAGAAGCCAGCGATGTGGTGCGCCTCCGCCTCGTCGAGCATCGCCACGGCGCCGTCGAGGTCGCCGCGAGCGCGCAGGACCCCGGCCGAGACGGCGTACCAGCGGTGCCGGTTCTCGAGCAGCGACGCCCGCTCCCCCAGCTCCGACGCCACCCGAAGGTGCTGCTCCGCCGCGGCGAGCTCGCCCATCTCGCAGAGCACCTCGGCCAACCCGACGTGGAGGTCCCCGGACACGGACGACGAGCCGGCGTCCGCCACCTGCTCGAGCGCCCGCTCGTGGAGTCGGCGGGCCTCGTCGGGACGTCCGCGGGCGAGCCACATCGTCGCGAGCACGACGGTGCCTCCGAGCGCGTCGGTCACGTGACCAGCCGCGCGCAGCTCGCGCACCGCCTCGCCGAACGTCTCCACCGCCATCGCGAGGTCGCCGTCCGCCCACGCGGCGAGGCCGAGGAACCCGCCGGCCGCGCCCTTGGCGAAGTGGTCGTCCGGGGCTGCGACCGCCAGCGCCCGGCGAGCGTGCCCCACCGTGCCCGGGGTGTCACCGCGGGCCTGCGCCACGGACGCCCGGTAGACCGCGATCATCGCGGGCAGCCCGGCCAGGTCCTCCTCGCGCGCCTTCACCGCTGCCGCCAGCGCGCTCGACGGACCTTGGCTCATGGGCGCCGCAGAGCCGGCAACCGCCGGAGCGCCTGACGCCGCCTCGGATGCCCCGGCATCCGCAGACGTGCCCGTGCGGTCCGACAGCGCGAGCGCCTGGTCGGCGGCGTCGAGCCAAGGAACCACGCCATCGAGGTCGCCGTCGGTGAGGTGCACCCACGCCACATGGGTGGCGAGAAGCGGGCGGCGCCGTGCGACGTCCTCGGGCAGTGCTCGCAGCCAGTCGCGCAGCAGCCGGTCGGCGCGCTCCTTGCGCAGGCCGGGCAGGGCCAGCTCGACGAGGTCGGCGGCCCGCTCGACGTCGTCCCCGGCGAGCGCGTGCGGCACGGCGTCGGTGAGCCGGCCCTCCTCGGCGTACCACCCGGCCGCGAGCCCGTGGAGCCGGCGGACACGGCCAGGGTCGTCGGCCGCGAGACGGGAGCGGACGGCATCCGCGAAGAGGTGGTGGTAGCGCCACCAGCGGCGCTCGTCGTCGAGGGCGAGGACGAAGAGGTTGGCCCGCTCGAGCGCCTCGAGGGACTGCTGCCCGTCGGTGCGGCCGGTCAGCGCGTCGCAGAGGCCGGCGGTCAGCTCGTCGAGCACGCAGGTGTCGAGGAGGAAGGTGCGGATGCCGTCGGGCTGGGTGTCGAGCACCTCCTCGAGGAGGTAGTCGAGCACGAAGCGGTGGCTGCCGGTGAAGTCCTCGACGAACCGCTCGACGTCGGGACCGCTGGCGGTGCGGCCACCGGCCGAGAGCGCCGCGAGCTGGAGACCGACGGCCCAGCCCTCGGTGCGCGCCTCGAGGGCGGCGACCAGATGGTCGGGCAGCCCGAGCCCCATGACGTCGTTGAGGAAGTCGGCCGCCTCGGCCTCGGTGAAGCGCAGGTCGGCGGCCCGCACCTCGACGAGCTCTCCGCGGGCCCGCAGCCGGGGCAGCGACAGCGGCGGGTCGGCGCGGGTCGTCATCGCCAGGGTCACCTGGGGTGGAAGGTTGTCGAGGAGGAAGCGCACCGCCTCGTGCACCGGCGCCGTCGTCGACGACGTGGTAGTCGTCGAGGGCGATCACGGTGCGGCCAGAAAGCGCGTCGAGGTCGTTGACGAGGCTGACGAGAACGTCGTCGACCGGTGGGATGCCGTCAGCCTCCAGCAGGCGCAGTGCCTCCGCGCCGGTGTCGGGGTCGGGCGGCGGGACCGCGGCTCGCACGGCGGCGACGAGGTGGGTGAGGAAGCGGCGGAGGTCGGAGTCGCCGGGGTCGAGCGAGAGCCACGCCGCGCGGACCGGCGGCTGGCCGCCGACCTCGGCACCGGCATCCGCGCTGACCGTGCTCAGCCACTGGGTGAGGACGGTGGTCTTGCCGAAGCCAGCCGGGGCGGAGACGAGCACGAGGCGGGGCACCGGGCCGGTGGCCGAGCCGAGGCGGTCGGTGAGGCGGGGCCGGGCGACGAGGTGGGCACGCGGTCGCGGGACGTGCAACCTGCCCAGTACCGGCATCCGGCCAGCCTACGGCGGCCTGCGCTCAGCGGAGGGGCAGCCGCTGCGTGCCGGCGTCAGGCGGCGGGCTGCCCGAGGGTGGCCAGGGCGGCGGAGATCCGGGCGCGCGCGTCGGCGGCGACCTCGGCCAGTGCCTCGTTGCGGGTGACGGACACCATGGCGTCGGGGTCCATCGCGTCCACGATGGTCCGGCCGTCCTCGCCCGCGCGGACGACGACGTTGCACGGCAGGAGCACCCCGATCGACGGCTCGGCCTGCACGGCCGCGTGGGCGAGCGGGGGCCGGCAGGCGCCGAGGATGACCTGCGGCGGGATCTCGGCCCCGATCTTGGCCCGCAGCGTGTCGGCGAGGTCGATCTCGCTGAGGATGCCGAAGCCCTGGTCCGCGAGCGCAGCCCGCACCGCCTCGAGGGTCTCGTCGAACGGCCGATCGACGACGGTGGTCACGGTGTAGGTCATGGCCTGCCCTCCAGTCGTGTGGTTGAGAGGTTGGTGGTTGGTTCGTGGTCCTGCACCAGTGTCTCATATACCCCAAGGGGTATATGAGCGCGGTGGTCGTATTGCCATCGGCCCTGGGCCGATCGGCGCCGAGCGTCCGGCCCAGTGGACGACGAGCGCGGTCAGGCGGCGTTGGCCCCGCCGCACCTTCCTCAGTAGACGGTGTACCCACCATCGATCACGAGGACCGAGCCGGTCACGAAGCTGGCCGCGTCGGATGCCAGGAACACCACCGCGGGGCTGATCTCGTCGGGCATCGCGTACATGGCCCCTGGCCAAGCGAGCCTGGCCGGAGCGGTTCAGGGCGGGATCGCCGGCATGGGGTTCCACCGCAACGTCGACCGCACTGGGCTTGGTGACTGACGATCGTGCTGCGGCCCAGGGCGCCGGTTCCGACGTCGGCTTCAGCCGAAGCGGAGCGCGGCGATCAGCACCCGGGGGTCCGGATAGTCCTCGCAATACTGGTATCGGTAGGCCAGCCGGACGGTGCCGTCCTGGCCGACAACGAACTCGCCGGGCATCTGCCACGGTGAGTCGACGGACGCCCTATCCGAGCCGTGGCGCTCAGTCGCAAGCATGCGACCGGCCTGCGGCTCACGTCGAAGGAACTCGTCTGGGGCATCGAACAGGACCTGCGCCGGGGTTCCCTCCAGCAGGTCGAAGGCTTCATACAGACTGCGCTCCGGGTCGGCCAGAACGGGACAAGGAAGTTCATGCAGGGCTCGATAGCGATCCGCCCGGGCAGGCTCCCACATCCCGATCACCACCACGCTGCCTCCTGTCTCCACGTAGCCGGCGTACTCGTTCCTCAGTCGAGCAGCACGATCGACACCGCATGAGCAGCCCGCGTGCCGCCAGAACATCAGCAGGGCGGGGCCATTGGCCCAGAAGTCCGACAGCCGGCGCACAACCCCCGAATGATCACGAAGATCGGCGTCCGGGGCTCGGTCGCCTCCTTGTAACGGGATGCGCTCCCACCGAGTTCGGATTGGCCCGGCGTCCCACGCCCGCAACCATTCCGCCTCCGCTGCTTCCGTCAACGCATCAACGTCATCCATGGCGAAGCCCTTTCCCGAGCCGTCGAACCCACACTATGTCGATGCTCAAGCACCCAAGATGGGCTGTCTGGAGAAGTCGCAGTCATCGCGGTCGCTCGCTCCGGGAAGACGGATGTCCTTGGCTCGGGGAAGACGGATGTCCTTGGAGCCACACATTCAGCGTCCCCGGTACCCAGACATGCCTCCTCAGCCGGAACCTTGACCATCCGTGCGGTCAGCGGGGCAGCCGATGACCGCGGCGAGCACTCCAGGATCCCCTGCGCCGCCGGTCAGGCCGATGGCTGGAGGTAGCCGGGGTCGCCGTCGACCCACTCGTCCCCATGACTCCACTCGCCGGGCCAGTCCTCGGGCGCAGATGCGTCCAGCTCGTACCTGGCCCATCGCCGTTCGTTCGGATCCTCGGCCTCGAGCGCATCCACCAGGCTCCGAAGCCGCTCGGGTGTCAGAGGCGGAGGGTCGTTGGCCGATCTCTCGGCTCGGAGGCGCTCGAGGTACTCGTCGTAGCTCCCCGGCGAGAGGTCCCACACGACGTACCGGCCCAGCTCGTCCGGCTTCCGGCGCACCTCGGCGATGAGTCGACGCTGGTGCACCACGGTGTGGTGCCGCTGGCACAACAGAGCTGCGTTGTCCATGTCCGACAGCCCTCCGTCGACCCAATGAACGACGTGGTGCGCACGCGACCAGCTCGCCGGAGCCGTACATCCCGGGTACGTGCAACACCGGTCACGACGCATCAGACGGCGCCGCTGCGCCCGGGTGAAGAGTCGAACCACCCGCCCCAGGTCGAGGTCCTCACCCGCGGTTCCGAGCACGTGCGGGATCAGGTCCGCCTCGCACGCGACGCGTCGCAGCACCTCCGGGGAGAGCACCGTGCCCGTGGCGGTCGACCCGGCCACCTCACCGCAGCCGGTGCGCGCCTGCAGGTCGGACAGCGGAATGAGGACGTGGACCGCCGAGGGCGAGCCGGCCGCCCCGTCCGCCCCTCCGCTCGCATCAGCATCGGCCGCCGAGGAGCGGCGACAGACCTCGGTCAGCGCCTCAACGCGGCGCTGCTGGGCCGGACGCAGGTCGCGCTCGCCGGTCTCCTCGTTGGGTGCGGGAGCACTGAGCGGACCGATCGCCGCCTCCAGCGCCGCCGCCTGCTCGGGCGTCATCAGCAGCTGGTACTGCGTGAGGTCCCCCGACTCCACGAACGGCGAGGAGAGCCGGGCCGCCGGAGCCAACCGCTCCTGCACGTCGTCCAGCACCCCGGCGAGCCCGTGCTCGGCCAGCAGCCTGGGCCGCAGCCGCCGCATCATCGCCGGACCCCACGTGCGCCCCAGGTCCAGCAGCGCCGTCGTCACCGTCGCCGTCGCCTCCTCCCGAAGGAGGGGCACCAACCGGTCCAGCTCACCCAACACCGCCGTCGCCAGGCTCGGCGAGACCGACCCGTCACGCACCCCAGCCCACACCATCCCCAGCGGCGACTGCGGGTCGACCTCGGCTCCCTCGGGGCGCCAGTGCGACGCCGGCGGAGTCACCGCGACAGCGATCTTCGCCACCGCGGCCGCACCCCCTTGGCGCAGCGACGGTGCATGGTCCCGCACCCAGGCGTGTGGGTTCGTCCCCTCCTCAGCCACCTGCCCCCGGTTCACCGCCTCGGCCGTGATGGTCACCCGGGCGGCCGCCGCGTGCGCCGCGACATCGTCGACCACCCCCATCAGCTCGGCCAGCTCGGACCCACTGGCCTGGTGCAGAACCGACCGCAGATCGACGAACGCCTCCCGGGCAGCCTGGAGCCGGGAGCGCCGCTCCTCGAGAGTCTCTGCCTGCCCTTCCATGCGCTCAGTGTATTCGAACTCACGTTCGATCGCAACACGTTGTGCACAAGTGAGGACGTGAGTCTCAGGCTCGCCACACGGCATCCGCTGGGCGGCAGGGATCGTTCCACGTGAGACGACGGCCACCCGGGGACGTGGCGGCACGGCATCCGGGATTTGTCTGGGGCGGAGCGGCTCGACCCACGGGCCGCGACACCGCATCCAGCTCGTGGTGGGTGTCGGCTCAGCTCTCGTAGGTTTGGCGAGGTGGGTGACGGAGGATTCGGCACGGCGGGTGACGACGAGGTCGACGAGCGCTTTGCCCGATACCTGGCCGCGGAGTCGAACCGGGGTTTCGGGGACATCCCCTCCGCTCCGAGGCCGCCGTGTCCCGTTCAGCCGGGCGAGGATGGAAGCCGCCTCGAACCTCCTCGACAAGGCCCAGCGGGCGCTGCGCGAGGGGAACGACGAACGGGTGAGAGGGCTCGCTTCACGCTCCGCGACTGCGTGGTCGACTGGCTCCAGGACTACGAGCTCTCCGGGTACGACCGGCGGCGGCTCCGGGATGCCGTCGCCAAGGTCCCGGCTGGAGCGGGGCAGCACGAGGTGGACCTCATCCCCGACGAGCTGTCGCTCGCGATCCTCGACATCCTCGCTGGGGTCGTGCTCTACGAGGACTCCTATGCGGAGCGGAGCGCGTTGAGCGACGCCGAGCGGTAGGAGAACGGCATACCGTGGTGGACATGGCTCTTGTCGACCTGGTCGCCGGCCGCCCCAAGGTCACTCCGCACGCCGAGGCACTGGCCCACGCCCAGCGCGGAGTGACGGTCTACTGGCGTCCTGGCTGCCCGTTCACCGCGCGACTGCGGATGGCCGTGCGCGCACACCGCGACGAGGCCGCCTGGGTCAACATCTGGGAGGACGACGAGGGTCGCGCCTTCGTCGCCAGCGTCAACGGCGGCAACGAGACCGTGCCCACCGTAGTGATCGACGGCGTCCCCCACACCAACCCCGACCCATCCGTGGTCAAGGCCGCCCTCATGCGCTGACGCCTATTCTGCTTCTCGTCGAACTCACGAGGTGGGGCCGAGAACCACCGGCGGTAAAGCTGGTCGTGCACCCAACCCGGCGTGGCAACCCTCAGGCCGGCGTGAGCACGGTCCCGCGCCAGCGCTGCACTGCGAGGTACGTCGCGGCCACCAGCAGCCCGAGGTACACGTCGTTCTCGAACCACCCGAACACGGTCTGCTGCGCCGGCCCGAACGTCGTCGGGTAGTAGAAGACGCCGATCGCCAGGCAGGCCACCAGGAAGGCCAGCACCGTCGCCTGCGCCCCCCGCCCGGTGCGCCGCGCCAGCACCGCCATCCCGAACGCCACCGCGTAGAACCCCCACGCGAGTGGCGTCGTCACCGTGAACGTCGGGTCCTCGATCCCCTCCACCCACGCGTAGACGGTGTGGACCACCGACAGGCTGAAGGCCGCCACCATCAGCCCGCAGATGTGCCGGCCGTAGGTCGCCCTCCGCTCGCCTGCCGGCATCCCGGATGCCGTGCCGCCGGCCCTCGCGCTCGTGGTCCTCGCCCTGCTCGCCATGGTGGGTCCTCTCGTCAGGACGGCCGGATGCCGTCACGCGCCACCCTCCAGCCCGGCCCCGCGCCGGACCACGCACAACGGTGCCACACCAGCACCACACCAAGCGCGGCCGTCAAGCGGGCGCCGCCCGTGGCAGAGTGACGCGACGCCCTTGACCAGAGAGGCAGGACCGCATGGGTGGCCGCCACAGCCACGAAGGGCCGACGAGGCTGCCGATGACGACCCTCGCGTGGGTCGTGCTCGCACCCCTGGCCCTCGTGACCCTCGTGGGGCTCGTCCTGCTCTGGCCGTCGGCGAGCGAGTCGCCCGAGAGCCCGTCCGCCGCCCGGGAGCTCGACGGCGTGGTCATTGCGGTGGAGCCCGAGGACTGCCCCGCAGACCCTTCCGACGGATCGCCTGCCCCTGCCGTGTGCGGCACGGTGACGGTGGAGCTCGAGGAGGCCGAGACGGGCTCGAACGAGGTGGAGGTGCCGATCCCCGACGGGCCGGGGGCGCCCGAGTTGGCGGAGGGCGACGCAGTGGTCGTCGCCGTCGCCGAAGGGGCGGACGGACCGATCTACGGCATCGTCGACCAGCAGCGGAGCACCCAGCTGTGGGTGCTCCTCCTGGCGTTCAGCCTCGCGCTCATCGCCTTCGGTCGATGGCGCGGCGTCACCGCGCTGATCGGCCTGGCGGTCACCTTCGGCATCCTGCTCGTCTTCATGGTGCCCGCCATCATTGCCGGCGAGCCACCGGTGCTCGTGGCGCTCGTTGCGGCCTCCGCGATCACCCTCGTCGTCCTCTACCTCACCCACGGCGTCTCGCTCGCGACGACGGTCGCGGTGGTGGGCACGATGGCGGCACTCGCGCTGACCGCGGTGCTCTCCGAGCTCGCGGTCGAGGCGCTGTACCTCACCGGCGTCACCGACGACATCTCGATGGCGGTGGTCGACCGGCACGGTGTCGACGCCCGGGGCCTGCTCGTCGCCAGCATCATCATCGGCTCCGTCGGGGTGCTGGACGACGTGACGGTGACCCAGTCGGCGACGGTGACCGAGATCGGGCTGGCCAACCCGGCGTACCGCTTTAGGGAGCTCTACCGGGCGGGGAGCCGAGTGGGGCGCTCGCACATCGCGTCGGTGGTCAACACGATCGTGCTCGCCTACGCGGCGTCGTCACTGCCCCTGATCGTGCTCGTCGTCGCCGACAACAGCTCACTGGGCGGCATCGCGTCGACCCAGCTCATCGCCCAGGAGGTGGTGCGCAGCACGGTCGCAACGCTGGGCCTGATCGCGGCGGTCCCGCTCACCACCGGGCTGGCCTCGCTCGTGACTCGCACCGCGCCAGAGGAGGTCGGCGCACACGCGCACGCCTCCTGAGGGTGGTCACCCTCCATGTCCGCGTCGCCGGTGGTCTCCCACAACGTCCTGACGCCAAAGACCTTGGACGGCTCCGATCCGGTGCCGAAAAACGGGGCATCGGTCCCGCCGCCCGCGCCGCGAGCGACATTTGGATGCCGTCACGCCGGCCCGTTCGATAGCGAGGGATGGGCCGCTCCTCGGAAGCGGCTGACTTGGCCGTCACGCGCTGGAGCTCACCGCTGCGGTGATGGATAGGTCGAAAGTGCGGTTTTGACATACTGCGATGGCCCAGATTCGAGATGCGTGAATGACCCTGTGCCGCAGCAGTTTACGGGTTCAGTGTCGCGCCGCCGGAAGCTTGCATCAGAGCGACCGGTCTCCACCAATTAGGAGCCCCCGGCCAGGATGGGCCCCGGCGCGGCGGGCTCACAGGCGGAGCATCCGCCCAGGCGCTCACACGACCTGTCGTCCGGCTCTTGTTCACTCAAGGTACCGCCAGACACCCGCGAAGAGGAGGGCAACGGCACCCATAGCAACACTCAGTAATGCATCGGTGGCCTTGGCGAAGGCTGTGTCAAGGACACGGCCTAGCAGCGGCGCACGCTCGTGGGCGTGGGAAACGGTGAGTTGGTCTTGCGCAACTGGAGTGGTGCGGCTGATGAACCAGGCCCCGAGCGCGACAACCGCTGCTGCCCGCCCAATGCTCTCTCGCAGGGCTTTCCCACCGGAGATCCCGCCACTGTTCCGCCATGCGGGCTCAGCCCTTCCGATGCGGGCAACGAGGCCGGACTGTACGCCTGCGACGTGGGCGCGGGCGATCTTCGTGCCGGCTACCTGGTTGGCTAGGTGATCCGCGATTAGCTGCTGTTCGAGAAAGGGAAGCATGATGGCCAAGTACTGGAGGTCGCCTGGACGCGTGCCGTCACTTCGCAACCGATTGAGACACGCCGCTGCGTAGTAAAGGGCCGCGGTGGGCGGCGACAAGGTGGCGACGAGGGCGCGCCATCTCAGTGCTATCACCATGACCAACGCAGCGAGAACCGCCCGCGAGGGTCCAGTACACGCCGGTCGGCAGGCCTTTAGCAAGATAGGTACCCGCGATTCCGAGGCTGAGGGCCGCCATCGGAAGCAGCAATGCGGAGTAGGTGAACCAGCGACCGGCTCGTCGGATTCGGGTGGCGGCGCGGACCGAACCATCATCAGGCACGTTCCCCAGGATCTCTTCTGTGACCCACTCCTGCAGTTCCTTGGGGAGTGGGTACCGGAATACTGGCCCAAACAGGCTCGATGGCGCTCATTCCCAGCTGTGTCCGTGCCGCACCAGCCACGGAAGTAGAACGCGGTGATACACGGAGATTCCTAGGATCGCGCCGAGAACCTGGCCGGCAACAACGATCCAGAGGTTGACATCGATTAATGCAAGGACAGCCGAGGCAGCGAGCGCGCCGCCACAGGCAAAGAGTGAGCGGACCCAAGGGCTGTTGCGTTGTCTGCCGGGGAGCACCAGCGCATACATGACGCCCGTCAACAGGCCGATCAGCAGCGCCAACGCAACCGCCCTAACAAGCATGGCAGGCCCCTGTTCTGCTGACGACTCCACGCCGCGGCACATCGGCAGAGTACTGCGACGGCGCTTAGGGAGCTTTGCGAAACGGGACTACTTCTTGCAGCAAATCCGCGCTAGCTGATGGCGAGCTCACGAGTGAACAGTGCAGCGAGGTCGGATGGGAGCATCCCGGTGTATCGCCGTTGCCGTTGCAGGAGCGACGAGCAAGGCGGTACCGGCCGCGCCTAGCGGGGAAGTGCTCGCCTATCACGGCGACCCTTCGTGGGCCATTATGAGGAAGTGCCGCCAACCTCGGAGCCGCTGGACCGCGAGGGTATGGCGGGTCCCCGGCATCGGCGCAAGCCGGAGCGGACGGGAGCTGTCCCTTTTCGCCGACGCCGTGCTCGGCTGGTTGGAGGGCGTCGGCGCGGCCCAAAGCGAAAACGACCTCCTCGGGCCACCGCAGCGGCACGTGGAGGTCCGCGATACGCGGCTCCATGCAGCCGGGACCGATCCCCGCAGACAGTGCTGGTGGTGGAGAGGGGCGCTGCACAGCGACCCTTAGAGCTCCTGATTACTGAGGCGCAGTGGCCGGATCCCCTTCGAGCCCCAGCCGTCGGGGTGCTTGGTCGATGGCTGGTCCGTGTCTTGCCCTTCCTACTGCTGGATATCGCGGATACAGCCCTGCTCCGAGACGTACGACGGTTCGGCCGTCGCCCGCTTCACTGGTGGCGGATCGTGCCGGGCGTGGTCGGCCTGTTCCTGGCGGCACCCTTGGCGATCGCTCTCGTGGCAGCGGTGGCCGCCACCTTGGCGCTGACGTGGCTGCGCATCCCGGGGTTCGACCGATTGGGCGGATGGCTGGTGTGCAACTCTCCAAGATGTTCGGTGACAGCTACCTCCTCACCGCGAGTCCGGTGCAGGCGGATGCGGCGATCCAAGCGGTTCGGGGAGAAATCGAAGGCCTGGCTCAGCGATGCGCGACTCGTGGCCGTCCTCGCGACCGCACAGGGAGCCGCTGTGGCACATGCGGCCGTCCGACAGCACTGTCCTGACGCGGTAAGACTGCTCATTACGGTCGGCTCAGGCCTGCGCAAATACCACGAGATCCCCTCGGCCCGCGCATCAGAACGTACCCGAGACCTGCTCTTCCTTGTCTTGTTTACCGTGTGGTACCTGGGTGGCCCGATCTGGGTTGGCTGGCAGATTCTGGCCGATCCGGGCCTGAAACTCCTGCTCGCCTTCGGAGGCTACATGCTGGTGCATGGGCTTCTCGTCTGGGCGGTCTTCAACTCGGAGTACGGACGGTCAAGGGTCGTGGATGCCACGACCTACGCATTGCCATCGGTCGGTAATGCGTGCACCGGGATTGACTACTACGCCTCGGCGGACTTGGTGTCGGGTGGTCCGATCATCGACCCCACACCCAAGCCGCCCGCAGGGTGGCCACACGAGGTGCCGGTCTACAACCGCGCGTCATGGTTTCACGACCATGGCGCCTACCTGTCTAACATAGACGGCTTCCTCGGCGACCTGATCCCACGGTTGACGAGCCCCCAGACGGCCGACCAGCCCCCTGCGGAGCACCAGGCAGCGGCCGCAGCTAGGCGCTTCTGGCGCGTTCGGTGGCTTGTCTTCACGCGGGCAGTGGTGATGCTGGCCGGACTTGCCGTCTTGGTCCGCCTGTGGGCTCACCTCGACGCCCTGGGGGCCGGAGCAAGCGAGCGGCTTCCAGCAGTCGTAGGCGACCTCGTCAAGCTGGCCACGAAGCAGCGTACGCCGAGCTGCCTCTGCCCGGCCTCTCGCCTGGCGCTGTAGGTCTCCTGATTCTGGCACTGGCCACCTGGGCGACCTACGCTCTGCTGGTGTTGCTCTGGCGACTTCGGGACTGCCGGGACGTCGAGCGGTATCTGGCCGGTTCGGAGCCGGACGCAGGAGGCTGGCCATTCGCGGTGTTCGTGGCTGCCCTCCTGGTGACGCTGTTGGTGAGCGTGGAGGCCGTCGGCGGTTTGGTGTGGTCAGTCGGACCATTGAGCACAGCGGGTGAGGCGTTAGCCGCGATCCGACTGCCACCCAGACAGCTGATGACGCCGGCCATTCTGGCCCTGCTGGCCGGGGCGTTGTACGTCGGATCAGCACCAGCACCTGCCGACCGGGAGCACGATTGGAGCACGGGGCAGTTGGTCCTCCGCGGCATTGCCCTGGTCTGTGTGTTCTTGGTTGCGCTTGGGCTGGTACAGCCCGGCTGGTTGTGGAACGCTCCCATAGTTCTGCCCACGCGGCTGGCGCAAGTGCCTGGCGCCGCAATTGGCGCAGTAGTCGGCCTGGCGGTGGGCAAGGCCGTGCACAGGCTCCGGGTCGTATTGGCGCTTCGGTTCAGACCCTGGATCATTCGGAGTAGCACCGCCACCAAGTCGGCGCTCTCATGGGGCCGGATACCACCGCGGGGGGCGGCCATCCTCCGAACGATCGCGGACGCCGGCATCGTGGTGCGACTTGCTCCAAGCGGGCGCCATCTGCTGACCGCATCCGCGGGCCAAGCCCGCGTGCGTGACACTCGTACCGGCCGACCAGTCGACCAGTTCGAATGGACGGGTCCGATTGCCGTCACCGACGAACTTGTCGCGCAGGGATTCGATGGCACTATCCGCGTCCGGGCGATAGCGGGGTCCAGTCGTTGGGATGACCTGGTCGCTGCGGACGAGACGGCAGGTGAGGACGCCGAGGATGTGGTCACATCCCTCGCGTTTTCCCCAGACGGCCGGTTGCTCGCCTCCGCGCACGCAACCGGCGCCATTCGAGTGCACGACATGCAGGTCCGAACCGAGCTCTGGCGAGGGCACTCAACGGTGAAACTGCAGTCCGTGACGGTCGGGCCGGCCGACAGGTCGCCGTGGCCGGCACCGGTCGAGTCCAACTGTGGTGCCCTCAGGGGACCCGTTGGGAGATGCGTCACGAATGGGTCAGCGAACCTCATCCAGAGTACGTAGCTCTTGACACAGCAGCGGCACGTCTTGCGGTGAGCACCTCGAGTTTCGAGGTTGTCATTTGGGACTGCGCCTCGACCAACGAGCTTGCTCGCCTCGATACACGCGAGATCACCGGCCAGCTGGTCTTCCACCCCACCGAGAACGCGGTGATCGTCGCGGCCAATGAGGACGTGCGACTTTGGTATCCGGGGCCGCCTTCGCAGGACGTCCGGTTGCATCCGGGTCAGGGGGAGGTCCGCTCACTTGATCTCGACCGGGCCGGTCAGCACCTTGTCGTTGGCTGCATGGATGGCACGACCATCTGGCGCTGGTGCACCACGGCGCTCGGCGAGTCCGCAGGTGAGTGAGGCTTCGGCGCGTCGGCGCTCAATGCTTCAGCATTCGCCGCCTAAAAGACCTTTCACGCCGGTCGCGCACCCTATTGAGCGGCAACGCGGCCATCCGTCTGCGACGCTGCATGTCGGGTGGTGCACCGACAGCCCCGGTGCCCACGTCGTGGTGTTGATGCAGCACTCAGCAAGGACAGGTCAAAACTCCCGATTTGACATATTGCAGAATGTAGATTTCAGACTGCGAATCCTCTGGTGCGCCAATGGCTTTCGGTTTCGCCGTGCGTCGCCCCGATGCCTTTACCGGCGGCCACGCTATCGACTAGAAGATGGCGAAGGCGCCCAGCGGTCCCTTCCCAGCTCTAACGTTCGACCGCAGCGTTGCGGCTCAGAAGGAGACGCGAGTGCGTGGAGCCGGCAAATGCCCCACGGGCTTGCGGCGTTGGCGCGGCCCGCCTAGCACCGATAGCCGCCCAGCCGACCTTGCGGTTGAGCCGGATCACCTTGCATCGTCCGGGACGGCTGTAGTTGGCAGCCCTACGAGGCCACTCCCTCTGCCCTGCCGGGGCCCATACTTGGCCGGTCAGTCGGTGGGGATCCCGCTACTCGGGTAGGTCTTCGAGGTTCTGGATGAGGGCAGCGGCCCGGTCGGCCATCTCGGTGGCGCCGGGGCCCAGAGCCACGAAGACATCGTGCGAGGCGCGTGCGAGAGGAGGGCGTCGTTGGTGCGGCCGACGTTGTTGAGGAGGAGCGCGATGTTGTAACGGCTCCGGCGGCGCCGTAGTGGTCGCCGCGGGCCTCATCGTGGTGGATGGCCTGCTGGTAGTGGCGCATGGCCCGCTGCTGGTAGTGGCGCATGGCCGGGGGACCCCGCGCCGCCGAGTAGATGTTGCCGAACTGGTTGTGGAGGGTGGCGCGGTACTCGTGGTGGTCCTGGGGGAAGGAGCTCCAGGGCCTGCCCGCTGTTATGGAGAGCGGTGTCTAATGTACTTGAGGAGGACCTGGGCGGGCCGGCCGGCGGGACGAGGGCGTCGTGGAATCGCTCGAGGGCGACGATGCCGAGGTTGCCGAGGGCGGCGGCGCAGCCGATTCGGTCCTGGGCTGATCTCAGGTCGAGGCTGCGCTGGTGCCAGTGCTCGGCCTGGTCTAGGTCCCGCAGCGCCGGCACGAGCAGGTAGGCGTCTCCGAGTTTGCTGGCGGCCGTGGCCCGAGCCGACGGTGTCGCCGATCCGCTCGTCGAGGTCGTACATGGCGCGGTAGTGGTCCCAGGCACGCGGGGTCGGCCTGCTGGTAGAGGAGGTTCCCCATGTCCTGTTCGGAGAGAGCGAGGTTGCGGAGACGGCTGCGGGCTGCCGGTGTTGAGGGCCTCTCGGGTGGGGTGTGTCCAGGTGCGGGGCGGCCCGGTCCCGGTCCCAGGCCAGCACGGTGGCCTGGAGTCCGGGTGGCGGCGTCCCAGTCCCGCTGAGCAATAGCGGCGTGGACCCGCCACTGGGTGACGATGCTGTACGCGTCCTCGTGGCCGGGGAGGGGCTGGTCGGTGAGTGGGTCGATGTAGTCGCCGATGGCTCTGGTCGATCAAGCGGGCCCATTCGGTGTCGCGCCCGGTCAGCCGATATAGGGGGACGCAGGGCTACCAGGCAGTCCGATGCCGTCTTGGGGCAGGTGATGGTGCGCGAGCGAGCCGCCAGGCGTGCACCAGGCTTGGTTTTCTCGGCCCGCAGGACCGGCAAGATCTCGCTGGAGCGGCCGCGCCTCGACCGCCCGGGCGTAGAACGTTCCGAGCTCGGCGTATGCGCGCGTGTAGGCCCGCTCCGCCGCCCTCCCTGCGTCGCTGCCGGGGTCGCCCACATGGGCAGCGAACAGGTCGGTGAAGTACCAGGGCAGCGCCGGGTGCACCCCAAAGTACCCGTCCCCAAAACTCGGTGAGCAGACCGATCTCGGCCGCCCGACCCAACAGGTCCAGACCCCGTCCTCCCGGGTGACACCGGCCAGCTCCGGCACCACGTCCTCCCCCTGCGGTGCCCGGGTCCCCCATCAGGCGCGAGGACGTCGACGTCTACGCTGTCGCGGAACAGGTGAAGCACCGCCAGCTGGGCCCGCTCCGCCCTCGGTGAACCCCCGGTCCGGAACCCGTGGTCCAGCGACGCTGCCAACGACAGCCTCCCGACCCAACGCCACGTCCCCGCGCCCGCCTCCAGGCCCACCGTCCCCGCCTGCCACCCGCGGCCACGAAATCCTCCAAGTCTTGGGTGGAGGCCCCGCGGCCGCCGGAGCGGACCGCCTGGCCCACCGCCACCGTGATCGTCAACGGGTTTCCCCCGGTGAACCTCAGCACCGGCCGCCAGTCCACCCTCTCCACGGCCGCAGGCGCCCCCGGTGGCGTGCTCCGCACCAACGCGTGAGCCAGCTGCAGCCGCTCCCGCATCGGCATCGGCGGCAGCTCGAGGCGCGTCGGGAGGTCGCCGAGCCACGTCCGCCCTCGCTCCCCCGGCGACTGGTCAGCAGCACTTTCGTCTTGTGTCCGGGCGGCCAGATCGGCCAGGAACTCCTGCGAGCTGGCGCTGCTCCTCGATGTGTCCAGGCGCTGCGGTGTCGGCCGGGAACCCGGCAACCGGCTCCACGTTGTCCCACACCCACAACAACTGGCACCTGCGCCCAACACCTGCACCGCAAGGTCCCGCCGAACCATAGGGTCGGTGACCGCCGTCCAGTGCACCCCGCGAGCCTCCAAAGGCCGGCCCGAACGCCACCCCCACCGCATCCACTAAACGTTCCAACGGCAGGTGATGCT
>CAVXML010000001.1:0-4262 GCA_963763015.1 uncultured Actinomycetota bacterium | reverse complement strand
CCGGAGCCGGCTCGCGGCCAGCGCCAGCGCGAGCACCGGGACGACGAGGACGAGTGTCACCAGGTCGTTGCCGCGGAGGGCCGCGACAGCCCAGGTCTCCTCCGGGTAGATCCCCTCGACGAGGAGACCGACAGCGGAGGACGTGGCCATGAGGACGAGGACGACGGACGACAGGACCCATGCCGTGGTGAGGCGCGGGCCCGGTCTGAGGATCGCTGTGTCCGACAGGACGGATGTGGGTGCCATGAGCTGCTCCTCGGGCGTGGGGCGCCGGGCCCCGACGGTCCGGCTCTGTGCCTCCCGCTCGCCCTCCACGCTAGTCAGCCTCCGGGTGCTCGTCCGGTCACTGTTCGCACCGTCACACGCCTCGTCGCACCGGTGGGCCCAGGCACGATCGTCAGTCCGCGACCTCGTCGACCCGGCGTGGCATGAGTGCAGCCGTGGCGACGAGCACCACGGCGACGATGAACGACGCGAGGAACACCGCCTCGATGGCGGGGTCGAGCACGCCGGGCGGGAGTGACTCCAGGTCGGCCGGCTGTCGACCGAGGCGTTCCGTGACCACGGCATTGGCGAGCGCCCCGAAGGCGGCCACCCCGACGGCGCTGCCGACCGAGCGAGCGAACAATGTCGCACTGGTCGCGACGCCGCGTCGGTCCCGCCCGACGGATGACTGGGCCGCGACGATCGCCGGGCTCGCGACGAAGCCGAAGCCGAGGCCCATGACGAAGTTCGGCGCGGCGAGGTGGAGCACCGAGCTCGATCCGTCGACCGTGAGGAGCAACGCAGCCCCCACTACGGCAACGACCGACCCGAGCAGCATGGTCGCACGGAAGCCGAACCGCAGGTAGAGGCGCCCCGACGTCGCGGCGGCGATCGGCCACCCGATGGTCATCGCCGCGAGGGCGAAGCCGGCGACGATGGCTCCGGTCCCGAGGACACCCTGGGAGAACAGGGGGACGTACGAGGTGAGCCCCAGGAGCAGCACGCCGACGACCAGGGAGGTGGCCATGGCCGCGCCGACGACGCGGTGCCGGAAGACCCACAGGGGCAGGACCGGCTCGGGGGCGCGCCGCTCGACGAGGACGAATGCCACGAGCAGGACCGCGGACGACGTGAGGAGGACGAGGCTGGTGGGCGATGCCCAGTCCCAGACGACCCCGCCCTCGAGCAGAGCCACGAGCAGCGCGACGGTGCCCAGGAGCAGGAGAACGGTGCCGAGCACGTCGACCCGGGGACGGGGCTCGTCGGGGGCCCGCGCCGCGCGCGTCTCCGAGAACCGGGCCCACAGCATCCAGTACGCGAGCGCGCCGAGCGGGAGATTCACGAGGAAGATCCAGCGCCAGGAGGTGAAGTCGGCGAAGAAGCCACCGAGGGCCGGGCCGACGAGCGAGGAGACCGCCCACACGGAGGCGATGTAGCCCTGGACGGTGGCCCGCTCGGCGACGGAGTAGATGTCACCGACGATCGTCATGCCGACGGGGGCGATCGCTCCCGCGCCCAGGCCCTGGAGCGCGCGGAACGCGACGAGGCTGCCCATGGACCACGACACCCCGCACAGGAGCGAGCCGACGACGAAGAGGCCGACGCCGAGCAGCATGACCGGCTTGCGCCCGTGGAGGTCGGCGACCTTCCCGTAGATCGGCACGGAGACTGCCTGCGCCAGCAGATAGACGGAGAACAGCCACGGGAACTGGGTGAGACCGCCCAGGTCGTCGACCACGGCCGGCACCGCTGCTGCGAGGATCGTCGCGTCGATGGCCACGAGCCCTGTGCTCAGCATCACGGCGAGGAGGACCGGTCCCCGCTCGCTGCGCAGACCGACTGTGGCACGGGTTGCGGGAGCGTCGGCGGAGGTGGTCACGCCGCGACCAACCATCGGCGCCCGACCGGCATTCCGTCAGGGAGGTGGCCGTCACCAGCTCGTCTCGACGCAGGCGCGAGCACTGCTCGGCTCGACCTGGATCGTCGCGTGGTCCATGGCGAAGCGCTCGCGCAGGATCGTGGCGGCGTCGGTCAGCACGCGGGTCGGATCCGCACCATCGCGGCAGACGAGGTGCGCCGTCGCCACGTGCATGCCCGAGGTCAGTGTCCACAGGTGGAGGTCGTGGACGTCCAGGACGTCCGGCACGCCGCGCAGCGCCGCCTCGGCGTCGGCCGGGTGGATGCCGGCCGGCGCGTGCTGCCCGAGCACCGCCACCACCTCACGTCCGAGCAGGACGGCCCGCACGGCGACGTAGCCGGCGATCGCCAGGGCGACGACGGTGTCCCACCGCGACGAGCCGGTCGTGGCGACGAGCACTCCGGCGACCACCACCCCGACCGAGCCCAGGCTGTCGGCGACCACCTCGAGGTAGGCGCCCTTGACGTTGAGGCTGTCCTCGGCACCGCCGCGAAGGAGGACGAGGGCGACGAGGTTGACGACCAGCCCGAGTCCACCGACGACGAGCATGGCCGTCGGCGCGACGACCTGCTCCTCGCCGGCGCGCTCCACAGCCTCGACGACGATGTACCCCGCCACCGCCAGCATGAGCAGGACGGCCAGCCCGGAGGCGAAGACCTCCGCGCGGTAGGACCCGAAGGTCCGGCGACCTGTCGTGTCGGCTCGGGTGGCGATCCTCGTGGCGACGAGGGCGGCGCCGAGGGCGACCACGTCGGCAGCCATGTGCCCGGCATCGCTGAGCAGCGCCAGGGAGCCGCTCGCGACGCCGGTGACCAGCTCGACGAGGAAGAAGCCCGTCACGAGGGCGAACGCCGCCCGCAGCCTCCAGCGGTGCCGCGCCCCCGCGTGCTCGTGGCCGTGTCCTGACCCCACCGCACCCTCGTTCCTCGCGTCGTCCGGATCCCGTCGGTGGTCCCGGACACCACGAGACACGACGCTACCCGCCGACGCCGAGCCGCCCTGCCGCCGGTGCCCGGCATACAGTGCGGTCCATGGGCGCCGACCTCACCGCCACGGAACGGCGGGTGCTCGAAGCCGTCGACGAGGACGAGGTCGTCGAGACCCTCGTGGAGCTGGTGCGGGTCCCGAGTGTCACGGGCACGGACGCCGAGGCCGAGCTCCAGCACACCATGGCCCGCTGGTACGAGGAGGCGGGCCTCGAGGTCGACCTGTGGTCGCTCGACCTGGAGGGGCTGCGCGCGGACCCCGAGTTCCCGGGCACGGAGGCACCTCGGCTCGAGGGCTACGGCGTCGTGGGCACCGGCCAGGGCGAGGGCCGTCCGGGCCTCGTCCTCCAAGGGCACGTCGACGTCGTCCCCGTCGGCGACCTCGCCGCATGGCCCCCGGCAGGGCCGTACTCGGCGCGCATCGTGGACGGCACCCTGCACGGAAGGGGCGCCTGCGACATGAAGGCGGGCGTGGCCGCCACGCTCGCCGTGGCACGTGCCCTCCACCGCTCCGGTGTGCGGACCGAGCGTCGCCTCGCGCTGCACAGCGTGGTGAGCGAGGAGGACGGTGGACTGGGTGCCTTCGCCACCCTCCGGCGCGGTCACCACGGCGACGTGGCGGTCATCCCCGAGCCGACGAGCGGCCGACTCGTCACCGCGAACGCCGGTGCCCTCACCTTCCGCATCGACGTGCGGGGACGGGCGGCGCACGGCAGCACACGGCTGGAGGGCGTCTCGGCGTTCGACGCCTTCTGGCCCGTCGCCGCGGCGCTGCGCGAGCTGGAGGAGAGGCGCAATAGGGACGCGGACCCGTTGTTCGGGGACACCCGGTTGCCGTACGCCATCTCGGTCGGCACCGTGCGGTCGGGCGACTGGGCCAGCTCGGTGCCGGACCTGCTCACCGCCGGGGGGCGGATGGGGGTCCGGCTCGGTGAGGATCCGGCCGATGCGCGAGACGCGCTGGAGGTCGCGGTCGCCGCGGCGTCGGCAGCGGACCCGTGGCTCTGCGACCACCCACCGAGCGTGACGTGGCCCGGCGGCCAGTTCGCCTCGGGCCGGCTGCCCCGGGACCACGGGCTCACCGGGGAGGTGGCCGGCGCGGTCGAGGCCCTGGGCGGTGCACGGCCGCTCGAGGCAGCCGCGCCCTACGGCTCCGACCTGCGGCTCTACGTCGGACAGGGCGGCATCCCGACGCTGCAGTACGGCCCCGGTGACGTTCGGCTCGCTCATGCACCCCGGGAGTCCGTGCCCCTGGGCGAGGTCGTCCACGTCGCACGCACCCTGGCGCTGCTCGCGGCCCGTCGCCTCGGCGCCCACTGAGGGGCACACATGGGCGCCCCGAAGGATCTGCTGTCCCCGTGGCTACGGAACGA